>NZ_FOST01000001.1:1245517-1520088 GCF_900114335.1 Bacillus sp. 5mfcol3.1 | reverse complement strand
AGTACTGGACCTACCGGGAGTACTGGACCTACCGGGAGTACTGGTTCAATCGTTACAACAAACTCTATGTTCGCTAATAATACATCAGGTGGTTCTGTTTCAGTCGTATTAGGAGGAACAAACATTCCACTTGCAAATAACCAAAGTCTCGGTAATTTTACAGTTAACGCTTCAAATGACGTATTTACAATTCCTGTAACTGGAAGATATCATTTAACCTATCAAGTTAATACGACAACCGCTCTACTTGCTGGAACTAGACTACTATTAAACGCTTCTACGCCAATTCCTGGCTCTATTTTTTCTCCCACTTTATCCACTTCAAATTATAGTAATAACTTAATTACTAATTTAAATGCTGGTAATACAATCTCACTACAATTATTTGGTATATTATCCGTCGTGAATTTAGTTGGAGGCGGATCAACAGGTGCCTCTCTTACAATTATACGAATTGATTAAAAAAATGATTCATTCTTTTTATAATAACAATCTAAATACTCAATTGATAAATATTACGATAGTGATTAAGTAATAAAAATAAATTTTACTATATCCATAGTAGAAAACATCTATACTAAATTTTCCGTATATATATTATCAATTTACACTTCACCCATGTCGATGTTACATTAAAGATGAAGATTGTTTCTTCTTTACAGACCATCTCAATATGTATTTGAGGAACATCTCCAATCCTATACGCGAGAGCAATACTATATTGACACTCAATTGAGTGTCTTTTTTTATATTCAAAAAATAAAACCATCTCTTATAGATGGTTTTAACAATACATATTTACTTTTACTCTTTATATTATTGCCAGCTTATAAAGCTGGATAATAAATAGTCATACTTAACCGAGTTAATGTTCTTCCTGAATTAGTATAAGTATGCGGTCTATCCGCCTTAAAGCGAATTGAGTCTCCATTATTTAACGTATATTGACAATCATTTATGTCAATTGTCAATTTCCCTTCAAATACCGTTATAAACTCTTCTGTTCCTTCTTTATGCGCTTCTGAACTTAATTTCCCTTCTGTATCAATTTCAACCATATAGATTTCAAAATTCCTATCATCTTGGAAAGGAAATGAGGGATACACCTTATATCTCCCATTGTCTTCAGACAATACTTGAACATCATTTCGTAAAACTACTTTCGTATCAGGCTGTGGATTATTAATTAAAGAGGTAAATGATACTTTCAAACCATTAGCAATTTTCCATATTGTTGTTAGTGTCGGGCTTGAATCTCCTCTTTCTATCTGTCCAATCATTGTTTTACTTACACCTGTTAATTGAGAGACCTTTTCTAAACTTAATTTTTCTTTTTCACGTATTGATTTTAAATTTTTTGCCAGAATAAGTTGAATTTCTTCCATAAAAAACACTCCTACACTGTATACAATATAACGACCGTTATGTATAATAAAAAGCACACGTTATATTGTTCTTTTTGGTCATTATAACACACAAAAAATAGGGGGTTTTGAAATGCCTATATTTTCTTTTTTGTTATTTGTATTTATAAGTAGCTTCACACCTGGTCCCAACAATTTCTTAGCTATGACATACGCAAATCAACATGGATTAAAGAGAAGCATAAACTTTTGCTTCGGAGTAGCTTTTGGTTTTTTCATCCTCACTTCTTTATGTAGTTTTTTAAATATTGTATTAATTAATATTATCCCTTTAATTGAATTTCCTTTAAAAATTTTAGGTGTCGCGTATATGCTATATTTAGCCTTTAAAATAATTACTAGTAAAGGCGGTGCAGATCACAATGAAAAAAATAATAAAAACTTATTTACAGTGGGTATTTTCATTCAATTTGTTAATCCAAAAGGAATATTATTCGGACTCACAGTAGTCTCTACTTTTATACTCCCCTACTACAATTCATATTCAAGTTTTCTGCTTTTCTCATTATTTCTAGGTATAGTCGGTTTACTGAGTACATTTAGTTGGAGTTTATTTGGTTCAATATTCCAAAAATTATTAGTAAAACATAACCAATTATTCAACATGATTATGGCTGTTTTATTAGTTTTCAGTGCCGTTTCAATCGTTATACACTAATTCGATGCTCATTTTAGATTTTGTACTTTTTAATACCACTCTTTATCAATCAGACTACTTTATATACTAATCCATCCACATACCCTATGTGGTTTAAAACTTTTAAGAGGAAACCTTCTAACAATAGGTTTCCTTCCATATCATATTAAATAAGAAGCAGGTTAAATACGGAGGTGATTTTGATTAAGACTACTTTAATTTCTCATTTTTACAATGAAGAATATTTACTTCCATGGTGGTTAATGCACCATACAAAGCTATTTGATCATGGCATTCTTATTAATCGTGGATCCACTGATCGTTCAGTTGAAATCTGTAAAACATTCGCTCCTAATTGGGAAATACGAAACTCAAAATCACTCGAATTTGATGCTTATTTAGTTGATCAAGAAGTTATGGAAATTGAAAGAGAAATTCCAGGATGGAAAATGGTATTGAATACGACAGAATTCCTGTGCTGTTATAATAAAGAACAATTTTTTAAATCACTTAGCACTATGGGCGGCAATATGTTTTCAATAAGAATGATTATGATGATTGATGAACCGACTTATGGCTACACTAATCCAAGATATAGTTCTCCGCTTGTTAAACAACGTTATCACGGCATAATAATTCAACCTAATCCAAATCAACTATATCTTAACGGTAGATTAATTCACAATAATTCGCACGGGAACTATAGAGTCGGGAGACATGGTTCGCATTATCCTTATAGCATTTACATGGAACCTGCTTTTATTTTTAAATTTTTTTACAGTCCATGGAACGATCCAATGAAAAAACGAAAATTACAAATTGGGCCGACTCTTTCTCAACATAGTGTACGACGTGGATTAGGTTCTCATCACTTAACAACAATTGAAAAATTAGAAAAAAAATACAAATACTATGCAACCTTAACTACGGATCTCCGGTTATTCCCAGAATACCAAATTATATTTCCTGATCTTTGTCCTTAATGTCATGAATATTTAGTTTCGACATCTATCCGTTTTTTATTAACATACCAACTCCAACTAAATACTTTTCTCTAGTAGAAATCTGAGCTAGAACTCTTGCAGCACGCAAATTCCTCTTATTTAATCTCGTATCACTAGCCTATAATCTTTCATACCATTTCATTAAGCACTTGATGTTGGATCAGAAATAAAAAATGGTAATTCATTTGGAAAATTTTCAAATTCAGATTATATACCTTCTAAAACAAAGAATTCAAACAATAGAACCTAAACTAATGTTTTAAGTTATGGCTTTATTTTTTTATTATTCACTTTAAAATCTTTTTATAATAATATTGAAAAATACGGTATAATATAAATTACTGTGCTTTAGGAGGATTACAATGGCTGATAAGTATAAATTTTTCATTCTCATTGTTACCGCATTTTTTTCATTCTTTTCTTTAATAAAAGATTTTCGCAACACTTCAAAAAGTTTCTTTTGGGGTAGTTTTATCATTCTTACAAGCTTCATGATACTATTAATACATGCTCTAGATTTAACTCAAATACTTTTTTATCCAAAGCAAATTGCGCTTGAATTTATTACAATACCACGGAAATTATTTTTACCATCTGTCACTGAGGCCGCCAGTCTCCCTCCAACACTAAGATAATAATTTGATTAAGAGCTCTTTCTAAAAGCGCTCTCTTTTTTTTACATAAACATACCATATACAAAATCCAACCTTAACCACTTAATTACTTATAAGAACCTAACTTATAAAACGCATAATAATTATACTTATTTACTAGTATACAAGCCGTATCTCTTAGTAGAAGCACAGCATATTATACGATACAGGACAAAACTTTCAAAACACTTGTCCGAGTTAATTTTCAAAAAGGGGTGAACATAAATGCCTATCGTTAAACCTTTTATAGCTGGAAGACGATTTGTAAGTACAGCCGCAACAGGAACTGCTGCTGGTGCAGATTTAACTTTTGCTAACACAGACTTCACTGATGACACTGGTGCTGTAACAACATTCCCTGCTTCTTATGCCTTTTTAACACTTTATATTAATGGTGTTATTCAAACAGGTGATACTATTACTGGTGTAACTACTACAGCTGCTACTATTGTAGGAGGAGCAGTCCTAGATGGAGGCACTCCTATCGCAATTGAATTTACTATAACGTAAATTTAGTTTTCTTTTTAGAGGTTTCATTGAAAGAAACCTCTAATTTTAAAAATTCACATCAATTTTAGTAGCAACTACATAATACAGTGCACATACTAGATAGAATGATAGAATTTTATACTCACTCTCAAAAAGAGCACTTATCTATAGCGATCTTTTATATAGCGCAATAATTTTTCGCCTATTTGCTCTTGGAGAACCGACTAAGCAGTTAGTTAAATTAGCTAACTGCTTTTTCCATATAGTATTTATTATTATTCATAGCTTTATCCGTAATAGTAATGCTTGTGCACTATCTACTATAAATTTTCATATATTGTATTATGCTTGTCCAAAATGTGAAGTTAATACTCACGAAATCTAAATACAAGAAAGGAGTGAAAATATGCGCTCATCCATTTGTAAATTCGCTAATTTTAATTGTGAAGCACAAGCACCTAGTTCACTACCTGCCCTAGGTTTTGCCTTCAATGCTACTTCACCTCAATTTGCAACATTATTTACACCACTACTATTACCTAGTACAGGCCCAAATCCTAACATTACTGTCCCTGTAATTAATGATACAATTAGTACTGGAACTGGTATTAAAATTCAGGTAGCTGGTATTTATCAAATTAGCTATACATTAACGATTAGCCTTGATAACGTTCCATTAGCCCCGGAAGCAGCTCGCTTTTTCTTGACATTAAATTCATCGACTAATATTATTGCAGGATCCGGATCCGCAGTCCGTTCTAATATTATTGGAACTGGTGAAGTCGATGTATCAAGTGGGGTCATTCTAATTAACTTAAACCCTGGTGATTTAATTCAAATTGTCCCCGTTGAAGTAATAGGTACAGTAGATATTCGTTCTGCAGCGTTAACAGTTGTGCAAATTCGTTAATAAAGTGAAACTTTAATCAGCCCTCACCTAACTTCTTTGCTTCCGCTGAATTTTAAGGTGGGGGTCTTACTGTCCGGCAAATAGCAGGATAAAAACAAAAGACTTAGCTAATTAACATTTATTGTTCCTTATACACAATATCTTTTTATAGATTTGACACACATTTATATTAAACAAGCATATTTTATTGTATGACTATATAGTCATACAAATCTAAAGCGTTCATAAAAGCACACTTATATGTGTGCTTTATTTTTAATTAAAACCTACAACATTCTCACACAATATCCATATATTATCTTGATTCCTCTCTAAATGTATGGTTTGTCTCAGAGCGCTTTTAACAGCGCTCTTTTTATTTAAACTCCGATTTTTAAAGTTCGATTTTATGATTTACGTTATTATACACATGCCACGCTACTTTTGAAACAAGGTATACATCCAAAGACTGTAAGTGAACACTTCAGTTATAAAGATATGTTCATAACATTAAATCGCTATTCACATGTTTTGCCTGGAATGCAGGTGGATGCTGTTAAAATATGTAGTGAAAGACCATTTGGATAGTAATATTTGTAAATATAAAAAATGCGGTTTCTCCTCTCAAGAGAAACCGCAACATATCAATGCTTTTACTATATTTTAAACTGACTCGTATACAAATCAAAATAAAACCCTCTATCTTCCATGAGAGATTCATGATTCCCTCTTTCTAAAATATTTCCATCTTTTATAACAAGAATTTGATCTGCTTTTTCAATTGTTTTAAGTCGATGAGCGATCACAAAACTTGTGCGACCTCTCATTAAATTATTTAGTCCTGCTTGTATTTGTAATTCTGTTCTTGTATCAATATTTGATGTCGCTTCATCGAGAATTAATATATCTGCATCTGCTAAAATTGCTCGTGCAATCGCTAGAAGTTGTTTTTGCCCTTGACTTAAATTCGATCCTTCTGAAGCAATTTCTGTTTCATATTGATTTGGCAAATGCTTAATAAAAGAATGTGCAGATGCTGCCTTAGCTGCAGTGATAACTTCTTCATCAGTAGCATCTAAGCGTCCATAACGGATATTATCCATAATCGAACCAGCAAATAAATACGTATCCTGTAAAACTACTCCTATTTTACTTCGTAAAGAATTAATATCATAATCTTTTATATCTTTTCCATCAATATGAATTTGTCCTTGCTGTATATCGTAAAAGCGAGTTAACAAATTAATGATTGTTGTTTTCCCTGATCCAGTCGGACCAACTAAAGCAATTGTCTCTCCTGGCTGCGCTTTAAGACTCACTTCTTTTAAAATCGTTTTATTTTCTGCGTAGCCAAATGAAACATTCTCAAGTGCAACATGCCCTTGTAAATTTTGTACAACGAATGCGTCTTTTTTATTTTGAATTTCTGGTACCTCATCCATAATTTCAAAAACACGTTCTCCACCAGCAACTGCCGCTTGAATTGTATTCATTAAAGTCGCAAATTGACTTAGCGGTCTTGAGAATTGACGAGAATAATTAATAAAAGCCGCAATAACTCCTACTGTTGTCATTCCGTTTAAGACCATAACTGATCCAGTCCCAATGACAAGGCCCATACCTAAATTATTAATAAAGTTCATACTTGGAAAAATAAAAGCTGAAAATGTATCAGCCTTCGTAGCTGAAACTCTTAGCTGTTCATTAATTTTATTGAAATTTTGTACAGTTTCTTTTTCTTTTCCGTACAACGTTGTAACATCCGCACCTGTAATTGCTTCCTCAATAAATCCATTTAATTCACCTAAATCTTTTTGACGCTTCGCAAAGTTTTTACCACTATATGCAACTAGTTTTTTTGTAACGTAAAACATAATAGGTACTGTAATTAAAGTTACAATTGCTAAAATCCAATTTAAGGCGAACATTGCAATCGTTACACCTATAAAAGTTAATGCTGATGAAATAATTTGTACAACGCTTTGTGTCAAAGCTTGATTCAAATTATCTATATCATTTGTCACACGGCTCATTAAATCACCTTGAGAACGCACATCAAAGAACCGTAAAGAAAGCGTTTGGATTTTCTCAAAAATATCTTGTCGTATTTTTTGAATTGTTTTTAATGCAACGTTAATCATGACAAACGTTTGTAACCATGTTAAAAGTACAGTTACACCATAAATCGCGATAAGTAACATACACATTCTTGCTGTACCACTTAAATCTTTCGGTACAATATATTGATCTATAATGACTCCCATAAAATAGGGACCTAATAATCCAAGTAATGTAGTAACAACGACTAGAAATATAACAAACATAAGAGCAGCTTTTTGATAGCCCATATAGTTCCATACCCGCATTACAGTTCCTTGAGCATTTTTAGCTTTTCCCATCTTTGGGGTGTTTCGTCCACCTTTATTAGCAAATTGCCCTTGAAAATTACGCATGTTCTTCCCCACCTTCTTTATCTAAATTACCACCTTGGGAAAGATAAATTTCCTGATAAACCTCACTTTGTTCTAACAATTGTTCATGTGTACCATTGCCAACTAATTCACCATTATCTAATACAAGTATTTTATCCGCATCCATTATGGAAGAAATTTTAGACGCAATTAATAAAGTTGTTGTGCCTGTATATTTTGTTTTTAAAGCTATTTGAATATTAGCCTCTGATTTTGCATCAACTGCTGATGTAGAATCATCTAATATGAGAATCGGTGGCTTTCTCACAAGTGCCCTTGCAATTGATACACGTTGTTTTTGTCCACCTGATAGATTTGTCGCGCCTTGTGTTAAATTATATTGATAAGATTCTTCCAGCTTATTGATAAACTCAGTCGCACAAGCTGATGCAGCTGCTACTTCCAGCTCGTCATGTGTTGCATCTTCTTTACCATAACGTAAATTTTCTTCTATACTGCCTGAGAACAACAACGCCTTCTGAGGTACAAACCCTATTGAAGCACGGAGTTTTTGCAAATCATATTTTTTAACATCTATTCCATCTATACATATTTCACCATGATCCACATCATATAGACGTGGTAACAGTTTCGCTAAGGTAGATTTACCACTTCCAGTTGATCCAATAATCCCTACTTTTTCACCTTTTTGTATGCTAAACGAAATATCTTTTAAAACGTATTCATTATTTTTCGTATAGCTATAACTAACATTTTTAAATTCGATATTTCCTTCAATTTTCTCAGGTTCGATCGCATACGCTTCGCTTATAATATCAACCTCGGTATTTAACACTTGCTGTACACGATCCGCAGATGGAAAAGCTCGCGCGATTTGAATAAATACCATGCTAATCGACATAAGTGACATTAAAATGATATTCAAGTAATTAATAAATGCCAAAATCGCTCCTACTTGAAGCGTTCCATCGAATACTTTTTCTCCACCAATCCATAATGTTGCGACAATCCCGCCACTTACAACTAGCATAATGATTGGCATCATTAAAGAAATAAGTTGCACAGCTCGAATATTTATCTTCGTTAAATTTGTATTTACATTTCCAAATTGAGCGATTTCGTATTTTTGTCTTACATACGCTTTTATAACACGCACACCAGATAAATTTTCTTGTAGCTTTGTATTCACTTTGTCTAATGCCTCTTGCACCTTTTTAAATGTACCACTTGCTTTACTTGCAATTAAAATAATCGCAAGTAATAAAATCGGAACAACTACAAGTAATATTGGAAATAACTCTCGCGCTGTTACAAAAACAATAATTATACTTCCGATAAATAACAGTGGACCACGAACGAGAACACGTAATGTCATCGTCATTGCCGATTGAATGGAAGTGATATCATTTGTCACGATCGTTAATAATTTACCTGTTCCAAATGAGTCCCGATTATTACTAGAAAATGTTTCTATTTTCGCAAACACATCTTTTCGTATGTCTGTAGCGAAATTAACAGCTGCTTTTGTAGAATACATCATACACCCAAGCCCTCCAACTAAACCGAGTGCTGCTGCTCCTATCATAAGAAGCCCCATTTTTATTACATAATTTAAATCCCGATTTGCAATCCCAACATCAATGATATGTTGCATAATAGTCGGTTGAATTAAGTCCATCGCAACCTCAAGTACCATAAATAGCGGCCCAATAATAGCGAAGAACATGTATGGTTTTAAATACTGTAATAACTTACGAAATGATTTCATACATAATCTCCTTTTCCCATGAAATTACCACTGAATAATTCATATCCCTCCTTATTTAAGCTATATATTTTGTAATTTCTTTATTACTTCTATTATATTATGTAAATTAATATTTAACATTATTAAATGATAAGTATTAATGACTTTGTAGTCAATAAATGTGCTTTATATTATATAAATACAAAAACCGTATTCTTAATGAAAAGAATACGGTTTTTCATCTATATTTCTTCAATTGTAAAATGTAAAAACTCAGTCTCAAATCCCTTATTTTTAGAAGGACTACACGTGTAAAAACCTATTTTAACAGGCTCCTTCCCTATATCCTCCATTAAATGAGCGATTCTTATTTGTTCCCATTGATGGCCCTTTTTCACATATATTGTGTAATCACCGCTTTTTCGAATAATTCGAAAACGAAGTTGTTGCTTAGCTGCTTCAGTTGGATAATTTTGCGTTGACCAGTCAGAATATCCATTATTCGTTACGACAGCACCTAAGTGAGATGGCCCTTCAGGGATATATTCTAAAGATGTTTTTAGCCAACAGTTCTCCGAAATCATAACAAAAAGACCTGCTTGATCGAATTTTGAATTTGGATTCATACGTAACTGAACTTCAGCTTGAAAGTCTGTCATCATCTCATTATAAAATACATGACCATTCATTACTTCAAAACCATAATGTGTTTTAAGCCAAAAATCAGTTTCTGCTTTCGAACGGACAATAAACGCATGATTATCATTAATTTTATAGTATTCAGGTACATTCATTATAGTGAGTTGCTCAATATGTTCTGGTATATACGATATATTCATAGCTCCTCCATAATAAAGCATTTATATAGACATTTAAAACTCCGCTAATACTGGGAATTTATAACCTTTAAAATCTAACTCTTTATCACTTCGAACCATTAAATACTTGCTAGACTGTACTTCTGTAAACTGTACATCCTCAACCCCTAATTGATCCGGAGAAAAATAAAATTCGATTTCCGTAAACCTTTCATTGATTTCTCCACATAATTCATCTAAAACCGGAAGTACTGGCGCAAATACTCCAAATAATTTCAACTTTTCATTTTCTACTTCATAAACGATTAGAGCATCTAGTTTCTCTGAATAATACAATTTCTCATTCCATTCCGAATCATACATATTCAAATAAAATGAAGGATGGAAGTTTAAAGTTGAAAAACTATTTGAAAGTCTTTGGCTACTATCAATAGTTTCATGTATTAACTGTCTATTCTCTATATTATAGTAATCTAACTTTTTAAGTAGTGAATCGTTATTATTAATATTTTTATCATATGGTATAGTCATCAAATATTCCTGCACAACTTTAAATCCAAATGCTGTATATAGTTCAGGGTTTTCCGTAAACAATAATGCACATTCACATTTCTTATCGATTTCTTCTATCATTTTATCCATTAATTGTGTCATTAACCCTTGTCTACGGAAATTAGGGTGTGTCATTACTGATTGAATACCCGCCGCATTTATTTTTTCACCATTAATTAATAATGGGAGTGAAAATGCCGCAACATTTGCAATCACTTTATCTTCTTGTAAAAACGATAAAGCTTTATATGTATCATCCCAATATCCTTTATCCGAAAAATCATTCAATGTTTGAGTTTTAATTCCAAACACTTCTTCAAATAAAGGAAATAACTGCTCTCTTTTCGGTTCTTCTATTAGAATACTTGCCAATTTTTCAACATTCCCCATGTTGTACCTCCAAATGTTAAATTCCATTAAATTAGATATACTTATATGACCTACTCTTAAAAATAGAGGTCTTACCAATCAATATACTATCATAAAACATAAAAAAAAAGTCTAATTAATTTTATGTTTTGACTATTTGAAAATAAGTCGAATAAAACAATATTAAGATTTCTGGATATTAATTAGTTTATTATATAAAAATAGCGCCTTCTAATTAGCTTTTACTAATAGAAATACACTATTTATAATAAAATATTTTTATTCTTTTATCCCTTCAAGTCTTTCCTTCGTATTAATTTCTTCTCCACTTATACGCTTTTCAAAAGACTTTCTCCAACTACTTGAAAGTGCATTTACTTCTAATATTCTTTTTACCCCTTCAATATTTTGTTTTTCCTTATGCATGATACGATTAGCAAACGCTATTGAAACACCTTTCGGATCAGACTGTAGACTTTTTAATGTATCGACTGATGATACCCATCCTTCTTTTAATACACGAAAATAAAATCCTGTATATCCTGTTTCTTGAAAATATAGTGGTAACTTTGGAATATTATATTTTTTTGCTAATTTAAAACAAGGTTGCCTTGGTTGTGTTACCTGTACGATTGCCTCTCCGAGCTCAAACGTATCACCAATACAAACATCCTCTTCGCGCATACCACTAACTGTTATATTTTCTCCGAAAGCCCCATATACAAGATCTTGATTCAATTCTTTTTCCCAGTATGGATAGTGATCACCAGTATAAACACAAACTGCTTTATCTACTCCTCCATGATGAACTAAGTCCGCCTGTCCATCTCCATTAAATTTTACAAAGGATAAATATACCGGTTCCTTTACTTGTTTCTTATTTATGCCTGTATGAATTACTTTTCCGCCGTATATAACCTCTTTTGGTAATCCTATATTTAAAGATAATAATTGATATTCATTAGCCATTCTATTTCCTCCTTTAAAGGTGTTACATGTATTTTCTCTCGATTAATTTTTACAACCCTCTCTGTTACATAAAGATGATTATAAAACCTCTAAAATCATTGTTCAATTCAATTATTTATATAATAATGATAGGTATAACCTATCATTATACTTGAGGTGATTCCAATCGAATTACGACAACTTGAATACTTTTTAGCTGTTTCAAAAGAATTACATTTCACAAAAGCAGCTGAAAAATTAAATATTTCACAGCCTTCACTAAGTCAACAAATACGTGCATTAGAGCATGAAGTAGGAATGCCACTTTTCGATCGAATTGGTAAAAAAATATCATTAACTGAAGCAGGGAAGATTTTATTATCACATAGTAAAACCATTTTTCATGAAGTCGAACAAGCTCGTTCAGCTATTCAAGACCTAAACGGATTACAGCAAGGTTCCTTAACAATAGGGGCTTTGTTAACCGTCGTAAATTATTTACTACCAACAGCTATTTTAAATTTTAATAATTTATATCCTAATATAGAGCTTTCTGTATTAGGGCTTCGTACAGGAGATATTCGTGAAAAATTATTACAAAACGAACTAGATATTGGAATTACATTTCTCCCGGTGCAAGATAAAGAGATTATCTCCATCCCTCTATACAAAAGCAATCTTACATTGGTCGTGCCCGCTGGTCATCGATTAGCTGAACGTAATCATGTATCTATTGCTGAATTACAGAACTACCCTTTAATTCTTTTACCTAAAAATTTCTTTTTAACCGAACTAATTACATCTCATTGTCAAAAGTTAAACTTTAAACCAAGGCCAATTTTAGAAATTAGTACGATGGAATCTTTAATCCAAATGGTTTCCAAAGGAATGGGAATTACAGTGTTACCCAAACCATATATAGACTTTTTACAAAATAAAAACATTCAAGCTATTAAAATAGAAAACCCTACTCCAATAATTGAAATAGGGCTAATTTATAGAAAAGATAAATATATGTGTGCTGCAACTCGAGAATTTATTGAGCAACTAAAAATCACAGTACGTTCTTTCCAAAACTAAACAAAAGAGATTATCCTATGAAACCGTTTCACAACAATTTAGTAGAATAATCTCTTTTCAAAACAAAGTAAACATTATATTTAACTCTTATAAACTTTAATGTACCTTTTTAGATATTGGAATATATTTAGTAAAATATGCACCAACTAGCAATAATACAATTGAAAATAACCAAGTAAAAGCACCGCCAAAATGAAACCAATATGCAAACATATTTAAGATTGCAAGTGAAAAGAAGCAAATAGAAGTTACCGCACTTTTCAATCCTTTTATCCCAGACTTTTTTCTCTTTTGATAAGCAATATACATCGCAATGACAAGAAAAAAGATAAGAACAAATGGTAACATAACTTTTAGTATTGATAATCCCTCCAGTATAAATGCACTCTTTACATCACCATCTTATCCCATTTATCTTTTAGGTATCAATTCATTCTTATCTTCCTTCCAAAAGTCAGTATAAGTTTTATTTTTAAAGTTCACGTTCACCTCAGAAAACGGCATACTTCCTCCAACTTTCAATGAATACCAGTCGTTTAAAAGTGGTGATCCGAAACAAATCTTCATTGTACGATCATGTAAATCGAATAATACAGAATGTAAAGTTCCAAACCATTCTTCATAGTTATGCACAGTAAGTCCAGCAGGATATTCTTCTTCTACTAACTTTTTTAAAGACTCTATGCTTACTTGTTCACATCTATTTAAATGCTCATGTAAAAGGTGATATCTCTTTGTTGATTGTTCTAATTTCCTATTATTTAATTTCTGAATTGATGAACTAACTGCATGGTTTGTTGATACAATAAAAGCTTGTTTTTCACCATCAATCGTTATTGTGGATTTATGACCGTCAAATATTTCAATATATGCTGCATTTAAAGGATCAGCTATTATTAAATTAATATTACTAGCAATTGGGATTTCTTCTATTAGTAACTTAGCTTCCTGCACATTTTTACATTTCTCCAACAACAATCGAATTACCGCAAAACATTGTAAACCACTCACCATTGGCTTTCTTAAACCTGCAATATTTCCTACTGGTTGACCACATGATGAAAATGTAACAGCTAATCCATGCTCGTTTATCCCTTCCGTTCGGCCAAAATATTGAGTAGAAAAGCCACTATGTGCATACGCACCTTCAACATGAGTTGAACAAAAACGCATATCATCTATTACTGGTGACAAATCATAATTCCTTAATACATATGTGTGCTCTAAATCGGTCTTTTTAGGTAATACTGCACAATGACTACAACCTGCTTTCAATAGTGTTTGATAGTAATACATCATATTTTTTGAAGGGATTTTTAACACTTCACAAAACCCCTCAATTTCTTCATTTATGCCTGGACAATGTTTGTTTAGTATATTTCTCGATTCTGTCCAATGGTTATTAGATATTACATTTTCTTCGTGTATAAATTGCGGGATGAGATACGGATTTTGTTTCACGAATTCCCCTTGTTGCTTTCCAATCTCATAATAACTTCCTTTTAATGATGAAAAATACCCCTTTACTTGATACATCAAACTCCCCCTCACATTGGATATATCCATATCGTACCAAATGAATTTCATTCATCCTTGATGTTTTTTACTATCTTTCTTTAACACCATCCCATTTTAATATCTCCACTAATAATTATTTACTAGACAATTAAAGTTTTGTTAATATTGCTGTAATAGCTTTATTTCAAAATAAAGTAGTTTGGATATCAAATGAGCAAAATACTTTGTTAAACCCACTTATAAGCAATCATCTAATTCATGAAATCAAAAAACTTATTTATCAAAATAAAAGGAGAATTTATGTATGAGTAGTTGCAAACCAATTGATAAATTAACTATTGAGGACCTAAAACAAAACCCCATTTGGGAATGGGCAATAGATGAAGAGGAAAACGAAGAACATGACGAAACATGGGTAAAACCAGCGGCAACTACTAATTTTACAGAAGAATTAAACGGTTCAATCGTACTAGGCGAATTATTCTTACATAATGGTAAAAAATTCCCTATGATGTGTGAAATTGATATTGAAGGTGACGAGGCCGTAATTCGTTCTGTTGTTTATTATAAGGAAGCAAAAAATGAGTATATTGCTATAGAAGATATTGTGAAAACGGTCGAAATGCCGTTATCGATTATTATTAATCTTACAATTCATGCAGAATCCAAAACCTTACGCTTCACTGCACATAAAGTAGATATTTATAAAAATTCAATAACGACTAATTTTAATTAAAGTCGGCCGAAATAAAGAAAACAATTATGAAATACAAACTGGGGAGTCATTAACGATTCCCCAGTTTTTTAAACTATATTAAAGTATCCCCTTTTCCACTAAAGTCTCTGCGATTTGAACTGAATTCCAAGCCGCACCTTTTAATAGGTTATCGGAAACAATCCAGAGGTGGAATCCGTTTGGCGTATCAGGATCTTTACGTATTCTTCCGACAAATGTATCTATTTTCCCTTCTGCATATAATGGCATTGGATACAGCTGTTCACTAGGGTTATCCTGCAAAATAACACCTGGTGCATCCATTAGTATTCCCTTGATTTCCGCAACGCTTGCTTCTTTTTCCAGTTCTATATAAACCGATTCTGAATGCCCCGATACAACTGGAACACGTACACAAGTAGCTGCCATTTTCAAGTTTTCATCTTCTAATATTTTCTTCGTTTCTTGAATCATTTTGACTTCTTCAAAAGTAAAATCATTGTCTGTAAATATATCTACTTGAGGCAGTACATTAAATGCTATTGGATAATGTTTTTTATCTTTTTTCACCGGTAATATATCACTCTTCACTTCTTCACCTGCAAGTATAGACTTAGCCTGCTCTTGTAATTCATGAATCGCATGAATGCCAGAACCCGATACAGCTTGATATGTTGAAACGATAATTCTTTCTAAACCAAATGATTTTCGAATCGGCTGAAGTGCTGTTACCATCTGTAATGCTGAACAATTTGGAACTGCAATGATACCTTTATGCTGTTTTAAAGTGTGCGCATTCACTTCCGGAACAACGAGCGGTACACCTTGTGCCATTCGGTACTCACTTGTGTTATCAATTACAATCGCACCACTAGAAACTGCATGAGTTACAAATTGTCTAGATACTTCTCCCCCAGCGCTAAAAAAGGCAATATCTACACCTTCAAAGCTAGTTGTTTTTGCCTCTTGTATAATTATCTCTCGTCCTTTGAATCTTACTTTCTTACCAGCGGATCGTTTTGACGAAAGCAATGTAACTTCAACTATATTAAACTTCATTTCATTCTCTAACAGTTCAATAATTTTTTGCCCTACCGCACCTGTAGCCCCAACAACAGCTACATGATAGCCCTTTTTGATCATCTTTTCTCCTCCAATATCACCTGAATGAATATTTCTACAATTTCATTTTATACAGAATTTAATCATTTGGAAAATTAAAATACATGATATAATCATTCACAAATCATGATAATAAAAGAGGGATCGCTTATGGAAATGAGACATGTTAAAACATTTTGCGCCATTGTGAAGTATGGTAATTTTTCTAAAGCTGCGCACGCGCTAGGTTATGCGCAATCTACTGTTACAGCACATATGAAAGCTTTAGAGAACGATTTACATATTCCTCTTTTCGATCGGTTAGGGAAAAAAGTGCTACTTACAAAAGCAGGTCATCAATTTCATCCTTATGCATTAGAATTACTTTCAATATATGAAAAAGCGCAAGAAATCCCCCAAAATACAGATTATTTAGAAGGTACATTAAGTATTACATCTAATGAATCATTAGCGGTATACCGATTACCACAATTATTACGTACTTACAAACAGAAAAATCCGAAAGTAAATATCGTACTTGAAACAAACACAAATGAACAAGCATTACAAAAATTACGTGAAGGAGAAACAGACGTTGTCTTCATAATTGGAGAAAGTATAGAACATAATGATTTTATTACGCGTACTTTTAGTAATGAAACATTTGGATGGATTTTACCACCTTATTCCGCTGCACATACAAATCCATTCCAGTTATTACAGGAAACTCAGTTCATTTTTACAGAACAAAGTTGCGGCTATAGGACAATGGTAGATCGTTTTTTACGTCAAAGCGGAAATATTCCAGCTAAAACATTTGAAACTTCCAATGTTGAAGTCATTAAACAATCCGTCATGTGTGAGTTAGGCATTTCAATTCTTCCTTATATCGTTGTACAGGAAAGTTGTCAAAAAGAACAACTATGTTTTCAGCCTATCGAAACTCCATCCGTTATTCAAAGTCATGTAATCTATCATAAATCCAGATGGATTTCCCCGGTGTTACAGTCGTTTCTTTCCTTACTTGAACGAGATTAAGATATTAAGAAGTACATATAAAAAGAGTAATTGCCTAATAAGCAATTACTCTCTTACATTAATTAGTATATTATTTATTAGTCTGTCCGCCACCTGCAATTAATTTACTCCCTGAATATGTACCTTTGTTCATAAACACTTGATTAATTAATTCTTTTTGCTCAGCTTCCGACATTACTCCTTTTCCTTCTCCTAAATTCCCACTTTGTAATTTCCAAATCTTATTGTGATCCCCATCAACCTTTTCATATTTCCCTTGTTTCCATCGTTCTAAAATTTCTACATATGTACTTCCCTGTACAAGATCATTACTCTTTACAATATCAATTAAGCTTTCAATCCGCTCTTGTGTAATAAAAATATAACCCCACTTTTGATCAGCTTTCGCTTTTTGATGTGCCATTTCATGTAATGCTGTCTGTATGTTCTCATCTGTCCATTTAAAATTTTTATTAAAACCACTATTCGGCAATGAATAATTGCCATTTTCTAAAAGCTTTGCATCTTCTGCTTTTACGTTACTATCAGCTAGTACTTCTACTGCTGGAGCAGCTGGTGATGCCTTTTTCGCAGCTGGTTTACTATTATTTAAATAATGCAGCATACCATATGTTAAACCTACTCCGATTACCGCCATACCAGCTAGAATACCGATTATTTTAAATAGTGTTTTCATCGCGCTTGTTTCCTCCCAAATATCTCTGTTCTGACTACCTAATTATTTTTTATATAAAAACTGTTACTTCATTTAAAATATCGCATCCCATCCCCTATCATATTATTTATATATACTTTCTCATATTGTATTTCTTTTTCTTTAAAATTGAAAGATTATTCTGTTAAATATTGAAAGTATTCTACAAATTTTTCCTTTATATTTATAAAAAAGCAAAAAAAACAACGAGCGCGTTCTACAACGCTCGTTGTTTTTACTTTATGCACGATTTTCTTTTAACCACTTCGTAATAGCATCTAACCTCGAAACATCAAAACGTCTTTCTTCACACACGTTCAAATTTTTTGAGTTTCTCACTATTTCTAATTCATTATTTCTTACACTTTTCGCCTCAATTAATTTACAATACCCATCTGTAACAGTATTTAAATTTTCATAATAACGCTGAAACGATTTTGATATATGTAAATGTTTTTCAAAGTTTCTCCTTCTTTTCGTTTCATCATATACTTTCCGCTTTCTAAGTTCTTCATCGTTCGTATATAAATAAAAATATTGATCCGGAAAACCAATTTCCCTATTTAACATCTTTTCTTTATAAAAATTTTCTATTAAAGATAATGGCTGATTAAATATATCAAAATGAAAACACCAATTATAACTAAGTGGCTGAAATATATCACCATCGAGTATTACTAATTCATATTGCTCTGACTTCTGAACAGCTATATTCCAGCGCTCAACTTGTTTTTCAAAATACCATGTTCTATGTTCATTTTTTGGCCTTTCAAATAAAGAATTCACTTCAGGTATTATATAAGCACCATAATTCTTTTCTAATTCACGGCACGTGGTACTTTTACCAACAGCGCTTGCTCCCTCAAATGCTATTATCCCCATAGTTTCTCCCTCTTTCATTAACTAAAATTTCGTTGTTTCACTTTTCTTCCCCATAACTTTCTCCATAAAACAATTGAAGCAATAGCGAGCATGATTGTTGTAATGATACTACCTTCAATTCCAAACGTGCCTCCATGAAGGAATACGGGGCCATTTGTTGCAGGTTTAAATAACGGCGTTGAATATATGGTCATCCCGCTAACTGCAAAACCGTAGACGTTATATTGTGCCCAATTCCAAATGGAATGCCATGCGCAAATCCCCCACAGACTACTGTCTTTTAAAACGTAAAAAGCTGCAAATACACCAACTAATATTATATTCGATATTGAAAGAATTGTAATACCTGGATTAAGTAAATGAAGAAAACCAAATAAGAAAGACGTCACAACAATCCCAACCCATATACGACTTCTAACAGAAAGAACCGGGAATAACCAACCTCGTACAATAATTTCTTCTGTTGCCCCTTGTATTAAAAATGCGACTAAAGAACCTACAATACCCAATATAGCGGTTACTGTAATTTTTTGTATTTGTAATGTTACAACTCCTGCTAATAGGAGTAAAATTACTGGTATTGAAATGAAAACAAATCCTATTAATGCACCTCTCAAATATTTTCTTATCCATTGATTCCCCCAAAAACCAATGGATGAAAATGATCTTTTCTCTACAAATCTAATCCATAAAAACACAAAAAATATTGCGCCGCCAAACGTTAATATCATCTCAATGTCGCTATAAATCGCCTTCATAAAAGTTGTTTCTGCTTTCGGTAAAATCAGCATAAACAACATAAATAATTCACCTAAAGTTAAAAATATAATCGCGAGTATGACAGCAAAAACAGGATGAACTTTTCTTCTTCCTTCTTTTGCTGCTTCAATTATTTTAAATTGTTTATTTTGCAATATTCTATCCTCCTAATTATGGTACTCATCAGCAATATTAAAATAATATTTAGCCTTTTATTTAAACTTATTTTTTCATATAAATGATTTTTGTTTGGAATAAATTTAAATTAGGAATAATATATAAATAAAAGAGATGCCTTTGTGCCTTTACTATTATCACCCAGATTAGTCAGTGGTATTACCAGCACTTGCTATTTCCCACCATTTGTTGTAAGATAGTAATTAAGGTCAATTTAACACTATATTTTCTTTGCATATTATCAAGTATCAATCAGGGACATTTTGTACTCCTTATGGGTTTTTGATAATATGTGAACTTTTATTTTCATTCAAATAAGGCCGATCATATTGTAATTTTTCTACTTTTAGGAGGCATTACCATGACATTAACAGGTAAAGTAAAATGGTTTAACAGCGAAAAAGGTTTCGGTTTCATCGAAGTTGCAGACGGTAACGACGTATTCGTTCACTTCTCAGCTATCACTGGCGACGGCTTCAAGTCTCTTGACGAAGGTCAAGAAGTTAGCTTCGAAGTTGAAGAAGGTAACCGCGGACCTCAAGCTAAAAACGTTGTAAAGCTATAATTCAAACAATAAAAAGGTTGTTACCAGCAAGGTTAACAACCTTTTTAATATATAACTAAAATTTTTTACATAAAAGGAGTGGTTACATGTATCGCAATCGAAAGAACGATGTAGCAGAAGTACCACCAGAACAAACCCCTGTTTGGGAATGTGAATCAGAGGATTGTTTAGGATGGATGAGAAAGAACTTTTCATTTGAAGAAGAGCCTAAATGCCCTTTATGTAAAAGTAGCATGAAAAGCGGAGAACGTTTATTACCTAAATTAGGTTAATTTATAATAAAAAAAACCTCTTTTAATTAAGAGGTTTTTTTTATTATAAATTTATGTCCTCAATATCAGTTCGCACTATAGAATACAATAATGCATCGTGTTGCTTATTTCCTTGATGAATATATCCGCGCAATAGACCTTCTTTTTGAAAGCCGATTTTAGATAACATTCTACAAGAAGTAACATTTTCAGGATATGTAATAGCTCCAATTCTAAACAAACCCAAATCTTTAAACCCATAATCAATAATTTCTCGAGCCGCTTCTGACGCATAACCATTTCCCCAATAACGAGGATGCAGGTCATATCCAATCTCAGATCGTTTACTCCATAATTGTAAATTGTTTAGTCCAATTGTTCCTATTAAAACGTTCGTTTCTTTTAACACAATTCCCCATCGTATTGCCTTTTTCTCAAAGTAATTTTTCGAAAAAGATTCGATCATACGTGAAGCTTGTCCAAACTCCGTAAAAGAATTCATACCGTAATAACACGTTACTTCATCCAATGAAAAGATTTCATATATTTTTTGACAATAAGATTGTTCTATTTCAACTAAACGTAAGCGTTCTGTTTCTAATATAGGAAATGCCATAGGATCACTCCTTTCTCTCTACTCATTCATTATATCAGAAAAAATATTTATAATTACTAAAGTCCTTATTGTTCCATAAATCAAACATTTCTAATGACGCATTCCCTCTTTATTCTATATACACGAATTGGATACCTTCTGATTACTACTCAAACATTACGCTATAATTTCCATAAATCGAATTTCAAATTATCAAGAACTGTAAAAAAATTGTTTCTTCATTTTCTCCTTCCAAACAACCACCCTACCCCATACATTTATGGTAAAATATAGTTAATATATTATTTTATTGTGGAGGTGTAAATTTCCTATGTATATATTCATCGGCTTATCCCTCTTACTCATATTACTTATTTTTTTATTCGCAAAAAAATTCACACCAAACTCTTTCATGATGACTAACTTTAAAGGCAATAGCTTTAAGACATTTTCAATCGGTATTTTAATCGCTGCCATACTCTCACTTTCATATGGAACTTATCATGCAGTAACATATCAACCTAGTTATTTAGATATTAAATTAAAAAATCAAAACTACACTGTTTTCGGTAATGTAGGCGAATTCGGTTATTTCTCCGAAGAATTATTAAAAAAAGATACAGAAGTTCAACTATATTTCGTCTCTTGGAAAAAAATGCAGTTAAAAAATCCGGTAATACTTATAGAATATCCTTCAGGAAAACAAGAAACATGGAAGCCAAATATCGTATTAATACCGATAAGTAAATTACAAGAAAAACATGATATAAAAGATATTTATCAACTATCACCGTATTCATTTAAAGAATCTGGAGAAATAACATTAACAATAAAAGAAAACAATGTAAAAAACAATAAAATTTCCATTCAAATAAAATAAAATAAATAAAAACTGTTCCTTCATTTTGCTGAAGGAACAGTTTTTATTTATTCTACAGTATTATTTATTTAATGTAGCCATTATTTCATTGGCAATATTCTTTCCATTTCCAATACACGCACCAATTCCAACACCGTAATATGAGGCACCAGCTAAATATACATTTGGATAAAGATTTGTCATTTTTTCTTGCAATGCTTGAACCGCTTGATTATGTTCTAAATGATATTTCGGCATTAAATCTTTCCAATTTGTAACTTCAACTACTTCTGGTTCACCTTTAATTCCGAGACTCTTTTCAATATCATATAAAGCTACTCGTACTAATTCTTCTTCACTGTAATCCTTGATTGTTTCATATACCGGATTGGTACTCTTATAAAACATTCTAACTAATAATTTTTGTTTACCCGATGTATGTTTCCACTTTCGACTTGTCCATGTACAAGCATCACAATGTAAATCACTGTTTTCCGTTACAATAAACCCCGTACCGTCAGCTGGTAGTTGTTCATCTAGTATGTCAAATCCTAAATAAATACTAATAAGAGATGAGTTTTTAAATGTATTAAACTGCTCATTTAACTCATTAGACTGTAATAAAGTTTGCGCTATATCATGTGGAGCTGCTAAAACAACATAATCTGCTTGTATTGTTTCATGATTTGCAAAAGAAATCTCATATCGATCTTCTTGTTTACTTACAGCCGTCGTTATAGCACCTTTTTTTACGACAGTTTCAGTCAGCACTTCTTCTAAGCGATTAATTATCGTAGATAGTCCACCTTTAAATGATACGAATTTTTTATTTCCTGCTGATTGAAATTGTTTTTTATTCTCTTCAAAACCTTTAATAATACTTCCATACTTATTTTTATAATCCAGTAAATACGGTAATGTAGATGCCATTGTAAGCTCATTCAATTTACCAGAATATACGCCTGAAAGCACAGGAGCAATTTGTCTTTCCACTAACTCTTTCCCTAAAAAGCTTTCTAAAAATAGAGCAAGTGATGTATCTTTCGTAAACTCTTTATTTTTCGTTATGAAATCTTTTAAAGCTACGATTTTCCCCTTCGTTGAGACTAGCGTACTGCTAAACAACGACCGGGCACTCATCGGTATCCCAAATATAGTATCAGAAGGAATTGGATGTAACATGTTTTCAGAATATATGTAAGAAATACCCGTTTCATTATATACCATTTCATTTTCTAAATTTAAATCTTTTACAAGTGGCATAACGTGTTCATTACGAGCAACGATTGAATCCGCCCCTGACTCCATAATGAAATCCTTTTCTTCCACACTATGGATTTTACCACCTAAATACTCTTCTTTCTCAATAAGAATTAAATTTAAATCGATATTATAATCCTTTTTTAATTTTTCTAAATAAAACATAGTAGAAAGTCCCGTTATACCTCCACCGATAACAACAACTGTTTTCATATGTGCTGCGCTCCTAACCGATACAATTAATAATTCCTTTTTATTATAACCAAAAGTCCTTATATTCGACTAGCAAGTTGCGCATTCTGTAAGAAATTAGACAATATATTTTAATATATTTTCAAATTACCTAATAAAAAAGAACTATAACATTTACAAACCCCGTCATAGTTCTCTTTATTTTAAAAACATAAAGTAATTGATTAATTTGTCTAGTTCTTGACTCAATGCCAATACTTTTTCATGTTGAATTCCATAATCCGATACTAAATATAAAAGTTCTTCTTTTTTTATTTCAATTACTTTTTCCAATTTCGCTAGTTCCATGTCGTTTTACATCTCTCCAAAAATAAAATGTATGTATTTCAGTATAGCCTACTTACATAATTAGTAAAAGTAAAATACGCATGTAAAATCTTACATATTTGAAAAAATAATATACTACTAACAAAAAAGAAACTAGATTAAACTTCCTTTTACAGATCATTAACGTTCATTAAGAATTAATAACATAACGGAATTTTTCTAATGTGATATCTTTATAATTTGGAGCTCTCTGTATATGATTAAAATAACTATATGAGAATTTAAATACATGACCAAAATCCCAATCGAATTCACTATAGTCTTTTATCCAAAATATATTTTCAGTTGGTAAAATATTTGCACGTTTAGATTGAATTAAAGGTAATCGATCTATAGGTGAGTGTAAAGTTATTTCCGTATTCAGCTTGAGCTTTTGGCTAGCTCTTAGTACGTATACTAGTTTTAACAGCGGACGTATCCCTCGTTGAAATATATCTATATGTCCTAAATCGTACATTATATTAATTGCGTGGGAGTATGTAAGCAAATGCCCAATTAAATCATGATGTGATTCCGCTCGATAAATACTATTAAATTTCGATAACTCATTTAAAACGAATCGAGATACTTGTGTTGGATTACTCAATTCACTTTGTATCTCATCTTCAAACCTTAATTGTTTTACTTCTTTCGTCGTATAACCAATCCACGATCTACCTGGAATTGTTTTTCGAAATGATAAAATAAGAGTAGTAATCCCTTCAATTGCTTGATTATCACCCCATTTTTGTAGCTCTTTCATAGCTAATAAACTCAATGACGCATAAATGACGTTATGCCCCACCCAATGAAGTTCATCAATCGTTTGTTCTAAAGATTTTATAATCATATTCTCCGCAATTTGAAAATTCATTTCTTTTTTATCATCAATCATCTCACCAATTTTTTTCTTGCTTAGCATCATCCTTGTTTGCGAATACATATTACGAGCTGTTTCTTCATCAATATTATTATCTTTCATAAAAAAATAACTAGCAATTGCAGCTGCTCCAAAATGCGCATGCCAAATATCATTTGTTTCTTTTTTACATTGAGAAATAATTGAAAGGCCGCCTTTTAAAATACTATTGTTTTCCATTTTCTTCCTCCCCTAATAAAAATCACTATATTTTCATCCTAAAGATGGTGTCAGGACAAATAAAATGTGATTCGATTCATCACTTTTATTCAAAAATCGATGCTTCACATTCGGTGGAATACGTACAACATCGCCTTCTTCTAAAAAATATTCTTTTCCCTCCAATTCCACATACACTTCCCCTTTCATAATAACAGCAATCTCTTCCTTATCTTCATGGGAATAATGGCTTTCTGTTGTGTTTGCTTGTTTATTTAAATCCATCATTAGCATTTCAATACGTGCTTTCATAAAATCAGGTGTTAATACATCATATACAATGTGATCATTGTTTTCCCGATATACTTTTTTTCGATCTTTTTTCTTAGAAATGAGTGAATCTGTATCAATATCGTTAATAAAAAGTGTAAACAGCGGTACATTTAATGCTTTTGCAATTAATTCCAAAACATTTAAAGAAGGATTAGCATGTCCTCTTTCAATTTGGCTAATTAACGACGTACTAATCCCTGCATAACCAGCGAATTCACGAATTGTCATATTATTTTTCTTACGATAACTTAATACCGTTTGTCCAAGCCTATCATGTATCACAGTAAAACTTCCTTTCGTCCATCATAATGCATGTTTCGTTGTCTTTGTGCTGACATACTAAACAAAGGCAAATAACCCTTCCCTATTATCTCCGGGACTTATATACTTACTTTTGTACATTATATCGTATTAAGTTTATTATAATAAACATTCTATCGGAGGGACAAACTTTGAAATCACCTATTCTTTCATATTGCATCTTATTTTTTGGTGTATTCGCCTTATCAACTTCAGCTATTTTTGTAAAATTGGCAGATGCTCCTGCGACAATCATTGCTTTTTACCGATTATTCTTTGCCACACTAATTCTGTTACCGTTATTACTATTTAATAAAAATAGTCGAAATGAGCTAAAAACTTTAACGAAAAAACAATGGGCACTTGGATTCGTATCTGGGCTATTTTTAGCTGCACATTATGTACTATGGTTTGAATCATTACAATATACTTCTGTAGCAAGCTCTACAGTTATCGTAACGTTACAACCTTTGTTCTCAATGATTGGTGGTTATTTTTTATTTAAGGAGAGATTTACGAAAGGAGCAGTTATTGGTTGCCTCATCGCTATTTCAGGTAGTATCATCATTGGCTGGCAAGATTTCCAAATTAGTGGAGAAGCTTTATATGGAGATATTTTAGCACTTATCGCTGCCGGTATCATTACTGCTTATTTTTTCATTAGCCAACACGTTCGTAAAGATTTGTCACTTATACCATATTCGGTAATTAGTTATGGAAGTAGTGCTGGCTTTCTTGGCATATTTGCTTTCACACAACAAGAATCTTTCATCCATTACTCTACACAAACTTGGTTGTGCTTTATTGGATTAGCTTTCATCGCTACAATTTTAGGACAAACCATTTTTAATTGGTTATTAAAATGGATAAGTGCTACTGTAATTTCAATGAGTATTTTAGGTGAAACAATTGGCACTTGTATACTAGCGTACTTTATATTACATGAGACCATTTCTTTACAACAAGGACTAGGAATTACCGTTATTTTTATTGGTTTAGTATTATTTTTAATACAGCCAAATTCTAATAAAAAAGCATGACAGTATACTGTCATGCTTTTAACTACTAATTATGTACAATTAAACCATCCGGTCTAAAACGACTCATCATAATTTCATTAATAAACTTTCCGTGAGCTTTCAAATTCCCTATCTTTACTCCCTCTTCTACAAATCCAAATTTTTCATATAAAGCTTTTCCTTTTGGATTCGTTTCTAACACACCTAGTTCTACTCTCTCTAACATTAACCAATTATCAGCCAAATCAAGCATCTTCGTAAGAAGTGCTTTCCCAATTCCTTTATTATGATATTCACTATCAACCCCAATGAATAAATCGCCTGAATGAGATCTTCGGCCCGGACTTTGTGTTAAACCTACAAATCCAACAATTTCTCCATCATATTCTGCAACAAATTCAAATTGATTTGGTGCTAAATTTCGAATTCTATTTTCCATAGCTTCTACACGCATGCTAGGTAAGAAAACCATATACGGTAAAACGTCATCCTGCATACATATACGATGAATTGCTCTAGCATCTTGTATTTCTACTGCTCTAACATTGATCTCCATCTTTCTCTCCTCCATATAAATAACAATATATTTGTGTGTATTCTAGAAACGTTCATGAATGACCTTCTCGTCCGTATTTCTTTATGTCATTTTTACATAATTATTTCGATATAATACTTAATTTCCAAAAAGATTATAATAACTATATCTATATGGTTAACTTTTCACTTTATTATATAAATTAAGCAAATTTTCGATCAGAATACCATTTAGTTTCATGCCGACTATATCACAATTTTCTATTTCAATATTTTTCAGATTACTATTACTTATGGTGCTACCTTCCAAATCACATTTATCGAATAAAATAGGTTCCTTCTCATCTCCGAGACTTGTATTTTTAAATTGCACTCCACCTAAAGTCACCAAATTAAATTTACTACCAGAAAGATTTAAATCTGCATATGATGACCATCTAAAATTTATATTTCTAAACTTTGATTGACTTACATTACAATTACTCATATTCGTATTCATTATATTGCTACCAACAAATGAACTGTTTTTTAAATTCACTTGATAATACTCTGTATTTGCTAAATTACAGTTTTCGTATTGACTATTTTTCATATCTTTATTTGTAACTACACTCTCTTTATTTGAGCTTGTTTTTATTCTTTTCACGTAACAATACTCATCTTCCGATTCAAAAATCATTTGGTAGCCCATCTTTTTATAAAAGTGATGATTATTAATTTGTCTACTAGATGTTTCGAGATCCCAAATCTTTATGTTTGGATATTCCTTTTCTATTAATTTCATAACATGTGATCCAATGCCTTTTCCTTGATAAACAGGATTTACAAAAATACGATCAATTCGACCGTACGACTTACCAGAAATCGTAACTATTATCCCTCCGATTATTTCTTTATCCATTACAACTTTGAAAGAATCCAATTCTTCAATGGAATATTCCATCATTTCAACTGAAGAATATCCTGGCGGTTGAATGTTATAATCAATGACATCATCTTGGCCGTATAGCCATTGTTTTGCTTCTGCATCAAATGTTCTTTTCATTATTTCTGTTAATTTCTCAGCATCTAAAATTGTAGCTTTTTCTATAGATATCATTGTTGTTTTCCCCTTCATTATTACAAACCAATAATTTTTGTGAATGCCATAATTATCAATTCACTTTTGTTTTTAATGCTTTTCCCATTATTACATATGGAACATCATTTTTACTTGGATGAAATGGCTCCAATACATTTATCCAATCTAATCTTTCATATAACGAACGTGCTTTTTCATTGTTTATTTGTGTTGTTAAAACACTCGTTCTATTTGAAACTCCTTCTAGTAATTTATTATGTAATTTCGTTCCAAGACCTTTATTTTGATATTGTGGGTGAACTGCTAACTCTACAAATTCAAAACAATCTTGCAACCATTCGTCTACTTGCTCTAGATGTAACGCTTCTCTCATTAATTGATTATAGTACTGTCCCTCCATTGAGCGATAACCATAAGTAAAACCAACTACTTCATTTTCATCATTTATTGCTACTATACCTTTAAAACCTGTATATTCTATATGCCTATTCATTCGCTTGATCATTTCATTGAAATTTGTTTTCTCAAATACTTTACAATACAAATTTGCCATATTCCCAATTAGGATCTCCTCTTTTACAATGCTTACAAATTTCACTTTACTCCCCCCTATTAAAACATTTATATCCTTTTTAAAAACTAAGAAAATTAACACTAATCACTCTCTTTACTATTAAACTACAAATCACCCTATATTTTCCACAGTTACTTAGTATTAATGAATAATAAAAAGAGACCATGTAATATAAACATGTTCTCTTCTTTTATTCATTTTTAATTTTATCCCGCTATTTGCCTGGCAGTAAGACCCCCACCTCAAAATTCAGCGAAAGCAAAGAAGTTAGGTGGGGGATCAATTGCCCGTAAAATCCCGATTGGTGAGGGCTGAACCCCCCCACTGATTAAAGTTTCACTTTATATAATTAAAAATTAGATATTACTTAAGCCACTCGTTGCAAGTATTACTTAACTGCTGTAAATCTTCTATAAATTTACTCGCATCATATCCATCACAAACCGAATGATGTACTTGCAATGAAACTGGTAGCATAACCTTGTTTCCTTCGTTAAAATATTTCCCACAAGTTATAATTGGCAATAGAAAATTTTCATCATTATTAATATTAAGATTAAATCCAGTAAAACTAGTCCAAGGTATGCTAGAAATCGGAAATACATTAGGCGGAATATTTTCTTTCGTGAAAAGACCATGAACACTAGCATAGTATCTCATATCATCTTCATACTTTTTATAGAAAGTGCGGAAATCACTTGAATAATCCGTCCATATACTTGAAAAAGACTTATCATCTTTATGAAAGATTGTATAACTCGGTATCATTTCCTCCCAATAGCCTAAAACTCCTTCATCGTTAAAACATGTTCGAAATTTTTTATGATTATTTACTACTCTAGAAATTAAATATATAAAAACGGGATAAAATTTTATTCCCTTTTGATATACTTCCTCTAATAACATCGTGATATCAACATTCACAGTC
This sequence comes from Bacillus sp. 5mfcol3.1, assembly GCF_900114335.1. NCBI lineage: Bacteria > Bacillati > Bacillota > Bacilli > Caryophanales > Bacillaceae > Bacillus > Bacillus sp. 5mfcol3.1. Next base: position 1,490,227 of record NZ_FOST01000001.1, on the reverse strand, counting down.
ATACTAAATGTACATTTCAACTTTAAATAATGCCCAAAATACCGCTCTCTATTCCAATCTTCTCTATCAATTACATGAAACTTCATTCTAATAGCCTCCTAAAATTTTCTTTTTATTTTAGAAGGCTAATTCCCTTGCTCTCACCATACTTGTTCACTCCTAACAGTTTACAATTCACCCTAATTATTCATTTAATTATATAACATATGTAAGAATCAATTCACATATTTCTGGAAATCCATCCACATACTATAGATAAATCAAATGAAATTTGGAGGATACATACATGAATAACAAAAATATGAATAAAAAAGAACATGTTACTGAAAACACTACATCTATTCAAAATAATAATACTGCAAATCTTACTATCGAAGAACAAGCAATGAACGGCTTATATGGAATGCCCGAAACAACAATTGAAGATGCTGATCACGCTGCAGCTGATGATTTGACTTCAAAAAATTAATTAACTACATTGAAAAAAGCCAAGGAAAATATCCTTGGCTTTTTTAACTATGCATCCACCTTTTGTATTTCTTCACTCTTTCTTGAAAGTTTACCTGGCCAAAAAGCAAATCGGCCTAAAACTACTGTAATCGCGGGTACAAGTAACGGTCTTACGATAAACGTATCTAGTAATACGCCAATTGCAGTTACAATACCAAATTGAACTAATACTTGAATTGGAAGTGTACCTAACACTGCAAAAGTTCCTGCTAAAATTAAACCAGCCGATGTAATAACACTACCTGTTTGTATTACACCATTTTTTACTGCATCCAAGTGATTTTGTGTCTTTCTGTTTTTCCATATTTCTGAAACCATAAAGATATTATAATCTTCACCTAAAGCAACTAAAAATACGAATGCGTACAACGGTATCGCACCTTGAATGGCCGGCGCACCCATACCGTAATGAAGTAATATCCATCCTGCTCCTAACGCTGAGAAGAATGATAAAACGACAGTTACAATTAAATAAATCATCGCAACAACCGATCGTAAGTAGACAAGTAATAGTAAAGCGATAATGCTAATCATTACTGGAATAATTACTGATTCATCACGTTCCGTAATTTGCTTTGTATCATATAATGAAGCTGTTTCCCCACCAATCCATAATTGATCTTTAGCATTACTAATCCCAGCATCTTTTAATACTTTTTCTATACTACTTTTCAATTTAGGAATTTGATCTAACGCTTCAATTGAGTATGGATTTTCCGCTAAAGAAACTTCATACATTTGTATTTGCTTATTTTCTTTTCCCTCTTTTGGCTCTTTCACTGTATTTACGAAAGAAAATTTCTCTAGTTCTTGTTTAATAGGAAGCTCTTTGCCTTTCGTATCAACAACAACTTTTATTGGTGCTAGTTCACCAGCTGAGAAATGATCACTAATTAACGTAAACCCTTCACGAGAAGGCATATCCTTTGGAAACGACTCTAATAAGTCATATGTGTATTGAATACGTGGTACGAATGAAGCCAATCCGCCTAATACAAATACAGTTAGCATAATTATTGTCCACGGTCTTCGTACTACAATATCTCCAAGTTTTTTACTAAAGGAGCCTTTTGATTTTTCAACTTTTACAGCCCTCTTTTTCTTTCTTGCAAACTCCTCATTCATTGAAGTTGTTCTCGGTATAAACGGGAAAAATGCAATCCTACCGAATATTAATAATAGTGCTGGTAAAATCGTTAAAGCAGCGATTCCCATTATAAATACAGCAACACTAAATGGTACTGCAAATCGATGAAAGGCTCCATAATGAGCAAGTAGTAATGTTCCTAATCCAAGTACAACAGTTAATGCACTCATTATAATTGCACCGCCAGAAGCTTTGATCGCAAGTTGTAATGCTTTATATTTACTTTCTTCTTCTAACAAGTACTCTCTATATCTCGAAATTAAAAATAGACAATAGTCCGTTCCAGCGCCAAACAATAATACTGTCATAATTGATATCGCTTGGGCATCTACTTTAATCCATCCGTGATCAGCTAAAAAACCGAGTGTAGGACTAATAATACCGTATGCAAAGCCAACAACAAGTATAGGTAAAATCGCTAAAATTGGTGAACGATACAGTAAAATTAACAAAACTAACACTAGTAGTACAGTAGCCACTAACAATTTCACATCTGCTTGACTAAATAAACTAACTGCATCCGTTTGAATACCTACAGGTCCTGATAATCGAACATGTAAACCAGATTCACTTATTTTTTGTTTAAATGGATCTTCATCCACCTTACTATTCACTATTTTTCTAAACTCTTCAAGATTTCCTTTTAATATATCTGTACCAGCAGATTTATTAAAAAATACCGGTGTAACAAATGATGTACCATCTTTTGATGCACTTTTTGATAATACTTGCTCTGGGATTGTATCAAATGGTGGTAACGTTGATTGTTCTTTTAAAGGACTAGCTTTTAACTCCTTATAAACATCTTGTATGAGTTTATAATCCTGTGACTGTAATCCACCATCTCTATACCATACTACTAACAACGGATTCCCTGCATTATTCGGAAACTCTTTTTTCATAAGCGCTTCCGCTTGCTGTGACATAGCTGTTTCAGGTAAATTTTTCGGATTCGGTTCTTTCGTACTGTTTACTTGTGGTAACGTAAATGAAAGTAATAATGTAATAAGAATCCACACCGATAAAGTGATCCACTGCGTATTTCTCCCTGCTACAAGCCTCCCTAACATATGTAACGGGTGCTTTTTCATAAAAACCCACCTTCCTTTTTTCCTCCATTATTAATTATATATACTGGTCGGTTAATTAATCAAGAATGATTGAAAATTATGTTATAATTATCTCAATCATAAATGTCAGGAGCGAATGTATTTGGAACAAAAACAACGTCCTCTCGGAAGGCCGCGTCAAAATAAAAATACAAAATCTACAAAAGAAACCATTTTAGAAGTAGCAACCCGCTTATTTCTTACACAAAATTATCAAGTCGTTTCTATGGATGAGGTCGCAAAAGTTTGTGGTGTTACGAAAGCAACTGTCTACTATTACTATTCAACAAAAGCCGATTTATTTACTGCTACTATGATCAAAATGATGGTACGTATACGTGAGAATATGTTTCAAATACTCTCTACAAACAAAACGTTAGAAGAAAGATTATTAGACTTCGCTAAAGTTTACTTACACGCAACGATGGATATTGATATGAAAAATTTTATGAAAGATGCAAAACTGTCGTTATCTGAAGAACAATTGAAAGAATTAAAAAATGCTGAAGATAATATGTATGAAGTACTAGAAAAAGCACTCGATAATGCGATGCACATCGGCGAAATCCCGAAAGGAAACGCTAAATTTGCGGCTCATGCTTTCGTATCTTTATTATCAATTGGGAATTTTAAAGATGAAAATCACAATCCTATTCTTGCAAATATAGATGAATTATCACAAGAAATCGTTTCTTTTTATTGGAACGGATTAGGTCATTCATATTAAACTGATTTGCTTTAATAAAAGAGCATGTTTGAATTTTTTCAAACATGCTCTTTTATCATTTAAGTGTTTTATTTATATACCTTTAGCATCCATTATTAAAAAATTATTATCTTTACCTTTTACAAATTTTGAAGTTGAATCTTTATATTCCGCTTACTTAATCCCCCATGGTAACAAACTACAGATTCAATATGTAAATTTAAATACTTCTTCAAAGACTGCCGTGCTTCCATAATATTTAAAGTTGTTGGGGCATGAATTCCTCCTAACACTCCATTCACACTATACATCGAGTCTCCAGCGACAAGAATTTTGCTTTGTTTCAAATATAAACTAATATGACCCGGAGTATGCCCTGGAGTATGAAGAATTAGTATTCCACCGCAATACGGAAGTTCTTGCCCGTCAATCACAGTATCACTCACTTTTCCTTTTGGTCGGTTCTCTATATTTCCGTCCTTCAATAAAGGTAAATCCCCCTCGATATATGGCTTATCTAGTTCGTGCGCATAAACTTTAATATTACTTCGACAGCGCTGCAACAACTCCGGAAGACTACCTATATGATCAATATCCTGATGCGTCAAAATCACGACTTTTAACTTATCAAATGATACCCCAACCTTTTCCATCTCTACTTGTATATCTTCAATTTGTCCTGGGAAACCCGTATCTATTAATACTACCATTTCATCATCCCATAAAAGAATTGGATGAATAACAAATTCTTGAAATTCAAGTTGTAACATTTCTATCCCTTTAGCAATCTCCATACAGCCACTCTCCTTTATGTTGAAGTTTGAAAATATGTACGAGTAAACTGAAAATATAAAGTGAAACTTTAATCAGTGGGGGTTTTACTGCCCGGCAAATAGCGTGATAAAGCTCCTCTATCTTATAATATGTTTTGTCATACCAATAGAGAATGCCTCAAACCCTATAGATTCATAGTAAGATTGCAATTTTTCTACACACATAAGTTGTGGAATAACCTTGTTTTGTTCACAGTGCTGGATTAATCGTTCCACTATTTCTTTTCCGATGCCACTAGACTGATATTTTGGCAATACACCAACTCCACAAATAATGCCTGTTATGACTCCATCTGATATGACACGCCCCATCCCTACTAACCTCTTATCATCAAAAACATAAATTGCATACCAACTTTGCTTACACATTCGTTCTAACTCGTTAACCGTTAATTTAAGAGAATTCCATCCTAAAGATTCGTATAAGGATAATAATCCATTAAAATCTGTAGGATGTTCACTTGTGTAGCGTATACTATTTTCCATGTAAATACTCCCTATTCTCTGGCTTGTTTATATTTCATAAAATTCCCTTTACACAAATCTGATTGATGTAAAAATAACTAGAACAAACTTCAATAAGAAAGATAGAATTCCTTCTCAATATAAAGTAAAAAGAAGTTATCTCACTTAAGATAACTTCTTTTATATAAGACTCTCATTATATTATCAACCAAAAAATATACAACTGCATACGATTAGCACAAACAAAACTAATAAACCATTTGAGAAATAACCCATAGAATACTACCCCTTTATTTCATTATGTAAAAGATTTTATCATAAAATTATTTACAACATAATAACCGAAAAAGACATTGTATTCATTAGTTATATATGTTAAGTAATATTTTATTTTCGGGTATATTCTGCTTAACTTAAACCACTTCCCATTCCCTTATACTTAAGTTCTGGTAACTTCAGAACAATACATAAAGAAGACCTCAACTTATTGACGTCTTCTTTTCAACTACACTAATAGCTAATTCACGTTTTTTTTCGAATATATATAGACCCTTCACTAACAGAGACATATATGAAATGTATTCCCACTACATAAACATCTATAATCTGATTATCAACATCCTTATAACCTTTAAATCTCATCCTCGGTTATTCTAATAGCTCTCTTGTTCGAAAAGATATTTTTAAAAATTCCTACTCCCACAATTAATAAACCTATACCAACTAATTTATTTATTTGTAATGGAATGCTCTCCATTCCAAATAATCCAAATGTATCAATACATAACGCAACGACCAATTGAGTAATAAGACTAATTAGCACCGTATATGCTGGACCTAAACTCTTTATTGCACCCATTATACAAATAATTAACCCGATGCCAAACAGTCCACTTACATAAAACAAATAATTTGCAGTATACACTTTAATGCTAATACTGTTTTCTGTAATGATATAAAATAGAATAGAACTAATGAGACCTATTCCAAGGACACATGTAGTCGTTAACCACTGTCCTACATTTTCATTTACTTTTGCATTAAAAACAGATTGTAAGCTAATTAATATTCCTGCTAATATAGCTAAACTAAATCCAATCAAAATCTTCCTCTCCCTTTCATTGCTCATATATATTATCTTTAGCGACTTCCTTCATTCTAGAAAAATCTTTAATGACAATAACTCCATTACTTTTTTCAATTAATTTTTCATTATAAAATCTTTGTAATACCCGAATTACGTGCCTATAACTTACCCCTATAAAGCCTGCAATACTCGTTACCGATGTCGTATCCAAATCCCCTTTGTACATATTTCCGTTACTATCTGTTGAAATTGAAAGTAAATAACTAGCTACACGTACTTCTACAGGATAAAGTAAATTAAGAGCAGTAAAACGAGTCGATATTTTTAACGTGTTCGCAATGTTTTCAAGTAAGAATTTCATAAATATAGGATCATGTAATAACTTGTTTCTAATAACCGTATTAGAAATGGAAATCGCTACAACATCTGAACAAGCTTCAACGACATTATGTGCTTTGCTATTTTGAATTAATTCAATATCACCAACAATTGCGAGTGGATTAATAAAGCGAAGGATTAGTTTCTTCCCTTCAGGTGTAATCGTATAAACTTTTACTTTACCTTTAACAACAAAATATAAACGATTCATTTCGTCATCTATATTGCAAATAAGCTCGCCTTTTTCAAAATGATTTAATTGAAAATATGCTGTATCTATTTTGGAAAAAATCTCGAGCGTTTTATTGATTTTCAAATAATGCGTAATTAAACTTGATCTATTCTCCATATTCATTTCCTCCTTTCATTTACATATTAAATACAACAATACCTATAATCATTACTATTGTTCCCACAATATGATATCTCTCCATCTGTATCTTTTTTATATGAAACAGTCCTTTCATTTCAATAACTGTTGCCGTTAACAATTGAGCAACCATTAGTGTGCCAGCTGTCAATGTAACTCCTAGTGAATATATCGCCATAGTTTCTGCACAAATAATGAATCCACCAAATGCACCCGCTACTAAATATATTTTTTTTACACTCTTTAAATCCGTTACTTTCTCTTCTTTCTTTAACAAAAATACAGTTGTTGCAATAATGAATCCAATTAAATGGGTTATAATACTCGTCGACCATATACCGATATGTGAACTAAGTTTCGCATTAAAGGTTCCTTGAAGTGTTATAAATATCCCCGCAAAAACAGCAAATAGAATACCTTTCAAAAAATCATCTCCTCATCCTTTATTTCTGACTTAATTAAAAACCATCATCCTATAATGGCAAAAGGACAAATGTCACATCACTATGAAAATAACTTGGAATGAAAAAAAACACACCTCAAAAATACGAGATGTGTTTTATAATTATTTATATATAATGTTTTATAAATAAAAATTACGCTACATTAAAAGATTTCTTTTTCATAACAAATTTTGCAAATAAGAAACGTACAAGCGGTCCCATAATAATTAATTGTAATGGATATGCCATTATGAAATTTTTAATAAAAATCGAAAAATAAATTGAAACAAATGAATCTCCTTGTAGTCCACCATGTAAATGCATCATAGCCATACCGAAAAATGACATAAAGAACACCATTCCGATTACCATAGTTGTCGCCATTGCAACGATAATATTTATTTTCTTAGATTTATCAAATGGCAACATGAATACAATTTTTTTCGCACAAGGTCCAACTATACTTATTTCAATTAATAGCGCAATAATAAAGCCAATTAATAGTTCTAATGCAATCTCTTTAATATAAATTGGTCCTCCTGTTTCATTCATTAGTAAATTGGAAAACGTCATTACGATAACCATTCCAAAGCACATCATCATGCCAAATTGGAAGTTTTCCTTTCTTGTTGTTGGCAAATTTCATCATCCTCTCTCTTTGAGTCTTTGTCATTATATCGACATTGGAAACCCCTTCGTAAGTGAACATTTTGTGAACAAATTTAAAACGTTTTCATATATTTTCTTTACTTTCAACTCAAATTCTCACTTTTACTTATAAAGGTTTTATATATTTCAATGTTGAATTACTAAATTTAACATTGCATTACACTATTACTAGGAGGATAACCATGAATGAAGCAGAATTTTACGCATATCACATCATAACAAGGAAAAGAATGCATATCAGACAAATGATTCCTTTTAACAAAAATCAACACAATACTCTATATCACTTCTTTTTTGAAAGAGAACAATTAAATGCTAATGGTGAAGATGGCATACAAATTTTAAATAATCACTATAAAAATGACGAATTACATATAAATAATGAAAGTGCTAAAGTAGTTATGAGTTATATGGATCAAACAATTAGAGCAGTTAGAGAAACAATTGTAGAAATGGTTAGACTACAAGAATTCCCTGAATACCCTTCCAGGTTATCTTGTTTATACGCTTCAAAAAGCTATGAAGATGCTTTAAAATGGAAAGCATTATTTGATTCTTACAATCGAGAAGTTTTACAGATTGTTAAACTACGAGTAATCGGAAGTTCTTTTGAAGGTGACGGTAATCTTTTACCGAAAGAAGATGGTATTCCTTTTTCTCAAAAAATCGAACAAGCTAGAGAGTATTGGAAAGGAAATATTAGAAATGAGCTTCCTGAGCTACTGATTAATGGAGAAATTGAAGTGGTGGAAATTATTGATGACTTTTCCTCAATTCATATTTAATTTCTAACTAAATCATATAGGATGGAGATTACAATGAAGAAAAAAGTGTACTTCAATCATGATGGCGGCGTAGATGATTTAATTTCATTATTTTTATTACTTCAAATGGAAAACGTTGAACTTACCGGTGTATCTGTTATCCCAGCAGACTGTTATTTAGAACCCGCAATGTCTGCAAGTCGTAAAATTATTGATCGCTTCAGCAAAGATAATATTGCAGTAGCCGCTTCAAACTCTCGTGGGCAAAACCCGTTTCCGAAAGACTGGCGGATGCATGCATTTTATGTAGATGCTTTACCAATTTTAAATGAGTCTGGAAAAGTTGTAACACCCATGGCAGCAAAGCCTGCACATCACCATTTAATAGAAACACTTCTACAAACGGAAGGAAAAACAACTTTATTATTTACCGGGCCCCTAACTGACCTTGCTCGTGCATTATATGAAACTCCCATCATCGAAGATAAAATTGAACGTCTCGTTTGGATGGGTGGTACATTTCTTACAGCAGGCAATGTACATGAACCAGAGCATGATGGAACAGCTGAGTGGAATTCGTTTTGGGACCCTGAAGCAGTAGCTCGTGTATGGGATGCAAAAATTAAAATCGACTTAGTGACACTAGAAAGTACAAACCAAGTTCCGTTAACTATAGACATACGTGAACAGTGGGCAAAAGAGAGAAAGTATATTGGTGTTGATTTCCTTGGTCAATGTTATGCAATGGTCCCCCCTCTCGTTCACTTCTCAACGAACTCTACTTATTATTTATGGGATGTACTAACTACCGCGCTTGTCGGAAACACTAGCCTTGCAAAAACTGAAACGATTAATAGTATCGTTCATACATATGGACCTAGCCAGGGGCGTACAGAGGAAACTGCTGATGGACGACCTGTAAATGTCGTTTATGATGTAAAACGTGATGTATTCTTTGAATATATTACTGAATTAGCAAAGAAAGCTTCTACTTGAACCACTATCTATACGAAAAATAAATAGAATAAAATCACTTCAGACGATGAACCCCTATATTTAGAATTTAGTTGAAACTACAGATTTAACTATTGAAAAGAGTATTGAATTAAATTTCAATACTCTTTTTGTGCAATTTAATTATATTGGATTAATGTAGTGTCTTATTGATTATTCATTTCATAACCATTGACAAAATACGTTATTGTTTCTAACTCATCTTCATTTAATTCTCTATCTAGTTCTTGTTTATACGCTGCCTTTATCTTCTCTTCATCACCTTTATGAGCTTCTGTATAAGTTCCTACTGTTTTTAACATACGAATCTCTTGTAAAAACTCCTCTCGATTTATCGCTTCCCCATGAGAGAGAATATATGTCTTAGCATCAAATTTCTCTAATTCATCTATCAATTTAAACGTTCTTTTCGTCGTATAGTTCCACTTCGAAGAAAAAATATCTGCATATATACAGTCTCCTAAAAATAATATCTTTTCTTCTTTCACGTAAATAACAACTGAATCATGTGCATGATCTCCGCCCACATGTTTTAACACGCATGTCACCTCACCAAGATCTAATTCCATTTGATCCTGGAACGTTAAGGCCGGAGGAATAATGTTAATATTTCTCGCTTTTTCTTCAAACTCTTTCTTGATGCAATCCGCACAAAATTTAATTTCAGTACCCTCTTTTACGCGTGCATCCAAAGCTTCATCTGTCCATTCATAAGAAACAAGTGTACGCATCTCTTTTTTCGTTTCAGAATGTGCAATAGACAATGCATCTTGTAGTACAGGCAATCCAAAAATATGATCCCAATGCCAATGGGTTAGTGCTACGAAATCTGGATTCGATACATTTTGTTCTTTTAACATTTCTAAAAATAATTGTGCATGTTCTTCTGAATTCCCTGCATCGATCATTAACGTTTTTTCTTTTCCAACAACCATTCCTAATATAGGTCTATCTGTTTCAGAAACAGGTGTCATATACCAAAATGAGTTTCCTATTTTTTTAATTTGTTGCATAACCAATTCCCCTTTTCATTTCCTCACTTAAGTTTAATATATAGATTATAACGAATCACTACTTTTTTCTCTATACTCAAACACAATTACTTGGACTAATCTAACTTTTCTTTTCGTAAGCTAAAAATAAGGGAATAGAATCGGAGTGTGATACTATGGAACGTTTATGGATCCCAATGATTGTAACATTTTTTTCGTTCGGTGGATTACTATTAGGCGGTGCTGTTGGAGTAGCAACACGCCAACTCATTGAAGAAAAGATGCATCGTTTATACGCATTATGTGGCGGTATTTTGTTTGGGTTATTGTCACTTGAAATTATTCCTGAAACATTTTCAAGCTATGAAATGATTGGACCTATACTTGGTATAGCTATCGGTATTTTAGTTATGGGCTTATTAGATAACTATTGTCACCATCCAATGATACATAAAAAAGATCAACAAGCATGGCAAACCTTTCTTTTTCTCTCTTTCGCTATATTTATTCATAATATACCGAGTGGATTTGCGTTAGGTACAGCTTTTATAAATCATAATGACTCTGCCATTCCCTTTTTAATAGCAATCGTCGTTCACCATATTCCAGAAGGATTAGCTTTAATTATTCCATTTCTTTTTACAAAACATAAATATATTTCCTTTTTATTAACGACTTTATTACTTTCTCTTATTCTCGGTACTGGCACAGTTTTTGGCATTTTGATGGAAGGAAAAGCTCTTCACCTGCAAGGCCTCATTATGGGAAGTGCTATTGGTTCACTTGGATATGTCACAATTCATGAAATGCTTTGGAAAGCTAAGAAACAGCTCTCTTTCCTTACATTTCTAATGTGGGCAACTAGTGGTTTTTTACTAATAACAGTGTTCACTTTATTCGCTGGTCATCATTAAAGTTGCTAAAGTGAAACTTTTGTTCCTCCCACACTGATTCTTGGATTACAAATAACCAGATAAATTTTCTTATTTGTATATTTTCCCTTTTTATCCAAAACATAATGTTATCTACCTATTATAAGGAGGAACAATTATGTTTGGGAAAACAGCCGGTGAAGCATTAGTTGATTTATTAATTGACTGGGGAGTAGAACACATATACGGTATGCCTGGAGATTCCATCAATTCTATCATTGAAGCTTTAAGAAAAAAACAAGATCAAATTAAATTCATTCAAGTTCGCCATGAAGAAGCTGGTGCATTAGCAGCGGCTGCCTATGCAAAATTAACAGGAAAACTTGGCGTTTGTATGGCAATTGCAGGGCCTGGTGCTATTCATTTATTAAATGGTTTATATGATGCGAAACTCGATAAAGCCCCTGTTCTAGCAATTTCAGGTCAAGTAGAAACCGATTTACTTGGAACGGACTTTTTCCAAGAAGTAAATTTAGAAAGAATGTTTGATGATGTTGCGGTTTATAACCAGCGTATTATGTCAGCAGAGCAACTACCTGCCGTAGTGAATCAAGCAATTCGAATGGCTTATACGAAAAAAGGTGTATCCGTTCTTACTATTCCAGATGATGTCCCAAAATTCGAAGTGAAAAATGGTGCCCGTGTTACAAATACTTCTTTTACTTTGCCTGAGTTGTTTCCACAAAAAGAAGATTTAGATGCAGCGAAACTCGCAATAAATGAAGCGAAAAAGCCTGTGATTTTAGCTGGAAAAGGAACAAAACATGCGAGAGAATCTTTACTTGCATTGGCAGAACATATTGGTGCTCCAATCGTACTTACATTACCAGCTAAAGGAATTATTCCTGATGAACACCCTCTTTGTATTGGTGGATTAGGATTAATTGGAACGAAACCTTCTTATGAAGCAATGAAGCATGCAGATACTTTAATTATGGTCGGTACTTCTTATCCGTTCACCGGCTTCTTACCTGAAAAAGCAAAAACAATTCATATCGATACAGATCCTGCCCAAATCGGGAAACGTTATGCGACAGATATTGGTTTAGCTGGTGATGCTGATAAAACATTACGATGGTTAATTGAAAATGTTGAAGAACACACAGACCATTCCTTCTTAGAACATCACCAAGAAATGATGAAAAAGTGGGAAGAAAAATTACACGATCAAGAAGAAGACTCTTCCATTCCAATTAAACCACAACGCGTTATGCATGCTCTGCAGCAAGTAGCACATGATGACGCAATTCTATCAGTCGATGTCGGAAATGTAACAGTATGGACCGCAAGACACTTCCGTATGACAAACCAGCAATTTGTCATTTCTAGCTGGCTCGCAACACTTGGCTGCGGTTTACCTGGTGCACTTGCTGGAAAAATTGCTTTCCCGGATAAACAAGTATTTGCAGTTTGTGGTGATGGTGGATTTGGAATGACGATGAATGACTTCGTAACAGCTGTAAAATATAAATTACCAATCGTTGTCGTCGTATTAAACAATAATAAAATTGCGATGATTAAATTTGAACAAGAAGTTATGGGTAATATCGAATTCGAAACAGACTTAACGAACCCAGATTTCGCAAAATATGCAGAGGCGTGTGGAGGTATTGGATACCGTGTTGAGAATTTAGATGAGCTACTTCCCGCTTTCGAAAATGCAGTAAAACAAAATAAACCGTGTATTATTGATGTAGTTGTAGATGCTAACGAAGCACCAATGCCAGCAAAAATCACATTTGGTCAAGCCGCTGGTTATACGAAGCATATGATAAAAGAATTATTTGAAGAAGGTAAGATTGATTTACCTCCACTTTAAACGAAAAAAGATAGCTGAAAACAATTTGTCTTCAGCTATCTTTTTTTATTTTTGTATCTCTTTATAAAAAGAAAAGTCATTCATAGTTGGTTGTACTTGTTTCTCTACTTGCAATTCTTTACTCTCCTTCTCTGTCCTTCTCACATTTCCTAGCTTAATCGCATCTTGCATGCTATTACTAATTAGGTTTCCAGCTAAGATTGTCATACTATAAAAAGCAATCGGTATAAGTACAATCCATGTATGAGTAGTTAAGTGCCGGAAGTTTTGACCAATTAATCCTGTCCATTCTTTTGTTACACTATCTGGATCCATTCCACTGAAGGTTATTGTTCCACCAAAAAATAATTGCAACAAACCAAGGTGTAAAAGAAGTAATAAAGTACTCACAAATTGTTGTGCTACTAATAAAAGAAATGATGGTAACATATGAGGCCATATATGGCGCTTCAACCTCTGCCATTTACTCCCGCCAAGCACAGTGGCTGCCAACATAAATTCTTCTTTCTTAATACGTTTAACTTCTTGCGCTACATACAACATAACTGTTGGTACAGCAAGACATGTAAGAACTATAATTTGAAATGTCACCCACAAATACAACGGCACAACTTCCGCTCCACTATCAAACGTTAAAACTTCATTTAACATAAAATAAGAAATCATAACCATTGGTACAATACTAAAAGGATCAAAAAAGGATGAGATAACCGGAAAAGATCGCTTACCATACATACCAAGAAGTAAACCAATCCCTCCTCCAACTATAACTCGTAAAGTTGCTATAATTATACTCGCTCCAACTGTCCATTTCGCGCCTTCTATTATTAATTGGACAAGGTCACGGCCTTTCGTATCACTTCCGAACCAAAATTTACTTGATGGCGAAAATGGAGCAGCCTCTAGTTCTCCTTTTTCATTATACATCATCGTAAATTCACGAATATTCCCATCGAAAAATAACGTATATCCAATACTAATAATCATTAGTACACTCAGAAAAGTAACACCTATCCAAAATCTCACATCTCTTTTTACAACTTGCCACATGTTACACACGCTCCCTTATAACATTTTGTAAAAGCGTATGTAATATACGAAATAGTATAAAAAGCGGAACGTATAATATAACTAGACTCACTGTAAATATTTCTAATTTAGAATTTTCTTTTACAAATACAAACATTCCATATGTATTAAAAATCCATTCGATAATATATAAATTGGATAGCATAAATAAAATATTTGTTTTCGCATAGTAAATTGTCGTCAATAAAACATTCCTTGAAACATGATGTGTTAAAATATGCTGCAAACTTAGTCCTTTACTCTTCGCAAATATACTATAATCTTTCTCCATTTCTTCTTTAAAACGTAATAACAATAGTTTAATAAATAATAACGTTGTTGGTATTGTAAGACATATAATCGGTAACAATCGTACTCTCTCTTCTCCTAATCCAGCAAGTTTTATTGGCATAAAACCTGTTTTTTGAAAAACAATTACGACAAGAAGTTGTGATAATAAAATAAGTAATATATCCGGTATACTCTCTAGCGTAAGAAAAACTCCATTCCACATTTTTTGCTTCATATGAGAACGCTGCAATACCCAAACAACAAGTACATACGCTATAAGCAAAGATAGTAAAAAAGCTGATAGAAATACAATCATAGTTTCACTATAATGAATCCATATTTGTGGAAATAATTTCCTCGAGTCTCGAAATCCAAATGTAATTTCCCATGGTCGGAGTAACTTTCCTCCAATAAACACAATCGTGTTCCAAAAACCGATTAAATCAATTTGCAATCCCTTAAATAATCGAGGGAGCGCACCTAAACAGATTATACATAGAATTGCAGCTAATAATTGTAAACAAGTAATCCAACACCACTTAGCAGTTCGCATGAACATAACTATTACCCCTTACCATTCGATAGAATATCTAGAAACAAAAAGAGCTAAATATGTCACATCTCTTTAGCTACAACATGTACTCGCTTTTGCCCACTAGGTAAAATAGCTTGGTATAAACACGTAACAAAAAATAATAAACCAAATAAAATAATATACAAAGTATCCGCCTCAATCCATTTTGGGAATAACATAGCTATCGCTCCAAGAGATAACAATTGAAACCCTGTCGTTAATGGACTTAGCAAACTTTGAACACGCCCCATAAACGATTCTTCTACGATCTCATACATCCATCCTGATATTGCAACATTAATAAACGGTAAAAAGAATGTCGCTAAAGCGATACATACATAAAAAGTCCATACGTAATTTACAAAGTAACACATACCAAAGAAGACTCCTGAGCCTGCCATACCAAAAACTATAATAGATTTTGGCGCATATTTCTTACCTATACTCGTTGCTACTATGCTTCCAATTAGTAATGAAATCCCTCCAACTACACCGCCCACCATTGCTAAACTTTCATACGTTTCTGGAGCTAGTTTGTATTTTAATATGTAAGTAGTGGATACACTTAAAACACCATTTAATAATCCAAATACGATAAATCCTAAAAGTAATTTTTTTAAAGTTTCATTTTGGTATATATACCTAATCCCTTCTTTAAACTCTGTTATTAACATCTTCAAATTAACTTCTTTCCATTTTGTTCTACCATTTGGTAAACGAACTTTTTCTGGAATGGAGATTGTTTGAATCAAAATACCACTCATAATAAAAGTGAGCGTATTTACTAAAATGCTCCCGTAAATTCCAAAAGTCCAGTACACCATCGTTGCAATTCCTACACCAAACAAAGCATACAAACTATTTACCATTTGATTAATACCCGCTGCTGCACCGTATTGGTCTGATTCAACTACTCCCTGTATCATCGATTGTTCTGCTGGAGAGAAAAATTGTATACACGCATTTTCCAAAAATAAAAATATAAAGACAAGTATAATCATCCCGTAATAAAGCGAAATTAGGATTCCAATATTACAGAGCGAGCAACATATGTTACTTACTGTACATATACGTTGTCTATCAAATCGATCCACTACTGTCCCTACCAATAGAAAAAAGATTAATGCAGGTAATGCAATCATAATTTGTGTCATCGTTGCGTAAACTGGTTGTTTTCCGTATTGATCTAGCAAATAAAACATTAAAGAAATTCCAGCAATCATAGAACCGAGTCGCTCTAAAATATTTGCTAGAAAAAAACGTGCATACACTTTGTTGCGAAATAACTGTAGCATTTCTTTCATACTTCGTATCCTTTCTCTCGACAAAATAGTATTGTTTTAGTCATTTCTTGGAAGTTACATTATATTTTTCGACCATTATCCAATCTTTTCCTTCTTTATAAAAAACATAAAAAAAGAGCCCTTATTCTCAACACAAGGACTCTTTTCATAAACTATTTAGCTACCTCTTCTTTCGGCATTACCATACCTTTATAAAGTTGAACAGTTATCCAGTAATAAATGAAATAAATGACTAAGAAAATCCCTATTGGCACCCACACTTTCACAAACGGGTCAACTAATATAAAGCTAAATAAGTTAAGCCCTACTAAAACGTGAGAAATGCCAATGATCGCTGGGAAGATAAATAAATATGAAATTTCTTTATATATACTTTTCGTTAACATACTGCGTCTCACACCAATTTTTCGTAACATTTCATAACGGTGTACGTCGCGAGAAGCACCTGTTAATATTTTGAACATAAGGGAACTTGCCATCATTGCTAAAAAGGCAATTCCGAGGAAAAATCCCATAAACATTGTTCCGCTCATGAAGCTGTTCATAAACTGATAAATTGTCATTTTCGTAAATAAGTCTACCTTTTCACCTGTTGCTTTTTCAATTTGTGCTTTTTGTCTCTTGTCTATTTCGATCAATAACGGTTTATATTTTTTCATATCATCTACTTTTGCTAATATTACAGTGTGTTCTGTTCCTTGAATTCCTTTATAATGCTCTTCGTCTGCAATTCTTACTGGTTTTCCGCTAAATTGATTATGCGTAATTTGTATCTCTCTTACAACTGCGTCTTCCCAATCCTTTGGCATTTGAGGGAATTTTGCTAATTCAGGAGCCTCTAAAGCTGAATATACAGGTTCAGTTAAAGGCTCAGTCACACGTTTACGAACAGGCTCTTTTAACGTTTTTGTATCAAAATGGTCTGAAACAAGTGGTGGTTTCGCAGTTAAGTCGTTACGTAAATAATAAACCGCTTCTCCATCTACTTTATAGTTGTACTTGCTTTCTTCAACAATTTCCATTTCTTTTAAGGCAGCTTTGTCTTGATCATTCGGATCATGAATTACAACATCATATACACGAGAAAAGTCTGTCATAATACCTACATTTTTTTGGAAAGCCATACCTGCCGTCATCGCACCTGCGCCTAATGCAATTAACATTGCTACAGTACCTAATACTCTCGATAAACTATTTACTCGAAAGCGTAGCTGTGCATATGTAAAACTATTTAGACCAGTTTCATTTCGTTTTTTATTCCCCTTAATTTTCATCACAAAAAATGGGAGTAATGAACTAAAGATAAAATATGTTCCAAGTGTTGTAACGATGGTTGCTATAATAAAACCTAATTCAGCATATATTTTTACATTGATCATAAAATAGTACCCTGTACTTACTAGTAATACACCAAGTACTGTCATTATAATAATGCGAGTTTTACTTTTCTTTACTTCATCTAGTGTTTCATCTTCACGAATTAACTCTAGTTCAGTTTTACGTAACAATCGGACACTGTTCATTAAGCCAGTAATGAAAAATAGTATTAAGAAGAAAATAGCTGTAACTAAAATTGCTGGTGTGTATACAGATGCATAACTACCTTTTGCTGAAATTTCCATTCCATTCATTAAAAAGTTTCCTGCTACACTTGCAAGTAACATCCCTACTAAAATACCGATAATAATACTGACAATACCCATACCGAATGTTTCAATAAATAATAACTGTGCTACTTTTTTCTTTTTTGCACCAAGCATCATGTACATACCGAGTTCTTTTCTTCTTAACGTGAGTAAGAAAGAGTTGGCATATATAATATAAAATACAGTAATGAAAGATAATAGTATTGCACCTACCCAAAAGACGAGTCTAATACTACTAATTAGGCTATTATCTTTCGTAAATTCACTATTCATCGCCATTGTTTGGAACATGTAGAAAATACTAATACTAATAACGAGGCCAATAAGTAAAACCATATAATCTTTTAACATCTTTTTCATACTATGACGTGATAATTTAAATAACATAGTTTCGCCCCCCTACTTAGACTCAGCAGCTGAGCCCATATGAGCGAGCACACCTAAAATGTCTTGATAGAAATTCTCTCGAGTGCCTTGACGATTTAATTCTTTATAAAGAAGACCATCTTGAATAAATAAAATACGCTCACAATAACTTGCACTAAATGCATCGTGTGTAACCATTAAAATACTTACATTATGATTTTCATGTAAATCTTGCATCGCTTCTAATAAACTTTTTGCATTTTTACTATCAAGCGCTCCTGTCGGTTCATCTGCTAATACAATTGCTGGATTATGTACTAAAGCTCTTGCCGCCGCTGTTCTTTGCTTTTGTCCCCCAGAAACAGCCGTCGGATATTTTGTTAAAATTTCAGTGATGCCTAATTTCTTCGCAACGTCATTTACCTTTCCAGTAATCTCACTTGATGGTACGCCTTGCAAAGAAAGTGGTAAAGCGATATTTTCATAAATTGATAAATTTTCTAGTAAGTTAAAATCTTGAAAGATAAAACCTAATTTTTGAGAGCGAAAATCAGATAACGCATTGCCCTTCATAGAAGTAATATTTGTACCAGCTATCGTCACACTACCACCTGTCGCTTGGTCAAGTGTACTTATCACATTAAGTAAAGTCGTTTTTCCAGAACCAGAAGGTCCCATGATCCCGACAAATTCCCCTTCTTTAATACTTAACGATACACCCCTTAATGCTTTTGACTGATTCTCATTTCTTTTCCCATACGTTTTTTCTACACTTTCTACAGTAACTACATTTGTTGACATCTCTTTCACTCCATCCCTTTTGTATAAAATCAATTTCTCACATATTTCTTATTATTTTGTCATGTAAATCCTTAAGAATTTTTTAATTATTCATCCAATAAGAGTTACACCCTTAACATGAACCTATTTCCTATTTCCTATTTCCTACTTCATATTCTCATTTTTCTACAACTCGTTCCCTCGATTTCGCTTACATTTACCTTACATTTTTGTAAGATAAAAAAGAAAACACACTAATTTCTAATAGTGTGTTTTCTTTACAATCAATATTTTCTATTCTTTATTTCTTCTTCAATACTTGCCACAAATACATCTAGCGCAACAACTTCTGACTTCTCTTCTCCATATTTACGTACATTTACAGCTCCGTTTTCCATTTCCTTATCCCCAATAACAAGAATATACGGTACTTTTTGCATTTGTGCTTCTCTTATTTTATATCCTAATTTTTCATCTCGTGCATCCTCTTCAACACGAACTCCAGCTTGTGCTAATTTATGTGCAATCTCATTGGCATATTGTTCATGTACTGCATTTGAAACTGGAATTACTTTCACTTGAACTGGTGCCACCCATGCCGGGAACGCCCCTCCAAAGTGCTCAATTAATATTGCTAAGAAGCGATCTAATGACCCTAAAACTGCCCTGTGAATAACAACTGGTCTTTTCTTTTCATTATTTTCATCTATATAATTTAAATCAAATTTCTCTGGCATTTGGAAATCAAGCTGGATTGTTCCGCACTGGTGACTTCTATTTAAAGCATCTTTAATATGAAAATCAATTTTCGGCCCGTAAAATGCACCGTCACCTTCATTTAGTCTATATTTATAATTTAGCGATTGTAATACATTTTCTAATGCTGCTTCTGCTTGCTCCCATAATTTATCGTCACCCATTGAATCTTCTGGACGAGTAGAAAGCTCTACTTCATATTCGAATCCAAAAGTTTTATATACGTAATCAATTTGCGCCATTACGGATTTGATTTCATTTTCAATTTGTTTTGGAGTTACAAATAAATGTGCATCATCTTGGCAGAAAGTACGTACTCTTAATAATCCGTTTAACGCACCACTAAATTCATGGCGATGTACTTGACCGAATTCACACATACGAATCGGTAATTCACGATAAGAATGCAATTTATTTTTAAACATAAGCATGTGCCCTGGGCAGTTCATCGGTTTTAATGCAAAACTTTTATTATCTACTTCAGAGAAATACATATTATCTTTATAATGTCCCCAGTGCCCTGATCTCTCCCATACTTCTTGGTTCATCATGAACGGAGTGCGTACTTCTTGATAATTGTACTCTTTTTGAATTCCTCTTAAAAATGCTTCCAATTCGTTACGAATCATTTGTCCTTTCGGTAAATAAAACGGCATTCCCGGAGCCTCTTCAGAAAACATAAATAACTCAAGCTCATTGCCTAACTTACGATGATTTCTTTTTGCTGCTTCTTCAACGAAATGTAAATACTCTTCTAATTCTTTATGAGAAGAGAATGCAACACCATATATGCGCTGAAGCACTTGGTTATTACTATCACCTCGCCAATATGCACCGGAAACATGAGTTAATTGAAATGCTTTCAAATAACCTGTTGATGGTAAATGTGGCCCTCTACATAAATCTACAAATTCACCTTGTTTATATAGTGTTACACTTTCCCCACTAGGAATTGCTTCTAAAAGTTCTAATTTCAAGCGATCGTTCATTTCTTGAAACAGTTTTGCTGCTTCTTCTCGAGAAACCTCAACTCGTTCTATCTTTATATTTTCATTTATAATCTTTTTCATTTCTTTTTCGATTTTTCGTAAATCTTCTATGTTTACACTACTTGGAAGATCCATATCATAATAAAATCCATTTTCAATAACAGGCCCTACCCCAAGATTTATATCACCATACATTCTTTTTACAGCTTGCGCTAAAATATGTGCCGCAGAGTGTCTTGCAATTTCTACACCTTCATTTGAATCTATAGTAATGATTTCTACTTCCGCATTTTCTTCAATATTTCGGCGTAAATCATATAATCCATCATTTACTTTCCCCGCGACTGCTTTCTTTTTCAAACTACTACTAATAGATCCCGCAATTTCTTCTAAAGTAATTCCTTTTCCAAATTCTTTCACGCTACCATCTGGAAATTTAATTTCAATCATTTGTTCTTTCATTTTTCATCTCTCCATTTCATAATAAAAAGCACACTCATCCCTAAAATAGGGACGAGCGTGCTTATACCCGTGGTTCCACCCAGATTCCCATCACAAAATGCAATGGCTTCTTTTACGGTAACGTCGTTTATACGGCACTAGATACTTAATTTCCCCAGTGCAGCTCTAAGGTGGTAAGTTATTTTTCTGCGTTAGGAAGTTCTCAGCTTTCCTTCCTTCTCTGTATAACCGGGTAAAATAACTCGTGTCCTTTTCTTCGCTTATTATGAAATTGAATGCAAAAAAGCATATTCATCCCTAAATATAGGGACGAATATGCTTATATCCGTGGTTCCACCCAGATTCCCATCACAAAAAACATAATGGCTTCTTTTGCGATAACGTCGCATACACGGCACTAGATACTTAATTTCCCTAGTGCAGCTCTAAGGTGGTAAGTTATTTTTCTGCGTTAGGAAGTTCTCAGCTCTCCTTCCTTCTCTGTATAACCGGGTAAAATAACTCGTGTCCTTTTCTTTGCTTTTTGTAAAACATCCATTTATTGTTATTTAATATATCTTATTCATTTTATTTTTGCAAGTGTTTAAAAAAATTATTTATTTAATTAAAAAAGTGAAACCAAATTTTTTTGGTTTCACTTCACAATTTTACCAATCTTGTGGTTCGTAATTTAAGTCTGCAAATAGACGTCTTTTCTCTTTCTTCGTTAAATCTCTCCACTGCCCAACTGGTAAATTATTCAATTCGATATTCATAATTCTCGTACGTTTTAACGTGTATACTTGATAACCTAAAGCTTCACACATACGGCGAATTTGACGATTTAGCCCTTGTGTTAAAATAATTTGGAACTCATATTTTGATAACTGTGTAACCTCACAAGGAAGCGTTTTTGTTCCTAAAATTTTAACACCCGCTGCCATTTTCTCTAAGAAATCAGGTGTAATTGGCTTATCTACTGAAACGATATATTCTTTCTCATGTTTGTTTTCAGCACGTAAAATTTCATTAACAATATCACCATCATTCGTTAATAAAATTAAACCGTCTGAGTCTTTATCAAGACGTCCAATGTGACTAATTCGTAAAGGATGGTTCACTAAATCGATAATATTACCTTTTACAGCTTTTTCACTCGTACATGTAATACCTACTGGTTTATTTAAAGCGATATATACGTGATCTCGAGCAATTCGAAGCTGCTCTCCATTTACTCGTACATCATCACCTGGGTTCACTTGGTCACCAATTTTTGCAACCTTACCGTTAATAATTACTCTTCTCTCATTAATTAGTTTATCCGCTCCACGTCGAGACGCTTTTCCAGCTTCACTAATAAATTTATTGATACGCAAATTAGGCACATCCTTTTCTAAAAAAATTTCAAGCTCACACTGCTTCTACCGTACAATACAAAAGGGTAAGCCTCCTATTATAACTTAAATATATTAACATGAAAGGGTATATAACGTCTTCTATTAATTACTTGTTTATAAGAAAATATCGTTATTATACAATCATTTATGCACTTTTTCAGCGTTTAATATACAAGCCATTCTTCCTTACATACAGCTTGTTTTCCTTGTATCTTTTCTATATCTTCATGAATATTAGCTAATTTATATAAATCTGGGAAAATCTCTTCCACATAATGTTGGTGCGCTATTTCATCTTTCCAATACGTTAACATTATGTAACGATTTTCATTTTTTAAAGACTTCCCAACTACTCCACCTAGCATTCCTTTTGCTTTTTCCATTCCTTTATTCCAAATTGTTTCTTGCTTATGTAAAAAATACTTTTCCTTTTCCAACTTTACATCACATATAGCAACTCTTACGAATGCCCCCTCTATTACAACGTCTTTCAAATGCATATCAGTTATATCATACAACGTTTGAAATAATTCAATTTCACATGAAAGAAACGTATTCTCTTGATTACTATTTAAATAAATTGTATCGTGAGCTCCATTCATAAATGATTGATATACACTTCTATCTTCCCATAAAGTAAATACACATGCCTCATCTTCATTCCATCCACCAAATTGTCCATGAAAACCCTCTAGGTGTTGTATATCACGCCATTTTTCTTGCGCACTGGAAAACAATTCTTTTTTCTCTTCTTCCACCTTACAGTAGATTGTTTTTAGTAACATTTTTAATTCCCCCTTATGATTCGATCCATTTCCCACTCGCCATACTTTCTATTTTTCCATATACACAAACGTTAATTTATTTTGTTATCAACTCCATTACTTATTCAAAGTTTGATGCCCTCCGTAAATGTTGTAAGTTGATTATTGGAATACTTACCGTGTAAAAATACATCTAAAATA
Organism: Bacillus sp. 5mfcol3.1; assembly: GCF_900114335.1. Taxonomy (NCBI): domain Bacteria; kingdom Bacillati; phylum Bacillota; class Bacilli; order Caryophanales; family Bacillaceae; genus Bacillus; species Bacillus sp. 5mfcol3.1. The sequence continues at coordinate 1,466,412 of NZ_FOST01000001.1, read as the reverse complement.
TAAAAATTAAAATCTCTTGCTTTCTTACCCTGTTTATAGTTTACATAACATTATTATGTATTACCAATTATCTATATCATTCATAAAACATATTATTTTATACTATACGCATAATAATTTTAATTCAAACAATTCAGAATTAAAATCCGAAAAAGATAGAAAGTAAACAATCTTACATTATCATCTACTCCCTATCTCTTTTATCATCAATTATTTTTCAAACAAATAATACGTAATTTCTCCTGGATAATGTAATACAGTTACCTTCCGCTCCCCCTTTTTAAAACTAACAGTATGCCCGTTTTCCCCTAAGTTCTCCCATCCACTCGCCTTTGTAATTGGCATTACACTTATATATTGATAATCCTCTTCCTTATCATCGTTAATATGAATTGCTGACATTGGTACTGGAAAACCTTTAATTTTAGATTCTTTATTCATAAATATGAATGCAATTACACCAACTAATAACATAGCCATTGAAATACTTGAAACTAGTTTTCTTCTATTCATTTTCACTAAAAACCCTCTTTTCTCACATATAACTTTCATCATTTTACTAACTTTAATTATTTATGTATAGAAAAGATATAATTTAAATCATTTCCAACCTATTTTCTCTACTCCAAACAACATTATTGTTATATATTATAATTATAAGTTTTTAAATTTTGGAGGCGTTACATATTGCAGAAATTACTTTTTACTAAATGGACAGTTATTATTTCTATTTTCATCATTTTCGGTACAATTTTCTACGTTACTAATGTTAAAAATAACAACGAAAAAGCACCTGTAGAAACAGCGGATACAAAAACTTTCAAAACGAAATTACAACCTAAAATTAATGAATTGACTACTAATTATAATGAAATCATTGAAAAAGATTGGTTGCCTGCCTGGGAAGAGATTAACACGAATGGAGATTCAGTAGATCGAAATAAACTATTAGTTACAATGAATGCCGTTTCCAAGCAGTATGAAACAATTATGAACGAAATAGACACACTTAAAATTGAAGAAAACATCACAGATATAGATATACAAAAACAACTAATTCAATTCACAACTCAGTTTAAATCCGCATCAAATTTCATGAAAAATGCAGCAAATTTGATTATAGACGGAACAAATAACTCTATTCCAACCAATGAAACTATTGAAAAAACAAAACAAGCTTTAGGACTTGCGGATCAACATATTGTCATCGCTTTATCTACTTTAAATGAAGTTGAAGATAAATTAGGACTTACAAAAAAATAAAACTATTTACTATTTTAAAATAAAAAATGATTGCAATTCACAATTTGTATGTCTATAATATTTTTATTGATTTACAATCAATGTGTTTATAAATTTTATAATTCGGATGAACCATTCAGGAGAAGGTCTATTGATCTACCGACGGGGCAAAAAGTTGTTATACCAACTTTGAAACTCTCAGGTCTTGGTTACAAGTAGAACTGCATGGGGACGAATCTCTGGAGAGACTCCCTCTCGCTTTTATAGAGCGCGGAGGAAAACGAGCACCGAAGGAGCAAATCTGCTACTTTAGCGGATAATCTCTCAGGTAAAAGGACAGAGACAAGCGAAAGAAAAAGCCGATTGTATCGGTTTATTTTTCTATCCCTTGTTTCTCCAGAGACCATTTCATTTACTTGAAGTGGTTTTTATTTTTTCTAAAAAAGGAGAATAAAGATGGAGACAGTAAGTAAAGTATTAGAACAACTAAATCAATACGTGTGGGGATTACCAACTTTGTTGCTACTCGTTGGAACTGGTGTCATTCTCACAATGCGTTTGAAAGGTTTACAGTTTAGTAAACTATTATACGCTCACAAACTAGCGTTTAAAAAATCAGAAGATACTTCTTCTTCTGGAGATATTAGTCACTTCCAAGCACTCATGACAGCTATGGCCGCAACGATTGGTATGGGAAATATAGCCGGTGTTGCAACAGCTGTTACTATAGGTGGACCTGGTGCAATATTTTGGATGTGGATTACCGCATTGTTCGGTATGGCAACAAAGTATGCTGAAGCAATACTTGCAGTGAAATACCGTGTTAGTAATGAAAATGGTGAATATTCAGGTGGGCCAATGTATTATTTAGAACGTGGTTTGGGTAAGAAATGGCTAGCAGTATTATTCGCTATATTCGGTACAACTGCTTCTTTCGGTATTGGTAATATGGTGCAATCTAATTCAGTTGCAGAGGCAATGCGAATTAATTTCTCTTTCCCTCCTGCTTTAACTGGTATACTAATGGCATTTTTAATCGCAATTGTTATTTTAGGCGGTGTAAAAAAAATCGGGAAAGTGACGGGTTATGTCGTTCCTATTAAAGCTTTCTTTTATATAATTGCTGGTCTTATAATTATTTTCTATCACTACGACCAAATTCCTGAAGCATTTTCACTTATTTTTTCTGGTGCATTTAATGGTACAGCAGCTGCTGGTGGTTTTATTGGGTCAACAGTTGCATCAGCTATTCAAATTGGAATGGCGCGTGGTGTATTTGCGAACGAAGCTGGTTTAGGGAGTGCACCAATTGCTGCTGCGGCTGCAAAAACTGATTCACCTGCAAAACAAGCTTTAGTTTCAATGACTGGTACTTTTCTAGATACGTTTATTGTATGTACAATTACAGGACTAGTATTAATTACTACAGGTGCTTGGAAATCTGGTAAAACTGGCGTTGAAGCTACAACACTTGCATTCCAATCTGTATTTGGTACTGCTGGTAGTATGATTCTCGGTATCGCAATTATTTTATTTGCCTACTCTACTATTTTAGGCTGGTCGTATTATGGAGAAAAATGTGTAGCTTATTTATTCGGAGAAAGTGCTGTTAAATATTATAAAGCAATCTTTATCGTCATGATTGCAATTGGTGCTAATTTAAAGCTAGGAATCGTATGGACATTTGCTGATATTGCAAATGGACTTATGGCCATTCCAAACTTAATTGGTCTAATTGGATTAAGTAGTATTGTTGTTGCTGAAACGAATCGCTTTTTACAAGCAGAGAAATTGAAAGAAAATAATAAAAAACAGGCAAGTTAATCTATGAAAAAAGGAATGACTCATACACGATGAGCATTCCTTTTTTCATCCCCTCTTTTACTTAATTACTATCATTAAAAATATATTTATATCAATGTTTACTCCTTTTTATTCCTCCAAAAGTTTTTCACATAAATGTCATAAATCGTATGGTCTAACTATATAGTTGAAAAGGAATGCGACATTAAAGTGTCGCTGAAAAACTCATCCAAGAAAAGGGAGGAAAAATCTTTTGAAAAACAAAATCATTGTTTTCCTATCTGTTTTATCATTTATTATTGGTGGTTTCTTCTTTAACACAAATACTTCAAGCGCTGAAACATCATCTACTGATTACGTTCCTAACCAATTAATCGTTAAGTTCAAGCAAAATGCATCTTTAAGTAATGTGCAATCTTTTCATAAATCTGTCGGAGCTAATGTCTTATCTAAAGATGATAAGTTAGGTTTTGAAGTCGTACAATTTTCAAAGGGTACTGTAAAAGAAAAAATAAAGAGTTATAAAAATAATCCAGATGTAGAATATGCAGAACCGAATTATTACGTTCACGCCTTTTGGACTCCAAACGACCCATATTTTAAAAATCAATATGGATTACAAAAGATTCAAGCTCCACAAGCTTGGGATAGCCAACGAAGTGATCCTGGTGTAAAAGTAGCTATTATTGATACAGGAGTTCAAGGTTCACATCCTGATTTGGCTTCGAAAGTAATTTACGGGCATGATTATGTTGATAACGACAATACATCTGATGATGGTAATGGTCATGGTACACATTGCGCTGGAATTACTGGAGCACTTACGAATAACAGTGTCGGAATTGCTGGTGTTGCCCCACAAACTTCAATTTATGCTGTCCGCGTATTAGATAATCAAGGAAGTGGTACTCTTGATGCTGTAGCGCAAGGTATTCGAGAAGCTGCTGATTCGGGTGCAAAAGTAATTAGTTTAAGTTTAGGAGCTCCAAATGGTGGTACTGCATTACAACAAGCCGTTCAATATGCATGGAATAAAGGCTCTGTTATAGTTGCAGCTGCTGGAAATGCTGGAAATACAAAAGCTAATTACCCTGCTTATTACAGCGAAGTAATTGCAGTTGGTTCTACAGATCAATCAGATAGAAAATCTTCATTTTCTACTTATGGTAGCTGGGTAGATGTTGCAGCACCAGGTTCAAATATATATTCAACATATAAAGGAAGCACGTATCAATCATTAAGTGGTACATCTATGGCAACACCTCATGTTGCAGGAGTCGCTGCTCTTTTAGCAAATCAAGGATATAGTAATACACAAATTCGCCAAATTATTGAGTCAACTTCTGATAAAATTAGTGGTACAGGTACGTACTGGAAAAACGGTAGAGTCAATGCATATAAGGCTGTACAATACGCTAAGCAATTACAAGAAAATAAAGCTTCTTAAGAAAACTTTAATCAGTCGATCTACCATGAATGCGGAATAAAATAGAAGGAGAGACTTCTATAATTAAAGCCTCTCCTTCTTACAAACTATATTACTCTCCCTGCTTTTTAACCATATGTAAATACAGTACAAAATCCATCATTGTCGACGAATGACCAAGTTGACGGATCATCGCTGTTATATTTCCTCTATGATATGTACCATGATTTACGACATGTTGCACTAATTCTAAAATCGAAGTTTCTAATTTCCCTACATATGGATTCTCAATAACAAATACAGCATTCACATCTTGTATTGTAATTAAAAAATCTTTATATTGATTTGCCATGTTTTCAAACATTTTTTCTAATTCATGTAACGATTTAGTTTCAATTTGTTTTCGTAAATCTTCTCGGTCTTGTATTGCTTCATTCATACTTTTACCATGCAATATATGTAACCACACTTGATCTGTAATATAAATATGCACAAAAGTATCCTTAATGGATGGAAATACACTCTGTATCTGCTCCTTAAAAATGGTCTCATAGTTTGGTAACTCTTTTAATCGATTGAATAATCTTGTATTAGCCCAAGCATGATAATCACACTGTTTTAATATATAATCTTTCAATTTATATTACCTCCTTATTGTATGAAACGAATGGTTTGTTTCTTCATTTCTGATTCTCTATCAGCCTTTGCAATCCCTTTTTCTTTCATTTCATGCTTATTTATCGTTTTATATTTTACATACGTATAAAATTCCGTTTGAAATGGAAATGGTGTAATCCGAATTGTTTCCTCATCCACCCATTCAGCTTGAATAAGTTTCTCCTCTTTACTATTAAACATTTCTGTTCCTTCAAAACCATCTTTAAATAAATCAATTTCATCTTTCTTTTTGACACCAGGCTTATTCATACATACGTATAAAGAAAGTTCATCACAAAACTTTAATAATCTATAATGTTTATCGAACATCGCAAACTGTTCCTTTGTTAACGTTTTCAAGATTCTTTTTTGTCGTTCTAATTCATGTTTATAAAATGACATCATCTCTTCATCTTCCTCGTTTAGTGGAAATGATAAAAAATGTTTACTACAAAGCAATGCCCCGTATGGATTAGAATTTTCAATTTCATTCAAACCAATCGTATAAAAAACAAAACGTAATGGGCTTGGACAATCCATAAATGTATATGGAATATTTTTAGCATCATTTAAAATTGGTACTTTATCAAGCTCTATCCATCCTCTGTCATGCTCATATATTGCATCAACTGTTTCTTTTAAATATGTTTTACCTTCATCTTTTATATGCTTTGCAATCTCTCCAGCTAAAAAACCATGATCATGTTGACGAATTAATATACTTTCCTTCTCATTTTTTTCACGAAAAATCATTCGTATACTCCCCCTCATCCTCATACTAAAGCTTTTTATATGCATCGATTCTTAATTAATCCCCAAATAATAGAAGGGATTCAGTCTCTTGCAACGAAATTAACATAATTATATAGTATTCTTTCTAATCATAGTGATAGCTTTATCTTTACTATCTATTATACTAAAACATTCATTCCAAAAATTTTTTTATGAGGTGAAAACATGAACAAAACAGAATTAATTAAAAACGTAGCACAATCAGCTGATATTTCTCAAAAGGACGCTTCTGCAGCTGTACAATCCGTATTTGACACAATTGCTAATGCATTACAATCTGGCGATAAAGTTCAATTAATCGGATTTGGAACTTTTGAAGTGCGCGAAAGATCTGCTCGTACAGGACGTAATCCGCAAACTGGCGAAGAAATTCAAATCGCAGCTGGTAAAGTTCCTGCATTTAAAGCAGGTAAAGAATTAAAAGAAGCTGTTAAATAAACAAGAAACCAGCCATTTTATAGGCTGGTTTCTTGTTTTTATTTAAGCAATTGCTTTATATTCTCTGCATGATACACTTCACAAATATAAAATACACATTTGCAGTTACTTACAATTTGATACTTTCTAGTTGGATACACATTCGCTGTAACAGAACATCCATCAAACAATTCAATAATATTTCCAGCTGGCTGATATCCTTCATATAATACATTTCTTCTTACTTCCATCTTTTCTATAAGCTTTTCAACAGGAATATTTCCACTCTCTAATTCACTCTTTATTGCGTCCGGTAAAAACGAAGTGTCTGCAAAAATTAGATTTTCAGATAACACCTTTCCTTTATAACTAACATTAGATACACGGTAAAGAAATGTTCCATCTTTATCAAAGAAATTCTTTGCTTCTTTCGGAATGTACTGTCTACCAAGTGCCTCTTGTTCAAGAACATCAAACTGAACTGTATCATTTAAAAGCTTTTCTAAAGCATGAATGGATGATGTATCTCCAGAAAATAAAATATTTTTAATTGCTTGTACATTATAAATGAATTCATTCTTTCTATTTTCCGCTACTAACATGAGGAACACCTCTTCTGTAATTTTTTTATTTAAGATTTAAAAGTGCTGCCGCGTCTAATTGCGTAATTTCAGTCACTTCCTTACTGAATATTGCAACAGAAGCCCTATAATCTAAACTAGGCCTTACATCTTCCATCATTGTATTACTTGCTAACTCTTGTCTATCCTTAAAAACCAACAAGTTTGGAGGATCATTTGGAGCTGATACTGTAATATGTACTGGTGGAATCATTAGTCCTTCACCTGTCGCTTTCAGCACCGCTTCTTTTCGAGTCCAATATGTTAAAAAACCTTCTATTTTCTGTTCATTTGGCAGTTTCATAACTTGCGCTATTTCAATTTCTGTTAATACACCTTCTGCCATTTTCATAACATCTATACTTGGATTCATTTGTTCTACATCTATGCCAACAGGTACAGATTTTGTAAATGCAACGACAACCCACTCACCTGAATGCGAAACGGATAATTGCGGCATACCTTCTGGTAATTGTGGTCTTCCATGCTGCAATTTACATACTGAGCACATTCGATCAATTGGTACTTGGACTGGTGACATAGAAAGTATCTTGCCGAGAACTAATCTACTTATTACGCAACCTATTATAAAACGAGCTCGATCTGCCGAATGATGATACGAATTTGCTTTCTCTCGCTCTATATCATTTAGTAAATTGTAATGCCATGATTGTAAATCCGAAATTCTTGCCCACCATATTTGACAATCATTCTCATTCAAAGTTGGAATAGAATCTACAACTTTACTTTCTATCATGTAAACTCTCCTTTATTCAACGAATATCAATTTTCATAAAAAGCATACGTATATTGTTATTCATTGACAAGTACTTTCTCTTTTTCTGATACAGATAATGTTTTTTCTTTCTTCTTTGACATTACCTCTTTATCGGAAATACGTAAAGAAAATAGTAGTGCTATGAGCAAAAATATTGCTGACCCAATTAATGCTGCTTGATATGGTAAAAAATCGGATTGAACGTTATTACCTCCAAAACCAGCTAGTATACTAGCTAAAACCGCTACTCCTATTGCTGAACCTAGTCGATTTTGCACATTGAATATAGTAGTCGCTCTCCCCATAGAAGGTGGCGTGATATTGTTAAAGGCAGAAAATTGAACCGCACCGACAGATTGACCTAAGAAAATACCGATACCAAACAATAATGCCCGGATTTGCCACGGATTCGTATCATGATTTACAAAACTCAATAAAACAAATATAACCGCCGTACATATTAATCCAATAGAAATTACCTTTCGAGCTCCTAATTTCTTATATGACCATGGTACAATTTGTGAAGAAATCATTAATCCAATCGCCTCTGGAAATGTCGTAAGTCCTGATTCCAGTGCAGAAACTCCTATCACATTTTGATACATAAGAGGAAAAACAAATAACATTCCTAATAAACCAGCTGATGAAAATAATGATATAATGCTCATCTTTCTAAAGACTGGTTCTTTTAATAAGCGTAAATCTAACATCGGTTGCTTTACTTTCAGTTCTACAATTATAAACAATGTAATGAATACAACCCCAGCTATCCCAGTACTCATAATTTCTGAAGAAATCCACCCTTTTGATGGTCCCTGGCTGAGTGCATATATGAGCATCGCAAATCCTGGTGCTGATAAAATAAAGCCGAGCGAATCAAAGCGACCAGCTGATTTTTCAACATGTTCTGCTAAAAATAGAAGTCCAAATAGCAATGCAACGATTCCAAACGGTAGATTAATATAAAATGCCCAACGCCAAGACATTTGATCTACAAAGAAACCACCGATGATAGGACCAATTGCTGGTGCTACAGCAATTGGAAGTATAATGAACCGGGAAATCTTCGGTCTTTCCTCTGGTGAAAATGTTCGAAATAACATCGCCATTCCAACCGGTGTTAAAAGCCCTCCGCCAGCACCTTGAATAATACGGAAAATATTCAATGAAGTAATATCGTTAGCCATTCCGCATAAAGCAGATGCAATTGTAAATACGAAAAGAGCAATTAAAAATACTCTTTTCGTACCAAAACGATCTCCTAACCAACCAGAAATCGGAAGGAAAACAGCTAAACTAACTAAATACCCAACATTCACCGTCCCCATTGCAGATGGAGGTACTTGTAGTTCTCTACTTATCGTTTGCAGTGCTACATTTACAATCGTTGCGTCCATCGCAGCCATAAACATCGCAGTTATATAAACGATACTTACAACTACTTTTGGATTTAGTTTTTCTTTCATTATCGTTTTCCTACTAATGTTTTTTCGCGAACTTGATTACCTTGTGGATTCAAATCTTTCCAGTTATATTCAACATATTCTAAGCAGCTCTGCCTACTAGCTTCTTCATATACGACATTCCAGCCAATAGGTACATCGAGAAAAGCAGGCCAGAGAGAATACTGGCCCTCCTCATTTATTAATACTTTATATGTGTAATTATCATTTTCAAATGGATTCGTCATACTCTACTTACCCCTTTCTTATTCTGCAAATATTTCGCTAATACTTGTCCAATTTCCGTAAGTGGACCTGGCTGACATAGATCTTTATGTCTACAATCAATATCGTGCTGCACAATTTGCCCATCTAAATAATTTAGCCACGTATTTGGAGAAATAGGATCAAACCAGTCTGGTATAACAGTAGATCTAAAGAATAAGATATCTCCGTTATAAACTTTCGGTACATATTTCCCTAACAACCCTACTGAATTTACATATGTTTCTTTCAAGTTCAATATAGTCTCTTCTTCAAGACTTGCTAATGCACTTCCATCTTTACGAAGGATTTCAACTGCACTTTCCATTGTAAGTGGTTTACCCTCCATGTTATCTGGGTCATATCCGCCTAAAGCAAGTAATGCGATTAACGCTTCCTCTTCAGTAGGCGCTTCCGTATTCGGTAAGAAGTGTCCAGGATAAGAATCAAGCATAACGAGTAATTCTACTTCTTCCCCTTCATTTTGTAATTGCGCCGCCATTGCATGCACAACATTTCCTCCAAGCGACCAACCTAGTAAACTATATGGTCCATGAGGCTGTACTTCACGAACATGTTTCAAGTAATCCGCCGCCATCTCCTCTAAACTTTTTGGAAGTTCTTCATTTTTAGCAATACCTCGTGCTTGTACACCATAGATTGGATAATCTGTTCCTAAAGATTTCATAAGTCCTGCATAGCACCAACTTAATCCACCAGCTGGATGTACACAAAATAGTGGTAATTGATCCCCGCTTGCTCGTAATGGAAGCAACACATCAAGTGCACTTTGACCATTCCCCATCTCAAGTCTTTCAGCTAACCCTGCAACAGTCGGTGCTGCAAATAAAGTGCCAATATTTAGTTCCACTCCAAGCGCCTCTTTCATGCGGCTCATAAGTTGCACTGCAAGGAGTGAATGGCCACCAAGATCAAAGAATCCGTCATCAATTCCAATTTGAGGTACACTTAGCACTTCTGTAAACAAGTCACATAACATTTCTTCTTGCGGTGTTCTTGGACCACGACTAGAAGATGATGCAATAAATTCTGGAGCTGGCAATGCCTTTCTATCTAATTTACCGTTTGGAGTTAAAGGTAACTCATTTACTACTACAAAAGCGTATGGAACCATATAATCTGGTAAACTACCACTAGCAAACTGACGCATTTCATTCGTATCAATCGCTTCATTATTTGATGCAACGATATAAGAAACTAACCGTTTATCCCCTGGTTGATCTTCACGTACAATAACGGCTACTTGCTCAACTTTAGGGTGCTTCATTATGACTGCTTCTATTTCTCCTAATTCAATTCGGAACCCACGAATTTTGATTTGATGATCTGCACGTCCTATATAATCTAGCGTCCCATCTTTACGCCAGCGAGCTAAGTCTCCTGTACGATACATTCTTGTACCTGGCTTGCCAAATGGATCTGCGATAAAGCGTTCAGCCGTTAATCCTGCTCTTCCTAAATATCCACGCGCAAGCCCTGCACCTGCAACATACATTTCTCCAACTACTCCAGGTGGCACTGGTTGTAAATAGTTGTCTAACACATACACTTTAAGGTCAGGTATACTGCACCCAATTAAACTATTTGCTCGTAAAGAGACGATAGTTTCATCTAATTCAATATAACTAACATGTACTGTCGTCTCCGTAATACCGTACATATTAATAAGCTTTGGTGCGTTATGAGGATGTCGACTATACCAATCTTCTAAGCGACTTAGCTCAAGTGCTTCTCCTCCAAAAACAACATATCGTAAAGATAATTTTTGGCCAATCTCTTCATTTTCACGATCTGCTTGCATCAATTGATAGAACGCTGATGGAGTTTGGTTTAAAACCGTAACCTTTTCTTTAACAAGAAGCTGTAAAAATTCTTTCGGTGAGCGACTTACAGTATGTGGCACTACAACTAAACGCCCTCCGTATAATAAAGGTCCCCAAATTTCCCAAACCGAGAAATCAAAAGCGTATGAATGGAACATCGTCCAAACATCGTTTCCGTCAAACTGGAACCAATGATCAGTTGCTCCTAAAAGTCTTACTACATTTTGATGAGGTATCATAACGCCTTTCGGTCTACCCGTTGAGCCTGACGTATAAATAACGTAAGCAATATGTGATGGAGATAATGGCTTAATTCGTTCCACTTCATCAATATTGTCATCACTATATTTCTCAACTTCTGCTATTACTTTCACATCATCAACTAAAACTTTTAGTGCCTCATCACATTCAATTTCCACTTCTGAATTCGTTAAAACACATGATGGTTTCGCATCGTGTAGCATAAATGAAATGCGGTCTGCTGGGTAATCTGGATCTAACGGAAGGTATCCGGCACCAGCTTTAAGAACAGCTAATAAGCTTACAACCATGTTTAATGATCTTGGCATCGCTAAAGCAACGAGTTGTTCAGGACCAATCCCTTTTGCTATTAGGAATCGAGCTATTTTATTTGCTTTTCTATTTAACTCTTCATAAGTTAATTTCTTATTTTCAAAGACAACAGCTATAGAATTTGGATTTATATGAGCCTGCTTTTCAAACAATTGTGGCAATGTCATTTCTGGTGCAATTTGAAAACCACCATTCCACTTTTCTAACACTGTATTTTTCTCTGCTACAGTTAATATTTCTAATCTGCCAATTGATTGATCCGGATTTGTAGCTGCATCATCTAATAACAAAATGAATCGTTCTATTAGTTTTTGAACCGTTTCACGTTTATATAAATCGGTACTAAACTCTAGTAATCCATGTAAACCGTTCGGAGTACCATCAACCTCGTTACTCTCACTAATTTCAAATGTTAAATCAAATTTTGCAGAACCAACGCTTTGAATTTCAAGGCTCGCTTCTAAATCTGGTGCATGAAACGTTGCTTCTGGTGTATTTTGAAAAGCTAACATAACTTGAAACAACGGGTGGCTGTTTCGAGTACGTACTGGATTTAACACTTCAACAAGCCTTTCAAATGGAACATCTTGATTTTCATAAGCTGCAAGATTTACCTGCTTCACTCTATTTAATAATTCTTTAAAACTTGGATCTCCTGACGTATTTGTACGTAACACTAATGTATTTACAAATAAACCAACGATATCTGAAAGTACATCATCATTTCTTCCAGCAATCGGACTTCCAATTGGTATATCAGTGCCTGCACCTAATCTTGTAAATAGTGCACTAAGCCCTGCTTGCAATACCATAAACAAACTAACTCCATTTTTACGTGCAAGCTCTACTAACCTACTATGCATACCTTCATCTATATGAAAATGAATTGTTTCCCCGCGGTAACTCGTCTCAATTGGACGCTGGAAATCTGTAGGTAACTCCATTTGGTCTGGTAAACCTTTAAGTTCTTCTTTCCAAAAATCTAATTGTGTTGAAATAAGACTCTCTGGTGTCGTTTCATCACCTAGCAATTGCTGTTGCCAAAGTGCATAATCTGCGTATTGAACTGGTAGTGTCTCCAGCTGAACTCTGTCACCTTGACATCGTGCTTTATACGCCGCTGTAAAATCTCTCGTTAACGGCTGTAATGACCAGCCATCACCTACAATATGATGTAATAAAATTAATAATACATGTTCGTTTTCACTCACTGTAAAAAGTTGCAAACGAACTGCCGGCTCAATATCGAGGTTAAAGCTATATCTTACCGCCTCTGAAAGTACACTTTCTAATTCATCTTTACATGTATTAGTTATAACCATTTCTAGATTTAAATTTTCCATATCTAAAATTTTCTGATAGGAACTACCTAATACGTTAGGGAAAATTGTTCTAAGTGTTTCATGTTTCTCAACTACATCATAAAAAGCACCTTGTAATGCTTCCCGATTCAATATTCCATTCATACGAATGACTAGCGGAATATTATAAGTAGGACTTGGACCTTCTAAACAATTTAAGAACCATAACCTGCGCTGTGCAAATGAAAGTGGAACTTCATTTGGCCTACTTGCTTTCTGAATAGCTGGTCTTGCGCTTTTTGCATGGTTTAATTGTTTCGCCAGTTCGGCAACAGTTGGTGATTCAAATAGTTTCCCAATTCCTAATTCCACACTTAACGTTTCACGAATTCTTGCCATTAAACGAGATGCGAGAAGTGAATGTCCACCCATTTCAAAGAAATTATCATCAATGCTAATTCGAGAAACACCAAGTACTTCTGCAAATAAATCACATAATATTTCTTCTTTCGGATTTCTAGCAACTCTCTCGTTGTTCATTCCATTAAAATCAGGAGCAGGTAATTTCTTTCTGTCAACCTTACCATTTGGCGTTAATGGTAATTCTTCTAGCACAACAAATGCCGATGGTATCATATAATTCGCTAAACTTTCTGAAACATAAGAACGAATTTCTGAAAGATTAATCGGTTCCTTTTCTTCTGCAACGATATACGCAATGATGCGTTTATCATTTGCACGATCTTCTCGTACCATTACTACCGCTTGTTGAATATTTTCATGTCGTTGTAATACCGTTTCAATTTCAGCTAATTCAATTCGGAATCCACGAATTTTAATTTGATGATCTGCGCGACTAATGTACTCTAACGCACCATCACTACGCCATTTCACAAGATCTCCTGTACGGTACATGCGCTTCCCTGATTCTCCATAAGGATTTGCAACAAACCGTTCAGCTGTTAACTCAGGTTTTCCTAAATATCCGCTTGCAAGTCCTTCCCCTGCAATATATAATTCACCAATAATTCCAGGTGGAACTGGTTGTAGCCCTGCATCCAATACATACACTTCTGTATTGCAAATTGGCTTTCCAATAGGTGGTATACCCTTTTCACCTTCATCAATGTTCATGAAAGTAGACCAAATCGTCGTTTCAGTTGGTCCATATAAATTAGTTATTGAACAACCTAATTCTTTTAATTTATTTGCTAAATGCGCTGGGAGAGCTTCACCACCAACAAGTATATTTAGCCCTTGTAGCTTCTCTGGATAATCAGTTACTAACGCCTGCCAAAGCGTCGGTGTAGCCTGCATAATTGTCACTCTTTCTTCTTGTAAAAGTGTCGTTAATGCTGATGGCTCTTGTATGTCTTCTTTTTGCGCAATTGTTAAACTTGCACCACTAATAAGAGGTAAATAAATTTCTAGAGCAGAAATATCAAACGCAAACGTTGTAACTGCTAATAAATGATCATTTTCATTTAATGAAAACTTTTGCTGCATAGCCATTAAAAAGTTACTTAAACCTCTCATAGGAACAATTACACCTTTTGGGTTTCCTGTTGAGCCTGAAGTATATATTGTATAGGCTGGGTTTAAAAGTGATACATCATTCTTACATGCTATATTCATACGAGAATATGTATGTAACGCTAGTTTCGTTTCTTCGTCATCTAATACAATTTTTTTCATATCCTTTTCTATAACTAACTTAGATGAAACAGATGAATGTGTTATGATACAAACTGGTTTTGCATCATTTACTATATAATTAACTCTTTCTGCTGGGTATTCTGGATCTATTGGTAAATACGCTGCACCAGCCTTTAAGACTGCTAGCATACTAACTACCATTTCTATTGATCTAGGGAATACTAAAGCTACAAACTGATTTGGTCGTATTCCTTCTTCTACTAAATAATGTGCTAGTTCATTCGCTCGTTCATTTAGCTCTTTATACGTAAGGATTACACCGTCACAAGTAATCGCTAGTTTATTTGGATTTTTTTGCACTTGTTTTTCAAATGATATAGGTAAACTGATTAACTCATCGTCTTCCTTCGTTTCATTCCATTCCAATAAAACTTTATGATTTTCTTCAGGCAGAGTAATGTTTATTTTTCCAATCGGCTCGTTTTTCTCATAATTATTTATTACTAATTCAAATAGATTCATAAATCTTTCTTTATGCAATGCTAGCTCTGCGCCATTATATACTTCGGGATTCGCATCAAAATGAATCATTAGCTCATTTTGATCAAAACGTTTATATACATTTATCGATAAATCATCTACAGGTCCTGCTGATAAGTTATGCGTAATACCACGATTTCCAGCAAAATTAAGCCCGTAATCAAAAGGCATAACATTCACTAACGGTCCAAACAACCTTTGATTTTCACCTAGTAACTTTAAGTCTCTTCTTAATTCCTCATGACGGTATTTATAATGGCGACGTACATCTCGGATTTCTTTAGAAACTTGCTGCAATAATTCCGCAAGAGTTATATTTGGAGTTACTGTGATACGAAGTGGAACTAAATTCATTACCATACTTGGTGTATGAATAGATACAGAACCTAGACGTCCCATCATCGGTAAACCTAAAACAATATCATTTTCACCTGTTAATTTATGCATATAAATACTTGTTACAGCCACAATGAATTCCGGCCAACTTGTTAACGAAATATTGATATCTTCTAGTAAAGTTTTCGTGCTAGAACTAGATAAATAAGCTGTTTCTCGTGAAAATCCATTTGATGTTCTCGGTGCTCGTTCTGCCAAACTTACAACTTCTGGGGCATCTGCAAACTTTTCTAACCAAAAAGTACGATTTTCCTGAAATTGTTTAGACTCACGATACTCGATATCTTCTTGCACGACTTTTGCAAGAGAACCAAATAGCTTTTCACTCTTGTTTGTTTCTTCTATAAGTGATGTATACTCATTCGCTACCTTTTGGCTAAGAAGTGAAAATCCATAGCCATCCATCACAATGTGATGGATGCGCTGATACCAAAAGAAACGATTATTTTCAACTTGAATAAGTGCTTCAGTAAATAATGTATCTTTTTTCAAATTGACTGGTATAGATAAATCATTTTTCATCCATACTTTAGCAGCTTCTTCAGGGTTTTCTTCTTTCCGAGCGTCAATAAAATGCATATGAAACTGTGATTCTTCAATAACTTGCCATGGGCCAATTTCATCCTCTTCGAAGCGAACGTGAAGTGCTTCTGCTTCCATTACAACTTTACGTACAGCTAATTCAAAAATGTCTTGATGAATATTCCCGTTTATTTCTACATATTCCCCAGTATTATATATCGGATTAAGCGGATCTAATTGTTGCGCAAACCACATGCCAGACTGCGCAGATGATAACGAATGACGAATCTTTTGACTGTTAGGCATTCTTTACTACCCCTTTATTATGTAGTCTATTTGTTACAGCACCTGTGCTGTTTGTGAAGATAGTAAGCTGTACCAACCTGCAACAGTTGGACGTTCTGCTAAATCTGCAAACGTGATTTCTTTCCCTTCACGACGCCACTTCTCTACTAAACTCATAATTCTGACCGAATCAAGCCCTCTATTTAATAAGTCCTCATCAATATCAATACTCTCTACTGACTCACGAAGTAGTTGTGCAACTAGTTCATGTACTTGCTGTATAGTGATTCCTTCACTCTCATCACCTTTTACACTTTGTAAATCTTTTAACAGTAGGTTTGTTGATGTCGTTACTGCGCATCTATTAGATGCATACTCCAATGCTTGTTTATGATGCTCTAGTGAAAAATCAGCAACTGCATCTGCTACAAAGAACGGCTCTATACCATCCATAAATGCTTCACAAGCTGTTAAAAGGCATCCAATATGCGCATAAATACCGCAAATAATGAGTTGATCTCTTCCTTTTTCATTTAAAATTTCTAATAGATTTGTCTTTTTAAATGCACTATATCTCCATTTTGTTAGGAATATATCATCCTCATCAGGAGTAAGTTCATCAACAATTTTCTTTTTATCTGGTCCAGCAGGAATACCGTCACCCCAAAAGTCTTGTAATAAACCTCTTTGTTCTAACGTTTGTCCACCAGGTTGCGCTGTATAAACAACTGGTATACCAAGTTGTTTACATTTTTCTCTTATCATTTTAATATTTGAAATAAGTTCTACTTTTGGTGATTCTTTATCGCTATATGCATCAAGAAAATATTCTTGCATGTCATGAATTAAAAGTACTGCACGTTTCGGGTCTGGTGTCCAATTCACTTTATTTTTTGGTAGTTCTGATTCAATTGGCATTTTATATACTGAAATAGATGGGATAGCCATCTAATCACTTCCTTCCGGTTTTTATTATTGTTTTACTGTAATAAGTTTTTCAGCAATGACTTTACGTAGTTCTTTTTTGCTGACTTTTCCGACTCCTGTTTGCGGGAATGATTCAATAAATTCAATTCGATCTGGAATTTTATAAGCCGCTATACCACGTTCTCTTAAAAACATTTTTAATTCACTTACTGCCGGAACTTGTCCGCGAGCTATAACAAAAGCACAGGTGCGTTCACCTAAATAATCGTCAGGCATAGATACAATTGCTACGTCATGGACCGCATCGTGTGCTAATAAATGATTTTCAACTTCTTCCGCAGCAACTTTCTCACCACCACGGTTAATTTGATCTTTATCTCTTCCTTCTACAATGATGTATCCTTTTTCATTTACTTTTACAAGATCGCCTGTGCGATAAAATCCATCCTTTGTAAATGATCGTGCATTATGCTCTTCAGCTTTATAGTAACCACGAATTGTATATGGACCTCTTGTTAATAAACTACCTACTTCGCCAGGTTGTACATCGTTGTCATTTTCATCAACAACTCGTACTTCATCGAGTGCAGACATTGGTCTACCTTGTGTATGAATAATAATTTCTTCCGGATCGTCTAATCTTGTATAGTTCACTAATCCTTCCGCCATACCGAATACTTGCTGTAACGTACATCCAAATGTAGGGCGTATACGTCTTGCAACCTCAGCGCTAAACTTAGCACCACCTACTTGAATAACCTCTAGGCTCGATAAATCGGTATTACGAGAAGATGCAGCATCAAGCCAAATCATTGCTAATGGCGGAACGAGCGCTGTAATTGTAACTTTTTCTTTTTCAATAAGAGCAAATGCCTCATCTGGACTACCACCAGTTGCCAATACCACTTTTCCACCCGCATAGAAAGTTCCAAATGTCCCTGGAGAACTCATTGGGTAATTGTGTGCTACTGGAAGAACTGCCATATAGACGCTTTCTGCATTCAAATTACAAATTTCAGCGCTTACACGTAAACTATAAATATAGTCATCATGTGTTCTAGGAATTAATTTAGAAAGACCTGTTGTCCCTCCTGATAATTGGAGAAATGCAACATCACTTGGCTGAACTTCTGGTAATGAGACGGGATCCATATACAGATCATTTATGTTCACAAACTCTTCTTCTTCCCCCACTACAATTACACGTTGTAAAGTTGGCACTTTCTCTTTCACTTCTCTTGCTAGTTTTCGATAATCAAAACCGAGAGCCTTATCTGAAATAACGTAAGCGCTCGCCTCGCCAAACTCACAAAAATAACTAATTTCACTGCTTCGATGTGAAGGTAGTGCAAAGACAGGAAGCGCTCCAATTCGAAATAGTGCAAAACATATTTCGAAAAACTCGATAATGTTAGGTAACTGGATTACAACTCTGTCCTCTTTCTTTATTCCTAAATTCAGTAAACCTGCTGCTAAACGATCTGCATTTTTATCAAGTTCACTATATGTTATATGCTTCTTACCACTTACAACCGCGATTCGATCTCCATATTTCTCAGCCCGCTCTCTTAACACTCCTCCAAATGTTTCACCAAGCCAACATCCTTCTTCTCGATAATGATCGGCAAATTCTTTTGGCCATTCTGTATAACCTACTAGCATTCTTTCTTCCCCCTATTTTTCATTAAGTGAACTATCTCTTAATCCTAAAGCTTTTAGCATTGTTTGGAACTTAGCTGATGTTTCTGCTAACTCATCTTCTGGTTTTGACTCAGCAACAACTCCAGCTCCTGCATATAAACGCAGTGTATTTTCTTGTACTTCAGCACAACGAATTGTAACAATCCATTCTCCATCTCCATTTAAATCGCTCCATCCTAGCATTCCTGTAAAGAACTCGCGGTCAAATGGCTCAATATGCTGTATAGCCTCTCTTGCTTTTTCCATCGGAGTTCCGCAAACTGCTGGCGTAGGATGAAGGGCAATTGCTAATTGTAAAGAAGAAGTATTTTGATCCTTCAGTTCACCTTTCACTTCTGTAGACAAATGCCACATCGCTTCACTATGAATAACTGATGGCTTTTCTGGAACATGTAATGTATGACAATACGGACGAAGTGCAGCGGCAACCGCTTCAACTACTACCGCATGTTCATGTAAATCTTTTGGAGAAGAAAGTAATTCCTCTGCTCTTCTTTTATCTTCTACTGGGTCCTCACTACGTGGCCTTGAACCAGCTAACGGATTAGAAATAACTTGCATACCATTACGTGAAACAAGTAATTCAGGACTTGCTCCAATTAGCGTCTTACTGTTCTCTTTTTCATCTTTCGGTAAATTCACAGCAAATGTATAACCATGCTTATTATGTTCTGCTAATTCTCGCAGAAGTTTTTGCTTATCAATCTTTTCCGAAGATTTAACATCTAACGATCTAGATAGAACGATTTTCTTTAAATCACCGTCCTGTATTTTTTTAATTCCTTGCTTCACACCATTCATATAAACTTCAGGGTCTGGTACTGGCGTCATTTCAAATGTTACGTTCTCATTTGTTTCAAGCTGATTTGTTGTATCCAATTGTAAACGCTCAGAAATCCTACTATATTCTGGTACGATAAGTTGGACTTCTTTTCTACGATCGAATGGCAAAGCACCCACAACGATAGGATTTGGATTTCCAGCTTGTTTCGCATTACTTAATGTCGCTTGCACAAGCTCTGGGAAATTTTCAATTTCACGATGCTTTACTGTAGTAAACTCTCCTTCTGCTAATATAGTTCGAGTTGGTGAAGCGAAAAAGAATGAAGATTCAGTCTTATAATCTTCTAAAAGTTTTTCTGACAATTCCTTTACAGCTATATGTTCATTCATAATATAATAACCTCCTGAATTTTTATTAAACTCCTAACGTAGCACCGCCATCGACACATAAATTGTGCATTGTAATATGACTTGCTCTATCTGAGGCTAAAAATAACACTGCTTCAGCAACTTCTGAAGGTTGTGCAATTTTTTGTAATGGAATTCCGAGTCTATATGTATTTTGAGAACCAGTAATTATATTTTTAGCTCCATTCTCATCAGCCCATAGTAATCTTTGCATCTCAGTTTCAGTAGAACCTGGAGAAACTAAGTTGCAGCGTATATTGTATGCCGCAAGCTCTAGTCCTAAACATTTCATAAACATCGTCGTTGCAGCTTTTGACGCAGCATACGCAGCCATCTCCATTCTCGGCGTATTTGCCGCATTTGAACCGACTGTAACAATTGCCCCTGATTTTCTTAACATCATATTTTTACTTACCGCTCGGGACATATTGAAAACCCCTGTAGTATTTACAGAGAATGTTTTATTCCAATCTTCATCACTTAACGAATGAATTGGTCCCATACGTAAAACCCCTGCAACATTTATTAAAATATCTATTGGCGCTATTTCATTTGCAATATGATTTACCATGTCTTCAACAGCAGCGCTATCACTCACATCTAAACGAAACGTTTTCATACGTGTATTATTTAATTCATTTTGATTTAAGAGTACATTTAACCCCTCTTCATTTTGATCAACCGCAATAACTGTGGCTCCTCTTTCTAAAAACATTTTGGCAACAACACTGCCTATGCCTTGTGCTGCACCTGTTACTAAAACTGTTTTCCCATCAAATTCCCCTAAGTTCATTTTCTCTATCCTTTCACATAAACATTAATTTCATTAAGCAACACCACTGATATTGATTTTCATTATCAGTGGTGTTGTAAAAAATAATACACTTACTAAACTAATTGGTCAAGTGCGCATTACTTTAAAATCCATCTTATTGATAATGTTTTTCATTTACTATCTTACACCGAAATGATAATGTTTCTCAATAAACTTGTCAATCTTTTTTTATTTTTCAGACAAAGTATTTTAATGCTTCTTAATAAAATCATATGTAAACGTATTAAATGTACTTATATTATAAATAAAATTCTAAATCCTCTTTTTAAAATTGAAGAAGACAAACTAGAGATACGTTCATTTACAATGCTTTATGAAAAACTCAAGTATATATTTTCTCAATATTTTTCTGAAAATATATCTTACAAATACTAACGAATGTCTTCTTTATCATTTAAGATTTAATATATATTTCAAATGCGATGTATCAATTCATTATATTCCAATATATCCCACTCACTTTTACATCTATAAAACTCCCAAAAGTAATTTAACCTTGTTAAAATAACTCATAAAAAAAGCATCCTAATTAATAGAATAGGATGCTTTTTCGTAATCATAGCGTTATAGAAGATTTGTATACTTACGCTACGCTGCGATACTCTTCTTCGTGTTCTTTTTTCTGTTTAGGTGCTTGAATTAAAATTGCGATAATGAATGACACGACACATAATACACCGATCACCATGAACGTTGGTTTGAATCCACCTAGAAGTGCACCGATAAAGGAACCTGCAAGCGCCCCGAATCCAAATCCTTGATACACAATTCCGTAGTTCTTACTATGGTTTTTCATACCGAAGAAATCACCAACAATAGCTGGGAAAATAGTGATATTTCCACCAAAGCAAAACGCTACACTTGCTACACATACGAAGTATATACCGTAATTTAAATCTACAAAACTTAGAACTAATACTGAACTCGCCATAACAACAAAAGTACCAGTAACGATTTTTAAACGCCCAATTTTATCCGATAACGGTCCTAAAATGATACGACCTAATGTATTGAAGATTGCAACCATAGCCACCGCATTAGCTGCTGTTGCTGCGCTAAG
The DNA here is from genome assembly GCF_900114335.1 of Bacillus sp. 5mfcol3.1. Lineage (NCBI taxonomy): Bacteria > Bacillati > Bacillota > Bacilli > Caryophanales > Bacillaceae > Bacillus > Bacillus sp. 5mfcol3.1. Next base: position 1,444,140 of record NZ_FOST01000001.1, on the reverse strand, counting down.
TCCTACAAGTTGAACACCAATGTCTTTTACCATACCAATTAAGTATAAGCCACTCATACATGATGTAAATAACATGATAAATAATAAGTATACTTGTTTTGTGCCTAACATTTCTTTCGTTGTGTATTCCTTAGTTTTTGTTTCATGAACTGCTCCTTGATCTGCAGCTTGATGGATTAAACAAGCACCAATTACAATCATAGCTGTAACAATTAAACCCCAGTATATAAATGCTTGCGATACACCAACTGATTCAATCAACTGTGCGTTAACGTATTTAAAGATTAAGCTACCTGAACCATATGCAGAGACAGAAATACCAGCAATTAGACCTTTACGCTCTGGAAACCACTTTATTAAATTTGATAGTGAAGTGATATATGCTGTACCATCTGCATAACCTACAACAACTCCTGCTAGTGCATAAAGCAATATTAATGAAGACGCTTGTGAACTAAGTATTAACCCTAGTCCTAATGCTAATCCAGCTATCATAATAAGTTTACGAAGTCCCCATTTTTCTTGCAATTTACTCGCAAATAAAGTTGAAAATGCTAAAGAAAGACTAGTAATTGAGAAAGTTATCGCAACAGCGTTAAGACTCCAACCGTATTTACTAACTAAAGGCTGATTGAATAAACTCCATGTATATATCGTTCCAAGCCCCATTTGTACTATAACTGTGCCAAGGACAACAAACCATGGATTAACAGTTGATTTTTTCATATCTTTCCGCCTCCTCTTTCTATTTCAATGCTATTCGCTAAATTTACTTTTTTTATGTTCATTTTGGTCACCTCTTTTGATTTGACACCTTCATTGTATAAGATGTTTCTGTTTATGTAAGCACTTACAATACAGAGCGTCAAAAACATGGAATCAGTTACAAAAAACGAAGGATGAAATACAAAAAACTACTGATTAAATACACTAGAAAAATTTTTTATACTTCGATTCACCTTATTTTTTATAAAATCACAAATTTTTTCCCAATAAATAAAACTAAATATTCACTAATATATCTATCCGTGGTTTAATATATATAATAAAAAAATATTTCTGTCTTTAATGAGGAGGTACTATGAAAGCAAACGTAGGGGATACTATACTTTTTCAACGAAACAATTTAAAGATTACAGGATCTGTACTAAAACTTTATACTGAATCGGTCTTAGTTGAAATTACAAATGTAAGCGGTGGTACTTTTGAATTTGATCGAACAATTGTAAATCATAAAAACTATAAAGTTTTAAATGCAAATACATAAAACAACACAAAATAGCCCCTGCTCAACAGCAGGGGCTATTTTATATAAAAATATTTCACTAGTTTATATACCCTAAAACATTAACAATCTTACTCGCTTTTAAATTGTTAATATGATAATAAATTTCTAAACCTCTTCTCTCTGCTCGTAACACTTTACCCTTCATTTTTGATAAATGTTGTGAAACAGTAGATTGCGGAATATTCAGTAACTCTGTTAATTGTGTTACATTACAAGTTTTTCTCGTACTTAATTCATTTACAATTTGCAGTCGGATTGGATGCGCCATAATTTTTAAAATATCTACATCTTCTTCTGAAACTAAAGTTTTTTTCATTTCACTTGTATATGTTGTCATAAGACATTCCCCTTTTATATGAATTCCATTTTTATAAGATCTATTTCCAAAATTTTCAAAACCCTCGATTAAAACTTTCATATAGAAATAAAAGGATTTTAAATTTTTGAAAACAGAACTTACATTCACTTTATTTATTTGGTACATATACATAATACAATGTTAATATGTGCTCTATGTGAAGTTCGCATAAATTTGTGATGAAGATTTATTTAGCCACTCGCATCCTACTCATCTAATTACCCACTGCATAAAATCATCAGTTATTTTAACACATTTTAGGCGTTTGTATATACTATTTATAAAACAACTTTTATAAAGGGGAATTCATATGCCTACAGCGTTACAAGAAGAAGTCGAAGAAGCACGGGAAACATATGTCAGTCGTATCATCTTAGTTGGAGGATCCGCTTTATTTTTAGTAGGCGGGGTTATCTCAGCAATTTCAGCCTTTAAAACTTATAATCGTTTGGAGAATACGCCGCCTTCTACAGATAATTCATAGATATTTTATAAAATAAAACGTCGCCTCCAATATGAAGAGACGACGTTTTATGATTCATACATATGACACTAAAAGTATCGATAGATTCCCTACTCCATTTTCTAAGCTTACTTCACCACAAACCTAGTCTGACTACACCCATCCTTTTGCTTCGTTACTTCTAATACAGCTGGCATTGCGTTTTTCAGCTCTTGTACGTGTGAAATGACACCGATAAATCGGCCTGATTTTTGTAGGTCAATTAAGGCATCAACTGCTTTCGTTAATGATTCTTCATCTAATGAACCGAACCCTTCATCGATGAACATCGTTTCGATGGAAATACCACCTTCATATGCTTGAATGACATCTGCCATTCCTAGCGCTAAGCAAAGTGATGCGTTAAATTTCTCTCCGCCGGATAATGTTTTTACATCGCGCGTTTGGCCAGTGTATGCATCGTACACATCTAAGCCTAATCCACTTTGACGGTTTCTTTTTTCAACTCGTTCACTTCGTTTTAAATAAAATTGTCCATTTGATAATTTACGTAGTCGTTCGTTTGCGATTTGAACGATTTGTTCTAAATACTCAATTAAAATGTAACGTTCAAATGATATACGACTTTCGTTATCACCTTTCATTACTTCATATAAATCAACAAGTTCTTGGAAGGCTTTTTCTTCCTCGTGAATTTGTTCGTCAATACGTCTAATGTTTTCATGTAAATCAGAAATATATGTTACCGCATTTTGCGCACGTTGACGTTTTTCTTTAATTATATCGAGATTAATTTCTAGTTCTTTTATGTGTTCACCTAAAGATGTAATATCCATGTACTCTTTATCTTTTAATTCTGAGTTTAGCTCTTCAATTTGTTTTGCAAGCACTTCAAGAGATGAATAATAACCTTGAATTTCTTTCTGTAACATCTCCATCTCGGCGTCGCTTAATTTGGCTTCTTTATACGTGAATTGATCTGTAAATCCGCTTTGTTCTAGCTCTTTCATAAAGCGTGCGAAAGTCTCTTCTTTCTTCAATTTTGCACTTTCAAATTGATTAGAAGCACCTTTCTGTTCTGCTTGAATACGTATATTTTCATTTTGCCAATGTTGATACGCTTCCTGCACTTTCTTCCATTCGTCCTCCATTAACCTAAGTTCGTGCATAGCTTGGTCAAACTGTGATTTCCAAGCTTGTACTGTTTGCAAGTTTTCTGGAATATTTCGTTTATCATGTTCATATGACGTACGAAGTTGCATGCACTCTATTTCTGTACGGTGCTGCATTGTTTCTACTTCCCGTTTTTGTTTCTGAAGTTCTTCTATTTTTTCTTCTACGCTTTTCATGTTCGCAGCAATCTGCTTACGTGTTTCTTCACTTGCTTTTAACGTATTAACGTCTGCTGCTAATTGTTTTCCTTTTTGAACAAGTGCACTATATGTTTCAACTAATTTTTCGGAGTTATAGCCACGCTTCACAACTTCTTCTATCACTTGTTCATATTGTAGTCGATAAAAATTCCATTTCTCCTCTACTTGCACATGTAATTTTTCAGCAATGTTCTTCTTATCTCTTAAATCGTTTAACTCTTTTTCATCGATCGCATTACTTTGCTCTGTAGCTTTTTGCGGATGATTCGTACTACCACATACCGGACAAGATGCACCGTCATGTAAATGAAGAGCTAATATACCAGCCTGTTCACTTAACCAGCGGCGCTCCATGTTTTCATATGCACGAACTGCCACGTCCATTTTATTATTTGCCACTTCTTTTTCTTGCTCGAATTTTTGTTTTTCTTGCCAAACATCATATGCTTGCTTTAAAACTTTTGCATCTTCTCGCATATTCGTTAGTTCTTCTACTTTAGCTACATATTGCTCAAGTGCTTGTTCTAATTGATGCAATTCATCAGACATTCTCTGTTTTTGGCTTGTATGCTCTTCTAGTTGTTGATCCAACTTTTGCATACTTTCTTTTAATTTCCCTATTTGAATTTCGGCATTTTGTAAATTCAGCTTTCTCTCAGCTAATGATTCAATGATTGCTTGTAACTCTTCTAATCTTTGAACAAGTTTTTTAGCCTCTTCTCGTTCAGCTTCTTTATTCTTTACTACTTCATACTTCTCCTGAGCAAGTTCAAAGCTGTTCATTATCTGTTCTTGTTTGACGATTATCTGTTTTAACAAACTTTCAGCTTTCTGCTCATTTTGCATCGCTTCTTCATACCATTGTTCAAATGGTAATAAGCGCTTTGCTTGTTCCGCACGTTTAAAGGATTTTTCTTTCCTTTCAATTGCTGCACGGTTCTCTTGTAAAGTGTTATATTTCTCATTCTTTTGTTGTAAATCTATAAATTTCTCATTTACAGATTTTGCTGCATGAAAACGTGTTTCTGCATCCTTTAATTGCTTCGTTTGAACATCTTGTTCTACTTGTAATTGCTCAACCTCTGCCTTATACACTGTTGTTTCTTGTTCTAACGCTTCTACTACTTGATGCGTATTTACATGTTCTTGTGCCGCTAATGTCTCTAATAATGCTCCATCACGGATTGGTAATTTAAAAACATTACGGAAATAGAGCTCTCTCTCTTTTTGTTTTTCTTGTAAAACATCTTTCCATTGTTTTCTCTTTTGATCAAGTAACTCACGCATTAATTTATAACGATCCGTTTTAAAAATACGACGTAAAATCTCTTCTTTGTTTTCCGTCTCAGATGTTAATAGTTTTCGGAATTCACCTTGTGGTAACATAACAATTTGACTAAATTGATGTTTACTTAAACCAATTAAATCTTCCACTTTTTTGTTTACGTCTGTTACATGAAAACGATCGACGGCTGGAACGTTTTCTCCATCAATAACTTCATATAATTCTACTGCATGTCCTGTAATGGTCTTATTCCCTTGTTTTTTATGTCCAAGTTGTCTTTTTATTTCATAGCGTTTCCCTTTTAATTGAAAGGTTAATTCTACACTTGTATAAACATCATCATCAGCAAATTGACTTCGAAGCATGCTCGTATCACTACGTTCTTCTCCACTAGCCTCACCATATAACACATAACAAATCGCATCAAAAATCGTTGTTTTTCCAGCTCCCGTATTCCCAGAAATAGCGAAAATACGATGTTCTCCAAGATCTTCAAAATCGATTACTTCTTTCTGTTTATATGGCCCGAATGCTGTCATAATAAGCTGAATCGGTCTCATCCTCGTTCACCTTCCCGTTCTTGCACTGTTTGTAATACATCTATAAATAGGCGTTCTTTCTCTTCTGATAAATCTAACCCTTTCATTTCTTTATAGAAAGCCTTTAAAAGAGATAAATCATCCGTTTTATGTCTTGAAACCGTTACTTCATTTGTATCTGTGAGTTCTCGCCTTTGCATCGCTCTTTCAACGTGCATTGCATTTGGATATACAGATCGTATTTTCTCCATTGGCTGTAAGACAGGGTTTTCATCTAATAATTTTACAAATACGTAATCTTCACTTACTGGGTGCTGTAATAATTCATCTATTTTCGCTTCTACTGTTCGCATTTTACGACGTGGTGAAAGTAACCTTTTTTCAATTGCTACTTCACCAGTTTCATTCAGTTCTACAATGTAATAACCTTTTTTATGTTTCTCTTCAGAAATTGAATAGGCAAGTGGTGAACCTGAATATCTAATGGTCTCATTACGTACGAAATGCGCTTGATGTAAATGTCCAAGCGCAGTGTAATGAAACTTATCAAAATAATGACTATTTACATATTCAGCACCACCAATTGAAAGTGGTCGTTCTGCATCACTTGTATTCTCCTCCGCTTCTCCTGAAGAAGTTACAAATGCATGTCCAACAAATACATGTCTAGCTTCTTTATCCATTGTTTCAGAGAGCTCATTCATAAAAATGCGCATCGCATCATCATGAGAACGTACGTCTTCATTTTTCAACACGTGTCTAACTATGCTTGGGTCTGCATACGGTATTAGATGGAAGTGAACCTCTCCATATTCATCATTTAGTACAACAGGTTCATACGGGAATTGAAATTGGCCTGCAATATGTAATCCCTGTTTTTTCATTAAACTACTCCCAAAATGGATACGATCCGGACTATCATGATTACCAGCTACTGCAATAACTGTTGTTTGTAAATCAATAACTATTTTTTGCAGCACATCATTTAATAAGTCTACTGCTTCTGTAGGTGGAATTGCTCGGTCATATAAATCCCCTGCAATAATTACAGCATCTGGTTTTTCTTCTTCAACAGCCTGTACAAACTGATCTAATACAATCTTTTGGTCTTCAGTCATATACACGCCATGAACAAGCTTACCTAAATGCCAATCCGCTGTATGAAATAACTTCATATTTTTCTACTCCTTTTAATTTACTGATTTTAGTGAAACGAGTTGATAGTTTATTGTAGTTTTTCCGTTCTCCCACTCTAGCTTCAATATCGTTGCACTTCCAATTCTTTCTTCATTTGATTTATATAAAGGCAATATTTCTTGAATTGTAAATAAGTGATAACCATCCAATATTAATTGAAATATATTTTCTTCAATATGTAATCTTACTTCTTTTTCATTTGAAATAATTTTTGTGTGCATCTCAAATTTCATGATAGATACAACCCCTTTTTATAATCTCTACATTTTAATAGTATAGTGGCTATGCAAGATTGACAAGTACATACACAGCAAAGTACACACTTTTCTATTGTTATATGTTTTATGTATTTTATATAAAATACGGTATGTGAAATTTTATATTTTCTCCAAAATAAAAATGCCTATTGTGACATCTTTATTTTTGTATAAAGTCTTTCATTACATAATATAAAACGGTAATTAAAACGATTGCGACGAAAAATGAGAACACTGCGACAATGTACCCATCTTTATTTAATAAAATACAGAATGAAATAGATATTATAAAAATCGGAAATACGAGACGTACTTTATCCTTCACTTCTTCTGTCGTATCTGTATGATGAAAATACTGCGTTATCCCTATCATTAAAGAAGACAAAATAATAACCGACAATAGTAAAGGTCCTGGCATTCCGATTTCTCCTTTCTCTATTTCTAATTCAGTGTAAAATTTTTTATTACAATTGTACGATTCATTTTTTCTTCAAACACTCTTTTTAGAATTGATAATGAACAATTCACACCTATATAATAGCGCTTTTATCATTATAACTTCAAATAATTACACTTACAGTAATGTTGTAATATTCCCCCTCAGTCTCTGAAATCCTGCAAAGATAACTCGTCAAAATATGCGGTGACCAAATTAATATTTACCGTCAACTTTTGACAAAATTTATAAAGGACATTTCAGTACATATCAAGAATTAAGAATAAGAAGATATGTAAGGGAGGATGCATTATGACTGAACACGTTTTATTTTCTGTTAGTGAAAACGGCGTTGCAACAATTACTTTAAACCGTCCAAAAGCACTTAATTCTTTATCTTATGACATGTTACAACCTATCGGACAAAAACTTAAAGAGTGGGAACACGATGAGCGTATTGCACTTATCGTGTTAAAAGGAGCTGGCACAAAAGGTTTTTGTGCAGGTGGCGACATTAAAACTCTTTATGAAGCGCGTTCCAATGAAGTGGCATTGCAACATGCAGAACGTTTTTTTGAAGAAGAGTATGAAATTGATACATATATTTATCAATATACAAAACCGATTATTGCTTGTTTAGATGGAATTGTAATGGGCGGTGGTGTCGGTCTTACAAATGGTGCGAAGTATCGCATTGTAACTGAACGTACGAAATGGGCAATGCCAGAGATGAATATCGGCTTCTTCCCAGACGTCGGAGCTGCATATTTCTTAAATAAAGCACCTGGATATACAGGTCGCTTCGTTGCTTTAACAGCATCTATTTTAAAAGCTTCTGACGTATTATTTATTAATGCTGCTGATTACTTTATGACATCTGATTCATTACCAGAGTTTCTTACTGAACTTGAAAGTGTAAATTGGCATAAAGAAGATGATGTACATACTAATTTAAAAGAAGTTATTCGTACATTCGCAACTGCTCCAAACTTAGAAAGCGAGCTGACTCCTTCATTAGAAGTAATTAATTCACATTTTGCTTACGATACAATTGAAGAAATCATCCATTCATTGGAGAAAGATGAAAGCTCCTTTGCTCTAAAAACGAAAGAAACACTGTTATCAAAATCACCTATTTCACTAAAAGTAACATTAAAACAGTTTATTGATGGACAAGATAAATCCGTTGAAGAATGTTTCGCTACGGACCTTATACTTGCTAAAAACTTCATGAGACATGAAGATTTCTTCGAAGGAGTACGCTCCGTTGTCGTTGATAAAGATCAAAATCCGAATTATAAATATAAACAGTTAAGTGACGTTTCAGAAGAAGATGTGAATCGTTTCTTTAATTTACTTAATGCATAAAATGAAACTGTAATGAGTGGGTGTTTTGTTCATCCCCCACCTAACTTCTTTGCTCCAGCTAAATCTTGTGCGGTGGAAATCTTACTACTCGCAAATAGCGGGATAAAATCGAGGCTATATAGTAGTGTAATTACAGCTACTATATAGCCTTTTTTATTTAATAATTTTTAATAAAATTTAATTTTATTAAATCCATTTTTGTGCTACACTGATTTTAATCAAATATTCTAAAAATAAAAAGGAGGGGCGGCTATGATAGAAAATTATCTTCTTTTCATCATTATGTCTATTTGCCTTATCATTTTACCTGGTCCAGATACAGCAATGGCTACGAAAAACACATTGGTTGCTGGTAAAATCGGTGGAGTGAAAACAGTGTTTGGTACATGTATTGCACTATTAATTCATACTTTAGCTGCTGTAATTGGTCTTTCTGCACTTATTGTAAAGTCAGCTCTTTTATTTTCTATTTTCAAGTACGTTGGGGCTCTCTATTTAATATATATCGGTATTAAAGCCCTTTTAGCAGTAAGAAACAAAGAAAACTTAGATACAAATGATCTATCTTTGAATAATGAAAACGAACATACTTCTTGCTTTCGCCAAGGATTTCTTACAAATTTATTAAATCCTAAAGTTGCAGTCTTCTTTTTAACTTTTTTACCGCAATTTTTAAATCCAAATCATAATACATTTATTCAACTTCTTGTAATGGGCCTTACTTACCTCGTTTTAACAGTCATTTGGTTTGCATTTTATATATTTTTAATTGATAAAATTAGTGCTTTTATGAAAAAACCAAAGACGCAACGTTATATTCAAGGGCTAACAGGAGTCGTCCTAATTGGATTTGGTATTAAACTAGCTTTTGAAAAAAATAATTAACAAGATGAAAACCACCACCACTATTAATAGTGGTGGTGGTTTTCATTTAATAGCTGATTTGGCTGTTTACTCTATATTAAAACCAGCGCTCAGTTACAACTTTTTTACGTGTATAGAATTGAACGCCATCTGTACCATTTGTACCTAAATCACCAAAGAATGAAGCTTTATTTCCTGCAAATGCGAAGAATGCCATTGGTGCTGGAACATTTACATTTACACCGATCATACCAGCATCGATGTTATCACGGAATGTTTGTGCATGTTTACCATTTGACGTATAAATAACCGCACCGTTTGCAAATTTAGATTGATTTGTTAGTTTAATACCTTCTTCTAAATCTTTAACACGTACAATGCTTAATACTGGAGCAAAAATTTCATCTTGCCAAATTTTCATTTCTTGATTCACGCCATCAAAGATTGTCGCACCTACAAAGTAACCTTCTCCAACTTCTTCATTAATTTTACGGCCATCTACTAATAAAGTTGCCCCATCTGCTACACCGCTATTAATATAGCCTAAAACGCGCTCTTTATGAGATTCACGGATTAATGGTCCAACATAGTTATCTTCGTTAAAGCCATCGCCTACTTTTAATTTTTTCGTTTCTGCTACTAATACATCAATGAATTCATCAGCAATTTCATCCACTACTGCTACTACTGAGCATGCCATACAGCGCTCTCCACTACTTGCAAATGCAGATCCAATTACACCTTGTACTGTTTTCTCAAGATTGCAATCTGGCATTACAATCGCATGGTTTTTCGCACCTGCTAACGCTTGTACACGTTTTCCGTGTTTTGTACCTGTTTCATATACGTAACGAGCTACCGGCTCAGAGCCAACGAACGAAACAGCTTGAATATCTTTATTTTCTAAAATGCTATTTACAACATCTTTTCCGCCTTGTACTAAATTTAATACGCCTTTTGGGAAACCTGCTTCATAGAATAATTCTACAAGTCGCTCCGCTAAAAGTGGCGTTCTTTCCGATGTTTTTAATACGAATGTATTACCGCAAGCAATTGCAAGTGGGAACATCCATAATGGAATCATCATTGGGAAGTTGAACGGTGTAATACCAGCAACAACTCCGATTGGGTAGCGCCAAATTGATCCATCAATTCCGCTAGCGATATTCGGAAGTGCTTGACCCATCATTAAATTTGGCGTAGATGTTGCAAGTTCTACCGCTTCAATACCACGCTGTACTTCACCTGTTGCATCTGTTAGCGTCTTACCATTTTCTAGCGTAATAATTTTTGCAAGCTCATCTTTGTTTTCTTGTAATAGCTGTAAATATTTATATAAATTTCTTGAACGATTCGGAACTGGTACTTTAGACCATGTTTCGAATGCTGCTTTTGCCGCTTCAACAGCTTTTTCAACATCCTCTTTTGGAGATAGTGGAACGTAAGCGATAATTTTTCCAGTCGCTGGATTTGGAACTGCTTCTACTTCCGTACCTGTCGATTCAACCCACTCACCGTTAATGTGATTTTTCACTCGTTTAATTTCAGTTGTAATCATTGTATTCTCTCCTTTGTATAATTTATTTTTGATTAGAAATTAATTGCTCGCTAACTTTCTTATATAAAGCAGCCATATCGTTTTCACCATATCCAGCTTGACTCGCTTCGTCATATATATTTAATAACATTTCGCTTACCGGTAAATGGAGTTCGCTTTCCTTAGCTAAGTCAACTGCAAACCCTAAATCTTTCTTCAATAAGTTCACAGTAAATCCTGGCTCGTAGTTTTCAGGTGCTATAAAACTTTTAAAATTACGTTCATAAATTCTGCTTTGGCCGTAACTTACATTTAAAATATCAAACATTTTATCTAAATCCATATTGTTCTTTTTCGCTAATGTTAAAGCTTCACTTACACCAGCTGTATAAAAACCAATTAATAAGTTATTAATTAACTTAACAGTTGTACCACTATCAATCTGCTCACTAACATGGAAAATGTTCGCGCCTAGAACGCCCATGATAGATTCCGTTTTCTCATATACCTCTTTTGATCCACCAACCATAAACGTTAATGTACGATTTTCGGCTCCAATTACACCGCCGCTCACAGGTGCTGCTAAAAAGTTTACTTTCTTTTCCTTTGCAGCTTCCTCTAATTGTTTGTTTAACTGCGGCGATACCGTACTTGTATCAATGAAAACTACATTCAAGTGACCATTTTCAAATAATCCTTCTGCTCCAAAATATACCGCTTCAACAGCGCGAGGTGAAGGTAAACTTGTAAAAACTACATCACATGTTTCTGCTAGTTTTGAGATTGATAGACCGATAATTCCGCCTTCTTTTTCAAAGGACGCTTCTGCCTCTTTATTTAAGTCCACGCCATATACTGTGTAACCTGATTTAGCTAGATTTTTTGACATCGGAAGACCCATGTTACCTAAACCGATAAAACCAATCTTTTTCATATCACTTTCCTCCTATTTACACAATATATTTCCCGCGATTTATAATAGCTTTCGCAATTTCTCTCTTCTTCGTAAATACGTTCGTGTATAAAGGTACTAATAATTGACGGATTTCAGCTAAAATCACATGTCTATCTTGTTCTTCTGTGACAGCCGCCGAAAGTACAGAAATCGCTGCTTCTTCTACTTTACGGTATCCTTCTTCACAAATAACATCCGTTATGAGTTGCTTCGTACGTTCTTTTTCCTCACCATTTTTACTTACCGCTTTTCTCGTACGTAAAAACGCTGATTCCATGACGTACACGTCCGTCAACATATTTGAAATTACACGTGAATATTCTTGTTCTTGGTCAATTTTTAGGGCTGGAGTTTTAGAGAGCGTTTTCAAAGATTGTTTCAACAATTTTTTCGCTAATAAAATGTAACGATGGTTTCTTTCTACATTTGCTACATCACTTTCTACTGCAGTATCTTCTAATTGTTCGATTTGCTTCATTAACATTTTGGCAACTGTTAATCTATTAATTTCATTCGTTCCTTCAAAAATACGACTAATTCTAGCATCACGATATAATCGTTCTACCTCATACTCTTGCATATAACCGTAACCACCATGAATTTGTACAGCTTCATCTACGATATAAGCAAGTGTTTCAGAAGCGTTCACTTTATTAAGTGCACATTCAATTGCAAATTGGGACATTTTCTTCATAAGATCTTCATCGCTCTCATGAATTGCTTCATCGATTACACCTGCTGTACGATAAGCTGCACTTTCTGCTCCATATGTAGCAATGATCATATTTGCAATTTTCTCTTGAATCATCGTAAAGTCTACTAATTCCGTTTGGAACTGTTTTCGCTCTTTTCCATATTGAACCGACAAACCAATTGCTTGTTTTGCTGTTCCAATATTTCCAAAAGCAAGTTTAAGTCTAGCAAAGTTAAGAATATTAAGGGCTACGTGATGCCCTTTCCCAACTTCCCCTAAAACATTTTCAGCAGGGATGACAACATCTTCTAAAATAAGAGTCGCTGTTGAAGAACCTTTAATCCCCATTTTCTTTTCTTCTAATCCAATAGATACACCTTCACATGTTCTTTCGACAATAAATGCTGTCATTCCTTTATTTGTCTTCGCAAAAACAACGTATACATCTGCCATATGAGCATTTGTAATCCATTGCTTCTCACCATTTAACTTCCAAGCTGTTCCCTCTTCATTCAATACGGCGCTTGTTTTTGCACTTAATGCATCCGAACCAGCATTTGGCTCAGTTAAAGCATAAGCCCCAATCCATTCTCCCGATGCGATTTTCGGTAAATATTTTTCTTTCTGTTCTTTCGTTCCGTAATATATGTAAGGCAATGTACCAACACCAGCGTGTATATTAAAAGAAACGCTAAACGCACCAGCGTAACCCATTTTCTCTGCTACAAGACCTGAGACAGCCTTTCCTAACTCGAACCCGCCATAATCTTCTGGTACCTCAATGCCTAATAATCCAAGTTCCCCAGCTTTCTCAAATAATTGACGAGAAACTTTATAGTTATGTTGTTCAATATTCTCCATTTGTGGAACAATTTCTTGTTTAACGAATTGTTCTGTCGTTTTTGCGATTAAATCTTCATCACCTGAAAAATCTTCTGGTGTAAAGTAAGTATGATTTATATCTTTATTGAGTGAAAAAAATTCATCCCATGGTAACTTCGTTTTCTCCATATGTATCCCCCTATCATTCGGCTTTCATAGCTTTTTGCTTATGCTCGTCTACGATGAGTGGAATATCTTTTTTGAAAATAGAAGGCGATGATTTTTCACATCAAGCATTTTATTTTGCCAAAGATGTATTTTCATCGCCTTCGCTGCTTTATCTATTGATCTTCTGATAATACTGTTTTTGCAATACCAGTATCTAACTCTTCAAAGTCATGATATGAAATTGTTTCGTATAATTCACTTCTCGTTTGCATATTAGAAAGTGCATCTTTTTGAGAACCTGTTTCTTTAATTAAAGTAAACACATTTTCATACGCTTTCGCTGCAACGCGAAGTGAAGTTACAGGATAAATAACCATTTGGAAGCCCATATTTGCAAATTCCTCTGCACTATAATATGGAGTTTTTCCGAATTCAGTCATATTCGCAAGTAAAGGTGCATTTACCTTACTATTAAATAGACGGAATTCTTCCTCTGATTGAAGCGCTTCAGGGAAAATTGCGTCTGCACCTGCTTTTACATATGCATTTGCTCTTTCAATTGCTTCATCTAATCCTTCAACGCCACGAGCATCAGTACGTGCTACAATGTATAAGCTCGGTGCAACTTCTTTAATCGCTTTAATTTTTTGAACCAATTCTTCTGTAGTAACAAGTTTCTTACCATTTAAATGCCCACATTTTTTTGGTAATTGCTGATCTTCAATTTGGACAGCTGCTACTTTCGCTTCCACCATTTCTACAGCTGTTCTCGCTACATTTAGTACACCACCAAATCCTGTATCAATGTCAACAAGAACAGGTAAGTCTGTAGCTCTTACTAAATCTCTTGCTCTCTCAGCCACTTCAGTAGACGTCACGATACCTAAATCTGGTAAGCCTTTACTTGCAGTATAAGCAGCTCCTGATAAATAAAGAGCTGAAAAACCTGTATTTTTTGCAACTAAAGCCGCCATTGCATCATGAGCACCTGGAATTTGCAAAATTTCATTTGCTTCTACTAAAGCTCGGAATCGATTCGCAAGCTCCTCTTGTGTTGACTGCTTTTTCACAACCCAAGCCATTCTAAATTCCCCCTATTATTAAATTAAGAATAGATCTACAAATTCATTTACATTCATATTTTCTAGCTTTTCTTCATTTAAACAAACTTCATGAATTTGTTCTTGTTGCTTACTAGAATAATGACCTGCCATATTTGCAGTGAATTTTTGAACAACTTTTGGAATTGCTTCGTCTCTACGGAAACGGTGACCAAGTGGATATTCACATTCCACATTTTCTGTTACTGTGCCATCTTTAAAGTGAACTTGAACAGCGTTGGCGATTGAGCGCTTGTTCGGGTCAAGGTAATCTAAACTGTACTGTTTGTTTTCAACAACAACCATCTTATTACGTAATTCGTCTACACGTGGATCGTTTGCTACTGCATCTTCATAATCGTCTGCAACGATATCTCCTTTTAATAAACCAATTGCCGTAATGTATTGTAAGCAATGATCACGATCAGCTGGGTTATTTAATGGGCCTTCTTTATCAATAATACGAATTGCTGATTCATGAGTCGTAATTGTAATACGGTCAATTTCATCCAATCTCTCTTTAATTTCCGGATGCAACTTCACTGCACATTCTGCAGCTGTTTGTGCATGGAATTCTGCTGGATATGACACTTTAAATAATACATTTTCCATTACATATGACTCTAGTGGTCTTGCTAATTTTAATTCTTGTTTATTGAATAATACATCTTGGAATCCCCATCCTGGCGCAGATAATGCTGTTGGATAACCCATTTCACCTTTTAGAGCAGTCATTGCAAGATGAACACCGCGGCTCGTTGCGTCACCTGCAGCCCATGATTTACGTGAGCCCGTATTTGGAGCATGACGATATGTACGAAGACTAGAATTATCAATCCACGCATGTGATAATGCATTAAAGATTTCTTCACGTGTTCCGCCAAGCATTTTCGCAACTACTGCAGTTGTTGCTACTTTTACATATAATACATGGTCAAGACCAACTCTGTTTAAGCTGTTTTCTAAAGCAAGCACGCCTTGAATTTCATGTGCTTTAATCATCATTTCTAATACTTCACGTACTTTTAAAGCTTCTTTTCCTTCTGAAATGCGAACACGGCTAATATAATCTGCGACCGCTAAAATTCCGCCTAGGTTATCAGATGGATGTCCCCACTCTGCTGCAAGCCAAGTATCGTTATAGTCTAACCAACGGATCATACATCCGATATTAAATGCACCTTTTACTGGATCTAGTACATAAGACGTACCTGGTACACGTGTACCATTTGGCACGACTGTTCCTGGCACAACTGGTCCTAGTAATTTCGTACATTCTGGATATTGTAGTGCTAAAATTCCACATCCAAGTGTATCAAGTAATACGTAACGAGCTGTACTGAATGCTTCTGCACTAGTAACCTCTTTATTTAATACATAATCCGTAATCTCTTCTAATAATGCATCTTTTTGCTTAATTTCATTTGTTTTAATCATGCTATCCTTCCCTTTCTGTCGAAAATTCGTTATTATTAATGATGGGTGTCGGTCAAACACCCATCTGGCGGGCGGTGCTAACAACTCCCCAGTTGTTCTTATTTACTAAGTACATGTCGCTCGCCAATATAATTTACACGCGGACGGAACAAACGATTATTTGCATGTTGCTCAATAACGTGCGCACATAATCCCACTGTTCTAGAGCTAAAGAAGATAGGTGTGTAAAGTTGAATTGGAATACCTAGCATCCAATATACTGGAGCTGCATAATAATCAAGATTTGGATAAATTCCTTTTTCCTTTTCCATAATCTTTTCTCCAGCTTCACACATTTCATATAGTGTATAATCACCTTTTACATCACATAACTGTTTTAAAGCTTCCTTCATCATAAGTGCTCTTGGATCCATCTTCTTCATATAAACACGGTGTCCAAAGCCCATAATTTTTTCTTTGTTATATAGTTTCTTCTGTAATAACTCTTCAAATTTCTCAACATTACCAGCTTCTAAAAGCATGTACATAACCGCTTCATTTGCACCGCCATGTAAACTTCCTTTTAAAGATGCAACTGCACCTGTTAAAGCACCGTATAAATCTGATTGTGTTGATGCAATAACGCGCGCTGTAAATGTAGAGTTTGGCATTTCATGCTCACTATATAAAACAAGGGAACGATCAAAGATCTTTTCCTCAAGTTCAGTTGGTTTTTTACCAGTTAACATATAGAAGAAATTCGCACTATAAGATAATTCTTTAAGAGGTTCAATTGGCTCCTCATTATTTAAAATATGATAGCTATTCGCTACAATGTTTGGCACTTTACTTAACAGCTTGTACCCTCGGCTTTTATTCACTTCTAACGAGCGGTTTTCGATATCATTATCGTAACCAGCTAACGCTGACACACCTGTACGTAATCCATCCATGGGATGCGTCTCTTTAGGCAATGCCTTTAGTACGTTGAATACACCTTCTGGTACTGCATATTCTTCTTTTAATTTCTTTTCAAGTGTTGCTTTTTCATCTTCATTCGGTAGATGTTCCTCCAATAAAAGGTGCACAATGTCTAAATACTCTTTTGTTTTTGAGAGTTCGATTAAGTCATACCCTTGAATTACAATTTCACCTTTTACTGTGTCAAGAAACGAGATTTTCGTCTCCGCTGCCACTATACCATCTAATCCCGGGGAAAATTTTTCTTCAGCTTTCATCATTATTTCCTCCAATCCTAATAGATCTTCGTGCACATAACTGTAAGCCTTTACAATATTGTGAAACTACATTTCTATTTCAATGTATCAGAGTTTTTAGAAGATTTCAATTTATTTTATAATGATAAGTTTCCTACACTTTTCTTACTGTAACAATACAATTTTTTGAAAATAATTCTTATATTTTATAAAGAAAGAATAGACTTTTTTGCGTATTTTCAAAAACAAGATATAAAGATTTTTCATATAACACCGCCAAATATACAATTATTCTAATTTTATTTGAGAAATAAAAAAAACGAGCTGTACATAAATACAGCTCGTTACTATATGATATTTATTTCACTATCTCTTAAATATAATTTTTATATAAAACTTATTCATTTTTAATAAAGTTATTATTTTACATAATTAAATTGAATTTCTTCCATTTCCTCATGATAACTTACAAATAAATCATAGTTTTGAAAATACCAAAGATCATCAGAATCTACAAAAAATATAATACCTTCCTTCTCAACTGACACTATTTCCCCATCTGGTTTCTCAGCAACAACCCCTAAAGAATATCCGGGCTGAATTGAACTATCCCCTCCGTACCTTACAGTAAAACGTACAGATTCACCGTGCTTTATACGTAATTCTTCCTGGAACCATTGCAGAGCTTTACGATCAATTGAAATTCTCATCTTTATTCCTCCAGTTTACGCAAACTCTTTTTTTCCTAATCGTTGTTTTACAAAGAAGACGAAAATGATTAAGGCTATTAATGCCGAAATTGCACTCCCTGAAAATAAAATACGATAACCAAACATTTGTGAAACAACTCCAAGTAAAATAGCACCTAACCCGATTCCTAAATCAAACGCTGTAAAAAATGAAGCATTTGCAACTCCTCTTTTACTCGGATCGACAATTGTAAGCATTGCCGCTTGCAAAGCTGGCTGCGCTGAACCAAATCCAATACCGTATAATGTTGCTGCGATAATTACACCTAACAAACCATTTGAAATAGTTAAAACAACTATAGCTAAAATAGTAATACATAATGCTGGGAGTATGATGAATACTTCTCCATACTTATCTAATAGTTTCCCTGAAATTGGTCTTACAATTGTTAATGCAATTGCATATACAAGAAAGAAAGTTCCTGGATTCACATGAATTGATGATGCAAATAACGGTAAAAAGGTTGTTATTCCTCCATATGCAAACGATAAAAAGAATACTACAATCGTGATTGTTAATACAGATTTCTCAAATAGCTGAATTTTCCCTTTTTCTTTTTGTGGCGTAAATGGCATCTTCGTTATTAGTGATAATACGACTGCCATAAAAGATAACAACGTCGCTAATAAAAATAGACCATGAAATGAATAATTTTGTACAACCCATAGTCCAATCATTGGTCCGATCGCCATTGCAATTGTCATCGCCATCCCGTACCAGCCCATACCTTCACCACGGCGTGAATCTGGAATAATATCCGTTATTGCTGTTCCAACAGCTGTTGTAGAAACAGCCCATGTTACTCCGTGAATAACACGTAAAACAGCTAAAAGGACAATAGTCGATGCTATATTATAGGAATACATCGTTAATCCAAAAAAGATGAGTCCGAAAATAATAAAGGATCTTCTACCATATTGATCTAACATTCCTCCAATAATCGGTCGTATTACAACAGCAGCTATTGTAAACATTCCCATCATGAGTCCAACTTGCGATTCATTGCCACCTATCTCTTTAATAAAGAGCGGGAGCGTTGGAACAAGTAAATAAAATCCTGTAAATAAAAATAACATTGCGAAAGTCATTTGAATAAATGATTTCGTCCATAATCGTTCCATAAAAATACCTCCATACACTCGTAAAACATTACGATTAACACCCTCATTGTACATTTTTTTTATCTCTTTTCCCTCCGCAAATAGACGTATCTTTTCATATTAAATAGTCCACCATCAGCTTACATTAGTCTTAAGACTTTGTACGCATGTTTTAAACGAAAGTCCTATATATGTGCCTTTATATGTGTGAAAAGAATATACTAATTTATTATCACAACTTAGGAGTGAATATTTCATGTGGGTATTATTAAGAGTAACTGCCGTAGTTCCTTCGACTCCTGGAATACATGTTCCTGCAGTTCATACAGCTAGCTCCGATGTAGGAATTGAACTTCCCGCAACTTGGCAGCAATATCAAATTCCCGGTCAAGTTACCCCATCATTTTGGCATCATGGTACACACCCCAGTAGTACTCCCATTCATAGCCATAGTTATCCTCCACTACCTCCGACTCAAGTCTTTTATCATTTCCCTTCAATTTTTTTTCAAAATTTTTATGGTACGTTTAACATTTAATAGCTATCACTGTATTACCCCTACATTTTAATAAGGCGAACCTTTAATCCAGTTTCAACATAAAAAGTCGAATTCCTTAAATAAGAAATTCGACTTTTTAATTGTTTTCCAAACTAAAGTAACCGTTAAAGAAAGACATTTATTAAAGATTTGAATATAATTCCCACTCATTTAATGGTTTATGTAATCCATCACAGTTAGTCCCTTTCCGGGATAACCCGCACGTACAATCATTTCTCTCTTTACGTTATATTTCACATAAACTACATTCACTCTTTTTCTATCCGGCCCTTAACATTACATTTTCTGTAGCAAAATGAAAAGAGCACTTAAGATTGTAAATTCCTACAAATCTTAAGTGCTCTTTTGAAAACTTTTCTATAAATTTTTCTTATTGTCCATTATTGGCAGGAACCTCTCCTGCATTTCCACCATTATTTGGTTGTACTGTTGCAGGTGGGGTTGGAGTTCCTTGACCTCCATTATTATTCGCTGGAGGTGTCGTTCCTTGACCTCCTCCGTTATTTGCTGGAGGTGTCGTTCCTTGGCCTCCTCCATTATTCGCTGGAGGTGTCGTTCCTTGTCCTCCTCCGTTATTTGCTGGAGGTGTCGTTCCTTGGCCTCCTCCGTTATTCGCTGGAGGTGTCGTTCCTTGACCATTTCCGTTATTTTGTTCATTTTGTTTCTTTTCTTCTTCTTGTTTCTTTTGCTCTTCTAGTTTCTTTTGTTCTTCTTGCTTCTTAAGTTCCTCTTGTTTCTTTTGCTCTTCTTGTTTTTTCAGTTCTTCTTGTTTCTTTAATTCTTCTTGCTTTTTCTCTTCTTCAGTTTTTTGCTGTTGATCTTGTTTTGGTTGCTCCGTTGTATCCGGTACGCTAGTATTTGGCGATGAATCACGTTTTTCACCTTTTATACGTAGCTCACTACCTTCTTGAATAACGCTACTTGGCATTTTAAAGCGTGATTTATCTGTAGCCATTTCACTCATCATTTCTTTAAAGATCAACTGTGCAATTTTCGTATTTTTACTACTAATATACTCGTCTTTACCATCTTTCATATACCCCGTCCATACTGCCATCGTATATTGCGGTGTATATCCAGCAAACCAACTATCACGAGTTGCACTTTCTGGAATTTTATATTGAGCTAATTGTTTTGATGAGTAGTTTGTCGTACCCGTTTTACCAGCTACATCTAAAGATGCTATATTTGCAGATGTACCAGTACCTGATGTAACTACAGAACGAAGCATATCTGTAATCATATATGCCGTAGAATCTGTCATAACTTGTTTTGGCTTTTGTCCAAAACTTTGTGACTTACCATCTGGATAAACAACTTTCTTAACAAAATGCGGTTTCGTATATTTACCATCATTACCAAATGCCGCATAAGCGCCCGCTATTTCAGTTGGTGATACTTCATTTGTACCAATCGCTGTTGATTCAGTCGGTGCCGCATTAAATGTAATGCCTAATTTCTCAGAGAAGTCTTTTGATTTATTAATTCCAACTTCTTTCGCAGTCTTAATTGCTGGGATATTTCGTGACTTTTCTAATGCTACACGCATTGTAATAGGTCCCATATGACTTCTATCTGAATTTCGTACTTCTTGTCCCGTTGAATACTTAAATGGAGAGTCATCAATTTGATGGTACGTGGCCCATTTTAAATATTCAATTGCAGGAGCGTAGTCGAAAATCGGCTTCATCGTTGAACCAGCTGCACGATCTAATTCAATTGCCATATTATGCCCTTTAAATACAGCTTTATTTTCTCCACGGCCACTACCTATAGCACGAACTTCTCCTGTTTTCGTATCCATAAATGTAAATGCACCTTGGAATTTATCGTTCGGATAATCAATGATATTATTATTTAAAATATTATCAGCGAGTTTCTGTGCTTTCGGATCTAACGTTGTATAAATTTCTAAACCATCAGAACCAATATTAGCATCTGGCAATTCTTTTTCTACTTCTTTCACAACTGCATCCATAAATGCAGGGTATGGCATTGTTTGTAGTTGAGTTGCAGGCTTGAGTCCCTTTTCTACGTCAACTTTTAATGCTTCTTCCATTTCCTGTTTTGTTATATATCCATGTCGATTCATTAAGTTTAGAACAACATTTCTTCTTTCTGTTGCTTTTTGAACATTTTCTTTTTTCGTTGGATCATAGTTATTCGGTGCTTTCGGTAAACCTGCCAACATCGCAACTTCTGGTAATGTTAAGTCCTTCAATTCTTTACCATAGTAGTTTTGTGCTGCTGTTGCGATCCCATATGAACGGTTTCCTAAGTTAATTTTATTTAAGTACATCTCTAATATTTCATGTTTTGAATACTGTTGTTCTAGCTTATAAGCTAAATATATTTCTTGCGCCTTACGCTTTGGTGTTTTGTCCATTGATAAGAAGTAGTTTTTAATAACTTGCTGTGTTATCGTACTTCCACCTTGAGAACCGTAATCTCCTTTAAGACTTACTAGAACAGCACGCGCAGTACCTTTAAAATCTACTCCGCTATGCTCATAAAAACGTGAATCTTCTGTCGCTAAAAATGCATTTTCTACTAATTTAGGTATTTGCTCATACGTAACATTCGTCCTTTTTTCTTTTCCATATTCATATACCAAATCCCCGTTTTTATCATAAATTTTTGAGGATAACGGATTAACAAGTTTTGCTTTCTCAAGTTTTGGTGCATCCTTAATCATTACGAAAAAGGTAGCAACCCCCGCCACTAAACCAACAATACCAAGTAATAAACAAGTAATTAAAAACTTGCGAAAGAATGATGTTTTACCTTTTGGTTTTTGTGTTTTAGAAGCTGGTTGTTTTTTCTTTTTAACTTGTCGTCGTTCCTCTCGAGAACGATAATTTTCTGACATGTTACTTTCTCCTGCCTTTCAATTCTCCCGTTGATTTACTTAAAAATATTGAGGTCACTTTCTAAAATGCATTTGATTAAGAAAGTATATTGACCTGGAGCATTCAATATTTTCCCAATTCACAGATTATAAATTTTAGAATACTTCTTATACAAACTATTTTCACTTCTATTTTTCCTAATAACGCTGCCCCTTTAAGCATAGAATGTAAAAAGTGAATTTTTAATACCTCGTATAAATAATATACCTTTTTTTCAAATGGTCAATATTTTCTTATTTATAAATCAAAGGTGAAATAAAAATAGCACAACGATATGTACTTCGTGTGAACTTCCTTATAATTACGTATAACAAACATTTAATATATTGCATATAAGTATAATACCTCTTAATTTATAAGGATTTCAACTTCACAACCTCAATATCTACAAGAAATTATTAAAAATGAAAAGTGAGGAGTTGCGTAATGATGAAGCTATCTCCCGTGATTTCAAAAAATATAGTTGCTGTTGGCTATAATCCTTTTTCTATGATTTTGCGAATCCAATTAAAGAATGGTATGTACGATTTCTTTAATGTACCAGAAAGTATTTATACTGGCCTATTACATGCACAATCTAAAAGTTATTATCATAAAACTTATATTAAAAATTCTTTCCGCCACACAAAAATTTAAACTTAACACCCACTAAAAAAAGGAGGTTAATCCTCCTTTCTTTTAAAAACATTTCACAGATGAATTATCTTCGATTCCTCTTATTAATTTCATCATATGCTTGAATTTGTTTTTTCAAACGCCGATCAGCTTTTTTATCATGCACTACAAGAATTGCATGTATAACTCCTGGCACCCAAAATATTAATGTTAATATGAAATTTATTATTGCCTGAATTGGTTTTCCACAAAATAGTACAGCAACAGGTGGAAGAAAAATTGCTAATAAATACATCATCCCTTGAAAACTCCTTATTTTGTATTTTATATATCCCTTTTCAAAACATACGTAAAGAAACCTTATGATGTTGTTACATAAATTTTCATTAAGTATATATAACATCTCTTACTTTATATATTCTATCTATAGGCAAAAAAACCTACTACTATTTTAATCTTAACGTACCTATAAAATTCATGTATCTCCTTCTATTTATATAAGTATTTCAACCTTTTCATTGTTTTCTAGCCTATTTTCTTCCTCTATTGCAGTTACTCCAATTGCAGAAATTAACGTTCCTATCGCTTGTATCCAAATACCAATGAGTGCAATTATTCTCTCATCCTTCTTATCAAAAATACTATCTTCATTTTCTCTCTCATCTTTCAATACATTTGAAACACCTTGATACGCTTGTAATCCAGCACCTAAACTTTGCATGGAGTTACCTAATATAATAATTTTCTGTAGTACATTTATATCCATCAAAGCTGCTTCTACTCCTAAAAAAGCACCGATCGATTGTAAACTGTTCCCTGTAATAATAAGATAATCATTTTCTTTCGATTGTTCATTTATATTAAAATATGTTCCTATTACATTTGATATATTCCCTAATGCTAATAGCTCAATTCCTATTTGATCAAGTAATTTACTTTGATTCTCTAAGCCTATATTTTGATTTTCTCTTTTTTCTTCCCCATCATCATAATTGCTCGCAATGATTTGTAATATATACCCGAGGGCTTGTAATGAGCTTCCTACAATAACGAGATCCGATTCAACTTTCTCTTCTCCAATAAATCCTCTTGTCGTTCCAATTGCAGCTGTAAGGTTCCCACCTACTTGAAACCATGCTCCTGTAACTTTTAAACCGCTTGGATTCATTTTTATCACCTATTTAAATATTTTCTAAACCTTTCAAAATAAAGTGAAACTTTAATCAGTGGGGTTTTCTTCATCCCCCTCCTAAATTCTTTGCTTTCGCTGAATTTTGAGGTAGGGGTCTTACTAATCGGCAAATAGCGGAATAAATAAATTCCACCCTTAATCTTTTATTTTATTTTTTAAATGTAATTTTGTGAATGATATAATGTGCTACTAATATAAAAAGCACCTTAAAGGTGCTTTTTATATGCATGCTGGGCATGTCAGTGAATCTCCATTTTTATCTATTGTTATATTCAATATATATTGAGTTGCTTTATGTGACCAAGTTTCAGGTGTAGGTGATTCATTTATATATTGTGGCGCACATGACTTCAGCATTGGAGTACTAATACTCCCTCCAGGATCTAAAGCAACTACAGCCATGCCATGAGGTAATTCCAGTGCCATAGATTTAGTGATACCTTCAATTGCAAATTTTGAGGCACAATATGGCGCAAGCTCAGCTTCACCTTCTCTCCCCCAACTAGAACTCATATTAATGATAATTCCTTCTTTCCTAGCTACCATTGCGGGAACAAACGCTCTTATTACATTTACTACACCATTCACGTTTACATTCATTACATTTTCGAATTCTTGAGCCGTAATTTTCCAAAGTTGTGCATTTTGATTTACAATCGATGCATTATTTATTATCATATCGGGAGCCGTATGTCTATTAAGTATATAATTTGCCCAGTTGTTAACTTGCTGAGAATCTGAAACATCAATTACTTGAAAATCATGTATTTTACTGTACTGTTTTTTTAGTTCTTCAATTTTATCTTTTGAACGTCCACAACCATATATGTTCCACCCTAATTCATCAAATCGGTCAACCATCGCACGTCCTAACCCTTGTGTCACACCTGTAATAATTACAGATTTACCAATTTCTTTTCTCTGCATTTCTCTCATCCTCCTTCCCTATATCTTACTCTCTTCATTTTTATTCAGCCATTTACTATAGTATCAACTCAACTCATACTTTAGTAATGGTTTTGATATTGCATACATAAATAAAAAAAGTAACCATCATGGTTACTTTTTGCTATATATCTAAAAATTCATTGTTTATTTCATTATCGTTTTTACATTTCAACTTCTCTTTTCCACATTTTTCACACTGGTAAATATAAACTACACCTAATGTATCTTTTTTAAAATCCTCATTATCCTGCATCTTAATAAAAATATATTTATGTTTACAATGCGATTCACCCAAATAATTTTCAAACCACTTTTTCAACACAACACATTCCACCTTTATGATAGAACCTTTATTTAGCTGCCTTATTACATACTTTTATTTAAATATTCAATCTCATATTGCAATTTTTTAAATTGCTCAAAATGCATGGTAATAGATTGGCTACTACCATAATCAACATTTTGTTTCACTAATATAACACCCGTATCATGAAAAAGCGCTTCAAGTTCTTTCCTAATAGACACTTTCGCAATATGAGCTGTTTTAATTGCAGATAAAATTGCAATTTCATTAAACTTTAATTTTATTTCATTTGGACAAAATGCGTCTTCAACTAATATAACTTCATTACTATAAATTAGTGCAACAAGATTACTTGATTTGGCATCTGTTAAATCAACTTTTTTCATAATATCTTTCATTACATTTTGCCTCCTTTATTTTCGTATATATCAATTATACAAATTTTTTAAAAAAATTACTCAACTTTATTATATTAATTTTAACACACTTTTATTGAAATCCATGCTCCAAACGTTTTACTATTCCACAATTTTTATTATATGAACCATCTGGACTATAACTCCATATAGTAATGTTAACAACTTATTATAAAGCAGGTGAAAATTATGCCATCAGTTGTAGGGAATTTAGTTGTACAAAATAGTAATGGTTCATTTAACTTAGGTGATTTCTACAACGTTTCTCCAAAAGAAAATACGAAAGCTTATAATGGCTCTGGCGCATCAAACGTTGGTTTTGTTGTTAATACTTTTAGCGGTGTTAGCGCGACCAATACATTTGATTCTGACCTTGCAGATCAAAACCAAGTGGGTACAGCCTAATCTTATGTTCAACTTTTAGTATAGAAAATCTTAATTTGTCTATACTATAATCAGGCTGTTTGACAGCTCTTGTTGATTTTGGAGTACCCTATCTTTTTCTCCCTTTCCCTGGGGCTCAGCAGCTAGCACGAAGCTAGCTGCTTTTTCTTGTATTATTTGTCTCATAAATCAGAAATAAAAGAAGCTGCCATTTAATATTCAGCTTCTTTTACGTTATTTCAATAATATCCATAGCGTTAAATACGTAAGTTTTATAAAAGGCGTCTGTACAAATTACAATTTGTTTTACCGGATTGATATGTACAACAGTCATGTAGTTTGTTAGTATGTAACCATCTTCAAAATATGTTACCAATATTTCTTTCTCAGACAGTAATGACGTTAATAATTTATCAGAAATTCTCTCTTTTGCTTCGTTTGTTAAAAGCGGTTTTTGTACTTTTAATTTCTCTCCAATAATCTTTCTCATATTTAAAAGTTGTTCGGATATTACTGTAAACGGAACCCACTCTCTTTCTTCCTTTTGTATCTTTACATCGTTCATTTTTATCTCCTTGATCATTTATACATTTATTTAGCCATACTATCCCTTAGTTATTTTTAATACGCACTAAACTCGGATTTACTTCTAAACTATAATTAGGTTACCTCTCAAAAGAACATTCGTTCTTATTATACACGAACTTACGTTCTTTTGAGAAGAGCCATACTTATTATTTTTTAACAAAAAACATAATTTTATTTATCTCCATACTTTTTTCCTTTATCAAATAAACTTCTCATTTCTTATGTAAAATGCATATAACAACTAAAAGGCGACTTCACACAAAGTGAAATCGCCTTTTCTTAAAAAATATTTCAATGTTTATTTTTCTATCCTAACTAATGTTCTTTCTGGAATACATAATTCATCTATATTAAAATGATTTATTTTTAATTTCAATTCCCCTACTCGTTCCTTATCTTCATCACCAACCCAACAACTGAATAATTCGAAATAGTCTCCATCTTCCAAATAACCTTCCATAATCTTGCATAAAGTTAAAAGTTTTTCTTTCGCTTCTTTTTTTTCCTTTACGTTTTGCCACTCGACAAGTTCAATTCCCCAACTAGTTGAAACCTCATATATGTAATTTTTTTGGAATTGATACTCTTGTACCATTTCAAGCATACTTTCCTCTGCAAAACATGATCCAAAAACAATTACATCATTAGAATCGGGCTCCGTTAACGGAATTTCTACATTACAGCCTATGTAACTTGCTAAACTCATTTTATACTCCTCCAATATTCGTATAAAAAATACTTCATAGTATATTTATTTACTTAAATATAAAATCCCTGCCTAAACAAAAAAGTTTTAAATTTTTTCGTTTATTAACCATCTATAACTGAACACATATACTATGATGAACGAACTCACAAAGCATAAGAAAAGAGAGCATTTACAACACTCTCTTTTCTTACATACTCTATGAAACTTTACAAAACTGAATCAGTGATTTTTATTATTATATTTCATTACATATACTTAGGTTGTACTATTATATGTAACTCTCTCTCTGTATCCGCTTTTTTCGGATGACGAAAATAATTAAGTTCGTACTTTAACACTTTATACTCAACAATCCCGATTTTAATCCCTTTCGTTTCTTTTAATATAGCTAATAAATCACTTACATTTTCATCATATGACTCAAAAATTTTCGCGCCGCCCTCTCCTTGAAAGATTACTTTCATATATTCTCCCCACCTTAATTTATTGATGTGGTAAATGACGCGTTTAATACGATTCATTATTTATCCTAAAATTTTCACACCAAAAAGAACATCCTTTCCATTCGAATGCTCAGCTTTTTACTAATTATCCATATTAAATATTTATTCAAAAACATTATATGTATTATTTTTTAAATTATGTTCGATATCCATTATTTCCCATTGTAATTCTTAATATTTAAATGTAATATTGTATTGTCTTACTATCTATTTATAACTCACACACTAATTAGAAAAGGGAACTCTATATGAGTTCCCTTTTCTAATTATGATTACAATCATTATTTCTTTTCTAGAAATTTAAATGTATCTTTAAATTCTTTATTATTCACTTTAATATCAGCATCTTTCAATAAATCATTGACTACTTGTTGTTTCCATTTACCTGTCGTATCTTGTAGTCTTTGTTGTTCTAAATCTTTACGAATTTTTTCCTTTACTTCATCAAATGGCTTCAATTCTTTTTTATCCGTCACTTTAATAATATGGTAACCGTAAGTTGTTTTAACTGGATCACTTACTTGGCCTGCATCTAATTTATACGCAGCTTCCTCAAATTCTTTCACAGTTTGTCCAGGAGCAAAACCAGATATTTCCCCGCCCTGTTCCTTTGAACCAGTATCTTCTGAATACTGTTTTGCTAAGGCAGCAAAATCTTCACCATTATTTACTTTCTCCTTTACTTCTTTAGCTGTCTTTTCATCTTTCACTAAAATGTGACTTACTTTCATTTCTGGTTTATAGTTATTTTTCACATCTTTTTCTGTGACTGTTGCTTTAATCGCTTTCTCAAATGCAATTTCTGGCTTCATTTTTTCTTTTAATTCATCTTCATTTTTCAATCCAAGTTGTTCTAAAGTTGATTTAAAGTTCTCACCCATTTTATCTTTTGCTTCTTCTACTTTCTTTTTTGCTTCCTCATCCGAAACTTTATATTTATCTAACAATGCCTTACTTAACATCATTTGATATAAAGTACTTTCTCCATATTGTTGTCTTAATTCTTTACTTAATTCTTTCTCTGTAACATTTCCTACTTTTGATGTTACTACGTTGTCTGAAGAACCACATGCAGATAATGCTAGCATCACGCATGAAATAATTGTTCCAATAAATATTTTTTTCTTTT
Source organism: Bacillus sp. 5mfcol3.1 (assembly GCF_900114335.1). NCBI lineage: Bacteria > Bacillati > Bacillota > Bacilli > Caryophanales > Bacillaceae > Bacillus > Bacillus sp. 5mfcol3.1. The sequence goes on along the minus strand of NZ_FOST01000001.1, from coordinate 1,414,697 downwards.
TCAATTCAAATACCTCACTTTTATCATTATGCAAATTAACTATACACAGGCATTGTGAAAACAGTGTGTTTTCTGCATGTAATTCATTTCATATGAGTTGACTATGTATCATGCATTTCCATTTTTAAACATAAAGAGTCTTCTTACTATTATGTATAGTAAGAAGACTCTTTACATACACCTCAAAAACAATACGGCTGCTATAGTTACTTAATACTTACATGTTCTTCAGGTATCCAACTATTCTGCCCGATATCTACCGCATTTCCCACTCTACCCCACACTCGAAAAGATGTCGATCCATCTATATTTCCTTTATAATTCATACATTCAGGCTCTTCATAATAATTTACTCTGTAGCCGACAGGATATTTCGAAGTTGCATAAAACCATTTCACCTTAAAATGTTTTAAATATGCCCACTGCTTATCGTTCCCTAAACAAATCATATCTTGCTCACCGCCTCCCCAATAACCTGTTAAGATTAAATATGGAATTTTCTGAGTGAGTGCACCTGTAAATTGAGGATTCATGGGGTTCTCATATAAATTTATTCCGTATCCATCAGGATATTTCGAAACTGCAATACCAATGCCATTCGGTTGCTGTTTATACACTATGTTAGATTGATTTGCTTTGTTCGAATCTATAAACCAAGAAAGTGACTTATTTCCTACTAATCGATTCAGATCACATTTCCCAATCCCAGGAACATTCCCTGAATCCGTATATTGCCAAATATCACATGGATATGCTGGCTTATTCCCTCCATAACGAGGGATCCATACGAAATCAGCTTCAATATTACGTGCTCCAAATGATAAATACATGTGATGCCCTACATATAATCCTACTTTTTCCGCACCTAAACGGCGTAATTCATCAATAAATGCCTGTGTCCCGCCTTGCATATCTGCCATCGTTTGAACTTCTACGTCCGCCACCCAAAACTTAGCTGATTGATCACCACGATTCCAAAAATCTTGTGCCTCTTTCTTTGCATCAGCAATAGATATAAAACGGCAAAAAGCATAATTACCGAATGGGATACTATACTTTTTCATTTCACTAACATAATTTTGATACATAAAATCCACCTTATTAGAGCCATCTTGAACTCTAGCAATCACTAAATCTAGCTGAGATGCTGCAATATCCCAATTGATAGTTCCATTCCATTTTGAAATATCTACAATATAACCCATACATTCCAGCTCCTTTTTAATGTCTTATTCATAGCTTGTTTTATTGTAAGCCTTATCTCTCTAAAACTAGCTATCTATAATATAAATAAAAAGAATCGTTACTGTTTTAAAAAATATATTCTCTTTCAGAAATATTTCTATTAACTTTAACATATATACCATATAAAACATTCTCATATTTGAAATATACCCTACTATTCATTTGTTATGTAATCTCGTCCTATCAATCCAGGTATCAATCATTTTTACGGATATTAGAAAACATCCCCCTACATTATTAAATTAAAACTTCCAAACTTAACGCATGCACTAAAATAATATAATTACCACCAACAGGAATAAGCGGCCCAACTGTAACAGTTGGATCAGCACCTATTGAATTTTTTAATTCATTAAAATATGTGATCCACGGTGGCGAAAGCTGAGCTTGTACATTTTCTTCCACTATTTTATACTACCTCCTTATACAATTCTTACTAACATAATATGTAGAAAATAAAAAAATGCATTAGTTATATTAACCATTTGCGTATTTATTGATTATATTAATTAAACGTTTTATTTCGCATTCTCAATTTCCCCTTTACATCTTTAAGCAATTTTACTACTATGAAATTCTTTATTATAAGCAAATCCACTGAAGTTTCATATTATACTAATACGACTCTACATCCTTTAACTTATAATACTCAATATTAGGAGCTGATTTCATGGAAAAAAAACCTATCGTGTTCAAAATCCCACCAAATTCAAAACTAAAAGTTACATTTTTCGGTCCTTGTAACGAAGTAATTACAAATGTGTCTATAATTAATCAACTATGCACCCCTAAATGTCAAACTATCACGCAATATCCAGACTTTAAGAAATATGTGACTGAAGTACGATCGCTATCCCGTTGTTAGTCCGCATAATGTACGATTTTCACAAATTTGTTACCTAAAATAACTGAGAAAGAAAATAAATGCATTCCTAAACTAAAATTACACATTTTATGATATTCCATTGATAATTCATTGATTTTTTACACGTTTTTATTAAAAGAACATATATTATCGTATGGAGATTATCCACTCATAAAACCTATCTTTCTTTAGAGCGTACTTATTATGTATGCTCTTTTTTTATGCAACCGTCCCCCTTCTAAATTGACCAATAATATATTAAAATTCTTTATATACTCAAGGAGGTCAAATATGTTCAAGCTGCATCCAATACTACTCATCTTAGGATTGATTTTGTTTTTATATAGTGTAATCGCCTTTATGTTATTCTTTTCAGTGTATTAGTATTACCTTCACAAATCTATGTTCAATATATAATTTCTATATAGTAAAGAAAAAACGTAACGATACGATCTTTTATGTATTCCTTCTTTCTTGTTCTATAAGAAAACTAGTAAACTTACTAACAATGAGTTTGTACAAGCATGTTACTTATTATTCTGTTTATTATCTGAAGAAGATTGAAACCCTTACAAATTAAACTATACTTAACCTGTTTCCTTATATATTTTAGAAAAACAATAATAATCCCCCACCATTTGGTAAGGGGATTAACTAAACCTACTAAAAAACATTTAATGATCTGTTTTATTTAATTGGAGAAGGAAATCTTGCCACTTCAAAGTGAACCGTATTTACACCATTAACATTTTGTACAATTACGCCAGCAATACTACTTTCTGCAAAAATTTCAACTACATCTCCTGCTTCTAATTGAAGAATAGTAGTTACGGAAACATCATTATTAAAAAATACTCCTGTTCCAAAGAAATCATTATCTATCGCTATTGCTGGATTTCCATTCACACGAATTTCTACTCTAGCTCTGTAATTCACATTAAAATCATTTGGAGAAAATGTTATATTTCCTAATACACTATATACCCCTCTAGTTTTCGGAGTGAAAATGGATGTTACTGGATTATATTCATTCGCTAGATCAAATTGTTCATTTTGAAATAATACTTTAACAGGAGTATTTGCTAGAACAGGTTGATTAACTGTATTCACAGCTCTAAATGCCGATGCCCTTACAAGCTCCTCTTTCTTATCATCACAACACTTCACCTTTACATACTTCCTATCACATTTACTACTTTTCCTATAACAATCATGACTTTCCTTTTTGTAATCTTTACAATACTTACAGTAATAATAAGACATAGTTAGTCCCCCTTTACACTTATTTTTACATAGTATGCTATATAGATTAGAATAGCTTGGACGACCTGTTACTATTTTTAATAGAGTAAAAAACCCTCACCATTTCGGTGAGGGTTTACCTTTAAGCTTCTGTAAACTCATTGTTTAATGACTTTATTTAATTGGAGAAGGAAATCTAGCTGCTTCAAAATGTGCACCATCTTCTAAAGGACTTAAAACTCCATCTATACTACTTTGTGCATAAATCTCAACTTCATCCCCTGCATTCAATTGAACAATCGTCGAAACACTTACTACATTTCCAAAACTTATTGGACCAAAAAAGTCATTATCTATAGCTATCGCTGCGTTTCCATTCACACGAATTTCTACACGCGCTCTATAATTTAAAGTTGGATCGTTTGGAAAGAAACCAATCGTTCCAATAATAGAATATACTCCTTTAGTCTTCGGCATAAAAATAGATGTTGCTGGATTATACTCATTCGCTAAATCAAATTGTTCATTTTGAAATAACACTTTCACAAAAGTATTAGCAGGAACATTTTGATTTACTGTATTTCTAGCTCTAAATGCGGATGCTCTAACAAGATTGTCCTTGTTATCATGGCACTTACTAGTGTTCTTACAACAATCATGATGCTTCTTTTTATACTCCTTACAATACTTACAGTAGTAATAACAAGACATACTAATTCCCCTTTCAAACTTATTACTACATATTATGTAAGATTGATTTATAAGGTTTGGACTAGCTATTTTTATTATTCATAAGGGCGCTATTAACCTGCACCCTTATTTATATACACCACTTCATTCCTTACTAGTTATAAGTTGTATACAGTTCCATATGGAATAGTCAGAAAAGAACTTCCGTACGGTGTAACATGATGTACTGGGTAAAAATACTCTACGGATGAATAATACGGTTGTACACCTTGCTGCTGCATTTGCAATTGTTGTTGCATTTGCAATGCTTGTTGAATAGCTTGGACTGTACTTTGTGCTCCACTATACGTTATAGATGTACCATACGCTGGTCGCATACCAGTTTCAGAATTAAAATATGAATAAAACATGATTTTCAGCTCCCTTCCCGTATAAGTTATTACAAATTATATTATGATTCTTTATTTCAGTGGGTACTATAAAGCTAGTCCACTCGCTTATATTCAAATAACAAAATAAAAAAGTAGCTGCTAGACTACTTTGACTCCTTCTTATTACCAAATGAAATGATATACATATTCTCCTGTTACACGCTCATTAATTCCCGCAACCCTGACGAACCTAAGTAAATCCGCCCCTTGCAGAAAATATATCGACATCGTAACCGGTACTTGTGACCACATGAATTGAAAAAGCTCATTCACCCTCTGATTCGTCGTAATGATTAAATCATTTACAGGTCCATGATTCCATGCAGAGGTTTGAACTGAAGTGAAAGAAAGGTCTTTTCCATTAACCACTATTCTTGATACGCTTTGAGTTATGTCCACAATAATCCCCTCCAACATTACAAAAATCGGACCTTTTTTAGTTCATATTATTATAAATATTCTTAACTGCAATAAATGTTTAAGGCAAATCCCTAATAAAGTGAAACTTTAATCAGCCCTCACCAATCGGGCTTTTACGGGCATCCCGACTCCACCTAACTTCTTTGCTTCCGCTGAATTTTGAGGGGAGGATCTTACTGCCCGTTAATGCGAGATAAATTTTTTTATTCATATCCCTTAATTCCCGTTACAACCATATAATTTCTAACCTTATTCAATTTTTGTAATTAAAATAAAAAATAGCTAATTCACTACTTAAAAAGTAAAAAAAGCATCAGATTGACTAGTATGTAGATGGTTAAATGAATGTAAAATGTTTTTAAATTATCTACTCTTTTTTTAGTTTGGAAGTAACTCTCATCTCGTCCCATCTTTATACACCACTTTCTTAATCACACTGAACGCAATATTCAATTGATGAGTTTGTCATTTCGTTACCTCCAATTAACGCCTTTGTTCAATGTAGTAATTTTCTTGTATAATAAAAGTTAATTAATCTAGAAGGGACTGAATTATGCGCAGATATCAATATTTTTAATCTACCTATCATTACAACATAACGGAGGTAAAAGTATTGATTACAGAACTACACTCACAGAGATTATATTTAAGGAAAATGAAAGCATCTGATTCACTAAGTATGTTTAAAATATGGTCTGATCCTGATGTTACTAAATTCATGAATATAAGTAATTTCACTGATGAGAACCAGGCAAAAGATATGATTCAATTCCTTAACGAACTCGCTAAAAATAATAAAGCTATACGTTTTACTATTATTGAAAAAGAATCTAATCACATTATCGGTTCATGTGGCTATAATTCCTTAGATTTTGAAAACTCAAAGACTGAGATTGGCTATGATATTTCAAAAACATTTTGGGGTAAAGGATATGCACCTGAAGCAATATCCTCTTTATTAGATTATGCTTTTACACATCTAAAACTAAATCGTGTTGAAGCAAAAGTTGAACCTGCAAATGTAAATTCCATAAAAGTATTAGAAAAATTAAACTTTACTTTTGAAGGTACTCTGAGAAAGAGCGAAAAATCAGCTGGAAAGCTTATCGATTTAAATATCTATTCGAAATTAATAAGCGATTAATTTTAGTCCCTCTGCCCATACTCAATCAAAGTGTGGGCTTCTTTAATTTTTGTATAAAATTCAAAAGTTTGACACAATCCTGGAAAAAGCTTATAAAGAAAAGTGAGGTTTCGTTATTTTCACACTTAGTAGCGCAGTCATGTTACATACAATTTTATAAGTGTGAACGAACTACAAAACTAAAAAACAAATAATAAGTTTGCAACATGTTTGCAAATACGAATTTTGCATATAAATTCGTGTGATATTGAAAGGAGTTTTACTTATGAAAGAAATTAAAACAGAACAAGAATTCAAAGACATCATCGCAAGCGAGGAGCCTGTAGTTGTTAAGTTCTTTACTACATGGTGCCCAGATTGCGTACGTATGGACAACTTTATCGGAGATGTAATGGAAGAGTTCAATAAATTTGAATGGTATTCTATTAATAAAGATGAGTTTCCAAGTATCGCTGAAGAGTATCAAGTAATGGGTATTCCAAGTTTACTTGTATACCAAAATGGTGAGAAGTTAGGCCACTTACATAGTGCTAACGCAAAAACTGAAGAGCAAGTTACTGAGTTTTTAGAAGCATACTAAAATAAAAGCCCTCTGGAAAATATTTTTCAGAGGGCTTTCATCTATTTTCACACTTATCTTTTGACGTTTTTCATCGTTTAATGAATTACACCTTGTCATTATAAGAATAATACATAGTAAGAAAAGTATTCGTTTCTTCATCCATCTCCCCTCCTATCTCTTTAGTAAATAAACTCCAATTCGGTTTACACCCTGACTTTGTACTTTTCAACATATTTTTCCTTCACGAAACTTTGTTATCCCCTTCTTAAAAAGCTATAAAACGTCAACAATGTTTGTATAGACCCACACGACTTTCGTTTGATACTCTATTTATAGAAAGAATTCCTTTAAAGAAAGGTGAGTGATTAAAATGGATACTCTTTCTCATAAAGAAGCTGATAAAGGTGCTATTGTCAGCATTATGGCCTACATATTTTTATCCTCTATGAAAATCATCATCAGTTATATTACCCTCTCTAGTGCATTACGTGCTGACGGTTTAAATAACTTAACGGATATCGGTGCTTCTTTAGCGATATTAATTGGTCTAAAAATATCTCGTAAACCTCGTGACCCAGATCATCCGTATGGGCATTCGCGGGCCGAACAAATCGCATCACTTGTTGCGTCCTTCATTATGGCAACAGTCGGATTAGAAGTTGTTATTAGTGCCATTCAATCTTTCTTAAATCCGAAACAAGCAGCACCTAATGTACTCGCTGCATGGGTTGCTTTATTTTCTGCTGTCGTTATGTACTGCGTGTATTTGTATACGAAAAAAATTGCAGCACGAACAAAAAGTAAATCATTAGAAGCCGCTGCAAAGGATAATTTATCAGATGCACTCGTAAGTATTGGTACTGTAGTAGGTATTGTCGGTTCTCAGTTCCAAATGCCTATTTTAGACCCTATTGCCGCTTTAATTGTAGGTCTTATTATTTGTAAAACTGCATGGGAGATTTTCGTAGAATCTTCTCATATGCTAACAGATGGAATTGATCCTGATAAAATGGAGGAATACGCTGATGCTATTGAGCATATTGGCGGTGTGGAAAACATTGTAGATATTCGAGCTCGTATGTACGGGAATCAAACGTACGTTGATATTACAATTGAAGTAGATGCTCGTATGGATGTTGGAGAAAGTCACTGTATTACTGACAATATCGAGGCTATGCTTCGCAAAAAGTTTGGAATTTACCATGCACACATTCATGTTGAGCCAATGAAAAAAGAACCTATTATGACATAGGTTCTTTTTTTATGAACGTTTTATGAAATATAACACATAAAACGAGCCAGCTACCGCCAGCTGCCCATCCTGCTAATACGTCAGATGGAAAGTGCACGCCAAGATATATTCGGCTAACTGAAATAGATAATACAACAAAGCTTGCTATAAGAATAATTAATAATTTTTTATGCAATGAAATACGATCTTCAGTAATTGTGACGTATGCAATAAATCCTAAAAAAGCAGTAGCATTCATCGTATGACCGCTCGGAAAACTATATCCAGTTGCAGTAACAAGCTGCGTGACATCAGGTCTTGCTCGTTCGTACCATAGTTTAAGCATACTGTTTAAATAACGAGATCCGTAGTAATTAATTGTTAGAAGTAACGCACTAAGCAACTTTTTTCTAACGAGAAAATACATTACAAGAATAATGAGTAATGGAAAATATATTCTTTTGGAACCGATAAAAGACACCCAAGTAAAATAGGTCGTCAAATAATCGTTTCGAAAGCTTTGAATAAAATGTGCGACTATATTGTCGAAATTCTCAATACAAGCGGTATGATACGAAAGTGATAATACGACAAAACAAATGAGTAACGTAAAACTTAGCAAGTATAAATGTCGATATCGTTTCACATACATAACCTCACTATGCAAAAAAATGGAGCGGTTGTTTTAGTTTTCCTCTCCATTTCTTTTTTATGCATAGTTTATTAAAAAATATAATTATTAATTTTTTGCTTCATCTCAGGGATATCTTCTCTTGTTACGGTAAAACGAATCACCTTCTCATCAAGATCAAGCGCCTCAGCGAATAATCCAGCTAAACCACGGGATTTTCTATCTACTTCCATAATAATTTCTAGTCGGTCGTATGCACGTGGCAAGATTAATAATTCTAATTCATCTAATTTCCCATAATGCTCTCCAGAAACCGGAATAAACTCAAATTCTTGTGCGAATGGAACTTGCTTACGTAATCGATGCGGTAATTCTTCACATTCTATATGACGTGCTTTAAACCCTAATTCATTTACACTATCTAAAACACTACTTAATAATGCATTGGGTAACACTTGAACGTAGTCGCGGTCACTTGGGTCTATACTACGTTTAATATCAAGACCTGTATGAATCCAAACCGTTTTCATACCAAGTGTAAGTGGTGCTTCAATTGGCATTGGAAAAGAAAATGGAATTTCAACTTTTTCATTCGGTTCTACAGAAAAAGGTTCTGTTAAGCGTACTCGCTCTAAATCATATGTTGCTGTTACTTTTTTATCATCCACTTCTCGTACATACGACGTCGATAATGTTAAGTAAATGCTTTCAATTTGTTGGCTAACTGAACCTCCAGTTATATGAACCTTTCCAACTATTTCTTCCCCAACAATATACTCATCTTTTTCAAGAACAGTATCTACCTTTGCACTTCCAATACCAACGCTTGCTAAAAACTTTTGAAACATGGAGTCTCCATCCTCTCTAAAGCAGAAGCTACATCTTTTTTTAAATCTTGTACATTCTCATAGTACGGCGTTTTTATTTGTAACATTCGCATAAGCATTTCGCGATTATAATTTTCCAAAGTTAATTCTTCGTACCATGGTTTTTCCTTTTTTTCATTAGATTCATATCCTGCATATAATAAAAATAATGAGAAATGACCGAGCGCATAAAAGTCACTACGAAAGTGAACTTCTCGCATCAAAGCTTGTTCACCTTCGTAAGTTGTAGCTCGCTCATCATCCTCACCTTTCCATTTAGCCAATCCAAAATCAATAATACTAATTTGATTTTCTTTCATTAGTATGTTTGGAATGCGTAAATCTCGATGAATAATGCCTTCACTATGAAACACCGATACAATTTCTAATATTTCATATAAAATCTCAAAAACTTCACGTTCTGTATATACATACCCATCTATGAAAATATAATCTTCAAAATTTTTACCAGGCATGTACTCCATTACAAAGAAGCTCTTTTTCTCCCATATGAAATGATCATATAGACTAGGAATTGCATGATGATTTAATGTTTGTAAAATCATTTTCTCTTGTTCAAATGATTTTCTACCAGACTCATATCTTTGTTTACTTTGTCTTAATTGTTTTAAGACTTTATATCTATTTATTTGTAAATCATTAACGACATATGTAACCCCATAACTGCCCATTCCAATTACTGATTCAATTTTATAACGTTCTGCAACAATTGTATTTTTTCGTATTGTTCTATCAAATAAAGCTAGTACACGACGCCATTTCATCAGCTACTTGAAAAGAAGCTACGGCTTTTACGTTTTCTTTTATAATGTTGATGTCCATAACCAGATGAACGTCGTTTATAATCGCTACTTGAATAAGAGCGCCCTCTACGACGATAATCACTACTTGAATACGAACGATATTTTTTCTTTCCTAATAAAGAATCAATAATTTTTTTGAACATTCCTTCACCTCTTGAGTAAAATTTCCTTTTCATTATACCAATAATTATTGACTATATTTGTGACAGGTTTGTAAAGAGTAAAAAACGACGAGTTATGCCCGTCGTTACTTTCATTCATCCTCTTCATCAAAAACTTCATCAATCATACATTTCTCTAATAAATACTCAAATGTAATATCTGCGAGATCTTCAATTTCTTCTCGTTTTGGGACGTACCCTCTTTCAATTAGTTGCTCATAAAAAAACTCCGCAATCTCTTCCGTATCAATCACGACTTCAATTTCCTTCATGAGCATCACTCCTTTATTTCTGTTTTATGAAAAAATCTCAAAATTATGTATATGAGATTAGAAAAATAGATTTTATTTTTTTATAGGTCATAAGCTTTGGACGAGATGCATACGATTGTAGTACAAGCTATTCAAAGGGGGAAATAATAATGGAAAATCAATATGAAGTAGGACAAACAAAAGAAGAGTTCATGCATGAAGATCAATGGGCAGACTCTCTTATAAAGTGGCTTTTTATTTTTTTAATAGTTGTAGGCATACCTTATACTGCATATGTTGTTGTTCAATTTATTCTCTCTTTCTAGTTAACTATTTTTTCTCTGTCAATTTAACTAAATAATTATGAACAACATCCATTACAATTTTATATTCTTCATCTTTAAATGTATCGAACAATAATTGATAATCGTTATAAATATCAAGTAACCCATCAATGATTTCTTGACGATTCGTCTTAACACTCACTTTTTTCGAGTTGTTAATTGACTTTAACTTACCTAAATCTAATTTATTCATACCTGCTTTATCTTGTTTCAGTTTCTTCAAAATTGCATTTGCCGTTTGAGCATTCGCAAGTAACGTTAAATCTGACTCATCCGCTTCTAACCATTCACCATCCGTAATCCGTGACAATTCATAAATTGTATCTTCCCATGCGTCATTCTTATATCTCCATACTTCTGTACGAAAACCAACAATACGGAAAACATCTTTATCATATCCAGTTACTTGCACAAGATCACCAAACGTGAAATTATAATTTAATTCAATCCACTCCGTATCGCCCTTTTTCATATCTTGCTCTGTAACGTGCTGCAATGTTTGCTCTACGTAAAATCCATCGTGATTATTGACTTCGTATACATAAACTCCATCTAAAACCTTCATATTTGTAATTTTCCCAACGGTTCCATATAGCGTAATCACGACTATGTCCCCTACGTTGTATTTAGGTTGTTTTTTTCTTGCCATCTCTATCTCTCCTTTTTTTGACGTCGTGATTTTGATATCAGTATATGCAACCTACATAAAAACGCTTATCACAGAAGCTTATATTCATAAATTTTTTCAATAAAAATTATAATCTTATAAAATTTACGTTACACTCAAAAAAAAGCTAGTAACTAGACTAGCTTCAAATCAACAAATTTCGTATAAAAAAACATACAGAATACTTCACTTTAAACAAAGTAATGTATTCTGTATGTTTTCAAATAGTTTTTATCTATCTTGTATGTATAAATCCCAGGCTTCATCAAATATAGACATACTTTCTAGCATTCCGCTCAACTCTAAGTATGAACTAATTTCATCATAGTCTTCAGATTGCTTCGGAAAACTTAAATCATCATACATCGCCTCTGCTAAATCTGAAATTTCATTTCTAAATAAAGCTGCACGATGCTTCATCATATAATGGTAAAATGTTTTTTTCAAAAATATTCCCTACCTTTCTAACTTGGGTACATTATACAAGGCGAAAAAGAAAAAAACCAGCATAAAAGCTGGTTAAAAGTCGAAATAATTTCTTTTTAATAGACGCGGTCTTCCCATTAATTCTTCATACGTTAGTTGTTTTGGTAAATCTTTCGTGTAAATTAAAAATAATTGATCTTCAATTTCTTTTACTGTATGGTCTGATTGATAGTCCATCCCGCACGAGGAACAAGAAATACATGGTGTCTTTTGGATTTCAATGGCTTTCGTACCATCTGGTAATTCCCAATATACAGTATTCAAGCTTTCTTTCGCTTCTGTACTGTCACACCACATACAATTCATACTGCATCACCCTCAGTTTTTTTGTCGTTTTCTTCTAATTTAGCCATTTGTGCTTGATATTTTTTATCTTTTAATTGATCACGCTTATCACGTTTATCTTTTAAAGATGCATGCGTATCATTATCTTCATAGTCTTTACGACGGTTCATACGCTGTAAGTCGTCTGGAACGAGGTTAAATTTCTTATCGCTCATAAGACCTGCGATACCAACATCTGAACGTTTTTCTTCGTAGTTCGGATAAATCTCTTTAAAGTATCCTTCCGCTCTTCCTGGAATATAGCTCTCTGGCTCTGGATACGTCGTAATAACACCTTCAAAGTTACGAAGTACAACTTTATCTGCACTTTGTGAGATTAAATAGTTTGGTTGAAGTGCAATTTTACCGCCTCCACCTGGCGCATCAACAACGAATGTCGGAACAGCATAACCAGATGTGTGTCCACGTAAACCTTCAATAATTTCAAGACCTTTAGATACTGGTGCACGGAAGTGACCGATACCTTCAGATAAATCACATTGATAAATGTAATATGGACGTACACGGATTTTTACTAAGTCATGCATAAGTTTTTTCATAATTGGAACGCTGTCGTTAATACCAGCTAAAATTACTGCTTGGTTTCCGACTGGAACACCAGCATTCGCTAACATTTCACATGCCTTTTTCGATTCTTCAGTAATTTCAATAGATGTATTGAAATGTGTATTTAACCATACTGGATGGTATTTTTTAATAATGTTACATAAATTTTCTGTAATACGTTGTGGGAATACTACTGGTGCTCTCGTTCCGATACGAATAATCTCAACATGCGGAATCTCACGTAAATTTTTTAATACATATTCTAAAATTTTATCGTTAATTAGAAGTCCATCACCACCGGAGATTAATACATCTCGTACTTGTGGTGTTTCACTAATATAAGCAATCGCATCATCTAATTGTTTCTTCGGTACACCCATTCCAATTTGTCCACTAAAACGACGGCGTGTACAGTAACGACAATACATAGAACATTGATTTGTTACTAAGAATAGTACACGGTCCGGATAACGATGTGTTAGCCCTGGAACTGGTGAATCTTCATCTTCGTGAAGCGGATCTTCTAAATCATATTTTGTTTTATATAACTCTTCCGAAATCGGTACTGATTGCATCCGAATCGGACAGCGTGGATCATCAGGATTCATTAGCCAAGCATAGTACGGTGTAATGTTTAACGGGATCGTTTTCGTTGAAATTTTAACGCCCTCTTCTTCTTCAGGTGTTAAGTTAATTACTTTTCTTAAGTCATCTAACGTTTTGATCGTATTCGTTAATTGCCAAACCCAATCATTCCATTGCTCTTCAGTAACATCTTTCCATAATTCGATATCCTTCCAGTGACGATTTGGTTTGTATACATCATGTAACATTGCTATTCCCCCTTTTTATACGCTCATCCTTTATATAAGCAATAGTTATGCCAACTTTACATTGTTGATAAGTAAATGTGCGGAGAACCCTATTACATAAGCGAAAAAATATTTTTAAGCGTTGTATGAAATCAATACTTAACATCATATTCATTACTTTTTATATATGTAAACGCTCTTTTATTCGTGCAAACACACAAAAACCGCCGATTATTCGGCGGTTTTGTCGTACTTGCTCAGTTTATATTGAAGCGTTTGACGAGGGATACCTAACATTTTTGCGGCTTGTAATATATTCCCTTCCGTTTCAATCAACGCTTGATCTATTAATTCTTTTTCTGTTTGATGAAGTGCTTCTCTAAGTGGCATTATACCCTTCTTCTTCGAAAAATTCTCTTTCCGAAATGTACGTGGTAAACAATTGGCTGTTAATGTATTCCCTTCTGCAATAATAACAGCATGTTCAATCGTATGTTTTAACTCTCGGACATTTCCAGGCCACTGATAAGCTTGCAGTCTATCTTTCGCTTCCTCATCAATTTGAAGTACACCTTTTTTATAACTTTTATTATATTCTTTCAAAAAATAAGATGCTAATAATAGTACATCCTCAGTTCTTTCACGAAGCGGTGGGATATATAATGAAAATACGTTTAAGCGATAATATAAATCAGTGCGAATTTTATTCTCTCGTAAACATATTTCTGGAGGCTGGTTCATTGCGGTAATAACACGAACATCTACTTTTCTCGTCTTATTATCACCAATTCTTCTAATGACTCCATCTTCTAACACTCGTAACATTTTTGCCTGCAAATCAAGAGGCATTGAATTCAGTTCATCTAAAAATAATGTACCACCATCAACAAGTTCAAATAGCCCAGCTCTTTCAATCGCTCCTGTATAGCTTCCTTTTGTCGTTCCAAACAATAAACTTTCTAATAGCGACTCTGGTAAAGCTGCACAGTTTTGTGCAATAAATGGCTTGTTTTTTCTTTTAGAAGCTTCATGAATTGCTTGCACGAACAGTTCTTTTCCTGTTCCTGTTTCACCATATATTAAAACATTTGCGTCTGTTGGTGCTACTTTTTGTGCTAACTCTTTCGTCTGTTTAAACCGCGTATCATTTGTCACTATCGTCTCAAATGCAGCATGCTTTTTAATCACTTTTTTTCTAGATGATCGCTTTATTTTCGACTGTAAGTCAACAATTGTGTCAGTAAGTTTTTGAATTGTAGAGTAATCCTTTGCAATTTCAACAGCCCCAGCAATATTCCCATCTATAAAAATAGGTAACGTCGTATTTACTGTACAAACATCTTCACCATTTAAATTTTGATAATGCTGTGCTTGATGTACGATAGGTTTTTTTGTATCTAGTACTTTCATCAATGTACTCGTTTCCCTTGATAAAGACGGGAACGCTTCTAACAGATGTTTCCCTAACACTTTTTCAATCTTCGATCCATCGTGTTTTGCAGCTACAGAATTATAAAATATTGTAATTCCATTCTCATCTACAGCGTGTATAGCCTCATCAATACTGCCCAAAATCGCTTCAATGACTTCTTGTGTCGAAACTGCTAGCAATGTCATCCCCCCTCTTGCCGAAAATCCAGCAATTACATGCCGAATTTTCGGCACACCTATGTGCGATTGTAAGCATGACGATTCCGTTCTATAATTTTGACCAATTTTATATTTTCATTAGATAACTCGAAACTCTAATTAGTACAGCTTTTCGAACACCCAGCTCCACCTAACTGTTTTGCTTTACAGCCGAATTTTGAGGCGGAAGTTTTACTGCTTTCGAATAGCTAGAAAGATCTTTCACCCATATATTCATATCTTCCAACTTATCGAAAATGTAGCAATTATTCGCCAGTCTTCCTGTATACGTATAACCTAATTGATGAAAGGCAGCATTCATTCCGAAAGAAAGCGATCGAGCAATTGTATAGGAGCAGAAAATAGATCTTTCTCGAAGCTCTTCCTCTAATTTAATTAGTAAACTTTTCATAAATCCATGTTTACGATATTCAGGTAAAGTAGCACAATTCGTTAATTCTGCATTCCCTTCTTTTATATTCATTTCTGCAGATGCTGTACTAATAATTTTCCCCTCATATTCATATACGTAGTAAATTGTATCGTCTTCTTTCATCGTCTGTAATACATAACTCGCTTCATTTAAAGGTGTCGGATACACTTCAAATACTTTTCCGAATACAGTTGCTAATTCTTCTGCATCTTCTTCAGTCGCTTTTCTCAGCAAAAATTTCTCTGGAACTACTTTTTCTTTTATTTCTTTTCCTTTTACACCGCTTAATATAGTATCTTCCTCAGTCCAATGCATACTATTTCGTCTTTCATCATTATTATATTTCACAAAAAAGTATGCATCGTGTCCTTGAAAATAATGAGGTATCGTTGCTTCCAACAAAAAACCGAAAGAGAGCCATGTTGAAACATGCTCTCCCTTTCCTTTAATAATACATTTAGTGAAAGAATGTTCCTCTGCTAGTTCGTCAATTGTCTGTATAATACTTTCAACATTTCCTGTATAGTGATCTACCCGAATACGCTTATTAAAATAATCTAAAACGCCTTCTACTGTATAACAATTCGTCTGTTCTCTAAAAGATTCATAGTATTTCATTTTTTCACCTCACACCAATCTAGTAATGTACATGCAATAATTTTTGCGGCAGCTATCATTTTATCAACTTCTATATATTCGTTTGGATAGTGTGCTACTTTCGTCTCTCCTGGACCAAATACTATTGTTGGTACGTTTGCAATTTGTGTAAATAAACCTCCATCAGTCCCCCACGGAGATGCTTCAATAATTGGTTCGTTCCCTTCGATTTCAACAAAGTTGTGATGAAGTGTTGTAATGAGTTCATGATTCTCTTCTAATTCACCAGGAACCCATCTCGCTCCAAACCACTCTACTTCTACTGGATTTTCAACAAACCAATTGTCCACATCATTTAATTCAACAATCCAATTCTCAAACTCTTCTTTTGCCGCCTCTATAGTCTCATTCGGCGCAACACCGCATCTTCCTTCTAAAATTAATTCATCTGGAACAGAACTTGGCCAACTCCCTCCTTCAATTTTCCCAATGTTAATTGGAATTGGAATCGGAATCCCTTTAAATAACGGATCTGTAATTCGACTATTTCTTTTCTCCTCTAGCTTTCTTACATGTTCTATAACAAACATACTTTTTTCAATTGCACTAACCCCTTCATAACGCGTTCCACCGTGTGCAGCTTTCCCTTTTACACGTAAACGAAACCACATGGAACCTTGTTGTTTCGGGAAAAACTTCATATTAGTAGGCTCTGGAATAATGACACCATCTGCCTTATATCCTCGTAATATAGTTGCTAATGTCCCTGCTCCGCCACTTTCCTCTTCTATTACACTTTGAAAATAGATGTCTCCTTTTAATTCAATGCTAGATTCAATAATCGCTTCCATCGCAAGCATGAGTGCGACATTTCCACCTTTCATATCCGTCGTTCCACGGCCATATATACGATTTCCTATCTTCTCACCGCTATAAGGATGATGTTCCCACTGATTCACATCCCCTTCTGGAACTACATCAATATGCCCATTTAATATCATAGATTTCCCGTCGCCACTTCCTTTTAAAGTTGCTACAATATTTGGGCTATCTGAAAAACTTGTACGGGGTGATACAAAATAAGGATGATCTTTCATTTTAGAAAAAGAAGGCTCCCATATATCGAGGTCTAAACCTAATTCACGTAATTTTTCAATCACAATCGCCTGCGCACCGCTTTCATCACCAGATACGCTCTTTTCTTGAATTAATCGTTTTAAAAATTTCACACTTTCCTCTTCATGGCTCTCAATATAATCACAAACTTGCTTTTTTAATTGCTCCATATATTACATCTCCTTTCATTCAATTACTAGTAAGTTAGAACTAATTTGAAAATCAGCTTCTGTATGTCGTTTTATATCTTCTACTGTGTATGGGCTCATTAATTCTTGTAATATAAGTCCACTCGGAGTTACCTCCATGACCGCCATATCAGTAATAATTAAATCTACACATTTCTTTGAAGTTAATGGCAATGTACACTCTGAAATAATTTTTGCATTTCCGTACTTATCAACATGATTCATCACAACAACGACCCGCTTCGCTTTTTGTGCTAAATCCATTGCTCCACCAATACCTGGAACACGTTTTCCAGGTACAATCCAGTTTGCTAAATCACCGTTTTCACTTACTTGTAATGAACCAAGAATCGTTATGTCTAGCAAACCTTTTCGAATCATACCAAACGCTGTACAACTATCGAAATAACTCGCTCCTGTTATAAGAGAAGTTGGTAAACCTGCCGCGTTACACAAATTTTCGTCTTCATTCCCTTTACTTGGCGTTGGTCCCATACCGACGATTCCATTTTCCGCATGAAACATAACATTTATATCGTTAGGCAAATGATTTGGTACAAGCGATGGTATGCCAATACCTAAATTTACAATCATGCCATTTTGTATTTCTTTCGCCGCTCGCCTAGCAATCTTATCCCTCACTTCTACGCCCATACCCATTTCCAGTTCACTCCTTCCGACGGTACAATATAATTTACGAAAACACCTGGAACGACAATTTCCTCTGGATCTAAACTTCCAAGCGGGACTATTTCTTCTGCTTCTACTATTGTTATATCCCCAGCCATCGCTACGTGAGGATTCATATTTCGTGCACTTTTGTCAAATACAAGGTTACCAAACGGATCTGCCTTTTTCGCATATACAATTGAAACTTCAGCAGTTAATGCTGTTTCAACTAAGTAGGTCTTACCATTCATTTCAACTGTTCGTTTTCCCTCTTCCACAATCGTATCAACACCAACATCAACTAAAACACCACCAAGACCAACGCCACCAGCGCGAATGCGCTCTGCTAATGTTCCCTGCGGAGAAAACTCAATTTGTAATCTTCCCTCGTTTAGTTGCCTTCCTGCATTCGGGTTGGAGCCAATATGAGAAGTAATTAGTGATTTAACTCTTTCATTTGTAACAAGACGACCGATACCTACATCAGGGAATCCAGTGTCATTTCCAATCAAATTTAAATTTGTAACGCCTTTTTCTAAAATTGCCTGTATTAAAGATGGAGGGGATCCAATCCCTCCAAATCCCCCAAACATTAATGTCATATCATCATGGAACAAAGAAATTACTTCCTCAATTTCTTTTAATTTACCGAATGTATTTGTAATAGTTGTCATGCGATACTATGCCCTCCTTTTTGCATCATCTCTTCCACACTTTTAGAGAAAATTGAAAGTAATTCATCTAACTCGGAATATGTAGTTGTCATTGGCGGTGCTACAAGCAGTGCACTATCTTCTTTTCCTGCTTGCCCTGAAACTGCTTGGTATAAAAGTAGACCATTTTTAGCTGCAACTGAAATAAGCTCCGACGCTTTTGTAAACGGTTGCAATTCTACTCCGATTAGCAACCCTTTTCCGCGCACATCAGCAATGATTGTCGATTGTTGCTGAACTTTCTGTAAGCCTTTTATTAAATACTCTCCCTTTTCTGCTGTTTTTTCAGGGAGATTATGTTTCTCCATATATTCAATAACAGCTAAAGCCGTTGCTGCAGACAATGGATTGGCACTTAACGTATGACCGCTCATTACTGAACGTGACCCACGTAATATTGGTTCCATAACACGATCACTTACAACTGTCGCTGCCATCGGTGTATATCCCGCTCCTAACCCTTTACCAAGTGTCATGATATCCGGTTCTACACCCCAATGCTCCATTGCAAACCATGCTCCAGTACGACCAAGCCCAGTCATCACTTCATCCGCAATAAATAAAATATCGTAATGGTCGCAAATATCTTTAATGACTTTATAATAGTCTTTCGGCGGAACAACCGCGCCTCCAGCTGCTCCGATAATCGGCTCAGCAATAAAAGCAGCAATATGCTCTGCACCAATTCTTTCAATTGATCTTTCTAGTTCAGTCGCACATGCCAGCTGACAAGTTGGATATACCTTTTGAACAGGGCATCTGAAACAATATGGAGCTGGTATAGTCGGATAATCTTCCAAAATAGATACGAAACGTTGTCTACGTAGTGGGTGGCCAGACATCGATAACGCACCCATCGTAATACCGTGATAACTCATCCATCTTGATAATATTTTATGTTTCCCTTGAATACCTCGCTCTTGAAAATGCTGAATTGCAATTTTCATAGCTGTTTCATTTGCTTCCGTACCACTATTTACAAAGAAACTCCAGTTCAAATCTCCTACACTTAAATCACTTAACTTCTTTGCTAATTTTTCAGCTGGTTCACTCGTAAACTGTGATCTATAAACAAAAGCAATCTCCTCAGCTTGCTTTTTAATAACGTCTGCAATCTCCTTTACGCCATGCCCAATACCTGCCGTAATTGCTCCTGACGAACCATCAAAATATTTATTACCATTTTGATCATACAAATAAACACCTTTTCCATGTGAAATCATTGGATACGGCTGACCAACAAGTGGTTTAATTAAGTAATCGCGCATAGCGCTCCCCCATTTCTCCAATTTGTATATATATATGAAGAAAATTGACGTTTCTTTCATAAAAAAGAATCCTCTGCAAAAGCAGTGAATTTATCAAAAAACTATTATAAAATATACAAATGAGTGCTTAAAAATATTTATAAAACAGAAAATTCAGAACTCAAAGTGAAGACCAATCCTTTTCTATACGCCCAAATAACCCTCCCTTTTATATGAAATGACTACATCACCAAATGTTTTTATAGCATAATGCCAGCTGCCCTTAAATGCCGACATTCTGTACACTTCGACGGAACTCCCGTTAAACTCCTTCCTAATATCCTACTTTAAATTGCATATTTTAAAACAAATTTCGACACCCCACCTTACTAACCAATTCAGATTCATATTTAATATGTAAACTTTTCATTTTTAAACTATAAAAAAAGAACCGATTAACC
This sequence comes from Bacillus sp. 5mfcol3.1, assembly GCF_900114335.1. Classification (NCBI taxonomy): domain Bacteria; kingdom Bacillati; phylum Bacillota; class Bacilli; order Caryophanales; family Bacillaceae; genus Bacillus; species Bacillus sp. 5mfcol3.1. The sequence continues at coordinate 1,393,881 of NZ_FOST01000001.1, read as the reverse complement.
ACACTAATCAGTTCGTCATGACGCTCTCTTATGGGTTAATACTGTCAATTGCTAAAATAAATAGAAAAATCATGTTTACAAATTCATCCTACAGCCTATAAGACAAAACCTTTTCATAACTTCATTCACAATTACTATCGGGATATCCCTATCCCGAAGTGGCACCCCTTTCCTCAGATTCAAACTACCTTTCCTTTATAATTTATGTAGGACAATTATCACTTTGTATGTGTATTTGCCTATAATTAAAAAAAACTCTAGTTTTCTAGCGATTGCTGGACATGTATTCAATATGTTAATTGAAATGCAGTTTCAATTTGGCATTTATTTTACTTTCGTGCAGTCATATGTACTGCTTTACTCTGCCAAATACTCGTAAGCACCAGCACCTCTTTATGAAAACATATTTGTTGTCAATTTTTAATTTTCCCTTTATAAAATTATTTTTTTCGCATAACCGCTTTCTTGCTTCGCATATAGTTTTAATGATGACAAAGGAGGAATGTTCATGTCTCAATCTGAAATTGAAAAATATGGACAAGAAGTTACGCAATACGAACAGCTCGCACGTTACTATCAGTTTCGTAATCCTAAAAAATATATAGAATTATATATGAAATATTGCGATGCACTTTCAAAACTTGTACAGGCGCATGAGAAAAGGGATTCACAAGAAGCTGCTTTACCGTCACATATAAGAATTTTTCATGCCGATCCAAATATATCAGCGGTTGATATTTTAGTAAACGGACAAAAGGTTATTAAAAGTATTTCATTTAAGCAATTCAGCCCTTATTTATCATTAGTGCAAGGTAAATACCGTATAGATATTGTCCCTGTCGGAAATGAAACTCCAATCTTTTCAGCATTGGTACCAATAATGGGAAATCATACTTATACTCTTGCTGCAATAAATAGTGATAATCACCTACAATTACAACCTATACTTGATAATACACATTTACCAGCTGGTCAAGCTAAAATACGCTTTGCACATTTCTCTCCAGATACCCCTGTTGTAAATGTAGATTTAAAAGATGGAGATCATTTATTTGAAAATGTACTCTTTAAACAAATAACAGATTTTTTACAAGTTAGCCCTGGTACAGCAGATATTGAAATTTCACTCGCAGATAATAAAAACGTTTTATTGACTATTCCGAAATTCAATGTTGAACCAAATGTTATTTATACAATTTCAATAGTAGGTTATTCAACTAAAGATCCTAAATTAGAAGCCGTTATACTTACAAATTAAAACAGTCTACACCATTCATTTGGTGTAGACTGTTTATTTTTGAAATGCAATTTGAAATTCTGTCCAATCGTTATCTGATCGACACATAATGGATCCATTATGTTTTTCCACAATTTGTTTACATACAAATAATCCAATACCAGTTCCTAACTTTTTAGTAGTTACAAATGGTTCAAAAATCGTTTCTACATTTTCAGCTGGAATCATTGGTCCATTATTTTTTATCACAATTCGAATAGCTTGATCTTCTTCAAATACATCAATGATAATTTTTCGTTCTTCTTTCATTGATTCAAGAGCATCAATTGAATTCATTAATATGTTTAAAAATACTTGTCTCACTTCACTTCGATAACCAACAAGCGGAATTGGATACGGTAAATTCTTTTCAATCAAAACATTCGCATTGACCAAACTCGGATATAAGAATTGTATAATGTCTTGAAACAAGTCATTAAGCCAAAACCGTTCCGATTCATTCCACATTTCTTTTTTCGATACGAGTAAAAATTGCGAAATGCGAAAATTTAATTGATCTAATTCATGCGAAATAATATCTAAATACGATAAACTCGGATGATCTGCCTTTAATAATTTGACAAACCCCATAATGGAAGTAAGCGGATTACGAAATTCATGTACAAAACTAGCTGACATTTGTCCTAAAATCGTCAGCCTTTCTTTATGTGTTTCGTTAATATATTGCTGTTTTTCCTCTAAATTCTTCGATATAATTTCCGAGTATTTTAAAACAGTATAATAAATTAATTTGTCAAAACAAGTATGTATTTTTGCCATAATTGGTTTCAATTCACGAGCGCTAACATCTAATTCACACATCGCTTCGAAAAGTTCATTTCTTCCCACGTTTGCGTTATAAACAAAATCTCCAATATTCGCATCTGCTCCAGCACGTTCAATAGCAATTTTCTCGCATAACGGTTGAAGATAATTTATATCTTTATCTTCCATAGTAAGTTCGATAATTAACTCTAGTAAATCCTCTCCATTTTGAACTACTTCTAGTTTAAATGGATCTTTTTCGGAAATTATCATTTTGTTTTTCCAGTTCTCTACGAATTGGTGCCTATTGTTTTTCAAGTGTGAACAAAATATTTCTTTAATATCCTTATCGATTGGAAAAACCTCCATTCCCTCCATTTCCATACGACGAATACCCTTTATATTTTGAATATTAACACAAAAAATACGATTCGTTAATAGATTTTTGTCACATTTTGTTAATTTCTGTTGATAAAATTATTTTTTCTTTCTTATTTAACTAATTGTATGCAAATTCCCTTTTTCCTTCACATATTTTCATTATTTCCGTAGTCAAAACGACTTTTTTTTGCATCATTTTTAATTCTTGCGTACAATAGAAAATGAAAGGTGTGAAAAATATGGTAAATAAAAATGTGGAAGATTATCTCCAAGAAGGCATTTACGGCCAAAAGCAAAACAAACCAGAAGAACGTAATATGTATTTAACTACATTACGTGAGCGTGTAGAAATCGCTTTAACGATCGGTCAAGTAATGCAAAGTAATGTATACTCTGAAGTGGCAGGTAGCATGCGCTCTTCTCAATCATTACAACTCCTCCTAAATGGTAGCATTGCTTACCCACATTTATCAAAATACATTAAATTAGCAAACGAAAAAAATGTTCCTTTTACAATTGTTCAAAATAAAGATACAGAAACACCAATCGGTTTAGTATTAACACATGCTACTGCTGTAGATAAAGAACAAATTTATGTAGAAGATACTATTTTCAAACAAGAAATGAAGTAAAAGTTACACTTAATTAAATAGTTACTAAAAGCGTAAAAAAACGAGTATGGAATCGTAAACATTCCCTACTCGTTTTTTAGCGCAAATTTTAAGTTTTCTATTTTATTTTTTAATACATACTAATTTCATTTCTGTCATTTCTTCTATTGCATATTTAATTCCTTCGCGCCCCGTGCCACTTTCTTTCACACCACCATAAGGCATATGATCTACTCTGAACGTTGGAATATCATTAATCATGACACCACCAACCTCTAGCTCATCAATTGCACGCATTGCTTTAAATAAATTATTTGTAAATACTCCTGCCTGTAAGCCGTAACGCGAATTATTTACTTGCTCAATCGCTTCATCAAATTCTTTAAATGTATTTACTGTCATGAGTGGACCAAATACTTCTTGGCACTGCACAGATACATGATCTGGAACATTTGTTAATACAGTCGGTTCAAAAATTCTTGCATCCCGCTTCTTACCACCGCATAAAACAGTTGCTCCTTCCTTGATTGCTTCTTGAACCCACATATCAATTCGCTCTACATCTTTTTTTGAAATTAAAGCTGATACATCCGTTTCCTCAAGCAGTGGATCACCAACAACAACTGATTCCATCGCTTTCTTTAGCTTCGAGAGAAATTCATGCATTTTCGTTTCATGTACAAAAACACGTTGTACGGAAATACAAACTTGCCCATTATTAACAAATGCTCCCCATTTTACACGTTCAATTATTTCATCTGTTAACTCTACATCTTCATCAATAATAACAGCAGCATTTGAGCCTAGTTCTAACGTAACTCGTTTTAGCCCAGCCTTTTGTTTTATTCCGATTCCAACTTTTGGACTTCCGGTAAAAGTAATAGAAGCAACATAATCATTTTTGACGATTGCCTCACCAACCGTGGCGCCAGGGCCAGAAATGATATTTAAAGCTCCATTTGGCAATCCTGCCTCTTCAAATAACTCAACTAATGCATAAGATGATAATGGCGTTTGATCAGCTGGCTTTAATACAACTGTATTTCCAGCAGCAATTGCTGGTCCAACTTTATGCGCTACTAAATTTAACGGGAAATTAAATGGTGTAATAGCCCCTATAACCCCAATCGGCTTTCGGATTGTATATGCAATACGCCCATCCGCACCAGGTGCGGCGTCTAATGGCAATGTCTCACCATATATACGCTTCGCTTCTTCAGCTGCAAATTTGTACGTTTGAACAGTACGATCTACTTCTCCCCTTGCAGCACGTATTGGTTTTGCAGCTTCTTTTGCAATAATCTCTGCAAATTCTTCTCTTCTTTCATCCATTTTTTGTGCAACTTTCTCTAAAATAGTCGCACGATCATATGCAGATAATTTATTCATTTTTATCATTGCATTTTTTGCAGCAGTAACAGCCTCTTTTACATCTTCTTCCGTTCCTTGTGCAATTTCCGCTAATGTTTCTTCAGAATATGGTGCGTATAATGGCTTATACGTGTTTACAGATTTCCAATTTCCGTTTATATATAAATGCTTTTTCATACTTCTTCTCCTTCCAAATATATGTATACAACAATACTTCACCTAGTGAAAGGTTCAACTTATGTCATTGTATCATAGCCCTTATCCCTCAAAAAACATTATGCTCAAAAAAACTCTGCTATATAGCAGAGTTTACGAGCTAATTTGCTCTTGTAACGGAATTTGTTTTTCATCTTCTAAAATAACAATCGATTCTACTATCTTTGTAACTTCTAATCTTTTTATATAATGTCCATCTAATTCTTTCACACAAAACTTATAATTTTCAATTTCAACGGAATCCTCTTCAGCAATCTCTATATTCTTCGTTAAAATCCAACCACCGATTGTATCAACACCATCATCATCAATCCCTAAACCAAATAACGTATTCACTTCACTAACAAGTACTTTTCCCTCTAGTATCGTCTTCGTTTCACTAACCTTTTGAATTTCTGGCTGCTCATCCGTATCAAACTCATCCTGAATATCTCCAACAATTTCTTCCAAAATATCTTCAACAGTAACAAGTCCAGATGTCCCACCATATTCATCTATCAATATAGCAATATGTGTTCTTTCTTTTTGCATTTTTAAAAACAAATCATGAATTGGAATAGAATCGATAACTAAAATAATTGGTCTCATATATTGCTCTACTGTCTTCTTATTAACAGCTTTATGTTGTACAAACTCAGTAAAAATATCTTTAAAATTCACAAAACCTATTACGTGGTCTTTGTCACCATCAACAACTGGATACCTTGTATATTTTTCGCGAGACATTTTTTGCAAAGCTTCTTCAGCAGGCATTTCTTTACTTATAATATTCATTTCAGTTCGAGGTACCATTATTTCTTTTGCAATCCGATCATCAAATTCAAAAATTTTATTTACATATTTATATTCAGATTGATTAATCTCACCATTTTTATAACTTTCTGAAACTAACAACCGTAATTCTTCTTCTGAATGAACCTCATCATGCCCCTTCGGCGGTTTCAGCCCTAGCAGCTTCGTAATGATTCGAGCTGAACCATTTAATAGCCAAATGAATGGGAATGCAATACGATAAAAGAAAATTAACGGCTTAGAAACAAGCAAACTCACTTGTTCAGATTTTTGAATTGCAAATGTTTTTGGGGCCAATTCCCCTATTACAACATGTAAAAAAGTAATTAACAAAAATACTAAAGTTACAGCAAAAATGTCTGCTAGTTGAGTAGAGATATTCCAATTTGCAAAAAGCGTATCAAACATTTGCTTTAACGCAGGTTTACCAAACCACCCAATTCCTAAAGCTGTAACAGTAATTCCTAACTGACAAGCAGATAAATATTCGTCTAAGTTTGTAATGACTGTTTTGACCGATGTTGCACGATTATTTCCTTCTGCAATTAAATAGTCAATTCGTGAACTTCTCACTTTAACAATTGCAAATTCTGCTGCAACGAAAAATGCCGTTAAGGCAATTAAAACAATCACTATACTTATACTATATATGTCCAAATACTTTTCCTTACTTACATTGTAAGCAAGGAAGCCACCTCCTACTTAATTTTATTCAAGTGAAGTAAGCATTCTAATACTCTAACAAAATTCTACATTAGCAACCACCTTTTTATATATTATATGCATACATAAAAAAGATATTTATCATTATGATAATCTAATTCATTTACACTCGTCAAATTATTCTAAATGTTAAGATAAAATTTTTTCATTTAAACGAACTATTCTTCTCAACTCAATTTCGTGAAAAAACACTTTCTTTGCCGATTCCACACTTCTTTTGTCGCACTAGAAGGGAACTTACTTCATAGCTCGAAATCATTCAACAGGATATATATAGGAGGGATTATTTTGGAATATAAAACACCATTTATCGCAAAAAAATTAGGTGTTAGCCCAAAGGCTGTTGTCCGGATCGCGCAACAATTAAATCTTACGATAGAAAAAAACAAATATGGCCACTTTATTTTTACACAAGATGATGTCGATCAAATGTTAGAACACCATCTATTTCAAATAGAGCAGTCTCAAAATCCTCAACCTACTCAAAAGACTTCCTCAAATGAGGTTGAAGAATTAAAAACTCAAGTCAATACAATTGTTCAAAACATATCATCGAATGATTTTGAACAATTAGCTGATCAATTAAACACTATTACGAGAAGACTCGATCGAATGGAAGAACAAATGCAAGATAAGGCAAATGATGTCGTCACGTACCAACTTTTACAACACCGTCGTGAAATGGAGGAAATGTTAGAACGAATTCAAAAGCTAGAAGCTGCCCTAACGAAAGAAGAACCCATTTATATTACTCCTGATTCAAAACCAACATACGAACGAGAAAAGAAACCGAAGCGCCGCAAAATGATTTTTAGTATATTTGGATTATAATTTTTAGACCCTTATTAAAATAATAAGGGTCTTTTTTAATGAAGAGTTATATCTTATAAAAATATTATTCTCTTTATTATACATATTCACTTCGTTTTATTTCGTTAACATAATATTTTTACTGTATTCTGCAATTAATGCCTGTGCATGAGCATTCCCTTGAATCACATCACGAAATTCTTTTAAAGAATACAAATGCGTAACCCCTTTTCGAGCATGAATTCTTACTGGTACACCTTGTAAAGTATCATGAAACTGAAATGGATTATCTATCGGTTCAATTGGAAAACCGAGTGTAAGTAAATACATATACATTCTTTTTGTTACTGCTGCAATGTACCATTCAGCTTTTGTTTCTAACGCATGTATAAATAAAATAGCTGTTAACCTTTTAAAATGTCCTCTCCCACGAGACGTTTTCGAAATACTTAACTTGCCTATTTCATACACATTCTTCAAATCTTTTACTAAATCATTTTTAGAAAACGGATAGAAAAACTCAGAATTTGATTGTTCAGGTACCGTATACTTAATACATTCTACTGTACCAATAGGATGTTCATCTTCTATTAATAAAAATCGTGATGGATTTAAATTACGTTCTACGAACATTAAGTTTCTTTCTTCACAAAAATCTCCCCATAGTTGCTCGAACCCAAAATGTTCTTCCTTTGTTTGAACACGCTGGAACATATTTAACCGCCTTTCCCATCGTCGCTCTGTTTTTTGATAACGCTTTCACTATCTATCATATAAGAACAAATCTTCGTATGCAACTAAAAATATTTATTACTTATTATATTCTGCAAAATGAATTAGATTCCAATTTAATCGACTTTTATCCCGCGCTCACATTCCTTTTAATAACACATTTGTATCACTTTTCAAATCTAACTTACAATATGTTTCTTTCCATACAGCATATAATTCTTCTTAATCTAAAAAAATCCTTTATGAAAAAGGATTTCTTTTACTTCTCAATGCTTTTTAACCACTTTTCAAAAATTTGTACCATCCCGTGTTTTCCAGCTAATTTCTCTTCCCCTTGTTTCGTCTTATATGGATATAACTGCAAGAAAACACCGCATCCAGACTCAATTTTTTTACTATGCATATGGCTTCCTGGATATACACAAATGACTTCATAAATTGACCTTCGATAATAGACTCGCTTTCCATCCTGTTCTTCTACATACTTTATAGACCAATACTTATACATTTGCTCAGTTGCTTTCGTATTTCCGACGTGCTGAAAAATATTGTACATTGGACTATACTTCACTTCAATAATAATAGAAGATTTATATACGTATTTCCCATCTTCTTTTACATAACAGTCTAAGCGAATATCTGGCTTCTTCGTATCCTCACCATTGTAAAAATTACTCCCTTTACTTAATGCAATAAGAGGATGTGTTTCAATTAAGTCATTAAATGCGACATGCACCTTTAAATCATCTCGTTGTAAAACTACTGTCGTTCCATCTTGTAATCCATCTACATAAAAATGTTCTTGTATTTGTTCACGAATGGAATTTCTAGCCTCAAAACCAATTTGCTCTAAAATTGAAATAACGATAAAAAAAGCGTAATATTCATACACTAAAAACGTTGGCTTATAAACAAATAATAACGATGGAGATTGATCCGTATATTGCGGGAGTACTTCTAAATGATGTAGTAATTGTTGATGTGGTATCGGTAAATCATGTAAGTTCATGTTACTTGTTTCAGTAACTTCCCTCCAAAACGAGGAGTACATTAACATTTGAAAATATTGTACATTTTCATGAACAATGTGCGCCAATATTTTATATTCTTGTATTTTCATTGAGCTCTTTCGTAAATCGGCTTCTTTTAGTAAATGTATATTTTTATATTTTTGCTTCTCTCTATCGGTTACTGATCCATTACGCTCAATTGTTTGTATAATTGTTTTTACGGCTTGAAACTCTTCTGATTTTTTCTTTTTTTCTCTTTCTAATATTTCAATTGTTTGACGTAAAAAACTTTTAGCTTCAATTAAATAATGATAAAATTGCATCGATTTATATTTAAGAAATGCATTTTCCTTACTATTTTTTTGTTCCATAAACTTACGATTATAATGTTTTGCATAAGGTTTTCTTTCTGCCACTATGGTTCCTTTTCTTGTTGGCTTTCTCTCTTTTCCTTCCCATTTATATGCATTTATAAATTTTGAGCTTGATTCTATTTTCTTAAAGATTTGCTTTATCATCTTCATTTTTTGGGGTAACTTTCTAAGCAACACTAAATAAGAAGAATCCTCAATATCGCTAAGTGCAGAGAAAGTCTTTTTATAATAACCTCTATCCAAAATCAACTCATTTAAAATTGACTTCACATAGTCTTGAATCATTTCAAATTGATCATCAAAAAAGTTTTTCGGTACGATTTGAAAAGCACCATAATACGTTGTATCTTCTATACGAACTTCAAAATGGTATAAACCACAGCGCCATGGATAAAAGAATTCTGTTTTCCCATGTTCATATATTAATACTCTTTGTTTTTTTTCATTTATTTCATATTGAGCCTCTTTTATATTTTTCTGTCCCTCATATACTTTATTCCATATAAAAGTAATATTCATTGGGATTTCATAATTGTACTGCAATCTAATCGGTTTTAATTCTTGTACTTTATAAATGCATTGAACTAATGCTGTAGTAGATGTACAAAGACGATTTAATAAAATATAATCTCCTTTCCCCTCATTTCCAATGATTAACTTTAATACAAAAGGGAGCGTTTCATTCGTATCAACGATTTTTGTTTCGTAACGCCCTTCATTTTGCATATCCATACAGCTCCAGTTCCCTACGTTTTTCTCGTATATATGCTAAAGAGTGTTCAAATGTAGATACTCTGTTTGCAAGTGCAGATTGCAAAAGAGGTACTAAGGTCGCTCCCCTTTTTGCTTCTTCAGAAAGTAAAGAACCAACCATCATTTCGGTCCCTCTGATTTTCGTCAATACACGCTGCTTTATTTGTAAATCAAACCCTTCTTCTCTACTAATCATATAGGTATGGTTATTTTGGAACGGTATATTTTGCAAATAAGTCGCAATTGCGTTTGCACATCGGAAAGAAATTCCCTTAGACGCATCATGTGATGACAATACGACATGCAACTTATCTAATAGCTCTAATTCTTCTTCAGAAAACACTTCAATCATCGCTTTATTTCTCATCCAATTTATCCGAAATTCTCCCGCTGTTACTTTCAAAGGTGGGTGTAATACGACTTTCCCCAGTTCCATGCCCATCTCACAAAACGGAATTTTTTGTAACGTTATTAAGTTCGTTCGGTCTAATAATCGATCGGAGAGCTCTTTCGTTGTTTCATCAAAATTCACAGTACCTACAAATATAATATTTTCTCCAATTTCAATTGTTGATGGAATTGAATTCTCAATGTCCTGAACACCCTCATACAAGTTTAAAATACGATTTTTTGTTTCAAGTTGAAGAACAGATAAAAATGGAGTAAACCAATGCTCAATATGTGACATGTTCATTTCATCAAAAACGATTATATACAGTTGATTGGGATTTTCTTTCGCCTTCATTAACGTCCTAACTAACTTCGTTTCACTTTCAATAAAAGTACCATTTGGATGAAGGTAACCAAGTAAATCATGTGGTTCTTGATACGATGGTGAAATTGGAATCCAAACCAATTCTTCCCCATACTGTAATCCTAATGCTTCTGCATAAGTTTGCACAAAACGTGATTTCCCAACGCCCGGTATACCACCAAGAATCGTTAACATATTTGTTTTTACACTTATATGGAAATTATATATATCCGTTGCATCCAAATATAGCCCTTTATTATGCACCATACTTTGTACATACTGTAAAAAGGACGATTCACGCTCATCCCATTCCCATTCATCTTTTTGCACTTTTATATCCTCTACTTCAACTAGCTTACCTTCTTCATGCATTCGTTTTTTTAATTGCTCATACACATGATCACTTACAAAATATAATTGATCTTCTACCGCTATTTCTACATACTTCGTCCAGTCACTGCAGTTTATATATTTACATTCACGTTTCTGTTCAAAATATGCGATTGAGCTAATTGATGACTTTAAGGATATGTTTCCATACAGTCTTCCATCGTGCCACAATAATTCGGGAGGCTCAAAGTCCTTCGGAAATTTAGGCATAAGAAATGATAAATAACCGTTGCTAAGTTTTCGTTCTAAAGATTCTCTTTTTTTATTATTTGTAACTTTAGGTGCCGGAATCATTTTATAGCTGCTTGCTATTTCTTTCGGTTCTTCTGTACATATTAACTCCACGTATACATTTCCTCTTTCATAATAAAGACGAAACATCACTAATTGCTTTTCTAATTTCCTCTTCTTTAATTCCAAAAAGATTTTTTCATTCTTTTTATTACTACATAATCCTTCAAATACATAGGGTTCATTTGCAAATTGTTCCTGTAAAGTGAATGGTATTGGCGATAAGCATTGTACAAAGAAATTCTCTCCACTCTTCTCTTTTTCAGCTTTTGTAAATTTCCCTAAAAATCTCATATAGTACATTCGTTTTATAAAACTTGGCTGAAGAGCTTTATGTAATTTCACCTTAGTCACCTTCTTTTTTCATACTATTCTTAGTGTATGAAAGAAACGAAAAACTAGAAATAAAAAACCTGACGTTATCCGCCAGGTTCAAAATTAAAACGTATATTAATGAGAAGGAAATGCTTTTTTCTCTTGTAAAATTGCATTATGAGCAATTTTCATTTTAGCAAGTACGTAACGTAATCGATCTTCAGCATTTTCATCTTTACTTTTTTGCAATTCCGCCAAATTTTCAACAGAACTTGCTAAATTCTCAATGACTCCTCTCAGCTCAGGATGATGATTAAAAAAAGATTCTTGCACTAATACTTTCCTTAACTCACTAGCTAAATCAATTATTCTAGACAGCTGTTCTTTTTCTTCCATTCTCATCCCTCCTGAATATCTTATGTAGTAAATATTCTCTAAACAAAGAAAAAAGCCCTTTAAATGAAAAGGACTTTTTACATTTTTATATTTCCAGTTAATAACATATACAGTGATGTGATAGCCGCAATAATAATTGCCCACATCACATATTTCTCTGCACCTGCAAAGCAACGGTTCCCTTGTTCTTTTCTTGCAAACGTGTAAACAATAATTCCAATTCCATACACAATTGAAACTAGTAGTAAATTCTTTAAACCAGCTGCATAAAGAAGCCATACAGAGTAAATAGAAGCAATTAAAGCTAACGCTCCATTTTTTAATTTAGCGTCTTTTAGCTCGTTTGTAATGACTAATTTAAATTGGAATAACGCTGATAATAAATATGGTAATAAAATTGATGTTGATGCAATGAAATACATAATTTGATATGTTGATTCTGAAAACAGAACGATGATAAATATAATTTGGGCAACACCATTTGAAATCCATAATGCCATGTGCGGTGTTTGCTTTTTATTTGTTTTCGTAAAGACTTTCGGAAATACGCCATCTTTTCCGGCTACATGAGAAATTTCAGAAACAAGTAAAAACCAGCCAATTAATGTACCGACAAGTGAAGCAACTAACCCAATGTTAATCGCAACTGCACCCCATGGACCAACAACATGCTCTAATACATGTCCCATTGACGGAGTTTCTAGCACAGAAAGTTCGCTTCTTGTCATCGCTCCCATTGACAGAACAGAAATTAAAATATATATGGACATTACTAAAATAAGTCCCATTACTGTTGCCTTACCAACATCTCGGCTATTCTTCGCTCTTCCGGATAATACAACCGCTCCTTCAACTCCAATGAAAACCCAAAGTGTTACAAGCATTGTATTTTTCACTTGACCAAGTATAGCGGAAAGTGAGAAGGTTCCTTCTCCCCAAAAATCATGTGTAAATGTGTCCCAGCGAAAGGCTGTTACCATTACAACAATAAATAAAACGATTGGAACTAACTTCCCTATTGTTGCGATAACATTCATAATAGAAGCTTCACGGATTCCAAATAAAATTAGAAAATGAAGTGTCCATAATAAAAGTGATGCCCCAACGATAGATGCAACATTATTTCCTCCTTTGAAAATTGGAAAGAAATAACCTAATGTACTAAACAGTAACATAATTGTTGCGACATTACCTAAGATTCCTGCTAGCCAATATCCCCAAGCACTATTAAATCCAATATATTCACCGAAACCAGCACGTGCATAACTATAAATTCCACCTTCAAGTTCCGGTTTTTGTCTTGCTAACGTTTGATATACGAGCGCAAGTGGAATCATTCCCATCGCTGTAATACACCAGCCAATTATTATTGCACCACTGTTTGCTCCTACTGCTAAATCATGCGGTAAACTAAAAACACCTCCACCAACCATTGTTCCAACTACTAATGCGATTAACGGAAAAAATCCTAACTTCTTTTCTATTTGTACCACCCCATCTGTCATTCTAGGTGTTATGTTCGTTCAACTATTAAAGTCACCTTTTTCTCTAATAGACGTTTCTCTTATATTTTTTCAGGAAAACATTACTTATTCTAAAAGAAAATGAACAAAAATGGAATACTTTTTTGAAAAAATGTATAAGTATGCACAAAAAAACCGCTCATTTTGTAATGAACGGTCATTTCAAACATATAAATTTGTATATTTCTTGTAAATTTAACGAAGTAAATTCTCTTTTTCTAAAAATTGTTTTGCGACTTCTTCACTACTTTTACCATTTACGTTAACTTCATAATTCATTTTTCGCATTTCTCCATCTGTAATCTTTCCAGATAATTTATTTAATACCTTTTCAAGTTCAGGATATTTCTGTAACGTTTCTTTTCTTAATAATGGTGCTCCTTGATAAGGTGGGAATAACCCTTTATCATCTTTTAGCACTTTCAGTCCGTATTGCTCCAATTCACTATCTGTTGAATATGCATCAATTACGTTAACATCTCCAGATTGAATTGCGCTATAACGCAGCTTCGGCTCCATCGTTTTAACATTCGAGAACTTATAGTTATATAATTTTTGCATTCCTTTATAACCATCTTCACGATCAGCAAATTCCAATGTAAACCCTACTTTGGCTTCCTGCGCAACATTCCCTAAATCAGAAATTGTATTTATATTCTTTTGATCTGCTATTTTTTTCGGCATGGCTAGTGCATATGTATTGTTATACTCCATTGGCTTCAACATAACCATATTATATTTCTTTTCCATTCCAATGCGAGCCTGATCATATACTTCATCACGATTTGTGCTCTTTGGTTCTTCTTTCACGAAAGTAGATAAAGCTGTTCCTGAAAATTCTGGGTATATATCTACTTCCCCGGATTTCAACGCTTCAAATACAAATGCTGTTTTTCCAAGACCTGGTTTTAATTGTACGTTTAAATCGGTATCTTGTTCAATAAGCTGCTTATACATTTGAATTAAAATTTCAGGTTCTGATCCAAGTTTGCCCGCAATAACAATATCTTTCTTTTCTGTACTCCAAAGAAATGGAGAAGCAATCATTACTACAACTATACATATCGTCAATATAACACGCTTAGAAGAGCGTTTCGGTCGTTCAAGTATGCGAAGTACTATATCAAAGAATAAAGCGAGTAACGCGGCTGGTACGGCCCCTAAAATGATAAGTGCATGATCATTTCGATCTATGCCTAATAATATAAGCTTACCGAGCCCACCAGCACCAATGAGAGCTGCTAATGTAGCCGTTCCAACAATTAATACCATCGCTGTACGAATACCTGCCATAATGATAGGCAATGCAAGAGGAAGCTCTACCTTCCACAGCCTTCTCCAACTATTCATCCCCATAGCTCTCGCGGCTTCTATTAGTGATTCATCTAATTCCCTTATTCCTGTATATGTATTTCGTAAAATAGGTAATAGTGCATACACAACTAATGCAATAATCGCTGGAAGTTTTCCGATTCCTACTAACGGAATTAATAGTCCGAGTAATGCAAGTGATGGCACTGTCTGCATTACTGCAGAAGTTCCTATTATAAATTCAGCCATTCGTTCTTTTCTTGTTAATAAAATGCCAAGTGGCACCGCTATAATTACTGCAAAAAATAATGAAATAAGCGATATTTGTAAATGCTCACTTAATGCAGTTAGTAATTCTATTTTTCGTTCTTGGAACGTTTGTATAAAATTAGTCACTGTTTAGCCTCTTTCCTTCATTTGTTCAACAATGTAATTGACGATATGACGACTTGTTAACGCTCCAATATATTGACCGTTTTCTTCAACTGGAACGATTTCCTCATCACGCACACGAACTAACGCTTCTTGTAAAGAAGAATGTAATGATAGTGCCTGCCCTTCTAATTGCACACTTTGATCAAGTGGCAATACATCTGCTACACTTTTCTCCTCATACCAAGTTCGTCCACGATTTCCAATGAACTCCTCTACAAATTCATTTTTCGGATTATGTATAATTCCTTCTGGTGTATCTAGTTGAACAACTTTTCCTTCTTTCATAATACAAATGCGATCTCCAAGTGATAATGCTTCTTGCATATCATGTGTTACGAACACGATTGTTTTTTGAATCTTTTTTTGCAACTGTACAATATCCTTCTGAAGCTGTTCCCTACTTAATGGATCTAACGCACTAAATGGTTCATCCATAAGAACGATTTTCGGGTTTGCGGCTAATGCTCGCACGACACCGACACGTTGTTTTTGTCCTCCTGACAATTCATCAGGCATACGATCTCGATATATATCCGGATCTAATCCAACCATATGTAACAAGTCATCGACGCGTGCTTTTATTTCCTTTTTGCTCCATTGCCTCATTTCTGGAACAACTGCAATATTTTCAGCGATTTTCATATGAGGAAACAAAGCGATTTGCTGCAACACGTATCCTATATCCCAACGTAATTCGTTTATATTATATTGTTGAATATCTTTTCCATCGATTAAAATCGATCCTTCAGTCGTTTCGATTAAACGATTAATCATCTTCATTGTCGTTGTTTTCCCGCAACCACTCGGACCGATGAGAACGAAAAATTCTCCCTTTTTAATTTCTAAATGCAATGAATCCACTGCTTTCGTGCCATCTTCATACGATTTTGACACATGATTAAATTGAATCACAAACACAACTCCTTTACTGTTGTTTCCTTTATTTTGATGGAAGATGGCATTCATTTCAAATGATACGCTTTTAAATTAAAAAAGAGCTCGCATTTGAGCTCTAACGGTCGAACAATATTGTTTTCATAATAGCAGCATATTCGCGAACATACATTTTTCTCTTAGAACGAATTGGTGTTTCAGCAGCTAGCGCCTCCATCTTCATACCTAAACGCTTTGCAATTATTTTCGTTCGATATAAATGATATGTATTACTTACAACTACCGCATGTTTCACATTATATAAATCCATACTAAATTTTAAGTTTTCATACGTATTTGTAGATTGATCTTCTATTAAAATACGACTCTCATCTATACCGTGTACCATTAAATAATTTCTCATGCTATGAGCTTCCGGTATATCTTCATCTTCTCCTTGACCACCTGAAACAATTACTTTCGCTTCAGGATGGGAAAATAAATACTCCAACGCTACATCCAAACGATTTTGAAGAGATAAAGACGGTCTATCCCCAAATAACTTTGCACCCAGTATAAGAACGTACGGAGAGTGATAGCTCAACTTTTCACGAGCAACTTTGTTCATTCGAAACGTCATATAAATGATGTATAGTGGCGGTAATAATAAAATCATAAGAAAGATCCATTTGTTCATAAATAAGTATTCACTCCCTTTCTTGTTATTATATAGAAAAAGAAAGGGAGGCAGAAGTGTTTTTTCAAACGATTGATTTATTAGAAACATGCGCCGCTACTTTACGTTGTGATAGTACATAATAAATAGCGATTCCTAATGAGAAGATCAATATGCAGCTTAATACGTAAAACGGCAGCATGACTCCGACTTTAGATACACCCGCTGTAAACAACATTAATAATAAAATTCGTATTCCAGTACCAATTAGGCGAAATAAGCTGTCTACACGTCCCATTACTTCATTTGGAATTTCCTCCATCATCAATACATTTCTCGCCACTCTTGTACCCGCATTTCCAACTGCATGAAAAATTGCAAGTCCATATAAGAAAATTACGGAAGGTTCAATACTCATTGCGGTAATTGAAATTACATAAATGAACATCGTCATAACGATTGAAACTTCTGTTTTGACATATTTCATTATGAGTGGAATACAGATTCCTGCAACAACCGCTCCGACACCGTACATCGTGCCCTCTATTGCGTATACAGAGGCATTGGCTTTGAGTATATCCGAAATATACACGGGTATTAAATAATTTGCCATCATGACACCTATAAACGGCATATAAGTAGCCAGTAAGAACCAAAAGAGCTTAGGACGTTTTTTCATAAAGTGAATTCCTTCAAACAATTGCTTCTTAAATGTTATTTTTCTTTTCACTTCTTTTTTCTTTACGTACGGTATACATAAGAAAAGAAAAAATGCTCCAGCAAAAGTTAACATGTCTACTAACAAAATCCACTTCAAAGATACAATTTCAATTAAGAAGCTCGCGGCCGCTCCAGAAATAACTTGTGTTAACTGTCCTTGTATTTCCATCGTTCCACTTAAACTTTTATAATGTTCCGCTTGAAATATCTCTTGGTTGAACGCAAATATTGTAGGATAAAATAATAAATAGTAGAATGATCCGGCTATATAAATAAGAATATAGTGAATAGAATGATAAGGTTGCCCCGCAAATCCCCATATAACCATTATTCCAATTACGGCAATTCCGATTCCTTCGTTACATAGCAATAAAGATTTTCTTGAAAAACGATCAATACTTTGCCCAATGAATGGTGTTAATAAAAACATAATGAGGGTTGCAATGATAGAAACATAACCAAATGTTGTCTCTCCTCCACTCTCTTTAATTAACAGCCACGGAATCGTTATCATAACAATTCCGGAACCAATAGCAGATAGACTATTGGCCCCTAGAATGTAATACAAGCGAGAATCATGATAAAGTGAGGACATATCACTCCACTCCTAGTTGCTTTTTCACCTCTTTATATACGCTCATATATGCTTTTAATTCTTTAACTACATCATGAATTAATGGTTTGGCATCTTCCCCAAGTTCACCATCTTGCACATGTAATCCATCAAGCACAACTTGTTTTGGAATGGCATTTGCATAAACACCTCTAGCGACCGTTCGCATGCTGTTTAATGCATTTATTCCACCTTTACCTCCACCAGCAACCGCTAACAACGCAACTGGTTTATGAATAAATTCACTACTACTTAAGTAATCTAAAGAGTTTTTCAGCGCACCGCTCATCGCATTATGATATTCTGGTGTACATAATACAACCCCATCCGCAGCTTTCACTAACGTTTTCAATTTTTTTACTGCCTCTAAATCACGTTGTGACTCTTCTCCATTGTATAAAGGTAACTCCTCAATTGCTAAATCATATAATTCCCCTTCAAATTGATCCGCAATATATTTTGCCACCACGCGAGTTCTACCAAATTTTCTTGGTGTACCGTTAATAACGACTAGTTTCATGATTATTTCTCCCCTTTGTTTTCAAGTTCTACTTATATATTATCAGAAATTTCTATACAAAACACAATATAAAGAGTTAACTTGTTTCATAAAATAGTATGATAAACAAAAAAGAACTCATACTTTCGTATGAGTTTCGCACAATTACTTCGTTTCATCTCTGAGACTCAATGTACCTAAACTTTCATTTGCTTCAAAATGATTATATGCTTTTCCCGCTAATTTTTTCCGTTCTTCTGGTAATTCTATATATTTCATTACGTTTTCAATTATTTTTTCGTACGGAGTAAATACAATTCCCGGCCACTCTACCTCATCTTCTGGATTACTATTTTCAGAAATAATAAATTTCTTATTTGCGACTGCATAAGACACGCGAGGTGTTTCAAGAATTCCTGATAAGTAAAAATGAATATTTAATATAATTTTAGCTCTAGCAATCAATTCATTTCTAACAATTCCCCACGCATTATTTTTAAAAACTATATTTAAATTTGGGGCAATCGCTTTTAGATGATCAAAAATAGCTTGCCGCCTCGGATTAAGAGCACCTATAAACAGAATATCAATATCTTCAGTAATGTCATCTTCAAATGCATCTTTTTTTATTTCCAAAGTTGGAGCATAGTTCATTTTTACATGTTTTATTTCTTTTCCTACCCCTTTTTGTTTTAGCCATTCTATATTTTGTTTACTATAATCCCAAATCACTCTATCTTTTAATAATATTAAATAAAGGGGGTGTGCATATGGACTTCCTTCGTATAGCTGTTCTAAATTATAAATAATTGCATCTTTCGGAAGAAGATTCGGGTTATATGCGTATGTATGTGCTCCAAAAACAACTGTATTCTTTACATTTTCTAGTATTGTTTCTGATATAATTACTGTATTTCCCTCCTGCTCCAACCGCCACTTTAAAGCTCGCGCAACATCTATGAAACTACCGTATGTCTTTGGGCATATAAAAAGACAATAATCATATTCTTTATTCAAATAAGCTTCCATTAATTTTAAATTATTTTTATATAAATCTACATCCGGATGTTTAAGCACTAACTCATTTGCATGTTTTCTTGCTACTTTATATAATCCAGCATAATAAGCAGCGATGCATCTTCTTAATTCGATTCTTTCACGATGTTCATCTAATACATCCATGTTTAAAAGAAGATTTGCGATACAATACGCTTTTAAATGATCACGGTCATAATAATAGTCTAGTAGTGGCATCAATTCTTCATACGTATTTCCATGCACCGATTCTCCTAGTTCAATCGCCCATCGCATTAATTCCATGATTACTCCACTACTCCTTTAACCAAAAATGTATTTAATAAAATTTCGCATTATTCTCTACTACATTTGCTATATGAAATGGAATCTCTTCTTTAATCGATTCCAAATACTTTTGCGACACGGCCCCTAAATGTTTTTTATGAGGTATATAGAAAGCACTAATAGAAATTTCATAGTCAAATAAGTAATCATACACATGATAATCTACAAATAAAAGATCATCCTTTGGAAAAGGAATTTCCTTCCCTTGCAGAGCATACATCAAAGCAATATTGTTTTGAGATCGTAATCGATACAACCTTGCAAGTTGGTATAATGGTTCAGCCCGAGTTGGTCTATATTCCCACGCTTTTTGAAAATAAAAAACAGCTAATGCTAAATATTGCTCTTCTTGCCCTTTAACAGTTTCTTTTTCATTAGCATCTGTCACTTCATTTTGTTTATTTGCTGAACGATTTGCTAACTGCTCATAACAAAATCCTATTCGCAATAACGAATAGAATACCTCTTCAACCCACCCCCCTGCTTCCACTCGTTTTTTATACCATTTAATCGAATCTTCAAATTGACTTAAATGAAAATAAGTTTGGGCTAAATAAAATAAATATCTTATATGCAAATCTGGCGTTGTTTCTGGGTCGTTTATTCCTTGTAACAACAACCTCTCATCTCTTTCAAATTTATCAGCTTTACTCCCGCCATCTCCGGGATCATTCACGACAAGAGTCTCTAACCGATCTACCCTCGTATTGTAATTCGCTCCAACTTTTGAGCGATCTATATCCCAATACTCATGAGTAACACCGACAGATTTCCATGGTAAAGAAGCTTTTAATAGACGTGTAAGCCAATATTTAATATGAACATCATATTGCAATGTAAGATAATGATCTTCCGTTAAGCTCGTTTTATCGAAATTCGGATCAACCTCTAAAATCATATCCGCATCTAATATTAATAAATAATCCGCTTCTGGATATGTTTTTTGCGCTAATGAAACTGCTAAGCTTCTGTTATAACCAAAGTTTTTAAACGGCTCATGATGAACCGTCCCAGGTATCTCATTTTCCTTACACCAATTTTCTATAATTTCAGGCGTATTATCCGTCGATCCAGTATCACAAATAGAAACATAATCTACAATTGATTTTGTTGCATTTAAACATCTTTCCATAATTCTAGACTCATTTTTGACAATCATACAAAGACATAACTTTTTTTCTTCCTTTACAGACTTCACTTGCTCATTTCCCATTTAACCACCTCATATTTTATTAACACGCTCTTCTCATATGTAACAACATTTTTTAGCTATACTGATGACATAAGCACCCTTTTACTATTTATGAAAACTTCATTTTATTTATTCTTACTTTTATGTTGGGACATATTTCATGCTTCGCTTTATATTTGATACAATCAATACAAAAAAACATAATACGGGAATCCGTACATTTCAAAGTCTAAGAGGAGGTTATGTTTTGTTGGATTACATTTGGCTAGATGACAAATCACCAATTTTAGAACAACTACCAAGTAATTTTAAATCTGCAGCTATATTGCTACATCCATTTGTCCAAATGCCTTTAGGATGGGAAAAGTCTGTGAGAAAAAGACCATATGAGCACATCTATCCTAGCGCTGAAGAAATCATTCACAATGGGAAATCCGTTTCTTGGAAGGAAACGATGTCTTGTAGTGGATTACATTCATACGCAGACCTAGCAATGGCCATGTTGACTTCCATTAGTGCCTTTTCAGAAGAATATAAAAGAGAGGATTTAGCTGAAAAGCTACATTCAAACTTAAAAAACGATCTTTATTATCCAACAGAAGATTATACGTCTATATTTTTATTACACAAATTACTTAAACTCCTCGGTTCTAAAGGTGCAAAAAATCTATATTTCTCTGAACCAATTCTTGATACAAACGGATTATTACAGGTAAATAATACTACTCCATTAGATATTTGGGACATTAGCAATAATGAGTTAATTATTACTGGAGAAGACAATGAGTATGCGTTTATGAGTATATACGATTCCTTTACAACCTTATTATTAGCTAAAGAAGAAAATATAGAATATATTGTTCAATCAATGAATGTTGAAGCTGTCATTTGTGACAAAAAAACGATGATTGATTGGTATTTTTAAATTAGTAATTTCTTAAACTATAAAAAAGAAACTTGCGCTTATGCACAAGTTTCTTTTCAAAAACATCCTTATTTTTTTACAACTTCATGTCCACCGAACTGATTACGTAGTGCTGAAACTACTTTTCCATGGAATGCATCATCTTCCTGAGAACGATAGCGCATAAATAATGACATCGCGATTACTGGTGCCGCTGCTTGTAACTCAAGCGCAGTTTCAACAGTCCATTTCCCTTCTCCTGAAGAGTTCATTACACCTTTAATGCCATCAAGTTTAGGATCATCTGCAAATGCTTTTTCAGTTAAGTCCATTAACCAACCGCGGATTACTGATCCGTTCGCCCATACTTTTGCAACATCTTCATAATTGAAATCAAAGTCACTCTTATCTAGTACTTCAAATCCTTCAGCAATTGCTTGCATCATGCCGTATTCAATACCGTTATGAACCATTTTTAAGAAATGACCACTACCAACGCGGCCAGCATAAGAATAGCCATTTTCTACTGCTAAATCTTTAAATAAAGGTTCTAATTGGTCGTAAATTTCTTTTTCTCCACCAACCATTAAACAAGCACCGTATCTAGCTCCTTCTACACCGCCAGATGTACCGATATCTACATAATGTAATCCGAAGCTTTTTGCTTCTTCAGCACGGCGTAACGTATCTTTATAGAATGAATTTCCACCTTCAATAACGATATCACCTTCATCTAATAACGGATACACATCTTTTAATACTGACTCTACAACTTCTCCTGCAGGCACCATTACCCAGATCGTACGAGGAGCTTCTAATTCAGCGATCATTTCTTTTAATGTATGACGTGCAGTAATTCCTAGTTTTCCTGCCTTTTCTACAAGCTCTTTATTTACATCGTATACAACTACTTCATGCTTGTCTTCATGTAAGTGTTCAGCTAATGGGAATCCCATTTTTCCTAATCCAATTAATCCTAGTTTCATATTAATCAATCTCCTATTCTATACAAATATATTTAATATCGAAATTAGCCCAAGTGCTACTACAGATAATATAGTCTCCATTGCAGTCCATGTTAATAACGTTTCTTTCACAGTCATTCCGAAATACTCTTTAATCATCCAAAATCCTGAATCATTCACGTGTGATAAAATTAATGACCCTGCACCTGTTGCAAGTGCTAATAATTCAACATTTACACCTGGTGTACTTGCTGCAATCGGCGCAACAATACCAGCTGCTGTCATCATAGAAACAGTTGCCGATCCTGTCGCAACTCGGATAAGTGCAGCAATTCCCCATCCAAGTAATATTGGTGAAATATGTGATTCTTTCGCCATTTCAGCAATTGTAGTACCAATTCCAGAATCTAATAATACTTTATTAAATGCGCCACCTGCACCAATTACTAACAGTATGTTTGCAATTGGTCCAAGGCAATCATTTGTAAATTGTAATACTTTATCTTTAGAAAATCCTTTTGCATAACCAAGGCTAAAGAAAGAATAAATCGTTGCAATTAATAAAGCGACTATTGGATCTCCAATAAAGTGTAACACTTGTGCAAGTTGACTCGTTTTATTTAATGCTACTTCAGCAATGGATGCACCAAGCATAAGAAATACTGGAAGTAAAATAGTAAACAATGTATTTCCGAAGCTAGGAAGTTCTTTCTTCTTATCTTTTTCAACAAATTGCTCCGCTATATCTAATGGTACTTCCTTATGTATACGAGCACCAATCCATTTCCCGTAAAGTGGACCTGAAATAATTGCAGTTGGAAGTCCGACAATTAACGCATATAAAATTGTCTTCCCTACATCTGCTTTAAAAATACCAACTGCCGCCATTGCCGCTGGATGCGGTGGAACAAGTCCGTGTACGACTGACAGTCCTGCTACTAGCGGAATACCGATTGTAATAAGTGATACCCCAGTTTCTAACGCAATTGTAAATACTAACGGAATTAATAGGACAAATCCAACTTGGAAAAATACCGGAATCCCTACTAAAAATGCAACGAACATCATCGCCCAGTGAACTCGTTTCTTCCCAAAACGATTAATTAATGTGTTAGCGATACGTTCAGCACCGCCAGATTCGGCCATCATTTTTCCAAGCATCGTTCCTAGTGCTAAAACTATCGCTAAAAAGCCTAACGTATTACCAAGCCCTAGTTTAATAGAATCAATAATCCCTGGATCTTTTGGTGAAGTTCCAATTAAAGGCATTCCCATTGCTAAACCTACACCAATTGCTGTTAAAATTAATGCGACAAATGGATGCCATTTTACTACCGTAATAAGTAAAAGTAGTATGACAACTGCCGCTAGTACGATCCCAACTACCATTTCTCCCAATCCCCCTATTGTTTACGTTGGAAAGCAGCTATACAATCAAATTCTTCTTTCAAGCGATTGTAAAGTCGTTCATACATATAAAACATTTCTAAATATATAGCCGTATTTTCTTTATTCGGTACATGATGATGGACAATATCAATCCAATCCTTTACCTCTTCAAGAGAATCAATTTTTCCTACAGCATATAAAGCAACTGCCGCTGCCCCAAGCGCAGATGCTTCATGACTTTCAGGTACAAACAATTCTTTTCCCATCATATCGGACAACATTTGTCTCCAAAATGAAGATTTTGCAAACCCTCCTGAAACTCGTATTTCAGTAAGTGGCCCTGTACAATCCCTGATTGCGAGTGCTACTGAATATACACTCATACAAACACCTTCCATCACTGCACGTATAAAATGTTCTCGTTTATGTTGAAGATTGATTCCAAAGAATGTACCACGAGCGTTGGCATTCCAGTAAGGTGCGCGTTCTCCAGATAAGAAAGGTAAAAACAATAGCCCATCCGCTCCAGCTGGTACGCTTTCTGCATATTTAATTAATAAATCATAAGGATCAATGCCGAGCTTTCTTGCTACTTCTTGCTCTGGACTACCAAATTCATCACGTAACCATCTCAGTAATATTCCGCCGTTATTCGTTGGACCACCGATTACCCAGTGCTCATCTGTTAATGCGTAACAAAACGTTCTCCCTTTCTCATCTGTATTTATATTTGATGAGATTGTTCGAACCGCACCACTCGTTCCAATCGTAATTGCAGCCGCACCCGGTGATATCGCACCAACTCCTACATTTGCAAGAACCCCATCACTTGCTCCGATGACAATTGGTGTTTCTGCACTTATCCCCATCTTCTGTGCTAATTCTGGCTTCATACCTGATAAAATATATGTAGTGGGTACAGGGGTTGATAATTGTTCTGGTGACATATGTAACATAGTCAAAACATCTTCATCCCAGTTTAATGTTTCTAAATTAAATAACCCTGTAGCAGAAGCAATCGAATAATCAACTACGTAGCGTGAAAATAATTGGTAAATCACATACTCTTTAATGGAAATGAATTTATAGGCACTTGTATATAACTCTGGTTCCTCTTCTTTCATCCATAACAATTTAGAAAGTGGTGACATCGGATGAATCGGTGTACCTGTACGTCTATAAATTTCATGCCCATTCATTTGTTGTAATAATTTTTCTGATTGCTTCGTACTTCGATTATCTGCCCAAATGATAGAACGCGTTAATGGCGCACCATTTTCATCTACTGCAATTAATGCGTGCATAGCTGTACTAATACCGATTGAAGAAATATCTTCTGGTAATACATTACCTTTTCCAATGGCAACGCTTACACTTTTGTATACAGCGGCACATATTACATCAGGATCTTGCTCAGCCCATCCTACATTCGGTTGAATAATTGGGTAATCGATTGCATGTGATGCAATGACTTTTCCTTTTTCTGTGAACACAACCGTTTTTGTACTTGTGGTACCGATATCAATCCCGATTACTCTCCCCCTTGTTTCCATGCGAATCTTCCCTTCATTTCTAGCAAAATACGATTTAGTAAACCGTTTACATGAATTAGTATATAAAATATTTTTTCATTTATCAAGTTATAAAAAGAAAATTTTTTTCACAACAAAAAGTAAATCCCCTCATTCCATTTCACTTATATACTAAATTTAGCTTTTCCGTGCGGTAAAATTACGTTATCTTCTTTACGCAATACACTCTTTCCTCTCATTAACAACACATACATAGTCCTCCATACGTTCTACTCATTTGCATGAAAAAGCGTTGAAAAGCAATATTCATTTTTAGGGATCACGTTACATAACCATCAAGCCAAGAAAAGTAACTACCCGCAGAATGAGAATTCTGTGCATTTTGCTCTTGTTTATTGTTTTAGTTTCACTAGTCTTTTATCTTGATAAACATAGAGCGCGGCCCCCTACTATCAATTTTTTATCTTGTAAATATATCTTGCATACTATAAAACCGAAAAGTATTTTTATTTTTCAGAAAAATAAAACAATAATATAGAATTTATTGTATAATGTTGTAAAAAGATGTCGGAGGGATTTAATGTTAAATAAAATATCTCAATTCACAATCAAGCTTTCATCAATTCTTTTATCACTCTTACTATTATTAAATTTACCTTATTTATTTATCACTCAACAAGGGTTTACCTTTCAACCAATTTATTTTTTTAATCAGATCGTTACCATGTTAAAACAGGTCTTCTCCCCTGAATCATTAGTGATTATAGGATCAGACCCGAAGTTTGGCCATTTCAAAAAAACACCATTATTTCCAACTGTTTTAGAACCTTACCTATATTCATTTACTATATTATTTTTAGCCTTTTTTCTTGCTCTCTTTCTATCATCTAGCATGGCATTTTTTTATTTTTTAGCGAAAGATTATATAAAAAAATGGATAAACCGAATTGTGTTCATATTAGAAGCTGTCCCTGATATGATGATGATGATTTGTTTGCAAATATTCTTCATATGGGTACTTCAAAAATTCGGGGAATCTCCTGTCACTATTATTTCTTTTAATGAAAATCGAGCTTATTTACTCCCTATTTTATCATTAGCTGTCTTACCTACATTACAAATGTTTCGGATGATGGTGTTATACATAAAAGAAGAAGAAGGAAAACATTACGTAGAGGTTGCATATGGAAAAGGCCTTTCATCAAGTTATATACTCTGCATTCATTTATTCAAAAATATATCTATCCACTTCTTTCACCATTTAAAAACGATTTTTGTTTTCTTACTTTCTAATTTATTCATTTTAGAATTTGTTTTTAATATGGAAGGCATTATTCAATTTCTATTTAATAAGGCGTTTGTTTCACCTCCCGCTGCATTTATCATACTTGTTATGATTATTTTACCGTTTTATGCCCTTTTCCACATAGTCTCATTCATGATGAATAGATGGAAAAAGCAATTGAAAGGAGTATCATTATGAAATCTATTTGGAAATCAAAACGATTTTTAATCGGCTTTACTTATCTATTCATACTTATTTCAGCTAGTTTTATTTATAGTTGGTTCTTTAAAGATAACATCCCAAAACCTCCTCAGTTACTTTACAATGACAATAACGAATTACTTGGAAAGGCCCCCTTTCCGCCTTCGTTAATTCCACCTTTTGGATCTGATCGTTTTGGAGAGTCTGTTTTCTTACAAATTGTAGAAGGAGCAAAATTCACTATTTTATTAGCCGTGGCAATTAGCTTCTTTCGAATTTTATGCGGAACATGTATAGGAATCCTCTTAAGTTTATTTGCTCCAAAACTCAAGAGATTTTTCCAGTCATGCTCAGAAGTTTTTTATTATATTCCAACTCTATTTATCGCATTCATACTCATCACGCCTGTTAATATTATAATCACATCAAATGCTGATGGGGTAGATCCAAATATTTCATTTACGTTTTATCAAGTACTCGTACTTATTTTCGTCGCTCTGCCTACACTTTCTTTATACATATCCTCAGAGGTTGATGAATTTATGAAACAAGATTACATCTTAAGTTCACAATTACTGGGGGCTAGTCGTTTTCATATTATAAAAAAACACTTACGAGTCTTATTACTTGACCGCTTATTTGTATTATTTATGGAACATATCGTCCAAACACTCATACTCGTTATCCATTTAGCGTTGCTTAACATTGTAATTGGCGGCATACAAATGCGTGAACTCTATGACGGAGTGCTCAAACCTGTTTCTCTATCTAATGATTGGGCAGGCCTTATTGGATTAAATCGTAATGAAATGAATCTTTCATGGTGGATTATTTTTTATACTCTCGCTTCATTCTTTATTACGATTCTATTTATTAAGCTTATGACCATCGGGATTCAAGATGCACTGAAAGCAAGAGATTCGCAAATTGTAGCAATTCAAAACGTTCCAGATCATAAAAAATTTGTTAAACATAAAGATTCTTTTTCGTTTGCAAATAAAGTAAACCTTTAATCATTTCTCATTAATCAAGTATTAATTGGCATCGATATTAGTAGAAAATAAAGAAGATGATCCCTATTAAATACAGGGATCATCTTCTTATGCTGTCTAACTTTTTTACATGTCCTTTGCTAGACTCATGCTTTTTATATTTAAAGTGAATTATTTGCAATCACAATTATGTTTTTTAAAATCAATTACCATACGCCCTTGAATTCTACCTTGTTCCATTTCTTCGAATACATTTTGTACTTTATCTAGCGAACAAGTTTGAACAACCGGCACTACTTTTCCTTCTGCCCCAAACATAAACGCCTCTTCCAAATCTTTACGAGTACCCACTAGAGAACCAACTACTTCAATTCCATCCAGTACAAGTCGCGGGATGTTTAAGTCCATTGTTTCTACTGGTAGCCCTACTGCAACTACTTTACCGCAAGCACGTACTGCATCAACCGCTGAGTTAAAGGCTACTTTAGAGACTGCTGTTACTACCGCAGCATAAGCGCCACCAAGCTCCTCTTGAACAATTTTATCAGCAGGACCTTGAGAAATTGGATTGATAGTCATATCAGCACCAACTTCTTTCGCTAAGGCTAATTTGTCGTCATTAATGTCTACTGCGATTACCTTTGCACCAAATACATTTTTAGCATATTGGATAGCTAAGTTACCTAATCCACCGCAGCCATAGATTACAATAGGTTGACCAGGTTTAATATCTGATACTTTAATAGCTTTATATGTAGTTACACCAGCACATGTAATTGATGATGCTTGAGCAGGATCTAATCCTTCTGGTACTTTTACCGCATAATCAGCTGTAACGATACATTGTTCAGCCATACCACCATCTACTGAATAACCTGCGTTTTTAACTTCACGGCAAAATGTTTCTCTACCAGTTACGCAATATTCACAACGTCCACAAGATTGGAACATCCATGCAATACTTACACGGTCACCTATCTTTAGCGAATTAACATCATCAGCTATTTTCGTAACAATACCTACACCCTCATGACCAAGAATACGGCCATCAGTGTTACCAAAATCATGATTCGCAACGTGTAAATCAGTGTGGCAAACTCCACAATACTCTACATCTACTAACGCTTCGCCTGAGCGTAACGGACGTAATTCTTTTTCAATCACTTCGATGTTTGCTTTGCTGTTTTTATTAACCACTACTGCTTTCATATGTGATCTCCCCTTTAGTGTTTTAGCGTTTTAATGAGTTTATCTCACAACTACTTTCCTCACTACTTTGGCTAGTTATTGTACCAAATTTAAGTGTTCAATCATCATTACATGTTCATCATAACATGACACTTCATAAACAGCTTGTGAAATTATGAACAATATTTGAATTATTACACAAATCGGTCTTTATTTTAATTTTTTAAAAATGAGAGTTTATCACTGACTATAAGTAAGTCATACATTTCTAAAAGAAAATAAAGTAACAAACTTCTCATCGATAAAAAGCTCTTCACTCAATATTTTCTATATTTAAACACTTAGTTTCACAGTAATAGCCTTTACCGCCAACATAAACTTTTTCTATTTTATTTTTGCTATTGGTTGCTAATTTAACTAATATTTCAGAAGGCGAGTATAAAGAATAACCTTGTTCAAATACATAGACTTCTTTTTGCAAATACTGCTGTTCATAAAGGTAGCAAGCTAATGCACCGTTTGAAGTTCCAGTCGCTGCTTCTTCATTAATGTCGTATAGTGGAGCAAAATTTCTGCATATAATTCGATTGTCATTAAAAGTATATAGATGCATCCCGACAACATTATAATACTTGCTGATTTCTTTAATTTTTTCAAAATTAGGTTGCAGTGCATGTAATTGTGTTTCGCTTTTTATAGGAATTAAAATATCTTTTAAGCCCGTAGAGACAATTTGGATTGGGTATTTATTGTCTATATCTTTAATGTCAAAACAGTCGGTGAACTCATTTGGAGATACAACATCATAGAATATCGGCTTATTTTGTTCCATGAATATGATGTCATCTGTTATGGTAATAGTAAGAACACCGCTGTTCGTTTCAATCGTATAGCGATTCTTGAAAATTTTATTTAAATGCATCAGTATCGCGAAAGAGCCAATTGTGGCATGACCACATAAATCAACTTCTTCTTTTGGAGTAAAATACTCAAATTTATAATCAGCAATTTCAGATTCTGATATAAATGCGGTTTCCGCATAACCCAGTTGTTTCGCTATTGTCATTTTTTGAGTAGTGGTCAATGTATTTGTATTCTCAATAAATACCACTCCTGCTTTATTTCCGCCTTTATGATCCTTGCTAAATGCA
The DNA here is from genome assembly GCF_900114335.1 of Bacillus sp. 5mfcol3.1. Classification (NCBI taxonomy): domain Bacteria; kingdom Bacillati; phylum Bacillota; class Bacilli; order Caryophanales; family Bacillaceae; genus Bacillus; species Bacillus sp. 5mfcol3.1. Next base: position 1,363,110 of record NZ_FOST01000001.1, on the reverse strand, counting down.
CTTGCAACATAAACAGATATTTTCATAAGACACCTTCCTCGCCTATAGTAAATTCCAATATAATAATCACTATATATAAATATAATTGGGTAAATTATCAATAAAACAAGAGACAAACTATTTTTTTTAGCATTTGAACTCTCCAAAAATAGTTTGTCTACAGTCTGCAAGCTCTTCATTTGAAGAGCTTTTTTTATATTCGTTTCATCGAAATCGTTTCACGTATACTTTGTAAATTTTTTAGCGTTTCCTCTTGTCGCTGCAACGACAACCCTACATACAAAGTATCTAATAAGCTTAACTGTGCTAATCGTGATGAACTTGCTTCTGTGCGGAACTCAGTCTCACGTGTTGATGTATATAACGTAATATCAGCAAGTTGACTTAATGCTGATTTCTTATAGCTCGTAATCGCAATAATTTTGGCCCCTCTTGCTTTCGCTACTTCTAACGCTTCAAGTAATCCTTTATTGCTACCAGAATGAGAAATGCCAATAACAACTGAATTTTCCGAGAGTAAACCTGCTCCCATAATTTGAAAATGCGAATCAGTATGAGCGATACAAGAAATACCCGTTCTCATAAACTTATGATACGCATCCATCGCAATAATACCAGAGCCACCATTTCCATAAAACTCAATTCGACTTGCTTCTTGCAAAGCTCGTACAGCCTGCTCAAGTGCTGTTTCATTTAGCAAATGTAAAGTATCTTGCAGTCCTGTAATATGCGAATGAAAAACTTTTTTAGCAACAGTTACCATACTATCTTCTGCTGATACCTCTTCATGAATATTTTGCATCGGTGTATGTACAATTTCACGAGCTAATGTAATCTTTAAATCTTGAAAACCTTGCAAACCAAGGTGTTTACATAAGCGGAATATCGTCGCTTCGGAACTACTCGTAACTTCAGCTAATTCTGTAATAGATTTATGTACAACATCTTGTGGATGTTTCAAAATATGTTCGGCAATACTTCGCAATTTCGGTGATAAACCATTTAACGAAGCCTGAATCTTTCCAATCCCACTCCTTGTACCAGGCATAGCATATCCTCCTCTTCTATCGTAGCTTTATCCTGTAAAAACCGATTAGTTTAACTTTATTGTACCTAATTATTGAAAGAAGAAAAACCTATATTAGGGATTACTATAAATTTTAATTGCTCCTATGTATTCTGTCATACGATATAACAGAATTATTCATGCTTATGAATAATCCTCCCCATGTTTCACTGCGTATAATGCGGCTTGCGTACGATCATCCACTTCCAATTTAGCTAAAACGTTTGAAACGTGTGTTTTCACAGTTTGTTCTGTAATATGAAGTTCTGCTGCAATCTCCTTGTTGCTTCTTCCTTTCGCAATTTCGCGAAGTACCTCTTGCTCTCTTTTCGTTAACATTGAAAAAGGATTTTCTATTTCCTTCTTTACTGCGGTACGCCCCATTAATGCAGGTGTTACTTTCGGATGAAAATTCGCATTTCCTTGATGTACTGCAATAATAGAAGCGACAAGTTGCTCAGGTTGTACTTCTTTTAATTGATAACCATCTGCTCCAGCTTCAAGTGCTGGTATAACATAATCTTGCTCTGAAAAACTACTTAATATAAGTACCTTTATCGTCTCATCGTATTGCTTTAGACGTTTTGTTGCCTCAATTCCATCCATTTTCGGCATCGATACATCCATTAGTACGACATCCGGTCTTTCTTTTTGCACGAAATGTAATGCCTCTTCGCCATTTTCTGCTTCCCCAATAATTTCAAATTCTTCTCTCGTTTTCAAAAAGAATACAAGTCCTCTTCGAACGATATGATGATCCTCAACTAGTAGCAATTTAATCTTCAATCTTATTCTCCCCTTCAAATCGGCAATTGAATTTCTATTTTTGTACCCTTTCTCAGCTCTGTTATAATTTGAAACGACCCCTTCATTAACTGAATACGTTCCTTCATACTTTTCAGGCCAAGTGCTGACTCCCTTACTTGCTCTTGTATAAATCCTATTCCATTATCTTCTATGTAAAAATGTAACTGGTTATTTTCTATTTTCAAAAGAACATGTACCTTTTCACACGAAGCATGCTTTTTACAATTATGTAGCGCCTCTTGGCTAATACGCCATAAAACTTCTTCTATTTCATCCCCAATTGAAACCATCCCATCAATTCGAACTTCCACTTGAACTCCTAATAACTTCCCGTAATTTTGAATTGCTTCTGCTAACCCTTTCTCTAATCCTTCAGGTCTTAATTGCCAAATTAATAGAGTCATCTCTTGTAATGCTTCTTGTGATAATTCTCCAATATAACTTAACATCTCTTGCAATTCTCTATCTTGCGTCATATTCAGAGTACCTTTCGCTGTTAGCATAATAGAAAATAACAATTGTTTTACTGAATCATGTAAATCACGTGCAAGTCGATTTCTTTCCGCTACCACTACATATTTACGTTCTTTCTCAACTAACTGAATACGTTGTATTGTCGTTCCAATTTGAAATGCAATTGATTCTAATAATGCTAACTCTTCCTCTGAAAAATGAGTCTTATGAGGCGCAGCCACATTTAGTAGACCAAATTTTTCTGATCCAGACCTAAGCGGAATTGTCGCATGATGTGTAACATCTTCTGTCTCTCCCCAATTACATTCAATTGCATCTTCTATTCGCTTACATTCAATAATATTAGTCGCTTTTTCTAATCTCCCATTCACAAAACGTTCTACACACCAACAGTTTCCTTCACACATCGGCTTCTTCTCTTGCCACGTAAGAGCCTCTGGTAAATTTTCGTCTACAAGCATGCTATGCTTTCCACTTTCATCAATAAAGAATATCCACCCTGTTTGTAAATTCATTACTTGTAACAATGTATGCAACACTTTTTCTAACATATCCTGTAAGTTTGTTGCTTCATTTAATAATTCAGCAATTTCTTTTAATGCTTCTAAACGATGCATCTCTTTTTCTTCAAAGTTCATTCTCATCACCAACTACAATTATAACATTAAGAAATTTCTAAATTCTATAAATAAAAAAAGAACCGAATCTCTTCAGCCCTTTCTTTATATCAATCATTTTATTATTGTTATTCTATCCAATGTTGGAATCAGAATTTTTGTTAACAAACGATTCTACTTTAGCTGTCCGATAAAGATTTTCCACCATGGATATGCTGTAAACCTTCAGTAGTAACAACCATATTCGCTGCTGGCATTTGCACTTGATTCTTATGAAACATAGACATTAATTCAAATCTTACTTGTCTAGAAGTTTCAAAATAATCTTCTGGCTTTATTAAACCTGTAATACAAAATTCATAGCCAACATATTTCAAGTTAGGATTTAAGTCTGTAACACCGACGTATTTAAATGGCTCAACAGCGTCATCCTCTACTCTATAAAGAGTTTGATCCAATTTTTCATTGCATATAACACATACTTCTTCTAACAATTCCTTCACTCTTGTTGGATCTTCCTGATAACTTACCGTGATGCGTTCAATTACACGCATCCATCCTTTATTAAAATTTTGTATTGTTCTAATCTCTCCGTGCGGGATGGTAAGTAGTTTTCCTGACCATTCACGAATTTGCATAAAACGAATACTAATCTCTTCAATAGTTCCTGAATTTGTTCCGTTAAAAGTTACAAAATCACCAACTCGAAACTCTTTGTCCGCTAATCTTGCAAAGCCTAATATAACATCTTTTAGCATCTGTTGTGCTGCAAAACCGATGACAACTCCAGCTATCCCTGCACCTGCAATAATACTTTTTATATCTACAAATTGGCTAATTAAATATATGATAAGACTGATGATAATGATATATCTAAAAATAGATCGAATTACACTTTGAATCGTCTGCTCTACCTCTTCATCAAAAAAGCTTGATTTCCTAAAAAACCAATCAATAATCCGGTTTATTACAAACGAAATAATGATTAAAACTAAAGCAAATAGTAAAAATCTTAAAAGTAAAAACTCCCTTACATAATTAAAAAATTCTTCAGTATACGTTAATAAACTCATCCATCCACTTCCTTAACTAATAAAAATTCTATACAAAGCTGCTATATTTTTAAAATTCATTAGACATTCTTCTATAAATATACCCTTTTTCATAACCTAAAGGGAGCTAGCAATTGAATTTTTTTATGACTTCACTTTAAGACTACACAACCCATCCCAATAAAAGGAAAACATTTACATAATATCGAATAGTTCATTTGAAAATATTATTACTCACGAGGGTTACAAGCAATGGGATATATTGAAGAACTAAGAGAAGTTGTTGGATCAAGACCGCTTAATTTAGCAGGCGTTGCGGTAGCTGTTTTCAATGAACAAGGACAAATACTACTACAACAAAGGCGAAATGGCATGTGGGGCGTTCCAGGAGGTTTTGTAGAACTTGGTGAATCTATAGAAGCAGCTGGAAAACGAGAAGTACTTGAAGAAACCGGAATCGAAATTGGTACACTTCAGCTAGCAACTGTATTTTCAGGTAAATAATTTTTTGTGAAATTAACGAACGGAGATGAATTTTACCTTATAACAATTGCTTACCTTTGCAAAGATATTACAGGTGGCTTGCTAAAAGCTGATGAAGTCGAATCATTACATGTACAATTTTTTAATTTAAATGAGCTACCACAAAATATTAGCCCATTCATAAAAAAATTAATTGAACAAAATGTCGTCTCAGTTTAAACGCAAAAAAGAGACCTTTTTAAAGGCCTCTTTTTCATTTCACTTCTGCATGTAAACAAGATTTAAAATGTCCAAGTGCAAATTCATGCCCTTGCGCATTAAAAGATGCAACTGCCTTTTCATAAACAACAATTTTAAATCCTTTATTATAAGCGTCTACTGCTGTGTGAAGAACACAAATATCAGTACAAACACCTACAAGATGAACTTCTTCTATTCCTCTTTCTCTTAACTTCATTTCTAAGTCGGTTCCTGCAAATGCACTATATCGTGTTTTATCCATGTAATATACATTTTCAGCATTTTTATATGTTTCGTATACATCTTGTAATTCCCCAAACAAATCTCTTCCACTTGTACCAGCTATATTATGGGGTGGGAATAATTTTGATTCTGGATGATATACATCATTTTTTTCATGTTTATCAATCGCAAAGACAACGTAATCTCCATTTTCAATATATTGCGTCGTTATATGTACAATTTCCTTCTCAATTTCTTGACCTGGTTTTCCGCAAGTTAAAGCACCTTTTTCCGCTACAAAATCATATGTATAATCAATATTAATAAGAGCTCGTTTCATAACTACTATCTCTCCTTCTTCTGTTTCACAGTAAACAATAGAAAATTTGTTATTACGACATCGTATGTACTATTCGACATTTCAAATGAAATACCTACATTTTTCTTGTAAAACTTACCTTAATTCGAGTTTATCATAAAGTGAAACTTTAATCATTGGAGAGTTTGTTCATCTCCAATGATTATTAGTTAAACCAATCGGACAGTTGATCTCCCACCTAATCTCCTCACATATACCGATTTTTAAGGCGAGGTCTTACTGCCCATTAATGCGGGATATAATAGATACACAATGGTAAAACAACTAGCTCCTATTACTAAGTCATGAATTTGGTAATTAAACGTAATTTGAATCACCTCTTGTATCGTAAACCAAATTACTGCCATCATTATACTAATCAAGACGATACGAATACACCGATTTACATCTTCAACCTCTTTCTCTGTCATAGTAGTAGCAAGTGATTTCTTCCTATTTAATCGTATTAGAAAACGAAACAAGTTATTTACTCTTGCACACTCTAGTCCAAATAAAAAAGCACACTACTTTTTTAAGTAATGTACTTTTTATTCTTATTAAGACGCAGGCTTTGTCTCAAATGTTGCTTGATTAAAACTAATAACCTTTCCTTTCGGGTCATTGTTTTCATACTGAACTGCAGTAATCGTATGACTACCTGTTTCAAGCGTCTTTTCTTTTAATTGTACTGTTGTCTGCGTTGTACTAGTTACTTGATGTCTATCTGTATACATTTGATCTACAAATATGAAGGTTTCTTTATCACTTTGAAAATTAGAAAGTTCTAATTCAACTTGCTGAATTAAAGTATCCTTTTTAATGAATACAGTCGGTATATTGCCATTTTCAGAAGTACCATCTGGAGTAATAACTTTTACTTTCCCTTCTCCAATTGACATTGCACCTTCAGGAAATACAACCATATTCTCATCACTTGCGTTTACAACTTGTTCTTCCTGTTTTGATTGCGCGTCCTCTTTTTCCTGTGGAGCACCGCAACCTACTAATAACAATACAGACAATCCAGTGATTATGAATTTTTTCAAAATTCATCCCCCCTGTCATTTGATTATAATTTATTATACAAAAATAACTTTTAAATTTTAAGACAACTTTTAAAACTTTTATGAACATATAGAAGCTTGCTCACGATTAATGTATCATACTTTCCTTAATAGAACATTAATTTTTTTTATGAAATAAATAGTAATTCCTTCTTATTTATCATTTTAGCCCAACAAATCGATATAATACCCCCTCAAAAATAAAAAGACATTGATATGTCCAATGTCTTTTCTATGTAGCACTTTAAAAAACAAATGTTGTGATTTCTTCTACTTCTTTTCTTGGAAGTTTTTTTGGCTTATCTTTCGGAAATCCTAGTGAAATAACCATATTTATTTGTTTTTCAGGCTCAATTTGTAAATATTGGCGCAGTTCATCTTGAGCTAGCAATACTGGCCCTGTCATTGGACAAGTACCAAGTCCCTTTGCATGTGCAGCTAACATTAAGTTTTGTGCCGCTAAACAGCTACTCTTAATGCCTTCTTCTTCCCAAACTGAATCTGGAACAAAAGCAATTGGATCAAATATCTTTTCACGGAACTTTGATTCATATGGTGTTGCCAAACATACGATTAATACTGGTGCCTCCGAGAAAGCTGTTGCATATGGTCCGAAAGAACGTGTAAGTAATTTCCCTGCTTTCTCTTCTCCATTTTCTGCTGCTTTTGCCGCAAGTTTATGTAATGCATCCCATGTCATTTGTTCAATTTCTTTAATCTTCTCTCGATTCATGATAACTAAGAATTCCCACGTTTGTGAATTCGTATCACTCGGTGCGTAACGCGCACAATCAATTATTTCTTTTATATCATTAGTAGATACTTCTTGATCTGTAAACTTTCTAACACTTCGTCTTCCGTGAATTACTTCTTTAAAATCTTCATAATTCATATATTAAATCCCCTTTTTACAGCGTTTTCAAAACTTGTCCTATGCTTGAATTATATCATGAAAAAAAGCCGGAAGAATACCAGCTTTTTTCTTCATGATTAATTTGTCACTTTAAACAAACGAATACTCTCTTCATATGCAGCTTGTAATTTTTTCGTAATTGGTCCTCTTTCACCAGCTCCAAACTGTTCATCACCAATCTGAATGACTGGGAATATTTCAAGTGGCGTCGCTGTAAAGAAGCACTCATCAGCTTCATATACTTCTTGTAACGAAAACTCTCGTTCTTCTACTTCGATATGTAACTCTTTCGCTAATGTAATCACGTAGTGACGTGTAATACCATGTAAAATGAAATGATCCGCTGGATGTGTAATTAACTTATTATTTTTCACAATAAAGAAATTGGAATGACACCCTTCAGTCACAATGCCATCCCGTACTAATATTGCTTCTTGATATCCTTGTTCATTTATTTTGTTTTTGATCATAATATTAGGAAGTAAATTTAAAGATTTTATATGGCAAAACTTCCACCTGATGTCCTCTTCTACTGTTACCTTAATCCCTGCCTCCATTGAAGCAACTGGTCTTGGGAACGAAACAAGATTTGCAAAATATGTCGGTTGTAAATCTGATTCATATACATGATTGCGCGGTTGTGCACCTCTTGATATTTGTAAATATACATTCCCATCTTCTTGAAATTGATTTTTTTCAATCATTTGATATAACTCTTCTACTAATTCTTCCTTCGTAAATGGTGGAATTAGTTTTATTTCTGCCATAGAGTTAAAGAATCGTTCTAAATGTAAATCTAATAAATGAGGCTTGCCATCGTATAGTCTAAATACTTCATAAATACCATCACCAAATTGGAAACCGCGCTCTTCTAATGCGACCATCGGCTGTTCTTCCTTCGTATTAATCATTCTCCCATTAAACAAGATCCAATCTTTATGAGTAGCTTTCATTCTTCCCCACTCCTTTATCACATGATTGATTTTATTGTACAACTTATGCCACCCCGAAAGAAGGAATTTTCTGTATTTTCACAAACAAAAAATACATCACTTCGTAAAAGTGATGTATTTTATCATTTATTTAAGGAAATATTTTTCAATATCATCTAACATAAGGTTCGCAGCTTTAATACCGCCTGCTGTATTCCAGATTACCTCATCTACTTGGAATACTTTATTATTTTTAGAAGCCTGTAGTTGCTTAAAGAGTGGATCTTCTGTCCATTCCTTTGCTAACGAATTTCCTTCATTATTCTTATCTGCATCTTTATCAGACGTGAAATAGAATAAGTAGTCTCCGTCCATATTTGGAATTTGCTCTTTTGTAATTCCTTTTATCGCAAAATCATCTTTATCTTGTAATGGTGGTCGTTTAAATCCAATATCATTTAAAACAACTCCCGAGAATGAGTTTTTTTGATAAATACGAACATCACCTGGCACGAAACGAATAATAGAAACTTTAGAATTCAATTTATCGCCTAACTTCTCTTTCATTCCTTCAATACGTTTTTTATAATCATCAAGAGCTTTTTGCCCTTCTTTTTCTTTATTTACAGCTTTTGTATAAAGCGTAAAGTTTTCTTTCCAATCACCGCGTAATGTTTCTGCATAAACAGTTGGTGCGATTTCTTTTAGCTGATTATATATTTTTTCGTGACGCATTTTATTTCCGATAATTAAATCTGGCTTAAGCTTCATTACTGCTTCTAAATTAATATCACGTTCAGTTCCTACAACTTCCGTATTTTTTAACTCTTTCGCTACATGAGGATACCATTCATCACCAGCACGTGGTTTCGTAGTCCCCACTGGCGTTACGCCCACAGCTAGAAGAGCCTCTGCACCTTCATTTGTTAAAACAACAACTTTTTTAGGTGTACCATTTACTGTCGTTTCGCCCATTGCATGCTTTACCGTATATGAATCTTTTGCTTTCGCTGATATATCATTTTCCTTTTTCTCTTCTTTACTACATCCTGCAATTACAACCATGAGTGTCATAATGCAGAACATAATTAGTTTTTTAGTATGTATCATATGTCCTCCCTAGATGAAATCGATTATCATTAACAATTAAAGATTAATGTATCCTACATACATTGTCAATGTATATCAGAAAACTTTTTTAATATATACTATTTAGATTCTATCCGCTTTTCTAATGTTTCTTTTTAAAACATAGTGCATAAGTATGAAAATAAATGTTGTTATTAAAATGCGTACCCTTGTTATACATAACAAAGATACGCATCCATATTGCATTATCATTTTAATTGCTAATATTGAGTATACTTAATATACGATGGATCATTATATACCCACTGCTTTCCACCAAGGTTTAACCAACCATTTTCATTTATATATACTAAATAAGATTCTGGAGAATTTAATTGGCGGATAGCTGCAGATGTAGTTGATGGACCACTTCTTAAATTTACATTCATCCCTTGTATATATGCAACCCCAATCGGGCTTCCATCACTATTGCTTGTCTTTACAAAATTAATGTACGAAGGATCATTATACACCCATTGTCCATTCCCCAAATCTAGCCATCCGTTACTTTCCTGATATACAACGTAAGATTCTGGAGAATTTAATTGACGAATAACTGAGGAAGAAGTTGATGGACCATTTCTTAAATTTACATTTTTCCCAAGAATATAAGCGATTCCCTTCGTTTGAGGTGTCGGTTGTGGGTTAGGAGGTTGTGGATTTGGAGCTACTCCAAAAATAGCTGCTATTCCATTTGCATACGCTTGACTTAGATCTTCAATAAATTGTGGATTTTTTAATAAATTTGCATCAAACGCTGTATCAATAAAAGCAGTCTCAGTTAAAATTGCATCCATTGCGGTTTCTCTTAATACCGCATAATTTTCTTTTTTTGCTCCTCGATCACGAAGACCATATTTTGTTAATACAGGATTGACAGCTGTATGCATTTTTTGTTGCTTTGCATATGCAGTGCTGCTGTTGGATAACGCATTATAAATATAGCTTTCAAAACCTGTCCCCCCGCCGCTATTAATATGAAATGAAATAAAATAATCCGCACCAAAAGCATTGGCAATATTAGCACGTTCCGATAAAGAAATAAACACATCACTATCACGTGTCATTTTAATTGTAATTGGGTAATTTACCGTTAAAATGTCTCGAACGCGTCTCGCAATTTGAAGTGTTAAGTTTTTTTCTACTAAACCATTACCAACAGCACCAGAATCATATCCACCGTGCCCTGCGTCTATAACAAGTTTCATTTTATTGCCCCGCCCCTTTCTTGTAATATGTTTGCATTGCTACTCGTCCTATTTTATGTGAAATGTACAAGTTCTGTTACAATTACAAATAAAAAAAACGCCTTATGTAAGGCGTTTTCTATCATCTTGCTTTAACCAATTTAAAATAAATATATACGATTGATAGTGAACATAACGTATGCAAAATAAAATAAATAAAAGTGTTATTCCAGCACCACTATAAAGTAAACCGAACTTTAAAAAAACATTCACAAGTGGTGGAAAGTTCATTAGATTTTGTAATGTACTAAGCATACAAAACATAATGAAAAAGACAGGGACGTATTGTAATTCATACGGCTTTTTTTTCTTACTCATTCTTTTCCGAATGAGTATATGACATAATTCTGCTACTATAAAGCACCCTCCAATTAATACAAGACCAGAAGTCATCGTCATACATCCACCTGCCTTATATTTATTTTATCGCATAAGTAATCATCGTTATATTTTCTTTACATACTCTTCATCTTCTGAAGTAAAACCAAAACTCTCTATGAAAGACTTCGCCTTTTCTGTTAATTCCTCTTGTAGCACTTTTATTTCTTTCACATTTCTTTGTTTCATCATTTCTTCAAATGTAAAATACGTATTTGCACCATAACCGTAACCTTGGTAATCAAAATGAATAATTAGCTGTGATAAAACAGCTCGTTCCTCTTGAACACTATAATCTATTACACCAATATATGTATCATCAACTTTCACACAGTACTGTACCTTTTTCTCACCTAAACTATGCGATTTAAACATTTCTTTAACAACGCTTTCATTTTCTACAGTAACTTTCTCAAACGTAATCATATGTCGTCCATCCTTTTACTATTATTGTATCAATAATATTTCCTATTTATGAAAAAAACCTTAAGACCGTATGCGATCTTAAGGTTTTTCTAATTAAACTAAGCTATACGCACGTTTTGTTTCTTCATGGAACTTATTCGTATCGTATTTATGCTCAACATAAATTTGGTGCCATACCATAAACGCAAGGACAGTCCAAATTTTACGGCTATAATCGCCTTTATCTGCACAATGTGCTTCCAGTAAGTTTAATACATACTGTTTGTCGATTAAATGCTCTGTTTTACTCTCGTTTATAATATTGATAGCCCAATCATGCATTTCGTCTTTTAACCAGTGACGAATTGGTACTGGGAATCCAAGTTTTTTACGATCTAATACGTGATCTGGAACGATTCCGCGTGCTGCTTCACGTAAAATAGCTTTCGTAGTTCCGTTAGCAATCTTAAATTCAGTTGGAATTTTAGATGCAACATCGAATACTTCTTTATCTAAGAACGGTACACGAAGTTCTAATGAGTTTGCCATTGTCATTTTATCAGCTTTTAATAAAATGTCACCACGTAACCATGTGAACATGTCAATGTACTGCATTTTGCTTACATCATCATAATCTTTAATCTCGTTATACAATGGTTTCGTGATATCCATATAGTTAACACTTTCATTGTAATACTTCATTAATTCAACTTTCTCTTCTTCACGGAAGATTTTCGCGTTTCCATAGTAACGCTCTTCAATTGGCGTACATCCACGCTCTAGGAAGCTCTTACCTTTAAATCCTTCTTTAAGAGCACCACTTAATGCTTTTAGAACGCTCTTACCTGGGCTAGGAATGTAAGAGAACATTTTTAGTGAGTTTGGCTCACGATAAATGTTATAACCACCAAATAGCTCGTCTGCACCTTCACCTGAAAGAACAACTGTTACATGCTTACGTGCTTCTTTTGCAACGAAGTACAATGGTACAGCTGCTGGATCTGCTAAAGGATCATCCATATGCCAAATGATTTTTGGGAACTCATCCATAAACTCTTTCGCTGAAATGAATACGTTATGGTTTTTAACGCCTAATTTCTCAGCAGTTTCTTTGGCAACATCAACTTCACTGAAACCACGTTGTTCAAAACCAATAGAGAATGTTAAAAGATTTGGATTCATTTCTCTTGCGATAGAAGCGATAATAGATGAATCGATACCACCAGATAAGAATGAACCTACTGGTACATCACTGCGCATATGCACTTTTACTGAATCGTATAACACATCACGAATTGCTTGGATATGCTCCTCTTTCGTTGCGCTTGAAGCATTGAAATAAGGTTTCCAGTAGCGATGGATCTCCATCTCTTTACCGATTTCTTTTACGAAATAATGACCAGGCTCAATTTTATTAACATCAATTGTTAATGTTTCTGGCTCTGGACCATATTGGTACGTAAAGTAATGTTGTAGTGACGTTGGATTAACTCCTTTATCTTCCATCACATGCATAATACTTTTCTTCTCAGATGCGAAGAATGTAGTATCACCTTGTTGTGCGACGTATAAAGGTTTAATACCGAAGTGGTCACGTGCACCGAAAAGTTTCTTCTCTTCACGATCCCAAATCATAAATGCAAACATACCACGAAGATAGTCTACACATTTTTCTTTCATATGTGCATACAATGCAATGATAACTTCTGTATCAGATTGTGTTGCAAACGTTGCACCTTTTTCAAGTAACATTTCACGTAATTCTACATAGTTGTAAATTTCACCATTAAAAATAATTACATATCGATCATTTTCATAAGTTAGCGGCTGATGTCCTGCCTCTAAGTCAATGATACTTAAACGGCGGAAGCCAAATTGTACATGTTCATCACGAAAATATCCTTCGTCATCTGGACCACGGTGGAAAATCATCGTGTTCATATTTTCAAATTGATGTTTTTCTGTTTCTGAAAACTCTCTAGGGTTTTCACATAAACATCCTACAAAACCACACATACTTCTTACCCTCTTTCGGTTTTCATTCTGTTTCTATACTACTATATCAACCCTATTTATACTAGCATAATCAACTGAATATGGCGACCAAAAACTATAAAAAAATCACTCCATTTCACATTTTTAACAATTTTTTATGAAAACATGAAAACTAGGCACTCACCTTTCTCCGCTTTTGTCATATGATATTGCAAATTGATTTCTAGGAGGGAATACCATGAGTGAAGAAAAAAAAGATTCTTCTCGCCCACCGGTTCGTAATTACTTAAAGCAAATTGATGATTTCTTCGAGCAAACACCTCTTCGCAATGTAATCGCTGATTTAAATCATTTTTTCCAAAAAGGAAACCGTTTATTAACATTCCCTGTAGATTTATATGAAGTTGGTGAAGAACTCGTTGTTACAGCTGAACTACCAGGTATACAAAAAGAGCAAATTCAAATTGAAATACAAAGTGAATACTTAAAAGTCTCTGTAAAAGAAGAGATACTCGAAGAAGAAGAAGAAACATCCCATAACTATTATCGCCGGGAACGTTCCATTTCAGAAGCATCAAGATTGATTAAGTTGCCGTATTCAATTAATAAAAAAGCAGCAAAAGCTTCTTATCAAAACGGCGTATTAGAAATTCGGGCGCCGAAACTTCCCCAACAACATGACATTTTATCCATAGACTAATGCAAAAAAATAAGGGTGCATAGCACCCTTATTTTTAATCCACTAATCGCTTCATATCACGTATAATGTCTTCATATGGCGTATTACTAATTCCACTATACTTTTTCATTACTTTTCCGTTTTGATCAATTAAATAAAATGATGTACCATGCATGACCTGACCATTCTCCGGCTTATCTACAAGTGATTGGAAATTATCTTTTGAAAACTTCGTAATATCTTCTAACGAATATCCCGTTAATAAATTCCAGTTACTAGTATCCTCTGTAAACTTTTGAATAAAAGCTTTCAGATTTTCCGGCTTATCAAGGTCTGGATCTACACTAAATGAAACAAACTGAACGTCTATCTTCTCTTCTTTTGCCATCTTTTGCAGCTTGGCCATATTTGCAGTCATTGGTGGACAAACTGTTTGACAATTTGTGAACATAAAATCTGCAACCCAAACTTTCCCTTTTAAATCTTTTGTACCAAATTGCTTTCCATCTTGATTTGTAAATTGGAAAGTTTCTAAATCCCAATTTAATGGTTTACGAAGCTTTGAACCTGATTCACTACATCCAGCAAGTACAAAGAGACAAAATACAACCATAAGACCAATTATTTTTTGATAACGCTTCATTTATAAACCTCTTTTCTCTATCCTAAATTTAAATAGGTTATGTTTATAATAACAAAAGTTAACACTACGAGAAAATTGTTTACTACATTTGTTCACGAAATCGTACGAATTTACGTATGTTACTTCTTTATTTCAAGCGAATTACTAGACAAAATATATTTTTTTACTATTATTTCTATAAATAGAATTGATAAAACTAATTTTATTGTTACTTTTGTAAATACCTCTCCCTATTTTTTAACAATTCCTTAAACATTAATCCATGTTTTACACTGTATTCCTTAACAACATTTCGGTACAATACAAATACAACGATTGTAAATGAGGTGATGTTCATGGCAAAGCGCTATGAAAATATGGATAATGTTAGTACAAAAAAATCAATTCGCTCTTTTTTACGCTGGCGTAAAGAACGAAAGCAAAACAAAAAAGATTTTTCTTTCTTAGTAGAACAATCACCCGTTAAACAAAGTGCATTTTTGCAAAGTAATGTAAAAAAAACGACTGTCACATGGATTGGGCATTCTACTTTTCTTATCCAAACGAATGGACTTAATATATTAACAGATCCAGTATGGGCCAATAAATTAAAGCTAGTTACAAGACTTACAGAACCTGGACTCTCTATAGAAGCACTGCCTAAAATTGATATTGTCCTTATTTCACATGGTCATTATGATCATTTAGATTTTTCAACTCTTCGTCAGTTGAATGATGATGTTCTATATCTTGTACCTATCGGATTGAAAAAATTATTTACTCGTAAGAAATTTAAACATGTAGAAGAGTATAAATGGTGGGAAAGTACGATAATTAACGAAGTTTCTTTTCACTTCGTACCTGCTCAGCACTGGACGAGAAGATTCTTATTTGATATGAATACGTCTCACTGGGGCGGATGGATTATTGATAATGAAACGACTATGGAAACCATATATTTTTGTGGCGACAGTGGCTATTTCCAAGGTTTCAAAGAAATCGGTGAACGCTTTTTAATTGATATTGCTCTTATGCCCATTGGCGCTTATGAACCAGAATGGTTTATGAAAGTATCTCATGTTTCACCTGAAGAAGCTGTGCAAGCTTATTTAGATTTAAACGCTACGCATTTTATACCGATGCATTACGGAGCTTTTGCACTCGCCGATGAAACACCTCGTGAAGCAATAACTAGACTTCGAAATAATTGGAATTTGCGCATGTTACCATGGGAACAACTGCATGTGCTCTTTTTAGGCCAAACTTTTATTTATAGTAACGCAACAAATGATAAGCAAGTAAATGAAAAAATTGAAACTTTACATGTGTAACGTAACGACTGATTTTCTATATCCAACATATAATATAGAAAATCCTATAATGAAATTTTAATCAGTGGGAGTTTCTTTATCCCCACTGATTATTAACCTTCACCAATCGGGCTTTTACGGACAGCCCGCCACCTAACCTCTTTGCTCCAGCTAAATTTTGAGGTGGGAGTTTTACTGTCCGCAAATAGCAGGATAAAGGGTGTTATCTATGAATGAATATTTACAGACTCGCTATATCATTAGCGGTAGTGCCTGTATAGCTCTTCTTATTTCTTACTTTCTATTTACATAAAAAAGCTACTTGAAATATATTTTCAAGTAGCTTTTTTATTACTCTGCTAAATACATAAATCCGATTGCACCTGGACCTGTATGAGTACTAATTATAGGCGTTGTATAGAAAATTTCTGATTGAGCAAACCCACTCACTTTTTCAACCGCCGCTTTCATACTTTCAGCTAAAGGAATTGCTTTCGCATGCGGAATTGCAACAGCCTTTACAACTTTTCCAGCTGTATCTTGCTCAAATAACTTAGCTAATGTTTTTACAATTTGGCCTTGGCTACGAACTTTCGTTACAGGATTATAAACACCATCTTCAAGACTAGCAATTGGCTTTATATTAAGCAGCGAACCGATAAACGCCTTTCCTTTACCGATACGTCCACCCTTCACTAAGTTTTCTAATGTATCTACTACTACATATAAACGAGTATTCTTTCTTACTTCATCTACACGTTTTAAAATTTCTTCTAGTGAGCGTCCTTCATTTGCCATTTTTGCAGCTTCAATCACTTGATATGCTAAAGCATGTGTAATAAATTGAGAATCAACAACTGTTACTTTTGTATCAGTCATTGATGCAGCACTATTTGCAGTTGCTACAGTACCACTCATTCCACTTGTCATATGAATGGAAAGTACTTCACTTCCATCTTCACCTAACTTGTCGTACATTTCTACAAATGTACCCATTGCAGGTTGTGATGTTTTTGGTAGTTCCTCTGATTTAATCATTTCTTCAATAAATTCATCTGGTTGTAGATCAACGCGATCTAAATATGTTTGTCCATTTACAGAGATTGATAATGGTAGAACATGAATGTCATACTTCTCGATTACCTCTTGTGATAAATCTGCCGTTGAATCTGTTACAATTTTAATTTTTTGCATATTATATTCTTCCCTTTCCAATACGCTCTCCTTGTTATTATACTAGTATTCCCACTGCTTTCAACAATTTGGAACGAAATTTCATCAAATTAATTATATTTTTATATCTAAAATGAAAAAGACAGAGCTCCTAACCCTGTCTCTACTCTATATCATGCATTTTTTTCAAGAGTATTTGTTTTATATACATTTAAATAATCATTCCACTTCAAACAATTTTGTAAATATTCACGGAAAGAATATGAAAATCTTGGATGTTTTTGTTTTTGAATTTTTGCAATAAATAATTGAAGACGAGACTGAATTAGAAACGATAATGGATGCTGTGCCTGTAGGACAGGGATTTCGAATATTTTAATACAATCCCCTGTTGAATGAGTGAAATAAAAACTTTTCGTAATCACAATATCAATCCTCTTTTTCATTGGATTTTTGAACTTCCTCTACTTTGCGCTGTAAGACGTGGTTTAAAGTGGAGTAAAATCAGACTTATATGATTTCTGTAGTCCTTATGGCTAGAAGATTTATACTCTATTCATCTCCACCTAATCCATCTTCCCGTCCTAAATATCTCTGAGACGGGAATCTCATTATCCATCAATTGTTTAATACATTTAGTATAAGCTTATAAAAGCGCAAAGTTTGTCTAAATTTTGGAGATTCTATAATTTTTTTCTTCTATATATTGTATACGTTTATAGCTATAGTATAACAAATAAATAAAAAAGTGCCTTTATAACGAGGCACTTTTCGACTGCATTTCTTCTCTTTTCTTTTTCCTCTTACTTACAACCTTTGATAAAGCAATACTTACTTCATAAATACAAATAAGCGGCACCGCAACTAAACTATGAGATAAAAAGTCAGGCGGTGATATACAAGATGCAATGATAATTAATGCTACGTAAGCATACCTTCTTATTTTTATTAAAAATTCCGCCGTAAGTATTCCAATACTAGTTAAAAACATTACAACGACTGGCAATTCAAAAATCACAGCAAATGGAACTGTTAAATTAAGTACAAAATGAAAATACTTTTCTGTCGTAAACATCGTATTAAACATTTCATTACCTATCGTAGTTAAAAAGTGAAATAGAAACGGCATTACAATAAAGTATCCAAAACATAAACCTGCGATAAATAATATAGACAATACCGGTATATACATTATTGTCATCTTTTGTTCATTTGGATGTAAACCCGGTTTTACAAATAACCAAATTTGTATAGCAGCAAAAGGAATTGTACAAACGATAGCAAATACTGTAGCAATCGAGAAAAAAATCCACAATACATCACTTGGACCGAGAACAGTTAATTTCATTGGTAAATCTTTTACAAGCCAAAAATAAATATCCTTTGTAAAAGTAAATCCAATAATTAAAAATAGTACAAAGGATAACACTGTATATATTACTCTTTTTCGAAGTTCAACAATATGTTCTACTACGCTCATTTCCCGATCTTCCATCTCGTTCACCACACTTTATTTATCCATTACAAGGAAAATACATTACAGTTTTTCTTTCTTTTCCTTTTCTTGAAATGCGTCATCTGTCAATTCTTTCGTTGATTTTTTAAACTCTTTTAACGTTTCCCCTAAAGCCTTCCCGATTTCCGGCAATTTTTTAGGTCCAAATAAAATGAGTACTGCTACTAAAATTAAAATTAACCCTGGAAAGCCAATATTTGAAAACATTTCCCCATCCCCTTTATTAGTAGTTTCCTTGTCCTACTATTACATAATTTTATTTTGTCAAAAAAGTTTGAAAACGTCAACAAATCCATTGCCTTTTGTCAAAAAAATTCAAAAATATAATCAATTATACAAATTTCATTTTCTATTGCTCTTGTGTATGATATGGTAAGGGAAATGACATATTATTTTATGATAGTAGAAAGGATTTGCATTATGACTAAAAAAATGACACGAATGACCCAATTTGTAAAAGAAGAAATTGCAAATGCAATTACACATGGTATCGGTGCCATTTTAAGCATCCCTGCCTTAATCATATTGATTATTCATGCTTCTAAGCACGGTACCGCATCAGCTGTAGTCGCATTTACTGTTTATGGTGTAAGCATGTTCTTACTGTACTTGTTTTCAACATTGCTACATAGCATTCATCATCCTAAAGTAGAAAAAATATTTACTATTTTAGATCATTCAGCCATTTACTTATTGATTGCTGGCACGTATACTCCTTTTCTACTTATTACACTTCGTGGCCCATTAGGATGGACGTTGCTTGCTATAATTTGGACACTTGCAATCGGAGGTATCGTCTTCAAAATCTTCTTTGTACGTCGCTTTATAAAGGCATCAACTTTATGTTACATCATTATGGGCTGGCTCATAATCGTTGCCATTAAACCACTTTATGAAAATCTAACTGGACATGGTTTTTCACTACTTTTAGCAGGTGGAATTTTATATTCTGTCGGAGCTATATTCTTCCTTTGGGAAAAGCTACCTTTCAACCATGCCATATGGCACCTGTTCGTTTTAGGTGGTAGTACGATGATGTTCTTCTGTGTACTCTTTTACGTCTTACCTACAGCATAATAAAAAAGGTTTCAGCTTACTATAAGCTGAAACCTTTTTTATTACTTATGTAATTGTGATGCGATAACTTCCTGTGTATGCTTCGTTAATTCTTTAATATCCATATTCGCATACTCTTCAGGTGTAATCGGCTTAGAAATTGTTACTGTTGCATGAGCTGACTTCATACGATTTCCATTCGCTTCAAACATCTTATATGTACCATCTAACGTTACAGGTAAAATTGCTACACCTGATTTTACTGCAAGATGGAAACTACCAGCCTTAAACTCTCCAACTTCGCCACCTTTACTTCTCGTTCCTTCTGGGAAAATTACGATAGAATGTCCATTCTTTAATAGTTCGATTCCATCTTTAATTGCTTTAAGAGATTGACGACGATCGCTACGATCCATAAATACACAATTCATAAGTTCCATCCAAGTTGGTACAACTGGGAACTTTTTAATCTCTGCCTTTGACACGAATCCAATTGGTTTATTTAAGTAACCTAGTAAAACAGGGATATCCATATTACTTTGGTGATTACTTACAACTAGTACCGGCTTGTCTTTCGGAACATTTTCAAGCCCTTTCACTTCTACTGTCCCTCCAGCTACACGTACCATTTTCTTACCAAACCAATTTGTCGTTTTATACACAGCATTATCTTTTTCTTTTGGCGCCATCGTATTTACTTGTCTTTTAAGACGCCACATTCTCGGTGTAATCGCAATTACAATTAAAATTAAATAAAAGATTTTAAAAAACGTTTGAATCATACAGAACCCCCACCTATTATCATTCCGACCTTCATTATACTAGACAAACGAAGGAAAAAGAAGAAAAAAAGTCCAAACAGCAAGTGTTTGGACTTTTTAAGCATTCTATATTAGAAACGTTTTGCTAATTCACGAGCATTAGCAATTGCCGCTTCTTTAATTTCTTGTGCTTTTTCAGGGTTTGCATTCATACCCTCAACTGCAATATAATCAGTATCATTTACACCGACAAATCCTAATACAGTTTTTAAATGATTGCGTCCGAAGTCTACAGCTGCGTATGCTCCTTCAGAATATACGCCACCTGTTGCTTGAATGTGAAGTGCTTTTTTACCTTCTAATAAGCCGACTGGACCATTTTCAGTATATTTGAATGTTTTACCTGCGATTGCTACGTTATCTAAGTATGCTTTTACTACTGGTGGATAGCTAAAGTTCCACATTGGAGTTACGAATACATAACGATCTGCATGCATAAATGTTTCTAAGTTTGTGTTCATTGCTGCTACTTTTTGTTGTTGAGCTTCCGTTAAAGTTTCAAAGCCTTCACCTGCTGCAAATTTACCCCAAGCAGCAAATACATCTGCATCGATTGCTGGTACAGTAGTATTGAATAGATCAATTGTTACAACTTCGTCTTGTGGATGCTCGTTTTTATAAGCCTCGATGAAAGCTTCCCCTACTGCCATTCCGAAAGAACCTTCTGCTGAATTTGGATTTGCTGTGATAAATAGTACTTTTGTCATTGTATTCTCTCCCTTTTTTCTCTTTATCTTCAATTCAAGATTTGTTTTTTAAAAGTTAATAACTTACCTTATGTAAGTATGATACAAAAAGTTTTATTCAATGTCAATAAAAAATAGCTACTTTTTTTTCGTAAGTTAATGATTTATTTTGTTTCTCTAAAATTTAGTATACAGATATTAAGACTTCTCATACAAAAAGGCTACCTCTATAAATTATAGAGATAGCCTTTTATTACATATTATTTTTGAAAAACATGTTTTACTTTTTCAGCTGGAATGTTACTTCCACCTCTACCTTTTACATCTTCAATCATCATTGTAATGACCATATCTGGCGCATTCAAATCAAATGCAGCGAACCAGCCTAGTTCTTTTCCTTCGGCTTCTTT
Organism: Bacillus sp. 5mfcol3.1; assembly: GCF_900114335.1. Lineage (NCBI taxonomy): Bacteria > Bacillati > Bacillota > Bacilli > Caryophanales > Bacillaceae > Bacillus > Bacillus sp. 5mfcol3.1. Next base: position 1,341,456 of record NZ_FOST01000001.1, on the reverse strand, counting down.
AGATACTTTTAATTCCGCTGTACCTGTTTTTCCAGCAAGAGTCATTCCATCAATCTTAGCAATTTTCCCTGTACCATCCGGATCATTAATTACTTTCGTCATAGCAGTTTTTAATATATCCTGATTTCCTTTAGAAATTACATTTTCTTTCCAAGCTTTTGGTTGTTTATCTGTTTTAATAATATACGGTGATGGAATCGTTCCATCATTTACAATTGGCGCATACGTTAAAGCTAAATGAAGAGGAGTCATTAATACTTGTCCTTGTCCATATCCTGTATCTGCCATTTGAATATCATTTTTAATACCGTCATTTGCAATTTTAGAAGCAGGGAATCCATATTCAATTGGTAGTTTCTCATCGAATCCGAATTTTTTCGCTTCACTCATAAACTTGTCTTTTCCGATTTTCAAAGCTTCTTGTGCGAAGTAAATATTATCCGAGTATTTCATCGCCTTATCAAAATCAATCGGATTTGCATCTTTCACACGCGTTACATAATAATTACCCCAAGAAGAATCTTTTGTCCATTTTAATCCTTCAATTTTCAACTCTTCTTTTGGATCGATTGTTTTCGTTTCAAGACCAATTGCAGCTGTAATTGGTTTAAATACAGAACCCGGTACCGATAATTGTGTAAAGCGATTCGTCATCGGTTTTTTCGGATCATTATTCCAAGCTTCGCGTTGCGCTTTCGATGTTCCTCGTGCAATTAAATTAGGATCATATGCTGGACTACTTACTAGTGCAATTGTTTCTCCACTTTTCGGATTGATTGCTGCACTTGAACCAGCTTCGCCCTTCATTTCATTATACGTTTTTTCTTGAACAGCACTATCAATAGTTAAAGTTACATTTTCTCCATCAACAGCATCTGTTTTTGCCAAGTTTTTAATTTCTTTTCCTTGCGCATCTTCTACAAAGACACGGCCACCTTTTTTACCGCGTAGCTTTTCCTCTAATACTTGCTCTAAACCAGCTTTACCAACTGGGTCATCAGCTTGATAGCCTTTCTTTTGTAGCGTTTTTAAATCTTCAGCATTTACCTTTCCAATATAACCAGTCAGATGAGCTGCCGCTTCCCCTAACGGATATGTACGAACATTTACAGGTTTTGTTGAAACACCTGGTAAATCAATGTACGTATTTTGCGTTGCCCCTTCAGGCAAAATTCCAATTGGTACGAGATACCCTGGTTTTACCCATTTAGCAGCTAATTTTTGATCAATTTCTTCTACAGACATATTTAATAACTTCGCTACTGTTTCTTTCGTTTGCGGAGCAGTATCGCCTAACTTTTCAGGAATCAATCCGATTTCAGAAGCTTTCCCATTCGTTGCAAGACCTTTTCCATTACGATCGTATATTTCACCACGTTTTGGCTGTGTTGTCTGCATACGCACTTTACTATCTTTCGTCATGCCGGGGAAAATAAAATCAGGAGTCCAATCTATTTTCCAAGATTCTTTATCTCCATCTTTTTCTTTCACCATTTTTGCTTCATGGCCAAAAGTAATTTTACCACCAACTGTATCCATGCTTACTTTAAAAGGAACAGGGCCTTCATCTTTTTTATCTTCTTTTACTTCCCCTATTTCTACCTTTAAGTCTTTCACTTCGATACCAGAATAAATTTTTTCATATTTCTCAGTAAACTCTTTCTTTGAAATATCTTTTTTTGCATTTTTTGATAGTTGATCATACATATCTGCAAATTTTTGTTTATTCCACGCTTTTACATATGTATCAAACGCTTCTTGTGGTTTTTCTTCTTTACCACATCCAACTAACATGAATGTTAAGCAAAGAAAAAGAATCCCCCATATCTTTCTCAATCGATTCTCCTCCTCTTTCTATATTAGTACTTTTGAAAATTTTAGCATTTTTACATGCTACCTATCATTATAGCACTATCGAATCTCATCTATAAACTTATATTGGTGAATATAAATAAAAAGATTGATGCGAATTCTCACATCAATCTTCTTTATTATTGTTGTTTCTCATATACGTGGTAATAATACGTATACGGGTTTTTTTCATCTGTTAAACCTTTTTCTACAAAAATCTCTTTCCAATTTGTCATATCCATTTCTGGGAAGAATGTATCTCCTTCAAATGCATAATGAATTTTTGTTATATACAACTTGTCTACGTATGGTAAAAAGAGATCGTAAATTTGCGCTCCGCCAAAAATAAAAATCTCTTCTTCATTTTTACATAGTTCGAATACTTCTTCTACAGAATGAACAACTTCACATCCTTCAACGTGATATCCTTCATTACGAGTTACAATAATATTACGTCTTCCAGGCAGCGGTCTACCAATCGCTTCATAGTTCTTTCTTCCCATAATAAGCGGGTGACCCATCGTTGTTTTCTTCACGTATTGTAATTCACTCGGTAAACGCCAAGGTAAATTATTATCTTTACCAATTACTCTATTTTCGTCCATTGCGACCATAAATGAAACAATCATTTTTTCATCTCCTCTACAATTATACTGCAACCGGTGCTTTAATTGCTGGATGCGGATCGTATCCTTCAATCGTTAAATCTTCCATTTCAAAATCGAAAACAGATTTCACATCTGGATTTAATGTAAGTTTCGGGAACGGACGTGGTTCACGTGCCAATTGCTTTTCTACTTGTTCAAAATGATTTGTATAAATGTGTGCATCACCAATTGTATGAACAAATTCCCCTACTTCAAGACCACATTCGTGTGCAATTAAATGTGTTAGTAGTGAATAACTTGCGATGTTAAATGGTATTCCAAGGAATATGTCACCACTTCTTTGATATAGCTGACAAGAAAGCTTTCCGTCCGCTACATAAAACTGGAATAATGTATGACAAGGGGGTAATGCCATACTTGGTACGTCTTCAGGATTCCAAGCAGAAACGATTAAACGACGTGAGTCTGGTGTTTTTTTAATCATTTCAATTACATCTTTTAATTGATCAAGTGTCTCACCAGCTGTCGTTTTCCAAGCTCGCCACTGTTTACCGTAAACGTCTCCTAAATAACCATATTTATTTGAGAAATCATCATCTTCTAAAACGTTCTTTTTAAACAATTCCATCTGCTCATCGTACTGTACTTTAAATTCTTCATCTTGTTGTGAGCGAAGACCAAAATCCGTCATGTCAGGACCAGTATACTCATCACTTTCTACCCAGCTCTTAAACGCCCATTCATTCCAAATATTATTATTATGCTGCAATAAATAGCGAATATTTGTATCACCTTTCATAAACCAAAGTAGTTCACTTGCTACAAGGCGAAATGGTACTCTTTTTGTCGTTAATAAAGGAAATCCTTTACTCAAATCAAAACGCATTTGATATCCAAATACAGATACCGTTCCTGTCCCTGTACGATCTTCTTTCTTCGTACCATGTTCCATTACATGGCGGCATAAATTTAAGTATTCATTTTCAGCATGTTTCATATGTAGGAAAACCTTCTTTCAATCGTATATGCAATTTATCATAACATGAAAAATGGTAAATTTAATAATCCTAATTAATAAAATTTCTTCCGCTAATTCTTACAAAATTATTAACTTTCCAAATTTAAAAAGGTTTTCATTTTCTATTACCGAAAGTATAGTGCGGTAGAACAAAATTTATATTTGGAGGTTAGAAGTATGTCTAAAATTGAAACGCCTGTTATGACTTCTTTACAAACAGCGGTTGAAAAAATGATGAAGGATTTAAATGTTCCTGGTGCTGCTGTCGCTGTTATAAAAGACGGTGAAGTTATTATTTCAGAAGGTTTCGGCTATCGTAATATAGAAACAAAAGAGGCTGTTACACCGAATACTCGATTCGCAATCGGTTCCTCAACGAAAGCATTTGGCACACTTTCATTAAGCTTGTTAGCACAGCAAAAAAAGTTTAATTGGGATACCCCTATCCAGTCTTATATACCTAACTTTACTTTATCTGAACTACTTGCTAGCTCACAAGTTACAGGACTGGATTTAGCTTCTCATCGAACTGGAGTGAGTCGTCATGAGGCTCTTTGGTATAGTTCTTCCTTATCTCGAAAAGATCTCGTTGAAAAAATAAAACATTTACCACTTGATGCACCGTTCCGGACTGCATTTCTATATAACAACTTAATGTATGCAACAATTAGCTACATTGTTGAAAACATTACAAATCAAACGTGGGAGCAATACACTACAGAACATATTTTAGAACCTTTAAATATGAGACATACAAACTTCTCTGTTAACGATTCACAAACTACAGATGATTATGCTTTACCTTACATTGAAAATGACGGTGAAATAAAAGCAGTTCCATTCCGTAACATCGATACAGTTGGCGCTGCTGGGTGTATTAATTCCACAATTGAAGATATGGCAAATTGGGTACTTCTCCACTTAAATGAAGGAAAATTTGGAGATCATGAATTAATCTCCTCTGAATTATTACAACAAATGTATACACCACACAATTCAATTCCAGACCAACCGGTTTTATCACTCCCTGAATCTCCATTAAATAGTTACGGTCTTGGTTGGTTTATTAGCGCTTATCGTGGTAAAAAAGTGATTCATCATGGCGGTAATATCGATGGATTTTCAGCGCTTGTTTCATTTATACCAACAGAAAACATAGGCCTTGTCATTTTAACGAATGCTGGAGGAACATTACTTCCTACTTATCTCGCTAATCAAATTTATGACGAACTACTTGAATTAGAATCCATTGATTGGCATAAACGTGCTGTAGAAGATACTAAAAAAATGAAGGAAATGATGAAAGAAGCAACTGAATCCCTCCCTGAACAAATTAAAGGGACTACACCTTCGCACAAGTTAGAGGATTATACTGGTACTTTTGAACATCCTGCATACGGAACATTACAAGTATACAAACGAGATGATTCGTTATATGTACAATTTATGGAAATGGATATTCAATTAGGGCATCATCATTACGACATCTTCTCTACAAAAGTTGACTTATTCCAAATGAAAATGAGCTTATTATTCGCTTATGAAATGAATGTAAGTGGTGAATTCCCATCCCTTCAGTTACATGTACCTGCTATGTTAAGTACACAGCCGCTTACATTTAAGAAAATTAAATAATTATTTTGATGGTAAAAAATAAAGGTAGGTGCAAATCACACCTACCTTTTCTATTTCATATCAATCTTATCTGGTTGAAACCAACTTGGTTTTGATAACTCAAAGTTTTTATGATCTTCCAATACAATAGTAAGACGCTCTAACGTATCATCCAACATATGTGGTGCTGCTCTTAATGTCCAGACAACTGATGAGAAAACTGTCATGCCAACGTACACCGCATATAATTTCCAGAACTCCTCTGGTATTCTCCTATTAAAGTATCCTTCTATTTGTCCGATTGAATACGGAATACTAATGTCCCTTGCAAATAGTGCAATTTTCACGAAATCATGCAGTGGATCGCCCCAGTCATAACCATTAAAATCAACTACACCTACATATTTCCCATCCCGTACAATTATATTTTCTAAATGAAAATCATCGTGTTGAAATCGATTTGGGCGATCCTTTACATACATTTCATTTTCATCTATAAACTTAATAATCTTATCATCATTTTTTATTTTTATTCCGCATGTTTTGTATGCTTCTAAATATTTACTATGTTTTTTCATTGCTCTTTCATGCCATGGAAGTATATCATTAGGAGCTTCATATGTATGCATTTTTGCTAAATCTTTTCCTGCCTCTATGCCAATATCATATTGTTCTTTTGGTGAATACGTAGGCAATAGCTTCTTCGCATCTTCCCCTTCTAAATATGAAAAAATACTATAGCATACACCTTCTTCTTCCAATATACCTATTTCAATTGGCCTTTGTGCCTGTACGTTACGTTTTACCATTTCATTTAAAATTTGAAACTCTATTTTCTTTCTTTCATACTCTTTTATATCTCCTGTCCGAAATAAATATTTTTCATTATTTGCATTCGTAATTACATATTTCTTATCTGGAGAGAAACCTTTAGAAATTTCTTCAATATTCGCTGCATCTTTTACAATTTGTATATTGTTTTGCCGTGCTGTAATTATCTTCATATCTATTCCCCTCACATTTCTGCATTTGGTGTATAGGCTACTTCTACAATAAATCCATTCGAATCGTAAAAATCAATCGTATAGTACCTTTTTGAATAATGATTCATTTCAATTGGACCACGTATTACCTTCACTTTCGTACTAGAAAGAAAATCTGCTACTTCATCAACTACTTCTCTATGAATAGCTTGATAACAAATATGTCTAGGACCTAACGTCCTTACGATTTCCTCATCTACTTCTTTAAAGTATATTTCACTTTCTCCCGTGCTATATGCTACTTCATTTAACTTTCTCCATCCAATTATCGGAAACAACTTATCATAATAAGAAATGGATTCCTCTAAATTTGCTACTCAAAATTCAATATGATGAATACACTCCTTGTACTACTTGCACAATTTCCATCGGCTTATGAACCATATAATCGGGTGCGTCTTTTTTCACTGTTTCAATAACATCATATCCCCAAGATACCCAAATTACATTCACCCCAGCCTTTTTACAAGCTGCTACATCTCGCTGTTCATCACCAATGTATAACATATCTTGCTCTGTTATCTTTTTCGATTTTAAAAATCTTTTTATCATTTTATCTTTACCAAACAAATTTTTAGAACAATACACTTCTTGAATATTTTCGATACCATTATTGTGCAAAAACGCCCGAATATGCTCTTCTGAGTTAGATGATATGACCGCAATACCGTATCCTGTTTTATGTAGTTCATCTAATACATCCTTCATCCCATGAAATAAAACAAGATTTTTTATAGCAGGCTGATACAATTTATAAAATTCCAAAGCTAATATCGGTAATTTATACAGTGGTACATCGAGTTGTTTACATCTCTCTGTCATCGTTAATTTACGTAAATGTTCAATTTCGTCTTCCTTTACTGCTTTATACCCATGTTTTTCAGCAAGTTGATTATAAATCGGTACAAATATATTTTGTGAATCTACTAATGTGCCATCAAAGTCAAAAACAATATATTTTTGCATCTCCATACTCCTTTTGCTTCTTTTTTCTAAACCTATGTTATTCAACAACATAGTTGTCTGTCCCTTCTATAAAAATAAAAAAGAACAAGATTTTCTCTTGTTCTTTTTAAGACAACCATTTCGGCGGTACATTCGTATTCCAATAAATATTTCCTAACTCATGATGTCCAGAGTATCCATCATCAAAACGGTGATAATGGAAATTAAAATAATAACCATCTTGCGGCGGATGATCTCTTCTTACATGGAAACGCAATAAATCATTTCCTGATTTCGTATCGTAGACGTGAAAAATCTTTTCATTATTTCCACCAGCTGGTTTTTGAGAAATCGCTAATGATTGTAGTGAATCTTCTGGTACATCACTAGCAAGCTCAGCAATTGCCTCTTCAATTTTCGGTAATATTACATCTTTAAACTCATCTTCAATTACTGGACCAATTTTAGTACCAAACTTTTGCATCGACTGCTTTTCTGCTTCTTGCATTGCATAAGTAATAAAAGTATCGGTGGTTAACCTGTCATTCGTTTCTTCATATGTATAGGACGTGCTCTCCAAACTTTGTTGCCCAGCTGTGCTCGTAGGCTTGTCCGCAGCTTTGGCATTATCAAGTAATATGGAAGGAGGCGTCACTAAACCAAATGTAAATACGGTAATTAATGCGACTAAGGTTTTTCTAAACCAATTTGGCATTTATGTTCCCTCCCCTTTCACTCATTATTTTTTTATATAACGGTGGTTTCTTCTATTATACAAAATGATTGTAATTTTTGCACTTTACAATTTTGTTAACGTTCACATATTTTTCACTTGAATATGAAATTGTAAGGTTTCATACAATAAAAATACAACAATAATAAGGAGGCGATCAGATGACTTTAGATGTCATGTATTCCGCCGCAAGCATACTCGTTTTAGTATATTTTATTTATCAATGTGTTACAGACTAGAAAAAGAGCCGTCAATGGCTCTTTTTTAATGGTAAAAATACAATCCATACAATTAATAAAATAAAAATAATGCCACCAATCACAGCTGGCAATAAATAAAACTGGGCAAGTATAACTATTCCATACAAAAGTATTGCTGGTAGTAGTAAATAACGATTTGCCTTCCATCTTAACAAAAGTAAGTTCCCTTCATCACAATATAAATGAAGAAACATCTTATTCGTAAATTCATTCCAATAATCACGTGCATAGCGAGAAATTGCAACTACAGCAAATACGAGAACAATAGCTGCAATCCACCTAGGAGTCATAATTATACTTGCAGTACTGATACATACAATTTGAATATAAAATATTCGTGCAGTACTTGTACGGAAAAATTCTTTCAAAAAAGATTCGACAATACGAGAATCAGCTTTTTTTCCTAAAAGTCTTTTAGAGTACGGAAACATCCACGGTTTTTTATTCGAACTACTCGGTTTAGCCGCATGACCACCAACTTGCATAATTCCGCTCGTCCAGCGCATGCTTTCCTCCTTTTCTTTCTCAATTTCTTTAAAAAAGAACTTTTTATAATTCATTTTCGCTTTTACTAATACACTACTTAAGAAAATTACTAAACCGATAAATAGAATTGAATAAAATGGATTTTTATAAATAAAAAATAAACTAATTCCAAAAAAGGACACGCTCATAGAAAATACTACATTTTTTACAATCCATAAAACCCATCGTTTCTCCGCATGTACATGAATAAATCTCGTTAACAACGACATCATAAATCGAAATATAGTAAAGAATACCCAAAATAATAGGACTTGTATCTCTGTTACTCCGATACTTTTCATCAACACCGGTAACATAATAACGACTAATATTATATTCGTTATCGCTATTCGAACAAATGTGTACATCATGCCATACTGGACTAATTTTTGCATATGTGTTGCATACGAAATTAAAAATAAACTATCCGCTTGCTCAAAAAATGAACGAACTCCTCTCGGATATGTTACTAGATAAAATGCGAGTAATCCTAATCCGAAATAAATCGTCTCTTCCGTTGATAATTCATTTATCCATAGTGACCTATAATAGATTCCCATAAATATAAGTGCTGGTATAATAATATATAATGCGACTGTCCAATCTGTTACCGAACGTATAGACTTCCACTTCCGCTGAAGCTCATGGCGTAATCTTTTATAAAATTGTTGTTTAATCATGTTGTTCACGCCTTACGATTACATCAAAGCAGTCTAGTAATGAGCTACCCGGCATTTCCGCTAACATTTGAATAGATTCTAAATGTCCATCTGCGACTAATGTACCTTGTGAAATGAGTAAAAATCTTTCACAAATTTTTTCAGCAGTATCCAATACGTGCGTACAAAGTAAAATTCCTGCTCCGCGCTCTTTTTCTTTATATAAATAACTTAAAAACTCTTTCGTAGCTACTGGATCTAAACCGATAAAGGGTTCATCAATGATATAAAAATCTGGCTCAGTTAAAAACGCCAATATTAGCATCGATTTTTGTTTCATACCTTTTGAAAACTTTGATAAATACTCATGTTTATGCTTATCCATTCGAAAAGTATGTAATAATTGTTCCGCTCGTTCTTCCCAGCTTCCCATTTCACTTCCACGAGCAGCCATTAATAATTCAATATGTTCCCAGAGCGTCAAGTAATCATAGTATGTTGGATGTTCTGGCACGTATGCATACGGATTTTTCTTTTCACCGAATGATATTTCACCGTCCATATTTACAAGTAATCCGAGCATCGTTTTTATCGTCGTACTCTTCCCAGCACCATTTGCTCCAATAAGAGCAACTAGTTCACCTTTTTCGATAGAAAAAGCTATATTATGAATTGTTTCTTCGCCTATTTCATATCCAGCTGAGCGGATATTTACTTCTAACATGTATTTCCCCTCTTTCCATTTCCAATACAATCAAGGAAAAGAATAACATATAACTATCTATATATCATTATAAAATATTTATTTTCATAGCAGGAAAAAACATTTTTTAACAGAATATTAAATGTTTGATTACATTTTATTGGAGTGGATAATATGTCTTTTCAAATTCGTGAAGCAACGATAGATGATATAGACGCACTTTGTTCTTTAACGAAAGAATTAAAAGGTTCCTCTATTTCCTATGAAGATATGAACAATCGATTACAATTCGTACAAATGAGTCCGTTTGATTTTTTATATGTTTACGAAGAAGAAGAAGAAGAAGCTATATTTGGATTACTTGGATTTCGTATACGTGAAAATTTAGAAGATGTAACACGTTATGGAGAGATTTCAATTATTAGCGTCGATTCTAACATACGACGGAAAGGCATTGGACAAGTGTTGATGGATTATGCAGAGCAATTAGCAAAGAAACATAATTGCATTGGCACATGGCTAGTTAGTGGAACAAAAAGAGTAGAAGCTCATCCTTTTTACAAAAAATTAGGGTATGAAGTAAATGGCTACCGATTTGTAAAACATTTTTAAACTACTTATAATTGAAGGGACTATAACTATGACAAACATTAAAGCAATTTTCATTGATCGTGACGGTACAATTGGTGGTGACACTACAATACATTATCCGGGATCTTTTACATTATTTCCATTCACAAAAACATCCTTGCAAAAACTAAAAGCTAAAAATATAAAAATTTTCTCTTTCACAAATCAACCTGGTATCGCAGATGGAATAGCAACTGTAGCCGATTTTGTACAAGAATTAGAAGGCTTCGGTTTTGATGATATTTATGTATGTCCTCATAAACACGGTGATGGTTGTGAATGCCGTAAACCAAGTACAGGCATGCTGCTTAAAGCAGCAAAAAAACATGGGCTTGATTTAACACAATGTGCTGTAGTTGGTGATCGCTGGACTGATATTGTTGCAGGAGCAAAAGTAAATGCAACAACGATTCTAGTCCGAACAGGCGCTGGGTATGATGCTTTGCATACGTACCGAGACAAATGGGCACATATTGAACCAAACTACATTGCAGATAACTTTGAAGATGCAACAAACTGGGTTTTAAATCAACTATAATACAAATGAAGATTTTGATTCACTCAAAATAATTTAAAACATAGTTAAAATAGCCTTTTTGGAAAATAATTGTCTTCCATAAAACGGATCACCTCAAAAGATAGCAAGTTCCCTTTTGATACGCAAACATTGCAATTCAAATTTTATTTTTTATTAGTAACAGCAATTAACGTAAAGAAGGAATAGCTTAGTGGCTATCCCTTCTTTATTGACTTCTATTATTTACATTTGTTATCTTTTTTTATTGAGTATTCTCATCGTTTTTATACTCCAAAATATCCCCTGGCTGACACTCCAAAGCTTTACATATCGCTTCTAATGTTGAAAAACGAACCGCTTTTGCTTTCCCATTTTTCAAAATAGAAAGATTCGCCATCGTAATTCCAACCTTCTCCGAAAGCTCCGTTACACTCATCTTTCGTTTTGCTAACATGACGTCAATATTAATAATAATTGTCATATCAACCACCTCAGACTGTCAAATCATTTTCTGATTTTATGTTAATTGCTTCTTGTAGAAGGCGTTGAAGGATAGCGGCAAAAACGGCGATAACGAGCGAAGCAAAAACGATAATAAGTCCCACTAACCCAATAGGAGGGTCCATTTTTTTCGCTATAAAATGAAAAAGTGGCAAACCCAATACATACAAACCACTGATTGTAACTGCACAGTGCTTTATATTCTTTAACGATTTTACAGATAATTCCGAGAACGCTGTGTTCTCGTCAATATACTGTAAAAGATTGAAAGCCTGATAAAGAGCAACGTAAAAAGGCACAGCTGCTCCATACATCACAATGAAAACAAGATATTTTATCGAAGCAATATTAGGATACAAATTCTCTGTGAAATCCGCCATTTCCGGCACTAAAAATATGCATAAAGCAAGTACTGAAATTCCAGCAAGAAAAATAATTACTTTTAAGAACGTTGTTGAACTTCGGTTAAGATTCATTTACAATACCTCATTTATTTAATGATAACATAATTTTATCATATTATTTATCGTTTAACAATAAATAAATATCGTTTTCTTCATGTTTAATTTAGGCAAAAATAAAAAAGAATTTCTCATTACAAAGAAATTCTTTTTCTTGAAAATGTCTCTTTCAACTTAATTTTTTAAAACGTTAATTCGTAATGGAAATAACGATTATCTCTCAAATAACCATTTTCAGCATATAATCGTTGTGCTGATAAATTATCAATCTCTGTTTGCAATTTTACACCTTTTGCTCCATTCTCTAATGCGTATTCTTTAGCAGCTTCTAATAATTTTTTACCTGTTCCGGCTCCACGCTTCGCCGCTTGTACAAATAAATCATTTAAAATCCATAATTCTTTCATTGAAATGGAAGAAAATGATGGATATAGTTGTGTGAACCCAATATATTCGCCGTCTTCAACTGCTACGAAAATAACGGACTCTTTTTTCTCAATTCGATTTCGTAAAAATACTTTTGCACCTTCTAAATCAGAATCCTGCCTATAAAACATGCGATAGTTATTAAAAACTGATGCTAGTCCATCTAAATCTGCAATTGTTGCCTCATATATTCTCATTTTACTCCATTCCCCTTCCAATACTGTCTCATTATATCCGTTGCCCATTTAGGCTGGTGTATTTCTTCTTTCGGCATAAACTCTTTCATTATTGGTTTTATATCCAATATAGGAGTACCATTAATAGCATCTAATCCCTCAACAATAATTGATTTACCTTCTCTTTTGATCACCTTTACAATTGTTACACCTATGCGATTCGGGCGATTTTTTCCGCGCTGTGCAAAAATACCTACTTCAGGATAATCTTTATTATTTCTAGGATGTCTAGCAAAATACTGAATTTGCTCGTCAGTTACTTTATGAAAATAAAAAACAACTTCAATATGGGAAAAATCTTCAATCCCTTGTATACTTTCTTCTGCATACATTTCAGTTAAAGTTATACGGGATCTTACTTCTCCCCAATCATCATCTTTTATTTCCTTTCTTTCATTATGTACAAATGCGATTGGTTGAACTGAAAACATACGCATTCCCCCTTAAATGTAACCACTTACATTATAAAATATTTTCTGAATGTTTTCCAGATATATGAATTAAGTTTACATAATATAATTATAATCTATTTATCTAAAGCTACCTTGACTGCTTCAATTGCATGTATATAAGTCGTATCAAATATCGGGACTGATACGTTTTCTTGCTTTATTAATAAACCTATTTCCGTACAACCTAATATAATTCCTTGTGCTCCTTCTTGTACTAATTCTTCTATAACCCTTTTATAATACTCTCTAGATTGAAATATTATTTTTCCTAAACATAATTCTGTATATATTACTTTATTTATTTCTTTTCTATTTTTTTCTGATGGTACTATTACTTTTATATTATTTTCTTCTATACGTGACTTATAGAAATCTTGCTCCATTGTATATTTAGTTCCAAGCAGACCAACCTTTTGAATGTCTTTTCTTTTAATTGCTTTTGCAGTTGCATCAGCAATATGTAAGACTGGAATATCAATTTTCTCCTTTATTTTTCCAACTACCTTATGCATTGTATTTGTACAAATGATTATAAAGTCTGCTCCTCCCTTCTGTAATGAATACGCCGCATTCGCTAAAACTTCACCTGCTCCATTCCAATCTCCTCTAGACTGGAATCTTTCAATCTCTTCAAAGTCCACACTATTAATCAAACATTTTGCTGAATGTAGCCCTCCTAATCTCTCTTTTATTTCTTCATTAATAATTCGATAATATTCAGAAGTTGATTCCCAACTCATACCACCTATAAGACCTATCGTTTTCATACAAACACCTACCTAAACTATTTTCATGAAACTAATAGCAATGTTTTATTATGTATATTATACATAATAAAACAAGACTTTAAGTTTGGAATATAAAGTCTTGTTTTAACGGAAAATACGGAAATATTAAAGAATAATTCTACTTTCATTTCCAAGGAAATTTTTATAGAATATTCTGAAATTAACAATCTGATGTTTTTATAAATTCTTTATACTTATAATTAAAACACTCTCGATACAGCTCTTTGATTTCATCATATGATGGAACACGTGGGTTATTAGCTGGGCTACCACTTTCAATTGCATCTGATGCCATTTTAGAAATAGCATTTTCAAATTCAATTTCATCGATTCCGTATTCTTTTAAATTTGGAATACGAAGATCAAAGCAAAGTTTTTTTATTTCACCAAGCGTGTAGTCTGCTACTTCCTCATCAGAATTTGAATACAAATCCTTATTTAAACTACGTCCAATTTTTGCTAACCTTTTCATTGCACTTGTTTTTGTAAACTCTAACACTGTAGGTAATAGTATGGCATTTGATATTCCATGCGGTACATGAAATAATGCTCCCACTGGCCTTGACATTCCATGAACTAATGTAACTGATGCATTAGAAAATGCAATTCCAGCTTGTAAGGAAGCAATCATCATCGCTTCTCTTGCCTCCATATTACGTCCATCTTCATATGCTATACGTAAATGTTTCATAATACTTTCAATAGCTGAAAGAGCTAGTACATCTGTAAGTGGTTGTGAAACTTTAGAAATATACGCTTCAATTGCATGACATAACGCATCTATTCCTGTTGCTGCCGTAATTTGTGGTGGTAATGAACTTGTCAAAACTGGATCTATAATTGCTACTTTCGGTATAAAACTAGGATGCTTCATCATCATTTTTACATCTGTTTTTTTATTCGTAATTACTGCTACGCTTGTAACTTCCGATCCAGTACCAGAAGTTGTTGGAATTGCAATAAGTGGTAGTGGGTTGTTTTCTATTTCAATATCCTTTTGGACATAATCCTCAACTTCTCCACCATTTGTATATAAAACCGCTACTGCTTTCGCAGCATCAATACAACTTCCACCACCAATACCGATAATAAAATCACACTTTTCCTCTTTACAAAGAGATAACGCTTCTAACACGTGTATATTTGTAGGCTCAGCATCTACTTTATTATATGTACTAACAGTAATACTTTTCTTATTTAGTTGTTGTATACACTTTTCAACATATCCTAATTTCTCCATAATTGTATCAGTAACTATAAAAGCTCTTTTCCCTAACTTTTTTGATTGTTCCCCCAGTTTTTCAAGCGAATTCCTTCCATATAATACCGACTTTGGCATACGAAACTCAGAAACTTCTTGCAAGTACTCCACCCCTTCTTATCCTAATTAATATTTTATGATATAAATTATCGATTTGATGAATCTTTACGATTCGAATGTTTAATAGAGTCCTGTTAAAGTATAGAACGCGATAACTAAAAATACAGCAACCGTTTTCAAAATTGTAATAGCAAATATATCTTTATAAGACTGTTTATGTGTTAATCCTGTTACTGTAAGAATAGTAATAATAGCCCCGTTATGCGGTAGTGTATCCATTCCTCCTGATGCCATTGATACGATACGGTGCATAACTTCTAATGGAATATCAAATTGATTGGCCGCTGCAATAAATTTATCTCCCATTGCACTTAATACTATTCCCATACCTCCTGATGCAGAGCCTGTAATTCCAGCTAAAATATTCGTCGTTACTGCACCATTCACTAACGGATTTGTGAAAGTAGCAGAGATACCATCTCTCATAATTGCGAAGCCTGGAAGTGCTGCAATAACACCACCGAATCCAAACTCAGCTCCTGTATTCATCGTTGCAAGTAGTGCTCCACCAATACTTGTATTCAATCCAGCTTGGAAACCTGTTACTACTCGCTTCCAATATAATAATAACGTTGTTAAGATCCCTATAATAAGTGCCAATTCTACAGACCAGATTCCTACTACTGCACTTAATTCTACTTTTCCAAATGCTTTCATACCAATTGCAGAAAAATCAAAACCGCTTGGATACCACTTCGGTATCATAATAGTAAACACTTTATTCATTACACCTACTAAAATAAGTGGTATAAATGCAATAAGTTGTTGTGCTCTTGTGATTTCAATGTTATTAATTAATGGCATATTTTTTTGTTCTAATTGCAAAGATGCTGCCATTTCAGTATTTCCATTATTAAAACCAAAATACCCTTCACCTGCTGCTTTTGCCTTCTTACGTCTACTCTCTAAATATAGTAAACCTAATGTAAGAACAAAAATTGCTCCTACAATCCCAAGTATCGGTGCAGCATAAATATCCGTTTTAAAAAATGTTGTAGGTATTACATTTTGAATTTGTGGTGATCCAGGTAGCGCATCCATTGTAAACGTTACTGCTCCAAGAACAATCGTTCCAGGGATTAAACGTTTTGGAATATTAGCTTGTCGAAACAACTTAGCTGCGAACGGATAAACAGCAAACACTACTACATACACACTAACACCACTATACGTTAAAATAGCCCCCATTAATACAATCGCTAATATAGTACGTTTTTCACCAACTAACTCAATAATCGTTTTTGCGATAGAATCTGCAATTCCTGACATTTCCACTACTTTTCCAAATATTGCTCCTAATAAAAACACAGGAAAATATAACTTTATAAATCCAACCATTTTCTCCATAAAGATATTAGAAAAGAAAGGTAATACATAACTAGGTTCTGTCAAAAATACTGCAAATAATGCAAATATCGGTGCGAATAGAATAACAGAAAAGCCTCTGTATGCTACGAACATAAGTAAACTTAGTGCTAATAATATAATAACTAACTCCAATTTTACCCCTCCATTAAACAGAACATTCTAAAATTTATTGATAAACTTCTACTAATCTTTTAATTCTGACATCCCTCCTCTTATTCATACAATTTTTTCATGCTAAAAATGTCTAATTATAAATATTCGATTACATATGAAAAATCCCTTTAAACAGAAACGAATTCCTCATCATACGTTATAAAGGGATTGCTAGCATCTATATTTACTAATTTATTAAACTTTTTTCTGCACAAAAATGATACAGTTCTTCAACATCTTTCACTATGTAAGTCGCACTAACTTCAGTCAGTTCTTTCTCACAGCCATAGCCATATAAAACACCAATTGAAGCAATTCCATTCTGATTCGCACCTATTATATCGTGCTTTCTATCACCAATCATTATCATTTCTTCTTTATTTAGTTCTTCATTTGTTTGTAAAATATGAGCAATTATTTCTTCTTTTTTTATTCTCGTACCATCTAAATTACTTCCAATGATATCTTCGAAATAATTCGTTAATTGAAAATGCTCTATAACTTGTTTCGCAAATACAGTGGGCTTTGAAGTAGCTACGAATATGCGATTTCCTGAACTTTTTAATTGTTGCAAGAGCTTCAGAATCCCCTCGTATACATTATTTTCAAACAATCCACGCTGCTTTAAATACTCACGGAAGTAAAAAACTGCACGTTCAACCTCTCCTTCACTCATATTATATCTCTCTACGAATGATTGCTGTATAGGAGGACCTATAAATGAATCTAACTCACTTATATGTACTTCTTCAATTCCTACTTTTTTTAACGCATACAAAACCGAATTTACAATCCCTTCTTTCGGATCCGTTAAAGTTCCATCTAAATCAAATAGAAATGTTTTATACATGTTTCATTCCTCCACTTAATTTGCTGTATAAATAACTGCTAACATCTCTTCCACTTCTCCCTATTATACTATCATTATCTATTTTTTCGAAAAATCAATTTCCATATGTCACATACTTTCAGTTACAAAATACGATAGATATGATAAAGTAAAAAAGTTACAATTATTTTAATAGAAACTGGTGAAACAAATGTCAATTACGTTAATTTTTATAATGGCTTTCACAATTGTAATCCACGCAGTTGAAACAAGCTCTTATAGTATTCGATTAGCCGGGGTTCGTTTAAAGAAGATTGCTGTCGCATTATCCGTCGTAGGAATCGTATTACTCATTTCAAGAACGTCAAACTTACTACAAGCCTTTTTACTTGGCGGGATTGTGGACGAAGCAAAACTAGATCCTTCTATTGATTTAGAGCATATTATACGTCTTGTACTATTATCTGCTTCTATCGGTACATTGCTTGCGATTATACTGTATCCAACTTTGACAAAACTATTTGGATATGTCATTCAAAACTTTGAAACAGACGGTTCTTTCATTCGAATGATGAAAACGAATAACATTCAAAAATTAAAGTACACAAAAAAATATGTCCGCTTTCCAAAGTTAGAAATGATTCATAGGCTGCGTATCGGCGGTATTCCAAAGCGTATAATGCTTATTAACATGTTCGCTACTGCAATTTATACAGCGGGAGTTCTTTCCGCACTATATGCTTCTTTTTTAATTCCAGCTTTCGCAACAAAAGCCACTACAGCTTCTGGTCTTATTAATGGTTTTGCTACTATTTTATTAACAGTGCTACTAGATCCACGTATTGCTCTTTTAACAGAGCGAGCTCTTCAATCAGAAGAAGGTGCTGAAGCAATGAGTAAAATGTATGCTTGGCTAATGATTTCTAGACTTTTTGGTACATTACTTGCTCAACTGTTATTCATACCAGGTGCTTACTGGATTACATGGATTATAAAGCTTATGAATTAAATTTACTCTCTAAAAAAAAGCAGGTGAGATAACAAATGACTATACAAACAGAACAAGATATCATTCGCTTAATAGAAAACGACGAATGGATGATGAATGTATTACAAATGGCAAAATCACTAGAGTTACCTGATTGGTGGGTTTGTGCCGGCTTTGTTCGTTCTAAAATTTGGGATACTTTACATGACTATGAAGCTAAAACGGCTATGCCTGATGTTGATGTAATTTATTATGATAGTCTACATCAAGATGAGATATACGAACAATCATTAGAAACGAAATTAATGAATATGGATGCTACTATCCCTTGGTCTGTAAAAAATCAAGCTCGTATGCATGTAGTGAAGAATATGCCACCATATTCTTCTTCTGTTGATGCTATTTCTAAATTTCCTGAAACAGCAACAGCTTTAGGAGTTACACTTGATGAACTAAACAACGTCATATTAACAGCCCCATGTGGTATTGAAGATGTCCTTTCCTTACAAGTGAGACCAACAGCTCATTTTCTTGAATCGAAAGAACGATTACATATGTACAAAAACAGAGTTATAAAAAAGAATTGGCAAAGTAAGTGGCCTAACATCACAATCACATATCCAGAAATATAGAAAGGGTGCCTCTCATTTATAGAAGCACCCTTTTCTTCATTTCAAAAAATGTATGACTGTTTCTGCAAACCTATCTGCTTCCTCATAATGAGGTGAATGACCGCTCTCTTCAAATACGATATACTTGCCATTTCGGGCATCTTTATTAAATGTTTTAATTTGTTCTTCACACGTTACTACATCATGTTTTCCTACAATTAATAACATTTGATTCTGTACTTCTTTTATTTTATATAATAATGATTTATGACATGCACCCTCTAATTTTAATCTATCAAAATGAATTTGAGAACGATTTGAAAATACTTCCCACTCTTCATCACTATATAAACTATAGTCTGTTTCATCTTCCTTATAATTGTAAATCTCCATTCTTTTTTCTTCTAATTCAGCGCTTAATCTTATATAAGCTTCTAACAACTCTTCTGAACTAGCATTGCTAGATGAATAAGCAAAGCACTCTTTTGCTACTTCTTCTTTTCCATGCTTTTTTAATAAATGCCCTGTCTTTTGTAACAAAGCTCTACTTGTTAATGCAAAGTCGAAAGTTGGCCCTTCAAATATTATTTTCTCTATTGAACTTGGATATATCGACGCATATAACAATGCTACATATCCACCGAAAGAATGTCCAATTATAGACCACTTCTCAATTTGTAATACTTTTTTTAATTCCTCACAGTCTTCAATCAAATCATTTAATCCAAAAGCTTCGTCTTCAGTAATTTTTTCTGAACGACAAACACCTCTTTGATCTATCATAATTACATATAAAGAATCTTTTAAACGTTCCGCTTGGTGCAATGAAAAATCATAACAACTCTCTCCTGGACCACCATGCAAGTATAAGACTGGCTTATTTTTAGGATTTCCATGTGTTTCAACGTATAGCTTTTTCCCTCTAATATTCATATACTCTCCTGTTTCTATCCAATTCGTCATAAACATCACCATCTTCTTTTTTTACTGAATATTATAACATTTAATGTTAAATAATCCCTATTACATTTAAGAAGACGATAATTATTGCGAGTGGTGCTACAAATCGAAGTAAAAATGCCCAACAAATAAATACTTTCTTCCCATAATTTCCACCTACAAAAAACTCTGCTTCTAGTACTTTCTTTTCCATCTTGAATGATACGAAAATACTAATAAATAGTGCACCAAGCGGCATTAATATATTACTAGATAAAAAGTCTACTGCATCAAAAATATTCTTTCCAAAAATCGTAATATCACTCCATACTCCAAATGATAACGCAGATGGTATACCTACTAAGAAAATACAGAAACCGATAATCCATGATAATTTCGTTCTTCTGTCTTGTTCACCATTTGCTAATGCTGAAACAACAGTCTCTAGTAGAGAAAACGCTGATGTTAATGTTGCAAATGTAAATAGCGCAAGAAATACTGTTAAGAACAATCCACCGAGTGGAATTTGACTAAATACTGATGGTAATACGATAAATAGTAATCCAGGTCCTTCTGTTGGCTCCATTCCTAATGAAAATACAGCCGGAAAAATAGCAAGACCCGCAAATAAAGAAACAAATAAATTCAATCCAACAATTGTTATTGCTGATTTTGGTAAACTTTCTTTTTTATTTAAATAGGAACTATACGTGACCATAATCGAAATCCCGATACTAATCGCAAAGAATGATTGCCCCATTGCGAACAAAATACTTTCCGAAGTAATCTTTGAGAAATCTGGTTGTAAGAAAAACTTCACACCTTTCATTGCATCATCAAGTGTTAACGAACGAATAATAAGAGCGACAAATAAAACGAACAATGCTGGCAACATATATTTACTTG
The DNA here is from genome assembly GCF_900114335.1 of Bacillus sp. 5mfcol3.1. NCBI lineage: Bacteria > Bacillati > Bacillota > Bacilli > Caryophanales > Bacillaceae > Bacillus > Bacillus sp. 5mfcol3.1. Next base: position 1,320,311 of record NZ_FOST01000001.1, on the reverse strand, counting down.
CTTTTTCAATTCCATTTTGTACACCTTTTGATACAACCCATATCGTAATGAACATAAAAGCGAAATGTCCTATAATCGCCCAAGTGGGATTTCCAATTGTTTCAGTAAATAATGCTCCGTAATTTTGTCCCGGAGTAATAAGTTGTCCCGTTACTCCTCTGAATAAATAAATTAACACCCATCCACCTACAACGCTATAAAACGAAAGTAGTATAAAACACGTTCCAACGCCAAGTCGTCCAATCCAGTGCCATCCTGTATTTGGCGCGATACTTTTAAATGCTCCAACTGCTTGTTTCTGTGTACTGCGACCAATCATAAATTCAGCTATAAGTAGCGGTAGCCCAATTAATACAGTAAATAATATAAAGATTAAAAAGAATGCTCCTCCCCCGCTTTTCCCAGCGATATAAGGAAACTTCCATATCGCACCAAGTCCAATTGCTGATCCGGCTGCTGCCATTATAAAACCTAATTTCGAAGTCCATTGCTCCGTCTGTTTCATCTCATTTTCCTCCTAATTAAATCTTTTTATATAAATAAATAAATTTTATAGACCTATCCAAATAAACCCTCCATTTCTTCTTCCATATAATAAAAAAATGGCCTAGCATCTCTATATAAAGAGACGCTAAGCCATTTACTTAACGCGGTACCACCCTTATTGATTCCATTATGAATCCACCTTAGTAGTAATCGTTTGATTACAAACCTAATATCGAAGGTTAACCGTTAAGATTTACTAAGAATGTGATTCCGTTCCACCTTACTGCTCCTAGGCGAGTTCAGGATGTCATTTGACTATGTCGCACCAACCCATAGCTCTCTGTACAAATACATGACCTTACTACTCCTATTCAACACATTTTAATATTTAGAATATATTTTCTTTTGAAATTAATATGAAGTATATCGGTTATATTTGTAACTGTCAAGGGATATATTATTTTTTTGTCGAAAAAGATTTCTCAAGACGTTAATATTGGTCTAATAGCTCTAACATGCCATTCACCAAAAAGTCATTTGGATCATGTGTAAATACTATAGATTGTTCAATCGCCTTCACATCTACTTCATATTTCTTTAGTTCTCGTTGTATTAATACTTTTGCCATATCGGACAATAGTGCTTGTAGTCCATCACGTACTTGTCCTTCCGTTAAAACGTACTTTACGATGACTTCAAAAAATAATACACCCCTTTAGTTTTCCCTCTACTATCGTCGTACACTGTACATAGCCATTACAATCTATAAAACAACAATAAAAATTTAACACTTAATGCACTAATAAAATTATAATGCTCTTTTAAATTTCTACGCTAAAACGCAAAAAAGCACTTGTTGCCTTTAATTAACAATCAAGTGCTTTAAGTTCATATGTTTTTAAGTAGCATAAATTTATAAGTTTTGTAGTAACAGTATGACGCCTTTTGTACATCATGACAAATACTATGTTAAAACTTACGAGTTTGTACAAGTTCGTTAGTTTCATATACAGTCTATGTGGTTTATATTTATCCCCCGGTAAAATATCATCTCGCCTAAACTCGTACTTCTTTTTCTACTCTATCATTGCACATAGTACTCCATGATGGTACAACTTTCATGAGTTATTAATTCAATTTAGATATATCTATTACTGTAAATTTTTTAGAGGTTATTATTTTTCACTTCCTCAAACCACTCATCAGCAAAATCATCAGCCGTTTTTATATCCTCATTTGTATGTATTAAATCATACTTATATTCAGCTTTAAACTTACCACTCTTAGCATCGTATATTAATTTCATCTCAGTTGGCATATCTTTTTCGTATTCTTTGCATAATGTTTCAATTTCTTCGATATCTTCACCTATAATTTGTAGCACCTAAAACATTCGTTCTGGAGATACATCATATTTTTCTTCTCCATTTTCCAATGCATCATTAACCTTATGACACTCTACATACTTTTTGTTAATTAAATAAAAGAAACTACTAGATATCATATCAGCTTGCAATTCAATAAATCTATCTTCAAATTCTTTCATACTATCTTCTCACTCCTTAGATTAATTTTTAAGAACTTTAAGACCAGGATTACCATTAATAAGGTAATTAACTATAAATTTTTCTGGAAGTATATCATTCAGTACTGAGTAGCCTCTGAATATACGCATTTTAACATTGGCTTTTCCCTCTTTTTATTTTTTAGCATGATGCAAAAAAGCTTACTCCTCCTCAAATTTCGAGTTAGAATAAGCCTTCTACGTATGTCGATCAAGTCTGTTCAGCAAGTTTACACAGAATTCAAAATAAACCTCTATATCATTTGCAATACTTGTTCCTTAACACCTTCGTCAAACTTAGCACCTTCCACATTTGCTCCCTTCCAAACTACATTGTCAAGTTTGGCACCGGTAAAATCCGCATCCATAAAATTCCCATTTAAAAGGGTCGCTCCTGTTAAATCTGCATTTGTTAAATCCGCATTTCTAGCATCTACTTCTGATAAATTAGCATTTTCCAAATACGCTTTTTCGAAGTTACCATCAGTAAGATTGGCACTACTAAAATCCGTCCCAGTGCACTCTGCTTGTTTAGCATTGATTCCAGATAAATTTGCATGGCGAAAAGTAGCATGATTTAAAATTGTTCCAACTAATTCTCCATATGAAAAATCAACTTCGTCAAAACATGTTTCAAAACAACTACTTATATTCAATTTTGCATATTTCATATTCGATGTAGAGAAATCCGCTTCACCAAACCTACAATCTGCAATGTGTATTTCCTCTAAATTACAACTTCTGAAATCAGCAAACTCAAAATCACAATCAAAAAACGATGCTCTCATTAATGAAGAAGCTCTTAACAGAACTCGTTTTGCCATGATACGCTCTGCCATTACCTCTGACAAATCTGAAAAAGTAAGGTCTAAATCACTCATATCTAACTGATCTATAACCTCATCATTGTATTGAGATCTATTTAATATTTCCATGACTCTTATTCTATCATTACCATTACCATTCTCATTCATTATTATGATCTCCTTTCATTTAGCTTTTCAGATAGTCCTTCCAAGCAACATTTGGAGAATAAGTTACCCCCATCTGATCTTCATCAAAACTTGGTATAGCCATTACTTGTGCTTGTTCCAAATACTTCATTACTTGTAGCCAATTATCAAGTAATGTATCACTATCACTCTCTAATGGATTATTTAAAATATCAATACAAAGGCCACCCCAATCTAGCTCAGATACCACAGCTGGACTATTTTGTAATAATTCCTTATCAAACATTTCTAAAATATGACCGCTAAAGTATGTTCTAGCCCCTATCCCTAAGGGACCGTTAGGAAGAAACCTAACTGGTATTGGTTGGGAAGATATTTCCATCCACATTTGTAATCGCTCACGTTGGGTATTCCACGGATATGATAAAGGCCAAAAAATTTGAGTTACTCCATAACTTGGTTTCGCAATTTCTGCAATTTGGTCAGATAACTCAAAAAAAGCAGGCCATAATTTTTTAGGTATCGATTTATGAAACTCAAACTTCAAAAATGAGCGATGACTCCAGTTAACTTCGAAACTCCCACTATAGTTCACCGATTTATCACGATAAAGGTAAACTTCTGATACTTTATGCTCTGAAACTACTTTTTCCAGGATTTCCTGACGATTATATTCTACTCGTACCATTTCACTGTTACCCCAATGAGTAGGAGCAAATTTTTCATTTGACTCAAACACATCCAAAAGACGACCTAATACTTCTTCTTCGTTAAAAGATACTGTAGGATACATTGTAATTGAGAAAAAATCAGGTTTCATGTATATCCCCCTTAATACTAAAAAATATAGTCACATAATAATTTTTATTCATAGTTTTTTCCATCGGCCTCCACCAGGTAAACGTGAATTGCCCTCCCATTTATGAGTCACTTTTCCACTACTTGGGTCAGTATAGTAAATCTCACTCTTTTCTCCTAAAGGCCCACTTGGTCTTGGCTTAGGAGGAATCCCATTTAAATCGGGTTTGTCACTTGATATTGTCACAACATGACTCCCATTTTTATCTTCGAGCATTTCTCTTTCAGCTCGCATTTGGCTGTCGTTATGAATAGTTTGCTCTTTTTCACCCATTTTGTGTTTGTGATCATGAACTAAATCAATTTCCCCCTTATCATTACGCCCAATGCTATCTGGACGCGTAAGATGCCCTTCACTAGATGTATATGTAACAACCTCACCAGCATTATTGTCCTCTAATTGGCGATCAAGATGTTCTCCCAAAGCTTTTCTCCCTTTTATTTCTTCTTCTCTTCCACGCTCTTGGCTCTTTCTTAAATTTTCAGTCCTAGCATCCCAATCTTTACGCTCTAAAGGTTTTTTCGTTTCTTCACAATGACGATCATATCTAATATCATCTGCTGCTTTATAATCTCCTCGCGCTTTAGCTTCATCTATTTTCTTTCGATAGTATTCTTCTCGTTCTGAAGTTAGTTTAATTTTGTTTGGGTTTGTATTACTACCTTTACCCGTACCCTTAACAACCTTACTCTCCATATACTGATAAGCCTCTTTCAGAGAATACTGTCCTCCTCCTGAGACATTTCCTACTCCAGCCATGGCGAAGCCTTTTCCCTCGCCTGGGATCCATTTGTATTCCAGTAATGTTTTTACTGCGTGCTGGATTTTTTCATTCCCCTGCAAGAAGGTTGTTTTTACGGTTGTGGCGCCTTTGTTCCATAGATTTCCGATTTTGTCGGCAAATCCTTTTGCTGTGGAGGCTACAAAGTTTACACCCTCTTTTACTTTGTGGCTGGCTGTTTTTATGCCATCGACAGCTGCTTTTCCAGCTTTTCCAGCTTTTCCAGCTACCATTGTTACGCCTTCGCCTAGTTTTTTTCCTGCTTTTACAATCGTCTTCCCAAAGCTAGAAGCGACATACTTTATTCCTTTTCCAGCAAGACTTGCCACTTTTCCAACAGGAACAAAGTTTAGGAGCGTCCATCCTGCGGCGATGAGTCTTTCTTTTGATGATAATTCTTTTCCTGTAATAGGGTCTTTACCGGTAACTGCACGAATTGCATCATTTACTCCAATGAATTCAGCTGCTCCTTCTACGCCCTTTTTCCACCATGATTTTTCATGTTTCTTTTCTGTTTTATGGGTTTCTTTCAATTTTTCATTTTGTTTCTTTTGATATTCTTCATCTGCTTGACGAAACTTTTGAGCGATACGCCGTAATTCTTTTTCTGTAACTTGTAAGTTACGTATGTAAGATTCCATGAGTCTCATTGATCTCATATATTCCCCATAAAAATGCTGACTCGTTGCTCCTTGCCATTGCATTTGAATACTAAACATAGATTGATTGAGATTTTGTTGTATGGTCTGGCTGTGTGTTTGCATCTCTGATATGTTTTTGGCAATTTGTTCGAGTTGTTCAGGTTTGACTTTAATCTCCAAACCTTCTCCCACCTTCCTCTATTTTATACCAAAAAGAAATAGAACTGCATCATTTTTTACTTATTCTCTTTAGAGAAAACATCAAAAATACTGTTATCACAAATCGCTTCAATTTCTTCCTTTACAAATAATTTTTGAAATTTTGTTCCTGGGTTTAATATTACATTTGCCTCTAAATCTATTGTTTTTAATAATTCAACTGCATTCATAGAGACATACGGACATTCTTCTGGAATAACCATTTCTAGATGCTTTAAATCCGAATACAGTGGTAACATTAATCCTTCTTCCATTTCAAAATAATGAATTTGTAATTGTGTATTATTAGTAGAAATCAAATTTCCTTCTTCATCTACACTTGTATCCCCTTCGACAGAAGCAACAACGAATAAATTTGATTTCTGTAATATTTCATAAAAATAGCCTCTTTTTTCTTCATTTTGCAACGCTTCCACTAACGCCTCATCTAATGGACTAATTTCTAGTAAACTCATTAACTTTCACTCCTTATTTGGAATAAAGTTCGCCATCTTACTTGAGATAAGATGGCGAACTTATTATCTACTTATTTTTGAGCATCCATAGCTTTTACTTTTTCTAAATTCTCCATTGCTTTTTGGCGCAATTCTCCATCAATCGTTGTTGCATATTGTGGTCGAGTTAAAAACTCAAAACATTTATATGCATTATTGTTGTCATTTTTGTCTAAATACCCTTTACCTGTTTGTAACATTTTTTCAGAGACAACTTTCATAAATTCTTTTGCAGGTGCCTGCTGATATCCTAAGTTCATCGCTTGATGAGTTAGCTCAACTACTGATGCTAAATCTTCAATAGTGTTTATACGAGTAGCCTTTTTATTAGCAGCATCAAATGTACTTAAATATTCAATGGCAACTTTTGCTTTATCTTTCACTCCAGTCATTTCAATCCCCGGTGTTTTATAAAGAATTTGATAGATTTCTAAAGCTGATAGGTAATTACTCTTTTCAATTTCCCACCCTTCTTTTAATACGCGATTTGCGACATCCGAAAATCCTTTTTTATCATTAACCCCACGATAGGAAGCTTGTCCATAATAGTGTAAAGCTTCGTAAAGCTTTCCGTTCTGATTCGCTTTTGTATTTGCTACTTCTATTAGTTGGATTCCCTCCATCTTTTTCGACGCATTGTCAATAACACTCATACCAACGATTTTTTCAATTGTTTTATCGATATCTTTCAACTGTGCCAATAATGTATACGATGGAAGTACAGTTTTCTCAGCCTTTTCTTGCCAATCTGGTGTTCCATTGATTTGCTCCCATTCAACTTCTGTTTTTTCCCATAGTTTATTTGCATAATTCACCATTTCTTCTCTTGAACGCTCTAATGGATGCTTTGTACGAATTGCATTAGCAATATTCAATACAGCTGTATAATATTCTCCTTTATTTGCAGCCTCATTTGCTTTTCTTTCAAACATAAGTGGCATTAACATTTTATTTGCTTCATCTCGAACAGATTGTTCTACCCTTGCCGTACTTGCTAATAGGTTTGCTTTCTTTAAGGCATCTTCCACTGAAAGTTCAGGGTCTTTCATCTGTCCCCTAAGCCCATCTACCGCTATACTAAATTGCTGATTTAATTTTTCTTTTTGTTGGTCTTTTGCGACATCAATCCATTGATTTGCTAATAGTAAAGCATTTTCATAGTTTAGACTTTCAGGGGTTAAATATGTTTCAATTTTCTCAATCGCTTGATTGATCGGATTTGGTTTTTCTGGTTTTTCTGGTTTTTCTGGTTTTTCTGGTTTCATTTGACCATCTGCATCATTGCTATTTGTTTCTTTATGATTTACTTCTTTCGTATTTTCTTTGTTGTTTTTATTAGCTTCAATTAATTGATCTTTTTTCTCTTTCTCACTAGCTATTTCTGACGCCCCAGTTTTATTCGTATTATCTTCTTTAACAACCACTTGTCCTCCATTACTGCTAGTTACAGTTTCTTTTTCTGGACTTACGTTTTCTTTTGCATCATTTTTAGATGTCACTACTGGTGCTTCGATGTTAATATTTTTTAATTCTTCTTGTAATAGTTTATAGAAAATCTTTTCTACACGTTGATTTGCAGCCTCTACTAATTTAGGATCCACGCTTTCAAGCACCGAAGTAACTAAGTAATATTTACTTAAAGATTGTTCTAGAGAAGCTATATCTGTTTGGTTATTTAACCAAACATCCTCCTCTTGTACAGCCTTATCGTATACTAACTTTGCAACTGATTGAATATACTCTTTCTTATTTTCTTTTAAATAATCTTGTAATTCTTGTTGGGTTGTAACTTTTTCCTTAAGTGTATTCATTTGGTTACGTAAATAAAATAATTCACTTTGATTCGAATAATTCTCCTTATTAGCTAAAATTTCTCCCAAATTGTCCAATGTTAATCTATGATCAGCAACTGTCTGTGCATTTGAAGATGCATTCAATTGAGATATAAGTGTTAACTCTTTATTTTCCTCCGAATATTTAGCCCTACTATTTAACGTGTCAGAATTTTGCCCTTTTCCATAATACTCATTAAAGAATACAGATGAATACCTCTCTCCATTCCCAGCATACCACTCAACTAAAATATCTCCCGTTATTGGTGATACTGTAATTTGATCGTGTGGCACTGGTGGTTTTGGTTTTTCTGGTTCCTTATCACCATCCGGTTTTGGTTTTTCTGGTTCCTTATCACCATCCGGTTTTGGTTTTTCTGGTTCTTTATCACCATCTGGTTTTGGTTTTTCCGGCTCTTTATCACCATCCGGTTTTGGTTTTTCTGGTTCTTTATCACCATCTGGTTTTGGTTTTTCTGGTTCCTTATCACCATCTGGTTTTGGTTTTTCCGGCTCTTTATCACCATCCGGTTTTGGTTTTTCTAGTTCCTTATCACCACCTGGTGTTTTCCCCGTATCCACCAAACTATCCGGCAAATTTTTACTCGGCTCCACCACAGGACCACCCATATTAGTTGGCAGTTCCGGCTTTTGTGGCGCTGGTGCATCTGATAATTTGATTTGTGGATCTTTCTTTTCCACCGACACATCATCTGGCTTATACGTCACTGGTGTAATCGGTGATTTATTATTTCCGATTAAGTCTGCTAAATTAATGTTTGGTTTTTCCCCAGGTTTATCATCTTTTTTTGCAGGATCGGCAACTAAATTTGGGAACATAGACTGTAAATTACTTCCTGTAATACGGTCATCTTTTTTCTCTTCTGTATTACTTGCTAGTTTTACCGTTTCTCTTCCTGCTGTACTAAAGCCTTTGTCATAAACAAGATATCCTGACGTTCCAAATAAAGCCACCGACATTACTGATATAGCAACTTTTTTTCCTAGATTGTTGTTGTTTTCTTCCATGTTTCTTCCCCTTTTCACATCTTTATTGAATCCAGCCGTTTGTTTTCATCTCTGTTAGTTTTTCTTGTGCTGCTCTTACTTCAGTTTCATTTTCATTTGCTTGTACCGTTTTTCTTAAGAAACGACTCGCTTCTTCATATTTTTTTTGTTTAATTTTAAACATCCCGAATGCAAAATTCACATGCGGATCTTCATCATTTTGTGAATATGCTTCCGTGAAAAATTTCTCTGCTTCATTTCCTTGTCCCACTTTGTCGTATAAAATCCCTATATTCACAAGCGTATTTGTGTCACGAGTCCCGTTGTTAACAACTCTATTGTAAGCCTCTAACGCTTGTTGATACGCCGCATTACTTTTTCCGCCATCTCGTGTTTCATAAAATTGACCAGCTTCATAATATACAATTCCTAATTGATTTAGTAACTCTATATTTTTCGTATCTTTTTGAATTGCAGCTTGTAATACTTGCGATGCTTGTTGATAATTCACTTCTTTTTTTGCACTATCAATTAAATTTGTTTTATTCCAAAGTACATATAAATTCGAAAGTTCAATTGCATATATAGCATTCTTTGAATCTTCCATAATGGCTTCCTTAAAGAAAGATTCTGCTTTATCTAATTGCACAGTTGCAGTTGCTAGTTGTCCTTTTAAATATGAAACAATTGCCTTATCTTCATTTGTTTTCGTACTCATTTTGACAATAACATCTTCTGCTTTTTCAAATTCTTTCATTTTCATATGACTTACAGCTAAATCTCGCATCGCATCTTTTTTATATGGTTCAATTCCTTTTGCATTATTCGCTAATGCTTGTTCGAAATTCGGAACTGCTTCTTGATATTTTCCTATACGGAAATTCGCTGAAGCTAATAGATATGCTGCTTCATTATTTTCTTTATCTATTTCTCTATCTTTTATTAATTTTGTAAGGTAGTCGATTGCAATTTTATTTTTCCCTTCAGCAATGTAAATCGTTGCTAGCTGAAGATGAGCTTCATCTTTTCCTTTCACTGCGATCGCATGACCAACAGCTTCTTCTGCTTTTATATATTTTTTATCATGATAGGCTTGGCGTGCTTGTCCCATAAATTTTTGGTATTTAGCATTTGTTGTATAAAAGTAAAATAGTGTTGAACCACCTATAACAACTACTACAATTGAGCCAATAATCAAAACCCGTTTTTTATTCTTGTTCCACCATATTGAGAAGGCGGACGGTTCTTTTTGTTCATGCGTTAATGTAAGAGGTTGATTCGATGCTTTTGCATTTAAAATTTCATCATCTATATCATATTCAACTTGTTTTTTTGTTTGTTTACGGCTCTGTAAAATGCTATTTGGAACTGTGATTGTAGCTGCTATTTCTGGCATCGGTGGCTCTTTTTCTTCTTTTATCTCTTTAATAATGCTTTCAATTTCCTTTTTTAACGCATGATCAATGTTTGGAAATTGTACGATTCGTGAATAGACGAAACAAGCATACTCTTTATTATTTTCTCGCTCCAATTCAGTAGCTAGTTCCACATAACTTTGCAGCACTTTTTTTTGATTTATTTCAGATTCTTGATTCTCTAGTAGTTGAATAATATATGCGAGTTCTTGTTTTAGAGCTGTTGATGGATTGAGTGAATTAAAAATTGTTTTATATTCATATAATGCCGCTTGTTTAAATCCTCTCTCTTCTAATAATCTTGCAATTTCCAAACATTTCGATACAAAAAGAGAGTGTTCTTCTTCTGACTGCCTTTTCGCATCAATTTTTACTATTTCTCTTGCACTATGAAATACATCGTACCATTGTGCAAAGCTTGGACATTCTGCGAAAGTGTTACTATTCCATGCTTGATTAAATAACTGTGCGATTTCCCCATTCCATTGATTATGCAATTCTTGCTGAAGTAACGTATATCTTTCACATTCCGTCTGCATTTCTTCCGTTTTAAAGTAACTTGCATCCGTCCATTTGTTATTTCGAATTTCCTCACTACACCAACTTAATACTTCACCTAATAAAATGGCGCCAGCAAAACGGTCGGCTTCTTTTTGCCATATCCCATTTTCCAAATACACTGGTGCATAACCCGCTGAACCTGCTGGCAATAATGAAGGTCTTTTACTTTTTGGTCCATACATTTGCTCAACATCAACAAGTTCAATATAATGTTGGCCTTCAATTGGATTTTCACTTAAAAAAGGTATGAGTACATTACTGGATGATAGATCATTATGAGCAACCTCATTTTCCTCCATCATTTTAAGTGTTGTAAGAAATGCTTCTGCAATAAAGAAACATTGTTCTTTTGATAACACTCGTTGTTCTTGTAAAATATCAGCCCAAGTTGGCCCTTCAATCCAAGGCATTACAATACTATTAGCAAGATCTTCTGATTTTTCGATAGCAGATGTATGTTCTTCTGTAGTAACGATATAGCGTGAGCATACTTTAAGACCAGCTAAGGAGGAAAGTGGCTTTAAAAATGCTAGTTGATGTTTTTCATCACGATAGCGCTCTTTAAAAACTTTTAACGCAATTCGTTCCACACCATTTTCATGTTGTAATTGATAAACTGTTCCTTGTCTTCCCTCTTGCCCATATGGCATTTCAATCCCAATAACTGCTGGATGTTTCTCAAAACGATAAACATCTTTATTAAAAATAATTTTTTCTCCTACTTCTGGTCGGAATCCCATTTTATCCCCTTACTCTCATATGACAATTTTTAAAGAAAAGACCAGGAACAATAGCTCCTGGTCTTTTGCAATTGTTCTATTATTAATATGCGTTATCTGTGTTACGGAATTTATCAGAAATACGTTTTAATTCTGATGAAATACCTTCTAAAATTGGAATGTATTGTTGCATCGCTTGTTTAGATTGAGCAAATTCGCCTCGGAACTTCGCTTGTGTTGCCCCAGCCCATTGTCCTTCTAAACTATTAATGTCACCTTCAAGTCTATTAATTTGGTTTTGAGCTTCCCCAGCTGCGTTTGTAAAGTTACTAGCAATTCGCTCAAGTTCTTCTGGTGTAATTTTAATTTCTGCCATTGTATATATTTCCCCTTTCAATTCTTAAATGATACAACAATTAGATTATAAACTATATTCGAACAATTTTAAAAGGGGTAAATTACAAAAAAATTCTATTTTCTTGTAATTTAACCCTTTTTTAATATTATTTAACCTTTAATTCTGACCATTTCACAATAATTTTATTTGTCATTTTGTAAAGTAAATGTGGTGGTGTATATGCACATTTTATTTTCATTGGCTTTCTACGTATACAATATCCATCCCCACTAGATAATTCTCGATCCATCTCAGTATGTGGAAGCTTTATATTAAAGAAATAGACATCACTATTTTGAGTCGTACCTAATAAATAACCAAAACTTCTCTTTCTAATTTCTGTAAACCATTTTTCATGAGAATAGCTATTTACACTAGACGTTGTAGCGGCCACAATAAAATGAATCCCTTTATTTTTACAATTTTGAACTATTTGTTCCATTTTATTTTTCGAATCAAAGTCGTTAGATAATATCGCTAACATTTGATCAATATCATCAATTGCAATAATTATTTTTTTATATGGCATCTCCACTTCTTCTTTTGAATCTAAAGATGGCATAACTACTTTTCTATTATTTATTACTTCTAGTAAATCATCTAACATTTCTTTTAATTGTATACCATCTGTAAACCTCTTCTCTACATGAGGCAAATCTCCAAGAGCTAAAATACCTGTAGGTCTTTCACCAAAATCTACTAAGTATAATTCGACTTCATCCGGAGAATATTGATAAGCAGTAGAGAACAGAAGTGTTTGTAATAATGATGTTTTCCCACCTTCTATTCTTCCACCGATAAATATATGATTCATTTCGTCCAATGAAAAACTTTGTAAACGAATATCGTCTGTTTCAACTCCTGCAGAAATTTGAGCTGGTTTTAATCGCCCAACTAAATCTTCTACATATATTTCTTTAGGAACCATTGGAATCTCTCTTGCTTTTTCACCATTCCATTCACTGCTCATTGTTTGAATAATCGTTTTTAACTGCTGTGAATATTCTAATTCACTTTCACCAATAAACGGCAATGCTGCTTGGAACAATTCAGGCGGTTGTCCTTTCATTAACCCACGACCAGCAGGAACTTCGATTAATGGGAAATTAGGTCTACCAACTAAACTATGATATTCAGTTCTATCTTGCAATTCAAATGTAATTGCCATCGGTATATTATTACGAACACGATCAAACATATCAATTGTTTGATTAAGCGAGAAATAAAAGTACACGCCGTATGTGCTTGATTCTCGTAATAACATTTCTAATATTTCATTCTCTTTTTCAAATTCATTTTTAAATCTTATATAACCATCTACCATTACAACAATAGCAGGAACTTTCTTTCCGACCATTCGATTATACATAGAAAATGACTTTGCACCGATGTTAGAAAAACTCTCTTTTCTTTCTGTAATTTCTTTCTTCAAAAAACCAAATAAACGTTTCATTTTTTCATATTCGTCCTCTTGTACAATCCCGCCTATATGAGGTAAATCTCTAAAATCTAAAAACATACGTCCAAAATCAATAATATAAAAATTCACTTCAGCTGGTGTATGAGATACTGCTAGGGACATAATGATCGTTTGTAACATCGTTGTTTTTCCTGTTCCTGGCATACCATATATATTTAAATGGCCTTCTTTTAAATCGAGCTTTAAAGGATACTGCGCTTGATTTCCGACATCATCAATTAATCCAACCGTAATTTGTAAATTTTCTTTCTCCTTATTCCATACATCAGCAGTCCAATTTTCCATTTCATAAAACTCTTTTAATAATAATTTTTCTGGTAAAGGTGCCAACCACGGCCCTGGCAATGCTTTAATATTTTCTTTCTCCGATACGTTCTGTATATAGTGAATAAACGCTTGTAATTGCTTTGGACTATTTGTCATTGGTTTTGGGCGCTTTTTCACTTTTATTCTTTCACCCGAAAGCTTAACTTCTGTAAAATCAACAACAGCAAGAACTTTCTCTTCATCTGGATTATAAGGTGCTCCACTCCATGCAGATTGGAACAATTCCAATATTTCATTACTTCCAACCTGTAAATAACCTCTTCCCGGTACATTAATTTTAGAAGCATCTGGAATTTTTAACATTTCACGACTATCGGCGTCATCTTGTACACGTAAACAAATTCGAAAACGTGAGTTACTCCAAATCTTATCATTTACAACCCCTGAAGGTTTTTGTGTAGCTAATAATAAGTGAACTCCTAATGTCCTTCCTATTGCAGCAACACTAATTAGTTCGTCCATAAATTCTGGTTGTTCCTTTTTCATTTGAGCAAACTCATCAATGACAATAAATAAATGTGGCAAAGGTTCTTTTTCACGCCAGCTTGTTTCATAATATTCATCTAAATGTTGAACATTTCCAGCCTGAATAAACAATTTTTGTCTTCTCTCTAATTCCGCCTTTAATGATATTCTTGCACGCTCGATTAAGTTCGGATCTTCTAAGTTTGTAATAGATGCGATAATATGTGGTAATCCTGCAAACGTGTTTGACATTCCGCCACCCTTATAATCGATAAGCATAAATGCCATCTCATGAGGATGATAGGTAGCCGCTAACGCTGCTATAATAGACTGGATCACTTCACTTTTCCCTGAACCTGTTGTACCAGCCATTAAACCATGCGGACCATGTCCTTTCTTCTCAATTTTATCGTGAATATTTAGAAACACAGGTTTACTTCCTTCTCTTACACCTATTGGAACCGGCAATGAAGTCGGATATCGATTTTTATTCCATCTCTCTAGCACCTGTAACTCTTCCATTTTTTTCACTTGGAACAAATCTAAAAAAGTTAATACTTTCGGTATGTTAGCCGCTGTAGAACTTTTCATTCGAATAGGAGCAATACTTCGCGCACCTGATTCGCATCGTTCAAATGAAAGTCGGTCTACTTTAAAACTAGCACGCGTTGTCCCGCTATTTTCAGCTGAGCTTGAAAATGTTTCTACTAACTCACCATTTTCTCCGTTTAAGCTAATAACAAGATCACATTCCATCGGCAATCGTTCTCTCTGTTCTGCAAATATAAATGTAGATGCTCCGACACTTTCCCCTTCTCTAAGTAACATTGGAAGTATAGGATCATCTTCTAAAAATTCTCTCGCGGATAAGAAAAAAACATACATTGGGATTAAAGGTATTTTCGCATCTACCTGTGCAGAGGAATTATAAATTCTACGCATATTAAGTGGTGTGAACAACGCTTCAGCTAATTTCTGCGCTTCTTGTTGATTCTCAGATAAAAAACGCATGCTTCTCTGCTCATCCCACACATGAGGAATCCACCTCATCCAATCCCATTCTTTCTTTTCCTTCTCATGATAGAAGGCTGCTATTTTCACTTCATTTGGAGCGTGATGTGTCATAATTTGCGTCGTTACAATTCGAGTGAAGTTCAATCGATCTTCTTTATTGCCAACCACACCAATTACATCATTTTTTTTCAATGATATTGAAATATGACCATTAGGGATTGTATTAAAATCTCTTTTCACATTTTGTGCTTCTGTGATTAATGGATTTTCCTCATAACCTTGCTGTTCAGGCACTTTCAATTCAACATAAAATGGTCTCTCACCTGTTCCAATACGGATATCTAAAAAGTCTGGGCTTTCAGGTGTTCGCTCCCATAAATTACTTTCTCGATTTTCAATTCTTTGTACACTCTTTAGTGGACTTGGATTTTGTGTTATTAAATATTTCGCTTGTTCAACCTTTAACGTATCTAACTCCACTCGATGCTTTTGAATTTGCTCCAAATATCTTTGTTGTAACTGCTCCACCATTTGCCTATGTTCTTTCTTTTTACGGAAATGCCCCATCGTTGTAATTGCATACGATCCTAACATTGGGATACTCGAAACCATCATAAGTGGCATATAACTTGCATTCATCTTCATAAATTTCATCATCACAAAATACAATATCAATGTTAAAATTGTCATCATCGCTGGTAATAACATTGTTTCAATAGAAAATTTAGGTTCTTCTGGTATATTTGGCGGATCATGAATAATAACATCCCCTGTTGGTATATCTACTTTCACACGCGGAGAGCGCTGAAAATATGGTGATTTTTGCACAAAGCATTTCTCCTTCCCCATTCAAAACTATTACTCAATGATTTTCCATACATAATCTTCTTCACTAGAAGATATACCTTGTTTAACAGGTTCATTATTAACTTCTTCTGCCGGTAACATTTCAAAAGAAGGGATAATCGCCCCTTTTTTATTTAGCATTACATATTGTCCATCCCAAACATCATTATCTCTCAAAGTCTCGTCATTTCGAATAGAATGCCACTCTTCTTTATCCTTTGTCACTCTAATTTCGTAAATTTCACTTAATGTTTCATCTATTTTTTCGTGATGTAAAATTGCTTCAATAATTTGTATTACTTTCACATCATTTGGGATCGCAATATCTATTTCTTCATTTGATTGTTTTATGTACGTCACAATAATCTCTTCCACGTATATTCACCTTTCCGTTGTATTCTTACCAAGAAATATCTAAAAACGAAATATCATCGCTCGTCGGTGAGCACTGTGCCCTCTCGATTTTTTGTAAGACTTCCTCAAAGTTATACTGCATAAGCGACATAAGTCCATCTGAATGAATTACAATTCTATTTACTTCTTCTCTAGATAACTTCTTTGAAAAAATATCCAATTCACCACCAATAATACCATGATGTGTAGACCATCTTTTCCCTACACTTCTCTCAAAATTCAATTCATTTAAGCACTTTTTCTGATTTTGGAACAATTGTACAAAAGAATCGCCATGTGTAACTATTGTTACATCTACTTCGTCTTGATTTGGAATGAGCTCTATTTTCCCAGCAATGAACATAGCTTCACTACCTTTTCTCCTCTTTTCTTCCAAAACATCGAGAAGTAACCATGGTGTTTCTTCTGGCAATTGAAATACCCTCACTTCCTCTGCTGCTTCTTCTTTCCACTTTTCCAACTCTTCATTTAATAGAATAGAAATATTCTTTTCCTTCAATGTTTCAAATAAATTTAATAATTTCATACCAAGAAATTTCGCAGCGATTTCACCATGAAAAGACATTCCTACACCATCACATAATGCAAAGGTAATACTAGTCCCATTATCTTGAAATATAAGAAAATCTTGTCCACTCTCATTTAAGTCTTGCGTTTCTTTAGCTCTTACGTAACTATATCGATATGTAAAATTTTTACCTTTCTTCTCTTGTAATACTGTTTCTTTTTCTTGCGACAGGATATACTTCACTATTTTTCTCCCTCCTATCGAACCGGCGTTGCAGCAGACATTTGAAATCCAAGTGATACTAAATCTGCATTTGTACCTGGAAACATCATCACTGCACCATCCCCAATATGAAAACCATACTCAGTCATCATCTCACGATAACTTTGAGGGATAGGAGAGGAAAGTCGTTGCAACTTTGCACCATATTCATCCGTAATTTCTGTATGTGGCATAATCCCTTCCCACTTCTTTATACTAGTAATTTGTTCTTGCATAATTTCATCCGAAATAAAGATATTTTCAATTAGTACATTTCCATCAGGTACAGACATATTCATAATTCTTCGCACAATTAATTCTGGATCTTCGCCAGTTGAAGCACCATCTGTCATATGACAAACAACAGGAGCTGGCCCGTCTTGTAAATTCGGTAATTCCTTTTGCAATAACTTCTCCACTACAGAGAAAGCCTTTGCTGTATCAGTTAAGCGATGCGTTTGAATTTTTTCTAGTGGACGTAGTCTTGCTACCTCATCTATTGTTTTCACCCCACCCAAAAGATCAAAAACTTGATCGCTATAAGCTAAAATAGATAACTTATATCTTGGAAGCAATCGACTACCTTTTGTCGAACGAAATACCATTTGGCGAATCGCTAAAGAAAGAGCATCCGTTACAATGTCAATTCTCCTTTTTTCTTCTCCCTCTACATCCATCATTTGATTCATTGATGCGCTTACATCAAGAAGATAGATTATATAAGCTGGTGTTTGTTGTGTTGCTTGAGTTTGATATAACATGTTTCATACCCTTCCATACATTATTATATGAACTTTTTTTATATTCACATTTCATTATAACTTATGAATTTTCTTTTTCTCAATTTATTATAAAATGTTCTCGATATAATTTACATATTTTCACACAAAAAGACATTTTTCTTCTCTTTAACTTATGTTTAAATATACAAAACCCTTCTATATTCATAGAAGGGTTTTAATATTATGGTATAAGACGAGTACAATCTCTCGGAAAAGCACTCGCCTCTCGTACATTTGTTAATTCTAATAGTTTATATACAATCCTTTCTAACCCAATTCCGAAACCTCCATGCGGAGGACAACCGTATCGGAATGTATTTAAATAAGATTGAAATTTCTCTGGATGTAATCCTTTTTCTTTAAACGAAGCGAGTAACATTTCATAATTATGAATTCGCTGTGCCCCTGACGTTATTTCTAGCCCTTTATATAATAAGTCGAATGAATCAGTAATAGCTGGATTCTCTTTATTTTGCATCGTATACATCGGTCTCGCTTCTTTCGGATAATGTGTAATGAAAACAAATTCACTATTATATGTTTCCTTTACATATTTCCCTAGTAACTTTTCACCTTCTGTATCTAAATCCCCTACAGGAGATTCTTTACGATACTTACTTTTCAAAATTTCTTGTGCTTCTAACAATGTAATTTTAGGTATTTCAGTAATAACAGGTACTTCTATTTGTAATAGTTGTAGTTCTATTTCACATTTTTTTGCTACTTGTTGAAACATATATTGTAAAACATCCGTTTCTAGTTGCATCACTTCATAAAAATCATGAATAAAACCAAGTTCTACGTCTAACGATATATATTCATTCAAATGACGGGAAGAATTATGATGTTCCGCTCTATATACAGGTGCAATTTCAAAAACACGTTCTAGTCCCCCAGCCACCATCATTTGCTTGTAGAACTGTGGTGATTGTGCTAAATAAGCTTCTTTTTGGAAGTATGGAAGCTTAAAAACATTTGCTCCTCCTTCTGCCCCTTGCGAAACAATTTTCGGCGTAAAGATCCGTGTGAAATCGTTCTCTATAAGAAATTCACTAAAGCTCTGAACGAGTGTAGATTTCACTTTAAAAATCGCTGCGGTTCGCTCATGTCTTAATGAGAGTACCCGCTCATTAAGTAGTTGATCTAAGCCAACTTGTAACTTCTTTTTATTTATTTCAAATAGAAGTGGTTCTGCACCGTTTATTACTTTCACTTCATGAGCAAGTACTTCAACACCCAATTCTGTTTTCGACGTCTCGACTATTTCACCAATTACATGAACAACACTTTCTACATCAACTTTATATCCGGCCAATTCATTTTCTAATACACATTGAATTACTCCTGTTCTGTCCCGTAATAATAAAAAACTAATATTTCCAAGGTGCCGAATTTTTTTTACCCATCCTTGAAGTAATACAACCTTTCCACTTTGCTTTGTACATTCTTTTGTGAGTGAACGCTTCATTATTGAATCCATTATTTTTCCCTCCAGTAATTTTATATTTATTTACGTTATTGTTGTCATCGTCATCATCCACGGTCACTCACCCCCTTTCAAAGAATACAAAAATCCGCCCCTATAAATAGGGACGGATTTTTTTCCGCGGTACCACCCAAATTGTCATACTGACCATCTTAGCCCTGATAACGGTAGGTACCGTTTGCTTTTACTAATAATCACGTTCAAAGCAACACTCACAGGTGTCTTTCCATCATGCGGTATCGCAACCTTCCCAGCAACCGGCTGCTCTCTGTAGACCTTTGCATCATGTACTTTTCCTGATCATCACTTTTTATATTTACAGAGTATTCTAACTCTTTATCCTATAAAATGCAAGCACTTTTAAATATATTTTGATTTTTCACATCCAGTTTTGTACAATCTCCTCTAAAGCCATTCCACGTGAACCTTTCAGTAAAACAACATCTTTTTTCGTTATAACTTTCAATACTTCCTCTGCTATTTTGGCTTTATTATCAAATGACTTTATTTTTCCTGTATGATAGTTCTTTCTTGCTTCTTCCGCTACAATTTTGGCTAACTCTCCATACGTAAATACATATTGAATGCTCTCCTCATTTAACATTTTACCAATTTCTCTATGATATGTTTCAGCTTTCTTGCCTAACTCCAACATATCCCCAATCACTATAATTTTTTTCTTATAGGCATTTAATTTCTGCAACGTTTCAATTGCAACCTTCATGGAGGAAGGACTGGCATTCCATGCATCGTTAATAATTGTAAAACCTGTTTTAGCGGTTAAAAACTGAAAGCGCATTTGTGTAATGTTTATTTGCTGCAATGCTTCTTGTATTTTTTCTATAGGGACTTTGTAAAATTGACCTACAGCGATTCCGACAATCGTATTAAAAATATTATGTTTTCCATGTAAGGGAACATCGTACTGTATTTTTGAATGATTTAATTTAAAATGAACACCATATTCATCTAATTGTACGTTCGTTGGAAACAAATCATTTGTATACTTTCCACCAAACGACTTACTTTCTATACCTAGCATATTAATATTTTGAGAAAGTAATGGCTCATCACCATTATATAAGAACAGTCCACCGTCATTTAATCCGTCTACAATTTCAAATTTAGCCTTCGCAATCTCTTCTCTTGATCCAAGCGTTTCTAAGTGTGACTGTCCAATCATTGTAATGATCGCTACATCTGGCTGTGCTATTTGTGCTAAGTTTCGAATTTGTCCCGTTTCGCTCATTCCCATTTCAAGTATTAAAAACTCTGTATCCTGTTTCATTTCTAAAATCGTTAGTGGTAAACCAATTTGACTATTTAAATTTCCCTTCGTTTTATGCACACGATAAGTTGTACTTAATATCGTGCTTATTATATCTTTTACCATTGTCTTTCCATTACTACCAGTAATTCCGATAACTTTCACATTACTTGTCTTTCGGTAATATCGCGCTATTTTTTGCAGTGCAAGTAATGTGTCATCTACAAAAATAATCGGTATTCCTTTTGGAGGATCACCGTAAGACTTTTTCCATAAAGAAGCAGCCGCACCTTTTTCCATCGCTTCTTTTACATAATCGTGTCCATCTTTCACCCTAATAATCGGAACAAACAAATTCCCTTTCGTAATTTTTTTAGAGTCAATACAGACGCCTTGCATCTCTATATAATGAAATGATTCTTGTAGTCCTTCACCATTTACTATCTCTTCCAATTTATTTAATTGTAATTGAATCAAATCGTCACCTTTTTCCAATTTTTACATAAAAACCAATTCATTTACGCATATTAATAAAAAATTTTATAGCGAGGTGTGTATATGCAAAAAGCAATTAGTTTCTTTCTCCTATTGTTTTGCCTAATTGTAGTAAACGAAACATACGCCTATTCACCAAAATCTTTACCAATCTCTCAAAACTCTGATCAATGGCAAGTGAATATTGATAAACCGAAAAAAACAAACAAGAATATGCTTCAAGCTAAAAAAGATGAATTTCAAACATATCATTTTTCAGTAAAGAATGTTGGGAATAGTGAGGTATATAACGTAAACGTCGAAGTATTCCGCAACGAACCAAATAAGAAAACGAAATATGAACTCTTTTCCCTAAAGGAAAGTCGTTTAGCAAGTGGAAAAACTGGATTTGAACACGCTAATTTACCTGTTGCTACAAAAGCGGATGAGGTTGATGTGATTATTACATGGCAAGAACACCCATTCCGATCGATGCGAAATGGTCAAAAAGTTGAATCTAGAAAATTTAAAGAGCATTTTGTTTTTAAAGAAGCTAAAAAGTAAATGGGATCCGGATATATTCACACTAACATTGATATAGCTTTATTTACTAGTACCAGTTCGTAAGCAAATTAAAAAGTCGTGGCTTAATGCCACGACTTTTTATATTAATTCGTACTAATGCCTCTCGCTGCCCAAATGCGATCGATATCAGCAGCATGTTGTCCGCCATATAAAAGAGCATCTGCTTGCTTAATCGCTTTTGCTCCATCACTGAATTTAGAGTTTGGTGTTAATGACCAGTGTGATTGTAAAATGATTTTTGTTGCTACATCACGGCCAAAAGCTTGTGCCATTTCGTATTGACCTTGTGCCCAAATTTCACCATCATCATGCACTTCATTCGTTATATCTTTCGGATATACTTTATTCGTATCTAATCGGCGTAAGCATGTTGGATCTGAACTAGAATAAGCTGTCGCATCCCATTCTCCAACACATGCTTTACCATATCCAGTAGTCGATACTGCATCTTCATATGTAGCACCTAAGAAGTCGCCAAATCCTTCTCCCATCGCTCCACCTTCTGCTGAACTACCAAAGCCAGGAACTTGGTTATCTTGAATCGAATGCCCATACTCATGTGCGATAATACCAGCATCTTCTGCATCATCAACACCGCCAGTACCGAAAGTTAAAGCTTTTGTTGATGGAGAATAGAATGAGTTATCATCAGTTGTACCATTAACATTCACTTTTATCGAACGGTTATTAATATTTTTAAAACCTAGACTTTGAATGTAACGTTGCAATGTGTCGATATGATAGTACGACATAACATCTTCAAAGCTATCATTTGCGCGTGTATAGTTAAATTGTAAATTCGTAGATTTTGTTTTCGCTTTTGAAGAAATCGTTACATATTCTCCAATTAAAAATCCTGTTCCATCTAAACCTTTTAACGTAACAGTTTTCAGTTGGTTCGTTAGAGCTGTTGAATCTGCATCGTTATTATCTTTTAAGCCTACTTTACTACCGCTAGATACGACTGGGTTAGGTAAAAATACTTTTCCTGACCCTTCAGCTTTTCGGTTTATATCAACCTTTTTAATTAACTTTCCATTTTCTGCATCAATAAATGTTTCCCATGCACCAAATGGATTATTAGAATGGACTACAACTTTATATACTGGACGAGCAATTCCTTCTTCAACAATATATCCGAACTCTTTATCTGTAGGAGCCCATAAATTTTGCTCACTTGCTTCTCCAACATACGCCATTGATTTTTGTATTGCATCTTTTTCACTAATTTTTGTCGTTACTTCCTTCACACCTGTAACAGGCTGATAATCAGAAACAGCGAGTACTCCCTTTCCCTCTCCGTTAAGCGTAACTGTTATTTGTTTTGAAAATACAGGTGCACCATTAACAACTTGTTGGAACCTAACATATGAAGCTACTGACGTTTCTGTTGTAGAAATATATTGCAAGTCTGAAAGGTCTGTTTTCAATCCATACTGCGCAGCATTTTCTTTTAAATATTCAGTTGCTTTTTTCTGTGGCGAATAAGCTTCTAACTTTACTTGCTGTTGTTTTTCCAATGCCGAAACCGTAGAAATTGTCCCCATTACTAACGGCACAGTCATTGCCATTGCCACCATTTTTTTATTAAACATAGAACCACTCCCCCTAATAAAGTAGCTCAACCTTATCCCATTACCACTCGGCAATCATTCCTCGCAAAACGGATGGATAAAAATTGAATCTACGAGTAATTCTCTATGGACACTTCTATTACCTTTCCATTTAGGGTAAGTGAAATTTTCTCAATATTTATGTGTAAAGTAAACACAATATTTTAGAAATATATTTCTAAAGCAATTCCTTAACTCTTAAACTTTTTAAATGACTTTGTAAAAAACAGGCCACTTTTTTACCTAACGGTAGGTTGATAAAAATATTAATGAATGATACGATTTATATAACCTTTTTTAGGAGGCTTTATTATGAGCAAAAGTGAAGAAACACTCTCTTCAATTGTGGAAGCAAGCTATCGACTGTTTGCCGGACATGGTATTACCAAAACGACTTATTCAATGATTGCTGAAGAAGTCGGAATTGCTAAACCGTCCATTTATTATTACTTTAAATCTAAAGATGCATTAATCGAATGTATTTTCACAGAATTATGTGCTGCGATGCAGTTTTCTTCCTTCTTCCATACAGAAGAGTTTACGAAAGAAAATTTTATTGAAAAATGCATTGAAATTGGATTCAAAATAATTGATGAACAGCAGAACGATCCTTATTTTAATCGTGTGTTGCAAGAATATGTATTACTATCTTCAAGAAATGATATGTACAAAGATCGATTACTAACTGTGCAAACAGAATATTTACAAGGGTTTGAATCACTCCTTACAAAAGCAAATGAACTGCAATTGATTGAAAATATAAATCTAGTTTCAAAAGCTCATATGTTAGCATTAGTGCTTGATAATGTCGGGAATTTTATGATGTTACATGTGGATATAGATTATAGACAAATATGGATGGAAGCTGTAAACAGTATTTTTGAAAGAAGGGATTGAATTGAATACTAAAAAACGAATTATCGGCTTAGACTTTGCTAGAGCTTTGGCGATGTTTGGTATGCTGCTTGTTAATTTTATGGTTATAACAGGTGCAGAAGGAAATGGTCCCCCATTTTTAATAACTTTCATGTCACTTTTTGAAGGTAGAGCTTCTGCCTTGTTTGTTATACTTGCTGGAATTGGCATATCTTTAATGACTAGATCATCTGTTGCTAGCAATGAAAAAATAAAAATTTCTAATAGCCGAAAAATCACCTGGAAACGGGCACTATTCTTATTTATTTTAGGATTACTTTTATACGTAATGGAGTGGACTGGGGATATATTACACTACTACGGTGTTTACCTTTTCGTTGCTGCATTACTCATTACAGTCCGAAAAAAAGCATTACTCTTGTTATCTATTATTATCCTACTCTTGGCACAATCTCTTCAGCTTACTTTCAATACTTTCGAAGGTTGGGGAGGCCCTACTCCATTTATAAACTATGTAGACTTCTGGACAGTAAACGGTTTTCTTCGCAATTTATTCTTTAATGGTTATCACCCTTTTTTCCCTTGGTTTTCGTTCTTCTTAATCGGTATGATAATTGGCAAATTAGATCTTCATAATAAAAAGATTAGAGATAGGTTGCTCTTGCTCGGTATTACATTCACCATACTGATAGAACTTTTATCAAAAGGGCTCACGCATTACTTCATTCCACACATTGGCAAAGAAGCTGCTACATTTTTGTTTAATACGGGACCTATTTTACCAAATATATTATATATTTTATCTGCTACAGGATTTGCTATTGCTATATTAATAATTTGTCTCTATTTCGCTGAAAAATATGAAAATAATTGGTTTGTTACTTCCATTATACAAACAGGTCAATTAACATTAACTCATTATGTAAGTCATGTATTTATCGGTATTGGAGCATTAATTCTATTCGATAGAATGGAACATCAAACACTACTTTTCGTTTTATTATTTGCTACTATATTTTTCATTTTCAGTATTTTGTTTAGCGTATTATGGAGAAAGAAATTTTCTAGAGGACCTATTGAATGGATTATGAGGAAATTAGCTAGTTAATTTACCTCCATACGAAAAAGGAAGTTGGAATCATTCCAACTTCCTTTTTTCTTTAATTAGCTGCACTTAATTTAATTCTAAGTTTTGTTTCACCTAAAGAAAGTTCATCGTCTTCGTTCGTTAAGTGACCAAATGTAAATTGTTTTACGAGTAAGTTTTCTTCCAATAAATCTTTATGGTTCGTTAACGTTCGTTGTAGTTCTTCTTCTGTATCGAGAATAACATCGACTCGTAAATTAACTGGTAAATTCAACTGTTTACGATATTCTTGAACCGCACGAATGAATTCACGCGCTACTCCTTCTTGTAACAATTCTTCCGTTACATTCGTATCTAACATAACCGTATATTGTCCGTTAGTCGTATTAGAGAATCCTGATTTTGCAACTTTCTCAACTAACACATCTTCAGCAGTTACAACTACTTTTTCTCCTGGTGTTGCTTCGTAAACTACTCTTTCTGTTGATACAAAGTTTTGTACTTCTTCTTGTGATAATTGTTTTAGCCAACCATTCACTGCATTCACATTTTTACCGAATTTCGGCCCCGCTGTTTTAAAATTGAGCTTCAATTGATATGATGTGTATTTTGTTTCATCGAGTTCAACATGGAACGCTTTTACATTTAACTCATCCATAACGATATCACGATAAGATTCCCAATCCATATCATTCTCGTTATGCTCAAGTAATACAAGTTCTGCTAGCGGCTGTTTTACTTTTAAAGAATGCTGATTACGGTTACTTCTTCCAAGTTCAACAACTTGTAAAACAGCATCCATTTCCGCTTCTAATTTCGGCTGAAGTAGTGATTCATTTACAACTGGATAATCAGCTAAATGAACGCTACTTCCTTCTAAATTAAGATGAATGTCTTCCGCGACAAACGGTGTGAATGGTGCAATTAATTTACTAATTGTTACAAGTACTTCATGAAGTGTCTCATACGCAGCAGCTTTTTCAGCGTTCATACCAGATTCCCAGAAACGATTACGTGAGCGTCTTACATACCAGTTACTCACTTCATCTACAAGTACTGCAATTTCACGAGCTGCATTCGTAAATTGATAATCATCAAGTACTGTTCTCACTTTTTTCGTTGTACTATGCAATCTTGATAATACCCATTCGTCTAATTTCGTACGCTTTACATCATACGTTTCTTTCGGGTTATACTCATCTAAATTTGCATATAAAACGTAGAAGCTATACACATTGACTAATGTATCTACAAATTTAGATTTCGCTTCCAGTACGGTTCTTTCAGAAAAACGCTTCGCATTCCACGGAGCACTATCAACAAGTAAAGCCCATCTTAGCGCATCTGCACCAAACTTATCTACTAAATCAACTGGATCTAGTGCATTCCCTTTACTTTTAGACATTTTCTGACCTTCTTCATCTAAAACATGCCCTAGTGATAACACTCGTTTATACGGTACTTTTCCTGTATACAGTGCTGAGACTGCTAATAAACTATAAAACCAGCCGCGTGTTTGATCAATTCCTTCTGCAATAACATCAGCTGGAAACTGCTCTTCAAATAACTCTTTATTTTCAAATGGGTAATGATATTGTGCAAATGGCATGGAACCACTATCAAACCAAACATCAATTACTTCTGGTGTACGATTCATTGTGCCTCCGCATTTTTCGCAGCGGACTTGAACTTCATCTACATAAGGCTTATGCAATTCTAAATCTTCCGGTGTTTCTTTCGTACTATGCTTTCTTAATTCGGCAATGCTTTTCGGCGCAAACTGATGATCACAACTTTCACATTCCCACACGTTTAATGGCGTTCCCCAATATCTATTTCGGCTAATATTCCAGTCCACCATATTTTCTAAAAACTTACCAAATCGTCCATGTTTCATATGATCCGGATACCAAGTAACTGAATCATTATTTTGTAAAAATGTATCTTTAATTGCAGTTGTTCGGATTAACCAACTTTCTCCTGCATAATAAAGTAGTGGTGAATCACAACGCCAGCAATGTGGGTAGCTATGTTCATATTTTTCTTTATGATATAGCAAACCTTCTTTCGCTAAATAACGAACAATGTCAACGTCACAATCTTTTACAAATTTACCTTTCAAAAATGGTACCGCTTCTGTATACTCACCTTTTTCATCTACAACGTGCAAGAATGACAATCCTTCACTTTGAACAACTCTATAATCGTCCTCTCCATATGCTGGAGCAATATGAACAAGTCCTGTACCACTATCTGCCGTTACAAAATCTGCTGCGATAACGCGGTAACCGTTTGTAACTTCTTTCATCGGAAATGGTGCTGTATAAGATGTGTTTAATAATTCTTCGCCTTTATGAACAGATAATACTTCATAGTTTTCTTTTAATACTTCTTGTACACGTTCTTTCGCAACAATGTATACATGACCTTCTTGTTTTGCTTTAACGTATTCCATATTTGGATGTACAGCAAGCGCAACATTTGCTGGAAGTGTCCAAGGCGTTGTTGTCCAGCCTAAGAAATACTCATTTTCACTATCTTTCACTTTAAACTTCACTGTTGCACTTAAATCTTTTACTGTTTTATACCCTTGTGCCACCTCATGTGAGCTCAATGAAGTTTGGCAGCTTGGGCAGTATGGTGAAACTCTATGTCCTTTATATAACAATCCTTTTTCATGGATTGTCCCCAAAATATGCCATACACTTTCAATATATGGATTCTTTAAAGTTACATATGGATCATCCATATCTACCCAATAACCAATACTTTCAGTGAATTCACGCCACTGCTTTTCATATGTGAAAACACTCTCTTTACACTTTTGAATAAATGGTTCAATGCCATATTCTTCGATCTCATGTTTACCAGAAATACCAAGTTGCTTCTCAACACCTAGTTCTACAGGTAAACCGTGTGTATCCCATCCTGCTTTTCTTACTACTTTATAACCAGCCATCGTTTTATATCTTGCTACTAAATCTTTAATTGCCCGACCAAGTGCATGGCCGACGTGTGGTAAACCGTTCGCCGTTGGTGGCCCTTCATAAAATACGAAAGACTGTGCGCCTTCTCGATTCTGAATTGATTGTTCGAAAATATTTTGTTCGTTCCACTGTTTGCGAATTCGCATTTCTCTTCCTACAGCTGATTCTTTTACATCTACTTTTTCCATATACAATCACTCCTTTGAATATTTTAAAGCACACAAAAAACCCATCCCTATAAAGTAGGGACGGGTTTACCCGCGATACCACCCTAATTCTATTAGCTTTTTCACTAATAGCACTTAGCAACGTACTATCATACGTGTTCTTTGTAACGGTAGACATCCGTCCGGGCTTACTTACTTTCAGCCTCGGCTCCTCGGAGATGATTTTCAAATAACGTCTGCCCACCGGCTTTCAGCAATATACCGGCTCTCTGGAGAACAGTTCACTATTTTACTCTTTCTCGTCTTCAGATTTGTATACTTTATTAAAAGTTATTTTATGCCATTTGACAACTAATTGTCAACTAATTCAAAATATATGCTTATCCTTATCCCCTATTCTTATACAATTACTTTTCAAATTCTCGCAATGCTGCTAAATTTTCATCATCCTCAATAAGTTCAGCAAAAAATCCCGATTCATCCTCACGAAGGACAATTTCAAGCTCTTCCTTCGCCTCTTCATTTCTATTTAACTGTGCTAAATAACAAGCACGATCATATCTTGCTAACAAATCACTTGCATCCATTGTTAATACTTCATTTGCTATTTTTTCTGCCTTTAGTGTTTGGCCGGCACCATGATATGAAGACGCTAAAGAAAGGAGAATTGCTGTTTCATTTGGATGATGTATAGAAGCATTTTCTAATACATGAATTGCCTCTTCAAACCTTTCTTGACTTTGATACATTTCTCCTAAAGCAAGAAATGCTCTACTTACGAACGGTGTTTGCTCCGTTAATTGTAAGGTCATCTTTTCTGCTTTTCTTTCTTCCCCTGCTTTAAAGAATACTTGTGCTTGCAGAAGAAGTGTATCATAATCATCTGGTAGTTCTCGAACCATTTGCTTCGTTAATTCCAAAGCATCTCTTAACATATCTTCTTCCTCGCACTCAACGAAAAGATTTACAAGTTGCTTCGCTACTTCATAATCCCATCTATTTTCTAGTGACGTGTGCAGAATCTCTATTGCTTCTTTATTCATCTCTAAATTCTCATAAAATAGCGCAAATCGCTGTGCTGCCATGCTATTTTTCGGATTTAACTTTAAAGAGATTTCATATAAATCAATTATCATAGTAACCATTGAAATTTCTTTCGCACGATTTTTCATACGATAAAAAGCTCTCGTAATGATAGATCGTTTCGGCTGTTCATGCAGCTGGCGTTCAATCCATATTTCCGTAACCGCAGCTGCAGCATACATGAATGCTGTACTTCTTTCTGCTTTTTTCACCTTTAACGTATGAAGAAAATCTCGTATGTTAGACAATTTTTTATGTTGCTCTACTGCTTTTACATAAACATCAAATATACGTTCATTATCAAAATCTTTTTGTATTACTTTCATTGCAACTTCAATTGCTTTTACATTTCTTTTTTTCACTAATACTTTTGCATAATGATATAGAACTTCTATATGCTCACCACCTAATTGTAGCGCGTATTCAATCTGTGCTTGTTCTTTATCTATTTCATTCATCGCTCCGTACACATATGCAATCGCATCTAAACGCCATATTTCAGGTACTTCTTCCTCTAATTGTTCTAGTTCAGTCAGCAATTCTTCCTGAAGATTCATATCTACTGAAAGCTGTGCCAAATATTCCATATTAATATGCAACGGCTCTTCCTTCATCGCCTGAACCATATGACTTTGTTCTTTAGAACGGTTTTCTTCTTTTTCGTATATTTCCGCAAGCTGTAAATGTACACCTACGAAATTCCCATCAAGCTCTAAACATGTTTCATACGCTTGTTTTGCTTCCGTCAATTGCCCTAATGCCATAAGTGCTTCACCAATTCGGTAATACGGTAATGCCGTTTCCTTTTGTTCTATCGCCTTATTATATCTTTTCATCGCTTGGCCGTACTGTCCAATAGATTCATATAAAATACCTGCATAACAACCGTACTCACTTACTTCATTACTTTCTTTGTGTAACGTTCTTAAAAACGCTATACCTCGTTGTACAAATTCCGTTCCTTTAATTCGATTCACATATTCATCTAACGCACTTGCTACATTATAATCGCTTTTCTTTATACCATTTTCTAACTTAGATAGCGCTACTTTAAACCCTTCTTCATTTCCACCAAGTTCAAGTTCAGCATCCCATAAAACCATTCCTGCATTCATGAGGAAATCTTGGCTCTTTTCAATTTGCTTCTCAAGACCAAGAATGTATTCTTTTGCTTCCTTGTATTGTTCTCTTGCCATATACACTTGTGTAAGTCCGAAGTGAGAATAAACATCCTCATCGTTTTCTTCTAAAGCACGCTTATACAATACTTCTGCTTCTTCCAAGCTATCATTTTGAAAATGATAGTCACCTAATTTTACGTAAAGAGGTGCTTTATCATCACAATTCTCAATACCGTTTAATAAAATTTCTTTCGTACTTTCCTCATCCTTCAAATCAGATTCGTATATTTCCGAAAGTTTCGTATAAATGTAAGGTGCATTACTATCCAAATGAATCGCTACTTTAAGCCCTTTTATTGCTAAATATAATTTTCCTAGTTGATGTGCACATCTCGCTCGTTCATACCATACATGTGCTTCATATTTATACTCTTTTAACAAGTCATTAAAGATTTCATATGCTTCTTCATATCTTTCTAAATCTATTAATATTAAACCGTGATTCGTTAAAGTGAACCTTTCAGGACTGCGCTCTAACGCAACTTGAGAGTATTGCAATGCTTTTTCAGATTGATCAATATACATATAGGATAAAGCGAGAAAACTCCAAGCAATAGGCTGATCTGCGTCTAATTGTAACGATGAACGAAAGCTTGAAATTGCTTCTATATAACTTTCCTGCTCAAAAGCATATCTTCCATTTATCAAATGATATAATGCACGATTATTTTTCTTCTCAACGCTTGTCAGCATTTGCTCCGCTTTCTCTACTTCCTGAAGACGAATAAAACACTGTGCACCATGCAATTTAACAAAGTCCGAGTTCGGAAACTTTTCCATTAACTTATCGATACAATATAAAATAAATTCTTTATCTACTTCAACATCTAAGTGCTTTATCGTATATAGCCACGTATTTGGATTATCGCTCGTTTCTTTTAAAAATTGTACTAAGTTACTAATTCCCTCTTTGTCATGTTCATCTAAATGATCCGTAAGAGAAAAAATAGATTTAAAATAACGATTTTCTTCCTCACTTAGAAACGCTAGTTGCGCCTTCTTTTCTTTCGGAACAAACGTGATTGCTAAACAGCCTGTATAACGATATTTTTCTTGTAATTTACTATATTCTACAAGAACTGGTTCTATAAAGTTTGGATCTTGAACATAGAAAGCTTGCAATGTATCATCATATCCAGATAGAACTTGTACGTGTGAAGCATGCTCAATATCTATACTTAATAAAACAGGAATTCCTTCATCAATCAGTCTCTTATAATTCTCTTCATTCCCTTTAAAATAACGATATTCATAACCTAATTCTTCTAAATAAGAAACAGTATCTGAAAACTTCGATCCTGTCATATCAAAAATAAACTCTGCTATTTCATCTTGTGTACGTGTCTCTCCCCATATACGCAACATCATCTCTAAACTTGTCGGAACACAATAATTATCCTTTTGTACAATAGGAACTATCGGCAAGTGAACCTTTTTTCCATCCGGATTTTTTTCTAAATTATGATATAAAGATTCTTTTAAACTCTTTTCTTTTTTTAATAGCTTTTGTAAATCTGCAAATTTATTCATTTTGTAAAGCGCTTCTGCACGTAAATGTACAAAGTAAGTATTATAGGCATGATATGGCAGCTGAGTATTTATGTTATCTATTACCGCTAACATCTCTTCATATTGCTCTAAATCTAATAAATACTTTACCTTCTCAAAATGAAAATATGGTACTTGTGGGAACTTTACAATCGCATCATCAATTAACTGTATCGCACGTTTTTGTTCTCCTTTATTTGCATACAATTGTGATAATAAATAGGTAGATAACTCTTCACAATCTTCATGCTGCATGCCAGCAATAAATTGTTCTTCCGCTTTCTCCCATTCGCCTGTATGCATATAAACGTAGCCCCATTTATCAAACACTACGCGCGTACTGTACTCCTCTGCTTTTTGCATATACATTAGCGCTTCTTCATTTCTTTTCATTTCTAAAAGACATCGTACTAACGTAAAATATGTTTTCGCTAAAAAATCTGCATCTATTTCTTCTTTATTACTCTCTTCCAAAGTTTCTT
Organism: Bacillus sp. 5mfcol3.1; assembly: GCF_900114335.1. Classification (NCBI taxonomy): domain Bacteria; kingdom Bacillati; phylum Bacillota; class Bacilli; order Caryophanales; family Bacillaceae; genus Bacillus; species Bacillus sp. 5mfcol3.1. The sequence continues at coordinate 1,287,449 of NZ_FOST01000001.1, read as the reverse complement.
TTAACAGCTGCTCTGCTTCAAGAATTTTCCGCTCATCAATTAGCTCATCACAATATAAAGAGAGCGTTCTCATATTTGGGAATTTTTTATAAGCGTAACGAATGAGGAATGAACTGTATTGGTGCATAAGCCCTTCATCAGTAAGGCGAATTAATATATCGAACTCCTTATGCGAAGTAATATTGGCAAGCCAATTCTTCACATAGGATAAAGTATTCGTTTCTTTTATATATGCAATTTCATTATTTATTTCCTGTAATCCATCTACAAATCTCTTGTCTTTTAAACAAGTTTCTAACTGCTTAAAATCTAGCATGCATTCACCTCGAATTTATATTTATACTGCTACTTGCTTAGATTTTACACACCATATAGTATGTATTCAACTAAAATCTCTTATAATGAATGGTATTAATTAATATTATTCAAATTTATAACAAAATATAGTAAAAATGATTGTTTTTCTCCGTATTTTGTTTAATTATATGGAATAACGTAACATGCGGTTTTAATCTTGTAGAAGCTGAAATTAGTACATAAAATTATATCAGCGATAATTCAAATATATCGGCGATTTTTAAATTATATCGACATTAAACGACAATCCTTATATATCATGACTTTTAACATACTATGTCACCAAATGTAATTTTCATATTCGGAGCGTATACTAAAGAAGAATGCACATGAAATATTTTAAAAAATCGTAGTTCAGCTTCATATTGAGCTAGCGCATCATCATATGTTAATCCTTTAGCTATTAAACGTTCTACAAATTGTTGCTTATCACCCGGATCACCTGCAATCCCCTCTTCTTTTAATGATTGATACAAATCGTTTTTATCATTGTGATGCATATTTGAATCTAAAAAGTTCACTTTATCGCTTACTCTACATTCAATATTTTTCACACCTAATTCACTTAAATATATCGGTATTTTCATGCCTATATTGCCATCTTTACCATTTCTTTGCGTATCATTTTCAAATAATTTCTGCAAAACACCTAGCTGAATAAATTCCGATTGTTTCTCCCCATCTAGTAAATAAGAAGCCATATTAGAAATCCAATGTGGTTCAAAACAGATTATTTTTCCGCCCTTTTTAACTGAATGTATCATTTTTTGTAGCATTGTTTCTGGAGTAGTCATATGTAATAAGAAAGCATGACAGATTGCTATATCGTATGTATCGTTCAATTCAATTTCTATAGCATCTCCCTCCAGAAATTCTGACTCGTACGGAAGTGAACGAAACAACTCTCTCGCTTCAGCTAATAATGTTTCTCCACTATCAATGCCTGTATACTTTGATCCTTCTGGAAGTAAAGGCATTAATAATAAGCCTAAATAACCATATCCACAACCATAATCAACAACATGGACTGGCTCAGAAATCTTCCAAACTGAATTCACTAGAAAACTTACATAATCGATATTGTAATATAAATCTCTCGTATTTTTTAAATACGCTAGTTTACTGTTCCAATCGTATGTTTCCAACCTCTAACGCCTCCTTTTATATACACCCCTTACAATTCTCCATTTAACAAAAACATTCCTACATTTTTAATAATCCCCCCAGAAATTGGTTTTAATAAGGGGAGATTACTGCTTACATGACTCCTATACCAAATAAAAAGGCATACATATCTGTAATGATACATACACCTTTTATGCTACATCTCCTCAGGAGCCTCCACCCCAAGTAAACGTAATCCTTCTTTTAATACAACCGTCACAGCATAAACCAATGCGAGTCTGCTGTCTTTTTCTTTGCTCTCTTCTAATATACGAACATTACCGTAATATTTATTGAACGATTGTGCTACATCTAATACATATTTCGAAATAATCGATGGCTCATTTTTATTGAAAGCTGCTTCAATTATTTGCGGGAATTTATTTAGTAATTTTACGACACTCCAGCTATGATTGTCTTTTAAAGCAAATGTACATGTTTCAAATTCTACACTTTCTTTTCTTAAAATAGAACAAGCACGTGCATGTGTGTACTGTACGTACGGGCCTGTTTCTCCTTCAAATTTCAGCATGTTTTCTAATGAGAATTCGATATTATGCATACGCTCATTTTTTAAATCGTGGAAGATGATTGCACCAACACCGACTTGCTTTGCTACTACTTCTTTTTGTTTTAAGTTTGGATTTTTCTCTTCAATATTTTGTTTTGCAAGTTCGATTGCTTCTTCGAGTACTTCTTCAAGTAAAATAACTCTTCCTTTACGTGTCGACATTTTCTTACCATCTTTTAAAATGAAGCCAAACGGTACGTGTTCCATACCATCAACCCAAGTATAGCCAAGTTTTTTTAATACGGTGAAAAATTGATTGAAATGTAAGCTTTGTTCTGGACCAACAACATATAGCGCTTTATCAAACCCATAAGTGTTTTGACGATATAAAGCTGCCGTTAAGTCACGCGTTGCATAAATCGTCGCACCATCTGATTTTCTAATTAAGCAAGGCGGCATTCCTTCTTCTTCTAAATTAACGACTAATGCACCTTCTGATTCTTCAAGCAACTCATGTTCTTCTAAAATCCCAATAAAATCTTCCATTAAATTATTATAAAATGCTTCTCCCTGAAAATTAGTAAATTCTACGCCGAGAAGTTCATAAATGCGCGAAAATTCTTTAAGGGACTCATGACGGAACCAATTCCAAAGCTCTACCGCTTCTTCATCACCTTCTTCTAATTTCTTAAACCAAGCACGTCCTTCTTCTTCTAGTTCTTCGTCGTCTTTTACCTCTTCATGGAATTGGACATATAACTTAAATAGCTCACGTATTGGATCTTCTTTAACTACTGCTTCATTTCCCCATTTTTTATAAGCCGTAATTAACTTTCCAAACTGTGTTCCCCAATCTCCTATATAATTAATCCCTACAACTTCATAGCCACATTTTTCAGCGATATGTTTCAGCGAATTTCCTATCATTGTAGAACGTAAATGCCCCATCGAAAAAGGTTTCGCGATATTAGGAGAGGAATAATCAATTACTACTGTTTTTTCACAGCCAAAGTGGTTTTGACCGAACTCTTCTTTCTCCGCTAAAACTGTTTTTAATACTGCATCACTTACAGTTTCACGATTGAAAAATACATTTACATACGGACCAACGGCTTCTACTTTCGTAAAAAACGGATCATTTAATTTCTCAGCAACTTCCTTTGCGATAAGAGCTGGTGCTTTTTTATATTGCTTCGCTAATGAAAAACATGGGAACGCTGCATCTCCAAATTCATCTTGTTTCGGTGTTTCAATTAAATCTAAAATTTGTTTTTGCGTTAATTCATTCGTGAAAATATTAGATAAACTTTCCGCAAACTGCATTTTATAATCCATGATACAACCTCCTTATTTTTTAAAACACAAAAAACTCGTCTCTAAAAAAGAGACGAGTTTTAACCCGTGGTACCACCCTTGTTGTTCGTTACGAACCACTTTCCCGTTTATAACGAGGACAGGGGGGCCTCGGCTTTCTCTACTATTCGTTCAAGAAGCATCTCCGAAGTGCGCTTCATCTTTTTCTTCCGTACTAGGCTCACACCATCCCTAGCTCGCTTTCCTTCTAAAAAAGACTACTCTCTTCATCACAGACAGTATATTTAATTAATTATTGCTTATTATACATCTTTTCAAACAATTAGCAAGGGTCAATTACACCAAAATGAAACTTAGCACTTTTTCTTTTGTATACATGAAAATTGTGTTTTTCAAATCTAGAACTACGAAAATGATCTTTTAAAACAACACGTTTTCTCGCCACTCGTTTTGCCTCCGCAATTGTTTCGTCAGTAATATCATGATACAAAGCGAAGTGTTTTAATCCTTTAATTCCATCGGATTCTATGACAGTTTCTTCAAACATCGGATCAAGGTAAACGACATCATAACTATTGTCTTCACATTGCGCTAAAAATGAAAAATGCTCCGTTTGCTTTACTTGGATTCTTTGCATTGCTTCATCGATTTCAGAAACAGATGAAGACCATGTTTTCAAACCATTTTCCATAATATAAGCCATATATTCATTGCCTTCAAGTCCTGTTACTGTTCCACTTTCACCAACAACATAACTAGCTACAACACTATCTGATGCCATACCAAGCGTACAATCTAACACTCTCATTCCGCTCTCTAATTTAGCAGCTTGTACAAACGGATCGTGCTCTCCACGCATTAACCTTTTCACACGAAACATCGCTGAGTTCGGATGAAAGAAAAATGATTCTTCCGTACCTTTCGGATAAATAGCTAATCGGTTCTTTCCTACGACAAGTACATCTTGTTCATACTGTTCATGCAGCTTATGTACTGGTATGTCATTACGTTTAACGAAAGAAGCATTTAATTCTGCTGCTACCTTGTTTGCATAATCTGTCATTTCTTTGTTCGTTCTTCCTGCTGTTGTTACTATCATTCTTTCACCTCTATATAAAGAAAAGAGGGAGATTTACTCTCCCCCTTCTTTTAGCAATTCTTTTCGAAAGCTTGCTCTAAGTTCGTAATAATTTCGTCCATAGTTGCACCTTCAATTTCATGACGGTGAATGAAGTGAACAACTTCTTTTCCTTTTAATAATGCCATAGATGGTGAAGATGGAGGAATTTCTCCGAAGTATTCACGCATTTTTGCAGTAGCATCTTTATCTTGACCTGCGAATACAGTTACAAGATGATCAGGTTGTTTTTCAGCACGAACAACCGCTTGACCTGCTGATGGACGTGCTAAACCAGCTGCACAACCACAAACAGAGTTTACAACTACTAAAGTTGTACCTGATGTATTTTCCATAAATTCTGTTACAGCTTCTTCTGTAGTTAACTCTTCAAACCCAGAACGCACTAACTCTTGGCGCATTGGGATTACCATTTGGCGCATGTATTCTTCATAAGCATTTGACATCTTGTAATCTCTCCTTCAACTTTCATTCCAAATTCATCATATCACGCTCTATTAATAGGTGCAAAAGAAAGATAACGATGATTTCATTTTTTTGTAGGGATTTCACAAACCCCACCGCGGCAATGTCCCACTGGAACAAGTTTTCTATTATTAGCGATATAATCGTATACTTTACTTCCAAAACCAAGTACGATAGATAGCTTTATAAAAGGAACTGCAAACCAATAAGATGGAACGGCCTTTGCTAATACATCTATGCTCTGAATGCCGTCATACCACTTATTATTTTTAAAAATATACAGTCTTTGTTCCATTTTACTTTGTAGTTCTTGAGAAAGCTTATATTTCTCAACTACATCTTCATTTCGAAATGAAACAAATTTCATCTTACCCTTTTTATCTAATTTTTTCGTACGTTCTGCAACGGCCGTACACATCGGACACCAACTATCATAGAAAACAATCATACATTATTCCCCTTTACGAGACTCCGTCATTTGTTTCCATACAGAACCTTTTGCTTCTTCTCCGCCTTCAATACGCTCTAATGCTAGACGTGCTTGCATCGCTACTTCAAACTCTGAATCATCTTGCGCTGCTTTTAATGCTGGAATCGCACTTTCATCTCCAAGTTCAAATAAGAACATCGCTGCACGCCAGCGTACTAATTTACTTGGATCTTTCAGAGATTTAATCATAACGAACATCGCTGCCGGATCACCTACATCTGATAAACAATCTCCTGCAGTACGACGAACACTTACAGAGCGATCTAACAACGCTTTATATAATAACGGTAATACTTCATCACCTTTTACCATACCTAAATACGCTGTTGCTAAACGGCGTATTGAAACTTTTTCATCATCTAACGCCATCTTCAACACTGGAATATCTTCTTCAGTAGGATCCATTTGTTCTAATGCTGCAAAACGGTTTTTCCAGTCAGAATCTTTCATCATCTCTTCTGTTACTTTATATGGCTCACGCTTTTGAATCGTTACTTCAACAGCACCTGCTTGATTTAATAATTCTTTAACCGTTTCATTTACACGTTCTTCTGAATAAGCAGCAACAATCTCTTCTACTACTTCTTTCCCGATTTCTTCAAAATTACCGTAACGTGTACTTTGTTCTACCCATTTACGCTCTTTTACAACGTTTGGTGCAGACATTTGTACTTTCATAATTGATTCTTTGAAACGATCTGGTAAGCCAACGCGTTCTTCCGATGTTCCATCTGTTAACTTTACTTGCATTGGAATTGTAAAGAACATTTGAACAAACACTTTCACTTCTCCAAAATGAGACAGTTGTTGTTCTTCACTTTCTTCCACTACTTTTTCGCCAAAAACAGCACGAACTTGTTGTAATAATACTTTCCAGTCATACTTTGCATTTCGCTCGACTGCTAAAAAGTCAGCTACATGATACACACCTTTAATGCCTTCAATTTTCAAAATTTCTTGCACTTGCATTGGTGCTTGTTCTTTATTTTCATTTGTATAATTATTACGCGCTCCTGATGGTAATACTTCATTCAAAATAACTTTCATTGTATTTGGACTTGGCGTCGGTTCAATTGCTTTAATCTTCACGTAAAAAACTCTCCTTTATTGCGTGTTCTTAGCTGTATTGTAACATGTTATCACTCTATACTCCTACTCGGATGCTTAATTTTACTACTTTCTTCCCGCTACCATACTATTTCATTCTTTTTACATTTCAAATTAGGAATGAGGTTTTAAAAGCTTTCGTTTCCGATGCTTTTTATTTTTTATCCATTTCTTGAGGTACCGCCAGTATTAAAAAAAACACACGCTAAGCAAAAAAATATAATAAGCTGTCCATATAGACAGCTTATTTACATATTTTTCGTTCTCGGAAGTTGATCTTGTAGCGCTCTTTCTCGTAATTCACTATGTTTTCCAAAGAAAATAGTGAAAGACAAGGCGATGAATACATTTGCAAAATGACAAAACTGTAAGAATACACGAGTATTTGTAAGAAAGTTCGATGTTTTCCTTTTTCTTTTTTTATTATAGTGAAAAAGAAGAACGAAATATTCTCTTATGTAGGAAAGGAAGATAATAATGATTGATTTATTAAATAAATGGATGTTAGAAAGTACAGGAAATTTCAATATCGTTGTAGGACTTACAGCACTTCTATTTTTGGGTTCAGTAATTACACTTATTATTATTTACAAAAAAATTGGTAAACCAGATGAAAGAACAACTCCTATTCATTTTAAAATTATTTCTTGTATGTTTACTACTCAAATTCTAATGAATTGCATATTTATTTCTTTAGTTGGTAAAGATATTGAGAATTTCCGTCAAATCTTTATATTATTTGAAGCCTTTGTATTCTTCGTTGGAGCTATTTATTCGTTTAAATTATATAGACAAGAATTTAAATAATTCACTTGCAAGAAACAATAAAAAGGGGGATTCCTTACTCTCAGAAAGGATCCCCTTTTTTATTTTCTATCACTCGATTCTTCTTTTTATACATTCCTATCCTCGCATGGGTTTTACGGTTCTCGATTGTTACTGGATTAGCCGAAAAACGTAATAAAATTTTGTATACTCTTTACTTGTTTTCCAAAAAAAGCTGGCGGTACTCCTTCTTTAAGTTTATTAAAATACTTTCCACAATTTTTTCCGTAGCTATTACTTAAAATCACCTTTTATTACGATGCCCCCTCCCGCCTTCTCTCCAAAAAGGTAATACTCTCAATCACAACTTCAGTTCTATATATTCTCTTGCCTTGTTCATCATCGTAATTACTCGTCTGAATACGCCCTGTAATCCCAACAAGTGATCCCTTCTTACAATATTCAGTTACATTCTCAGCCGATTTTCGCCAAACGACACAATTAATAAAATCGACTTGTTGTTCACCTAAACTATTTCGAAATCCTCTATTCACCGCAATACATATTCTTGCATAAGCAACGCCTTGTTTTGTGTAGTATAATTCTGGCTCCTTTGTCAATCTACCGATTAATACAACTCTATTCATCATAAGTTATACCACCTCACATATTTTTCTCCATTGTAAGGAGAAATGGATGAATGGTAAAAAGCACAAAATGATGTATCCGTAAGTAAAAAGTATTAATTTAGACCTTACAAAACAAAAAAAGAAACCATACATAGTTCAAACATGTATGGTTTCAAAATTTATTACACTTCAGTACAAGATATGTAATATCCTCCGCGAGCCATCTTTATTTCAGCACGGTACATTACATTTTCTAAGTAAAAAGTAATCGGTTTAACTTTACTCTCAAATTTTAGTCTTTCATTGCATTCAGTTGCATATCCTTCAATCGCTGAAGTAATAACTTCAGATGATGGATACGTTAAAGCTTCATCTAGTTCTATGAAAAAACTTTTAGAAAATAGTTTTTTCATAATCCCCTTCTTCCCTTTCATCATATTCCATCTCCTTCAATTCAAGTTGATAACATCCATATTATACCATACGTTCAATATATCTTTGAAAATAAAAAAACCTGCATTTTTCATGCAGGTTTTTTTATTAGTCATTTTTCGTAAAGTAAGAAACGAAACGAAGAATTTCTAAGTATAACCAAACTAGTGTAAGCATTAGTCCCATTGCAGTGTACCACTCCATATATTTCGGAGCTTGACTACGTACACCATTTTCGATTAAATCGAAATCTAGTAATAAGTTTAATGCAGCAACTACAATAACAACTGCACTAATAATAATACCGATTGTACCACCTTGGTGAATGTATGGAACAGTTACACCAAACATATTTAGTAGGAATACGACTAAATACATAACCAGAATTCCGAGTGTTGCTGCCATAACGCCTGTACGGAATTTATCCGTTACTTTTACTACGCGTGTTGCATATAACACTAACATTGCAAATAGAATTGAGATTGTTAGTAATACAGCATTTAAAACGATAGAATCGCCAAATTTCATTGTATAAACTGCTGAAATACTTCCTAACACAACCCCTTCTACCGCTGCATAGATTGGTGCACCAAAAGGTGAAATACGCGGGAAGAACATAGACGCAAATGCGATGATTGCCGCAACGATTAAAGCACCAATTAATACTGGCATCTTCATCGTCCCCTGCATCATCTGTATGTATGAATAGACAGACGTTGCAAGTAGCAAGATAAGCATAATGAACGTTTTGCCTACTGTTCCGCCAATTGTCATCGCAGAAGCGCTTGCTCCCTCTTTACGGAATGCCTCTTTTTTCAACATTGGATTAGATGTTCTCATTTTTTCCCTCCTAAAATAGGTTCTACCAATAGTGTAAAGTTTTTCTCTTTACTTTTCAATATATGCAGCTTGTTTTTATTTTAATCCTTCAACCATGTCTGATAGTTCACTCCATCTTTCCATCTTTTTTTCTAGCTCTTCTTCTGTTTTCTGCTGTGCTTCAGATAATTCTTGTGCTTTTGTGAAGTCAGATCCAACTTTCGCAAGTTCTTCTCCAATTGACTCAATTTTTTCTTCAAGTTCGGCAATCGTATCTTCAATCGTTTCCCATTCACGCTGCTCATTGTATGAAAGTTTACGTTTACGTTGTTGTTTTGGAGCTTCTTCTACTACTTTTTTCTCTTTTTGAACTTCCGCTTTCTCCATAAGTTCTCTCGTTTTTTCCATTTCTAAATAATCTGTATAACTACCTAGGAACTCACGCACTTCGCCTCCGCCAGTAAAGATGAACAGTTCATCTACTACTTTATCTAAGAAGTAACGGTCATGCGATACAGTTAAAACGACACCTGGGAAATCTTCTAAATAATCTTCTAGTACTGTTAATGTTTGTGTATCTAGATCATTCGTAGGTTCATCAAGTAAAAGTACGTTTGGTTCTCCCATTAAAATACGTAATAAATATAAACGTCTTCTTTCACCACCAGATAGTTTACCAAGCGGTGTACCATGTGAATGAGTCGGGAATAAGAAACGTTCTAACATTTGAGATGCACCAATTACTTTTCCATCTGTTGTATGAATAACTTCTGCAATCTCTTTAATGTATTCAATCATACGCTGATTTAAATTCATTTCTTCATTTTCTTGCGTATAATAAGCAACTTTTACAGTTTGCCCAACTTCAATTTCACCACTATCAGGAGATAACTTACCTGCAAGCATATTTAATAGCGAAGATTTCCCGCTTCCATTCGCCCCAATAATTCCGATGCGATCGCCTGGTTTCACGATATGATTAAAGTTGTTTAATACCGTTTTATCACCAAATTTTTTCGTCACATCTTTTAACTCAAGTACTTTTTTCCCAAGACGGCTACCGCTAAGTGCAATATCAACTGACTGTTTTGCAGCTGGCCCTTCTTGGCCCTTTAGCTCATCAAATCGTTGAATACGTGCCTTTTGCTTTGTTGAACGGGCTTTTGCACCGCGGCGGATCCATGCTAGTTCGCGGCGATATAAGTTTTGACGTTTTGATTCTTGCGCAATTTCTTGTTCTTCACGAAGTGCTTTCGCTTCTAAAAACGTACTGTAATTCCCTTCATAACTATACAGTTTTCCATTATCTAATTCGAAAATACGATTCGTCACACGATCTAAGAAATAACGATCATGGGTTACAAGTAATACTGCACCATTATATCGAGCTAAATATTCCTCTAACCATTCCACTGTCTCATGATCAAGATGGTTCGTAGGCTCATCTAAAATTAATAGATCCGGTGTTTCAATAAAACATTGCGCCATCGCAATACGTTTTTTCTGTCCACCAGATAAATTTCCAACAGTTGCAGTGAAGTCCGTAATTCCTAATTTCGTTAAAAGAGATTTCGCATTTGCATTTGCTTCCCATGCACTCATTGCATCCATACGTTGCTGCACTGCAAATAATTGTTCCTGTACTTTTTCATTACTTGGATCTTTTTCGATATGTAATAGCGCCTTTTCATACTCACGAAGAAGACGAATTAAAGGAGTATCACCATGGAAGACTTGCTCTAGCACTGTTAGTTGTTCATCAAACTCTGGTTGCTGTGATAAATAACTAATTGTATACCCACGAGAATGAGTCATATCACCTGTATCAGGAATTTCTGCCCCTGCAATAATTTTTAATAACGTCGATTTACCAGTTCCGTTTACACCGATAATTCCGGCACGGTGTCCTTCTGCAATACTAAATGATAATCCATCAAATAACGGTTTTTCTCCATATGATTTTGATAAGTTTTCCACAGTTAACATTTTCATATTTGTGCATTCCACTCTTTCATAAATTGTTCAATAAACTGTTCCATATAACGATGACGAATTTCAGCCTCTTGTTTTGCTGCATTCGTATTCATTAAATCTTTTAATTTCAAAAGTTTTTCATAAAAATGATTTAAAGATGGATCATTATTTTTTCTATACTCTTCTTTCGTCATTTCTTCACGCGGCGGAATAGTTGGGTCATACATTAATCTCCCTTTTGCCCCGCCATATGCAAATGTACGTGCAATTCCAATTGCACCAAGAGCATCTAAACGATCCGCATCTTGAACAATTTCCCCTTCAAGCGACTCAAGTGTGCCGCCATGGCCACCTTTATAAGACATATTGGCGATGATATGAAGAATATGTTTACTTTCCTCTTCTTCAACACGTAACTCTTCTAACCAATCTGAAACTTTTTTCATTCCTGCTTCTTCAGTTTCGTTTAGCTTTTCATCTGCCACATCGTGAAGTAATGCTGCCATTTCAATTATAAAACGATTTCCACCTTCTTGCTCAGATAAAGAAATCGCCAGTTTATGTACACGCTCAATATGATACCAATCATGTCCACTCGCATCTTTTTCTAAAATATGTTTTACAAAAGTAATTGTTTTTTGGATTTTTTCTTGTTTTGTCATTTTATCTTCACCCAGTTACTTATTGTAACACGCCCGCATTTTTTCATCACATATTTTCTTGTCTGCCCATACACTAGGTGGTAGGCATCATCATGAAGGAGGAATAAATATGTTCTATAATAATCAACCGCCTTATCCAAGGCAACCATTTTACCCTCAACAACAAGAACAAAGATACACAGAACAATACGAAGAACAAGAGTTACAACAGCAAGAACAACAATATGACGAAAACCCATATGCAACAATGCAAAATCAAGAAACTGAATTTCAACAAAATCCATATGGAACACGTCCAAATTATGAATATCCTCAAAATCCATATGCGGTACCACAAAACCAAGAACAACCATATCAACAAAATCCATATGCAGCACCACAAAACCAAGAACAACCATATCAACAAAATCCATATGCAGCACCACAAAACCAAGAACAACCATATCAACAAAATCCATATGCAGCACCACAAAACCAAGAACAACCATATCAACAAAATCCATATGCAGCACCACAAAACCAAGAACAACCATATCAACAAAATCCATATGCAGCACCACAAAACCCATACACAACTCAACCACAACAACCGCAATACCAACAACAAATGTATCAACCAAACTACGACGCACGTGTCTCACCACCTAAACCACCAACAATAGATCCAACGCAGCCACAAATTTTACCGCCAGGACCAACATTAGACATTACACAACCACAAATCTTACCACCTGGACCAATTACTGAACCAACACAACAACAAATTCAACAAGTTGTCGGTACACAGTTTTTACCTTTCAAGAAACCCGTACTAGATTTCGTAAAACCATGGGTAGATTACGGTTTAAATGAAGCAAAACATACATCACACGAACACGCATTAACAGAAGTTGCTGCGATTATGTTTTTAGTTGGTAAAGGCTTCAATCCGACGATTGCACATTATATCGTTGAATCTTGGGAAAAGAATGAACAATTTTAGGATTGTTTATTTGATAAAATACAAAAAACACAAAAGTGCCAAAACCCTTATATCACAAGGGTTTTGGCACTTTTTGAAATCCAGAAAAAATTTTATTGAAATAATTATTTTTATAGATTTTCGTACTTTTTTATATAGTACGTGAACAAAATGTGAGCAAAATGTGTGCAAATATACGAATCGCATTTCGCTGTTGTTGCACCGGTTATTTAAACCCATTCTCAATTATGAGATTTATATGAGAAACTAACACTTTTTCCTGTTGCCACTCGGACAGTTTCTTGATAGCAAGCCACACCCAGACATTATTATTGATGGGATTGATATACTAGAGAACATTACTCCTTATATTATTTTAAATATAATTTGGTCGTAATTAAAATAAAACAAAAAGAGGACGTATATATCACGTCCTCTTTTTGTTTTAGATATGCTCACCATGATCAATATAAGTATCGCCGTATTCGTATGCCGGCGCAGGTGGTCTACCGTGATCAAAATCGGCCACATTAGAAATATAATCTGGTCTTTGTGGTGCAGGCGGTCTACCATGATCAGCTTGTGATGTAAAAGTTTCAGTAAAGCTTCCAATAGTTAAAACAGCAGCAAAACTAAAAAATCCTATTAGTACTTTTTTCATTTTAACGCACTTCCCTTCTGAAGTAATTCTTTAGCATCATAAGATATATTAAAGTATTGGCTAGCCTTCTCATGATTACCTTCTTGATAAAGTTTTTTCGCTAAAATTCCAGAGTACTCTTCCATAAATCCATAAAGTTTTTGGGATTCGAAGTAATTTAGTCCATCTGCAATCGTTGTTTCTAAATTCTGCTTATAACTTTCATCGTATTGTGCTCGAAGTATTCGTAAATGATGTGTATATTCAACGTCAGCTAATTCAAAACCTTGAGTCAAAAATTCTTGCGCTTGTTCAATTTCATTTATTTTGAAATGTTCTCGAGCCAGTAAGAATACAGTTTTATGATATGGTTTTTCAGATTTATACACATCCATTAAATGTCGAATTGCAGTTGCGGATATACCTTGTTTTGCATAAAGAAAACCTAAGTTGTATTGAATTAAGGTAATTAGTCGAGTACAGTTATGTTTTTTAGCCATATCCAAGCACTTAACAAAAAGCTCTTCTCCTTGTTCAAACTGACTTAAAGTGACACTTGCCAAGCCTAGGATTGTATCGCATTCAATTTGATTTATTATATAATCTTCATGTTTTTTGTATATGTCTTTTGCTTTCATAACATGCTTAATTGTTAATAAAGGTTGTTGAAGGTGGTAATATAGTTCACCAAGTTTATAATTAAATTCAGCTTTTTCAATGTCATTAGGAATATACTCTAAAAGTCGTTCAGCTTCTTCAAATTGCTCCATCGCTTCCATATAGTTAGCAATCATAGTGTTATGCACAGCTTTATAGAAATGGTAGTAGTATCTTAAATACTCATCAATAGTTTTTGTTGTAAGTTTTTCAACTGCATCAAAATCACTACGAGTTACATATGATTTATTTATTAACACTTTATAACTATAATCCAATAGAGAATAGTACAATAAGAGATTTTGATCTTGTAAATCTCGGTTTTGTTCGACCATTAAGACACTAATCTTTTCATCAACTTCTTCTTTCATTCTTGTCGCCTTTGTTATTTGTTTAGATAGAATAACCTTATACCATTCATTTAATAGTCTAGTAACTTTTTCATTATTCAGAATTATCATAACGCAATCTCCTTTATTTAGTTTATATAAAATCAATCATAACAAAGTTTAATTGTAATAAGTTGTAAAAAACAATTTTATAAATAATATCCAGAATATTTAATTTAATTTTTATCAATTGACGTAAAAACATCGGTAAATCGTTAGATTGTAAAGAAAGAATTATCTATATAAAACTAATTGTAATGCTAGTAATGGTATAGCGTGAACCTTATTTGTCGAAAATTTTTGGTAATTATTTGGTTTATAAGTATTTATTTCCCATTATTTTGGGGTTAATATCTGAATTATGCTAACAAATAAAGGTAAATTAGCATGATATTGTCTTAATTAATATTTTAGGAGGTATGAAAAATGAAAAAGATTAGTAAAGTTTTAAGTGTTGCAGGATTATCTCTTGCTATATTCGGAGGAGGAACAATTGCAAGCGCAGCTGAGAATAACACAGTTGATTCTACTATAAAAAAAGGTAATGTATTAGATTTAACAGATCAATCGAATGTACAAATAGGTGAGGTACTAACGTTTGGGGAACTTGTTAATCAAATTGCTGCAGATACCAATAAACCTAGAGAAGAAATTTCTCAGCAACTCATGGCTCAGGGGAAAGCTCGTGGGCAATCATCTGCTGCAACACTTGCCGCTACGTACCGAACACTAACAACCAATTTTTCAGTAACACCTTTCTATAGCCCTTCATTAAGGTTTTATTGTGAAACAAATGAATGGGGTGGAAGCTTCAGGGGTATTAAGGAAATAAAACATATTAATATGAATAGAGATGCAAATGGTCTTTCTAAAACGTTCAGTGGTACAGTTCAAGCAAATTTAGAGGATCCTAACAGAATTTTCTATATTGTTAATGGTGATTTTCATAATAATGGCACAACTACTTTTAATGGCAATGTATCCATTACTGTAGGGAAGACAGGAAGTGTAGGTTTTAATGCATCTTATGCGACGAGTCACTATAAATATACTTATAAAGAAGGATATGTATATTTTTAAAGTTGATAAATTTTTAAATGATCGATTACTTCTTAATTACATGTTAAGTTCATTATACATGCTAATTTAATGGAGGTGATCTCTCTGCAACCTAAATATATTCTGTTCATTCAAATTCTAATAGGAATACTAATAATCATAGCACCAATTATTATTACTGGTGAATTATATAATGTTTCAAAGACTATGGGTGATTTGCTAGTTGCTGAATTAATAATAAGAACACTTTCTTTCATAATAGGACTTGTAGTTATTAGCAAGGGGTTTGAAAATTATTCTAAATAGTTATTTGTACGTTATTTTCTAGAAACTTATAAAAAAGGTCTACTCATATTGAGTAGACCTTTTTCTCTACTTCACATACACATAGGCTTCATTTGCAGTTATATAGTATGTTACGCCTTTACTGTTGTGTACTTTGTATTGTGGTGAACCATTAACGGATACTTTAGCATCAATCGTAAATCCAAGTCCTTCATCTACCGTTCCTGCTACATCTTTATCAGACCAAGAAGCAGAGTCATAGAAACGAAGGTCGTCCACTTTAGAAGCAACACGTTTTCCTACTACAGAACTTGAAGTAGTAGTTTGTTCCTCTTGATATTTAATGTAAGATGGGTTGTTATAAATCCATTGGTTACCGCCAAGATTTAACCAATCACCTTGTTTTCCCCATACTTGATATGCTTCTCCTTTATTTAATTGACGGGTAACACCATAATTTGTTGATGGTCCACTTCTTAGGTTTACGTTAAATCCATCAATATAAGCTACTCCTGTTTCGCCTACAACGTTTTGTGATGGTTCTTGTGGTTTTGGTTTAACTGTAACTGTTGAGCCTTCATACGCTTTTTGTACGTCCGCTCTGAATTGTGATTCTGATACACCATGACTGCGAAGGTAATCAATCGGATCTTCGTGGTCAGTTCCACCTAATTTGTAAGTAATATCTTTATGTGTCCATAAACCTTTGCTTGGATGAATCCCTCTATCTTTTAAAATCTTAGCTAATAGTTTTACATAACGCTCGTAAGAAGATTTAAATTTATCTGGGTTGCTAGTTTCAGAAAGTTCTACGTGAACAAATCTTTTATTTGCATATGGTCCAGCACCGTAAGCCACATATTTTGTATCGGCAATTTGGACTGTTTCGTTCCAATCTACAGCATAGTGTACAAATGCATTTCTCCATGTTCTAGCTTCATAATTTCGAATATTAATCGCTGGTGCTTCTGGTGTTGCTGTACTATGTGCCACAACGCCCTCATAAGCGCCCACACCGTAGCGATATGCTTGTTTCGGTAAGTCTTGGATAATTAGTACTCTATCCGCAAAAGAAGCCGTAGCAAACGAAAATAAGAGTAATAGAGTCATAAATAATGAGCTAAATAGTTTAATTGGTTTTTTCATTGTGTGTTTCCCCTTTTTGCCAAACAAAAAGAGCACCGTCTTTTGACAATGCTCTCCTTATGTAAGGCGTGTATTTTTTTATTTGGTAGCATGTTTTTCTTTTCGTGCATCACTTCTTTGAATCTTTGCTTGAATTTCGGATGCTACACTTTCTAATAACCATGCAGGAATCCATTTTTCCCAGCCAATTCGCGCACAGTTTGCTGCGAAACTATTAAAAATGTGGTAACTCAATCCACCGACTACCATGAAGAAAAAGAAATCAGGTAGTTTAAGAGCAATATCAAATAAATGTGCAAGGGCTGGTAATGATAAAAGCACCACGGTTCTCGTGATGCCCTCAATTCCATATTGTGATGAGTATGTTCCGTCTAGCTTTGAAGCTTTACTACCCGTAATCCAGTCGAGCATGATAATCCAGCAGTAAATTGATATCCAAATTAAATTAGCTTTGCCATAGAGTAAATTAATTATTGTTCCTAATCCACCACCGATAGCACCACCTACTTTAAATTGAGTACTTGTAATAACATCGCTTATATTCCATGCCTTGATGAGTTCGTGAATTCTTTCCAAGTTCTCACCTCCTTTCAAATTTTGACCAAAATAAAAAAGCGTGCTGCAGCACGCTCAATTTCGATAAAGTTATATGTTCATTTTCTTCCACGCGTATTCTAGTGGTTCAGCACGTGGTGGTTTTATTACTGCTTTTTCAGTAGTATTGCTTTCGTTTCGGGAGAAATTAAACATAACCCCTTTTCGTGTGGTGGTTTGTCTCACCCCTGTAATATACATGTCACTGATTTCTAATTTTGAGCCTTTGCGTATTTGTGGTTTACGTTGTACGGGTGGATACAGTGTTTTTGGTTGAATTATTATGCCTTTTATTGTCATAAAATCACCAGCCTTATTCTACTCTTAATGCAATGTTGTACTCTGAAAATGAACTCCATACACTTGAGTAGTAGGTGTTAAATAATTTATATTTCTGGACTTCTCCATCTTGAGAAATTTCAACGATATCACCAATTACAAAATTTGAACCCCTATATGTGTAAAGGCCATCAAATTTTGCTCTTAATCCATCTACGTTATCTCCCATAAAAAATGATGTAAATATTATATTTCCTTCTAAAGATGGTGCCTTTAAAAATACCTTATCCCAAATGAAAATAGGAACAGAAACATTTTTTAATCCCTCATATATAAGTTTACTTCTAGCAGCCACCAGTGCTGCATAAGGGTCCCACTTTGGGCAAGCACTCACTAAGACACTAAAAGGAGAAGATATAGGTGTGAATTGTTCTTGTTGATATAGTTCATCTGGAATACCAAATAATCCTATTACCGTCTTCCCTTTTCGTTCTGGAAGATTATCATCGTTTTCATAAACACAATAGATAACAATGTCTTTATCAACGTATAAATATAGGTCCACCATAGCAATTGGTTTGCTAATAGTAGTAACACTAGTATTGTTAATTGTTTTCCCTTGATGAAAACATAATGGATAGAACGCACCAGGTCCTCCATAGGTAACGTCCTTCTCTTTATCATATCGTTCAATTAATCTAAAGCTTGCATCAGTAACAGAATTAGCAGAATCCCTTATATCAAAATTGGAATATTTACCTGCTATAATATCTTGGCTACTTGCATTAACGGCATCAAATGGACGTAATTCTATAGAATGGTTCTTCATACCGTCGTTGCCGCTTGAGTACATGACATAAATTTTATCTTTTGATGGCGCATCAGCATTTAATTGCTGCCATCCAGCCTTTTTCATTTCATCGATAATCTTCATAAAGACTTCTCTTCGCTCTAGTCTGTGTAACTTACAAATTTTATTTGTCATTCTGTATGTTCCTCCTTAACTTAAACGTATCGCTTTTATAGAAACATTAAAAGTAGAGGTTGCCACGCCCCTATTTTCTATATAAAGATGTACCTTGTTTGTATGATCTTTATCCTCACAAGGAATAGCCAAAATATCATATGTTCTTTTTTCTGATAAGCTTTTATAGACTTGATTCCCATTCTCTTTTTGATCGTACATAAATAACATTGCTTCAACATTTGAATCATTTGTAACTTGAATCGTGCGAATATCGTATTTGTTACAACCTACATCCAATGGAGTATATAGAGTTTTTCCTGGTTCAATTGTAATTTGTATATTCCTTTCAATAAGGATTGACGGTGTAATCTCACTTTCGGATGTATATCTATATAATTTCATTACAGTTCCCATATTGTATTCACCTCAATTATGTTTTAGATGAATATTAAAATAAAATGGTTCAAATGCTAGGAAATTTGTATCCTTTACAACTTTTACCCAAAAATCACGCGTGCTTTGTGCGGCTACTGAATCAATCTGTATTTCATTTAAATAGCTTGTCCCATCTAACGAAATAAGCGCCCAGGTGTAACCGACTTTCTCCATGTACTGTTGAATGGATAGTTTTATATTTGTAGCAGCACCGATGTTATCATTTACGATTGTCATTTTTACAATACGCTCGTTATTCACCATGTAACCTAAGTTCGTTGGATCCGTTGTATTTAATTCTTCGCTATTCATTTTGATTTGTAGGGATGAACCCGTGCAATACATATCCCCACCGTAAAAGGTAGCTTGTTTCTTTGCTATAAGTTCGTTTTCCTCATCATATATTTCTATGATTCCCTCAAACTCTAAAGAAGGAAGTAGAATATCAATGCCTGTATGAGCTGCAGCTACAATGTTAGTAGACAGGATATTATCTGCAGTATCTTTTAATACAACCTTATAATTTTCATATAGTTGGCGCAGACGTAACATATTGCTTGTTGTCATAATAATTTTATTGATGTCTAGCGGTACAAATCCCTCTGCAGTTCCTCTTTTTAAAACAACACCAATTCTTTTTGCTGCTAATGAATCGTTATCCACATAATCAAAAAATGTATCTGTCTTTGTGTAAAAGTCCCATTGATCTTCCTTGCATAATGCCATCCACTCTTTATTGCTTTGTGAACCATTAGCAGAATAGGATTCAAGGAACTCTACTTTATTCTTTTCATTTTGATAAATCAGTAAGCCACCTTCATCTCCTTCTTTTGTAGGAGCATAATCCGCAATAACTTGGATTGCAAAGTTGTCTTGTGGTCTGTCAATTAATAGCATAACGTCTTTATCTACAGAATGATTCATACGTAGGAATCCTTTTTTTACAGCGTTGTTAAATGCATTTGATGGTGACATAAGCCATTTTGGATTTACGGAATCAAAATCATCTACAAATATTTTTCCGCTTTCTTTTTCATACAAGGATACTTTAGGCTTTTTAATTAAATCTGGTGATAGTAATTCTCCCTGTAATACGTCAATAGCATCTATAATATTATCTTGAGCTTCAATTACAACTGTATGAATTCCAGGTTCAATGTCCAATTTCTCATAAACTAAACATTGAAGAATAGTTGATTTTGGAGAAAGTGTGTAAGTTTCAGAAGAACCGTCTATAGTGATTTTTATTGGATCTCTATAACTTGTACTATTGATGTATTTAGAAATAATGCGAATTCCCTTTCCAGAAAATACGAACTCGCATTTTGTAGGTTCAGTACCATGATTTGAGTTCTTGTATGACAACGTATTATTAGAGTCACCTACCGCATTACTATTATGAAACCAAGGTCCTGTGTACCGAATATTGCTATCCATATCATCAAACCGTTTCCAACCTGGTTCCGGTTCTTTTAATACATCACCAACTTTAGCGCTTAAATCTGCGTAATCAATAGCAGCTAAAAATGTATAAATAAGTCCAGGTGTTCCTGGTGGTAGAGCGGAGCCTTTTGCTGTAACTGTAACGAGATGCTCACCTCTCACTAAATCTAGTCTTTCAAAACAAACATGAAAAGAACTAGAAGTAGCAGGAACAGAACCAGTAAACTTAGTTCCATCAATACTGACTTCAATGTTAAATCTGTGTTCATGCCATCTTTTAAGCATTATGCGCAAAGATGTTCCAGTAAACTTAAATGAAAATGTGCGGCCCTCTTTTCTCCCTACAAACCAGGCACTTTCATTAGTAAGATCTCTATCATCGCCCACTACATCCCATTTTCCATCCTGTTCATTACTAGTGCCATATGGTGGCACATCGTAAAAAAACTTACCTGGACCTACGTTTGCTAAACTACAATACTCTCGTGTCCAACCGGATTCTGGGTTTAGTAGACTTTTTCCTAATTGATTGGCCATTGTATACTCTCCTGCTTATCTTGTTTTTTTCCAGTTTGAATTTGTCCACCAAGATTGACGACTATGTCGCAGCCATAACTTCGGATCATCATTTTCCTTTTCGATGATTATTAATTCATCTGGTTTTTCTGCATCTAGTACTCTCTCCATTTTGAATAGTTCATTATCCTCTAGAACTGATTCTCGTTCTGGTATACGTTCAAACCGTTCATATTCCTCTGTAACGCTTTCTAATTCATGTTCCCTATCGAATGTATCTACTTCGTTAGTCACGGCGTCTGCAATGGCCTGTCGCTCTAATAATTCTTGTTCACTAACGATTGCATATCGTTCAGATTCCCTTGCTGCATGTACAGTTTCAATTACTTTTGTATCTGTTGTTATAACTTCTTTATCAGCTGGTGTTATATCAGAGATTATTCCGCCCTCAAATTCACGTATACCGGTAAAAGCTTCTTGCTCTGTAATAAGAGCTTGTTGTGTATCCTGTTTATAAGAAATATCTAATGATATATGTTCAGCATCTAAGATAATTGGAACGATGTCAGAAGCCACTGCTTCAATTACTGCAGTTGTATGTTCTTTCATTGCTTTTTCAGATTCAATTGTTTGATCTAGCTTCATTTGCATCACATTTAGTGATTTAGATGAATCGTTAAGTAAGGTAATACGTGTTTCTAGTTCTTTTTTAACACGGCCAAACAAATCGAATTCTGGAAGATATACGGGAATACCAAGGCCCTCGAATAAATCAAACTCTTCTATGATAGCTTGTAATTCTTTTTCGGTTTTATTGGCAACTTCATCAGTATTTACATCAGTAATAAGTAAGCGTTCTTTTAATCCGAATGAAGAAATTTCATCAACATGTGTAAGTGCTGCATTATCTTCTTTATCAGCTTGTTCCAGTTCAACTACAGTTGCTTGTAGCTCATTTTTCACTTCTGCAAATGTAACGTTTGGCGATACGCCTTGTAATTCTTTTAAGATACGATGAGAATAATCTGCATCAGAAATACCGGCATTTATTTCATGTAACCTTTCTGCTTCTTCTGCGACAATTGTCTGTATCTCGAATATGTTTTGCGGTTTATTTGCATCGTCAGTTCCGGAAATATCTTTAACAGATAATACCCGTGAAGCATTTTTAACTTCTTGTCCTACCTCTATAGCTGCAGTAAATGCATTTTCTTTATTTGCGAATTCTTGTTGATCGGCATAAACAGAATTAAGTGTTTCTTCGATACGTTCAAATGTGTGTGTTGTATCTACATTCGCATACTGTTCTTTTGTTCTTGTAAATGATGTAGATTCATTTCTTTCAGTATCAAATACATTTATTTTCTTGCTTACTTCGTTATTTGCAATAACATCTGCAGCAATTTCCTTTTTTCGAATAGTTTGATCCAGGTTAATTTGCTCTACATCTATTTCACGAATTAAATACGCGCTTTCAATATCTTCATAAGGAAGCAGGTCCACATTTTCAATTTCTTCTACACGATTCAACTCATATTGTTTAGCGATAGATGTTTCAATGTCTCTTTGCATACGAGTAAATAAATCATAATCCGGAAGATAAACCGGTATACCCATACCATTGAACAAATCAAATTCTTCTATAATCCCTTTAACTTCTCGCTCTTTTGCACCAAATTCGAATTGTGCCGGAGCATGAAGAAGTATTTCTTTTTGCTGTATATCACCAGTTTCATTTTCGACAATGGATACAGGTAATATATTCGGAACTGCAGTAGATAAAGTAACTTCTGCATGTGTAGCTTTTAGCTCCCTGGTAACAATATCGCTCGTTTCAGTATGCATTGATATAGCTTCATAATCCTTTGTAACTCTGTCGGCCATAAGATCATTATAAAAACCCTCACCGTATACAATACGCGCAACATTAACCCATTCTGGTAATACTTCTACACCTGCAGCGAATTCACGTAATTTCCCCTTTAGTAAATCATGCTTTATGATCGGTGCAGCTTCATATTCATTCGTTATAAGACTTGTTTCATCAGAAGCGTGTACCATTGCCTCTATCTCGTTTGGTTTTTCGCTCTCTACCCCTTCGATATGGTTTATATCGAAAATTCGTCTATGTTGTTGCGATGCTTCTGTAGAAATTAGTTGAACAGAAATACTGTCCATTCGTTGCGAATGCTGCATTTCAATGTTGGCCACATTTATATTTCGATTTAAATCAAAATCAGTTGTATTTGAAATGTAGGCTTCTACCTCTATTTGTCGCAATGCATTTTCTACAACATCTGTTAAAATCCCTTTTGCTCTTACTTTTGTGGCGGTTACTCCTACGTTATCTTCTTTAACAGCCTTATATCTCGCATAAGGAGCAATGCAAATTGGATAATCAACATCATTTTTATTTTCTGTATTCGCTGGTGTAATAGAAAAAGAATAAACTTTTTCATTCCGATCTGGTCCAGAACCAACGACAACAACATGACTTTTTTCTTTGGTACATATAGAAGGGGAAGCAATAGAATAAACTTTTTCACTCATTCTTCTGCTACCCCCTTATGCTTAAATATCTTCTTTGTAGATTGCTAAACCAATTGGATTAAATGGTGTTGCTTTCGCTTGTGTCATAGGACAAACGGGCGTTGTCGGTAATGTGTAACGATATAATTGAGCCATTTCATAAGCGCCTGTGATTTCAGAACCAATAACCGGTGCTTCGTTAAATGTAACGGTCTTATCTTCTGCATTGTATACATAATCTGTTTTTTCTACTTCTTTACATGAAATGAATAATCTTAACGTTTCGCCCTTTGGCTTATGTTCTAAATGAAATACTTTACGGTGTCCGTCACCTTGTCCAAGTACTTCATCTACAACTGTTTTTTCAATTTCTAGTTCATCGGCTTGTTGGATGTTCTTCGGATGTACTGCATATACATCATCCAGCTTTCCAACATAGCCATCATTTGGATGCACAATATAAATTTGAGATAAATGATATTTACCACTATAAACCGATGGATTAAAGCGTCCTTGTCCACTATCTACTGACATATCATGAGTAATGAAAGCTAAATAATGATGCTGGTACATGGCTCCTGTACTTGATTGTGATAATTGAACTGTTTCATTACCATTTGATGTATCAGAACCGTAATCAAGTGGCGCATTCCCGACTTTTTTATTTGGAGAATATGAAAACTGATCACCAGGTCTACAACCACTTAAAATCACCATGTTTTTTCTTGGTGCGACATCAAATGTATACAGTTTTCCAATATACAGCGGTACGAATAAGGCACGAACCGGATTAGGTGTTGGATCTACACGCATAAACATAACCATGCGGTCTTTATTTGCATTTCCATACAGATAAACAACAGAGTCACGATTCAATTCTTTAGAGAAACGCTGCTCTGGTGTAAAACTAATTGATGTATAAGGGGATGGATTTACAAAATTAATTGTCGAATATACTTCCCCCATAATGCTCTCCATCTTTTGTACATCAAAGCTCGTTTTTGCGGTTAATGCATCCAGTGTCCCGTCTTCTTTTGGTAATAAGAAATAAATACCGCTAATCTTAATTGTTGTATCTGCTGCAGGTGCGGTTTTAAATACAATTTCCGTTTCAGTGAACGAGTACTCGCTAGAATCAACAATAGTATTATCTTTGTAAACTACGGCCCTGCTTTCGTCAAAGTTAGGGAATGGTAATGCGAAGTTCTTTTTTGTTCCATTTCCTTTTCCTAATTCCCCTAATTTATCACCGGAAAGGATCTCTTTTTCAATAAAGTATCGATTGAAAGTGAATAGCAGCATGTCATTGTTTGGCTCGTATGTGTTGGTAGCTAATCTGTATTCGCATGTTACTTTATCGCCTTTTGCAATAGCGGTAGTAAATGTTACTTTTCCTGTAGTTGCATCCACCTTATATTTACTCTTTTCTTGCTCAAACCCATTTACATATACAATGACAGAAGGGCCAAGAACAGGAGAAACAGGGATAGAGAAGTCTTTCTTTACTCCATCCCCCATCCCTAATTTACCTAATGGCGAATCTGCAGAAATAAACCGACTATCAGTGAAATCAGAATCCGCAGTATCATACGCATTTGCTATACCGAATCTTCTGCGTTCTCCATCACTTCCTAACGATTCAAATAACCTTACATCAATAAATTTTGAAATACCGCTCTTAATTTGGAAAAATAGCGTTCGTTTCCAACCGTTATCAGCAAATAGTTTTTCTAATTCTTGCGGTAATGTTTGTAAATATACGACTTTATCAAACCACATATATGTACACTCCTTTATACTGTTTTCTCAAAAATACCTAATCCAGCAGGACGATACGCTGTAGCAGGTCTTTTTGTAATTGGTGAAATAGCATCTACATTAAAGAATTTGTAAATGTCGTGTGAATCCGGACAAGTATTCTTTCTAACTTTTAATCTATCGCCATTTAATAGACCTAGCGGAGACAATAGGATCATATAAGGTAAATATCCACGTACACCTTCATCTGGATGAACAATATAAGCACGAGAAGTATGTACTTTATTGCTATAAACAGACGGGTTAAATTGATATTTGTATTCGTCATTATCTTGTGATTGCCATGCTAGTGAATATTGACCGCCATCTTTACCAACACGATCTGGTGGCATTGCATTAGGTGCTACATTCCAAGCAATAAAATGGGCCTGGTATCTTGCTCCTAATCTTGAACGTTTAATAATTACGTTATCAATGCCGTTACCAGGGGAACGTGGATAAGACTTCATGACAGGCATGTAGTTTTCTACATTTCTATATGGTTTCGTATCGTTAAAATCGAATTTGTGTGATGCTGCTTCGTTTCCATTATCAAAGGCTGTTCCCGCCCATAAAGCGTCACCTAATGTATCATCATTTGCATAGCTTTCTAATTGGCCCATATAAAGCGGTGTAACTGGAACCACATTGTTTTCAAAGGCTGGTGTATTATCAGCTTGTATTAATAAAACAACACGGCTTTCATCAACTTGGCCATTAATTCGAACCAATGAATCCGGCCACCAATTTGTTTGAGCATCGATACCTTGTAAATTCGTATTTCGTAATGTTACTTTCACCCAAGGGGACATCATGACTTGTGTCTCTGCTTCGTCATAAGAGTAAACTTTGTAAGATATACCATTATTTACTTTTGGAGTAACTGTTATTTTGGTTAATTCTACATCTAATAATACTTTTTCGAATTTATTAGATTCATAAGGAAGAACAAGTACACCTTCTTCAGCAACGCTTGGTTCTTTTTCAATCATGTAAACATAAAAACAAGAACGATCCCTACCGCTTTCTAGACGTTTTTTACCGTCTTCAGCAAAAGCTTTCTTTCCTTCTTCATTTGTGAAGTTGTATTTAATCTCTGACTTTTTAAGTGACCATTTTGAAATTTGAGCAATTCCATAAATAGAACCGCTATTGTTCTTCACTAGCATGTGCTTACTCATGCCGAATTCAAATTTTGTATCATCGTCGGATTTTATATCTAAATCCGGATAAACGGCTCTGAAAAACGATTTTACTTTCTTCCATCCGTTAGCGATTACCAATTTAACAATTTCGTCTTGGAATTCGCCTTCTGTATACATTTTTTCAACGTATGCCATCTATTTCACGCTCCTAATCTCTTAATAGTTGGTAATTAAGCCATATAGCTTTTTTCTCTGCAGATGAATTGTGGTATTCAAACTTTAGTTCTGCATTAGCAGGTATAGGTTTTACAATGGAGAAATTAAATCCCTCCGGCACATCTTTTACATAAACCTCTTTAAATACTTGTTGGCCATTAATAAATAAATTCCAGTAGTCCGAATCACTGTAATGTGAAGCGGCAACAGAAAAAGCAATCATTTCTGTTTCGAATGGTAATGAAAACTTATCTACATGAATTTCATCATGTATACCAACTCTTCGCCCTTGTATGAATGGCTCTGTTTTTGTTGGGAAGTAAGGTGCGTCGAATCTTCCACCAGCCATATAGGTAACAGCAAAACTCATCAATACGCCCCCTTATCTTAAAAAGTGCAATTCAAACCAAACTGTTTTATCAAGAATTCCTTGGTTATGGAATCGAAATACAATTGTGTCTCCTGCTTTAACTGCTTTATAAACCATAAAGTGCATCCCTTCCGGAAGCCGCTTTGTATAAATATCTTGGCAAACGGTTTGCCCGTTTACGATTAAATCCCATTTATCATCTAATTCGTAAATGGAAGAACTAACACTAATTGCGTAAATCTCCATATCTGCAGGTAATGTATATTTCACTTCATCCGTTTTAAATGATGTGGAATCCATAATGAAACCAGGTATGAATGGTTCTGTTTTAGTCGGATGAAAAGGTGGATCTAATCGGCCACCGGCTAAATAGGTTGTTTCAAACAAGAGCAATCACCCTTTTTCGTGTATTAAAAAATTCCCGTGCATCATTACGACACATCGGGAATTGGTAAATCAGATAGTATACCGTTACCTTTATTAAGAAGTCTCAGCTGCACACGCTCTAATTGTTTTTGTGCATTGTATATTAATTGTATCTCCATCTCTTTTCCGGTTACTTTATGAGAGACAAGAACCTTTTCTAGCATACCGTGTGCATTAAAGGCTAAGTCATAGTGCAGATATTTATCTCCATCAACTGCAGATAAACGAGCACCATCACGAATAAGTGTATATCCTTCGGTCATGCCTTCTTTAAATACGTCATTTGGGTCGTTCCCAGGCATTGGCTTACCACCGGTATATATTTGTCTATCAATTAATCCTTTCATCAAATACATGATTGGATCATATAAGTTTTTTTGCATTATCATAGAATCACCCCTAGTTCACGCGCGTAACAGACCATGTTTTGGCTGGACGCTGGATATAATAGTGATTTGCATCTTGATTTACCCGAGGAAATGATAAATCTGGTAAAGAACCATAATCAAATAAGATATTATTCTGCGTATCCAGTACTTGCAAACGTCCTGTAAGAATCCCTTTTGGGTTTCGTGCTGCTTCAAATACGATAATATTCACGCCATATTCAAGTGGAATATCTACATATGTCGGATTGTTCCGGATGAAATAATTCTCTTCGATTAATTTATCATTACAGTAAATATTTAATAAATCGCCATCCTCTAAATCCCAATCCCAAAGTTTTAAACGTAATGTATCTACATTTACTGTAATACCGGTTATATCTGTATAGGGAGCAGGTTCATACCCATAGTTAACAGTTAAATCTAAAGTTTGATAGAATCCATCATCTGCAGAGATCATTGTATTAATCCCTTTAACAAAGTAATTCCACTGTTGACCAGAATCTCTATTGTAAACAGAAATAACATCAAATAATTGAATCCTTGGATCACCAACTACTGCTACTGTTAATGTTCTGAACTTCTGAATTGCCTTTAAATGATAGGCTGCAGCAACCGCTCTTCTTGCAAAGAATGTTGTTGCCCAGGGTACTTCTATCATTTCCTCTCGTAAATCACCCTGCGATACATTTTTTAATAGAAACGAATTAAGAAATCCGTTTGCGTAATCTCCACATTTAACAACAATACTGTTACTTATATCCTGGTCAGTTAGCTGCATATCTAAAGAGATAAGGTTTTCCCCTTCTCTAAAACTAAACTTTGCAGGTTCATTAATTGCGTAGTCTGGCATTTTCATAAATGTACAACTTCCGTCTGGTTCGTGTTTAATATAGTGGAATGTTGTATCTATAATATCGCGAACAATTTCATCCCATTTTTGAAATCTCTTACCGGTTGCTCCTTCAACAATCCAACTTTGATTGGTTCCAGGAATATTTACTCTGTTACCGTGCAATGTAACTCCTGCTTTTTCAAAGAAGAACTTCACAACATCATAAACATTACCGGTAGGTGCAACAATTTCATCTGATCCAGGTGTTGGGATTACTGATTTATGTAAAACCTTCTTATAGGATGTAGTGCAGGTTACTGAAATCGTGCCGCTTTCTGCGTTTACCTTCACATCAGATACAAAACCATGTATATACGGTAAGGCTTCTTCACCGTAGCCAATAGACACCTTAAATTCAGTCTGCGGATATAGCTGGTTTGTATTTGTTACCTCACTGTTATAAAACCATTCTTGAATAGAAGAGAATTTGCCATACCAGTTATCAGGAGCCATTTGACCGTATTCATTTGCAAAGGTAATAGTAAATGTACTAGCAAACTGGTCTGCGTTCTCCTGTACTTCTAGGCCCGTTACACGATGTTGTATTTGGACGTAAGAAGAAGAGTCTCTTCTTTTCATATAAACAATTAAATTAGGGGAGTTATTCCCCACTTGGAAATAGCTCCCCAACATTCTAATTAAAGAAATAGAACCTTCTCTCACATTCCATCAACTCCTATTCCTGCTTGTGACATAGATATTAATTTACATTTTGCTATGACTAGCGTTCCTTTTCGTATTGCATCTACTTCATTCGGTGGTATTATACCCCCGCAGGTACCGTAATCACCAGTAATAATATGAGGGCGGTATATTTCCCTCATGAAATCACGCCAATAACTGATATCGTTGAATAGTAAAGTGAATTCTACTTCACATCCTTTGTTACCAGCGCTTTGGGAACGTGGATATCCATGCATGACATTATAAGTTTTTAAGCCATCTAGTGATTTCGGTAATTTTGTTTGTTCAATCTTTTCTATATTAGGTACATGCCCAAATGCATAATAATGTACGTCGCGTATATATGCTACGTCAGAGGAACCATAACCGATTGTTGTAAATTCAATTGTTTGTGGCCCTGCATCTACAAAGATTTCTCTCGCTTCCCAATCATAAGGACCTCGTGCTCTGAATCTTTCAATCCCATTAACTCGAACAACAAAGTATTTATTTGGTAGCATTCCATCAGAACCAATAGGAACCTGGGACAAAAACGAAAAGTTATATGTCCCTGGCCATGAGAAATTAATCGTATATCTTATTGTATTTTTTACTTCTGCTGCATCCCCTAAGAGATGGTATGAACCACCTCTTCTATGCAATGTTTTTAATATACTCATACATTTCGCACCGCCATTCCCATTAGATCATCAGCAACTACGTTTTGTAGCAGCTTTCTCATTCTTACAAAGTCGTCTGCAGATTGTAGTTTTTCAACAGCGACTTTAAATGTAGCATTTTGAATTGATACGCCATTATCTGTTTTCTTCTCAACGTGGGTTTGTCCAGCAAATGGATGTGCAGTTTTACCGATTAGATCAGCAGAACGTGCTCCCATTTGGCCAATTTGATTAGATACATCGCTTACTAGTTTCATTGGTTTAGGTGGAACGACAGCTTTATTTAATAGTTCAGAAGCTTTGTCTACTGCAGGAATCATTTTTTCCATCCCTACACCAAGACCTTCTGTAATATAGCCCCCGTATTCCATCATTAACCGGGATGGGCTTCGGATACCAAAGAACTTTAATACGGCTTTAGGTATTCCCGAAACAACTCCTTTAGCTTTTTTTATAAGCCAATCTGCCATACCGGACATCCCTTCACCAATACCGGCAATAATATCTTTTCCCCAGCTAACTGCATCTTTTGCTACATTTTTTACTATGGAACCTACTTTACTAAATACATCTTTTACAGTATCTACAACCCCTGTAAATGCACCAGTGATCGCTTTCTTTATAGTTTTAAAGTTACTAACAATAAATTCTTTTATACCGCCAACAACATCGGTTATTGTATTATATAATTTGTTGAAATTAGTAATTACAAACCCAACAAATTCACGAACCGCATTAATGATTGTAAACTTTATAAAATTCCAAGCTGATTGAATCACATTTTTAATTGTGTTCATAACGCTAGAAATTGTATCTTTAATAGATTCCCAAGAAGATTTCACAAAATCTTTTAAGAATTTTAATACTGTAGTAAAGGTTGATTTAATTGATTCCCAGGCTTTTTTTACAATTTCCTTAATCGTGTTAAAAACACTGGATATTGTATTTTTCATTTTTTCGAATTCGGTTTTTACGTACTGCTTTATTATTGCTAAAGCCATAGAGAAAATTCTTTTAATAGCATTCCATCCAGTAGAGAAAATTTTCTTCCAAGTGTTAACTGCCTTTTGGACACTATTCTTAATGAATTTCCATGTGCCATCTACAATTTTTTTCAAACCGCTTAATGCTAGATTAAAAACAAATTTAATGGCATTCCATCCAAATTCGAAAATGTTTTTCCAAATCTTAATGTTGTATTCAATTCTTTGTTTTATATATTTCCAAGCTTCTTCTAAGACTTTACCCAAAAATGATGAAGCAGATTTGAAAAGTTTTTTTGTACCATTCCAAAATCCAGAGAAGAACTTACCTAAACCATTCCATGCCTTTTTTGCACCTTTTACGGTTGCATCCCAAGCTTTGGAACAGACATCACCAATCCATTTAACTGCTTTCTTGGTGTATTTTACGATGTCATCCCAGTTTTTATAAATTAGATATACTAATCCTACAATTGCTAGTATGGCAATCGTCCAGGGATTCATCAGTAAGGTCATCATAGATCTGCCCAACAGCGCTAGAGCTTTCCCGATTCCACCAAACATACCAATAAGTTTAGGGCCGACTTTAAGAATACCTGTAAATAGTAATGGTACTTTAGTAAGTATTGGTACTAGGAATCTTAATGAGCCAACAAATGCACCAACCCCACTTGTCATAAAGCCCATCATGGCGACTAATGGACCTAATACAGCGACCATACCTAAAATTGCTACAATACCAATTTGAATAGGCTTAGGCATAGAACTAAATGCCTTTGCAACAACTTCTACTGTTTTAATAATTGGAGGAAGTGCTACTTCTGCAATATCTAAAATAGCTTGTCCTAATGGTTCTAAAGATGCCATTGTAGTACGCATTAACTTTTGCCAACGAACACCAAAAGCTTCTTGCTGCGTCTTCTGCATTTTGCCCATTGTGCCCTCGACATCGCCTAACGCACCATTTGCATTATTAAGGCCCAAGACAGCTTGAGCGCCCATGTCTTCCCATTTTGTCAATTGTGTTATCGTAAAGGCTTTTTATCCTCTACTTCTTACAGTTCATTTCCTGTAAGTTCGGCATACGTTTTCACTAATAAGTGTCGCGGTCTCGTGGAAGGATTATATCTTTTCACCTTCTATGCTCTGCCCCTGGCTATACTTTGTATATCCTTCGGTTCAAATTAGGATTCGCACCCTCTTTGCTTTATACCGCGATTTTATTTCGGCACAATTTATCATCTACCGAATACAGCAACTCCAAGTTGGTTTGCTTTTACTTTATCGTCCATCTTACCTAAATCACCTAAAACGGCATTAAATACATCCGCAGAAGTTCCTTTACCTTTATTGAAATTGTCCCAAACCTTTTGAGTTGCTGGACTCATTTCTGCAAAGGCATCAGATACGCCTTTAGAACCATCTTGCACACGAATACCGAATTCTTTTACGAGATCGTTAATGTAATCGAGATTATAACTGCCATCACGAGTTCCGTTTGCCATAATGGTAAACATCTCGTTAGCAGAGAAGCCGGCTTGTTTGTACAATGGCGCATATTCGGCCACATTATCAAACATTTCATTTGAATAGTTCAAACCTTCTTGTCCACCAGCAGCAAATAAATCGAATGCTTCCTTTGAAGAAATACCAAACTGATTCATTAACTGCCCTGCACCACGAGTTACTTCATTGATATCAGAATCAAATGTTTTACCCAATGTCATAGCGCTTTTTGTAGCTTCTTCTAATTCTTCGTGAGGAACGTCTTTCATATTCTGATACACTTTTATAAGAGACTGATCTACTTCTTCAATACTCTGGCCAAATCCATCTTTCCAAGTTTCTTTTGCGACTTTACCAAGGTTTTCTGCACCTTTTTCAGTAAGTCCTAAAGAAGATTGGATGTTTCTTTGAGATGTATCGAAGTCAGACGCTACTTTAACAGCAGCAGCACCGATACCAGCTAAAGGCAAGGAAACGCCCGTTGTCATGTTAGTACCAACATCTTTCATTTTGTTACCTACATGACTAATTGACTCCCCTGCCTTTTGGAATTTATCATGCATTCCATTTGCAGTTTTTTGTACACGATCTTCGAATTGTTGTAAATCTTTATAAGCACCTTCTGCTTTAATACCAATCGTTCCGAACAGTTGGAACATTTCAGCTAACATTTACGCACCCCCTTTCACGGGGCCGATAACCATTTTATTCTGCATCTTCATCGTCTTCTTGGAAGTGGGCCATGATCTGCTCAACATGCGCTTCACATTCTTCTTTCGTCCATACTTCACCCATTTCATAAGACGATTCTTTATCGCCCTGGTTGTCAGTGAGCCCAAAGGCTTGAAGATAATCATTGAAAGTAGTACCTTCTTCAAGCTGACGAGTTTGAAAGCCAATGAACGCCATCTTCTTCCACTCATTTAGTTCTTCTTGCTGCTCTTCTCGTGCAATTAGAGAAAACAGGTCCATTAAACGCGAATACGGTATAGATAAGACATAATCATCTGTCCATCCATACCGTTTTTGTATCTTGTCGAAAGCACGTAACATATTTTGTTCTGCTTCCTCTAAATATTCATCTGAGTCTTCATTTACGCTAGGATTGGCGCTGCTGCTGATTGGCTCCATTTCTCGCTCTGAACTTTCACGAGTCCCTTGACCTGGTTGAAAAAAGTCATTAAGTCTTCACTTTCCAGTAATCCTTGAATAACAGAAACCATTGCTTCCGGAGGGAACTGTCTAAATTCTTCTGCTTTTACTTTTAATAAACTAGCAAAGAACTCTGTAAAATCATCCTCACAAGCAGGGATCATCGTTAGAACACGGAAAGCAAATTCTAATCCTTTTTGTTGCTGCTTCTCTTTAAGTGCAACTAATTGTGCTTGTTTTTCTTCTTCTGGAAGAGATTCTGCTGCTTTAGTAAGTTCATCCATTGCTTGCTTATCCTTACCGAAATCAGCGAAGTTAACTATTGCGCTGCGTCCAACCTTCGAAATAATCTTAGCGAATCGCCAAACGTCCGTTACATTTAATCGTCGCATCGTTACTTTTTCACCTAAGATTGTAATTTCTGTACCTGTATTCATCATTTTTTCTAATATAGAAGTCATTTTGTCCGCTCCTTTTTTTGTATTCAGCTCGTTTTATGCAATAGAAAACCGACTACCATTTATGCGGTAGCCGGTGCTTTTTGTACTGTTGCTTTCTTTTTCTTTGGTAAATAGATCTCGTATGGCGGTGTAGTTGGTGCAGTTTCACTATAATGACCGATAAATTTACACTTCAAACCAACCGTTCCTTTACCGTCTTTTAAATCCACCTCAATAGAAGAAACAACCATTGCATTACGAATTACGAATATAACAGGTGATTCACTACCCGAAATCATACCAATTAATGCGATATCATGGTAATTCGAATCTGGAATATCATTTGAAGGCTTCATAATATCGTAATCTGGTTCAGTTGTACTATCTACCGTCATCCCAGGTAAAGCTAACTGCAGGTTTTCTTTTGTGAACTCTACTAATGTAAGTTCTACATGCGGCTCATCTTTTAATAACCACTTACCGCGCACCATTTTACCTAGTACACCATCAATATCTGCATCATAATACTCACGATCAAAACCCACTTTAGTTCCGCCTGTAGTCGCTCCTACAAGTTCACCTAATTCTTTTACACTTTTAAACCCTTTGTACATGACACCAGGGCCGATAACAAAATTATCAGTAGTCCCTTCACGGACACCATTAATTAATTTCCAGCTCATTTGTCCTACCCCCTAATACAAGTCCGTTCGCATGGTTCGGACAAGAAATTTTACATTTATATGAATGATAGATGGGTCTTCATCTGGTACAGGGATGCTACCTGCACGATGTATAGAAAGTATCCCATCATCTTTTAAACCGACTTCTCTATCTAGTAACTTCTCAATACGTGTAGCAATTAATCTTGCCTTATCATAATCCCCATTATCACAATACACATCGAAATTTAGAATCATACGATCTATAATTTCAACATCATCCGGATTATCTGCTTCAATTCTCATAACTACATAAGGCATTTCCATATCATCTTGTGCAGTTTGGAATGAAAGAGCAGGCCCTTTGTCCTCGCCTTCACCATACTCTGATAGATTAGCTTTTATTATTTCATCGTTCTCTACAAGCATTCTAATAGCTGCAATAGCGTTAGACATCTATTATCCTCCCATCATTCTTTTAAGTTCTCTGCGTTCTTTTTCAAACGCTTTTAATAGGAATGGACGGGCTTCCATATGACTTGTACCAGTTTCAAGCCATATTGCTTTTTTCAAATCGCTCCCTACTGCACCCAATACCTCTGATTGTGACCGTTTAACATTGTATTTAATCGAATTTAGCAAGTCACCGGTACGAACAGCAGGAGCTTCACCTGGTTTAGAAGCAGTATATTTACGACTCGTATGAGGTATTTTATATTGCTTACCGCTACGGCTACCTGTGAGATTCTTCTTAACTTGATTTTGTAAATAAATAGATGCTGCTGTAACTTTTTCAACACACATAGCATTAATATGCGTCTTTACTTGCTCCATATTGCTTGAGTACTCAATTTCTACTGAATTCGCCATATAGAATCATACCTTTTCGCAATAAATTTCAATGTGATGATTCATAAATGCAGGATTACGTGGTTCGCCTTTTACTTCAAACATATAATCAACGCCTAATTCTTCACTTTTGAAATGGATACGATCATTCGGCTTAATTTTGTAGGAAGCAGGTGCATATATCTTAAAGGTTGTATCGAAATTTTGTTTATCACGCTTAAACCTCTCATTAGCAGCAGCAGAATTAGTAGTTACACGACAAGTCATATTCTCATAAACGTCTTCTTCTATTTCTGCATAATTACCTGAGGATTGTTTCTTTTTCATTTTTCGTTTTACTACTACCTCATGAATATATAAATCATCCATATCGCCATCATCGAAGTACGTATTCATGTAGCCATCACCGGCTTAACTCTTGCTCTAAACCCTTTTAAGCCATTGAGTATCTTATTATTTGTAGCTGGTTCATCTAGCGTTTCTGGGCTAATCTGGTACGAATAATCCCCTATACTCTCCGATGTCTTCATACCTTTTCGTTGTAAGTTAGCGCGAACTACTGCAGAAACAACCAAATCAATAATACATTTCTTCATAAGTACCTGCAGATCATCATAATCTTGTATCTTATATTCGAATTCATATAACTGATTTTCGGATAAACCATAAACAATACGCCCATTTACAGTAATAGAATCGATCATATCTTGTTTAGAACTAACATGAGTAACTTTTGTTATAGATTCAGCAGGAAAAGAAAGCCAAGCTAGTTTACTTGTTTGAATGACTTCTTTCATTGGATTCTCTGGCTTAACTCTTAAATACTTTTTAGCAATAACTGCATAGTTATCTATTAGTTCTTGAATTACTGTATCAGGCATCCTCTGCACATTTACGCGGTCTTTAATGTCCTGCAAGGTAATATCCATTATGTTTCTTTCTCCTTCTTATCGACTTCTTTTACAAGTTCAAAATGTCCAGTACTTACAAGGTAATCAGCTTTTTCATTTGCAACTGTTTCTTCTTGGCCATTCTTAAACTTTTGTCCATAAGCGGTGTAAGTGCCACCGTATCGCAGCGTAACTACTTTCATAATTAACACCCCTTTCACGAATGTAAACTATTACTTGAAAGTTTACATTCGTATTGTTGGTTTTATTGGTTATATCTCGTTTTCCATTAGAAACAAGAAAATATTAAAAAAGTATACATTCAAAACCCTAATAACAAAGAGTTTGTTTCCATAAAAAATACGCCTGGATATTAAGCTCCAAACGTATCCGGAATATTTGTTAGAATTGCTACTGCATCCATTTCTTGAATTACAGCATCATCATCAAAGTGGATTACATAAAATCGTTTATCTTCCATTACTGCAGTTTTACCTTCTGTAGTTTTACGAACACGAGTGTCGTATGTATTAACCGCAATGAAGTTTTTAGGATCTGCAAGAATAATAACATCGTCTTCTAAAGATGGAACCGTAACAATTCCGTATCCCATCGGTTTATTAACTTGATCTCCTGCTCCAAGTAACGCAGCATCACCAGCACCAGTAGGACGATTTGTTAAATACTCAATCCATTTCTCTCTACGGCTTGGAGACATAATCCAACGTAGGTTGCTGTTTTTATATTTATTTGGCATTGCACCGGATAAAGCAAAGATAGAACCTTTCCCAAATCCATTTGCCGCAGCAGCTTCACCTGTACCAGTTACCAATTTAGCATGATCGACAATATGAGACTCTTTTGATTTCTTGATTTTTTTCAACCATCCATCATTGATAGATAACATTCCGTCGGAAGAGTCTGTATCACCATTCCAATGTAAATCCTCTAAATCGATACCTAATTGTGTAGACATAAGAGCCATTACAGTATCTTCATAACCTTCACCTTCAATATTTTCGCGGAGTAATTCTTCTGTAATTTCCCAAGGTAAACGAATAGCCTTTGTATTGTACTCAATTTTAGAAGTTTGAACACCTGCGCGGTAATTATCATCGCTGTTTTCTGTTTTCTTGCGTAAGATACGGCCACCAATTGCAATTTTATCTAATTCACCTTGTTTTGCTTTACGCATTTCTTTACGGTGTAATTGTGAGAATGGCGTTGTATCAAATGCCATACGGAAGAACTCTTTGCTTTGTTCTGGATTTAATAATCCTGCATTCATTCCACTTGTTGTCATTGCTGCCTTTTCAATACGATCTAAACGTTTTAATAATTGTGCGTTAGTCATTGTCATAATGATAAATCCTCCCCTTACAGGTTCAATCCTGCCCATTTAGATTTTTTAATTTGTTGTTGTCCTGGTGTAACTTCTTCATCTGGATCTAAACCTTTACGGATAGAAGCAGCATTTTCGATATTTTCAAGTCGCTTTGTAATTGGTTCTAGTGCTTTTTGAATAACTGCTGCAGCTTTTTCTTCCTCTGTTTGCTCTTCTGGTGTCGGTTCTACTTCCTCACCATTCACTTGTTTTTCAATCTTATCTAACTTAGTAGCTAGTGGTTCTACTGCTTGTTTAACAATCTCTGCAATATCTTCTGCTTTCATTTCATCTTCCTCCTGTGGTGAAGCAGCTTCTTTTATTTCACTAATTAAAGCTAATGCTTCATCTAATTTTGCATGATTCTTTTGGGATAAAACTTTCCCGGCTTTTTTAATACTTTCTAATACAATGCTTTCTGCTTGTACACTATCTTCTGATTTCGCAATGGTGTAACCACCTTTAATAGAAGAAAGTATGTCCTTCATATCATCCAGAGCAGCTGCCATACGGTCGATATCGGGATTACTTTCCCAAATCTCCCAATAGAACACATCTTCAAACAAATTAAATACAGCTCGCAAATCACGCTTTTGTTTTTCATCAATAAAGCGGTCTTTTACTTCGCCTTTTGTGATTTTGTGACTTTCACCTTTAACGAAATCTAACATCTTTCGAATAAGGCCTTTATCTTCATGAGTAAAATCATCAGTCTTGGCGATTTCTACACGTTCACCAAATCCACCCATAGAAAAACCAGTGACTTCACCTTTTTTTATTTCT
Source organism: Bacillus sp. 5mfcol3.1 (assembly GCF_900114335.1). Taxonomy (NCBI): domain Bacteria; kingdom Bacillati; phylum Bacillota; class Bacilli; order Caryophanales; family Bacillaceae; genus Bacillus; species Bacillus sp. 5mfcol3.1. The sequence continues at coordinate 1,248,495 of NZ_FOST01000001.1, read as the reverse complement.
TCCCAGGTGTCTGCATCATCAACGCGAACAGTCATAAGCCATGTTCCTGCTTGTACTTCTTGTTCGCCTACTGTCATATCACTTTTAGCAATCCAGTTTTCGACTACTGTACCTTTACCAGCGATTTCGTCATGTTGCTTGTCGATGTGCTGGTAATTTTCCATAAAGGTATAAGCGGCCTTTTCTATTTCTTCTGCAGTCATTGTATCCCCATGTGAATCTTCTACATCCGGTTCATACACAACTCCTGTAACAAGCTGCTTCTCTTCCTCTGTTTTAAGGATTGGGACTTGCTTTGATATATTTGGTTGTTTAGCAGATTCACTTTTCATAATGGCAAATTGACGACCGTTTGCGCCCTTTGTAACTAATGAAACATAACTAATATTGGCGTTTTTTAGTTCGTATCCCATCGTTTTACCTCCTTCCCTATAAATATTGGGGTTCCACTGTCAAAACGCATAGCAGCCAATTTAAAGCCATATACGTTTTGACGATGAAACCCCAATCAAATAGGTGTATTTTACTACTCTTCTGAAATCATAGTGCAGCGGCAATGCGGATGAGCTGGCGGACACATCTTTCCATTACTAAATAGATCATCAATATCTACCGTTTCCCCATGCAAACCACCACATTCCTTACAAACACGCTCATCGTTTCCTGTAAGCCATGTTTTCTTGTTTCTATTTGTACCCTTATAAGCAATTAAATTGCCGTAATTCATTGCATATGTTGTTTCTGTACGTGCAATCATCATTGCTCTGTAGTTACTTGCTTCTGACATTACATCGGCAATGGAAACACTTAATGCATCGACACCCATTCCTTCACTAAGATTCTTTAGCATTGTTTCTCTTAATCTATCTTTAGTGGTTTCATGGATTCCCTTTGCTAATTCAAAAGCATAAGTAGCTACCCATTTTGTAGCAACGTCACCAATTGGATCTAATACCATCCAGGTTAAACCGTTAGAAGCTATAGCACTCTGTACAAACTCTGTTACATCATCCTGCAGAGTGTCTGTGACTTCATCGACAAACATTTGTCTTTCTTCATTCCAATCGACACTATCAAGAAAGTCATCAACTTCTGCTTCTGCAATTACAAAATCAATCTCTTCATCTGCTTTATTAATACGAATTACGGGAAGCAGGTTTAAGAGCCGTTTTCCCTGTTCAGAAAAAAATCAGCTACCTTCTTTTGCATAGCTTTCTCTATTTCTTCATGCTTTTCCCTAAATGTATTAATAGCAATTAAGTTGTCTTGCTCATTATCTGCAGCTTTTGCAATTGGTTCCGGTAGAGAAGGTTCAGTTGTACCATCAAAGAATTTGTCCCCTTCTGGTACAGGTTCATAACCTACTACTTTACGAGACTCATTCAGTTTTAATATTCCACCCTCATAACTGTCTTTTGCATACTTTAAATCTGCTTCACGGTCACCCGTATCAATTTCATTTAATTTGAAATACCAATCTAAACTACCTAGTATTTCAGCGAATACACAGAACAATTGATTGTTCAATCGATGCTCTAGGATTTCTTGACCAGGCTCTATAATAGAGCGCTTGTACATCTCGTTCATTTCTTTAGCAGTTGTTTGCCCCAATGAACCTGTCATAGCCCAGCCGATACGATAAGGCGGTACACGATGGGCCACACATATCTCCATTGCGCTATCCTGTTTATATAAACGGAAACTACCTTCTTTTACATCTGGACTAATCTTTTCTAACCTTGCTTTCGCACCATCTGGCACAGGTACAACGGCTAATTTATGATGTTCTCCTTTTGTTTCTGCAGAGAAGAATGCTTTCAGTTCATTTTCTGTTCCAGAATCTACTTCATCGACTCCCTCAAGAAATAAAATGGAATCCGGGATGGTTTTACCTGTAAAAAAGTCGATATTGTAATCTCTTGCTGCTTGTGAACCAACTATTGAACCTATAGAACTAACGTAATTAGGTATTCCATAATAAGAAGAACGAGAACCAAATTTACGAATAACAATTACTTCTCCGGCTTTTTCTGTTCCATTTCCTGCAGGATCATCTGCACCTAAAGGCCTACCATCAGCAAGATGATAATCATCTGGATAATTAAACTTTTTAAACCATATTTCTTTATTGTTTACGATTTGAGCAAAGCGTATTTTGTCCTTATGAGCACGTACTGTATGTCCCGGTATATGATAAAGCTCTACCGGACTTTCACCTTTATTATCGCGAACAACTTCAATAATGCCCCAGCCAACTGTTTCATAATCCTCCCATACAGCTCTAAGAATTTCTGAACTTGTCATTTCTGGGTTGCACTTCCGCATGAAATTTTTTAGCATTTCATATTGCTCCTGGCTCGCTGCTTCTTTCACTTCTTCAAAAGGCGCGAAGTCAAAGCCGACACCTGCAATATCATCCACTTTCGCACTAATACAAGCAGAATGAATAGGATTACTTTCCTTTATATCAAGCAGCACTTTCATATCATATGGTGGTTTAACCAATCCTTTATCGCCATATATTTGTGCGAATGGATCAACCGCCATTTGTTTACTGTTATCTTCCTTATTCTTTGGATCATCTGCAGCTTTGTTTATTCCGAATACTTTTACATTCTTCATTGTTTTCTTATCGCTCATATCGTTTATGTGTCCTCCTTTCTTTTATTAGGGGCACCACCACATCGCTATCAAGTTAAGAAACACATTCTTCCCCAAAACGATAAAAATGAACTTCGGTGCTATAAAAAACACACAATAGTAAAAGGTTAGCATAGCATATAATATAATGATGAATAGATTTCATGTAAGGTAACTGCTTATATTCCTATAACAAAATATACCCATAGGAGGTAGTTATATGTTTGATAAAAATCAAATACTTCAAGCTAACGCATTGAATCCAAATTTAATTGGTCCTACACTTCCCCCAATTCCCCCATTTACTTTACCAACAGGAGCAACAGGCCCAACGGGAG
>NZ_FOST01000001.1:0-1245402 GCF_900114335.1 Bacillus sp. 5mfcol3.1 | reverse complement strand
GGAGCAACAGGCCCAACGGGAGCAACAGGCCCAACGGGAGCAACTGAAGGTTGTCTTTGTGATTGCTGTGTTTTACCTATGCAGAATGTTTTACAACAACTTATTGGGGAAACTGTGCTTCTTGGTACTATTGCAGATGCACCAAACGCTCCACCACTTTTCTTTTTATTTACTATTACTTCCGTAAATGATTTTTTAGTTACAGTTACAGATGGTATCACATCCTTTGTAGTCAATATTTCTGATGTAACAGGGGTAGGTTTTTTACCGCCAGGACCATCTATAACATTACTTCCACCTGTAGATTTAGGGTGCGAATGTGATTGTCGTGAACGACCAATTAGGGAATTACTAGATACTCTTATTGGTTCTACAGTGAATCTTTTAGCAAGTACTGGTTCTACTGCAGCAGATTTTAACGTGGAACAAACAGGTCTTGGTATAGTTCTAGGTACTTTACCTATAAATCCAACTACAATCGTTAGGTTTGCTATTTCAACCTGCAAAATTACAGCTGTGAACATTCTATAAAATTTAGAGATGTATAATAATAAATAGCACCAAATGCCCATCAACCTAACATTTTGAAGTATCCCCAAAACAAAAAATTGTACATTTTCACCTGAGGATGCCAATTTTCTTGTTTTGGGGTACTTGCTTTTCTTAGCTTGATAGGTATGTGGCGATACCTCTATTAATAAAAAGCAAATGAAATAGCCGAACAATTAATACCCGACTACATTCTTTTAACCTTTCCACCCATAACGACTTTACGTTTACTCATATCGTCCTCACATGCATAACGAGTCATATCGATACTATGATTATCTTTATCTTGTAATCTATTTTTAGGATTACCGTCTTTATCAACTTCATAATCAATATTCTCGAATTCACCTGCAGTTTTCGGACAACGTTTAGGGTCGATTATGATTTCCACTAAATCATCTAGCCATTTTTCCCCATATTCAACGGAACCAGGACCTTTAACTGCACCTTTTATTTTCTTAATACCATGATCATTTTTCATTTCATCAATTGATTTTGGTTCCGATGAATCCGCAATTATCTCGACGTCATCCCAACCAAGTTGTTTAATCTTTTCAGCTAATGAGCGATTACTGATTTTAACGCCATGTATTTCACCGAATATATAAAGCTTTCTGCGCGTTTTATCATAATGCATACGACCAAAAGACAGTGCGTCATTCCCATAACCCCAGTCAATCCCTTGACGTATATTATCAAATGATTTGATTTCTTCATCTGTAATACGTCTGAATGTAAGGTTACTAAATGGAACAACACCGCTGCCTGTCGGTTTCCCTTCATATTCATGTTCATATTGCTGTGGTTTAAGCCTTTTCGTTTCTTCTGCTTCTTCCACAAATTGTTTAGAGATATGAGGGTTATCATGATATGTACTATGATGTACAAATGTATTCTTTGGCTTGAATTGCGTTTCAAACTTCTTATTAACCCAGGACTGTTTTCTCTTCGGTGGGTTATACGAGTAATACATTTTATATCGTAGTCCATTCGGCAATTCTTTACGCAAAATAGACTTTTCTATAGTAGAAACATCTTCTTCTAATTTAAATTCGGCCAACTCTTCAAACCATGCAATAGCAACTGGATACTTAGCTATTTTAATAGATTTTATTTTCGCAGGATCATCGGCACCACGGAATATAATTTTATTCCCACGTGGTTTATATATGATTTCCATTGGACTTTCTTTAAAACGAAATAAATGTTCTACACCTAATAGCTCTATCGCTTCTTTTATTTGCTCGTAGCAAGATTCTCTTATTGTATCCTTTACTTTACGTATGCAAAGAACCGTAATAGGAAACTGAATAAGATCCATAACAATACAAATGGATATATCAGTAGATTTACCTGAACCACGTCCGCCTTTACAAACGATTTTTAATATCGATTCACATTTACGAGCTAACCAAACTTGATGAAATGCCGGTGGAAGTATTTCACCGATTTGCTTTTTAGACATTTAAATCACCACTGATATTGTCTACTATGACAACTGGCTCAATATTATTATCATCATTATTAGTAGTGGATTTAATCTTATCAATTTGAACCTGGATAAATTCAAGTTTAGCGCGTCGCTCATCATCTATATTTGCTAATCTGTCAAAATCTCTAATAAGAGCAGACAAAGTAGAAAGGGCCTTAGATTGAGCATTTAAGAAACTCGCTTGTTTATCCCAAGCAAATTGAATTTCCCACTCTTCTTCAAATCCGCTTTCACTAAGTTTTTTCTTTCTTAGTTCCTTTGTCATGTTCTCTTTATTATTAACGAACATAATACGTTGAGCATGAATGATTTGAGCGTGCTGCAGCATTATACTTTCCCACAAAATCGATAATGGATCGTTGTTAATCGCTTCCTCTAGCTCTTCTTTTAAATCATATAATTCTTGCGGTAAATACTTTCTATATAAACCATGAGTAGCAGCATTACCATTACGCAGTGGAGCAGCGCCACCGGAATTACCGACAGCATTTTTATTACCCTTTTTGGCTCCACCACGATTGTTTATAGCATTCTTATTACCTTTGGGTGCTCCTGGTTTCTTTTTGGAGTACTCCGTATCTTTCTTTGGAGTACTCCGTTCATTTTTATGGAGTACTCCATTTAATTTGTCTATCCATCCATCTTTGGATTTCCACCCTCCAACCGTTTTTTCACTTACAGTTTTTTCGGATGTAGACAACAATTCGGCAATTTTACGATTCGTAATATCACCTTTATGTTCTTTAAATATCTCATATGCTTTGTTACGGTCTGGACTTCGTTGTCTGGCCATAATTACATAACACCTGCCCCCTTATCCAATTGTTTGCACTTCCTTCTCTAAACACTCAATGCATATATGAGCATTATCCGTATTTGCTTCACGGAGATATGTTTTATCAAAATGAGTAATAGTTAATGGCATTTTTAATGTCCACATGCAGGGTTCATTACAAACAGAGCATGTAGGAACGTTTATAGTTTCTTCTTCCATTTACACCACCTCACGCTAATCGCTTCACAAAATAAAAAAGCAGCGAATTCCGCTACTTTTTTTACATATCAAACCCAAAATTATTAATTAGTAAGGGAACGCTCTTTTCCAGGTACCATCCCTATTTCTCTAGCAAATTCCAAACATTCATCAGAGCGATTTGGAAATAAATATAATATCACCTCAATCATAGCTCCAGTATAAAAAGCTTTTATACTGATAACATCATCAGGTTCTACTGTACATCTAATTGGTTTAAGTTCAAGTGGCTTATCCATAAGTTCTATATAATTTGTTGCCTCTAATGCTTTGTAACTATGAGCTTCCTGAGATAATGCCCCATAAAATAAGTATAAAAGGTGATCTTTTTGCATTACACGATCAGCCAATTGTTTTAATGACCACGGTCCTTTGAATAAAGAATACCAGTTAGGATCGTGTGGCTTTTTAAACTTTCTTTTGGTTTTTTCCCATTCCTGTAGAATGTATTTGAATTTAGGATTTTTTAATATTTCTGTATTAATCTCAATCGCTCTTTCATATTCCAAATCAGACATATCAACTTGTTGTTGTTTAGACCAACTTCTCATATCTTTATTTGAATCTATTAAAAATCCTACATAATAACTATATGCTCTATCTTTTACTGATTCTTCTTTTTGTAAGATATACCTTATCGCTAGATACGTTTCTAAAATGGAACGCTTCATTACCGTTAGCGGTCCTTCTAGGTCATGGTCTGCTAATACATAGCCGGCATCAGCTTGTTCAATTAATTTCCTAAAAAGAGAGGCAACTATTTTATGTTCTAATTCTAAATCAGTTCTTTTATCTAACTCTTTAAGAAATTTTTCTCCAAACTGTATACTCTTACTCAATATATGTAGGGGTGATTCCATAGGGCCATTACCTCGCTTTATTTTTTATTGGATACAAAGTACTGGTTAAATTGTACCCAATTTGCACCCGAACGTACAAATTTCATTTATAAACTAAAATCTTCTAATGATTTATCAATCTCATCTTGTTGGATTCCTATATAACGTAATGTAATAGATGGAGCGGAATGATTAAAGATTGTTTGTAGCATTACTACATCTTTCGTTTTTTGGTAATAATGGTATCCGAATGTTTTTCTAAGAGTATGCGTCCCAATTTCATCAATTCCTACTTTTTCAGCAGCAGCGTTCATAATTCGATAAGCTTGGATTCTTGTGATCGGTTTTCCTGTCTTTTTAGAAGCAAATAAGCAATCTGTTTCATTCATCCTACTTACATACTCATTTATTTTTTCTCTTAACGCTGTATTGATAATGAAACGTTTCTCTTTTCCGGTCTTCTGTTCTTTAATTACAATGTGAGTTCGTTCTTTCACATCATTTACATGTAACTTTAATAAGTCACTAATTCTTAGACCTGTATTGATTCCCATTTCAAATAAAAACAAATCACGATAAGATTGGCGACGTAAAACCTCTTTCACTTCTTCTAATTTTTTCTTATCTCGAATTGGTTGCACAAACTTCATTCCTTACCCCTCCATACGTTATGTTACATTAGATGTATCTTTATTATACAATATGTTACATAAAATATGGTAGTTATTTTTAAAAATAGAAAGAAACGTTGATATAACGGCATTTCTCTTCTAAAATCTAATGTAACAAAATATATGATGTGTTACATTAGATGGTTTTTGAAACTTCTTTACAATATTTGGTTTGTGTTGAGTTTGTTTTGTAAAATGCAACACGTTTGGGCTGACCTTTCCTTAACGACAAACAAGACGCCAACCAGAACACGGCAGCGCCTGCTATAATTGCTATACACATGTTTGTTCTATCTACATAGTAAAATAAAACACCCATAATGGACACATCATAAGATTAGTAACCCTATTTTCTGTCCGTTGATTATTATGTTTATAGAACCGGATTGTGCACATCTATATTCAGTAAGCGCATACCCTATTACATGAATACTACTTTAGGAGTGATTATATTATGAATCCTTTCCCGATGAGGATTGTTGTAGCTCCAACTTCGACTTGGCAACATTTAATTCACCACCCTTCATATGGTCAATATGGTATGCAACCTGGGCATATCCCCTTTACTCCTACAATTGCGCCTTCTCCTGCAATATACCAATATCACTATATTTTTCCATCGTTGTATTTCCAAGAGTTTCACGGTACATTTAACATCTAATCTAAATAGAAAAATATCCGTTATCTGTACCTGATGACAATTCATGTTATACCTAAAACAGTATTTAAATACGTTTAATGTGTAATTTCTATATAATAAAGAAAAAAGCACCCGTTATGGACGCTCTGATATCAATTATCTATTTGTATTTCAATTACGGTAAATGAAGTTTTCTCCTTCTTCCAATCACCTAATATTGCTGCATCAATTTGTTTGCACTTTATTAAGTAACTGGAAGAAGAGCAAAAGCTCTCCTTAATAACGGTATCATTCAACCACTACCATCTGCTGGTTTCGGATTTTATGTGCCGTCATTACGAACCGTTTAGAATTTTAAAAACAACATAGTGAGTTGTGTTTTCCGCCACTTCCCACAATACAAATATAACACGTTAATTCCAAAATAACCGACACATTTCCTGCCAAAAAGCGGTCATAACTCTGCCACTAATATTGAATTCCCCATCACTACTGGAAATGAGTTGCGATGAAGAACTTCTTTATAATTCATTGTTTCTTATGTTACAACTGCCTGTACACCTTTTGTTTAATGTTAATAAGATATACAGAAAGTACTTTTAATAGGAGATGATTTTATGTCCAGTTATAAATCAAAATGTCATGATAGAAAGAATACGATTACTACAGGACCTTTTCTAGTTCCATTGAATGCTGCGGTTGGACAACCAAATAATAGGCTTGTAATTATCCTTAAGAATCCAACAAGACAATCGCTAGAAGCTGATGTGGTAATCGAATTTTGCCCTCCTGTTCAAATCTCAGTTGAAGGTACACCACTTCCTTTTATAATTACTGAGAATGAAAGACCTTTCCTCGAAGGGCTTGGTCTAACAATTATACCTCCAATGAGTTGTACTCGGTTAGAATTTGATATTAGTTCTTTGGTAAACGGAATCCTTCATGTCAAATCTACAGGTGATTATTTAGTAGGAGAACGTCCATTACGTGGAAAACTTGAAATTGAAGTTGTTGGTGGATCAGGCCTTTCTAATCCTACGAATCCTGGTCTTTCCGTTGCAGATCGTTCTATGGTATTCCATTTTGCTGATTTCATAGTTTAAAAAATAGTAATAATTTAATCGATGAGTATCAGTTACACTGTCTAAGACACAAGTACAGTCCCCTACTAAATTTCATATCAATTACATTTCTCACATCGTTATTCTAAGTTTTGTAGCATCTATACTTTTCACTTTAAATATAAGATTAATGTTGGGTCATCGTCATGAGAATATAATTCACTTGGTAAATCTAAATTCTCCTAACGATGTCCCAATTATTAATTCACCTCATAAAATTTGCTCAACTGACTTACCCATATCTTATATTGTGTGTAACTGATCCTATCACTGAATCCCTTGCTATCATTAATTTTATTTAACTTTCTCTTTTGAGTTACACAGTACAAAAATTATGAGTAACTGTATAGGGAGGGATACCACCAGCATTTTTCAAAATAACCTACGCTATGCGGAAAAATAAAATAAGCTGCCCTTGTGGACCGCTTATTTACATAATTTTCGTTCTCGGGAGTTCTACACTTTATGTTCGGGATGGAAATCTAATAAGTTAGTTCAGATTACGAAGGTAATGTGTAGTGTTTTAATATAGAGTTGGAGGAGAACAATGGAAGGAAACAATATCGTTTATAGCAACCGAATAATGATTCCATCTCCCGCCGAAAAACCTATAGCCATAAACTCTTTCGTGCCCAACAGTCGTCAAAAAAAACCAGAAATTGTCTCCGTTTCTAAGCGACAGATACGTGAACCGAAATAAACAATTTTGAAGACCCCAAGGACTCTGGGCATAGAGTGGCATTTGTCGTATATATACCATGCTTCGAAGTTCACTCCTTATTGAAATTAGACTTATAACTAATTTTATGCTTAGGGTCAAAGTTTAGATTGGATGTATGCCTAGTAACCTACTTAAATTCAACTTTGAATGTATATAGTATACATGTTAGGTTTACATAACGCCCTATTATCGATAGCAGGTTTTTTCATAGAATCCTTGTGTGTACAGGGATTCTTCTTTTTTGTTCTATGAATCTATGCATTTTTATATACATTCCTATCCTAACGCGGTTTTAGGGTTCTTTTTTGTTACTAGAACTGTATAAAACCTTACATGCTCGTAGTGTTTTTTTCAAAAATGCTGGCTATACCCCATTAAAAGAGATAGAGCGATAAGGTATTAGATAAAATGAGGATAGCTATAAATTGATTTCATTTTTGAATAAAAAACCTAAAGACCAGTTAAATTACTGGTCTTTAGGTTTTTTACATTCACAGTTTTCATCTTTTTTATGACAGCACTGGTCAAATGAATCATCTCGACATACTCCTGGGATTGGTTCACATGGATTAAATTTTGAATTATTTATCACTTTGTATGGTCTCATCATATCGTGATCTTCATGTTCAATAATATGACAATGAAATGGGTAGATTCCGGTAAACGGACCAAAACGAGCAATTATTCTCGTTATTTGACTAGGATTTGCACGTACGGTATCCTTCCAACCTCTTTCATTTGGGTCTGGAGGAATTGGGTCACCACTTATTATATAAGTTCCATCTGGATTAATAGTTATTGGGATGCGGTCTAAAATCTGGAATTGCACAAGATGAAGATGAATCGGATGGGTATCTGTAGTGAAGTTGACTAATTCCCAAACTTCAATTGTACCATTATAGGGCGTATTTTCTATAGGGATATCCTCCCAGTGTTTATGATTAATAAGGAAAAGTGGACGACCAAATTCATCTGTTTGTTCTGTTAAAGTGTTGGTACGTGTTGTAATGGCTTGGTCTGGGCTTAGTCTTTCTAAACAAGATAAGTTCTCGGGAATGGTTGAGTCATCAGGTTTAGTAACGTGTTGTTTTACTCTGAATTGCATAATCTGCGACAAATTTTCATCAGGAGCAACTCCATCCGGGAATGGTATAGGCGCATCATTTGTTAAAATGATATCTTGCCCCTTATGCAAAGAGAAATCAATAATGACATCGGCTCTCTCAGCTGGAGCTAAAGTGAGTGCTTCTACTATAACAGGATGCTCTAAAAGGCCTCCATCAGTACCAATTTGAATAAATTTTTGTCCAGAGCTTAATTTCATACGATAAAAACGAGCATTAGATCCATTCAAGAATCGGAAACGGTATTTACGTGGTTCTACTTCAAGGAAAGGCCAAACTTTTCCATTGACTAGAATAGTAGTACCTTCTGTAAACGATGGGATAACAGAGGGATCAGGTAAGTTAGGATTAATTGGTGGTGGTGGCTGAGGAGCAGGTGGTGGTAAGTTTCCTGGTTGTTCAGGATAAAATAGTTCACCGTTTGCATAAAACGACCTATCTTGAATAACTAATGGAATTTCAAATTTACCACTCGGTAAATTCAGCTTTTTTTCTTCTATATCTCGAATCAAATAAAAGCCAGCCAGCCCAGCATACACATTTAATCTTGTTATCCCGAGTGCATGGTCATGATACCATAGTGTCGTCGGACGTTGGCAGTTTGGATAATAATATGTTTCATATAGAAATGTAGGTCCCACATTTTTAAAATCTTTTGTAAACCATGCTTCTGGAAAACCATCACTATCTGGTTGTACCCTTCCACCATGTAAATGGACAACTGTTCGAACTTCTGGCTGATTAAATTCAGCCCCACCAACTGTTGTGTCTATTGGAAATAAATGTTTGAATGGTAATTTATTTTCCCATTTCACAAGAATGGGATGATTCCTACGAACATCAAATGTAGGACCTGGATACATACCGTTATACCCCCAAACTGTAGTCGGCGGCAAATCTCGATGTAATTTCTGCTTGATTTGCTTCATCTTTACCTCATAGAAAGGTACGCCCTCACATTTGCCTGTTGGTTTAATAATGTGAGGGATAGGTAATGCATCTACAAATTTTTTTAAAAACAATTCATTTTCACTCCTTTAAACTAAATTTTTTTACTTAACCACCAGTAATATTCTAATCACAAAATAATCCTAACATTTGCAAATAAAATAGTAGTTGAAAAAACTTGGTGTATGGACTGTCATTGGTGAGTATACTTCCATTTTTCGTTATCGTACCCCTTATCCATAGTTGTGAAGGCCATACAGGTTTAGTGTTTGTCTTAGAATAGCTTTAAAAGAAAGGTTTCGTCTATCGGGAAGCTATATATATTAATTTCTTTTTATTTATCTTATTTTGCGAGAAAATAAATGGTATGGTCCATGTCCTAGTTCTACATAAATAGGCATTTTTCCATCTACCAGAGGTAACCTTTTTTAGGGGTATTTTCTTTTATTAGCTTGATGGCGATGTGGAGATACCCCTAGATTTAAAAAGAAATAAGCAATGATTATATTTTAAACCTAGTCATTGCTTTATCCATTGCATCTTGGTTTACACCTATATAACGTAACGTGACCTTCTCTGACGAGTGATTGAATATCTCCATGAGTAATGCTATGTTTTTTGTTTGCATGTACATATGATACCCGTACGTCTTTCTTAATGTATGTGTTCCTATTTCATCTAATCCGAACTCTGCCGCCGCTCCACTTAGTATCTTATATGCCATGCTACGACCAATTGGACGATTCTTACCTTGTCTGCTTTGCAATAAATACTCATTGTCTTCTCTTTCTTCAATAAACCATTTAAGTTCTCTTTTCAGTGCTGCAGTAATTTGTATTCGTTTCTGCTTCCCTGTTTTCTTTTCCCTCATAGATATATGAATGCCTTTGACATCTCCTACCTTCAATTTTAAAATGTCAGAGATTCTCAGGCCTGTATTGATTCCCATAATGAATAAAATATAATTTCGTACACTCTTCTCCTTAAAATACTCTTTTAGCTGCTGTATTTCTTCTGGATCACGTATTGGCTGAACGAAATTCATTACTCATTACCTCTCGTTTCTTCTGTCTCGTAAACTTCTAATCCAAGTGCAAAAGCAAGTTTATAAAACGCTTTGGACTTCCAACGTCGATAAGTACGCTCTGACATTCCGATTTCGTTATAAACAATGTAATCACATACGTCCTCTTCTTCTAAATAACGTTTATAAATAATATCTCTTTGAATGCTTCCTGCACGTCCGTTCCCTAACCGATTTAGAAACTGATCAATACGTACTGACATTATTTCAAGCCACTCTTCTCGTTTACTTTGTTGAATATTTGCTATAGCAACATCTTCTAACGGCTTACCAACTGTATGTGTAGGACCGTGCTCACGTATTTCATAAGAAGGAGTGACTTTCATTTCTTTACGCATCATCCCAAATTGTCTATGTATACGTACGCTTTCCAACACACCTTCTAATTCCTCCTGTGTCGCTGTTCTATCAATTTTTGGTAAGAAAGATAATTGTTTAGTCATGTAAGACCACTCCTTTTTTATTTTTTAATTATTTTTGTCTTAATGCTCCACGTCTACGCTCATAACAAGGTCTATACATCCCCATTAACTCTTCAATTTCACGAGCACTAAATTTCTCTTTTCGCTTTTTCTTGCCTTTCTTCTTTGCTTGTTTTGATTGCTTTTTCCACTCACGTAGCTGATCCTTTAACACCTTCATTTCCCCATCTCCCTTTTCAAAATAAAAAGGACACCTATTCCTAAAACAGCTTTAATGGCTGCTTTAATGAATTGGTGTCCTCTAGTTTTCTAGCCGGACGATATTCATTTCAAAGGATTATTTTATTGAAATTACTTCATTCAATACTCCATATTTTGCATTAGCTGTATTAATCCATAAATCAACACGTTCTCCATTCTCGCCAATTCTTCTTTTAGCTTTTTCGATGGCAAACCGTTTTTTTAAAGCTGTTTGTGATTCCGAAACCAGTAGTTAGTTCAGATACTACATGCATACACAAATATTCATCGAAATGAGTAATTAAATGCACCCCATTGTATTTTCCTAAGTATTCACCTTCTACTTTGTGCATTGATCGTGCAAATCCTAAATTAACTGGTATCCAAAACGGGAATGCATTTCCTACCTTTAGATCGTTAATCATTTCCCTCTACCCCCTTGAATAAATCCATAAACCTTGTCCATACTATAAATGCACTTGAGTTCTGAACTTCCTTCTTAATGCTTTTCTGGAGAGCAGTTAGTTTTTGCTAGCTGCTCTTTTGCTTCGTTCCTCCTGTTTCTTAAAGAAATCTTTACTCCTTCTTGAATAAAATCAATAATTCGGCATATAATATCTATACATCTAGATCATTACCTTTGTATCGAGCAGTTAGACTGGGCTAACTGCTCTTTTATTTGTGACAAAATGAAATTTTTATATACATAAATACCTGACTAAATACCTAAAATAATTAAAAATTTAGGTGGTATTCAATGAAAACAGTACTCACGACCCTTAAATATTTATTAATTACACTCGGAATTACTTGCTTAGTTATTCTAGGTTACATATGGTATTTTCCACATTGATTCAAATAGCGTTTTTTTCAAATTAACAGCCATACAATTGGACGCATTTACCAGTATTTTTACCAATAAATTCATGATATGGTTAATTAGTCGAGTACGTCATAACTTGACATTTACCCTTTGAAACCTCGTGAATAAACGGGGTTTCTTTTATTCAAATCGAAATTCCCTTAAAGTTTTTTCACCTTTTAATCAGACAAGCACATATTATTGTATGGAGCTCTCCAGTCCATAAGTTCAAACCTTTTAGTCTAGGAGCACACTTATATGTGTGCTCTTTTTTATTTACTTTCAAATAAGGATTTTCTTAAGTTTTTTATACCAATATTTACTCCTTTATTTTTTTTATTACTGCCCATTTCCTCTTATTCTGCATTCCTATAAATAGACAACAGCATAGGATAAAAAGTAAATGATAAAATTATGAGAGGAGCTTGGATATGCAACATATTCCACGTTATTATTATCCATCTCAAAGCCCAATGGATAGCATCTGGAATAACGATAATTGGATTTATGCTTGGCATCCTTCTTATTACAGTTACAACAATAATGCTTGGAACCACAACCGGAATCCTTATTGTGAAAATGTTAGATTAACAGATTATGGAGCTAGACCATTTGTATTGAATATTAACCAAGCCACTAAACAAAACAATACTTACCGCACCGCTATCTGGACAGGGGAAAATTTACAAGTAACTTTAATGAGCATTAATGTTGGAGATGATATAGGTTTAGAAGTACACCCTACAACTGATCAATTCATACGTATTGAAGAGGGTCAAGGGCTTGTTCAAATGGGTGATAACAAAGATAAATTAGATTTTCAAGAAATGGCTTATGATGACTATGCAATTATGATACCTGCTGGAAAATGGCATAATGTAATTAATATGGGGAATAAACCACTTAAAATTTACTCTATATATGCACCTCCAGAACATCCCTATGGTACAGTTCATGAAACAAAAGCGATTGCCATGTCTACTGAAGCAAATCGTTATTACTAATGAGAAAATATCTTAGTCTTAAACAAAATTATTGCTTAAATACTTCAAAATCATAAAAAATTTAAAATAACTCTTAGTCATAGAGCCACTTAAAAACCACTCTTTAATTTTTGAATAAAGATTTTATCTATATCTATTCACTAATCTCATACTCTGACATACAATAATAGTGCCTTTCTATATAATGTGAGTTCGTCACTGTCGTTATAATGAGGTATAAGGAGCGCTCACGATTAGCGCTCTTTTTATTTAAATAAAGATTTTGTTTACTTTTGCTAGCTACCCTTCCCTTGTATAAATGCACCTTTTTTACATACCATATTAAAATCCAAATAATCCTCTTTTAGGACGGTACTAATATGAACAAGACATTAAAATACATTTTAATCTTCTTTTGTGCATTGTTTTATATTGTAATTATGGGCTGTATTGTCTATCTAAACTTTGTTTAAGAGCATTTTATTCCTCCAAGTAAGAAATCTAAGATCAAAATTAGTAGCGCACTACAATTCGCTCTTTAGCTTTAAAATAAGGATTTTATTTAATTCCCATTCACCTTTTTGATTTCTTCGAATACATTAATATCACAAGAAATTCTACATGGTGCTCTGGTCAAGTTACCTTGAATTTCTTGCACACCTTAAGGGAAGAATCCATTCATAAAAAAATGGGTTCTTTTATTTTTTCCTCATACAATAACTATTTTATTAAATTTCGATAGGCTCATTTAATTTAACTGGACCTGTATGGCATATAACTTCTTCGCATTCTCCTAACGAGTTTATAACTGGATTTATCACGTATTTAATTTCAGATCCACAGCTAATACATTCCGTTTCGCCTACATTACTTTCATACTCATGTGTATCTTGATCAACATAACTACAGTACGGGTACCCCAACCCATCTTCATTTCTTACATCACATTCCGGCTTTTCATTAATCGTAATTTCTTCAACTGCTATATATTCACCGTACACGCTGCAAGGCTTGTACAATTTACCGTCTATTTTTAAGACATTCTCGAAAAAATCGTTATCTGTAGGCTTTATTTCTTTTATAACTTCCATACTGCTATACTCTTTATCCCAATCTCCAATTCGGTTTTTCTCGTATTTAACTATTTTTGTATACATTCTAATTCCCCATTTCCACTCTAATTTTTTCTTGTAATCTCACGAATGTTTCATTGCAAAACCTAACTGCTGCATTAGGATATTTAAACCTCAGGAAACCATCGTCACATTGGATCTTTGTTTCCTCATAAAACAGAGTGAATGCTGTATCTTCAGAGTAAATGTGAATTTCTTCTTTCAACTTTTCGATAAGTTTCCATTGCTCGCGCGCCTCTTCTTTCGTGAAATATTCCGACCTACGTTGACTTATCAATTCTTCTTTGATGTATTTAAATGTTTCCTTAACATCAATTACGTTTTCTCTTGCTATCTTGCAAAGAATCTGATCAGGACGTCTACTACTCAAGAAATCTTTCATACTCTCGCCATTCCATGTTTCGAACCAATATGAGAAGTTGCCGAAATCCGTAATCGCTGTGAATATTCCCGTATCATCGAATAAGAAAACTCCCCAACCTTCACCGTTAACTGATGGTATTTTATACTTTGAAATTGCCATTTTAACTATCCCCTTTTCGATTAAAATAACGCTTTTGTTTAATTTAATACGTGTTCTTTTCGATGCAGTAATCTATTACACTTAATTTTTATGTTATAATTATCTACAGCACATATTTTAATAGGCACAACAAATCTCATACATATAGGAGGACCTTAATGATCCTAACTCAAGAAAAGAACATAAAATTAATTATGCATTTTCTTACCTTATTATCTTTTTTTATTCTTATTTTCTTTAGCGTCACAATTTTTTATATACCAATGATTTTTTATTTCATATGCAAATCACAAGACATTCGAAAAAATATACTTGAAGCTGTTTTTTACCAACTATTCATTTGGATAATTACAATGATTTGGAATCTTTTCGTAATAAGACTCTTAATGCTATCTTTGTCTAACTTAGACTTAGCTTCAAATAACGCTTTGATTATTTTCGGAATAGCTCCTTTATATCTAATACTATTTCTTTTGTTAATTTTCGGACCTATAAAAGGAATTTTATATGTGCTAAAAGAAAAGGACTTTCATTATCCTATTATTTCTAAATGGATTAGCAAATAAAAATACGTGTAGAAGAATTCAGAGTTTTACTGAATTCTTTTTTTATGGATTTTTCAAAGTCTTTTATATATTCCTCCGTTCCTTCTTTTTAACAAAATTCAAATTTGATTAAAGTAACTTTGTTTTTCGTTCTTCCATACGAATTACTTTTCCACTTTGATATACAAATGATTGTTCACCAAATCCTCCTTGGGGTGGTTCTATTAGTTGCACCTGACCATTTTTAACAACGTATATTCCGTTTATTTTCAAATCTATTTCAGCTGTCATTTCTACAAGATTTTCTTTAATAATTCCCATTAAGACCACTCCCGTATGTTATGATTATTTTGTCGAAGCAAGTCGGGAGTAATCTCGACTTTTTTATTTTGTTATAGATATTCCACAACATTATCAGGAATAAATGATTGTTCTAAAGATAAATAAAGTCGTATTGAAACCGGTTCTTTATTATCTCTCGCAGACTTGCAAAGCTCTTCCGCTTCTTCCCAATCGAACTGCTTATCTTCTACTCGCTTAAATCTCCAAATTCCGATTGTATATTCCTCAAATAATTCATACTGATCATTTGGCGCTGTTGTTGGTTTTAATTCATCAGTAGCTCTTACTTGCTTTGGTACTTGAACAACTACATCCGTAAAACGAACTTTAGAATTTAATCGATGAATGTGTGCTTTCTCAGTATCGAATGCTACTACAGGCTCAACATCAAATATTGTTAACTGCTTTGGCATTACAATCCTCCTAAGCCTCTTTTTTATATTTAGCTAATACTTGTTCTAAACGTTTACGTTCACCCTCTAAATCCATTTCATCGTGCTTTACAGGCTGGGATTGCACTTCTGTATCTTGTGTATGTAACCAATCAGGGACGATTTCTTTTCTAGTATTACTTCTCCCACTACGAGACTGGTATTTCTTACGGAATTGAGTTTGTGCAGCTTCAACATCAGTAATACTCTTATACCCCTTAGCATGCCAATCTCTTAAAATACCTTGTACATAAGACATATTAGGTGCATTCTTTTCTAAAGCTATTTTCATTGCTTTGATAACAAGCTGTGCATTCAAATCTTCAATCCACGCATTAATCCCTTCAGCCACAAATGGTTTAAGAACTCCAAAGTTTTGCTCATAAAATGCTATTGGATTTTCTTCTGCAACTTTTTTATCTCTTGAGCAGCTTGCTGCTTCTTCTTTTGTTTTTGTTTCTTCTTTTTCTTTTGTTTCTGTTTTTGTTTCTGTTTCTTCCTTCATAGGGGTATCGAAGCCCCTTACAAGCCACTCAAAACGAGCTTGAAAGTACTCCTTGATACGTGGAATTTTAAAATCTTGCTGCTGTTCTAAATATAAACATGTCTCATAAAAATCAATTAAAAAATCTTCACACTTAATATTTTGGATTTCTTTTAACACACACTTTTCAATATTCACATTTGTAATAGCATTAAATTTAAGCCAATTAATCAACATAATTTCTTTCGTCTTTTTGTTGTAATGAATTTTCCCGTAATCAGCAAAACGCTCTAGCAGCTTCTCAACCGTTTCACGGTTATACCCTGTATCCATTTCTATCACTCGTAATGGCAGCTCATAGATACCACTCTGAGAAGTTTTGCTATTAGTCATTAAGTATAAGTAGAAGTATTTCTCCTCCGGTGTAAGATCTAAAACGAACGCATCTTGCCAATATGAAACTTGAACAGGTCTATAAACTGCCATATTATTCATCCTCCATTGTTTTACTTGATTTGCTTTGATATACTTAATCCAATTCTATTTTTAGAAAGACTCTCTATAAGAGTCTAAAATCTATCACTCTGCCAAGTGATAGATTTTTTATTTTCTTCGACTAACTACTGATGCATTGATCCCCTGCCCTTGAAGGCTTTTAACAACTACACGATAACTCTTTGATACATCGTGAACCTCTCTTTCATTACGAAGGCTCTTGAATTCTTTTGCACATCTATTTAATTCCTCCTCCCAATGATTTGCTTCATCTAATGAACCAGCATTGAACATGTTATGAATACATGTCACCATGCAATTATGTAATTCATTTGCAAAGGTAAAATCCCCTGGTAGAACTAAATCAAACAGACGATTACATTCTGATTTCATGACTTATTCCTCATTTCTAGTAATTCGATACTGTACGCATCGTTATGAACAGAAAATAATGTATATTAAGCGTTTAGAATTAACAAATCTTTCTGGTCATAACGACAAGCACAACAGCTTGTCGCACTAAATTGTTATATGCTATAATTTATCTATTGTCATGATTGGCTATCGCGGGCTATGCGGTAGTCTTTTCTTTTTTATTTTTGTTTTTCAAAACGAACGCTGCTTCTATAATTCGAATTCTTATCTCCATTAATTTCTTCTCTTGTTTTAAATCCCTAGCTTTCATATAGTCCCCACAAACTGCTGCAATTCGAATATCACCATATAAATTTGCTTCCTTACGAATTAGCGTTTTATATTGATTTAAAGTTGGACTCGCATAATCAATTGTCATAACTTAAACCTCCCCAATAAAATAATTAAATTAACCTTTTATATACTTCCTAGCTCGTAATGATACTTTCCAGTACTTAAAGACTTCTTTCATTGAAATACCATATTGATCACATAGGACCGCTACGAGGCTCATCATTGAACCTGTAGCATCCAAGATTTCATGCATTACCTTTTTCAAGTCCTCTTTCTCACTTTCGGACCAAGCTTGTGAAGGTTTAAACCAACATACTGTATCGAGTTGTTCCAAAGCTTCATTTGTCTCTTGATAAACCATATATCTCATACTTGTAGGATGAAGATCTATTTGCTCTCCATTAAAGAACGGGATACTTACATATCCTGCTGCTTCACTCCACATTTTAAAAAATAACTGCGGATCATCAATTCCTTCCGTAATACATTTTCGTAAATCTTCTGGTAATCGTCGCTGTTCAGTTTCATATTTTGCTAGTGACTCACGACTCACGGGGATTTCTACGGAGAGTTGTTCTTGGGTGATTCCCTTTCGTTTTCGTGCCATAGCAACTTCTTTTCCTATGGACATCGTTTACTTCCCCCATTCGTACCTAAAGCATTATTTATTTGTGACAACTTACTATGGTAATTTACTATTAGACGGATTCTTTAAATGGATTGTAATAATCTGTATTGTTTTCTACCCAGTCAGTATGATTTTCCATCCACTTAAAAAGAAGATGTGTAGGAATAAGAACTCCTGCTTCGCGACATACTGGAAAATCAGAACGATTTAATAACTCAGATGCTTTGGTGCGTTTAATATGTAATAATGTCATTAATTCTGTAATAGTTAAAAATGGTGGTAGTTCTTTCATTGGCTGAAGATGTTCTGTTGCTCTTTGTACTTCTTCTCGGATTATTTGACGAAATGAATCAATGTCGAAATTAATCATAATTTTCCTCCTTAGTAAACTTCGCAAAACAACACAATTCGTGTTGTTGATAATCAAAAAAAATAGATTGAACTGTAACACCATAAAAATTAGCCAATTTTACTTTAATACTATCTCTTGGAATTCTTTTTGCATTTTCATACATCTGTAAGGTACTTACACTAATCCCTATTTCCTCTGCAACTTCTTCTCTAGTTTTTCCATTTCGTAAATTAAGAAGGTTTTCTGCTACTTTTTTCCTTTCCATATTTGTCCCCTCCAAAAAACACAATTCGTGCGATTTAACTTTAATATAAACAACACACAATGTGTTGTCAACACTTTTTGTGTTGTTTATATATGAAAACTTAATTAGATAACACACAATGTGTTATTATATGGGCAGGTGATAATATGAAAACATTTGGTAATATACTTCGTGACCTAAGAAAAGAAAAAAAAATAACCCAAAAAGAGTTAGCTCTAACATTAAAACTTAGTGAGAGTACTATTGGCATGTACGAAAGAAATGAACGCCAACCGGATTATGATACACTGAATAGAATTGCTAACTATTTTAAAGTAACAACTGATTTCCTCCTCGGAAGAACAATTAGTCATGAGAAACACGCAACAGAGGATACATTTGAAGATCCTGAACTAAATCTCTGGTTTAAAGACATTAAAGATGCTTCTCCTGAAAAACGTGAAGAATTAAAGCGTTTTTGGGAGTTCATAATGCAAACAGAAAAGAATCGTAATTAATAAATTTTAAAATAGCACAAAATATTTATATTTAGGATTAATGAAAAAAGAATAATTTATATTAATAAAACTGGAAAAATAATACCTTTTTTTAGTATGAATGATAGGATAGACAAACACTTTGTAAGGAAATAGAGATATACTTTGCATTTAAAGTTAAATAATCCTCGATAAAAAAACTCGTCAGTAATCATTTGACGAGTTTTTATCGAGGATTATTTAACTTATTTCTACCGTTCTCCGTTTTCCCAATCCGCTTTCTCATATTCATTCATTTCATCTTTTAAACCTAAATATGTTGCGATTGACAGTACCACAAGAATAATACTTAAAAATACCTGTAAAGCATGGATAAACTCCCCCAATAATGTTAACTTTTCAATATCAAATGAAATATTGAATGCTGACACAGAAGCGCTATATAAAATACCATGTATAAAATATAGTGGACTATGGCTTTCTACAATTAGTATCTTACTGATCCATTCAGGTTTTAATTGATACAACATCCCAAAAATTAATACTAGTTCTAAATAGCTATGTACTGCCAATGATATTCTATTTCCCCTCTTTAAGTTAGTAGAACGTCTTCCTATTGATAAATCACTATTCATTTTTGTTTTAACCACATCATTATAAAAAGCCAACCCAATCTCAATTGCTCTTGAAATTAAACGTATCAATACTAATATAAATAACCAGTCTAATATAGCAATAGACTCCGCCAAATACGTTATTGTTGTTACTATAAAAAATAATATAATTGCCATAATTACATTAACCCAATTAGAATAAATAACAAAATAAGTCTTCTTCTTTTTTTCTTGGTGCATTTCACATCCATATTTCCCAGATTCTCTTTTATTAAAACAATCTATTTCTCTATTGTTGTAGTTATGAAGATGCTTACTCCTACCTGAATAACTTTTTGGCTTGCGCATTGGGCATTCTTTATTAAAATGGTGATTTTCCTCTATAGAAAATTTAAATACATTTGCAAAAAATAAATCATGCGACAAAATCAATAAGTATATTAGTTTTATAATAGAAATATCATTTTCTATCCTATAATTTACTAAATAATCACCCCAAATTTTAATATCTAAATTGGTTTTTTCACCTTTATTTGTCTCCGTAATCTTTTTGAATATTTTAAAGTGAAAGTAATACGACCATATAACAGATACAATATATCCTGTTATTATATAAATAACTTTCTTAATAAAATCTTCTGGCGGAATATTTTTAAACCCAAATAAACAAATCGATATAATAGCAATAGAAATTAATAAAATGGTAACAAGACAAATTTTTTTCACCGTATATAGCTTTTTAGTCAAATTACTCCATTGATTATCCTCAAGTTTCTTTTTTAAAATCCTTATTATTTTTTTATCAATTGGCCTTATTTCTTTTCTTTCTAAATTAGAAAGTTTCACCCATTTTAATTGTTTGTATTTATTCTTTTTTAGTGAACCGGACTCTATTTTAGCCTCATAAATTGTTAAGTAAATAATATTATTTCCATCTTTATAATTAGTTTCACCAATTTTCTCTCCAATTTCGACACTACACCCTATATCTTCACTTATATTTTTTTTTAACTCTACAATATTATGCGGTAAATTGCCTTCACTAACCTCGAAGCATGGAAATTTCCAATGATTAGGCAAAGGTACTATTGGTGGATATGATGCACATAATATTTCGTTATGATTATTAAAAATAATTGCAGCGACTGATTTTATTTTCTCCAAATTTTATCCCTCTCTTAAACACCCTTTTCAAAATTCCCATCAACAAATTGTAGTTTTTTCATCTCCCACTATCATTGTTAACATTCCTATATCTCCTTAAATAGTTATTATTTATATAAACTATCCTCAACCTTTTCGTTTTAAATTTAATATAAATTTGTGAATATCTTATTTGGATTATCCGGCGCAAGCTCAGCATGGTAACAAAAATACCCTCTTATTTCCCCAAAAATAACTGGTAAATTTTCTTCGATTGGAATAGATTTATAATGTTCAAAAAATATTTTCATATGTGAAGGATAATTTCCGTATCCTCCCTTTCCAAACCAAGTTGTTGATTGATTTTTTTCATCCATCCAATATAGTAACTTACTATTATCACGCATTACAAAAGCCATATGAACAAATCCCATCAACATATCTCTAGGCCTAAATCCCTTACTTGGTGGAAATATAGTATATTTTTGAAAAATTTCATCACCCCAATTAATTTCTTGTTCAAACATGAGTAATGCGAGTGTAGTCAACGCTTTATATTCTTCAACACTTGTTGAATAAAAATTAGGATCCTTTCCCCTCCAAATTTCAATACAATTATCTAAATTAGAATGTTGAATTAATTCATTAAATATATTTCCATGAGTTATATTATATCTATCACTCTCGGTTTTCACTTTGAAGTCAAATAGTCCTAATTTAGGTCTATTATTCAACACATCTTTCTTAGATGGATTCGCCATCAAACCTTTATAATGTCTCATATATTTAAAACCATATTCTAAATGTCCTACTTTTCTCCAAGTAAATTCATCATTTCTATTTCCTTGAAGATACACATTTAATAAACCTTGGGCAAGCTCATAATAAATTTCCATTAATTTTTTCCTTTCTCTTGAGATTTCATCCATAGTGTGCCTTTCTATGACAATTCGGGCATAAACCTAGAGTATTCTCTACCGAATCCTCCCCCCCTTTCGCAAGAGGAATAACATGATGGACCTCTAAGTACGGCGTACCATCCTTAGCTCTTTTAAATGGCGCTTCTTGCTTGCATTCCTCACAATATCCGTTCGCTCTCTCTAGTACTTCAGCAATAACATCTGGATTTCTTTTGTATTGAGTAGTAACCACTTCAACTACTTCAGGTTTCCTAACCGCTTGTTTTAAGCGTTCTTTACGAGCAGAGCTATTTATAATTTGAGATTTCGTTACTTTTATATCTAAGTCATTCTCATATTCTTGATTAGTTAAAGTATGTAAAGTTTGATAATGGTCAATTTTTTCTAATTCGAACCACTTTGATCCATCTGCTTCTTCAACATTCTGTACGTATTTAAATACACCATGTAATACACACCTAGTATCTTCTTTAATAAATACATAGATTGGTATATCCGTGTCTTTCGTACTATAAATAGCGAAATTATCTTGATACTCTAACTTAAATTTATTTGCTCTATTTTTAAAATAATATTTCAGGACTCTATTTTCTTCTAACCATTCATTAGCATATTTCCCATTCTCTAAAGTCACTTTAATAAAAATTGCGCTTAAATTGGAGGGCTCTCCTATTAAGTAAATACCTTTTCTATTATCATAATCTCTAGCAAAATTAGAGATATCCCACGATGTATATGTCTGTCCTATAACAAAATCATTTAAGACTGTAACATCATCAAAATAACGTTGAAACTTCTCTTCGAACTCAGAATATATATCCTCGTAAGTTTTCAGTCCTTTATTCTTTAGCGAGTTATACACTAAATCATTTCCACTCTTAGGGGCATCCGAAAATCTATTCATATAAATTTTCAAATCACCTACCTTCTTGAAAGAGTTAATTCTAACCTTAGTATTTGTAACTTTATACTTAATCTCCTTAATTATCTCAGGATGATTAAGTGCTGGTACGTCAACTTCAGATAAAATAAAGTCAATTGCCTTTTTAATCACATTCTCACTCCTACGGTAAAAAACGAAAAGTCATGAATAATTTACCATATATATCTTACCTTATTTTCTAAAACATAAACAGATACTATCGTATATATTCGTCAATATTTCCCTACTAAACCTAAGATACTACTGTCGTAGTGTAGATCTAGTAGAAATAAGATTCCTTAATTTATCTATCTATTGTCTCTTCTTGGCTACTCTTCCAAGTTTTTTATTTTTGTTGTATCATAAGAACATATGTTCTTAATATACGAATGGAGTGAAAATATGTTTCAATCGCAACCCTACTACACAACACAACTTGAAGACTATATCCAGCACTTGTACCAATCCATATCTATTATTGTTCCTGAACAAATAGATATGATAGAGATTGCGAAAAAACTCAACATTTGGCTGTACTTTGCTCCGTTTGGAAGTCATGCAATGGAAAAAAATCAAATAGCTAACTTAGTTATTGATAATCGTATCTCTCAGCAAGAACAATGGGAGGATTTTGGCCATGAGACCTGTCACATTCTATTTCATTCTGGTAATCAATTATTAATGCATCAAATGTTTCTAGATTACCAAGAAGCAAAGGCTAAAAACTTCGCACAACAATTTTGTGTACCTACTTTTATGTTACGAAAGCTTCCTCCCCTACAGTTAAAAGCATATATAATCTCAGAAAAATTCAATGTAACAACACAATTTGCTGAAAAAAGGCTTTTACACTATGAAAATCAATTATTGGCTAGTAAATTACAAAAACAAATATCACAATACTGTGATTTAACAAAATATTAATAAAGGAGGCATTTAATTATGAAAGGTAGTTTCCATAAGCGCGGAAATACATGGTCTTTTAAAATAGATGTTGGGATAGATCCAGCGACAGGAAAACGCAAACAAAAAGCTAAGGGTGGATTTAGAACAAAAAAAGAGGCCCAAAATGCCGCTGCAACGATGATTACAGAGATAGAGAAAGGAATATATTTTGATGACAAACAATTAACTGTTTTAGATGTATGGGAAAAGTTAAAGCCTCTTCGTAAAGCTGAATTAAAAATTACATCTTATGAAAAAGACATGAGCTTAGTTAAGCTCTATATCCTTCCCCCATTTAGTTATAAAAAAATTAAAAGTATTAAGTCCGTAATGATTCAAAGCTACTATGCTGAACTTAAGGAAAAAGGACTATCAAATGGTACAATCAGCAATATCCACCGCTGCCTAAGATGTATTTTCAAACACGCTGTAGAATGGGAAATCATACATGAAAATATAATGAATAAGGTTAAAAAACCACGTGAAGAGCAAGGCGAGATGAAAACATGGTCTAGCGAGGAATGTAATCGATTCCTCCAGTACCTAAAAGAAAAAAATATTAAGTATTATATGTTCTTCTTACTTGCAATCTATACAGGTATGAGACGCGGAGAATTACTTGCACTAACGTGGAAAGATATTGACTTTGATAATAAACGTATCCTGGTTAATAAATCGCTTGTAAAAACAGAAAAAGGACTATTTAAAGCTGCTACCAAAACTAAGTCGTCAAATAGAAGTATTAGTATCTCTTCTTTTGTTATAGGGAAGTTACAATCCTACTACTCCTATAAAAAGAAAGAATTTTTCCGCTGGGGTATACACTTGAATGAAGAGGCCTATATTTTCACTGGCAATACGATACATTCGCCCTTACATATAGATGCTCCCCATCGCTTTTTGAATGATCACTATAAAAAAGCTGGTGTTCCCCGAATTCGTATACACGACTTACGACATACTCACGCTACACTCATGCTTCAGGCTGGAGAACACCCTAAAATCGTACAAGATCGCTTAGGACACTCATCTATTCAAATGACGTTAGACAAGTATAGCCACATCACACAGAACATGCAGCAACAAGCAGCGGAAAACTTCGAGAGCATAATAAAATCTAATGAAAACACCTGATAACAAATGAAAAGATTTAATGTGAGCAAAATGTGAGCATCGAGGAAAACCAACACTTATAAACCTTGATATAATAAGGTTTTTCATACTATATCGTTGAATCTTGGGAGAAGAATGAGCAGTTTTAAGGGTGTTTATTTTTAAAACATCAAAAATGCCAAATCCCTTATATCACAAAGGATTTGGCATTTTTAAGTATTTAGAACACCTGCTAAGTTTAAGGAGAACTTAACAGACATGCGTCCGGCATAATGCCATGTCCACACCCAAGGATCGGTTACATAAAATAACGTATCTAACATCGGAAGTCTATTGGTCTTTCCCCCTTATAGTAACACTCTCTTCTACTAAGACCTTTTCTTTCTAGGGCCTACAATTAATTTAATCGCTGTTCTTTCTTCATTATTGATAGAAATCTCTTGAAACGCCGGAACAAAAGCTAAGTCAATACCACTTGGAGCGACGAACCCTCTCGCAATCGCAATTGCTTTAATCGCTTGATTTATAGCTCCAGCCCCAATCGCTTGAATTTCCACATTACCACTTGTTCTTAGTACACCCGCTATTGCACCCGCGACTGAATTTGGGCTTGATTTTGAAGATACCTTTAATATATTTTCCATGTAAGTTGCTCCCTCTATTATTTAATCTCTCTTTCGTTAAAATTTTAAATATTTTAGCGTATCTTTAATTACTATTCACACCAAAAACAAACGATGCTTCATATGTACATTTATTCTATATTTTCTGACTTCTTCCTGCCCAGCTACACAAATAAAATAAAAAAATAAACTAAATAATCTAATATACATACGATTAAATATCATAACTTCACCAAACGATAACATCCATACAGCAAAAGATAATATTGCTGTTTGTCAGACGAAATTAATATAGTAAAATGAAACTTTACTCAGTGGGGGTTTTGTTCATCCCCCAACTAACTTCTTTGCTTTCACTGAATTTTGAGGTGGGGTCTTACCGCTCGGAAAATAGCGGGATAAACGTTTCCTCGTTACTTTAATCCATTTAGAAATCCCATTCATTTTTCTATCAAATTATGAACCTTATCATCTTCGAAAAGTATTACAGGTAATACCCCAATACTATATTTCATCATTTGAGCACTTTATATTCCAAATCTATCTCCTTTTATAGTACAAGCATACACGCCAATTGTGATTCATTTTCATAAACTATTATGTGTTTTACATTTATTAAGAATAGGAGGTAATATATTGGGTTCATACTATCATTCTTCAAACTCGTATAAAAAATGCTCATGTAAATCTTCTTCCAGTTCAAATAAAAAATGTTCATGTGACCATTCACATAAACGAAGCTGTCCTGCATACGGAACTTTTTGGCAAACTGAATTTATAACTGTTCCTTTTGGCAATCCTTTTCCATTTAATCACGTTGGACCTTTAGCAGGAGGCGTTTCCTTACTAAACTCTACTACTATACAATTTAGACAAGCTGGTGATTATAGAGTTTCGTTCATTTCCAGTATTAATACTACTTTAAATCCTGTATTTCCACATATCCCAGTCATAACTATATTTTTAAATAACAATCCACTTGCTAATAGTCAAGGTGACTTCGCTATTCAAATGAATACTTCATCAAATAACGAATGTCTTCAACTCGTTGGCGAAACGATTGTTACAGTGCCAGCTAATTCAACTCTTCAACTTAGAAATAATAGTGGCTTTAATCGTCAAAGTATTGTAACTTGTGACAATGGTATAAATTCAGTCGAATTAACAGTTACAAAACTAAGTTAATATTATTTCTTCACATTCAGATGCTATTTCAGCATCTTTTTTTATTGAATAACAGTTTTCTTCGACTTTTATTATCTCTCATCACGCAAAAAAAGTGCAGAATTCTTTCTAACTCAAGATTTCTGCACTTTTATATTATGCTTATTTATTCTTCCTTATTTCTCTACATAAACCGACTTAACAATCGTACGATTATATGGTTTTCCTTCTTTATTCATCCCTTTTATATCCATCGTAACGTTATATACTCCCGGTTGTTTTATATCTTTCAAAGCACCTGTAAATGTATTCGTATTAACATTTTGTAATTCATTAAATTCAGAGACTAACTTACCTTCTTTATTAACGACTCTTACTGTTATGGAAAGATCCCCTTTCATTTCAGGTGCCAATGGTGATTTTTTCAGTTTATACTCAGGGTTTTTTACTTTAACCTTTGTAGGCATTTGAAGAACAAATGGCGCGTCATTCTTGTAATCGCTTACAACTAAATATGCATCTTTCGACTGCTTCGCCATCATTTTGATTTTCCATTCGCCTACTTCCAATTTATCAAACTTGAATGTTCTAATTGTCGCCCCATTAAAGAAAGATTCGCCTTCACCAGTAGTTATAGCGCTATCTTTGTTTGCATAGATTTTTCCTTTTGGAGATACCATTTGTACTTCTACATCAGAAGAAGCAGTTAGTACAGAAACTATTCCTTCAGCCTTTTTATCAACAGAAATACTTTGCTCTATCCACTGATTTTGTGGTAATTCGCCTCCTAAAATATTTTGATTTGAAGTTGTATTTAATTGTTCTAGATTTTCATTTGAACTAGTGCTGGATGCTACTAAAGCTGGTAATCCCACATTTGTCGTACGTAAATATGGTTCAATTCGTGCAAAAACAGCTGATCCTTTTCTTATATTGTCATGATCAAATCTGGAATCTGTAAATAAATGTGTACCGTACGATAGCTTCGCACTCCATTCATTTACTAGTCCATCATTTGAACCGTACGACGATAAATATAACCCGCCCATAGATAATGCAGAAAATGTTGGCCCCCAGCTAGTCCCAGTAGCCGTATAGTAACGGTTTAATTTAGCTGCTGGGTTGTTATCTATTGTTGAACGAAACTTTGCCATTTCACCTATTTGTAACGAATACGTACCATCATCTTTTTGACCTAATATAGAAGCAAGCCACCCTGCCCACCAACTATATGATAAATCTGCTAAATTTGAGCCGTGATGCGGTGTAGCAAGTGTAATAACATTTCCAACAAATCGATTCGCACCATATTCAACTAATGCGGCTTGTGTATCAATACCACCTTTACTATGCGCTACAATATTAACTTTTTTACCGAAATGATTATATATTTCTTCAAGTTTTTGTGCTAACAATTTTCCGTTATCCCACTGACTAGCCGAACCTTTCCCAGCAGCATCATACAATTGTATAAACACTGTTTGATAGCCTGCTTTTAAAGCATAATCATACATATCATTTATATCATGATATACTGTCTTTCCATACCAACTATCAGCATTACCATTTCTTCCTTGTACAAAGAGAATTGGCGGTTTATTCTCATCATAATTAGCAGGTTTTTGGCCTAAAAACCATTCTCCAGGTGTGAATACTTCTGTGTCAGGAAACCCCTTTCCAAGCTCTTTTACAACTTCTGCCTGTACATTTGTGCTAATCGTTGGAGCCATGATAAAAAATACAATTAGTAAGACCACAAATCTTCTCATCAGTCGCATATTACTCCCCCTATTTTTTTGAAAGAAGGTGTTCTTTATAATATTTTTATATTTTCCCTTCCTTAATAATAGCTAATCTTTTATTTTAAAAAGATGTTAGCCCTATTTTTAGAAGGTTACTAGTTGTGTACCCTCTTCCTTAACTCTCGTTATTCTCTTTGTTTCTACCTCTTCCTTTTGATAGAATACGACAAAAAAGTTTCTCAATAATTGTTAACTTCGCTACATCCAGATATTTTTTAAATCATTATTGTTTATATAAAGCATACAAATCTTGAAAAAATTTTAGTGAAAAAACATTTTATTACTAGTTAGTTATTTAAAAATATAATAAAGATATGTACTTTCTTTTCATTAAATACAAACTAATTTTAAAGGAGCTTATATTATAAGACTTTCCTACGATTAAAAATTAAACTGAAATTTCAGAATAAAAAATCACATTTCCAGAAACATATATTATGATAATTTCTGCGCACTTGAATTAACTTTTTAGAAGTACTAACCTATCGGTGAGCAGAAGAAAATTCTGTAAAAAGAAAGGAGAATACTTTATGATGACCAATTTACAAAAGGAGTTTTTTAAACGCTTAAAAATTCCTGCAAAAGAAATAACATTTGATGATTTAGATGAAATTCTCTTAAAAATGGGAATGATTCTCCCCTATGAAAATCTTGATATTATGGCTGGCACTATTAAAAATATCTCAAAAGATAATTTAATAGAAAAGTTACTTATTCAAAAACGAGGTGGACTTTGTTATGAATTAAACTCCTTATTGTATTATTTTTTAATTGATTGTAGGTTTCAAGTATACAAAGTAGCCGGTACTGTTTATGATCTGTACGATAATAAATGGAAACCCGATGATGGTCATGTCATTATCATATTAAGTCATGAGGATAAAGATTATGTTGTGGATGCAGGTTTTGCATCTCATCTCCCTTTACATCCAGTCCCTTTTAACGGAGATGTCATCTCCTCTCAAACAGGAGAATATCGAATTCGTAAGCGAAATACTCGAAAAGGTACGCATATTTTAGAAATGAGAAAAGGAGCTAACGGAGAATCTACAAGTTTCTTACAATCTGAACCTTCAAATGAATGGAAAATAGGCTATGCTTTCACTGTAGATCCAATAGATGAGAAAAAAGTGAATAACATTCAAAAAGTGATTGTAGAGCATAAAGAATCTCCTTTTAATAAAGGGGCTATCACTTGTAAATTAACTACTTATGGTCACATATCATTAACAAATAAAAATTATACAGAAACCTTTAAAGGCACTAAAAATAAACGACCAATAGAATCTAAAGATTACGCTCGCATTCTTCGTGAATCTTTTGGAATAACGCAAGAGAAATATGTAGGAAAAACACTAGAAAGAGGTTAGTTGACTACAAGTATTTCATAATAAAGCAGATTCTATATTTAGAATCTGCTTTATTTTATATTTTGTTATAAATTAATTTAATTTTGTTGTTACCCTTTAATTTTCAATTATATATTCATCATCATATTTATCGTATTGTAACCCTTTCCCTATCTTTGATTCTGTAACTTGATCTCTTAAAAACGGTGCAGCATCCATTTTGCTAGTTGCAATTTCAATTCCATATTTTTTCGTTAAATGAGCTAACTCTAGTAAAAACCACTCTCTTCGCAATGTAACTGGAATATCCAATGTTTTTCTTTTCATATATAATAGCACCTCTTTTATTTTCATAGCTTAAAAACATCACTGGATGCACTTATTAAAACTACCTTTCACCGCTAACATCCAATGAAACATTATAGTATATGCATGTCCATTTCAAACGTGCTATCACAAATATGATATTTAAGTTTACATAATTATATTATGTAATAGCAGAAAAGGAAGGCATGTCCCTCCCCCTTCTACTATAGAGATTTAAATTAAGAACATCTTGGTACACCTAAAGCTAAAAATAAACCTGCTACTCCCGCAGTAATCGGTACTTTTAACGTAATAACATCGTCTACCTTCGTTACTAAAAAGTAAGCATTACCTTCTTGTAATATACAAGTTACTAACAATTGAAATTCCATTCAAATCTCCTCCTTTCAATCGATATACTATAATTTATGAAATATCTTTCAAAAAGTAATAGGAAATATATCTATTTTTCCCTATATATAAAATAATCGTTTATAAGTCTAGTAAAAATATTAATTTTCTAAATTTATATAAAACGTGTAATATCCAATAAGTTTATAATCAATAAGAAAAATCTTACAAATGCAGGTATGAAAATGGCGATTTTGATTAATATTGGTGCAGCTTTATTTTCTATTGCTTTTATTCTTTTAATCTTATGTATCATTTCATTCTTTAAGAAAAATGGAAAAGCAAAACAATATGGACGTCCTACCGTTATTCTTTTTATGATTTCTATTATATTAATAACGACCGGTACAACAAAGTCGGAACACCCCGTCGTCGAGTTTTTTCTACTTTAATTTTCATTCTATTTATATTCTTCCTTGTTATAGCAATCTTATCTGTAATTAAGAAAACAGGTGTAGCGAAAAAACAATTTATTATTACAGCCGTATTATTTGTCATTTTTGTTGCGCTATTAGGTATTTCAGCTCCTTCTTTCGAAAAAACGACAGCAACTAGTACAAAAGTTGCCTCTAACAATGAAGAACAAAAAAATAGCGAACAGAAAAAAGAACTAGAAAAGAAAGAGGCGGATGAAAAAACTCAAAAGCAAGAAGATGAGAAGCGTCAAGCCGAGGAACAAGCTCGTAAACAACAAGAAGAACAAAAACGTCAGGCTGACGAACAGGCTCGCAAACAACAAGAAGAGCAAAAAGCACAGCGAACTCAAACACAACCCGCTTCAGGAAATACTAGTAGTGCATACTACAAAAATTGTGCTGCAGTTAGAGCAGCTGGGAAAGCCCCTTTACATAAAGGGCAACCAGGTTATAGCTCTCATCTTGATCGTGATGGCGATGGAATTGCATGTGAAAAATAGCAATAAAAAATATTACCACTTATTACTTTCCCCCTTATTTTAATAACATTCTTCTTATTATTCTCAAAAACGACACAGAATAAGTGATTTCAATCACTACATAGATGTTAGTTTATCGCTATTCTTAATTTAGTTATTACATTCAAACTTTATGGAGGCGTTCATATGAAACATGCATTTACTGAAACTTCTATTGTCGGTGAGATCGTTACACAATTTCCGAAAGCTAGCGATCTTTTTAAATCATATAGAATAGACTTTTGTTGTGGTGGTAATAAACCACTTATTGATGCAATTCATGAAAGAAATTTATCAGCAACAGAAGTAC
Organism: Bacillus sp. 5mfcol3.1; assembly: GCF_900114335.1. NCBI lineage: Bacteria > Bacillati > Bacillota > Bacilli > Caryophanales > Bacillaceae > Bacillus > Bacillus sp. 5mfcol3.1. The sequence goes on along the minus strand of NZ_FOST01000001.1, from coordinate 1,213,735 downwards.
TTACAGAATTAAATACACTTTATAATAATACGAAACGATTAAATGAATCTGAAATTGATTGGAAAAATGCTTCTTATCGTGAATTGATTGATTATGTTATAAATAAGCATCATCGCTATTTAAATGAAGAATTACCACAATTAAGTCCGTATGTGACGAAAGTATTACGCGTCCACGGAGCAAGTCAGCCTCACTTAGCTCAAATTCATAAGCTATTTCACGAATTAAAGATGGAATTAGAACAACATTTAATTAAAGAAGAAACAGAAGATTTCCCATTAATTTTAGAATTTGAACAAAATCCAATTGAAGAAAACTATGTGAAATTACTTAAAGTAGTAGATGAGTTGGAAAATGAACATAACCACGCAGGCAACATTATTAAAGAGCTTCGTAAAGTTACAAATGACTTTACTCCTCCAGAAGGAGCTTGCGGTACTTATCGACTTGTTTACCAACGTCTTGAAGCATTAGAGTCTGACTTAGTTGAACACATTCATTTAGAAAATAATATTTTATTTCCACGTGCCATTACGAGAGCATAAATAAATTGCAGGACATGAGTATACATACTTATGTCCTGTTTTTTCATTTGGTAAAAAATATACACATCCCTCTCGAATAAATCCGAATTTTAACAATTTGTGAATCATTATAAAAATGTGACAAATATCACATCTCCCCTTTTTTGGATTTTCTATAATAGAAATATAATCCTTTGTTCAACATTTCACAGAAAAAGGGGAAACGAAAATGAAAAAACGTTTAGTTATGATCGGAAATGGTATGGCTGGCATACGCTGTATAGAAGAAATATTAAAACATAATAGTGATTCATATGAGATTACTATTTTGGGAGATGAACCGCATCCAAACTACAACCGTATTATGCTCTCTCACGTTTTACAAGGCAAAACAAATATGCAAGATATCATTATGAATGAATATAGTTGGTACGAAGAGAATGAGATAACTTTATATACAAACGAAAGAGTTCAAAGTATTAACCGAGAAGCAAAAATCATTATCACAGAAAAAAATCGTACTCTTACATATGACAAACTCATTATCGCAACAGGTTCTAGTGCTTTTATTTTACCTGTTGAAGGTTCTACTCTTCCTGGTGTAACAGGATTTCGAACAATTGAAGATACACAATTTATGATAGACACCGCTAAAGAAAAGAAAAAGGGCGTTGTTATTGGTGGTGGGTTACTTGGTTTAGAAGCCGCAAGAGGTCTTATTGACTTAGGGATGGACGTACATGTTGTTCACTTAATGCCAAACTTAATGGAGCAGCAACTAGATACGAAAGCAGCTTCTCTATTACGCAAAGATTTGGAAGCGCAAGGCATGAAATTTCTAATGGAAAAGAAAACTGTAAAAATTCTTGGTACAGACCATGTTGAGGGCATTCAATTTGAAGATGGTGAAGTTGTAGATTGTGATTTAGTCGTAATGGCTGTCGGAATACGCCCAAATACGCAAATAGCAAAAGATGCTGGTTTAATTGTAAATCGCGGTATTGTAGTCAATGACTATATGCTAACAAATGATGAGTCCATTTATGCAGTTGGAGAATGTGCAGAGCATGACGGTATCGCATATGGACTTGTTGCTCCTCTTTATGAACAAGGTGCGATATTAGCAAAACATATAACAAATTTACAAACTGATGGATATTCGGGCAGTATCGTCGGTACGCAATTAAAAGTTGCTGGTTGTGATTTATTCTCTGCTGGTCAAATTTATGAAGATGATCAAACGAAAGCAATATCCATCTTTGATGAATGTAAACGTTCCTATAAAAAAGTATTAATTCGTGATAATAAAGTCGTCGGTATCGTTTTATATGGTGACACAGCTGACGGTACACGCCTCTTTAGCATGTTAAAGAAAGAAGAAGATATACAAGAATATACACCAGCTTCCATTCTTCACAAAGCTGGTGAAGAGAGTGAACTTGACGTTGCTACTATGAGTGCTGATGACACGATTTGCGGATGTAATGGTGTTACGAAAGGTACAATCGTTCACGCCATTTTAGAACAAGAGTTAACGACTTTTGAAGAAGTTAAAGGATGTACGAAAGCCGCAGGGTCTTGTGGTAAATGTCGTCCGCTTGTGGAACAAGTTTTATCTCATACACTTGGAGATGCTTTTGATGCCTCAGCGCAATCTGCCGGTATGTGTGGATGTACACCTTTATCCCGTGATGAAGTCGTAGCGGCCATTCACGAGAAAGGCTTAAAATCTCCAAAAGAAGTACGAAATGTTCTTGGTTTTGCACATGAAGACGGCTGTTCGAAATGCCGCCCTGCTTTAAACTACTATTTACGTATGGCGATTCCAGAAGAATATGAAGATGATAAATCGTCCCGTTTCGTTAATGAAAGAATGAATGGTAACATCCAACACGATGGTACATTCTCTGTTATTCCACGTATGTACGGAGGCGTTACAACAGCAGATGATTTAATGAAAATTGCTGAAGTTGCGAAGAAGTATGATGTTCCACTTGTGAAAATTACCGGTGCAAGCCGAATTGGCTTATACGGTGTCAAGAAACAAGATTTACCTAACGTATGGGCTGACTTAAATATGACTTCTGGATATGCGTATTCAAAATCTCTTCGTAATGTAAAATCATGTGTTGGCTCTCGTTTTTGCCGTTTCGGTACGAAAGATTCATTAGGACTTGGTATGTTGCTTGAACAATCATTAGAAATGGTAGATACACCTCATAAAATGAAAATGGGTGTAACTGGTTGTCCGCGTAACTGTGCGGAAGTACTGACGAAAGATTTTGGCGTTGTTTGTGTCGAAAATGGATATCAACTTTATATTGGCGGAAATGGTGGTACAGAAGTACGTGAAGCTGATTTTGTAATGATTGTCCCTACTGAAGATGATGTCCTTCGCATCGCTACAGCTTACATGCAATATTATCGTGAAACTGGTATTTACGGAGAGCGTACTGCCTACTGGACAGAACGTTTAGGCTTCGATCACATAAAAGAAATACTGCAAGATGCAAATATGGTTACTACGTTAAATGAACGTTTCCAAAAAGCTCGTGGCACATATAAAGAAGCTTGGGGACAAGCACTAGAAACGAAATCATTAAAAGCGATGTATGAAGTAGAAACTGTGAAATAAGGAGCTGTGACCTATATGATACAAACGAAAGAAAAAATAAAAGTTATGCGTGCAGAAGACCTTCCTATTCAAATCGGTAAAGAGGTGCAAATGAAAGGTATGTCTTTCGCCCTATTCCGCCTTTCAAATGGCGATATTCGAGCTGTAGAAAATCGTTGTCCTCATAAAAACGGGCCATTAGCGGAAGGTATTGTATCTGGAGAATTCGTCTTTTGTCCATTACATGATTGGAAAATTTCACTACTAACAGGTGAAGTTCAAAAACCTGATGACGGTTGTATTCAAACGTATGAAGTAGAAGTTATTGACGGAGATATTTATATATACATGTAATTTACAAAAGGAAGCCTCTCCTGGCTTCCTTTTAAATAAAAATAGACGAGGTGCGAATATGAACGGATATGTATATTTAGTTGGTGCAGGACCAGGTGATGAAGGGCTTATTACAAAAAAAGCGATAGAGTGCTTAAATCGTGCAGATATCGTCTTATATGACCGCTTATTAAACCCTTCCTTTCTTAATTATACAAAAGAAACATGTGAACTTATTTATTGCGGAAAAATGCCAAAGAATCATACTATGCGTCAAGAAATGATTAACTCACACCTCCTTCAATTTGCGAAAGAAGGAAAAATCGTAGTCCGCTTAAAAGGCGGAGATCCATCTATTTTTGGCCGTGTTGGTGAAGAAGCAGAAACTTTAGCATCAGCAAATATTCCATATGAAATTGTACCAGGTATTACCTCTAGCATCGCCGCTAGTATCTATGCAGGTATTCCCCTCACCCACCGTGACTACAGTAATAGTGTCACTTTATTAACCGGACATGCAAAAGGTCCTTTAAGCGATCATGGAAAATATAATTCATCTTACAATAGCGACACGATTGCCTACTACATGGGTATAAAAAACTTACCTACAATTTGTGAAAACTTACTACAAGCAGGAAAAAAAGAAGATACGCCAGTAGCAGTCATTGAATGGGGTACAACTGGTAAACAGCGCGTTGTCACAGGGACACTGTCTACCATTGTTTCTATTGTCAAAAACGAAAATATTTCTAATCCTTCTATGACAATTGTTGGTGATGTCGTTTCCTTACGTAATCAAATCTCTTGGAAAGAACGCAAGCCATTGCACAGCAAGAAAGTTTTATTTACATCTGCAACAAATAAAAAAAGCGCAATAAAGCAAATGTTACAAGAGTCCGGTGCAGAAATATATCAAATTCCAACTTTCAAAAAGAAAGAATACACATTAACCTCTGAACAAATCAATAAGATTTTTAACGTTGATCGTCTTGTATTTTGTTCCGCTGACAGTGTAGACATCTTAATGCAATCATGCAGTAAATATCATAAAGATATTCGTTCCTTACAGGCAGAACTTCAGTATATGAACCTTTCTATTCAAGAAAAGCTCATGCAATATGGATTGTTCAGTAAACCTGCGCAATTTTCTTCGAATTCAACGATTTATTTAGGACGAAACATTAACCGAATTGCTGTTATTCAAGAAAAAATTGGTGCTGGTTCCTATATGATGACTCATGAGTACACAATTGATCATCGCTTCGATGAAATTCATTCACGTATTCTTTCTGAATTCTCATGGGATAGCATTGTATTTGAAGGTCGTGCTTCTATTGATACGTTTCTAGCAGAAATAAAACGCCTTGGCTTTATCAATATTCTTACTCTCCCATTCTCGTATACCGACGTTCCAACTTTACACTATGCAAATAAAGTTGGGTTTCATAACGTAGATCATCAATTACAAGAAACTCTTATGAAGAAAGACATGGTGAGACAATGAAAGGAATTGTATATGTTGGACATGGGAGCCGGCTACAAGAAGGTAATGAACAATTCATTCAATTTATTCAATCTGTTATGAAAGAGCGAAACGAAAGAATTCAAAAAATAGCTTTTCTAGAACTAACGACACCTACTATTTCGGATGCAGTTACAGAAACGATAATAGAGGGAGTAACTGAAATAATGATTGTACCTGTTTTATTATTTGCAGCAGCTCACTATAAACGTGATATTCCTTTTGAAATAGAGCAACTACAAAAGAAATATCCACAAATAACATTTTCAGTTGTACCTCCTTTTAGTACACATCCACATATGGTGGAACTTGTAGTGAAAAGAATACGTGAAGCTATGCCAATGCAAAATAGTAGTATTTTACTCGTAGGACGAGGCAGCAGTGATCCACAACCGATACATGAATTACAACAAATCAGAGCAGCTGTCGAACGAAAACTTGGTATGCCAGTATCCTGTTCCTTTTTAACGAAAGGAACTCCCTCTTTTGCTGCTGAGCTCAAGGCTATAACATCGACTGCGTCCCATGTATATGTCATGCCGTACCTTCTCTTTACCGGATTATTACTTCAAAAAATTAAATTGCATACAAAAAAATATGATCACGTTACGACTTGTAACTGTCTTCAGTTTGATACATACATGAAGTTAACATTATTAGAACGAATGGAGGAATGCATATATGTATAACATGTACCCTCTTATGTTTAATCTACAAAATAAAGTGGTCGTTATCATTGGTGGAGGTAAAATTGCATATCGAAAAGCGTCTGGATTAAAAAATACAGGTGCTTTCGTCACTGTTGTCAGCCCAGAAATTTGCGAGGAAATGAAGGAACTTTCTTATATTACTTGGAAGCAAAAAACTTTTAGTAATGATGATATTAAAGATGCTCATCTTATTTATGCAGCTACAAATCAACATGCTGTAAATATGATGGTCAAACAGGCCGCTCATGATTTCCAGTGGGTTAACGTTGTAAGTGGTAGTACAGCATCATCTTTTCACACACCTGGTGTCATTCGAAATGATGAATATGTTGTCACTATTTCAACTTCAGGTAAGGACCCATCGTTTACGAAGCGCATGAAGCAAGAATTAACATCCATACTTCCTAAACTTATAAAAAAACTTTCTCATACTCGCAAATTGTAATCTATCACTCAGCTAAAATAGTAATTAACTTTGAACAAACGTTTTTAGAGGCGTTTGTTCTTTTTGCTTTAGTTTCGTTTTTTAGGCTCAGACAAGCAATTGGACAAGAATCTGTGAAGAAAAATAACGGCAACAATTACGGACATAAAAAACAGTTGCTTGAAAGCAACTGCTTCAATACAGGTTTTATATTGGATATTCATTCAACCAAATTAGCGCATATTCATACTCATCAAAAAATCTCACAGATTCTTTCGTATTAGATTGTTGTAAATAATCCATTATCTCCCCCTCTTCAAGGAGAAATGCAATTGCCTTACTGTGATTCAAAATGGTTTCATTGAAAAACTTCTCTTTCCATACTTTTTGAACAGAAAAATGATTTGGCGTGTATCCTTTTCTATCCACCAACAATTTATATTTCCGCCCTTCGGAAATGAATTGCTGACAAACCTGCTCGAAACCATTAAACCATTCATACACATCATCTGTTTTTATATTACCAACTAGATGGGTAACAATTACATCTCCTGAAACTGTTGTGCTGATATTTTGTTTACTCAACTTGGAATCATCCCCTTTATTTACAATAATACGGAAAAATTACATGGAATCAATAAAGATAAAATTCTTACTTGACGCTCCCCCATCACTATCAACCTAAGCTCATGTAACGTCAATTATAAGCGAGATTGTGTCTTTTTTCGCAAATCTATATGTAGATGCTTTAAAGATTTACATACGAAATAACCCGTAACGAGTTTCCTTTTTTTTGAATTAAGCCACTTGATTATCAGACATAGTACAATTGTAAACGACACTCAATATATTTAAGACTGTTTTCTTCTCATATCGATGGGATTTCCGTCCATCATTTACCGCCTCAAATCTATTCGTTTTTGCACGTACATTCAAAACAAAATATATGACAAATAAATAACGACAGTTACTGTAATAATGCTGAAAAGTGTTGAAAATAAAACGATTTGTGCATGTAATTCAGGTTCTATTTGATACTCCATAGCAATGGTTGATGTATTTCTTGAAGTAGGAAAAGAACTTGCAATAAATAATGATTGTGCAACAATACCATCCATGTTTAGTAGATATATCATAGCAAGTGCTAATAATGGTCCCATCAGTAACCTTCCAATTAAAGCCCATGTTATGACTCGATGGAAAAAATTAAGCTTAATGTTGGATAATTGTGCCCCTAGCAATATGAGTGCTATTGCAACAAAACCATTCGCAAGCTGATTAAGAGGAATAAAGATAGAATTAGGTATTTGAATTGTAAAAGATTGAAAGAAAACCCCTAATACGAGTGCATGAAATACAGGCAGTCTTAGAAATGATTGAATAATACCTCCGATTGTTTTTGTTGCTGATAGTAAGTTATATATCCCATATGAATAAGTTAAAAGATTCTGGAAAATAACAATAAAAATTTGAATGGAAACCCCCACTGGATTGTTACTGAAAATCAATTGACTTACTGGTAACCCATAATTACCGGAATTCATTAACGAAATGCTATTTTTTAGAGCTGCACTTTCTCCTTTTTCTAACTTTAATATTTTTGAAATGAAATGACTTACTATGATCAGACTCAGACTATAAAGCATTAAATAGTATATTATCTGGAGCAACAAACCTGTTTCTATACGAATATCATATATATTCACAAATACAGCCGCTGGCATCAAGCAATAAGTAATAAGTGTAGATAGCTGCTTTAAGTTAAATTGAAACTTTCTTTGTAAGATTGCACCAATTAGCATCAATATTAATATTGGTAATATCACGTCTAATATAATAAAAACAAACATGTAAAACCTCATTCCAAATATATTATAGTTGGATGAAACTCTTTACTAAATATGGACCACATTTAATTCATCGGAAAACACCCTCAGTTCTTAATAATCAGAAAACTGAAATCAATAATATGAAAATGCTCATCAAAAATTCTTATTTCATTTCCCTCCCCTCTCTTTTCTTTAACATATCAAATATAACTCATAAAGAAAATTATGGATTGTTTATACAAATTCATAATTTTATCTTATCGAACTAAACTGTATTCTTTAGTGTAGTACTTTTTTCACAATATCCGTTAGCCTTACCAAAAAATTTGGCCCTAAAAAAATCTGATACTGCAGTTACTATGCGAAGAATACTTACATCAATTCCATACTTGTCGCTTAAACCACCTAACACACCTGATACTTGTTTATCTTGAGTGGACTTATATTTTTTTCATCTAAACATCCCGATTCAATTAAATATTTACATTCTAAAAATGAGTTCGATCTTTAGAATAGATTTAAGATTTCCTTCACTAATCTACCCCTTAATTGAATAACTTTTGACTTCTATATTTTAAAATAAAATTCCATAAACCTTCTGTTTTTCATTTTAAAAGCACATTCTTTTAGAAAACGAGCGTTTGTTGAGATAGCAATAAAAACATGTTGAAGCCTATTACTAAAAAAAACATCCCAATATACTTTGGGACGGTTCTTTTTCCTTATTAATGATTCTTTAACATCACTAACAATTTCTCTTGGCTATACATCCACACTGTAATAATTAAACAAGCAAGTGCGACTTCTGATAACGCCATAAATCCAATTGCATAATGACCTGTTAATTGGAATAGTAATGTTAAAATTAGCGGTGGGAAGAATCCTCCTAGTCCACCTAAAGCTGATACGAGACCATTTACAATACCAGCTTGTTCTGAGAAATACATTGGAACGAGTTTAAAGATTGTACCATTACCTATACCTGCACAAAATGCGACTAGTAGGCAACCAAATGTATACACGTTCATGCTAGGCATAAATGATAAAATAATACCTGAAAGTGTTAAACCGATAAATACAAAGATTAATATTTTAAATGGATTAAACTTATCACCGAGCCAACCACCAATTGGGCGCATAATTGTTGCGAGTACGATGAATCCAGCTGTCCGCATACCTGCATCTACTTTCTCTAATCCGAAGTGAGATACTAAAAAGTTTGGTAAGTATACGGTAAATGCGACAAATGATCCGAATGTTAAAAAGTAAAAGATACATAAAAACCAAAGTTTTTCATTTTTATATACACCTTTTATTTGTTCCATTAATGGTGTATTCACCTTTTTCTCTTTACGATCGCCTAATAAAAAATTCATAAGTGCAAATGCTGCAAGTAAAACCAAATAACATTGTACTGTCGCTCTCCAGCCAACTGAAGTTGCGATAACAGGCGCTAAAAATGAAGTAATGGCTGTTCCGGCATTACCTACACCGTAAATACCATTTACAAAACCGTGACTCTCTTTCGGAAAGTATTTTGGTAAAGAAGTTACCCCTACAGAGAATACAGCACCACCGATTCCGACAAATAATCCACCAATAATTAAATCCATCATAGAATTGGCAACACTAATATAAAAGACAGGAAATAATAATAAAATAAAACTAATAAAGAATAATTTTCTTGCTCCGAAACGATTTGTCCAATAACCAATTGGAATGCGAAGAACAGAACCTAAAATAACCGGTACTGCTGTTACCATAGAAATTTGTCCCGCAGTTAATGGAATATCCGCTTTAATATAAGGCATTAATGATGATAAAATGACCCATACCATAAAACCGATAACTAGATTAGAAGTTTGTAAACTTAATTGAAAATTAGGACTTTTCATCCTGTTCCCTCCTATGTATGCATAGTTATATTCATTCTCTCCAGCCTAATCACGTCCTAACATGATTAGGCTGAAAAGAATCAACCACCACTTACTGGCGGAATCATTGCTACGACATCGCCAACTTGAATGATGTCATCCTCATTTGCATACTCTTCATTTATCGCGACCATAATCTCGTTTGAAATTGCTACATTATATTCCTTAATCAGAACTTCCTTCAGCTTCGCAACTGTAATATTTTCACAATCTATGTGTAATGCTGGCTTACTTACTTCTTCTTGTAAATGTGCAAATAATAGTACTTCAATCATATACTCCTCTCCTTTCCAGGCTCACCATTTGCATATGTTACCTTCTCTAACTGATCACCTATCCATGACTCACCATCTTCCCAAAACTCTTTCTTCCAAATTGGAACAATTTGTTTAATACGCTCCATAATATATTCGTTCGCCTCATATGCAGCTTTCCGGTGTGGTGTAGAAACAGCGACAACAACAGCAAGATCAGAAATTTGTAATGTACCAATGCGATGTGTAATAGCGACATATGTCCCTGGCCACTTCTCTCCTACTTCAGTGCCAATTCTCTCAAGCTGGTTCTCCGCCATTGTCTTATAAGCTACATACTCTAAACAAAGTGTACGTCGACCTTTCGTAAATTCTCTAACAGTACCAATAAAAGTAGTAACCGCACCACACTCACGACGAATTACTTTGTTTGTAACTTCTTCAATTGAAATAGGTGTATCAATTACTTCATAATACGTATGTGTCATCTTGCACCTCTGATCCTTATATAAGTTAGCAATCTCTTTTTCTATTACTTGTATGATCGAAGCGGCTCTTCCCACGGCCACTCACTTCCGACGTTCGATTCTAATAACAGTACCGAAACGGTTATTCCTGTTTCAAATCCTCTCGTTCCTCCCGGCAGAACGATAAATGCATTCGCTTCTGCAATTGAAGAAATTGCGCTAGATTTATCTAAACCGACTGGTGTAACTTGCAATTGCCCATCTACAATTTCTACTCTCCCTCTTACAAAACGAGTAAACGGATTTGCTTTCGAAATGTCTTTCTGTAAAATTGCCTCTGCACGATATATGTGCGGATCTTTCCTATGCAAGTATGTTCCAATGACAGGTCGAACATACAATTCACATCCGACATAACAAGCAGAAGGATTACCAGATAGACCAAATAATAGTTTTCCCTCTAACTCAGCTACAGTTGTCACACTTCCTGGTCGCATCGCTATTTTGTTAAAAAGTACATTAGCTTGTAATCTCTCATAAATAGCCGGTAAATAATCATAGTCTCCTACTGAAACGCCACCAGTTGTAATTAATATATCAACTTCTTTTATCGCTTTTTTTACAGTGTTATAACACGTCTCAAAATTGTCAGCGAATTGCCCATAATACTGTACAATTCCACCTGCTCGTTCAATTTGAGCAGCTACCATATAAGAGTTACTATTTCGAATCTTCCCTGGCTTTAATTGTTCATGTACTTCGAGCAGTTCACTTCCTGTCGTTACAATTCCAATGACTGGCTGTTTTACAACATATACCGTACTATAACCAAATGTAGCAAGAAGTGCTGCAACTCCAGGATTAATAACAGTCCCTTTTTTCACCAGAATGCTATTTTGTTTTACATCTTCTCTTTTAAAAGAAATGTTATCCCCAGCAACAAAGGAGCGTTTCAATTTCATATAAGTCTTTTCGTTTTCTTCAAATCCTTCCGTTAGCTCTAACATAACTACTGCATTACACCCCGCAGGAATTGCCGCACCTGTCATAATACGGACAGCTTGAAATGCTTTCACATCTTCTGTAAAAACAAAACCTGCTCCAATTTCACCAATCACTTCAAACAGAATGGGATTACTGCTACTTGCTTCTTTTGTGTCTTCTGCTCGAATCGCAAATCCGTCGTATGGAGAACGATTGAAATGCGGGACATCATGATCTGCAATAACATCTTCTCCAAGTGTTCTACCGTAGCTTTCTATAAGAGAAACCTTTTCTATTTCACCTTGGTAAGCATATTCCATTACACGTGCAACTGCTTCTGCCACTGGAATTGGTATACGTTTTTCTAACATTCTTTTTCACCTCGTTTTAATAAGGGACAACTCTCTTTCTGTTCATCCTATATATTTTGCGTATAATCGTTTTGCTATTTTCACATCATTTGTTCCATGAATAAATGCCCTACCGTCTGTAAATAAAACGAAACGATATTCATCAATTAGAAATGATAGTAAGTAAGGCGTTTTTTGGACAAGTACACTTTTTTGTAATCGTTTTTGAACTTCCTCTAAATGAAGAACACGTTTTACCCCTGAACGGATTTGAACCGTATTCCGTCCGCATAGCACTTCCATTTTCATCTGTGCTTCAAATGTTAAACTTGGGTACGTGCGTGTATTTCCACAAGATGGACATGTATTTTTCTTCTGTCTATTTACTTTTAATGAGAGATATTGATTGTTCCAAATATCAAATGATAACATTGTTCCTCTTAGCGCCTCGAAATCATCCACCAATATTTTCATCGCCTCTGTTACTTGATGAGCAACGACCATTTGTACAGCCGGTTGAATGATTCCTGCTGTATCGCATGTTGCACTGCCCATAGGATGATCCATTAAGCAGCGAAAACATGGTGTTTTCCCTGGAAGAATTGTATACGTTACACCGTAACTTCCAATACATCCACCGTATATCCAAGGTATATTTTCTTTTTGTGAAATGTCATTTATAAGTAGGCGCGTATCAAAATTGTCAGTCGCATCTAATATGAGATCCACTTCTTTTGTTAACTCTTTTATTTCTTGCAGTGTGACATCCGATACTACTGGTACAATTTCCACTTCAGAATTAATCTTTCTTAAATGCTCTGCCGCTGCAATTGCTTTCGGTTTGCACTGCTGTGCATCTTCTTCTGTATATAACTGTTGCCGTTGTAAATTACTCCATTCGACGTAGTCACGGTCAGCAATTGTCAATTTCCCAATTCCCATTCTAACAAGAGCTTCTGCATTTGCAGCTCCTAGTGCACCCGCACCGATTAGGAGCACATGCTTTTCTCTTATTTTTCTTTGTCCCATTTCACCAATTCTAGAAAACAATACTTGTCTTGCATAACGCTCTTGCATAAGAACTCCGCCTTTCACTATCCACCAATGTAAGACATTTCAACTTTTGGACGTTTACTTGTACTTTCAACTGTTCTTTCATCTGAATATCGATCTGTTCTATATCGCCATGTATGTTGTAAAATTTTTAATAATGAGGCGTCAGAAATATTTTCTCGAAGAAGCGTTCGCAAATCCGTTCCTTTTGTTCCAAATAAACATGTAAAAAACTTACCGTCTGCCGAAATACGGGCTCTCGTACAAGAAGAACAAAATGACTCAGAAACAGAAGTAATAAATCCAACTTCTGCATCGCTCCCTACATATCGATACATTTTCGCAACCTCTCCAAAGTAACGAGGTTTAACAGGCTCAATCGGATATACACGATTAATCTTCTCTATTAATTGTTCCTTCGTAATAACTTGTTCAAAGTTCCAGCCGTTTGTACTGCCCACATCCATAAACTCTATAAAACGGAGCTGAATTTCTTTTTCTTTAAAGTAACGAGCCATATGAAGAATTTGACTATCATTCATTCCTTTTTTTACGACCATATTTACCTTTACTTCTAACCCTGCGTTCTTCGCTTCTTCAATTCCTTTTAATACAGGTTTTGTGCTTACATTTCGTCCATTAATTTTTTTGAAGACATAATCCTCTATCGCATCTAAACTAATATTTACACGTTTTAATCCCGCTTCTTTTAACGCCTTTGCTTGTTTTGCTAAATGAATACCGTTTGTTGTGAGTCCAATATCTTTTAAGCCTTCTAGCTTTGCAAGTCTTGCAATTAACGTCGGTAAGTCTTTACGCAATAAAGGTTCACCGCCAGTAAGCCTAATTTTATTGACTCCCATACTTATAAATAATCTCGCTAATCTTTCTATTTCATCGAACGTTAATAAAAGCTCTTCCTTTAAAAAAGCGTAATCAGGTCCGAACACTTCAGCAGGCATACAGTATGTACACCTAAAATTACAACGATCAATAACTGAAATACGTAAATCTTGAAGTGGCCGTTCTAAAGAATCTTTCATGTTCTCATGCATCTATATCCCTTCTTTTCTGCTGCAATCCTTAGTAAGCTTTCAATTTTTTTATTTGCCTTCATTATAAAAAAGAAGCTACATATTCAATGTGACTTTTCTCACATTACTTTCCCCATTCAAAAATTCTTCACAAATCCGTTCGAATTTTGTTCACATCTTTAATCTCATCCACTTTGTCTATTGAATTTTTCAAACTAAAAACTGAAGATTTCTTCCCCTTACGGTCATTGAAATTTCAATTTATTTTTAAAATAGCTCTTGCATTTTCATCATACTTACACTCAAAATAGGAAATGTATTGCTTATAAGAAGAAAGGTGATCACTGTGGCAAACAGTATGACATTATCTCAAGATTTAAAAGAATTACTTGCATCTGTTGAATATAAAATGCAAATTAAAAAAGGTAGTTTTATTTTTCAAGAAGGTATGGAGGCAACAGAGCTCTATATCATCCACTCAGGAAAAGTACAAATTAGTAAATTAAGTGCTGACGGACAAGAATTGACACTTCGAATTTGTTCGGAATATGACATTATTGGAGAACTAACATTATTCACGGACAATGCGAAATACTTATTAAATTCAAAATGCCTTGAAGATGTTGAAGTAGGAGTTATAAAGCGTGAAGCGTTAGAAAAAGCATTACTCCAAAAACCAGCACTTGTATTTGAATTTATGAAATGGATTAGTGAACATTTAAGAAGAATGCAAACGAAGTTCCGAGATTTAGTATTACACGGCAAAAAAGGTGCCCTGTACTCTACTCTTATACGAATGACAAATAGTTACGGTGTATTAAAAGAAAATGGGATTCTCATCGATTTACCATTAACAAATCAAGAACTTGCTAATTTCTGTGCAACTTCACGTGAAAGTGTAAATCGAATGTTAAATGAATTAAAAAAGCAAGGTACAATTTCGATTCATAAAGGAAAGATTACAATCCACGATTTACAATTTTTAAAATGTGAAATTGCTTGTGAAGATTGCTCTGCTTCTGTTTGTAGCATTGATTAGCATCTTATTTAGATGCTAATCTTTTTTCAATTTAAACTACTTATTAACGGCTATTCCCTATATAAACAAAAACGAGGCCTTCCATATTAGACCTCGTTTCGTTTTAGCTGCTAACTCCTATCTGTTTACAGCAGTATTATTTTTTCAACTCATTAGGAATACGTCTTCTGTAAATTACATAACTACGGCTTACATATTTAATTGGGGCACTAAATACATGTACTAGTCTTGTAAATGGCCACACTGCGAATAAACCCATCCCTGCAAGAATATGAATTTTAAACCATACTGGTACTTCCGTCATATATTCAACTTTCGGTTGGAAAATAAAGAGACTTCGGAACCAAGGGCCAATTGTTGTACGATAATCAAATCCTTTTGAATCGATATTTAAAAATGTTGAAGAAAGTCCTGCTAACATTACGATAAGTAATAAAATAAGCGCAATATAATCTCCCTTTGTGCTCGTTGCAATGATACGTTTTACAGTTACGCGGCGGTACGTTAATATAATTAAACCGATGATAGAAGCAACACCTGCCGGAAGCCCGAAACTAATTGCCATTATGTGATACGTATGCTCAGAAATACCTATCGAACGGTATACAGCTTCTGGAATTAATATCCCCATAACATGACCGCCAATTACGAACATAATCCCAAAGTGGAATAATAGACTTCCGATTCGGAGCATTTTCTTTTCTAATAGTTCACTAGATTTTGATGTCCATCCAAATTGATCATAGTTGTATCTAAAAATATGTCCACCGATAAAGATTGCAAAAATGATATAGGGAAACAATACCCATAGAAATTGATTCATCATTTTAACAACTCTCCTTTCTAATTTGTCTGTACATCCCATGCTTCGATAGCGAGTAGAACAGCCGCAAGAATTGGTTCATACATACTACCTGCTTCTTTTAACTGAACGTGTAATGCTTGTATATTCTCCTTGTATTTATTCATAATTGGTTCACTGTCTTGCTCATTTGCATTTGCAAAAAACTCAAGAAAAAGTGGTAAATAATCAGGTAGTTCTTTATCCGTTACTTCAAAACCAGATTTTTTATAATGCTGCTTTAACTCTAATAATTCAATACCTCTTTCTCTTTGTTCACCAGTGTTCATATAAGTAAGATACATATTTGTTTTCTTACCAAAATCGAATGTATATACGTAACTATCAATGAGTTGATCATTCGTTTTATGTAGCGCTTGCTTTATAAAGGCTGTAAGTGATGCTTTAACTTCTTCCTTTTCTATCGTTTCAATCTCTTCTTGCAATTCAGTTACAGCTTCTCTCCACCCTAGTTCAGGATAGGAGAGAAGAAAAGAAGAACAAGAAAAAGCAGTTTGTAAACTTTGTTTCATCATTTTCTGCCCCCTTTATTTAAGAAATTGTCATACAAGAGCCTGGACCACCTGCGAATGCTAAACCACAGCTTCCTTGTTCGCTATATAAATCTGCCACTTGTTCACGGTGAGTGCCCGGAATGACGAAGCGATCTTTATATTTCGCAATAGCAAGAAGACGATACATATCTTCTACATCCTGTTTTGTTAAACTAAGTTCTTTTAATACAGCTTCATTTGGCTCTTTATTAATTTGCAGCGCTCTCATATGCGTTCGCATAACAGCCATTTTCTTCAATGTAAGACGAATGTGTGATTCATCTCCTGCAGTGAGTAAATTCGCTAAATATTGAATTGGAATACGCATATTATCGATAGCAGGGAAAATCTCTTCTGCTTGCCAGTTACTGCCTTTCCCTTCCACCATATTCATAATTGGGCTAAGCGGCGGAATATACCAAACCATCGGCATTGTACGGTACTCTGGATGAAGAGGCAGAGCAATTTTCCAATCGATAATCATTTTATAGATTGGTGACTCTTGTGCTGCTTTAATCCATTCTTCAGGAATGCCTTGTTTTTTCGCTTCAGCTGCTACTTCTGGATCATTTGGATCTAGGAAAACAGTAAGCTGAGATTCATATAAATCTTTTTCGTCTTCAACAGAAGCTGCTTCTTTTACTTTGTCAGCGTCATATAGCATTACCCCAATATACCTGATACGTCCCACACATGTTTCTGAACAAATTGTTGGCATACCAGCCTCAATACGTGGGAAACACATTGTACATTTTTCAGCTTTATTCGTTTGCCAGTTAAAATACACTTTTTTATATGGACAAGATGATACGCAGAACCTCCAAGCACGACATGCATTTTGATCTACAAGAACAATGCCGTCTTCTTCACGTTTATACATCGCACCAGATGGACAAGATGATACGCAAGACGGATTCATACAATGTTCACATATGCGTGGTAAATACATCATAAAGACGTTTTCAAAATCTGTTTTAATTTCTTCTTCCATTTTCTTTACGTTCGGATCTTGTAATCCTGTTATATGTCCACCAGCTAAATCATCTTCCCAGTTCGGACCCCATTCAATTTTGTCGATAAATTCGCCTGTAATTGCTGATTTCGGACGAGCAACTGGTTGATGCTTACGCTGCGGGCTATTTGTTAATGTTTCATAATCATAATTCCAAGGTTCAAAGTAATCATCAATTGTTGGTTGATCTGGATTGTGGAAAATGTTCATAAGACGTTTCATTTTCGAACCAGATTTCAGCTGAATTTCACCATTTTTCAATTCCCATCCGCCTTTATATTTCTCCTGATCTTCCCATTGTTTCGGATAACCAATTCCAGGCTTCGTTTCTACGTTATTGAAGTACATATATTCCGCACCTGGACGATTTGTCCAGGTGTTTTTGCACGTTACGCTACAAGTATGACAGCCGATGCATTTATCTAGGTTCATTACCATTCCGACTTGCGCTTTAATCTTCAAGCCAATCTACCTCCTTCAGTTTACGGATTACAACATTTAAATCACGCTGGTTCCCAGTCGGACCATAATAGTTAAATCCATAGCTTAATTGGCCATATCCACCAATCATATGTGTTGGTTTAACATGAATACGGGTTGGACTATTATGCGTTCCCCCACGGGTGCTTGTTAATTTCGTACCAGGCACGTTAATGTGGCGATCTTGCGCATGGTGCATAAATGCCATTCCCCTCGGTATACGGTGCGTTACAACAGCACGCGCTACGACAACACCGTTACGGTTAAAGCACTCGATCCAATCATTATCAGCAACGCCAGCTTCTGCAGCGTCCTCTTTATTCATCCAAACAGTTGGACCACCTCTAAACAGCGTTAACATCGGTAATGAATCGAAATACATACTATGAATCGACCACTTATTATGCGGTGTTAAATAGTTTAGTGTAATCTCTTTCCCTTCTACTTCAGGGCGTGACTTACGGAACGGTTTATGTTGCAGAATTGGTTTAAATGTTGCCATCGTTTCACCAAATTCTTTCATCATGTCATGGTCTAAGTAGAAAGATTGTCGACCAGTTATCGTTCTCCAAGGAATAAGACGTTCCACATTTGTTGTAAACGGTGAGTAACGTCGTCCACCTTTTTCTGAACCTGTAAAGGCCGGAGAAGTAATTACTGTTTTCGGTTGTGCTGTAATTTGTTCGAATGTAAAGCATTCTTCTTCACGTTCTTCTGCTAAATCACGTAATTTTAGATCTGTTTGTTTTTCAAGTGCTTCCCATGCTTTTACTGCCATATGACCGTTTGTTGTAGAAGAAAGCGTTAATACCGCTTCAGCAGCATTGATTGCTTCTTTTATGTCTGGGCAACCTTTCGCAATAGTATCCGTTCGAACAACTCCTAATTTGCTCTTTAATTGCTCATACTCTTTTTCAGCTGACCAAGAGATCCCTTTCGTACCAATCGGTTGTTTTCCGGCATTTGGTCCAAGTGCTGTCATTTTGTCATAAATCGTTTTATAATCCCTTTCAACAACATGAATTTGTGGCATCGTTTTACTCGGGATTGGTTCACATTCACCTTTACTCCAATCTTTAATCTTGCCAAGTGGTTGCGCTAATTCTTGCGGTGTATCATGAAGAAGTGGTGTTGCAACAACTTCTTTCATTGGTTCAAGATCTATTTTCTTCGCTAAATCTGACACAGCTTTAGAAAGTGAAGTGAAAATATCCCAGTCAGAGCGTGCTTCCCACGGTGAACCGATTGCTGGATTAAATGGATGCACAAATGGATGCATATCTGTACTACTTAAATCATGTTTTTCGTACCAAGTTGAAGCAGGTAAGACGATATCAGAATACAGCG
Source organism: Bacillus sp. 5mfcol3.1 (assembly GCF_900114335.1). Lineage (NCBI taxonomy): Bacteria > Bacillati > Bacillota > Bacilli > Caryophanales > Bacillaceae > Bacillus > Bacillus sp. 5mfcol3.1. The sequence goes on along the minus strand of NZ_FOST01000001.1, from coordinate 1,194,430 downwards.
CTGTTCCAGCCATACGGAAATCTAAATTAATGAGTAAATCAAGCTTCCCTTCTGGTGCTTCTTCATGCCACTTAATTTCTTCTGGTCGTAATGAATCACTATCGTCATTCATTAATCCGTTTGTTGTACCTAATAAATGTTTTAAGAAATATTCATGCCCTTTACCAGAACTTGAAATTAAATTCGCACGCCAAACGAATAAGTTGCGCGGGAAGTTGTTTTTATTATCAGGATCTTCAATCGCAAATTTCAGTTCTTTTTCTTTTAATTTTTGTGCAACATATTTTCCGATTTCTTCTTGCGTTGTTGCACCAGCAGCAACAGCTTCTTTATATAATTCAATTCCATTTTTCTCGAATGTTGGATAAGAAGGTAACCAGCCGAGTCGTGCTGCTAATACATTGTAATCACCGTGATGTTGATAGCGTGAGTTACCTTCAATTGGTGATGCTAAATGTCCAACAGGTGTATCTTCATAGCGCCATTGATCTGTTACGAAATAGAAGAAAGACGTACCATTTTGTAATTTTGGTGGCCCTTGCCAATCTTTTGCCATCGCGATTGTTTGCCATCCTTCTGCAGGTCGTAACTTTTCTTGACCAACATAATGCGCCCAACCACCGCCGTTTACACCTTGTGCTCCAACGAGAAGAACAAGATTTAAAACAGCGCGATAAATCGTATCAGAGTTAAACCAGTGGTTAATACCCGCTCCGACAATAATCATTGAGCGACCATTCGTATCAACAGCATTTTGTGCGAACTCACGAGCGATTTGAATAATAAGCTCACGTTTTACTCCTGTCATTTTCTCTTGCCATGCAGGTGTAAACGGTATGTCATCATTGAAGTCTTTCGGCTCTTGTCCGCCAAGCCCTCGGTTCACTCCGTAATTTGCTAACGTTAAGTCGTATACAGTTGTAACGAACACTTCGCCTTCTTCTGTCATAACCTTTTTCACTGGAATTGTACGTTCTAATACTTTGTTTCCATCATCAGAGAAGTACGGAATTTGTACCGTTCCAATCGATTCTTCCATTCCAAGTAAAGAAAGACGTGGATCAATCTTTTCACCTGTTTCTTCATCTTCTAAACGCAAGTTCCATTTCTTTTCGTTATCCCAACGTGAGCCCATTGTGCCTTGAGGTGTTGCAAAATCATTCGTGTTCTCGTTCCAAAGAACAGGTTTCCATTCTCCTAACTTCGTTTCGCGTCCAATATCAGCAGCGTTTAAGAAACGATCAGCAACGAATTGATCTCCTTTTTGTTTCAATGTGACAAAGAAAGGAAAATCAGTATATTGCTTCGCATACTTTGTGAAATATTCCACTTGATTATCTACGTAAAATTCTTGTAAGATCACATGCCCCATTGCCATCGCAAGTGCACCATCTGTACCTTGTTTCACACTAATCCAATCATCCGCAAACTTTGTAGATTCAGCGAAGTCAGGGCTGACAGAAACGACTTTCGTTCCTTTATATCGAACCTCTGCTAAAAAGTGAGCATCTGGTGTTCTCGTCATCGGTACATTTGAACCCCATGTCATAATGTAACCAGAGTTATACCAGTCACTACTTTCTGGTACATCTGTTTGATCGCCCCAAATTTGCGGAGAAGCTGGTGGTAAATCTGCGTACCAATCATAGAAACTAAGCATCGGCCCACCCATAAGTTGCATAAAACGACTACCAGCAGCATGACTTAACATCGACATAGCTGGAATTGGTGAAAAGCCAACATTTCGATCTGGCCCGTATTTAATTACTGTATAAAGTAGAGAAGCTGAAACGAGTTGTAATACTTCATCCCAATTCGCACGAACGAATCCACCTTTACCACGCGCCTGCTTATACTTACGTGCTTTTTCAGGGTTTTCCACAATGTTTTTCCAAGCATCTAGTGGTGACTTGTGCTTTTGTAGTTCCTCTTGCCACATACTCCAAAGAACACCACGTACATACGGATATTTCACACGAAGTGGACTATAAATGTACCAAGAAAAACTCGCTCCACGCGGACATCCTCGTGGTTCAAAATCAGGCATATCTGGACCTGTTGTTGGATAGTTAAGCTCTTGCCCTTCCCAAGTTACAATTCCATCTTTCACATATATATTCCAGCTACATGAACCAGTACAGTTCACGCCGTGTGTAGAACGAATTACTTTATCATGCTGCCAACGCTTTCTGTACACATTTTCCCATTCGCGATCTTCATATGTTTCTTGTGTATGATTATCGTTATAACGATCTATTGGTGAAAAATATTTTAAACGTCTCATTAGTGCTGAAGTTTTTTTCTTCATACTGTTCACTCCTTTAATACGTCTCTCTTACATACCCTTACTATAAGAGAGGTTGTAAAATACAGATGTGACATTTCGCACAGTTCAAGAGATTGTCAAAAATTCAGTAGAAAATAAGTTTGTGAGAAAATCTTGTGTTCCGTTGTGAAGATTATGGTTAATCTTAATTATTAGGAGAATGGTATTTTGAGGTATCGACTATTTTGCAAAAGAAAAAGAGTTTTGATATTATTTCAAAACTGCCATAAGGAAAAGAGTATAAATTGTATGTAAAAAAATTTTTCCCAATGTTATTATTTTATATCGAGTCTGATTTTACATAAAAATACAAATCATTATTTACTGTATTGCCCTTAGTTACGGAAACAATTATACTAGATGTAATCGAAATAAATAATCTGAATATTCTCAGAATTTAAGGTAGAAGTTTTACTATCTACATATAGAATTAGAAATATGTCCACTAAATTGATTAGAAAACGATAATAACATTAGGAGGATTACGATGCCCCAGCTTGATTCATTACATCCCACTGTAGAAAAAATAATCAATAATATTGAAAAAATAATGGTCGGAAAACGAAAAGAAACAATCTTAGCTTTGACAGCTCTCTTAGCTGAAGGTCATGTGCTATTAGAAGATGTTCCTGGTGTCGGGAAAACAATGCTAGTACGTGCCCTTTCTAAATCCATTGATGCTGATTATAAGCGAATTCAATTTACACCTGATTTATTGCCGTCAGATGTAACAGGAGTTTCTATTTATAATCCGAAAGAGCTCCAATTTGAGTTCAAGCCTGGACCAATTATGGGGAATTTTGTACTTGCTGATGAAATTAATCGTACATCTCCAAAGACACAATCTGCTTTACTTGAATGTATGGAAGAAGGCAATATTACAATAGATGGCATTACAAGACCTTTACCAAAACCGTTCTTTGTCATGGCTACACAAAATCCGGTCGAATATGAAGGAACATATTCTCTACCAGAAGCTCAGCTCGATCGTTTCTTATTGAAACTAAAAATGGGATATCCTACACCAGAGGAAGAATTTGAAATTTTAAACCGGATGGAAAAAACAAATCCACTCTCTCAATTACAGACCATTACTACAATAGAAGAATTAATTTATTTACAACAAAGCGTACGGGTAGTAAGTATGGACAAAGCAATTAAGCATTACATTGTAAAGCTTGTTAATCAGACTCGTACGTACAGTTCTATACAGTTAGGTGCAAGTCCACGTGGCTCGATTGCTTTAATGAAAGCTTCACAAGCTTATGCATTTATCCATGGCAGGAATTATGTTATTCCAGACGATGTTAAATTTTTAGCTCCTTACGTTTTAGCACATAGACTCATTCTAAAAATGGAAGCAAAATTTGAAGGAATAACAGGAGAACAAGTTATCGGAAAAATCGTTGCACGAACTACCGTGCCTACTCAAAGGACGATGAACCCTTGATGAAACGAATGCTGCGAGCGCTATATCACGTTATGAAGTTATTGCTACTCCCTTTATGTCTAGTCTTAACATTTGTGTACGCTATGCTTCAAGGAGGGTTTGTCAGTTGGTTTTTGTTTTACAGCACAATTCCCATTGCTCTTTATTCGCTACTACTCCCCTTCTACGCTTTACGGGACGCTGAAGTAAAACGAATAACAAACCAAAATGGATATGTAGTAGGAGAACAATTTGTAAGCACGATTACAATAAAAAGAAAATTTCCTTTTCCCTTACTTTATTTAGTTATAGAAGATGAACTGCCACCACAATTTATAAGTTGTAAACAAACAAAGATGAATAAGGTAGTACTCTTCCCAGGATTGAAACGAAATATTTCGTTTCAATATGTTATTAACACAATCCCTAGAGGCGAGCACACTTTTTCAAGCGTTCGTGTCAAAACTGGCGATTTATTCGGCATGATAGAGAAAGAAGTAACTTTTTCAGTTCCAGATACATTTTTAGTCTATCCCCAGTATGTAGATATAGCATATCGACAATTGGAAAATCATTTCGAACAAGGAGCGCTTTCAGCAAATATAAATTCAGCAAAAGACTCTACAATCTCTGTCGGTGTCAGAGACTATAAACCTGGTGATCGCTTTTCATGGATTGATTGGAAAGCAACTGCACGAACAAACACTATTATGACAAAAGAGTTTGAACAACAGCGCAGCCATAATGTCATGATATTCATAGACAGAACCGAGTCTCCTCTATTCGAATCAGTCGTCACATTTACTGCCTCTATCGTAAGGACTGTCTTGAAACAAAATTCACCAGCATCATTCGTGTCTATCGGAAAAGAACAAACTATTTTCCCTTTAGACAATGGAGATACGCAGTTACAACAAATCCTTTGTCATTTAGCAAAAGTGCAAGCAGACAGTGTATTCCCGCTCTCCCAGAGTCTAGACATGGAACTAAGAAAAATTTATGAGCCCGTCACGGTTATACTCGTGACCAGTAATCTTTCTCCCGATATTCAAAAGGCGGCTGATTGTGCCGCTATAAGAAATAGAAAATGTATGGTTTTTGTCGTGAAAGAAAAAGCGAATCAACTTTCACACCGAGAAATCAGTATAATAGAAACTCTAAAAAAACGACAAATATTTGTAAACACGGTTTATGAAAACCGTTATACAAACGTGTTTTTTGAGGTGAGCAAATGATAACATTACAAACAAAATACAAGTGGGATACGAACAGATTCTTTATGCATGCATGTGTATTTCTTCTTTTACTAGAATGGCTAAGACCTCTTATAGGTATTACAAATGTAGGTAGATTAGATATTTTCGTAACATTTATAGGAATTTGCTTCGCTCTCTCTTTTTTTCAAACGAGGTGGCAGATTCCAATAAAAATTGTCACAGTCCTATTTATCATTCATTCCCTATATTATAAAAATGCTTTTATAAATCCATCTTGGCTAACAGCATTCTTTTCTGATATGTTTCGAAATTCCTCCCTGTTTTTCCAAGGGAATTTACTAGATATTTCTCCAGTTTTTCCGACGGTTTTATTTTTTCTCTCATTTTGGTTTTTGAGTTCTTTTACTTCATTTTGGATTATTCATAAAAAACGTGGGTTTCTATTTCTTGTATTGACTATTATTTATATCGCAACTTTTCATAACTTACATTTATACAATGCAAACTACGCTATTATTCGTACTGTTGTCATCGGCTTTTTTATGCTTAGTCTTCTTCAAGTAGAACGAATAAAAGAACGTGAACACTTACAAAATTATGCTAGGGAAATCTCAAAATTACTTAGACCACTTACAATATTTATTGTATTATTAGCAACCATCGCATACTTTGCTCCAAAATTTGGCCCTCAATGGCCAAACCCAATGGATTTCTTAAAATTCAACACATCTGAAGCAAGTAAAGAAAAAAAAGTTTCTACAATTGGGTATGGTTTAGATGACTCACGATTAGGTGGTCCTTTTAAGGCGGATCCTACAATTGTTTTCACAGCACGAACGCAAAACAAACAATATTGGAGAGTCGAAACGAAAGATTTTTATACCGGAAAAGGCTGGGAGGTTTCTGAAAATCCGAAAAAGGTTTCTTTTAAAAATAAAAACGACGTCGTAAGCTGGTACGAACAAAATACAAAAACAGAAACTACTGAGGCAACAATTACCATGCAAAAAAGTTACCCTCACCTTACCTATCCAGCAGGATTAGTAACAGTTGAAGCTTCTTCTGATGTATCATACAGTGTTGACCCGTTTTCAGAAAAAATTTATACAATGAATGGAGACTCTTCTACTACTTTACATTCGTATAAAGTAACATATGAGATCCCTGAGTTTTCCATAAAAAACTTGAAAGCTGTAAAAACAAATGAAGGTCAAGAAACAAATCCTTATTTTATGACAAAGTACACACAACTTCCCGAGTCATTACCACAGCGCGTAAAAGACTTGGCTATCAATCTTACAAATGATAAAGACAACCGATATGATAAAGTATTAGCTATTGAAAATTACTTCACAGACAACTCTTTTACATACGAATCAACGAATGTCTCATTCCCTGCCAAAAGCCAAGATTATGTAGATCAATTCCTTTTCGATACAAAAAGCGGCTACTGTAATAATTTTTCGACGTCTATGATTGTACTACTTCGTTCTGCCGGGATTCCAGCTCGCTGGGTGAAAGGCTATACAGAAGGAACTCTTGACAATACACTTGCCTCTGCAGAAGGTGAGGATGTTTATACAATCACGAACGATAACGCACACTCTTGGGTCGAAGTATATTTCCCAGAATACGGATGGATTCCATTCGAACCGACAAAAGGATTTACTAATCCCTATAATTTTATAAATAATACGCCTGCTCCTATTTCACAAAATAGCGAAGCAAATAATTCTAATAACGAGCAAATACAACAACGAAATAATGAAGCAAAACTTAAAAGTTTAATTGAAAATACAGAAGAAGCTTCTACTAAAAAGGTCACAAATTCTAAAACTAGTTTTTCTTGGTGGTACGTATTCCTCTCTACGATACTAATTAGTATTATAGGATACATTCTCTTCACCACTAGAATGAAATGGATGACATTTCTTATTATTCATTTCTATAAATACCGAAAAGATGATGCTGTTTATCAAAAAGCTTACGGTGCACTTTTAAAACAATTTGCGAGAATTGGCATACCACGGGGTGAAAGTCAAACATTCCGAGAATACGCTCTCCATATCGATACACTTTACAACTCGGCCGATATGCAACAACTTACTGCCAGTTATGAGAACGCTATGTATCAACAGGGGCAGGCTACGGTAGAATGGAAGAAATCCGTACACTTATGGGAAGTACTTATGAAAAAAGCAGCTTCTCCACCTAAATCAGATGGCTTTGATACAGTTATTTAATCTTGAAAATTTGAGTTTAAAGAAAACGTCTCAAAGAACTACATTGTTCTTTGAGACGTTTTTTAATAAAGTGAAACTCCTACTTATTCCCCAAGCACCTTCTCAATCTCAACCTCTAAATCTACCGGCTTCGTCTGCGGAGCAAAACGCCCTACTACTTTCCCGTCTTTTCCGATTAAAAACTTCGTAAAATTCCATTTCACTGCTTTCATACCAAGTAAACCTGGTGCTTGTTCTGTCATGTATGTATATAGAGGGTGAGCCTTATCACCTTTCACATCAACCTTTGCAAACATCGGGAAGTTTACACCGTAGTTTAATTCACAAAAACTAGTAATGTCCGCTTCTGTACCTGGTTCTTGTCCCCCGAATTGGTTACAAGGAAATCCGAGTATTTCGAGTCCTTGGTCTTTATATTTATCATATACCTCTTGTAATCCTTTATATTGTGGTGTGAAACCACATTTGCTAGCTACATTGACAATAAGAAGTGCTTTTCCTTCGTAATCTTTTAACGATTTTTCTTCACCTGTAATTGTTTTAGCTGAAAAATCATAAACTGTCATTGTCTTTGCCCCTCTCTTCACTATCATTCTATGTTTATACTATACTACATTCGTGAATATACAGCTCTTATTACGTACTTATAAGTTGTAATGATAGCGCTTTATTTCTGTTCGAAAATTCGACACAAACTACTAGACTTTTATGATGGAAAGTTTTACAATTGAAATGTGAACAAAATGTGACAGTTTATATTCCATTATAAAAGAAAAGGATGGTGTTCATTATGAAAACTGCACAACATGAAACGATTTCAAATCGCGAGTTTTATTTCGTACTATATATGATGTTATTGTTTGTTACTGGCTGGGTAATCGATGTAAATGGTTTATTCTTAAGCTCCTACTTTAATTTAGCAGGAGAGATTATGCTTCCATTAGTAGGCGGGATTGTTGGACTGTTCATTATGTCTATTAATAAACAACAAACGAAATAATAATATTACAAAAAGGCAGAAGACGAGCTTCGTTTTCTGCCTTTTTTCTATTTTAGCGTATAATAAAAACATGCAGTATATAAGGAGTGGTAACTATGAAAAAAGTAGAGCAATTATCTTCTCACCTATATCTTATTGATGATTTCGATTTACAGCATAATGAACGAACAGGTACGTACGTTTTATTAGGTGACGATATTACTTTAATTGAAACTTGTGCAGCCCCTTCTCTTCCGTATATTTTAGACGGCTTACAACAATTACATATTGATTTAAACGATGTTAAAAACATTATCGTTACACATGTGCATTTAGATCACGCTGGAGCAGCTGGTTTAATGATGGAAAAGTGCCCAAATGCTACGTTATATGTGCATTCTCGTGGTGCTCGTCATATGATTGATCCAACAAAACTTATTTTAGGTGCAAAAGCTGTCTACAAAGAAGATTTCGATAAACTCTTTGATCCAATTCTTCCAATTGAAGAAGAACGTGTTCATATTGTACAACATGGTGATACGTTAAAAATTGCAAAAGATCGCACCCTTACATTTTATGATACACCAGGACATGCGAAGCACCATATTAGCATTCACGATTCATTAACAAACGGGATTTTTACTGGCGATACAATTGGAATTTATTATAGAGAACTCGCAGACGTTGATGTAGAGTTATATCTACCATCAACGTCCCCTTCACAATTCCAACCAGATGCGATGATTACTTCTAAAAATCACATTCAAAGTATGAATGTAGATACTATTTATTTCGGTCATTACGGCGCATCCTCTCATGTTACAGAAGTATATAATCAACTGGAATATTGGCTACCTATTTTCGTTCATACTGGTAAGGAAGTCTTTGAAAAGTATAATGATTTCGATGAAGTAACTAAAGCTTTACAAACTTTGTTAATGGATAAAATCTCTTCTCATCTTACAAAGTTAAACGTTCCATCAGATCATTCCGTTTATAATATTTTACATTTAGATATAGAAATTAGCGCAATGGGCATTATTGATTATTTCACGAAGCAAGAAAAATCAAACTCCACTATTAACTAACAGTAAAAGAAGAGATATACAACAGTAGTTATTGTATATCTCTTCTTTTTTTGAATATATTTTGAGTAAAGGATGGTGGAATATAATGCAAAAAGTGATGCTATACCTCTGCTTCACATTATTTATCGTCTTATTATTATTTGTAGGAGTAAAAATTCAATTTTATTTAGATACAGATGCACAAGTGAACTTTAACGTTTATCCAAGATTATTCTACTTTACACTCTTCCCTCTTATAGTTGGCATTTTATTACGCTTCCTTCAATCTATTAATCGCGAAACGAGTAAACAAAACTGGAGCTTTCAACCGGATAAATTTATTGCTATTACAGTGCCTACACTATTCATTTCCTTTTCCCCAGCACTACTCTTTTCACCACTTGCCGAATACCTACCTTATTTAGTTAATATTATTCTAATAAATACAACTTTTGTTACGATTATTAGTTTAATAGCTGGTTATTCACTATTAGATTGTTTTATACAAAAGGACAATGCAACGATGAAAAAATATAATTGAATGCTCTATTTTCTTTTAATAAAGAAAGCTCAAAGCTAAAGCTTTGAGCTTTTTTACTTATCTCACCTTTTCATCTACATACTCCATAAACTGCTCCGCTTTAATAAATCTTTCTTTGTACGCCTCAGGCACTTCTTCTACTGTTATCCCGCCACTCGATTTCGTTTTTACTAACACAGTTTGATGTGACATTAACGCCTCCATATATTGTTCATACTCTTCAGGAGTTAGTACTTCTTTACTAGATTTATGGCCATTTAATTTATCAAAATACGGATGAAGCTCCATTACTACCTTTTTCAATTCCTCTTTTTTAGCTGGTGATAATTGATCATAATCTATATTACCATTCGAATCCCCGTACGCAAGCTTTGCATTAGTTAATTTTTTCAGTTCTTTTGTAAACTCTTCATATTCCTTCGAACTCATTTCATCTTTCGCTTCTGATAATTTTGCATTAAAACGCATATACGTTTCTAATGTCATCGCTCCGGCGTGTTTTTTTAAATTCTCAAAAGATCCGTATATACCATCCGCCATAATAGATTGATATGCAAAACCGGTCGTAGGGATTAAAAATGCTGCTGCAAGCACTCCGGCGATAAGACGTTTCTTCACCTTACTTCCCCCGCGATTCATTTTGATTTGAACAATTACTTTTTCTTTTAACTCCGGTGGGGCAACAATCCCCTTCGCTTCTTCTCGTATAGATTCTCTAACTCTACAATCTAAACTCATTTCACATTCCCTACCTCTCCTAAAAAGATTTCTTCTACTTGCTCTTTTTGACGTAGTTTCTTTAATGCCGCATGAATTCTAGACTTCACTGTACCAATTGGAATATGTAATATTTGTGCTACTTCTTCTTGTGAATATTCGTATAAGTATCTTAAGATAATAACTTGTTTCAATTTATACGGTAATTTATGAATGAGTTCGATTAGTTTTTGGTTTGATATTTTACTTACAACATCGTTAGAAAAATCAATTTGCACTGGCTTTCTTTGCTCTTCTGCTTTTTTCATAATTCGTAGTCGCATCCACCTCTTTCTTCTATAAGAATGAATTTGTTTAATCGCAAGCCCAATTAGCCAAGGGCGAAATGGCTTCTCGCTATCATATTTACGAAGCGATTCATATAGCTGTATGTATACTTCTTGAACGACATCATCTACATCCGTTTTATCTTCAATTAAAAAATGTGCTGTTTTATATACTTCTTGAATCGTTACATCATACAATTCGCTATACGCTTCTTTATTTCCTGATAAAGTTAATCGAATTAAATGTGCGTAATCTATTTCAGCCTTCATATTCCAGCCCTCCTTTGTCTTACACTATATATTGGCAAGTAATTCATATTTCGTTCGATTTTTCCGAAAAAATTTTTTATATAAATTAATATTATGATCCAATGAGTTCATAAGCTTCACTTATAACCACACATAACTATTATATAATTTTCCAATTTCTGATAAAGATTTAAAATGATTTATATAGTCAAATTTAGGAGGATATATGATGAAAGCTATCGTTGTAACGTCGTTCGGTGGTCCTGAAGTGATGAAATATACAGATGTGGATATGCCGACTATTTCAGAAGATCAAGTTTTAATTCGCGTTTTTGCTACTAGTGTAAATTTCGCTGATATTAAATCACGTTATGGCAAAAAAGGAAATAAAGCACTACCTTTTATTCCAGGAATAGATGCAACTGGTATTGTAGAACGCGTCGGTTCTCATGTGAAAAATATTCAACCTGGACAGCGTGTCATTGCTTTTCCTCAAAATGGATCTTACGCAGAGTACGTTGTTTCAAATGAAAATCTCACTTTCGTTTTACCCCATGAAGTCGACTTTCAAACTGCAGCTGCTTGTCCGATCGTATCTTTCACAAGCTATAATTTACTCGTGAATGTTGCAAGGCTTCAACAAAATGAATCCGTGCTGATTCATGCAGCTGCTGGCGGAATTGGTACTACCGCGATTCAACTTGCAAAACGATTAGGGGCTGGAACAGTTATCGGTACTGTAGGAAGTGAAACGAAAAAAGAAATCGCTTTAGATGCTGGAGCTGATTATGTTATTTGTCATCAAGATGAAGATTTTGCAGAGAAAGTCAATGAGCTGACAAACGGAGAAGGAGTGAATATAATTTTGGACTCTATTTCTGGAACTGTCTCTGAAAGAAGTTTAAACTGCCTAGCTTATTACGGTCGCCTCGTTCATTTCGGTAATGCAAGCGGTAAAATTGGCAATTTCAAAACGAAAGATTTACACGCAAGTTGCCGCTCTATACTAGGCTTTAGCTTTGGCACTACACGGAAAAAACGTCCTGAACTACTCCAAGAAACGGCAAATGAAGTTTTCCGTTATTTGCGTGACGGAAGTTTGCAAATGAAAGCTACAAAATCTTTTCCCCTTCCAGATGCAGGGAAAGCACATGAATGGGTCGAAAGTAGAAAAAGTACAGGGAAAGTAATACTAACTGTTCAGTCTTCTTCCTGAAATGAATACTTGAAACAGAGGTGGCATTCATGGGATCACGAATTATGCATGTTATTATCGCTAACGGTATTGCTGAGAAACTATGTATTCAAGATAAAACTTCTTTCTTACTTGGAGCTGTAGCCCCTGATGCTGTTCATTCAAAAAAAGAAAAAGGAACCTCACATTTTTATGCTGGTACAACGAAGAACTATACGAGAAGAATAGATTATGATTCATTTTTTCATAAATACGAAGCACATATAGATTCCCCCTTTATTTTAGGCTATTACACCCACCTCATTGCCGATGATAATTGGCTAAGTGGCTTTTTTCTACCATGGCTAAAAAATAGAATAGAAAATGACGAAACTATCGCACCCCTGTACTATAACGATTTTAAATTGTTAAATGCAAAGTTGCTTCATCATTACGATAAAGAACAACAGCTCTTCTCTCTTCTCAATCAAGAGGCTCACATTGTGGATATTGAAGAGGTTTCTAAAGAAAACGTTTTAGCTTTTCGAAAGTATCTTTTTGAAGATATGTTGTATCCCGAGCAACATTTGCATGAAGACTTACAGGTGTTTACGTTTAATCAAATTGTCGGTTACATTGAAACCGCTATTGAAAAAGGTGCATTTTTTATTACACAACTCTCTCATGAAAAATCCACTTCAAAGATTTAATCCCCCTCAATATATTTGAGGGGGATTTTCACATAGCAATATTATTATTGGTTCTTCTCCATAACCGCAAAATAATTCCCTTCACTATCAGCAAAGTTAAACACTTTACCAGAAGGCATAGTTACCATTTCTCCAACAGTAACATTTTTATTTTTTAAACCTGCATATAATTGATCCAGATTTTCTGAGAAGAACATTAAGGACGGTGTACCAAGATTTAATTCTGGGCTCATTTTCGAAATAACTTCTTTATTATGTAATATAATGCTCGTTTCAGCACCGTTAGTTGGAGCAATTTCAATCCATCTCATTCCTTGCTTGTTATCTTCCTCCGCAACTACATGAAACCCTACCTTTTCCGTCCAAAAATTTACTGCCTCATCTTGATTATTTACATATAACATAATTTGTCCTACTTTATGAATCATTTGTATTCCTCCTATTGTTTTTTTACATTCTATGTAGCTTTCTACAGCTGGTATCGTTATTCCTTTTGAGTTGGTATGTACTTCTTTGCAAAATTTATCGACTGACTCATCCCATCCAGTTCGTCAAAATAATTGTTTCTTTCAATCATGTTATATCCGTCGAATCCAATTTCATCTAATACTTTGAAGAATATATCGAAATCCACTTCACCATTTCCTACCGCTACTTCTATATACTTACTTGAACTATTACTTTTCACTTCTTTACAATCTTTAATATGAGTTTGTACTATATAATCTTTTAATAGTAATAAACCTTCTAACGGATTTTCATTTACATCACTTATTAAATTTGCTGGGTCAAAGTTAACAGCTAGTCCTTTCGAGTTTGCATTTTCTAAAAATCGTTTTAATACTATTGCTTTTTCAGATCCTGTCTCAATAGCAAAGACTCCCCCAAATTTGAATGCTAATTCCCCTATCTCATAACAAACCCGCACCATTTTATCATAGCTCTCACTTTTTTCATCATCTGGAACTTTCCCAATATGAGCTGTTATTATCTTTGCTCCCAGCTCCAAACCTCTGTCAGTAATATATTTAATCTGATTTATTGCACTGTCAGCTTCTGTTCCTGTAATTCCATTTTCTCCAAAACTAATTGCTAATGATGGAATCTTTATCCCATTAAAAGATAAGCTTTTCTTTAAAGCAGTCCATTCTACCACTGGAATATTAGCTAAGTTGAAGTTTTTATTCATAGCATATAATTGAATATATTCTAAATCCCATTCCCTTGCTTTTTGTATTCCTTCGTTTACTTCAATATGTTTCGTATTCAAAAACATTCCTAATTTCCTATCCATATATGTACCTTCTTTTTATTATTTCGCATCAGTTTAATATTCGACTTTTTTATATTACTTCCTTGTACAAACTAAATGAGAAATGATTCACCCTTATCGATAATTCTTATAAGATAGATACATTTAAATTCCCTTTGTTATTCAATTACAAACAAAAAGACGTAACTATAAATAGTTACGCCTTCCCCATTATTTATCTAGGCTTTTTCTTCCCAGTAAATGCTGGTTTCTTTTTCTTAGGTGCTGGTGGCTTCGATTCTACAAATGTTCCTTTGAACATTTCTTGCTTCGTAAATACGATGCCTAGTTTTTTCGCAAATTGTAGTAATTTGCGCTCTTCTTGTGGAGTTACAAGAGATACGACAGTTCCTTCTTTACCCATACGTCCTGTACGTCCTGAGCGGTGAATATATTGGTCTACTGTGTCCGGTAATTCTAAGTGAATTACATGTGTTAAATCATCAATATCAATACCGCGTGCTGCAATATCAGTAGCAAGTAGAATTTCTAATTTTCCGCCGCGGAATGCACGCATCGTTGCTTCACGCTCTTGCTTACCTGCTTCTGCATGAAGAGCTGCTGCTTTCATTTTACGGAACTGCAATTTCTGAGTAATTTCATCTAAACGGAATGGATCGTTTAAGAAAGCAACTGCTTTTACATCGCCCATATGCATAATTCTTCTTACATAATCATTTTTTTCGCGTCGCTCACAAATGATGTACGTATGCTCAACTAAGCTTTTTGACTCTGCACGTGTTACACGTACCACTTGTGGTTCAACTGCCAAATCACGTGCCGCGTCTTCTGCCGCTTTGGTAATTGTCGCTGAGAAGAATACTAATTGACGGTCGCGCATCGTTGATTTAATTACATCTTGTACTGCGCCCATCATCTTTTGTTTTACAATTTGATCAAACTCATCAAATACAATTGTTTTCACTTCATGCATTTTTAGCTTTTTCATACGAATTAATTCTAAAATACGTCCTGGTGAACCGACAATTACTCTCGGATGTTTCTTTAATTTTTCAACTTGGCGCTTAATATCTGCACCACCAATTAAAGATGCACCTGAAATTTCAGTTCCTGCTGTAAACTTTTGAACCTCTTCATGAATTTGCATTACAAGTTCACGTGTTGGCGCTAAAACAACAACTTGTGGCTGTTTTACTTCAGGATTAATTTTATGTAAAAGGGGTAATAAGTACGCTAATGTTTTTCCTGTTCCAGTTGGAGATTCAGCTATAACGTCTTGTCCTTCTAAAATAGTTGGAATCGCTTGTTTTTGAATTTCAGTTAATTCTTTAAAACCAGCCTTCTCCCAAGCTTCTTGTAAAAATGGTTGCATATCTTTTATCATTTGTTTTTCTCCTTTATCTCTATTTTTGAAGAAAATGCTGTATTGTTCGCACCGTTTCTATCATGTGTGAAATAACAGCTATTAAATCATCAACATGGTCTTCTGTAATCGCTTTTTGAAATAGAACCTCTACCTTATTATGATATGAAATCGCTTGCTTATTATATTCGTATGAAACTTTCTGCATAATCATTCTTTCTTTTCCCCATATAGAACGCATTAAAGTTTCAATTTCTTCGCATCCTACTTCTGGTTGTTCTAACGGGAATGAAAATGCTAGCTTCATTTCACAACCTGGTGTAAACTGAGGCACTTCTAGTATTTCACCAGACAAGTTCTTTGCATCCACAGATAATGAAAATGTTGCTTCTACTAATGGTTCGAACGGTTCTGTTAATTGAAATGAGATATGATATATACGACTGAATGAGGCAAGGTCCATCATATCTTTTCGATCTGTTACAAGAATATCTCCATGTAGATCAAAATCATACACAGCACCTTCTACGATTACTTTTAAATTGTCAAAAGCAGTTGGATCAAACATAATTTCCTCCAAAAAACAGGCGCCTTTCGATGGAAAGGCGCCACTTGATGTATATATAGTTTACAGATAAACGAGATGAATTACAACCTTTTAGAATAAACCTACTGCTTTTCCATCTTCATTTACATCCATTTGAAGTGCTGCTGGTTGTTTTGGAAGACCTGGCATTGTTAACATTGTACCTGTTAACGCAACGATAAAGCCTGCACCGATAGATGGTTTTAACTCACGAATTGTAACGATAAAGTCAGATGGACGACCTAATTTTGTTGCATCGTCAGAAAGAGAGTATTGTGTTTTCGCCATACAAACTGGTAGGTTACTCCAACCTTCTCCTTCATATTGAGCTAATTGCTTACGTGCTTTCGGAGCAAATTCAATATCTTTTGCGCCATACACTTTTTGAGCAATTGTACGAATTTTTTCTTCTAATGGTAATTCTAATTCATAAAGTGGTGCGTAGTTGTTTTCACCTTTTTCGATTTCTTTTAGTACTTTTTCAGCAAGGTCAACTCCGCCTTGGCCACCCTTCTCCCAAACTTCTGTTAAGGATACTGCATAGCCACGCTCATTACACCACTCTTGTAAGTATGTAACTTCTGCATCTGTATCTGTAATGAATTTATTAATTGCAATTACGAAAGGCACACCGAAGCTTTGAATTGTTTCAACATGCTTCTGTAAGTTTTCCATACCTTTTGCTAATGCATCTACATTTTCTTCTTTTAATTGATCTTTTGCAACGCCGCCATGCATTTTAAGCGCACGAATCGTCGCAACAATAACAACTGCTTCTGGTTTAATGCCAGCTGCACGAGCTTTAATATCTAAAAACTTCTCAGCGCCTAAATCAGCACCGAATCCAGCTTCTGTAATAACATAATCACCTAATTTTGCTGCCATTGTTGTAGCGATAACACTGTTACAACCGTGAGCGATATTCGCAAATGGTCCGCCATGAATGATAGCTGGTGTATTTTCTAACGTTTGTACTAAGTTCGGCTTTAATGCGTCTTTTAATAATAGTGTTAACGCACCTTCTACACCTAAATCTTTAACCGTTACAGGTTGATTTGCAAAGTTATAGGCAACTACGATGCGAGATAAACGTGCTTTTAAGTCTTGAATATCTGTTGCAAGGCAGAACACGGCCATAATTTCAGATGCTACTGTAATGTCAAAACCGTCTTCACGTGGTACACCTTGTACAGGTCCACCAAGACCAATTACTACGTTACGAAGGGCACGATCATTTAAGTCAACGCAGCGTTTCCAAACGATTTTACGCGTATCAATTCCAAGTGTGTTTCCTTGTTGGATATGATTATCAATAAACGCTGCTAATGCGTTATTGGCAGTTGTGATCGCATGGATATCTCCAGTAAAGTGAAGGTTAATGTCTTCCATTGGTACGACTTGTGAAAAACCGCCACCTGCTGCTCCACCTTTTAATCCCATCGTCGGTCCAAGAGATGGTTCACGAAGTGCAATTACTGTTTTCTTACCAATTTTGTTAAAAGCTTGACCTAAACCAACTGTTACTGTTGATTTACCTTCTCCAGCTGGAGTTGGGTTAATTGCTGTTACTAAAACAACTTTACCGTCTTTCTCATCTTGTAAGCGCTTAAAAATATCAAGAGATAACTTACCTTTATAATGCCCGTATGGCTCTAATTCATCTTCTAAAATATTTAAATCAGCTGCAATTTCTTGAATCTTCTTCATACTCGCTTCTTGTGCGATTTCAATATCGGATTTCACTGTTGTAGTAGTTGTCATATACCCTAGTCCCCCTTTAATTGGTTCTGATGATATTGTATCAGTTTTTTGTATTTTCTGCACTTATTTACCTCCTAAAAATTCTTTCATTTCTTTATACGTTTTTTAACATAAATACCCATAAGAATGTTAACGATTGTTGCAACTCTGTAGGTAGTTGACCTAACATCTTCTCGTTTACTCCGCGCTTATATACGCCGATGCCATCTACAACTTTAAAACCTTGTTCTTTCGCTAACTGTTCAAATTCCCAAGGCATCATCGTATTACAAACAACGTCTTTTCCATACAAGCGAGGATAACTGTTCTCTCGTGGCTTTGCTGTCGGTCCTAAAATTGCAATACATGCATATCCATCTTTCTTTAACACACGCTTTATTTCATTTAACGCTCGTAATGGCTCTTCCGTCCACTCTAAAGAATTAATTGCCATAATTGATTCAAATTGCTCATTTTCAAATGGTAATGCAGAAAGATCTCCTTTTATAAAAGATAAATTTGGTCCTTCTCCGCGCTCCTTACCTTTTTGAATCATCACTTCCGATAAATCTACTCCCACTGCTTTATAGCCTGCGCTACTTAATTTATATGTACCGTACCCATCACCACAACCAACATCGAGCACTTGTGCTTCTTTCTTTACGTATTGTTCAAAAAACGGAATAATTGTGCTCCTACTCCCGCTATCCCACATTTCCTGACTATTTTTATTCCAAAACTCCGCACTACTATCCCATTTCTTCTCTGCTGATTCATGCCAATTAAATGTTGTCATACATTCCCCTACCTTCACGTATTATCATTCATTTCATTCTACATCATTTTCCAAAATTCCTGTTTTATCCCGCTTGCAGTAAGACACCTACCTCAAAATTCAATGGATGCGGACCAGTTAATGGGAGAGAACTGCTCATAAAAATCCAATTGTTGCTGGCTGATAATCAGTTGTGATGGAAAAAATCCCGCACTTTATCTTCAATAGGAAATGGATATGTTAACGATGGAATACGTATTCTCCATTTTTTGCTTTACTTGGGTTTAACTCATACTCATGTTCTTACCTTTATGTAAGATACTATAGGTACACCCAATTGAAAGAGAGGGATGTACATGCGAAGAAAGAGAAATCATCATTTTAAAAGTGGTGAAAAAAACGAAGAGTATGCTGCTGAAATATCACCAGCTGGCATACCAATTAGACATAAGCGTAAAGAAATTGCAAATGAAATAGAAGGTACAAATACCGGCGCAATGGTAGGCTATGTCGCTTTATTTCTTTCGTTATTCTCCATTGCTTTTTATCCAGTTACGCTCGGCTCCCTAGCAATTTTAGTTGGCCTATTAGCTGTCAATTTCGGAGCAAGAACACTTGGATATACAGCAATTGGTTTTGGTAGTTTTTCTGTTTTATTTACTTTACTTTATCCGCTTGCTTTGTCAGCGTTTTAAAAAAACACACCAAGTTATACTTGGTGTGTTCATTCATGATACAACATAATATGACCGCATCCACAACAATGTTTCGCTGTAATTTCTTGAAACACTGGATAATTTTCTTCATCCCTATGCTCAATAAATACTTTTTCAAACCGATACATGTTTGGTGCATATGCCCAATCTTGTTTCGTACGTGCATATAATGTTGAGGAAAAAAACTCCTCACCACCGCAAACGATACATGTGTTCTTCATCGCTATCCCTCCTATGCTTGTCTTACTTCATCTATATGAACATAAGCATAAAAAAAAGACCTTCTATTACTAGAAAGTCTTCTCTGAAACAAAAAGAAATGTACCAAACATTCCTACTCCGCTATATTCTTTTGAAACACCAGCTTCTGTTTTAAATGTTTGCTTTACAGTCATAAAGAATACACCATTTCGTGCATCTGTACTTTCAAATTGTAGTTTTTCTTTTTTACCATCTACATTTTGCGTGCATTCAAAACTACTCTCATTACAATTCAACGCATACTTATCCTCTACATACACTTTAAAATCTGATTCTTTCGGACAAGTTATAAGTAATATTGCCACGAGAATAATACTTACAATACCCACAATTGTATAATATTTCTTCATTTGTACTCCTTTCAAATGACAAGAAAACTTGACTTCATGCGCCAAGTTTTCTTAGTCAACAACCCATTGCCACTCTTGTTCTTTCTTATCAAAAATGAGCCAACCTGTTTCTGTTGCTTCCTCTTTCAATTCATCGATATTATCTAGCACCTCATCCGTACTTTCATACGAACCAACTACATATACCGGAATTTCAAGACCTCTTCTTGACTCAATCTTCCCTGCTAGATCTATGTAAAGACCATCTTCCATTAGTGGAATAAGTCCCATAATCAATTCTTTTGAAATTGCTGGGAAAATTTTTGATTTTTGGAAGAAAGAAAAACGTTTCTTACCGAAAGCACCGAGTTTATACGGAATGACTTTACTTAACATTCCTACAAAATCGGCAATTCTACGATAATACACTTTGTTGTACCATCCGTCATCATGTGAAAAATAAACAAATCTATTTTTCAGTAACGGAAAGAATGTTCTTGCAAGTGGTTCTTTTTTGTGAGCCAAATATAATAATTCTGCAATTTCTTTCGGCTCTAATTCATCTAAATCGCTTGCATCATCAAAATCTACCCAACAAAATTCATCAAATTCATCAATCTCTGCTTGAATTAACTTATGTATATTTTCTTCCTCAACATATTCAAATAAAGTATGATAATGAAAATCCGTCCATTCAAAGTTGTGCTTCAAAAGCAACACTTGATGAAGCGGTGAAGGGATGTTACTCGCAAACTCTTTAAACGTAATTCCTGATGTAATAAAACAATGACCTCGACGATTACCATTAATATATATCATATTCTTTACTTGGTCAGATCCTCCAGACAAAGCACCTAGCCACCTTCGTTTTATATGTTTCAATTCTATAGCATATTTTAACATGAAAAATTTTAGAAACATAGAAAAAACTTCAAAAACTATTTACAATTTCATGTGTTTTATTACATAGTGATTACAAGAAAAAACGCCTGCTCATAAGCAGGCGTTTTTAAAGGATTTCATCTGGGTTTTGAGGATGATGATTTCCCTCTTTCTTTTCTTCTTTTTGGAACATCGATTGAATTTTATCAATTGTTTGTGGAGCTAATTCAATCATTTTTTCTGCTAAATGTGTCGCATTTTGTAGATGAAGAATATTTACTCCATCTTTATTCACCACAAGAAATGCTACTGGTGTAATAGAAACACCACCCGCGCTACCGCCACCAAATGCAGGGTTACCGTTCGCTCTTTGTCCATCATTCGTTTGGAAATCAGAACCTCCTGCTCCAAAACCGAACGCTACTTTAGAAACCGTTAACACCACACCACCGTCAGCCGTTTGAACAGGCTCTCCAACAATCGTATTTACATCAACCATTTCTTTTAAATTTTCCATTGCTGCTTTCATTAACCCTTGAATTGGATGATCCACCGTTCATAACCTCCTTTGTCATATCTTTCCTAGTTTTTCCGAAAGTTTGTGAACTAAACATAAAATTTTATATTGATTTCAAAAAACTTAAGTTGTAATATTTAGAAAAAATAAAAAAGAGGTCGATTCGTTATGATGCGAAAATTAACAAAGAAAGATCATGAACAAGTATTCGCTTACCTAAAAGAAGAAGCAGCCATTAACTTGTTTATTATTGGAGATATTGAAGCTTTCGGTTATGACACAGATTTTCAAGAATTATGGGGAGTATTTAAAGAGAATGGGACATTAAAATCAATTCTACTCCGATTCCACGATTCATTTATACCATATAGTAAAGAAGACTTTGTTACCATTGATTATGAGGCACTTCTTTCCGCATATAAACCGCTTAAACTCTCTGGCAAGTCAACTATTGTAGAAAGGTTTGAAACTTCTCCAAGTCTACAATTAGGCGCCAAAAATGAAATGTATTTTTGCGAATGTCTAAATGACAACAACTTACCTAGCACGCCTATCCAAGAAACAATTAAACTTGCCACACTAGATGATGTAGAGCGAATTATGCAATTAAGAAGTGACATCGCTGAATTTCCGACTACTAATGAATCAGAGAAAATATTAAGGCAGGCTATCGAAACAAATACAGGACGTACATATTATATTGAAAAAGACGGTGCAATCATCGCATCCGCCTCTACTTCCGCTGAAAATTCATTATCTGCTATGGTAGTTGGTGTATGTACACACCCGAATTATCGCGGAAATGGCTACGCTTCACTCATATTACAAAAAATGATTCAAGACTTTACGAAAGAAGGCCGAACACTTTGTTTATTTTATAACAATCCAGCTGCTGGACGAATTTATAAACGACTAGGGTTTAAAGACATTGGGATGTGGACGATGTATCGATAATAATGCATAATACACGCAGGAGAGGCTGCCTATTATAAGTAGCCTCTTCTTAACTAATATCTATTCACATGTACTCCGCTTGCCGTTACTATATGATATACTACGCATTTACTTGTTAACGCTTGTTAATTTTTATAACATAAAAAAACAATTTAAATCTTTTATCTTTTCAACTGAACCAATTAGGAACGCTTTATCGTTATTCTCTTTTCTTATTTAGATATATTTTTCGACTTGCTACTGAAATTTTCCAATAAACAGGAAATCTCAATACATACTCCACCAATAATTAGAGCAACAATAGCTGTTAAAACCTTTTTTCCCATTGGCTGTGGAAAGAAGAAGGGAGAAAAAATAGCACTGCGGTAAAAGTACACATTAAAATACGCCCTTGTTTAAACATGCTTGATTGCTCCTTTTTTCTTTTTCAGATAAAACTATAAGCATAACGTTAAAAGAGGCAACCAGTAGGTCACCTCCCAAGTAAAACGATTAATAATACATGTTACATATTTTCAGCTGTTATTCCATACAATCTATCTCTATTTTGCCCTCTTCTTTTTTCGATTTTTAAATATAATCTCTAACGCTACTACTGTGGTGAATCCTACAGTTAGTTGTAAACCTGTAAACAATAGTTTATCATTTAGAGGAGTATCCGGAACACTCCACAGCAGTATCGGCGGGATAAGTATGCCAATGATTACAAGGGTTCTCATTATTTTCCCCTATCGTATTTTCCAACTAGTCTATAATTCTAATAATTTCTCGCGTAGAACTATTTCACTCTCAGTCATATACCCTCTATGCATTTCCTCTACAATCTTATCGTGATTAAAACATAATACTTTTTCATCCCCTAGATAGCCTATTGGGTAAGGAACACCCACATAATCAAAATCACGTTTATCTGCTGATATGACCATTCTTCCAATAATCATTACAATTTGTTCTATATCTTCTATTTTAACGACTGTTCCAATTGGTAATAGTTTCATTTGTTTATTTCTCCTTTTTTAAGCATCTGTAATAGTTCTAATCCATTTTCATTAAAAATTTGAAAATGGATTCTAAAACAACATTTGAAGTAAATCCTATGAATAATTAAATTGCTGAAAAATTTTTTTCTTGCAACAAAACTTCAAGTGAATTCCGTATTATTATTGGATTACTCCTCCCTTATACCAAACTTTATTTTTGTTTAAATTTTATATATATTCGTCCTACTACTTTATTCGCTCCCAAGGAAATGGCTCCTAAAATTAAAACAAAAATAATAAGAGCCATCTTTTTAGGTAGGCTATATGGCAATAACATAGAAAATATAAGAAGTATCACAACTGCAACATATGTAATATATTTTCCAGCCTTAAATGATTGCATATTAATATGCCCCTCTCTTAATCCTTCAATTTAATGGTACCACCTATCCGATAACCATCTCTAACGTATAATCCCGTTTCTTTTCCTAATTAATAGTGGATTATCCCTATCCTTTTTCAAACTTTATTATTGTTTAAATTTGTTATGTATTCGTCCTACCACTTTATTCGCCCCTAAGGAAATAGCTCCTAAAATTAAAACAAAAATAATAAGAGCCATCTTTTTAGGTAGGCTATATGGCAATAACATAGAAAATATAAGAATAGACGATGTATCGATAATTAAAAGCCGATTTAAAATCGGCTTTTATACATACTCATTTTCTTTTCTCATGCTTTCGCTTCCCTCATTCAGACTATTATACTCACTTCAAAGTCATAATTACCTGTCTTTCAACAAACCCAAACTCTTCGTACATCTCTTTTGCAAAGTTCCCAGTAAATACATTCAACCTAATTTCTGAATACTTCTCCTTCAATTCCTTAATACCAGCTTCCATCAGTTCTCTCGATAATCCTTTCCCGCGATATTCTGGGAAAACGTACAATTCATATATAAATCCAAGTTTTTCACAAGAAAAATAGTCTGTATTTTCCCCTATTAATATCCATCCCATTACTTTATTTTCTTCTTTAATGATTAAATAAAATGCTCCTTTTTCTACAATCGGCTTTGTAATTTCAATCGCTTTCTCGGTACTTAATTGACAATTTCCTCTCGTCCCTTCAAAAAGCGCTTGAGCTGTATGTTTTAATATTTCATTGGTATCTTCTTGATTTGCCTTAATTATCATTTTTCACAACTCCCCTGGAATAATAGGCATTACTATCCCTTGTTCAAGATTCTCCGCCTCCATAACAATTGCCGTTAATCCTTGTTCTGTACTTGTTTCATGGGGCTCTCCCTTCTCCCAAAACACAGCTTGTCCCGCCTCTACCTTTATCTTTTTTTTATTTGCCCCACATACATATCCTGCTCCGTCCACAATAAGAAGCAGTTGAGATACAACTGCTTCATGATAACCGATGATTCCATTCTCTTGTAAACGCATAGCACCGATATGTACATTTCCTTGATGGTTTACTATTTTCGACATTATGAAATTAGATTGAAATACTGATATGTGCTTTCCTACTTTTTCACTAAAATCAAAAATTTTCATTGCTAGTCCTCCTTATACATATAAAACCATCCTTACTGTCTGCATCATATGTCCTTCAAAGTCTTCTTCAAATTGCTCTAATTCAGCAAAACCTTTCGCTTCATAAAAGCGTTTTCCTTTTTCATTTGCTGCTTCTACATGTATGTACAATTTACGTATCCCATTTAATTCCTTAATCCCTCTTTGTAATAAAGCACTTCCGATCCCTTTTCCTTGCTGATCTGGTAACAAATAAATCGCACCTAATTCCGCTTCATTTTGTAGTCTAACAGGTGAAAAGTTAGCAAATCCTATTACTTCTCCCCCTTCTTCCGCAACGAATAAATGTGTATTTTTAAGACGATATTTCATTTTTTCATCAGAATATGCCTCGTCTAAAAAACTGTCTTGAATTTCTCTTGGAATAATGCCTTCATATGTATCATGCCAAGCTATTTTTGCTACTGATTGTACAGCGTGAATGTCTTCTTGCTTCATTTCTCTAATTATATATGTCATCTCGATGTCTCCATTCTCTTTAAATTACATTCTGCTAATATACTAGAAGAAACGGCAGAACCATTTTCATAATTCACCTTAATTAATTTTAACTTTTCAATCGAGGCTGTTGTAACATCAAAATTCTCATATATATACTCCATCGCACTTAAAAACTGAGTTGAATTCAAATGATTCGCAATCGTACAATGCGGAACCCATTTTCCCGGTACGTAATATGAATTTGGATTGTCATGAAAATTTTTAAAATAATCATGATAAGAATGATGAAGTTTTAACAATTCATCGGTAACAATCGGTGCTAGAAAGACCGTTCCATTAGTAGGAAAAATTCCAACAGAAGGAAAAGTTACTGCGTCCATATTTTCTTGAATAGCTACAAACTCCCCTAGTTTCTCCGTATACAAATGAACATCTAACTCATTATAATCCGCAATCGTGATATGAGGTTCTACTCCAGCTAATTGATTTGTTCCCATTATATTCGTTAATTCATTTTGCAGTTCTGTAATTTTATTAGTAAATACACGATCAAATGTAGCAATAATAGCGTACAATCTTTCTCACCCCTTCGTTACACATAGTGCTTCCCATTCTTCACGAATCATTCCCATTCGAATAGAATCATAGTATGTTCCTTTATAATAACGACACTTTCGCATTCTACCTTCTAAGCTCATTCCTATTTTCTCCGCTACTTTCATCATTCGTTCATTGCCAGACCAAGTCGTGATTCCTACTCTACCAATCTCCATTTTTTCAAATAGCAAATCTCTATATAATGTCAATGTTTCTGTACCGTATCCACCATTCCAGTATGTTGGATCATAAATCACAAGCCCCATCTCTAACCAACGCGTCGGTTTATATTCCCAATAAAACCCGACTGTCCCAATGATTTGACCGTTATTTTCTATAATTAAATTTGACAGTGGTTCTTCTTTCAAACGAGTTTGCATCTTCTCTTTATAGGAAGAGTATTCTTGCATTGAGAACGGGAAATATGGCGCATCCCATTTCTTCCATTCTGGGCTTTCTTCTTTAAATATGATATTCCATAATGTTTCTATATCCGATTCTTCTATTGTACGAATTGTAACTTTCTTCCCCTTTAATACAACGTTTTGCATAATTCCCTCCTGCATTCACCTTTATTTCATATATAATTATAATATTTTTTCAGAAAAATCAAAACTAATATCATATATTATATTGTATAATTTTGTTATAAGATACCAATTATTGATTTAGAAAGCTGGTGATTCAATGAATAATCAATTTAGTATTGCTTTATTTCTCACTATTATTACGACAAATATTATTCTATATTTCTTCTTACCATCAAATATTGTTACGAAATGGGACTTCAATGGAACGCCTACATCAACAATGGATAAAAGCACTTTTGTAATCGTAAATATAATTATATGTTCCTTCTTATTCTTTGTATTTTTAGCTTTATCTAAAGCAGCGAGTAACCAGAAATTTCTACATTGGATCGGCAACACAATGTTACTATTCTTATTTTTTGTCGATATTGTCATTGCCCTCATCGCTCTTGGCTTTTCACTTCCTCTTGATCATTTCATATTTTTAGCATTAGGGCTTTTATTTATATTAATAGGTTATTTCAGTTCCAAAATTGATACGACTAAATCAACCGTTTCATTAGAATGGAATGATAAGCACCTCGAAAAAAGAGCTTCAAATATTAGTAGTATTTCAATGATGATAGCAGGTATTTTTTTAGCGATACTTCCTTTTAGCGTTTCTGCTCCCTATAGAGGTTATGGCATACTAGCAATTCTTTTAGGAATGACGCTTATCATTCTACCGAGTACGATTTATTTACTTATTAAAGACAGCAGGCAGTCCACTAATTTAAAAGGTTAATTGAAGTACGAAGGCGCAAAATAGGCAATAAAAAATAGGAGGTTACATCCCTCCTATTTCTGCTCAAGCAAAATGCCTTTCTCTATCCACCCCTCTACACCATCTTTTTTAATTAAATCATATCCTGAACAACTACCATCAATGAGAGAAACGATCTCTCCTTTTCTAACGCTTATTTGCGCACAAGAAATATCAGTTTTCACTGTATATTCACCTGACTCAAGTTGTTTCATGTATTCATTTTTTACAGTGAGTAATTTATTTGTTTCCTTTTGCTTACATATTGTGTAATCTTGCATCTTCTCGATAGGCTCTATGTAATAATACGGATATGTCACTCCGCCCTGCATTTCTGAATTCGCATTAAAATCCGCTATTACTTCGTACCCTGGAAAATAGTCTACATATGTATAAGAAAACGTATCGCCCGTTTGTTTCCTCTGAATGATAAATGCATTTAATTGTCCTGCTTCTTTAATTGCATTTCCTCCATCTATTGCAATAATTTTTTTCTCCTCATCAATAACTGGATTGTTAGACGGTGCTTCTTCAGAATAGTTCACGACAGGCCAATGACCCACTATTACATACTTATTTGCTTTATGTGATTTATTAAAAAACTCTGGCATTGCTATCGCATTTTTGCGCTCTGTTTCTTTCCAATCTACTCAATCTTCTAGCCCGGCATGCACAAAAATATAATCTTCTGTTTCAATCGCTGTCGGTAACTCCGTTAGCCAATGTATTTCTTGTGAAAATTCACTTTGCAATGCTTCTCTCACTTCACGAATTGAAGTGCCTTCATGAACTGAAAAATCCAATTGCTCTAGCCATTCATTAAAAATCGAATGCTTTCTCGTACATAAATAATTAATAAGACGAGGATTTTCATTTAGAAGAGCATCAACTAAAACTTCACAATTTCCTTCAACAACGTGAACCTTTGAATTGTTCTTTACAAGATTCATAACATAGTTTACTACGCCTACGCTATCTCGTCCTTTCTCGCAAAGATCTCCATTAATAATTAAATAATCTTCATCTTTAAAGTTAACTTTATGTAGTGCTTCTTTTAAAAGATTTAATTCTCCATGAATATCAGATATGACGATAACTCTAGCATCATTAGGGATTGATAGTTTCTTTATTTTCTTCAAGTATAAGCGCTCCAATCATTCTCTTTATTAAATTAAAATAATTCGACAAAATACACTATATAACCTTTTCAAATACATATACCATAACTTACAACCTATTTACGGTTTAATAATAACTTAAAAAATAAGAAGAAGCTGTTCCCAACTTTTGCGGGACAACTTCTTCTTATTTTTTATAATTCTTTATGAAAAGAATAACTCACTTTATCATACCCTTCTCTTTCATAAAAACGATGCGCATCAATTCTTGCAAATGCTGATGTGAGGACGATAGATTCACATCCGTTTTCCTTTCCCCAGTTCTCTATATACGAAAGTAATACATTTCCATGTCCTTTTGAACGATGTGCGTCTGCCGTTACAAGGTCATATACGAAAACGTGCTTCTTATTATAAAAGTTCGTACAAATCGCTACACCTGCAAGGCTAACAACTTCATCCTCCTCATTACGCAGCGAAAATAGTTTATAATTTTCTTCTTTCATATTTCGAAATAAAGAGCTTGTTTCCTCTTTTGAAAGTTTCGTTCTTAATTGCTGTAAAACAGGTAATACTTCATGTAATTGCTCTTCTGTTACTACTTCTTTAACATTCATTTTTAACTCTCCTCTAACTATTTATTTAATTTTCTAAATGTTATATCATTATTATAGAAAGTAACTGCCCTTTACTTAAGTGACAGTTTAAGTATTTTTTATAAGGCCAGTTTTAAAGGAGAGTTTTATATGGATTTTACTATCCCATTGCAATTACAAAGTAACACACCTATTTACTTGCAAATTTACGACTATATAAAAGCTGAAATTATACAAGGGAGTATTTCTGTTGGCACACGTCTACCCTCACACAGAAATTTAGCATCACAACTTAATATTAGCCGCATCACTGTTGAATCAGCTTATCAACAATTATTAGCTGAAGGTTATGTAGAAAGTAAACCGAAACGTGGTATTTTTGTAGCAAATTTCGATATTGACGTTATCCCAAATAAAAAACGAAATGCAGCAATGAAGACGAGCAATTTAATAGACGAAAAATTCGAATATGATTGTAGCCAAGGGCTTATTGATCAAAATACATTTCCGATTACAAATTGGAAACGAGCATTACAAGAATCCATACTTACATACGAAAATGCACTATTTGCCAAAGAAGACCCTCAAGGTGAATTCGCTCTTCGAGAGCATATATCAACATATTTATATCATTCTCGCGGTGTACATTCTTCACCTGATCAAATTGTGATCGGTGCCGGAACGCAGCCACTTCTCTGGCTACTACTTCAACTGCTTGGCCCTACAAAAGAATACGGCATTGAAAACCCTGGATTTCACCGTATACACGCAATCATTAAAAGCTGTGATAGACAAATTCATCCCATACCATTGGATGAAAAAGGTATTGATATTTCTAGCTTATATAACACAAATGCCAATGTCGCATACGTAACACCATCACACCAATTTCCACTCGGGATTATTATGCCTTTATCTAGAAGAACAGAATTGTTAAAGTGGGCTAATGATTGCAATGGATACATTATTGAAGATGACTATGACGGTGAGTTTCGCTACGCTGGTAAGCCGATTCCTTCTTTGCAAAGTCTTGATTCAAATGAACGCGTTATTTATATGGGGACTTTCTCAAAATCTTTTTTACCTTCTTTACGAATGGGATATGTTGTTTTACCACCACATCTTTTAAAAACATATCAAGAACTGCATGGAATTTTCAAACAAACAGTCGCTACAATACAACAACTTGCTTTTGCTAACTTTATACAAAGCGGGAATTGGGAACGTCATCTTAACCGGAGTCGTACACTATATAAAAGAAAACATCATGCGTTAGTAAAATCCATTATGAAAGAAATGGGGGCTAATGTTCAAATTCTTGGCGAACAGTCCGGACTTCATATTGTTTTATGTGTCCATAACAGTATGAATGAAAACGAACTGATTGAATCCGCTAAAAAACAAAGCGTTAAATTATACCCGCTTTCTCCATATGATTTCGTGAATGATTTACGTAAGGAATCATACGTATTACTCGGTTTTGGTAGCATTCCAGAAAATAAAATTGAAACGTTGGCTATATTATTGAAAAACGCTTGGTTCCCTAGTTGCAAGGAAACTTGTTAACAGCGGGTTTAACTTGTAACATACTAACAATTCAACAAAATAAAAAAGAAGGCTGTTCCAAAATAACTTTTTGGACAGCCTTCTGCTAGTTATTCACCTGACCTAGCTTTCCTTCCCGGACGTTTCACACCAGTCGTTTCTGTTGAATAAGAAGCTTCAATTATAGCGGTTGGATCTACAGAGAGAACGAGATCTTTCATTTTCGGATAAATGAATCGGTTTGTAATACAATAAATGATTCTCTTATGCTCCCCTAAAAAACCACCTTCTCCATGTAGATACGTAACAGATAGTTGCAATTCTTTCATAAGTAAATCGCCTATTTCTTTATTCTTACCAGAAATAATCATAACGCTCTTACCTTGATTTATACCATCTAATATAAAATCAATCATTTTCGTAACAATATAGAAAATGGCTAATGAGAACATCGCTTGTTCGATTGAAAATAAAATGGCAACAAAGATGAAAATAACTGCATTTACTGCAAGTAAAAATGTACTAATCGGTACATTAAAGTGTTTATTCATCCAAACTGCTAACATTTCCGAACCGTCAATTGCTCCACCCATTTTAACAACAATCCCAACACCAATTCCGAACAGCACTCCACCATAAAGTACAATTAATAACTCAGAAGTCGTAATTGCTGGAAATGGTTTTAAATAAATTAATCCGAGTGTTGTAACTACATTCGCATAAGATGTACGGATAAAAAATTTCTTTCCCATTACTTTTGCAGTAAATAATAAAATTGGGATATTAATTCCTAAGAACACACCATAAAGCGGCAATCCTGCGACTTTATTTGCCATAATAGCAATAGCCGTTACCCCGCCATCTACTAATCCATTAGGTGCTAAAATAAGCTCTAATGAACCTGCTACTATAATTGAGCCAATTGTTAATAATACGTATTCAAATACTTTCTTCATTCATTACCCCCAAAACTTATATATTTTCTTAGTATTATTTTAACGTAATTTTACTACTAATTCAAAGGTATCGATTTATATAAAAAAAAGTTTCACCTTTATCGCTATTTTTATGTAACACGTAATACTAGAAACACACTTACAAATTAAAAGTAAGTGTGTTTCTAACATCTATTTAATCTTTACGTACGGCTTCATTTTTAATTCAAATATTTCCTCAACTGCCCTTTGATATCCACCAGCATTTCTAAGCGACTCTCCCACTTTACGACTATTTTCCTTAAACGTCACATCATCCATTACTTTCTTTACAGTCTCACGTAACAATTCAGAAGTTAACTCGTTACGATTAAGTGTTATGCCTGCCCCTACTTCAGTCAATCGTTTTGCAACGAATGGCTGATCTCCTGTTACCGGAATTACAACTAATGAAACACCGTAATATAACGCTTCACTCGAACTATTCATACCACCATGTGTCACGAATACATCAGCATGCTGTAAAACTTCTAATTGCGGGACATAATTATACAACTTAAAGTTTTTCGGGATATTTTCAAATTGACTTATATTTATCTTCTTACCAACGACTAATACGACTGTCGCATCTACATCTTTAAACGCTTCAAAACATTTTTCATACAAAGCAGGTTGTTCATTAAAAACTGTTCCCATAGAAATGAAAATCACTTTTTCATTTTTTAAATCTTCGGTAGGAAAACTCCCCACTTCTTTTTGAGTAGCAATTGATGGACCTACAAATTTATACGATTCATCAAATAAATCTGAACGCGGCTGATATTCTTTTGAAGTATATACAATCGTAATATCACCAGGATGGTTCATAATATCATACATACTATTACATTTCATTCCATACTGCTTATTCCATCTTTCCATTCCCGCTAAACAAGATTGATATAATGGATTCATTTCGTCTACTTGTCTCGATTCTTGCCCATCATGAAAATTAATGTACTGATTAACAGCAAACGTTGTACAAGATGAAACGCTTGGTAATTGTAAAATATTCGCTATAATACGTCCTACTGGAAAATGATTATCATATATTAAATAATCATATTTTTCCTCTTTTGTTTCTTCTACAATTTGAGTAACAATACGCTCTGATGCTTCAATCATATGAGATAGCATCGTCAAAGGGCTCCCACCTTCATTTACTCGTTCCATAATATTAATTTGAGAGAGAAAATTCTCAAACACTCGGAATTCTGCACCTGTTGCTTCAATCTTCTTTCTATAATCTTCAATACAATACGAAACAACTGTTTCTCCTCGTTGGATTAACTCACTTACAATAGCTAAAGTCGGATTAATATGACCTTCCCCAGGGAAATTTATTACGAGTACATTTGCCATAATATTCTCTCCTATCCAGTCAATCTTATAAAGTTAACAATTAATTATATTAATTAATTTAAGTCTATTATAAATGAATGCATTCTACTTCTTCATGCTTTTCTCTTCATTTTATTATTGAGAAATATTTTCTATAGTCTACATTATTTTGATTCACAATCTTATAAATGAATGCTTAATTTTACTTTTACTCTTCATAGATTTAAAGATATGAGTCTTACATTCAAGTCTTACTACTATACTTTTAGACAATTCACACAAAAATGTAGAAATATAATGTTTTTAATGAATTTTCGCTATAAATGTAACTATGCTTTCAATCTTTTTATCTTTATCCT
This sequence comes from Bacillus sp. 5mfcol3.1, assembly GCF_900114335.1. Taxonomy (NCBI): domain Bacteria; kingdom Bacillati; phylum Bacillota; class Bacilli; order Caryophanales; family Bacillaceae; genus Bacillus; species Bacillus sp. 5mfcol3.1. The sequence goes on along the minus strand of NZ_FOST01000001.1, from coordinate 1,161,169 downwards.
CATAACACATCATCTGTTATATAATGAATTTATAGAATTTACAGAAAAGGGAGTCTTTTCATGCTACAACAACTATTCAATTCACCTATTCTATCCGTTCAGGCCTTGCACCCAGGTTATGAAGATCATGCAAGTGATGTTTTTCTCGTTCAAACAGAAGATACAGAAGTTATCGTTCGTACTTCTAAAATGAATGAAGAACCAAATAATGATTTTTGGTGGGGATGTAAAAATCTATTTGGAATTGATCCAAGGAACGTCCATCATTTAGAAACTGTACATACATTGCTGCAAGAACATACGAATCTTCCTATCCCAACAATATTAGAAAAACATGTTTTAAATGGCCGTGAATTTGTGGTGGTCGAAAAGTTAGTAGGTAACACAGTTCAATCTTTTATCGAGCAACCAGATTCTATTTTATTTAGCCTAGGAAAAGGACTTGCAGAAATACATAAGTTTAAAGCCGATTTTATAGGAAATCCGTCAGGCACGTTCCAAGTTCCACTAGATGAATTCCAATCACATATTTTAAACGTGAGTAAAGAGCTTGTGAATATGTTTTATTCCGATGATGAAAGCATACAAAATGCTTTTCCTACCTTTGAATCACAGCTTTCTTCCCTGTCCGTACCAAAAGAAGCTACACTCGTCTTACTTGATATGGACCCTACCCAATTTTATATGACGGTACAACTATTACGGGTTTAGTAGATACTGAAGCTTACGCGGTTGCCCCGCGAGAGTTTGATTTTATCGGACTAGAATATGTACTTACCGAAAAAGAAGCACATGCCTTTAAAAGTGGTTACGAAACAATTATGCCTATTCCTCATCTTGAAGAATGTAGACGACCATATCGTTATTTATACCGACTGTTATCTGTGCAAGGTAGTGTGGAATTAAAGGAATGGTTAAGTCACCCATCCTATTTTTAAATACAATTGAGAGGGAGTATACAATGGATATTCAGAAAAAGCGTTCTGTAACAGAAAGTGAAATACAGCAAATGAAGGATTTGGCTTATATTTGCGGGCAACAAGACAATCTTGATTACTCTTCAGATTTACATATCAACTTTTTAAAAAATCGAAATGAAGATCATATAAACGATTTTCTTCTTTATAACGGTACTCAATTAATTGGCACTTTAAATATGTATGATTTCGAAAGACCAACAAAGCTTGAACTAATAGGCTTTGTACATCCTCATTTTAGAAAACAACGTTTCGGAACTACCCTTTTACAAACTGCAATGAAAGAAATACAAAATAGAGAGGCAGATGAAGCTCTTCTTATTATCAATGGGGATTCTATTTCTGGGAATGAATTTGTAAAACATATGAAGTTACCGTATTTATATAGTGAATATAGTATGGAGTTCAAAACAAACGAAATTCAAAAAACAACAGAAAGTAATATACAGCTTACTCTTGCAACTTCAGAATCACTTCTTGACCTTATTGAAATTTCTAGTACAGCTTTTGGTGATTCAGTAGACAATACGGCTACATGGTTACAAAAAATGATGGCTTCACCTTCTCATAAAGTTTACAGTGCTCTTATTAACGAAAAAGCTATTGGAACAATTACAGTTACTGAGCAAGAACAATCTACTACACTATCAGGATTCGCCGTTCACCCTTCTTATCAAGGTAAAGGATATGGAAAAGATATTCTTAGTTATATGGTACATACCCTTATTACAGAAGGAACTTCAACAATTGAATTAGACGTCGAAACGAAAAATAACCATGCTTTAAAACTATATACACAATGTGGTTTTAAAATTAAAACGAAGCATGACTATTATAATTTAATGAATAGCACGGAGAATATTTATGTCTAAAAAACTTATTTATTCTGATTACGATATTTTCGCATCTATTTATAATAAACATTGGGGAAATTTTGCCGAACACTCCTATCTAGCTTTTGAAAAACTCGTTTTACAATATGCACAACCACGTTCTCATATTTTAGATCTTTGTTGCGGGACTGGTCATCTTACAAGGAAACTACTTGATAATAATTTTGTAGTAACTGGTATAGATGGTTCTACTCAAATGATTGAATATGCAAGTGAAAATGCGCCAGATGCAACCTTTTTCGTCGATGACGCTCGCTATTTCAATATAAATGAGCAATTCCACTACGTCATCTCTGCCGGTGATAGTTTAAACCATATTATGAATTTAGATGAACTAAAAAGTGTGTTTCACAACGTTTACTCCGTATTACATAACGAGGGTATATTCGCATTTGATATGAATATGGAAAAAGGATTTCTTGAAAACTGGATTGCTTCGTTTCATATTTCAGAGAAAGAATATGTTTGTACGATTGATTCTACATTTGATAATAAAAACAAAAAAGCAGAAATGAATTTCATATTATTTACACGTGATACAAATGATATTTGGAAAAGAAGTGACTTTTCTTTTAAAGAAACATGTTACACTAAAGACGAAATTACTCATGCATTACAATCTGTAGGTTTTAAAAATATTCAATCGTACGGTACAAATAGAGCATTTTTCACTTGCCAAAAATAAAAAAACTGAATCTAAATGATTCAGTTTTTTCTTAATATATTTACAACTGCAGTTGTTTCGTCATTTTCTTTATAAACACGCGGAATTCTTCTATCTAGCATACATGTAACTTCATAGTTTATTGTACTTAACATATCCGCTATTTCTTCTACTGTGATATTTTCTTCACCTTGTTTACCGTAGAATACTACTTCGTCTCCTACTTGTACTGGCATCGCTTTTGAAACATCCAACATTAACTGATCCATACAAACACGGCCAATTACAGGTACTCGAACCCCGTTAATTAACGCATAGCCTTTATTAGATAATTGACGATTATAACCATCAGCATAACCAATTGGTACAGTCGCAATCCATTCTTCACCAGTTGTTACATACGTATTCCCATAACTTACACCACGATTTTTCTTCGCATGTTTAATATGAGCCACTTTTGATTTTAACGACAACGCAGGCTGTAAAGAAACGACTGAATGATCCACCTCTTTTGATGGATACATACCGTACACTCCTATTCCAACGCGCACCATATTTTGAAATGTGTTACTTAATTCCATTGATCCTGCACTATTTGAACTATGAATATATGGTATTTGAATTCCTAATTCTTTCGCTGTATTAACAGCTTTTTCAAATAAACTTGTTTGCATATTCGTATATGATTTATCGATTTCATCTGCCGTAGAGTAATGCGTAAATATCCCTACTACTTCTATATACTCCATACGGTTTAATTCTTCTAAAAATGGTTTAACTTCTTCTTCTTGTAAACCGATACGACTCATTCCTGTATCAATTTTCACTTGAATTTGTACTTTCTTTTGAAGACGGTTTGCAATTTCATTTATACCATGTAAATCTTCTACTCTATAAACAGTCATCATAACGTCATATTGAATTACATCTTCTACAGCCGCTACTGGTGTGTATCCTAAAATTAAAATCGGCACAGTAATTCCTGCTTCTCTTAATTCTATTGCTTCATCTACAAATGCAACTGCAAGTTGATTTATTCCAGCTTCAATTGCAGCTTTGGCAACTTCAACTGCCCCATGGCCATACCCATTCGCTTTTACAGCAGCCATCATCTTAATTTCTTCATCATTTACATGTTTTTTAAATTCTTTTACATTATGTTTTACAGCATTTAAGTCAATTTCTACAATTGTATCTCTTCCATATTTCAAACTCATTGGTCTAACTCCTAACTCAATAATTGCATTCCATTCTATTTCACGTTTCATATGACCTTTTACAATATAATACTTTTCATTATGCTAGTCAAACTACTAGAATTTTCGGAATTTTGAGTATGATATAATATCCTCAAGAAACTATTATATACGGAGACGAGGAGAATTACAATGTTTGTTCAATCTGCATTACATCAACTAAAAGTTGCTATTGATACTTCTATTTATATGCTTAACCAATATAGTGAAAACGATTTAAAAATACAACCGATTCACTCAAAACGATCATTATTTGAAATGTGTACACATCTTTCTCTTATTTGTCATGCTGATTTGCTCATTTTAAATGGTATTCCAGAAAAAGAATTACATACCTTTTATATAGAACATACGCCCGTAACAGTTGCTCAAATGCAACAAACGATGATTGAAGGATACAACCTTCTCTCCAAAACATTTCTTTCCTACTCCCAAATAGAATTAGCAGAAGTTATGACTGCCTATTGGGGTATTTCTTATTCGCGCTTTGAATGGTTACTTGAAATCGTTGCACACTTTTATCATCATCGTGGACAAATTCATCTTTTATTATGTGAGCATATGAAAGATCCTCGCATTCCTTTATTTGAGTGATTTTCCACTTATTCATTAATTATAAATAGAGAAGCTACAAAACCAATAAAAAGTAGCATTCCTAATAAAATAAATGTTTGAGCATACCCTCCTATTTTCATTAGATAAATAGAAATGATAGGTCCTATACTAGTACCTAAAAATAAAATAAAAGTATAAATAGATACCGCTATTCCCCTCGCTTTCCCTCCTAATTGACCTACAAGAGAAACTAAAGACGGAACGGATATAGCAATACCTATTACAAAACAGACACTCATCATTACAAGTAGAGATAGATACGAAACAAATCCCATTGAACTTAGACTAAAAATAGCGATCAACAATCCTCCCTGAAGAACTTTTCTTACTTCAAACCTCTTCGTTAAACGACCTGCAAGCGGTGACAGCAACATACCAAATAGCCCCGCTAAGCGAAAATAAAGAATTTGTTCTGCAGTTAAATTGTAAGTAGGAGAGCTCAAATAATTCCCTAAAACAGTATATATATTAACAAAAGCCATTAATAAAACAAATGCAATTATATAGCTTAATACTAAGCTTTTATTTGTAAAAACTTTACCCATCTGTTTAATTGGCCCCAAAATATCAGTATAGGATTGAGACGTCTCTCCTTTCGGAAGAGAATAATAAACCCATATAGCAGTACTTATATAGACAATGCTAAGAAGAAAGAAAACCATATGCCATCCAAAATGCTGACTAACAGCAGTACTTATTACCTGCCCTACAATTCCAGCTACTAAAAAACCAGTACTAACAAATCCTATTGTTGTAACCCTTCTTTCTACTGGGAACATTTCTACAACGTAGGCTAGCGCTACTGGAGAAAATGTAGCTGCTGCTATCCCTTGTATACCTCTAAAAATAACAAGCCAAAATAAACTATCTACAAACCCTAAGCAAAAAGAAACAATCGACAGTGCAAGCAATCCAATAAAAATCACTTTTTTTCGTCCATATTTATCAGAAATTGCCCCAAATAACAAACACCCTATAGCAAAGCCAACAGAAAATATACTTCCTGTAGCTGCCGATTGTGCTAATGACGTATTAAAAATGTTTGAAAATAGAGAGATTAAAGGTATTGTTACATATAGGCTAGACATAACTACCATACCCGACCAACATAATACTGCTGTCATTATTGTATAATTCTTTTCACTATTTACTTCCTTTCCTATTTCCATCATAAACTCTCTCCCTTATTACGATTTGTTTTTATTAGTTTAAACTCTCTAAATTACTAAAATAGCATTCCTTTAACTCTTATTTATTTTAATTACATAGCAAAAATTATCACCGTTCATAAAGTTAGTTAAGCATATAATAAGGTAAGCTAATTATATGTCCAAATAAATAAGTTGATCTTCATAATCAACTTATTTACCTACCTTCTCCTAATTTCACCTGCATAGTTGTTTGCATTTTATTTAATAACTTTTCTAAAACTTGACGCTCTTCTTGATTAAAGCCATCAACTAACGAAGCGCAAGATAACCAAAAAGTTGGTAAAGAATGTGTAACTAGTTCTTTTCCTTTCGGAGTAATTTTCACCTTTAATCTTCTTCGATCTTCAGAATGGTGGAATCTTACGATTAACTCTCGTTTCTCCATCCAATCTAATAAGCCAGTGACAGAAGCACGTGTAATCCCTAATCGACTCGCAATATCCGAAGGACTCATGTTCACCTCTTCCCGATTCGCTTCCATTTCACGCAAAATAAACAATAGTAAAAAATCTAATTTACTCTCTGAAATACCAAGCGGAGCTAAATCTACGTCAACCGCATCAAGAACATTATCAGACGTCCATAACATTAACAAACCAAGTTTTGCTGCGATTGGATCCGTTTCCGCTGATGCTGTCTTTTTGATTAACTCTGCGTACGGCTCAATCCCTAAAGGAAGAGAATCTTTTCTTGAATCCATTCATCTTCACTCTCCTTTCTCATTAAATGATTAGCTTACCTAATTACTTTCTCATTATACTCATATTTTTCCTTTTATTGCAAGCACATTGTTGAACAAAAAAATCCTATTATTAAAACAGGATTTTTCACACTGACTAGCTATCCGTTTTAAATAATGTGCAACTTCTTTAAGGCATAAGAAATTCCGCCTTCACTCGCCTTCGTTGTAACGAAATCAGCCCTTCTCTTCAACTCCTCTCCACCATTTCCCATCGCAACTCCTAATCCTACATACTGCAACATCTCAATATCATTTCCACCATCACCAAAAGCAATGGCTTCTGATTTACTAATATTTAAATGTTCCAATACTTTTTGAATTGCAGTTAGCTTCGATACTTTACTATCTTCCAATACATTCATAACGTAACCATGAAAACGGTCAAACGTAAGTGCTGGATATCTTTCAATGAATTTTTGAGCTTCTGCTTCATCAGCATACAGACATATGCAATACATCTCATCTGACAAGTTTTTAACTTTGTCAGGATACCGCTCTAAATTTAAAGTTTCATTTAACGCTCGTATGACACGTTCATCTTTGGAGGCAATATCATTCATTGCAAATTCTTCTGTAAAGTAAGAAACACTGTGACCATGTAATTCAGAAAAATTTGAAATATCATGAACGATTTCGCTTGAAAGTACTGATTTATGTATAACTTTTTCCCCACATTTTATATGTGCACCATTTGCAGAAATATACGTTTTTATGCCTAGCCCCTTAAATTGTGAGCATAAACTATATGGTCTCCCTGTTGTAACAACTACGTGAATCCCCTTATCTATTAATCTTTGTACCGCTTCTTTTGTACTTTCGTGCATACTTCTATCAATCTCGCTTAAAAGCGTACCGTCAACATCAAAAAATGCAACTTTGTACATAAGTCTTTACATCCCGTCCAAATGATTCGTATCATTAATGAAATGCACCGTTTTTTGTTCACCCTCAATTTCAATTAAACTTATTCCCGTATCTCCCATTTTGAAATAGTAGTCCATTGAAATTGGCATATTGAAAAATGCACGTAATAGACTATTAATTACGCCTCCATGGGCAACAATCGCAATTCGATCATATGTATTCTCTGTCACAATTTTAGAAAAAATCCCTTCTATTCTCATTCGAAACTCAATAAATGACTCTCCGTTTTCAAAACGGTCATGAAGAAATTTTGGCTCTGGATATTTCTTTGCTTCTTCAAATGATAAGCCAGCTTGTATTCCATTATTAAACTCCATTAATTCCTCTTCTAATTGAATTGGACAACCAATTGCTTCTGCTAATGTTTCACCCGTTTCGCGAGCGCGTTTTAATGTGCTTGCCCAAATGAAATCTGGTGCAAAATCTTTTTTCACTTTCTGTACAAGTCTTTGTACTTGTCGTCTCCCTTTGTCAGTCAACTCAAAATCAGCTCGTCCTTCATGCACATGTAAAATATCAGCTTCTGATTCTCCGTGGCGTATTAGTAGTATTTGCATGTTTCTCTCTCCCCCTTTATTTAACATTCACAAAATTCTATTATATCACATTTTAAGATTTCAAAATAAAAAGGAACGGTCTCCCGTCCCTCATCCATTCACTTTTTCCGCATCATTCCAATAATATTTACTAAACGCTTCTGTTAACACATCAATTGTGTTATATAATTCATCTAACGTATTATCAACACCACCAACTTCAATTAACATCGCATTTTTCGATAGATCTTGGTTATAAACGCCATTTCCATCTTTTTTATACTTCGGAAAAATCCCTCTACTTAATCCGTAATAGTTTTCATCTAAATAACTATTGATCGCTCTTGCAATTTTTTCATTTTCAGCACGGCCTTCATTTTCCATCCCAATAATAAAATATAATCTTGCATACGATTTTCCATTAATTACTTTTGTTGTTACTTTCTTACGCTGATCATCACGATGTATATCAATCGGAAACGCAATTTTATTATTTTGTGCTAATGCTCCTTTTACATATTCATGAGATGCTTTATATGACTGATACCATACCCACTTTTTACTCGCTAATAAATCACCCATATTCGTTTTATCGTGAATTACTGGAATTCCTTGCCCCTCAAGTTGTTCCTTCATACGTTTTCCTAGTAAGGACACATTTACATCTGGGCTAGATGGATCAGTTGCCCCTGGTAATAATGGAAAGAAGGATTCCCAGCTATGTGTATGATAAATATATACTGCGCTTTCACCTTTTTTCGCTCCGTTCTTTTTCTGAACCGGATTATTCTTTTCCGCTTCTGTAACTTTATCTTTTGCTACTTCCCGTTCTTTCGTTACTTCTTCAATCGGTACACTAGATTCATTTGGGATATTCGTCAAGTTTGTCCCTTCCCCAGCTACGATAATATTAGAATAATACTTTGACATACCAGGTACTTCTTTACCGACGAATGTTCTTAAATCTTTAATTTTCAAATCTGTCGCAATAGAGAACATTAAATTCCCAACTGACTCTCTTTTATTCTGCTTAAAATAATCAAATCCGTAATAGTGATTCTCACTTTCTATCATTTGAACAAAACCTTGCATCGATACTTTTCCAAACCATTGATTTGCATAATTCGATTTCATTGTATGTAAAAGTGACGTCAAAATCGACGCTATTATAATTACTATTAGCGCATATAAAAGGAGTAACGAAATTAATTTCTTCCCATGTATTCGAGTTGCATACTTTTTCACTGCATCACCTTCTTTATACATGAATATGTACAAGCTTTTCGGAATATACGCACAAAAAAAAGAGAAATGGTATCCCATTTCTCTTCCTCACTTTTATTGTTCTTTTCCTGTATCATTTGAAGGTAGTTTCTTCGCTTGTTTTTCTTTAAATATTTCTCCAATTGCCCCAAGAGTACCAAGTGTTTCAATTGCATTAGACGGAATAAAGACTTTATTTGCTGGTCCTTTTGCAACTTCAGCTAATGATTCGAATGATTTGTAAGCAAGTATGCGCTCATCCAAATTCGCTTCACGAAGCAATTCAATACGGTTTTGTTCTGCTTTTGCGATTTCTTCAATTGCTCGCGCTTCCCCTTGTGCCTCTAATTCTTTTGCTTCTCTTATACCTTCAGCTTCGCGAATACGCGCTTCTTTATCCCCTTCAGCCATCAAGATTTTACTTTGCTTTTCCCCTTCAGCACGAAGAACTTTATCTTGTTTTGCTGCTTCAGCTTCTAAAATAATTGCACGTTTATTACGCTCAGCCTTCATTTGTTTTTCCATTGATGCTTGCACATCTTTTGGCGGGTTAATATCAACAACTTCGACACGTTCAATACGTACGCCCCATTTTTCTGTTGCTTCATCAAGCGCTAAGCGGATTTCTGTTGAAATTTTTTCACGACCAGATAACGTTTCATCCAGTTCCATTTTACCGATAATTTGACGCATCGTTGCTGAAGTAATATTACGAACACCATATTCATAGTTTGAAATACCATATGTCGCAAGTTCTGGTTCAACAATTTGATAGAAAATAATTGTATCTATTTCTACTTGAACATTATCTTTCGTAATTACTTTTTGCGGTGGTACATTCGTTTGTTGAATACGTAAGTCGTGATATACACGAACACGATCTACAATTGGGATTAAAATATTTAATCCTGGGTGCATGATACGTTGAAACTTACCAAATCTTTCAACAACCCCAACTTTTTGCTGAGGAATAATTTTAATTGTTAATGCGATAAATGTAACTACAATTAGTGCGAATATAATCGTTAACGTTAATGCTACCATATTTATTCACTCTCCTTTTTTACTTGTAATATAGTACTATGCCTCTTTATAACAACGACTTTTTCTCCAGCATCAATTGAAGAATCTGCAATAGCTGTCCAAGTATCTCCATCCACCTTCACAATACCATTCGCTTCATTTGTAATCGCTTGCATAACAATCCCTTTTTTACCAACAAGCATATCTACTGTATCCGTAAAACCTTTTGCTTCTCGAAAGTTTTTTGAAATTCTTTTCGTAAAGAATGTCAAAGTTAAACTTATAATTGCGCCAACAGTAACTTGTAACAGTAGTGCATCAGGAGCAAACAAAGCAATAAGACCTCCGACAACAGCTCCAATTCCAAGCCAAAGCATGTAAAATGTAATCGACAACATTTCTGCAATAAATAAAATACCAGCTATTATAAACCAAATTACCCAAGCAGCCATATGCAACCCTCACTTTCTTTCTCATTTTCTATATGTATATGAAGAAAAGAATGGTTTATCCGCCCTTTCTTACACTTGGGCGTTTGCTACAAGCTATTGTACATACTCACTGTTACTATGATTATTAATATAATACTATATCAATATATTCTTCATTATACATGAAAATTCCTTTCAAAAAGTGACAAAAAATTAAATTCTTTAAAAATTTCATTTTTTAAATTACAATTATTCTAATTACTAAATACTATTTTTATAGAGGTGTTATTCTTATTGAGAAACCTGTCACTAACCTACTACTTAGGTTCCAAAACATGCATTACTCTCGCTGACATCGTATATGTAATGATTATTACAACTCATATTTATATAGCAACTAAATCAGCTACTATTACTGCTCTTTTTCCATTATTACAAGTTATCACAAATCTAATTGCTAACATCTTTGCACCACTAATAATAAATCGTTTTCCGTCTTATACGTTGTTATATACGCTACAATGGCTAAAAACAGTCTTTTTACTATTATTAATGATTTTGTTTCCGGTCTTATCCACAAACATTATAGCTCTATTAACTTTTATTTTTTTCATTTCATTATGTAGTGGATGGAGCGCTCCATTACTATACAGCATTCTTCCGCGCCTTACACCGAAAGAAAAATTAGTAAAAGTAAATAGTATCTTTTCCTTTTCAACACAAATTGCGCAAGCCGCCGCTTATTCATTTACGAGTGTTATCGTTCTTCTCATTGGCGCTACATCTACACTCATGATTAATAACATGTTAATGATTTTTGGATGTATTGCATTACACTTTTCATTACGTACCATACATACTGAACGAATAGCAGATCCTCCCTCTTCAAAAAGTACTGCTTTATCGGAAGGTTGGAAACTCTTATTTCAAAATCCTTCTCTCCGTACCGTTACATATATGGACTTAATTGAAACTTTCGCCGGGACAATATGGATTGGTGCTATTACGATGGCGTATGTTACGACTATTCTTCATAAAGGCGAAGAATGGTGGGGATATATTAATACAAGTTATTATGTTGGCACGTTAATCGGTGGTCTATTAGCATGGAAAATGAGTTCCTATATTCAAAACAATTTAATACGATCTATGTCGATTGGCTCTCTTATATTTAGCATTCTTACATTTTTATATGGTATGACGAGCAGCGGATTTATTGCGCTTTTTCTATGTGTTCTAATGGGACCATGTTATCAAATTAGAGATATTTCTCAAACGACTGTTTTACAATCAAGTGTCACCCCTTCTTTATTATCAAAAATGTATACAGCACATGGCGCCCTTCTTTCAACAGCTTCTGGTCTTTCTATGCTTAGCGTTGGCATTATTACTGATATGTTCGGTGTTCGTACAATTTATATCATCGCATCTATTCTTATTTTATGTTCCGCTTGTTTATCTTTTAGTTTATTAAAATATCATAAAACAGAGCAGAACGATATTTCACTTTAATCACTAAAACAAAAAGGACAGGCATTCCCTGTCCTTTTTATTTATTCTATTCATGACAAGTTTGGGATTTTTCTATGTTTTGTCGCCTGTTCAAAAGCGTAAGCTAGCTTAATTAACATCCCTTCACTAAAGGCAGTACTTGCAATCGTAATTCCAAAAGGTCTCCCGCTTTCCATATATCCTGCAGGTATTGCTATAGACGGATAACCCGCTTTCGCACATATAGTAGAAGCTATATAGGAAGGAAACAGTATCGCATCAAGATTATATTTTTCCAATGCAAAATCAATGCCTTGTTCTTGTGAAAAATATATATCTTCTAATCTTGCATTTAAATATTCTGGATTTCGTAACGTATTAGGAAAATCTTTTCTTCCCTCTAACTTAGTTTGTCCATATTTTAAAGCTCTTTCTGCTATGTTTTTATTAAACTCCATTAACTCCGAAATAGAATGTACCGGAATAGTAGAAGGTAATTTAGAAAGATAGTTATCTAAACTATGCTTCAGTTCATAAAGCGGCACTCCCCAACTCCATTCTCTATGAAAAGAAGGAATATTAATATTTTCTACTACTGTCGCTCCTTCATTACGTAATACTTGGATCGTTTCCTTAAACAAGATTTCATCATACTCACCATTTTCGTAATAATCTTTTGGTGCATCGTTAAACACACCAATCTTCGCTCCATTTAAGCCATTAACATTAAGATATTTTGTATAATCCTGCTCTGCCCTACCTTCACTTCTATGAGTAGCAACATCTTTCTCATCTACTCCAATTAAACTCCCTAGCAAAATAGCAGCATCTGTTACCGTTCTAGCAAATGGTCCAGCTGTATCTTGCGAATAAGTAAATGGAATAATTCCTCTACGACTAATTAAACCGACAGTCGGTTTAATACCTACTACAGAATTTTGAACAGCGGGGCTCAAAATAGAAGCATCGGTTTCTGTCCCAATAGATACTACTGTAAAGTTAGCGGCAACTGCTATCGCAGATCCTGTACTAGATCCGCCAACAAACATATGGTCCTTGCCCGTTCCGTATGGATTGATTGTTTGACCACCTCTTGCACTATATCCAGCCCACATTTCAAAAGACATTGCATTTGCTAATTCTGTCATATTTGTTTTTCCTATTATTACTGCTCCGGCTTCTCGTAATTTTGTAACGAGAAATGCATCTTCACTGCTTATATTTTGTTCTAGAGCAATCGTACCTGCACTTGTATGCATGGAGTCATTCGTTTCAATATTGTCTTTAAGCAAAACAGGTATACCATGTAATGGACCCCTTATACCTTTTGTCTTTCTTTCATAATCTAACGCTTCTGCAATAAAAATAGCATCTGGATTGATTTCTAAAATAGAATTAATTTCCGGTCCGTCTTGGTCATACTTTGCGATTCTATGAAGATAATACATCACTAATTCCTTTGAAGTTAACTGCCCAGATTCCATTTCGGTTTGTATATCATGAATTGTTAATTCTTTTTTTAATACTGGATTAAACTGAATCTCCATTTATATTCTCCCTTATAGCAACTTTTTTGCGTATAACTCTTACTTTTTCATCTTTTCACCCCAACTATTCCAAACTAATATTCCTTTAAAGAAATTCAATTTATCTATTCAAAAAGCCTTTAATTTCCCAAAAAATAAAAAGAGTCTGAAACGAATGAACTTTCGCTTCAGACTCTTTTATTACTTTACATATATCTCATCCAATAAGTGTAAAAACTCTCCTTGTTTCCCTGCTAATTCAGGGCATTTTGCAATATTAACCCATTCGTAGCTAAACGCTAAACCTTGATCTTTCTCACCAGCACTTACTATATGTTCCCATGTATCTTTTACATCAGTTAGTAAAGTTACATGAAAAAAGTGACGTTTTTCATATTCCTGTTTTTCCTTCACATGTATAATGTAATCTGCTAAAAAACGCTCTATACATAAATGACGTAATCCGGATTCTTCCTGTACTTCACGCAATATAGCCGCTTCTAACGTTTCACCTTCATCAACCGTTCCCCCTGGCACTTGAATACCAGCTTCATGTATATCACGATGTTTAAAAACCAGTAATTGCATAACCCCCTCTTTTTCTCTTGTAATATATGCATGTACTTTTTTCTTATATAACATCGTCATTATACGTCTCTCCCCTCAATCATTTACTCTGTTACTTCTTCAAGCGTCAGTTGATTATCATACAAATATGTAGCTTGTGGATTTCCCACATACCTTACGTGCCATGGTTCATACCGATAGCCCGTAATCGTTTCTTTCGCTTTTGTGTATCGAATCACAAAACCAAATTTATGGGCATTTTCAGAAAGCCACTGACCTTCTTTCGTTTCCCCAAAAAACGTCTCTAACTGAAATTTAGCAGATTGAGACGTAATATCCATAGCTAATCCAGTTTGATGCTCACTTGTGCCAGGAACCGCGCTAGACATTGCTGTTTTTGCTTCCCCATCTTGTTTTTTATACATCGTATTTAATGCTTTTTGTCGATCAAAGGATCTAAATCCAGAAACTGCAAAAAGGAAAATACGCTCGTTGTTAGCTTGCTGGAACATTTCCTCAAGCGCCCTCGCTGCCTCTTTTCTCATCTTTTTCTTTTCTTGATCACCTTCACTAGAGTAGCGCACTTTCGGAATAACTAAATCTGGCGGTCTATAACCATCTGGTAAACGCCTACTTTTATTCACAAGTACAAGCATTGAATTCGGATTATTAATTACCGCAATATCCCCATCCATATTAGCAATCGTTTCTTTCGCTTTTGGAAATATACTATTTACACTTACTTCCCGCGCCTGCTTATCCTTATACATTTTATAATTGATTCCTGCTACTCCAACAATAATTATTGCAGCTACGATACCGAGTAGTGCCCATCTTTTTTTCATATAACGACCTCTTATTTTAATAATTTGGCCATTTCATACTCATCGATGTCCTTTCCATCGATAATAAGAGCAGCTTTTTTGACACCTTCTTTCTCAAATCCAGCTTTTTTATATAGTGCCTGAGCTCTTGTATTGTGGGCCATTACTGTTAATTCTAAACGCCATACATCATGTAATTTTGCCCACTTCTCAACCTCTTTAAACAATCTCGTCCCAATACCTCGCCCGTTATACTCTTGCAAAATACCAATTACAATGCTTGCCACATGCCTCTTTCTTTGAATGTTATTTCCATTCACTAATATAAAACCTATTATTCTCTCATCTTCAACTGCTACAAATATTGTTGCATATTCATTTTCTATAAATCGCTGGATCATTTTTTCTTGTTGCTCAGCTGTAGTTTTCCTTTCTCCTGGTTCATATAACATAAACTTCGTTTCTTCATCTAATTGCTTACTTAATTGCAAAAATGATGCTGCATCTTCTACTTTGATCTCCCTAATCACCTAAATCACCCTATCAATTTCATAATATAAAAATTTTCCTTGTAAAAAGATTTTCTCTGCCATTTCAAAAATCCCTTTCTAATTCTCCTATTATAATTAGACAAATTTCGATATCGCTATAATAATTATTAATCATGTCCATTTTGTGACATCTTGCTATCCACATTTCAAACCAACACAAAAAACGTAAGCATTACACTTACGCTTTTCCAAGATTGAAGTGAGCTAATAATTATCGATAGATACCCTGGCTAATTCAAGTTTCACTTTATCCATTCACTTTTTC
This sequence comes from Bacillus sp. 5mfcol3.1, assembly GCF_900114335.1. Classification (NCBI taxonomy): domain Bacteria; kingdom Bacillati; phylum Bacillota; class Bacilli; order Caryophanales; family Bacillaceae; genus Bacillus; species Bacillus sp. 5mfcol3.1. Next base: position 1,145,410 of record NZ_FOST01000001.1, on the reverse strand, counting down.
TGCCTGCCAAAAATATTCACCAAATGCTTTAGCAAGTGCATCAATTGATCGATTCAATTCTTCCTCCGTATTATCTACACCGCCAACTTCTATTAATATCGCTTGTCCTGATAAATCTTGATTATAGATTCCATTTCCTGTTTGAAAACCTTTTTGAATGACCCCACGACTCACTCCTGGATATTTCTTATTAATCGCCTCATGTAAAGCTGTCGCTAATTGTAAGTTTTTTTCATAATTTTTATTTCCTTTCCCTACTACAAATGCAAGCTTCGCATATGATTTATCTCCAATTGTTTTTGTCGTTACATTCTTTCGAGCACTATCACGATGCAAATCAAAAAAGTATTGAAGATCTTTATTTCCAGCCATAGCTTGCTGCACAATTTCTCGTGACATTTTATACGAACTATTACTGTTTAAACCCTTACTTATTAACTTTTGACCAACATCACTCTTATCGTTAGTAGCTCCAATCCCTTCACCTTCTAGTTGTTCACGGAAACGATCTCCTAATATAGAAATATTCGATACAGAACTCGTTGCTTTATTCGGATTCGGGTCATTCGTTAAGTTAAGTAAAGGTAAATAAGATTCCCAGCTATGTGTATGATAAATAAACGCAACTTGTCTTTTCCCGGTCGTTTGGGACGGCTGTTTTTTCTCTTTATTCGTATCTTGTTTAGGTGCTTGTCCAGTTCCACTAGTCCGTTCTTTCACTACTTCTTCAAGAGGTACACTCGACTCTATCGGTAAGTTAGAATAGTTTGTGCCCTCACCCGCAATAACAATTTCTGTATCGTACTTACCAAACCCGGGTAGCTCTTTCCCGACAAAACTGCGTACATCATTAAAGCGAATATTTGTAGCCATAGAAAAGAGAAAAGAAGAAATTGAAAAATCTTGATTCAACTTTCGATACTCCTGTGTAAAATAATGATTCTCTTTTCCAAGTACATACATGTAACCATTCATCGATAACTCATTTAACCAATTATATAAATACGTTGACTTCGTCTCTTTCATAGAGGTTACCATCATACTAATAAGAAAAAAAGTCGCTAGCACTGTAGTAATAACAAATAAAACTAACTTACGCATACTTGTAAACTTCATAAAAAAAAAGCCCCGATTCATACTATCACCTCTCTATTTCAAGTTATGTACAAGCCCTAGAGAATAGACCGTTAAAATTTCGGCTATATTGTTAATGAGGTGAAATGAATTGAAGCTATTAATAGGAATATTACCAATCGCTCTATCATTCATTTTTTATTTGTCCGCTAAGCATCCAAAAGTCTTTATTGTACTACATATTTCTGCGTACTTGGCACTGTATGTACTCGGTACAATTATTTCCATTAATATATACGATGTTTTAATACAAGATTTAGTTTTCATGACGAGCATTCATGGGATTTTACTGAATCCATTTTTCCTTATTGCAGGAGCGTATATAGGAACATACACGTTGTACCTACTTATGTCTCACATTATTATAAAAATAAAAAATGGAGCGTAATGAAATGCAACCAACATTTATCTGTCATACATGCAAAAAAAGAATTGTGAGAAAGAAAGATCTTATTACCGCCACATGGTACTTCCGCTTTTATTTATTTCACAGTGATTGTTTTAAACGACAGCAAGTGTTCGTCCCACGATTTATCCCTGTGAATACACTTTTCAATTTCTTTCTTATTATGTATGGACTTATTTTTGGCAGCATTCTTATGATTACAGAACCGTCTATTATTTGGCTGATTCTCTTTTTTCCCATTTTTTATCGGTTTCTTTCTTATTATTATGTGGAACGTTTTTTCTCTACATAACGTGCAGACTGACCTCTCGGAATACTTAAACATTCCCACTCATTTTCTTTTAACATCTTCCCAATGTAAATAATCTGACCAATATGCAATGCATAATGGGAAATTTGCCTTTCAATTGCTTGCATGACAGTATGTGCTTCACCGCGAATGTATACCGTCTTCAATAAGTGTTCCGGTGTTAAAGTATTCATCGTATTAAAAACATATTTCCATCCTTCTTGCCAAGCTATAAGGGCTTCTTCTTTTGAATGATAGCATCCCTCAAATTCACCATCTCGATTACGATCTGTTTTTTCACCATCAGACGTTAAAAAATCCGTCCATCTAGAACGCATATTACCGTGCAGATGCTTTATAATAATCGCTATACTATTTGTTTCTTCATGAGAATACCATTGTATTTGTTCATATGATAATTGAGAAAGTGCCCGTTCCCCTTGCTTCTTTGTTGCTTTAAAGTTCGAAATCGCACATTGTAAATATTCTCGTCCGATATCCATATTAGCCCCTACCTTCACCCTAGCTAATTTTCGTTCCATTTGGCAATTCCATATTAGGCTGAAGCAACACAACATCATCAGCTTCAGGAACGCCGCCAAGCACAAGCACTTCTGATTTGAATCCAGCTACACGCTTCGGTGGAAAGTTTACAACCGCAACGATTTGTTGACCGACTAAATCTTCTGGACTGTACCTTTTCGTAATTTGGGCACTTGACTGCTTTATCCCGATTTCTCCAAAATCTATTGCTAGTTTAATCGCTGGTACTCTCGCTTCTTTAAATTCCTCTGCATGTATTACAGTTCCAATTCTCAAATCCAAATTTAAAAAATCTTCAAAATTAGCCATTTATCATTCCCCCCAATTATTACTTAGACAAAATACAAAAATCCCCTTCAAAAAAAGAAAGGTGCCTAAGCACCTTTCTTTTGTAATTCACTTGATTCATTTGATTTATAGAAGAAGAAACCGAGAATCCCGCCAATACATGATGGAATTAACCATCCGATTCCTTCGTTATATAACGGTAACATTTGTAGTACATTAGAAATTGCGTCAATTTTAATTTTCGCACTTTCTAAACCGTTAAAGAAACTAATTAACAATGCACCTAAAATAGCTCCAATATAAATTGTATTACGCTTCCCAATCCACTTATGGAAATACGAAAGTACGATTAATACAATTGCAACTGGATAAATGATCATTAACACAGGTAATGTTACTGCGATTAATTGTGTTAAACCTAGGTTAGATACAATTAAACTAAATACACATACCATTGTTACAATCGTTTTATGCGAAAGTTTTGGGAATAAGTTTGTAAAGAAACCCGCACACGCAGATGTTAACCCAACAGAAGTTGTTAAACAAGCGAGTATAATAACAAGCCCTAATAAAATTTTACCACTCGTCCCATATAGCTCATTTACAACATTCGTTAAAATAAGACCACCGTTTTCTGAAATACCAAGTGATGTACTTGTTGAACCAAGATAAGCAAGTGATAAATAAATTAACGTTAAACCAAGTACAGCAATAATACCTGATACGACTGTTATTTTTGCAATTTGACTACTCTCTTTTATCCCTTTAGAGCGGATAACTTGTACAACGACAATCCCAAATACGAGAGCACTAATTGCATCCATCGTTAAATATCCTTGAATAAATCCACCAAAGAAAGCATTTTCTTTGTAAGCAGCTAACGGCGCAGCTGGCTCTCCAATTGGATCAATAATTGCCTTTCCGACAATAACAGCGACAATTAATACTAATAATGGTGTAAGAAACTTTCCAAACCAATCCACTAATTTAGATGGATTTAATGATAAATACCACGTTATTCCGAAGAAAACTATCGTGAAAAGAAATAGCATGTACCACTCTGAAACCATTGCCTCTGATAAAAACGGCTTCATACCCATTTCAAACGAAACAGCTCCAGTACGAGGAATCGCGAAAAATGGTCCAATTGCTAAATAACTAATCAATGGGAAAATAAACGCAAATATAGGGTGGACTCTAGAAGATAGCGCTTTCAAGTCCCCCTCTACAAACGCGACAGCTGTTACAGCTAGTAGGGGTAATCCGACTCCCGTTACAAGGAATCCTATTGTAGCAATCCAAACATTCTCTCCTGCTTGTTGACCTAAAACTGGCGGGAAAATTAAATTTCCTGCTCCTAAAAATAATGCAAATAGCATTAAACCAATTGCTACCGTATCACCTGGCCTTAAACGTCCCTTCATGCTCTTCATTTGCATAGCATTTTTTCATTGTTTATCTCTATATTTTACAATATGCTATGCATCCTCCTCTCTGCTCAAGATGATAAAATATGCCCCTTACAAAGCAGTGTCTTTCTCCATAATTTCTCCATTCCCCTTATTTTTACTCTAATCATTAATACAATTGTTATTTTTGAATTTTGAGTTTTTTGAATTTTTAAATCATTAGAGTGTTATTACGTGGAGTATAGTTGTCAGACCTCTTTGTTTTTATCACACATATAGTAACATATTTAGTTGCAAAATAAAAACATATTTTCAAATTGATTTTTTTGAAAATCGAAATTATCTACATTTTTTATTCTCTTACACAAATATTGTTATAATCTCACCTATTATCTTGTCGTTATTTTAAAATAACTTTATACACGTAACATAACAAAAGCCATCCAAGATAATTAGATGGCTTTTGTTATGTTACTCTATCGTTTCAACTTCACGTGGATTTTTCATCTCTTCCACATATACAACTCTAAATCCGTGATCTTCTAAATCTTTCAATAATGTCTCTAATTCACCGTCGTTAAACTCTTCTCCTAATGTAAACATAATTCTACGAACTAATAAGGCATCATTATCAAAAGTCATCAAACTTTGAATACCAGTGTATTTCTTTAAAACTGTCGATAACTTTTGGATTGCTCCATTATAGTCTTGCGTTCCAATCATGACAGAGTATTTACTAGAGTGAACGCCCCAAGCATCCTCTAATAACTCAAAAACTTTTTTATGCGTTAAAATTCCAAGGAAAACCCCTTTTTCGTCAACTACTGATAAATAAGGCAATTTTTTTATTGTAAAAAATACTTTAAAGAAAGAAGAATCTTCTCTCACAAATCCCTCTTTATCGTTTAATAATTGCATTACACTCTCGTCAAGTGATCCTTTATATTCTAAAATATCTACTTTATATATATTCCCTAAAAATTTCTCTTTTTTTTCATCTAAAACTGGTACACAACGATACCCCGTTTTATTTAAATGCTCTAACGCTTCCCCTATCGTAATCGAACTTGAGCACAGTAAAACTTCCCTTTTTGGCACGTAATTCCCTTTAATCCTCATAAAAAGCCTCCTTATGTTAAAATACTTTCTGTGCCATAACTATATTATATTTTCAGAAAAAAATAAATAATTTATTTTATTTTTCTGAAAATTATTCATTTTCTTGTCATAATTTATTCATGAATCCTTCACTTGCACTTTCTTCCGCATCCAAAACCCTCCCTCTGAATTCTGAATCACTTCAATGTATCATTGTACGGACCTAATTGTTTTTTAGAAAAGTAATAATTTGTCTCCTTACTTTTCATTAACATATTTCCTTTTATAATTAAAAAATAGGTAGCTATTAGAAAGTAGATCACCCCAAATAACCAATCCAAATTTGTAGCCAGATTGTGTAAAAGAATATACCTCATATATACATAACCAATTGGAACATGTAGTAATACAACCGCACCTAATCCCGGATTATATATTGTTTTAGCTTTTATATTCGCAAAAATACCATGCCATATGAATTGAAAAAATCCCATTAAAATAGGTGCCAACCCAAGCCATATTATATTTTGAAAAAAAACCGGGAGTAAATAAAAAACATACGCAATCAAAATATTTATTACCATAGCAGATTGCGTATTTAATGGATAGCGGTCTGGTATATCACTTTTAAATATAACTACATTAAACAGACCAGCAAAATAACCTGGCCAACGATACTCTTCAAATTGATGCACTAAAATGGCCACAAAACTTAACCCTAACAGTACTTTTATTTCACTCATTTCTCCCAAATTCGCGACTAAAGAAACAACGACAATAATAGCGACAACTAACCCTATATCACACCAATGCTTTCTAAAGAAACTAGCCACCTCTATCACCCACTATCTCAATTTTTATAAAAATAGCGTTCAAATAGGAAATCAATCTGTTTTTCTACAGATGGTACTTTTATATCTGCCCCTGATTCGAGAATTGGCATCATTAATGTGGGAAGAAAAATGGATCCAAATATTTGCACCGTCATCATCATTAAAATTTCCCGATCCGTTTCATTTGTTATCTCGCTCAAAATATTCTTCACTTTACTGAAACCTAGCCTCTTCAAAAAATCCCCATATTCGTATTGAGATGTAAATACCGTAGTTCCCATTGCAATAATCTTCCTAACTAACTCCGGATATTGCCGAATTACTAGTACATAATCCAATAAAAATATTTTTAATCTTTCTTTTGCTGGCACTGTAATATTATCTAAAATAGAAAAAGTGCCTTGAAAGCTAATTAATAAAACTCTAATCGTCTCACTAATTAACTTTTCTTTTGAACCAAAATGGTAATTCACTAGCGCTATATTTATATCTGACAATGCTGCAATTTTTCTTATCGTTACCTTTTCAAAACCTTCTTTTTTAATTAATTCCAATGTTGTATTTAAAATCTTTTTTTTCGTTGATACGTTTTCATTCCCTCCCAATTTATCTCCCCCTCTAGAATGTATCAGTTAAACAACGATTTAAACATCGTTTAATTTTATGGTATCACTTTCCAATTTTAAAAATCTATTTAATCCTTTCGACATTTCCCTACATTCTCTTCATTCCACACAAAAAATAGATTTCTAAATACAATTTAAAATTATCCATATGCCCATACATGAAGAAAAATATATTGTAACTTGCTCCAAAAACGGCTAAAATAAGAATAAGAATTTTCTGAATATTCTAAGAGTAGGTGGTTTATATGTCCTTATTACGCTCACATATATGTAAATTTATAATTGGTGTTATTGTTATTTTTGCCATAAGTCCTATTCCAGCTCTTTTTATTACACACAATTACTCTTATCAAAATGGATTTATTAGCATTTTTCAAAACTTCGCACAGCTTTCTTCTATATCAATTCCAAAGGTTGATTGGATGCATGAATCTATCTTTTTCTCAGCAAATCAAATGATACATACTTCTAATCATTCAACACCATTATTCCCTTACATATGGGAAATATATTTTATATCGATTGTTCGTTTTACTTTTACCCTTGCGATCGGATTTTTCATAAGTTTGGGTATCGGCCATTTATTTTTCAAAGTACCTAACTCGTTTAAAAAGTTTACTACTGTATTGAATTGGATACCTTACTCTGTTTGCACTGTAGTATTACAATGTTCAGTCTTATTACTACTCCTATACGTCGCACAATTTATAAACCTTCCTTACTACTCATCTTTTATCATCGTATGTAGTACTTCCATGATTATCGTTATGCAAGCAGTAAAAAAATGGATTCCTTTCTTGAAAAACACAAATGAATATGAAATAAAACATGATTCTTTTCTTGTGGATACATTGTTTTTGGCGCTTACTTCGAACCATAAATCAATTTTAGGTTCCATCATTCTTTCATTCGTTTTTATGGAATGCGTTTTTCATGCAAGTGGACTGTTACAATTTATCGTTCAATTTGGCGGAAATTCACCCATAATTGTTACAATCGGCTTATTACTACTCTATATCCCATATAGCATACTTTCTTTCCTTCAAACACTATGGACCACAAACTACTCCAAGCAACAGTCATACACTTTAACGAGAAGTGTTCCAAAACCTTAATTGAACTAACCCTCTATAATCTAAAAGTAGGGGGTTATTCCTTTTGTATAGCGGACAAAATAACAGCAAATTCAAAAACTATTACAGAAACATACCAATATTTGCCCTTTTCCTTTGACTATTCTTTTCATTTGGATTTATTATAAAAGTATAACATAATTGCAGGAGGTGACATCTTTATTCCAAACCTTGGAATGGAGAACACACTTGGACATATTAAATATTTTTCTCATCTTTGTACTTATTCTTATTTCTGGCTTTTTCGTTGCATCAGAATTCGCTGTTGTAAAAGTACGAAAAAGTCGAATTGACCAACTTGCAAATGAAGGTAATAAACAAGCTTTAGCTGCAAGAAGCGTCCTATCTAATTTAGATGTTTATTTATCAGCTTGTCAGCTCGGGATTACGATCACTTCTTTAGGGCTTGGTTGGCTTGGTGAACCGACTGTGGAACATATACTACGACCGCTCTTTGAAAAAATTAATATTACTGGAACAATGGCTAACACTTTATCTTTTGTTATTGCTTTTAGTGTTATTACATTTTTCCACGTTGTATTAGGTGAGTTAGTTCCAAAGTCTTTCGCAATTCAAAAAGCAGAAGCAATCACACTCAAATTTGCAAAACCTCTTATTTTATTTGATAAAATTATGTATCCATTTATTTGGTTACTCAATAGTGCAGCTATATTTTTCACAAAACTACTCGGATTAGAACCTGCCAAAGAAAATGAACTTGCTCATTCTGAAGAGGAATTGCGACTCATTTTAGGTGAAAGTTTTAAAAGCGGTGAAATAAACCAAACCGAATATAAATATGTAAATAACATTTTTGAATTTGATGATCGAGTTGCGAAAGAAATAATGGTTCCTCGTACCGAAATGATTTGCTTATCTACTGAAAATACGTTAGAAGAAAATATGGATATCGTCGCAACTGAAAAATATACACGCTATCCAATCATTGAAAAAGATAAAGATGATATCATCGGGATGATTAATACGAAAGAAGTATTCCATGATCAAACGAAAGGTATTTATAAACCACTTGAATCTTATATACATCCTGTTTTAACAGTATTTGAAACAGTTCCAATTCGTAAAACGTTAGTCCATCTTCAAAAAAATCGCGTTCAGATGGCAATCGTTATGGATGAATATGGTGGCACTGCCGGACTTTTAACGATGGAAGATATTCTTGAAGAAATCATTGGAGAAATTCAAGATGAATTCGATGCGGATGAATCACCTATGATTGAAAAGCGTACACCTAAGCTTACTGTTTTAGATGGAAAGGTACTCATTTCTGAAGTAAATGATATGTTTGGCCTACATATTGATGATAGTGATTTAGATACAATTGGAGGATGGCTTCTCTCTCAAGCAGTTGACTTAAATATTGAAGCTGGTTATTCCATTGAATATGCTGGTTTTCAATTTAAAGTATTAGAACTTGATGGACATCAAGTCAAAAAAGTTGCTGTACATAAACTAGATATTAAAAAGGAGCTATAAAGTGACTGTTTTATTAACAATTTGTATCATTGCCTGTTTCCTTGTTTCATTTCTCGCCTTTATTTATCCCATTATCCCTGGCATATTTGCTGTCTGGGCTGGATATTTAATTTACCATTTCGGTATAAATGGAGGAGAATTAACAACTTCTTTTTGGATTATTCAAGTCATTTTCACTCTTTTCATTTTCGTTGCTGATTTTATTGCAAATGGATATTTCTTAAAAAAATACGGTAGTTCTAAATGGGGCGAACGTGTCGGAATGATTTCTATCATTGTCGGATCGTTCTTCTTCCCACCATTCGGACTTATTATCATACCGTTTTTATCAGTATTTATAACAGAACTAGTGCATAAAAAAGCGCCAAAAGATGCCTTTCTAGTTGGAGTCGCTACTGTAGTTGGTTTTTTAAGCAGTACAGTAGCGAAAGCAATTCTCCAAATCATTATGATTGTCATCTTCTTGTGTTATATCATATTTTAACCATCCCGACTTCGGGATGGTTTTTTAATATGCAATACCTACTCGACTATTTTCATATATGTTTTTCTTACATAGATCCCATGCAAAGTGTGCTGTATCACCCACTGTAATTTTTGATCCACCTTCTGGCAATATATCTTTTTCAGTTCGATATACCTCTGTCGCCTCACCGTCTATTAAATGTGTCGGACAAACAACTGTCCAACATAAATTATTACTATTACTTAGTACCTTATATGCAGCCAAATGATCTTCTGCTGCTGTTGTCGTTTTCCTTTTTGATTCCGTTGATTGAAAACGATATAAATTTAGATCCGTTCTTGCTTGTAAAATACCCGCCGTTCCTATTGTTATGATCTTATGAACCCCTTCTTCTTCCATTTGCTTAATAATTTGTGGCATACTCTTCGCTAATGTTCCATTTTGATCCGTTCCAAGTGCACTAATTACTATATCGCTTCCTTCTATCGCTTTTTTTATATCATTTTCGTTCAATACATTACCTTCTATCACTCGTAACCTTTCATGTTGTATTTCTATTCTATTAAAATCACGCGCTAATGCAGTCACTTCAGCTGAATCCTTTAATGCTAAATTAATTATGTTTGAACCTACTCGTCCTGTTGCTCCCAATATACATACTTTCATTTGTTTTCCCCCTCTTTCATTCTCTTTCTATTTTTCAATAATATCAATCAATTTACAACAAAAAAGCTTCCTCATATATGAGAGGAAGCTTTATTATTACTTTATTTTTTCTCTTTAGAATCAGTAGACTTCTCGGTTCCGCTTGTTTCTTTATCCTTTTTATCCTCTTGTTGTGTTGTTGTGTCGTCTTCTTTCTTCTTGTCTTCACCTTTACTACAACCTACCATTAATAAAGAACTTGCAAGTGCCATAGCAGTTAATGATTTAACCCATTTGTTCATTTGCGTTTCCTCCCTGTGATAGAATATGTACAACCTCATATTACTCTCTATTTTTAAAGGAGAGATTGAAAAACAGTAAATATACGGTAAATTTTTGTAAATATTCCGATAACAAAAACTAATTTAAATTTACATATTTCATTTCCAATCGATACACAATAAAACTAATTTTTTTCTCTAAATGGACATAAAAAAAACTAAGGCGCATACCATTCCGCCTTAGTTTCTCATGCAAACTTTTCATTTTCATATAGATGTGTAATCTTATATTCCTTCTTCATAACATATTGCCACACACTATAAGCGTAACGGTTCATTTTCAGGAAACAATTTTCCAAAAATGAGCGGAACTCCGGATTAGCAACTTCCACTGCAACTTGAGCAAACTTTAGAGCTAATCGTTTTAAGTGCGCAATATAACATGTTGCAATATGAATATCCCCTGTATATTTACTAACTGTTTCCTTTTCCATTTCATGCAAACCAAACTCCGTTGTTTCACAGGTTATATGTTGCACATTCTCTCCTTCTTGAAAATTTACTTGTTCATTATATGCTTGTAACATATATGGTAAATGGTGCTGTAATAGATTTTTTAATTCTTCGTCTCTGACCTTTCCAGCATACTCTCCAACCTTGTATATTAGCATATAACTATATCTCATTAACTCTTTCATACAATCCATGAAAGTGCCTCCCTTCTCTAGGGTCTATATGTTATAAATATGATGCTAAAACATTTGCTATTCTTGCTAAAAACCAATCCCATCTACTAATTTTCTCAAAATCTTCTTCAGAAAATCGTTTTGATTTATGAAAGTCTACCTTTAATCGACTCCATACTTCATCAACAACTGTTTTATCATATATGATACAGTTAGACTCACAATTTAAATAAAAACTTCTATTATCAAAATTCGCTGTCCCAATATCAACAATTTCTCCATCAATGATTGTTACTTTCCCATGAAAAAATCCATTTCGATATTGATAAATCTCCGCTCCAGCATGTAACATATCTTTCAAATATGGATAGGCAGCTTGTTTTAACAATATGGCATCACTTTTAAATGGCACGAGAATTTTCACATTAACACCACGATTTAATGCAGCTTTTAGCTCTTTCACCATTTCTTTACTTGGTACAAAATATGGTGTAGCGATAATTAAAGACTTTTTAGCCTTTTTTAAAAGTGCCCCATACTTTTCCCATAAGCCTTTTCCATTTGAAAATAAATATTGATATTTTACATTCCCTAATGTCGGTATACTTTCATGTATAGGCATTTTTTCTCCTGTATCTTCTTTCCAATCTTCGGCGAACTTTCTTTCCATATCCGCTGCACCCTCACCATGGATGCGCACGTGATAATCACGCCATGGCCCAAACTTCGGATCTTGTCCAAGGTACTCCTTTCCGATATTAAAACCACCGACGTATGATACCTTTCCATCTATCGTAACAATACGTCTATGATTTCGTTGATGCAAAGAATAGAAAACATTTTTCAGTTTCGGTTTTTTACTAAATGTAAACTTCACACCGTTTTCCTTTAATCGGCTAATTACCTTTTTCTTCAGCTTATATCCACCTATCCGATCGACTGACAATTTCACTTCTACTCCACTAGATGCTTTTTTCTCTAATAACTGTAAAAACTCTTCGCTTATTTCATCTTTTCCTACAATATAAAAATGGATATATATATACTTTTCTGCTTCGTTTATATCCTCAAATAATTTTCTATATAACTCTTCACCGTTCGTATATAGTTGAAATTCACCTAATCGAACTTGTCCTAATTCATATTCACTAGCCATTTCCTTCCCCATTTCCACATCGATGTTCATCCAAATGAATACACCTATTAAACAAAGGATTATAGCGAAAAAGTGCTTCATGGATAAATTCCTTTCTCCACTTACTGTTATTTCTATATCTTCCCTTTTTTATTACATTATCATTCAAGAAAATATGTCATTGCATGATATATGTCCATATCAAACAATAGCTCATTTGCATATTGTATGTTGTATCTTAAAATAAAAGGAGGAAATAACAATGGGCTTCGCACATGGTAATGGATTTGCGCTATTAGTCGTATTATTTATCCTCTTAATCATCGTCGGTGCTGCTTGCTTCTGCTAAGTAGCTACTGTCATATGATATGTGGATGAAAAAACTATAAAAGCGGACACCTATTTTTAGGTGTCCGCTTTTCATTTTAAAACCATTTCCGCCTGCTATTGTAACTTAAATGGCTAAACATTTATCTCAAAAGGTTAACAATGTAGCTACTTTCTTACTCTCTGCCTTACGTATATGACGCTGCTCTGCACGTAACACTGCAATACGATGTAATTCTTTCTCTTCTTCTGTTTCAGGGATAACACGCGGTACTGGAACTGGATTATTTCCCTTACTAAGTGCAACAAAAGTAACGAATGACGTTGCCGCTATACGCTTCTCACCTGAAATTAAATCTTCAGCCACTACCTTCACAAACACTTCCATCGAAGTTCTTCCCGTCCAAATTACGAAAGATTCATAACTAACACAATCTGAAGAACGAACAGGATGTAAGAAATCAACCCAGTCCATAGATGCTGTGACACATTCCTTTCTCGAGTGTCTGGATGCTGAAATAGAAGCAACCATATCCATCTCCGCTAATATCTTCCCACCAAATAGCGTGTTATGATCATTTAAATCTGTTGGGAATACCCGGCTCGTTTTGAACACCCTTGACTCATTGGCTGTTTTCCCCTTTACTTCTGTCATTGTTATCACCCCTTTAATGATCTATCCCTAATATTTCAATAATCCCTATACCAAATGAACTACACATTTAATATTAGCAACATTCAGAACTTTTAGTCCACAAAAAAGAACCGATTTTATCAATCGGCTCCTCTAAATACATATTGTTCTTTCGGCTGTTCAACTTTATTCCATTTTGTTACTTCTAATACAGGAATATTCGCATGAAACGGCTGATAAAACTCAGTAGTTATCTCTCCTTCTACTTGAATCCAGTCATCATTATTCCACTCTACGCCTTCTGGTTTTTTCACTAACATACCATATACACCAGAATCCGCTACACAGTGTATAATACCGAAACGGAATAAGAAATATTGTTCTTTTTTAGAAGAATCATCTCTAAAAACAAACCCTTTAAAAGATAATTTTTTCCCAGTAAACTCGCCAGGATAATTATAAATTGTTTCCATACCCTTTAGGAAGTCTTCATCTTTCAAATTAATATTGTCTTTCGTAACAAACTCTTTCTTCCCTTTTTCCATTACACCGCGGTATCCTTCTTTCCCGTAATAAATGCTCGTATCAGGTCTTAGAAATTGTCTTGTCATAAATGGATCCTTACTTTCTGCTTGTGCAACAGGAAAATGAAATCCTTTCGCCTTAACAATATCTGAATCTAACGTTGCAATCGGGAAAAATAAGCCTGAGATAATTGGAAAACAAAACAAGGAGTACGAAAATGCTTTTTTCCACCATGTATTCTCATCTTTTGAATGATCATGTCCGCAATGGCTATGGTCACAACTGCAATCATTTTTCTCTTTTTCCTTTTGGTGCTCTTTTTGGAAAACGACGATAATTTGTACAATCGTTAAGAAACCTAAAATAATTGCTGCTGTTGTTGATAAATAGGCATACTTCATATTGATATACTTCGTAATGTTACCGGAAATATGAAGCTGCGCAATTAATATTGTAAAACCTAATAATATATATGCTCGAAACATAACCTACCACCCCATCGCATAAATGAATAGTGAGCTTGCATAAACAACAAGAGTAACTGTAACTATAACAACAATTACAAATTTAGTTTTAAATGTCGCAAGCATCATAAACATATTTTTAATATCCACCATCGGTCCGTAAACGAGGAACGCGACAAGTGAAGCTGTTGAAAACGTACTTTGGAACGAAGAAGCGATAAATGCATCTGCCTCTGAACAAAGTGATAATATATAAGCAAGTCCCATCATAACAGCTGATGAAGAAAACGGACCTTGTCCAATAGCAAGAAGTGTTGAAGTTTGTACAAACGTTTGTACCGCTGCTGCAATTAACGCACCTAGTACTAAATATTTTCCCATTGAGAAGAATTCCTCAACAGCGTGTGTACATACATCCCACATTTTTTTACGCAGTGGACGCTTATTATTCACTTCTGGGAAGTGATCATCTCTTAATTGATGTTCTTTAAACATAAAGGATAATATAATTCCAACGATAATGGCTACGATAATCGCTACAATAGAACGATACCATACCATGTGCATACTACTCCCAAAGGCAACGTATGTTGCAAATAAAACAACTGGATTAATTATTGGACCAGTTAACATAAATGCAATCCCTGCGTATGGTGGAACGCCTTTTCCGATTAATCGTCTTACAATCGGAACAATTCCACATTCACAACCTGGAAACAACATGCCTAAAAAAGTAGCTAATAAAACAGACAGAAATCGGTTCTTCGGCATCCATTTAGCCACCATATCTTCTGTCACGAACATTTGAATGAATCCTGAAATAAATACACCAATTAGCACAAACGGAAGTGCTTCGATCAATATGGAGATAAAAATTGTATTCATTTGCAGGAATGCTTTCGGTAATTGAAACAATTCCATGATGTATTTCCTCCAACTTTTCATTAACAATATGTAATTTTAACCCCATTTCATTAATTGGACAAGGATTATATGGCATACATAGCCTTTATATACATTACATTGTACAAGTTATATTCTATTCAAAATTTGAGATTTCATAGCAAAAAAGCTGCTCTAGCGTAGTTATATAACTATGCTAGAGCAGCTTTTTTATCGTTAAAAGTAACGTTTCTTCCAAAAAACAAAAGCTAACGTGAAAGATAGTGTTACACATATGATGAGTACAATTACAAAACCGTGGGCTTCCCCTTCAAACGGAACCTTTACGTTCATTCCAAAGAAACTAGAAACCATCGTCGGTAAAGATAAAATGATTGTAATTGACGTTAACAGTTTCATAACACTATTTAAATTATTTGATATAACGGAGCTAAAAGTATTCATCATTCCACTTAAAATGTGACTATATATTTCCGCCATTTCAATAGCCTGCTTATTTTCAATTAATACATCTTCTAATAAATCTTGATCGTCTTCATACATTTTTAAAAATGTACTATTACGCATTAACTTTTGAATTACAATTTTATTAGCCTTTAATGACGTTGTAAAGTATACTAAACTTTTCTCAAGGCCTAATAATGTGAAGATCTCTTTATTTTTCATTGACTGATTTAATTGATGCTCTAAATCAATTGTTTTTCGATTTATTTGCTTTAAGTATCTTAAATAATAAGTAGAAATCGTATATAAGAGCTGAAGTGCAAAGCGCGTCTTTTTAAACGTATAAAATTCTTTAATACGTTGATTAATAAAACGTTCAAAAATTGGATTCTCTTCTAAGCAGATTGTAACAAAACAATCCGGCATCACAATCATACCTATTGGAATCGTGTCATAAATCGAATTTCCTTCTTCGTCATGTCTAACTGTCGGAATATCCACGATAATTAAAGTATTATTGTCTTCCTTTTCAATACGAGAGCGTTCTTCATCATCCAAAGGGTCTTTAATGAAATCTAAGTCTACATTTAAAGTTTGTACTAGATATTGAATTTCTTCTTCTGTTGGATGAAGTACATTAATCCAGCACCCCTTTTGCATTTCCTCAATCTCTTGTAGTTTTCCGTTTCGGTCTGTTAAATATATATTTAACATACTATCACCCCGATTCTTTTTACATGTAGGAATCTACCTCTCTTAAATCACAGTTTTTAAACCGCCATTCTCAGCATATGAAACATACGTTTAAATTTCAATAGAAAAATTATTTTGAAAACGTTTTTATAGGAAAAATATTATAAAGTGAAACTTTAATCAGTGGGTGGCTTCATCCCCCCACTGATTATTAGCCCTCACAAATCGGGCTTTTACAGGCTACCCGCCCCCAACCAAACTTCTTTTCTTTCGCTGAATTTTGAGGTGAGGGTCTCACTGCCCGTTAAAGCGGGATAAACATAGAAAAAGACAGAGTGCTCTCTGCCTTAAAAGCTTATGTTGCCTTTATAACATATTTAGAAAGCATCCACAAGTTAAAACCGACTGAAATCGTATAGCCAGCGTATGTTGAAATGATAAAACTTACATAATCGAAATACGGAAGCAATACAATATTTAAAACTATCTTCACAATAATTCCAATCACTAGTCCTAGCACCGTCTTCTGCTGTTGATTGATTCCTTGTAGCATAGCAGCCGTTACTGTAAAAAGAGAAAATAATATGCAAGCAGGAGCATAATACTGTAAAATGATTCTCCCCATCTCTGGATCATTTCCAGCACCGAATAAAAGAGTATATACAGGCTTGGCTAACACCATCATTCCAATTGCCGCCGGTACCGTAATCGCTACTACTAATACATTTGTTCTCGTAAAATGTTTGTACAATAGCTTCGTATTTCCTGCTGTGTAAGCTTTCGTCATCTCTGGTACGAGAGACATACTAAAAGCTGTCGCAACGGATACCGGGATAAGCACAACCATTTGAACAAGACCAATTATCGCATTAATTTTTTCCGCTTCTCCTTGCATATACCCTATTTGTATAAGTAGTTTATTAATTGTAAATGTATCAATCGTCTGATACAACGGAATTGCTAAGCCCACCACAACAAAAGGAATAGAATATGTAAAGAGCTCCTTATAAAGCGAGAAAAAAGATTTCGTTGTTTGTGGTATACTTGCCATTTCTTTTTTCTTTAAGTGCCTTCTCCTTCTCATATAATACGCACTTAAAACAGTTAATCCACCTACCGCTCCCATAAAGGCACCAAATGTTGAAATACCAACTGCTAGCGAGACAGATGCTTTTAAAATATATAAAACGACAAAGCTTCCTATTAAAATGGTTAAAACCCGAAAAAATTGCTCTACAACGACACTTAATGCAGAAGGCCCCATCGATTGGAATCCTTGAAAGAAGCCCCTTAATAAACTCATTACTGGCACAAGTATTAACGCAAAACTTACAATTCGAATATTAGTAGTAACCGCTCCTACACTATTCCCCGTTTGATCATTCCCATCGATGACAAGCTTAGCTAAATGCGGAGCTAGCATATATAACGTAAAACACGAAATGACTCCCATTATAAACATAAACACGATTCCACTTTTCAACACTCTCTTAACCGTATGATAATCATTCAGTTGATCATATTTTGATACCATTTTTGAAACTGCAAGTGGTAATCCCATTGTCGCAATGCTGAGCATAATGGTATAGGGACGATATGCATACGTGTATAAAACATACCCACTCGTACCGACCATTGCTGTAAATGGTATAACATATATAAATCCTAACATTTTTGATATCATCGTTGCCATCGTTAAAAATATCGTTCCACGTATAAACGGTGACCCTTTCATCACATTCCTCCGCTACGCTTTATTATTACACATTATGGACAACTCCTTTTTTTTAGAACCGGAAACAAATAAAAAAGCCAATGAAAAATCATTGACTTTAACGCGCAGCTTTTTTCTTTTTGAAATACTTTAAACCAAAGTATAGAGCAATAAAAAGAACAGCTCCTATAATTATGTAATGTGTGTAATCAGATGCATACTCCTTAATTTGTCGCCAATTCCCACCAAGTTTTTCACCTAAGTATATAAATAGAATTGACCACGGAATGATCGCTACAACCGTATAAAGTGTAAATAGTTTTAATGGCATCTTAGCTAGTCCTGCTGGAATAGAGATCGCATGACGTACTACTGGGATAAAGCGCGCAGAAAATATTACGCCTGCTCCATAACGCTTAAACCAACCTTCTGCTATGTCTAAATGATGTTTATTAATAAGTAGATATTTCCCGTATTTCTCTACAACCGGACGCCCTCCGTAGTATCCAAGCCAGTATAAAAAGATTTGTGCTAAAGTACCACCAATCGTTCCGGCGATAACTGCACCAACAAAACTAATTTTACCATTCGCTACTAAAAAGCCAGCATACGAAAGTACAATTTCACTTGGGATTACTTCAATCATTAAAGCAAGAGCTACTCCAAAGTAACCTAAGCTTGCAAAAAATTGCAATAACTGATCTATTATGTTTGCTAACATGTTCTTTTTTATCTCCTTTTTTCTTCACATACCATCCCATTATTACATAAAGGCTGCAATCTGCCAATATCTTCATTTTAACAATATGTACAATTCAAGCAGGATTAATCTATTAATTTCTCTTTCTGCGGGTCTTTCATGTAGGCAAACATCTCTTTAATTTGGTCTTCTGTATTTCTAGCAATTGATAAATTAGGCAATTCATTTTCACCAAAAAACTCCACCTCTTCTGTTTCAATACTAGTTTTCTTTTCTCCACCAATAATCTCGCATCCAATGAAAATCTTATATACATGCGTTGCCGATGGAGATGGTTGATTTTTTTCTTTATCAAATATAGCTAGTAACTTAAAATGATCTACCTCATAACCTGCCTCTTCGAAAACCTCTTTTGCTGCAACTTCGGTTGGCGTATAACCGACATCAGCCCATCCACCTGGCAATGCCCATTTCCCATCGCTTTTTTCTTTCACAAATAATAACTTTTCATTTTGAAAAACAACCGCTCTTATATCAACTTTAGGTGTTTGATAGCCTGTCTCACTTGCAAATAATTTCTCTACGACTTCCCAATCTGTTTTCGTGTAATGTGACATCATTGAAATAGAAATATCTCGTAATTGCTGGAAACGCTCAATATCATACACATCCTTAGAATACGTTAAACCCGCTTGAGCTATAGATTGTATTTGTTTTACCCAATCAATCCATTTAATCGTCATATATCCGCATCCCCATTCTCTATCAAATATATTACTTCATTTTTATTGATACATCTTTATTATACAAAAAAAAGAGATTGATAACGTTTCAATCTCTTTCAAAATTAATCCAATTCATGTAAGTGGTCTTGTATATACTTTCTTCTCTTATTTATATATTCATAAATCATATCAGCCTCTTGATCAAATGTTTCTAATTTTTCTTTCATGTATGGATCTTGTAGTAAATATGGACGAATCAATTCACACAACCCTTCTACTTTCGGCCTCATAAACGAAACTGTAAATTGATCTTCTAATATTTCTTCTAAAATACTTCGATACTGCTTTCTAAATACAGGTATGTCTAGCAATCTTGCACTTAACGTATTATACCCTTGAATGCGAATATATTCATGATTAAGTGGTCTTCCTTGTACATCTCGCCCCCAAGTCGCATCATAATCCCACGGTATAACTTCAAATAAATTTGTTTCATCGTTATGATATAGTGCGTAGTTATGAACGAAACCATCAAAGTTTTGTGTAAAAATAACTCCTGCTAACCATCTTAAATATTTATCGACATGTAGAAACTTCCCAATCTCTTTTTCATAGGCTTCCCTCGTCAAAGTATTCGCTTGAAATACAAATTCACTCAGTTGTTCTTCACTATTTTTATTCGAATATTTAAATTCATAACCCGCAAAGAGCTCTGTCTTAACATCTTTATCTCGTTCACTCATTAATGAAAAATTTGCATCATCATCTATCGCATAATAAATAGAACCACTCGGTAATCCTCTATTTTTCAAAAAATTTTCATCAACCGATTCTAACTGTAAATACACACCTTGAATTTGACCATTAATTTTTATAAATACATGTTGTGATTTTGGCGAAAGTACACCAATATCATGAAAAAAATCTAAAGATAATTTATTTCGTATGAGAGACGGATCCATAAACTCCGAATTCAAATGAAACTCTTTCGCACCTTGAAATTTTTTAGGCTTATAAAACATAACATGATAAGACTTTTTCTCAAATTCGCGAATATGAGCTCCTCGGTATACGATATCAATATCATACTTCTTTTTTCCATAAGTTAATTTTGCTGGCACTGGACTATCTGACCAAATGTCCTTTTTCAATTCCACTAAGTACATTGGATGAACAAAAAAATCATATGAAGGCAGCATGTTTTCTCATCCCTTCTCAGTTCTCTTCATTCAATGTATGCGCCTTGTCTTGTCCATACATCCGCAATCATCTATTTATATAAAATTACACTCTTGTCCTGTTCAGAAAGATGCCTACATACATATCATGTTAAGGAAAAAGAATACCTTTTCACTTTAATACATGATAAGGAGGATTTCTATGAAACGTGATATTAGAAAAGCTGTCGAAGAAATCAAAAGTGCTGGGATGGAGGATTTCTTACACCAAGATCCAAGTACTTTTGAATGCGATGATGATAAATTCACTCATCATCATTGTACAACTGGATGTAAATGTACAACTGGGGGTAAATGTCCAAGAACAAGATGTACTCGCGTGAAACATTGTACGTTCGTTACAAAATGTACGCATGTAAAGAAATGGACATTTGTTACGAAATGTACACGTGTACGTGTTCAAAAATGGACGTTCGTTACGAAAGTCACGCGTAGAAAAGAATGCGTTTTAGTTACAAAACGGACTCGCAGAAAACATTGTACATTCATTACAAAATGCATACGCTTTGAAAAGAAATTTTTCTGGACAAAACGAAGTTTCTGTAAAAAATGCGAATTCTTCCCTAACAGACACGGTCACTCTTGCGATGATTCATGTGATCATGGTAAAGACTGTCACGATAGCGGACACAAATGGAATGATTGCAAAGGCGGACATAAATTCCCATCTTGCAAAAATAAGAAATTCGATCACTTCTGGTATAAAAAACGTAACTGCTAGTTTTTATACCACCCAAAAAAGGCCGTTTTGCGGCCTTTTTTACATTTATTGAAAGTGACTTATATCTGCAAATTGTTTCACTTTACCAATACCCTCTTCAAATTCTATTATGCTCAAACTGGCACTATGCATAAATGGATCATCCCACACATTTTCTATTTCCATTCCCGCGAAATGCCCTATAAGTAATTTTGCTGCTGCCGCATGAGAAACAATCAATATGTTTTGTCCTTTATGCCTCTCTAAAAGAAGCTGCATCCCTTCAATTACTCTTTCATAAACGGCCTCGAAATTTTCGCCTGATGTTGACTGAAAAAGATGTGGCTCATTCCAAAATAGATGTACTTCTTCTGGAAATTGCTTTTCTATATCCTCGATTGTTTGTCCTTCCCATATACCCATGTTGATTTCATAGAAATGCTCATCCGCTATAATGGGTATATCACGTTCCCTTTTTATTAACTCTGCCGTATGAAGTGTTCTTTCGCTCGGACTACTATAGATCGCATGGATTGGTAAATCTTTCATTCGATTCCCTAATTGTTTCGCCTGAACTATACCATTTTCAGTTAAAGCAGAATTTTTTCGTCCCTGCATTCGCTTCGCTACATTCCACTCTGTTTCACCATGCCTTGTTACATATATAGTTGTTTTCATTTCTTACTCCCCCTCACCATGTTGGTCGTAATTCCCACGGTTCAACTCTCCCTACAATCCACTCTGCTCGTTTACTTTCAATCCCTTTTATAACTCCATCAGCTATCTCTTCATGCGTAAGCCATCTTCCATATGTATCTTCTAAAATAAAACCTAAAATAATTCTATAATAAATACATCGCGTACTTCCTATTTTTTGTGCAGGCATACGTGATGCTTTACTACCTAAAATATGAAATAAACTATATGTTTTAGACGACAAATCTAGTTCTTTACAAATATTTGATAGTGCATGCTTTGCACTTGTGTGTACCCATGCAACAACTAATGTGATCGGGCCGTTTTTCTCAATTGTACTTTTAATAGCTAGCTTTACATCTTCATCATTATGATAATCTAACGAAAGGCATGTAATATTTTCTGGTGCAGAACTCATTCGCTTAACATTTTCTAAATTCACTTCATCTCGCCCGATAATAGAAACATAAAATCCTTTCTCACAAAGCCACATAGAAACTTTCTTTAGCATTCCTGTTCCACCAATTACTAGTGCATGCAAATGCTATCCCTCCCTAATAAAATGTCATATGAGGTTTCTCATCCCTATAATAATTTAAACGGTCTTGCAGTGTCCCTGAGTGAAACTCAAATTTATGACCGTCAGGATCAACAAAGTATATAGATTCACAATCTCTGATATCACGTTCTCTTCCTTGTAAAATATGAACATCATTTTCTTCTAATCGCTGTATTAAACATTCAAAGTCTTCTCGTTCAACAGAAAATGCAATGTGCGTATAAGATTGATGAATCTCATTTCTCGGAATATGCGTCTCTTCATTAAGCGCTATCCATACTCCACATATGTTAAAATAAGCCAATTTTCTTCCTTTAACTAATAATTCTCCTTCTAATACTTTTTCATAAAACATAATAGAGTTTTCTAAATTAGATACCGAAAAACAAATATGATTGATTCCCCTTAACAACTATAATTCCTCCTTATACAAATAAAAGATGAGCGAAAATTCACTCATCTTTTATTATACTATTTTTTTGTAATATATGCCCATTTATAACTGAAGTCCCCGCCAAACGTATGATTAGCAATACCTTTTACAAATGGCTTCTCTAAATAAGCTGTACTTTGTTGGTACGTAGGAGAAATTGCTGCGTCTTGACCAATTAAGATTTTTTCAGCTTCCGCAAGTGCATTCCAGCGTGCTTTATCATCTTTTAATAGCTCTCCTTTTGATTTCGCTACTAAATCATCATACTTCGGATTAGAATAATCCATTTCATTAAATGAGCTTCCAGTAACAAACATATCAATATAAGTCATTGGATCCGGATAATCAGGGCTCCATGCAGATAATGAGAATTCATATTGGAATTTCTTTTCTAAATCTAGCTTTTGCTTGTATGGTTGCTGTTTCAAATTCACTTTAATACCAGGCAAGTTTTTCTCTAGTTCTTCCTTAATAAAGTCGCCCACTTTTTTACGGCTACCGTTATCATCGTTTAGTAATTCAACCGTAATTGTATCTTGACCAAGCTCTTTCTTCGCTTCTTCCCATATTTTTTTTGCTTTCTCTGCATTATCTTTACTATCACGGAAGTTTTTATTTACAGAGCGGAAATCTTTTCCATCCGGACCTGTCGTGAATTTTTCAGGTACTAAGAAATATGCTGGCAATGAACCGTCATTTAAAATAACATCAGCAATTCCTTTTTTATCGTATGCTAAATCAATTGCTTCACGTACTTTTTGGTTTTTAAATGTTGCATTTTTTTGGTTAAAACGTAAGAAATATATGCGTGGATCTAACTTCGTTTTAAATTCATCTGGCTTATTCTTTTTATATTTATCAACAAATTCAGAAGTTAAAATAACTCGATCTGCTTGATCACTATCATATAAATTTACTCCCGTGCTTGTTTCCTTCACAATACTTACATTAATTTCGTCTAACTTTACAGTATCTTTATCCCAATAATTAGGATTTTTCTTCAACTGATAATTTTGTTCATGTTTCCATTGACTCATTGTAAATGGTCCATTATATAATAATTTATCTGCTTCTAATCCGTATTTATCTCCTTGCTCTTTCACATATTTTTCATTTAATGGGAAAAATGTAGGGAACGACGTAAGCTCAAGAAAATAAGGTGCTGGTTGCTCTAATTCTACTACCAACGTTTTATCATCCTTCGCTTTAACACCCAATTGATCTGCTGGTAATTCACCTTTATTTACTTTCTGTGCATTTTTCACATCAAATAAAATGAATGCATATTCTGCCGCTATTGCTTTATCTAATGTACGTTGCCATGCATATACAAAATCTTGTGCTCGAACTGGATCACCATTTGACCATTTCGCATCACGTAATTCAAATGTATATGTCTTTTTATCTTCACTAATCTTCACATCTTTTGCCATACCTGGTGTTGGTTTATTATCTTTATCTAGACGATATAAACCTTCCATTGCATTTACAAATACACGGAAAGATACAGAATCCGTTGATTTAGATGTATCCATTGAAGGAATTTCAGCTGTTTCTAGCAAATTTAAAACTTGTTTATCGGCCATTCCCTTATTCGATTCTTTCTTCGTTGTCGAAGCCTTCTCACCATTCCCACATCCTGCAACCAATACACTCGTCGTTAACGCAAGTGCAGCAATTGTTGTTGTCTTTCTCTTCATTCTTCCTTCCCCCAATCTATATGTATAAGTTAAATCCTATATAATATATTTTATTATACAAAAGATTCTGATTATTTTAAATATTTATTTTAACAAACATAGAAAAAAGCGAGCGGAAATTTCTTTCCAGCCGCTTCCTTGAATAGCATTTACTTGTAATCCATCCTCTATATCAAATGGATTTTGAACTTTAAATATTTCTTCCATCAGCTTCAAAAACTCTTCTTCAGTTTTAGATTCACCATTAACCATAAGTGAGTATGGTTCCACTTCACCTAATTTATAATCGACAACAAATTGAATCTTCACCTTTTGTCTTGACGTTCCGGTGTTATATCCTTGGAATTCTACTAATTCTAACCCTTCCGTTCCACGATAATATATCCAACCTGAATTTTGAAAATAATTTTCGAAAGATTCACCTATTGAAAAGAAAGGATATTCATAAAGCGAGCTTGTACGAACCTTTTGAATAACGTCTCGATCAGTCGGAAAAAAGAAATGACTAAAAAATATGCTAGCAACTGCTAAAATAGTAACAATTGTCGCTCCCATTTTGCTCGTTCCGCCGCTATCATTGATTAGATAGTTTTCAACTGATTTATCTTTTATTTCTCTTGCTTTTATTCGGTATATACGTCTTTCCGCAAATTGATAGTACAATCCATTTGCAAAAATCCCCATTCCAAACAGAATAAAAATGAGTAATAAAAACGTAAGAGGCACCATATTAATGATTGGCAACGCTACATTAAATCCCATATAGTACGAAAATGCATCACACGCTACTAATAACAACATAAATAAAGCAGCTGGTACATAATACTTACGATATCCTAGCCAGCCTATATTGAAAATAGCAGCCCAACCATTCCAGCTCCACCTAGCAATCCGCTTATTCTCAAGCTCCCATTTCCTTTTATAATACGGATATTGTCTCCCTACATATACTTCCAGTTCTTTATCTATTAACGAGCTACCTTCCTCTTGTTCATTATCCAAGTTTCGCTGACAACTTGTACAATTTAACTGTTCCTCCTCGCAAGGTTGCCCACAATTTATACATTTCAAAACAATCCCTCTTCCCATCCATACGTCATTTCAAAATACCTTCGTGTTTTAATAACCACTCTTTCCTCCATAAACCACCAGCATATCCAACAAGCTTTCCACTCTTTCCTATTACACGGTGACATGGAACAATTATTGAAATTGGATTCCGACTATTAGCCCCTCCTATTGCCCGTACAGCTTTTATATTTCCAACTTTCTCTGCAATATCTAAATATGAAGCACTTACGCCGTATGGAATAGTATAAAGTGCATCCCATACATTTTTTTGAAATGCTGTTCCCTCTGCAGACAGCGGGACCGTAAATTCTTTTCTTTTCCCTTTAAAATATTCATCTAACTCATTTATACATTGTTCTATCATTTCATTTTTATTTTCTTCTTGTCGTTCATCAACAAATATAACAGACGTAATTCCTTCTTGATTCGCTGTAATTTCAAGCAAGCCTAATTCACTTTCATAATAAGCCTGGTACATATGTCATCCTCCAATTCAGTTCATATTAGTCATTGTAACACGAATATACAAAATTTTTCGTATAAGCGTTTTATTAGAGAAACAAAAAAGAGAATGATAAAATATAAGAAAATTCAATCAAGGAGGCTATTTGATGAATTCCAAGCTTTTTTCACCTTATACAATTAAGAACGTTACACTAAAAAATCGTATCGTTATGTCGCCTATGTGTATGTATTCATCAGGGAGTGAGGATGGCAGCGTTACGAATTTTCATCTCATTCATTATGGAACTCGCGCTGCTGGCCAAGTAGGTTTAGTTATGGTTGAAGCAACTGCGGTGTTAGCTGAAGGACGAATTTCTAACAAAGACTTGGGCATTTGGGATGACAACCTAATTGAAGGCTTACATAAAACAACTACTTTTATACATGATAACGGTGCAAAAGCTGCCATTCAACTCGCTCACGCCGGAAGAAAAGCTGAATTAGATACGAATGCTTTCGCTCCTTCTGCAATTCCTTTTAATGATACGATGAAAATACCAGTAGAAATGAATATACAACAAATCAAAGAGACTATATTAGCTTTTCAGAAGGCCGCGTTACGTTCAAAACAAGCCGGATTTGATGTTATCGAACTACATGGCGCTCACGGTTACCTTATCAATGAATTCCTATCACCACTTACTAATAAACGAACGGATGAATACGGCGGCTCACCTGAAAACCGTTATCGTTTCTTACGCGAAATCATCGACTCTGTAAATGAAGTTTGGGACGGACCAATATTTGTTCGTATTTCAGCAAATGATTATCATCCTGACGGGCTAACAGTTCAAGATTATGTTCAGTATACAAAGTGGATGAAAGAACAGGGAATAGATTTAATCGATTGTAGTTCTGGTGCAGTTGTACCAGCACATATTGATGTGTATCCTGGTTACCAAGTACAATACGCCAAACATATTAAAGAGCATACTAAGATTGCAACTGGTGCAGTTGGATTGATTACGACTGGGTCACAAGCAGAGCAAATTTTAAATAATAACGAAGCAGATTTAATTTTCATCGGACGTGAATTACTTCGCAATCCGTACTTCCCAAGAATAGCGGCCAATGAACTTGGCTTTGAATTGCAAGAACCTCACCAATATAAGCGAGCACCAGGAAAAATTCATACGAATAAATAAAACCGAGAAGTCATTCTTCTCGGTTTTATTTATTCTATCGTTGTAATTTCATTTGAATTATAAGTATGGATACCCGATTCTTCTCGCAGCGCGGTTATATACATACCTTTCGCCACATCTTTAGCTGAAATTGGTTTATACTTTTTGAAAGCCCCTTTAAAAATAAAAGGAATAATACGAGATAACTTTTCAGCCATTCGTTCGCCGAAACGAAATTCTTGTCGGTTTCCTACTAATAATGATGGTCTAAAAATGTGAATACCACCAATCACTAACTTTTGCAATTCTTCTTCCATTTTTCCTTTCACTTGTGAATAAAAGAAAAATGATTTAGGATTCGCTCCCATAGAAGACACAACAAGGAAATTTTGCACCCCTTGTTTTTCAGCTAAACAAGCAGCTCGTAACGTATATTCATAATCTACTTTTTTAAAATTTGCTTTTGTTTTTGCTTTTTTTATTGTTGTTCCTAAGCAACTAAAAACATCATCCACAGCAAAGAACTCTTTATATTCCTCTAATATCGAAAAATCAACTTGTTTCTGCTGTAACTTCTCATGTTGCAATTGCATTGGCTCTCTTACAAAAATAGTAACCGAATCGTAGTAATCTGATTCAAGTAATAGACGCGTTATCTCTTGTCCAACTAAACCACTTGCACCAAGTATTAACGCTGTTCGCTTATTCATATATGCATATACCTCTTATTTTACTTTTCTCTCCTTCAGTAAAATACAACCTTTAGGAGTTTCCTGCTCTTATTTTACCACAAGTAAAACACTATGCGTACGCATAGTGCTTTACTCACTCTTTTTTCTCATCTCTCTCTTGTAATTTCGTTATTGTTGTAGCGTCCCCTAAATTACTTATTAATCTTCTTAAAAAAATTAATACGAAAGATAATGGCAATACTACCGCTAATATTAATAAAATAGCTTCCATTAAGTAACCCAAGCGCTCATCCCCCTCTTTACCTCCTTTTCAATATATGAAAACAGCGTTGTCACATATGCATGCATTTGCAAAAATAATACACCTATATTTGACAACTTTATAACAAAAACAAATCGGAATGATTATTATTTATTGCAACTTTATTAAAGATGTATTATACTAAGTTCGCAAACTAAAACGTAATTATTCCGTTTTGTATTAAAATGATATTTTTCTTCTATAATTGGGGAAAATATATCCGTAAAAAAGAAAAGAGGAGAACTTCATGCCTAAAAGATTGACTATATTTTCATTCTTACTTATTTTTATCTTAATTTTCGCTGGCTGCTCAAATAAAAAAGAAAGTAATGCCAAGAAAGATGGAAAGCTAACAGTTTATACAACGATTTTCCCACTTGCTGATTTCGCAAAGAAAATCGGTGGCGACTATGTAAATGTTGAAGCAATTTACCCACCTGGTGCAGATTCACATACATTTGAACCAAGTCAAAAACAAACAGTACAAGTTGCAAAAGCCAATTTATTCGTTTATAACGGCGCTGAATTAGAACCATTTGCTGAAAAAATGGAAAAAACATTACAAAAAGAAAATGTTAAAATTGTAAATGCATCTAAAGGTATTGAGCTTCGTGCTTCTACTGAAGAAGAGCATCATGATCATGGAGATGGCCATAAAGAAGATGAACATCATCACGATAAAGACCCACATGTTTGGTTAGATCCTACTCTAGCAATGAAACAGGCAGAAAAAATTAAAAATGCACTTGTAGAATTACAACCTGAACATAAAAAAGAATTCGAAAAAAACTTTGCAGCACTTCAAACTAAATTTACTGATTTAGACGATCAATTTAAGGCAGCTGTAGCGAACGCAAAAACGAAAGAAATTTTAGTTTCTCATGCTGCCTATGGTTACTGGGAACAACGATACGGCCTAAAACAAATTCCTATCGCTGGAATTTCAGCTTCTGATGAACCATCTCAAAAACAGCTTGCTGACATTACAAAAACAGTAAAAGAACATAATCTAAAATATATTTTATTCGAAACTTTCTCTACTCCAAAAGTAGCATCTGTTATTCAAAAAGAAACTGGTACAACAGTTTTACGCTTAAATCACTTAGCTACTGTTTCTGAAGATGATGCAAAAAATAATAAAGATTACTTCACTTTAATGGAAGAAAACGTAAACACATTGAAAGAAGCAACAAACTAATCCATTATATTTTCTAGGCAGCTGAATCTAGTATTCAGCTGCCTTTTTATGTATTTATCCTTGACTTGACCAAAATAACAAGTAAAATTATCCATATTAGCTTTAAAGCTATATTAATTTAGAAGGTGAGTTGGAATTATGAATCTTCACATTTGTGAAGTAACAGCAAAAAATTGGCGTTCAGTAGTTGCTTTAGACGTCGCAAAAGATCAGCAACAATTTATTGAAAGTAACGCGTTTTCTTTAGCAGAATCATTATATGAAGGAAACGGAATGTCAGTAGGTTTATATGATGGAGAAACACTTGTAGGTTATGCAATGTATGGATGGTATTCAGTAAAACATAAAAGTGTATGGCTCGATCGCTTTATGATTGACCAACAATATCAAGGAAAAGGATACGCAAAACGTTTCCTTCGCTTACTCATTCAATTCTTACAAGAAAAATTTGAATGCAAAATAATTTACTTAAGTTTACATCCAGACAACAAACTTGCAATGGGACTGTATGAATCATTTGGTTTCCGCTTAAATGGTGATATTGATGATGAAGGTCCAGTTGTAGGTGTTGTAATGGAGTTACTAATAGACGAAAATACAAGCCTGTGAAAACAGGCTTTTTATTATACATTTATCAATTTTTAATTTCTTTCCCTTATTTAATTCTGTTTTGCAATCTAATAGAATGCTCATAAAAATAAGCCTGCAATTTACGCAGACTTATTTCACACACTCCTCGAAATGTTCTTGGAACCACTCTTTATTAATATCTCTTCCGATGAAAACTACTTCACTTACTCGCTCTTCGCCCTCTTGCCACTCTCTATCGTACGAAGCGGCAAATAACGTATGTACACCTTGGAAAACGATACGTTTATCTACTCCGTCTATCGATAAAATTCCTTTGTAACGATATAAATATTCCCCTAGCTCTTGAACGACAGCTGACATCCACTCATTAAGCTTTTGTAAATCCAGCGGACGTTCTTCACGTAATACAAATGATTTCACACCTTCTAAGTGATTATGTTCTTTATGAGGGTAAATTTGCAACGTATCTTTTGTTTTAAACGTTTGGATTTGTAATAAAGATGGTATATCTACCTCACAGTTAGTCGCCTCAATTAACTTTGCAGTCGGGTTAATTCCTTGAATTTCATGCAAGAGATTTTCTTTCTCACTCTCTTCAATTAAATCTAATTTATTTACTAAAACGACATCCGCAAACGCAATTTGCTCTTTTGCCTCTAATCCTTTTTCAAAATGTTTATGTATATGATAACTATCTACCACCGTTACAACACCGTTAATTTGGTATGCAGATTGAATGACTGGATCTAAAAAGAATGTTTGAATAATCGGCCCTGGATTTGCAAGTCCAGTCGTTTCAATTACTAAACCATCAAAATCCATTTTCCCTTCTGCTTTTACGTCCAGTAACTGTTTTAAAGCAACAAGTAAATCTTCACGTACAGTACAGCATAAACAGCCATTTGTCATTTCCATAATTTCTTCTTCTACATTCATAATCAACTGATTATCAATGCCAATTTGCCCTATTTCATTTACAATCACCGCTAATTTCTTACCGTGATTTTCTGATAAAATACGATTTAATAAAGTCGTTTTCCCTGATCCAAGAAAACCAGTTAATATTGTTACTGGAATCATTTCGTACCTCTCCTTATAGCTATATGTTTCTACATTATAGCATATAGAGAAAATCATTTTTGTAGCAAAACATATTTATTGTCTGTACACCTAATTAACTATATAATAACATGTAGTAAGAAAGCCTTTTCAAAACATTATTATTCATCAAGGGGGTACTTATAATGGAGCGAGTTCAAATGGCTGAAACGCTAGAATTTTCTCGTATTATTCAAGGATTTTGGCGTTTAGCAGAATGGAATATGACGAAACAAGAATTACTTTCTTTCATTGAAGATTGTATGGATATGGGAATTACTACTTTTGATCACGCTGATATTTACGGCGGATATACGTGTGAAGGGTTATTTGGCGAAGCTTTACAATTAAAGCCTTCCTTACGAGAAAACATGCAAATTATTACAAAGTGTGGAATCGCTCCCCCATCACCGAAATTTCCAGAGCGATATGTTGCTCACTACAATACTAGTGCAGAGCATATTATGCAAAGTGTAGAAGCATCACTGAAAAATTTACATACAAATTATATTGACGTATTACTTATTCATCGTCCCGATCCTTTTATGGATCCAAATGAAGTGGCAAAAGCATTTTCACAATTAAAACAAGAAGGAAAAGTTCGTCACTTCGGTGTATCTAACTTCTTACCTTCACAATTTAATATGTTAAGTTCGTACTTAGATTTCCCGCTTATTACGAACCAGATTGAAGTTTCTGCATTGCAGCTTGAGCATTTTGAAAAAGGGACAATTGATTTATGCCAAGAAAAACGAATCAATCCAATGATTTGGTCACCTCTTGCTGGTGGGGAAATCTTTACTGGTCAATCAGAACGCGCCGTACGTGTACGTGAAACTATGCAAAAAGTTGCTACTGAGCTAGGTGTTTCTAGTATCGATACGGTTATGTATGCTTGGTTACTTGCTCATCCAGCTAATATGATGCCAATCGTTGGCTCTGGTAAATTAGATCGCGTAAAAACGGCTGCTCTTGCTACAAACGTTAACTTAGACCGTCAACAATGGTTTACAATTTTCGAAAGCTCTAATGGGCATCCTGTACCATAATGCATAAAAAGAAGAGCTGTTTTCTTACAGCTCTTCTTTTTCATATGTATTTCTAGTCATGGCAAATACACACATATCCCTTAATCCGTTTCCATCTACCGTAACACTCGCACTTTCTAACGTACCTTCTAACTTAAAGCCTAATTTCTCAGGTATCGCTCTACTCTTCTTATTTAAAGAATCACAACGAATTTCTACACGGTTTGCTTTCAATTCAGAAAAAGCGTAATCCGTTATACCTTTCGCAGCCTCTACCATATAGCCTTTTCCGCTAAACCTTGTATCAATCCAATATCCGATTTCAAATTGAGGTATATCCCAATTAATACGATGTAATCCGGCTGAAGCAATAAATTCACCTGTTTCTTTCGAAAATACTAGTAATCTTAAATCCTCACGTTGCAAAAATTGAATATGTGATTTTCTAATACTTTCTTCTATTTCTTGCTCTGTTTGCTCTTTTTGTGCAAACACCATCCAAGGTTTTAGTTCTTCTATTGAAGCCTGAATTGCATCATATACAACTTTACCATCTCCTGGTTTCGGCATTCGAATAAAAAGCCTGTCAGTATAAAATTCAGAAGGAAAATCGAATAATAACGGATTCACTGTAAACACTCCCCATAATTCTTTTATATATAATAATATCCATCTCAAGTTATATAGTAAAGAATTTTCTGAATTGAAAACCTTTTACTCATTCACTTCCGCCGCTACACGAATTCCAGATTCAATCGCACCTTGAATCCATCCGTGATATAGCGTTGTATGATCTCCAGCGAAGAATATTCTCCCCTCTGGTTTGACAATCGCTGGTTGCAGCTCAGATTCTTGACCTGCTTGAAAAAGTGCAAATCCTCCAAGCGCATACGGATCCAATGTCCAGCTTTTTGATATTCCAGATATGAACTCATCATACACTTGACCACCTAATATTGTTGCTAAGTTGTGTAATGCGTAATAAATACGATCACCTTTTGATAAACCATCCCATAACAATGCGTCATAAGACCATGTATAGCTACCTAACATCATAGCCGGTCCTTTCTCACCAATTCCATAACTTGGATAATAGGCATAACGAATTGGCAAATCTGTTATAATTCTGCCACCTAATTGTCCTTGTTCTTCCCAAAATCGGCTTTTAAATTGAATTCCTATTTTCGTCGCAGGCATATAATGTAATTCACGAATTGCTTTCCATTTTTCATGAGATATAGAATCAAACGGATCTACTTCTACAAAACGCATTGTCGAAAACGGAATGGTAACAATAACTAAATCTCCTGTAATACTACTATATTCAAAAGTTTCCTCGTTCCGATAGAAAGCTGTCACACCATTATCGTGTTGATGTAGCTTCATTAATTTTTGATTATATATAATATTCTCTTCTAATTGCGGTAAAAATGACTTTGGCAATCTATCGTTCCCACCCACAATTTCACAAAATCCGCTCTCCTCTTGCATAATGTATAGAAAGCGTAAAGTCTCTACAAACGATCGTTCCAAAAAACCTTCTAAATCTAATAGAACACCAATCATCTCAATTGTTACTGGCGAAAAGTAAGTATTATACTGATAAGGGTGATACTTCAAAAATTGTCCTGTGGAATATCTCCCAAAGTCCTTCACTACAACATCCCAATTTTTCTCTGGATTTCTTTTAATAAAATTTATTATCGGCTGTACTGCTAATAACAATAGTTCTTCAGACGTTTTTCCCACTTCATTCATTTCCACAGGATACCTTAAAATACTTGGATCCTTTTCATATTGTTTCAACGTCGTTTTTCGTCCATTTACGTATATAATATCCGTCTCATTTCTATTAATAAATGGACTCACCTGTAGCCCAAATTTTCTTATATAAGCCATCGTTAATGTATGCGAATACGGAATTCTCATTGCTCCGACATCTAAATATAATCCGGTATCTTCCATTCTAACCGTTTCTATACGGCCACCTACCCGATTGTTTGCTTCAAAAATTTTCACATCATGTCCTGCAGCCTTTAATAAAGATGCTGAAACTAATCCAGCCATACCAGCTCCCACTACAATAATTTGTTTTGGATTTATCGTCTTCTTCAATCCTTTATCTATAACTTTTAACGCTTCATCCATTTCAGTGTTATACATTATATCTTTCTGCACAATTCCACCCCTTACTTCATCAAATGGACGTTAGTGGTTTAGTGCATTTTATTCATAAATCTCCATAAACATAACACCATTGCAATTTGAATATTCACTAAAAGTACATAAGAGACAGATTTCATATTTCTTTATGCTTCGTATAATATAGCAACCGCAACGAAGGAGTGACTAAAAAATGAAACATACTTATGATTACCACGCTACAAAAAAGCATTTAGAATTAAAGAAACAAAACTTATGTAAAAAACTTAGCAATATAACACTATCTGAAAAAGAACGTGAACAGCTAAAATGTGAAATTGACAACTATGAATATATTTTAAATCTGGTCGAAATGAATCATTATGAACGCGGATTTTCTCGTTAAAAGCGGAAATAGGATTATCCGCTTTTCATTTTGAGCATTTCACTACGCATTTTTCATAAGTAAATATATAATAGGATGTACATTAAGATTGAGAGGTATATTCTATGATCAAGTTAAGTGTATTAGACCAATCACCTATTTCAGATGGTAGCACAGCAGCCCAAGCTTTTTCACATACAGTTACGCTTGCACAAGAAGTTGAAAAACTCGGATTCACACGTTTTTGGGTATCCGAACATCATAATTCCGTAAGCTTAGCTGGTTCAAGTCCAGAAATACTTATTTCTCATATTGCAGCAAAAACGGACCGTATTAGAGTCGGTTCAGGTGGTGTTATGTTACCACATTATAGCCCATATAAAGTTGCTGAGAATTTCCGTGTTCTAGAAGCACTGTATCCGAACCGCATCGATCTCGGTGTTGGTAGAGCTCCTGGTGGTATGCCAATAGCAACTCGCGCACTTCAAGAAGGGAAAATGGTCTCACTTGATCAATATCCAGAACAAATTGCAGACGTTGCAATGTACTTACATGATCAAATACCAGAAAACCATCACTATGCAAACTTAAAAGCTACTCCAGTTATCCCAACATCTCCTGAAATGTGGATGCTCGGTTCTAGCGGAGAGAGCGCTAAAATTGCTGCAAACAACGGAGCTTCTTTCGCATTTGCACAATTTATTAATGGCTTCGGAGGCCCTGAAGTTATGAGGGCTTACCAAGAACAATTTCAGCCTTCATTTTTAGGAGATAAGCCTAATTCAATCGTTGCCATCTTTGTTATATGCGGAGAAACAAATGAAGAAGCGGAAAAAATTGCTTCTAGTTTAGATTTATCAATCTTATTATTAGAGCAAGGAAAACGAACTACTGGTACACCTTCTATTGAAACTGCTCAAAATTATTCATACAGTGCTTATGATTTATTCCGTATAAAAGAAAATCGTCAACGTATGATTGTTGGTGATCCGTCTTCTGTAAAAGAAAAAATAATAAACTTAAGCAAAGCATACAATACTGACGAATTTATGATTGTCACGATTACCCATCAATTTGAACATAAATTAAAGTCTTATCGCTTACTAGCAAATGCTTTTAATTTATAACTCTAAAAAGAGATGCATCACATATGATGCATCTCTTTTTCTTACTACTTATTGTTTTTATTTCCTATATATTCAATAGCTTCTTTTAATAGCTCATCAAAGTTAATAGGATAATCATGATCTAAGTTAGGCACAACTTTATACTTATGTTCTATATTCTTATCTCTTAATAATCGTACAAATTGCTGCGTGGATTCGAAACAATCTTCATCTTGATCCCCGCATATTATATATCCTTTTATATGTTTATCCTGCAGCACTCTTAGCAACTCATCCCATTCTTCAATCTCAGGAAGCCATGGTGCCATAAAAATAAAACCATCTACATCTATATCTTTTTGTAAAATCGTATATAAAGCTACTCTTGCCCCTGCAGAAAAACCACCAATTATCACATTTTCTACTGTATGATTTTCTATAAACTTATTGTAATGCTCTTTTAATTCTTCTTTCCCTCTCTCTATATCATCCCAAACAAATCCATCTGAAAACTGAATTTGTGAAGACTGTGGTAAAGCTAACGTGTAATCTTGTGCCAAAACTGATTTCCAATATGGCTCTACTATTTGAATATTTTCTTGGTCACCATGTAATGTAAGTAGTAGTTTCCCCTCTTTCTTGCTGTATATATATTTCACATCTGGTCTTTCCTTTTTATGTGCTAATTCTTCTCTTTCTTTACATAATTGCACCATTGTATGAAATTCTTTAAATTTATGTAGTGATTTTAAATCTTCGTCGGAAATTAAATATTCATTTCCATACCAGAATCCCTTTTCTATAATGGCCTTCCTCATTAAATGTAATGCTTCTTTTTCAAGTCCTGATGCACTTGCGAGCGCATACTTAAAATTATATATTTGCGCCTCATTCCCTATTACACCTGTAGCGTTTTCCATTATATAATTGTACGCTTCAAAACTTCCTTTATTTGCATAACAACGTAACGTTTCATTTAATAATTGAATGTAAGTCATACTATTTTTCATGTACCAATTCCCCCGAAACTTTTTATAATATTTATTTTGCGAATCTTTATACCACTTTGTGAAGATTTTATATAACTCGCCCTAGCAATATCTTATTCTCCGAATGATACTTAATAGTTATCCTTCTCTGTCCAATACATTTAATATAAATATTAATAAACTGAAAAGTCAATATTTTAACAAACAAAAAAAGACAACAATATATGTATTGTTGTTTTCATTACGTCTACCCGCTCTTTTGTTTTTTTCTATCTGGTTTACTTGAAACTAAATAATGTTTTTCTGAAATATATAAGTCTCTTTTTAAGCTACGATTTAAGTAAGGTCCTAGTTTCATTCCGCATATGAGGCGATCTTCGCTACCTTCAACAATTGGGAACATTTCTTTTTCTGTTACGTATTGATCTACTGCTTTTTGTACGACATCAATTTCTTTCACTAGGTTTAAATTTTCTGCTGTATGTTCAAATACCTCAAGCGTTTCCTTCGTTATGAGAAAATCATTTGTTGGAAATGCAGGTAAATACGGTTTTAACAAATCATAATTTACTGTATAATCTTCATTTACTAATACTGTATAAACGATATTAGCATTCGTTTCTAAAAACTGAGCCATCGCTTGTTCTAATTCATCTTTCGTAATTTCCCGCTCTTCTTTTCCAGTTCTGAAAAAGCGAAACATCGCATCGCCTCCTTTTTACTATATTATAGCATAAAAGAAAACTGAAAAATCATAAAAAAACCCATTGAAATAATTTTTCAATGGGTTTCTTTATATTTTTTATCGTTATTTTAAGAATGCACTTAGCATCCATACATGTTGTTCTAATGTTGTATGAATTGCTAACAGCATGTCAGCTGATGTTTCATCGCCAGCTTCGCCCGCAACTTCCATACCTTCTTTTAATTCTTGAATAAGTGCAGAATAATCATTCACTAATGTTTGCACCATTTCTTCTGCAGATTCTTTGCTTGTCCCTTCGCTGACACTAGATGTTGCGAGATATTCTTTCATTGTCGCTAATGGTTTACCTTCTAAAGCTAAAATACGTTCTGCTAACTCATCAATATACGTTCCAGCTTCATTATAAAACTCTTCAAATTTCTCATGTAATGTAAAGAAGTGTGGCCCTGTCACATACCAGTGATAATTATGTAATTTCACATATAACACATTCCAGTTTGCTACCTGCTTGTTTAATACTTCAACAACATTTGTTTTCGTACTCATACAATCCACTCCTCTTATCATTTTGTAATGTTTATCTTTTAATAACCTAATTACATTTTACCATACATTCCCTTTCCTTTCGAACAATCGGCTTATATGTAACAAAGTTTTAACACCTTTAATACTTCCCTAATATCATTTAATTCATGTATTTTTTCAAACACTTCATACGTCTAATTGTCCAAGCTCATACATATGCATAATAGTACATCAAGCTCATCATAGTAGAAAGAGGGATAACATGGACAATCAACAATGGCAAGTAGCAAAGAAAGTAGCTGCTACTTATATCGGAACTGTCGTTGGAGCTGGATTTGCTACTGGACGAGAAATTGTTGAATTTTTCACAGTGAATGGATTATACGGGACAATTGGCATATGTGTAAGTGGATTTTTTTTTATTTGGCTCGGCACAAAGATGATGTTACTTTCATCACAAATCGGGGCATTTTCAGCGCAAGAATTTAACAAATATTTATTTGGGGATGTATTTGGGAATGTTGTAAACACATTATTATTACTCGTTTTATTCGGCGTAACGAGCGTTATGTTATCAGGGGCTGGTGCAGTATTTGAAGAGCAACTTCGCTTACCAAGACAACTCGGTATTCTCATTACAGTTATCGCTTGTCTCATTATAAGTAGCCGCGGATTACAAGGTGTTTTTGAAGTAAATACACTTGTCGTACCTATTATGATGATTTTTATTATCGGACTTGCTATTACAACCTTTTTTCACGGTACACCTTCCATTAATAACACTATTCCTGCAGAGAGTTGGAATATGAAATGGATTACTAGCCCTATTACATATGTCGCCTTAAATCTTTCTCTCGCCCAAAGTGTTCTCGTCCCATTAGCCAGTGAAGTAAAGGATCGAAAAGCCATTTTTTGGGGTGGGATTTTAGGTGGTGCTGGACTTTCTTTAATTTTATTATGCAGCCATTTAGCAATCTTATCAGTCGATCAATTTTATCAATATAACATCCCAATGGCTGAAGTCATAAGAAGATTTAATGCAACTTTTCACTTCTTCTTCGTTCTCATTATTTTCGGTGAAGTTTTCACAACTTTAGTTGGTAATGTGTTCGGAATGACAAAACAGATGCAATCTATTACTGGGTGGAAAAATCACAATATTATTTTCTTCATTTTACTAATTAGTTATTGCTTTAGTTACATCGGTTACAGTGACTTACTTCATATTCTATATCCTATCATCGGATGGGTAAGTATTGTTATACTTCCAATCATTGCGTTTAAACAACTTCAAAAAACATAAAAAAGCATCCATGTTATTGGATGCTTTTTTATGTTCATTCACAATCATCACATACTTCCCAGTACGGTCCCATTTCTAATGCTAAATACGGCTTTAACTGCAACCGGATCATTCGACTAGGCATGCGCTCTAAAACAAATTGAATACCTTCTTCATCTTCGTCTAATTCAACTTTTGAAATCACAATTCTTTGTATAGTCGTAATGGGAATTCCATCTTTATATAAAGTGATTTTCACCTCATCGTATTCATTAAAATACAATTCGACACTCATTTGATTTTTCAGTATTTCATCAACAATTTTATATGTATCATTTTGTTCTTGGATTATATATTTCCATCCGCCTCTATCTTCTTTCGGAGCTGTTTGAAATAATGTCTCCAAATCCTCGTATAGCATAAGATAACCCCTCTCTTACTAAAAAACGATGAGTATTTTATATACCCTTTATCTCTATCACTATCCATAGCTATTGTACCATATATCACCGTTCTTACCGTATTCATTTGCTTCATAGATACTTATAAAATAACTAATTCTATCTCCATTATTATGTATATTACCTCATTACTCCATACACTCTTACAAGTTTAAATAACGACAGGCTTTAATCCATGCAAATATTGTCTACTCTCCGCTTTTATTAGCTCACAGCATTCATACTTTTACATATAATAAGACTACCACAAATAAAAAAGGAGAGTGACTTATACCACTCCCCTTAAAAGAACTTCCCTATAGCTGCTAAAACTAATACGATTATTAAAATTGCAAATAATAATGAGACAATGAAACTAAAAATAGGTAACGCTTTCTTTTCATTCTTCTTAAATAGTAACTTTAAACTAAGAAAAATATTTACTGGTACAAGTATAAAATAAAAATATTTAACAATTTGTACCGAGCTATTCGAAAGTGTTTTTAATATAAACACTTCAATTAGAAAAACAATAAAAAATGAAATACTTAGCCAAAATGAGACGTAACTAAGCCAAGAATGTCTTTTTGTCCCCCAATACACTCCCATAATACTCTCCTTTTATTTGTATTCTATACGTTAATAATTATACACAAAGCTAACAAATACCTCTATTTTTCGACAAACATTATGTAAAATGCCATTTTAAACGTCATAAAGAAAGTCTACATCCCTATTTGATTTTACACAATAAAACAGACTACCCTCTAGTGGCATAATGCTACTAGGGGATAGTCTGTTCTCTATTAAACTTTAAATCTGTCAATTAGTCCTTGTAACTCTTCAGCCATTTGAGATAGCGTGCCCGCTGCGGATCCAATTTCCTCCATCGAAGCTAGCTGTTCTTCAGCTGAAGCCGCAACGTTTTGTGTGCTTGTCGCATTATTTTGCGCTGTCATTGCAATTTGTCCTACCGAAATAGATACTTCATTTGCCCCTTTTGACATTCCATTAGCCGTTTCAACCATCGTCTTAATTTGATTAGCTATTTCATTTGTAGATTGTAAAATTTCAGCAAAGTTTTGCTTCGTTTCATTTGCGATAACAAGTCCAGATTGAACTTCCTCATTTACATGATTCATAGATTTGACTGTCTTACCCATATCATCTTGTATTTCACATATTAATTTACTAATTTCACTAGAAGATACGCTAGACTGCTCTGCCAATTTACGCACTTCATCTGCAACAATTGCGAAACCTCTTCCATGCTCACCGGCTCTTGCGGCTTCAATCGCCGCATTTAAAGCTAGAAGGTTTGTTTGATCTGCAATATTTTGAATTACTTCTAAAATATCACCAATTTGTTTTGATTTATTATTTAGTAATTGTATAACTGCATCTGATTGTGACACAGATTCTGCAATAGACTGCATCTGGTTTACTGTTCTTCCTACTAGTTTCCCACCATCTTCTGCTTTTTCACGAGCATGTGCAGAAGCCGTATTAATAGATGATGAACTATTTGCTACATGCTGAATTCCTTCCGTTACATCAAACAGTAACATAGCGCCATTTTCTACGCTTGTTGTTTGCGTCGTTGCCCCACTTGATATTTCATCCATTGCGATTGTGATTTGCTCAGTCGCTTCACTTGCTTGCCTTACACTTGCAGTTAGCTCTTCTGATGCCGCTGCAACATGCCCAGCTGAATCGTTAATTCTTCCGATTAACGTCCGTAACGAATTCGTCATCTCATTAAATCCTTTAGCAAGTTGGCCGATTTCATCATTAGAATGAATTTCAATTGTTTGCGTTAAATCCCCTTCACTTATTTCTTTAGAGGTAACAACTAATCTCTTTAAAGGCTTCGTAATTGAAAGTGTTACAAAATAAATAAGTGCTCCACCTATTACTAATGAGATAAGCATAACAATTAACATATTATAAAATACAGGTTGAGCAGCTTCAATTACTTCACTTGAGTACATAGTCCCACCAATTTTCCAACCTGTTTTTACATTTGTAGCAAATACCATATTCTTTTCACTACCGCCATAAGAATATGAAAAAGCACCGTGATTATCTTCATAAATTTTCTTTGCCCAAGAATCAGCCGCTTTTTCCCCTGATTTTTCTTGTGGATGAGCAATTATTTTTTGCTTTCCATCTAAAATGAAGGCATATCCTTTTTTACCAATATTAATTAACTTTGATGTTTTTAATAAATTATCTAAACTTAAATCTAGCGCAACAACCCCATTTTTATCTTCTGTTTGTTTTGCGATTGTTACGACAATATGTCCATTTCCTTTTGCCTTATATGGCTCAGTAACAACAATACCACCTTGTTTTGCAACTGCATCTTTATGCCAAGAACGCTCTGTTGGATCATAGTCTGCTGCCATTTGTATATTTGGTTCTTGTACAAATTTTTTATCATTTCCGGCAACATATACTTGTTCAACATCTTTATTCAAATTTATATATTGAGATAACATTTTTCTTAATTCATCCTGATTATCTCCTTGATACATATTCCCCTGAATCACCCGTGCAAAATTATTTACATCATTAAATTTTGCATCAATCATTTGATTGATTAAATTATCCAGTATTTTTATATTGTCGTTGGCACTACTCTTAATTTGCGATTCAAAATTCTTTTTGGCTGTTTGATAAGACATGCCTCCGATAATAGACACAGCCGCAATTAAAATTACAAAGAATGAAATTAATAGCTTTTTTGCTACTTTCATATCACGAAACAAATTTAATAGTTTATCCATTATGAACCTCCTAATTTTCAAATTTAAAAGTTAAATTGAGTTAATTATGAATATTTCCCAATCCCTAATTATTATTTTCATAACCTATTATGATGAATACTTTGTAAAGTTTAAACAATTAATTTCCCTTTGTCTATATATACGAATAATATTATTATAAAATTTACAAATAGAAAAAACCAAAGGGGCACCCTTTGGTTTTTACATTTTTTTATGTTGTTTAGAAAGCTTTTTCCACTTATCACGCTCTGCTCTGGCAAGGATTACATCTTGTTTTCTCATAAAATACGCCAGTTCTCTTTGTAATTTTTTATAGCTTTTCAAACGAT
Organism: Bacillus sp. 5mfcol3.1; assembly: GCF_900114335.1. NCBI lineage: Bacteria > Bacillati > Bacillota > Bacilli > Caryophanales > Bacillaceae > Bacillus > Bacillus sp. 5mfcol3.1. Next base: position 1,102,186 of record NZ_FOST01000001.1, on the reverse strand, counting down.
CTATCGTAATAAGTCCGTTATCAATTGCACTATGCACCGCGCATCCTGGTTCATCCTCATGCTTACAATCACGAAAACGGCATGTTGTCGCAAGTTTTTCAATATCAGAGAATGTTGTTTGAATCGCTTCGCTTCCTTCCCAAAGTTGCAATTCTCTCATGCCGGGAGTATCAATTACGAGAGCGCCACTTGGCAATTGAAATAACTCTCGATGCGTTGTCGTATGCCTCCCCCTACTATCCTCTTCACGTATATCTCCCGTTTTTGCTACCTCAATTCCTATTAGCGCATTTAACAAAGTTGACTTTCCTACCCCTGATGACCCAACTAAAGCAATTGTTTTCCCTGAAGAAACGAATTGTTTCAACGAATCAATACCTGTATGCTCTAAACTATCAACAACGAAAATAGGAACACCAATTGCTATAGCTTCCGTTTCTACAATTTTCTGTTCTACATCATTACATATACTACTCTTTGTTAAAACAATAACTGGCATAGCGCCACTTTCATACGCTAATAATAAATAACGTTCCATCCTTCTAACATTAAAATCATGATTAAGTGCATTCACTAAAAATAAATAATCTACATTTGCTGCTATTACTTGTTCTTCCGTTCGAGTACCAGCTTCTTGTCTAGAAAAAGAGCTTCTTCTCGGAAAAACACGATGAATAATAGCTTTCTTTTCATTCTCTATTTTCTTTATATACACCCAATCACCAACAGCTGGATAATCTCCCTTCGTTACTGCTTCATGCCGAAACTTTCCAGACAGTTCTGCCATATATTCACCATCATTACAAATAATTCGATATATATGCTTATGCTCAAGTAAAATACGCCCTACTTCAAAGTTCTCTACAGCTTGTTCCTCAAAAAAAGAATCCCAGCCATACGATTCTAAAATATTTTGATTCAAATTGATATCCTCCCTAGTTTAAGCTAAGTGGAAGGATAGTGCGCTCACTTATATCGTTTCGCCCTTTCCATCCACCTTTGTATTTGGTTTATTATTCATATAAGTTATTTTCGCCATAATACATCACCCCGTTCTTATTTTTATTACTCTCATTATATGGAATTCTCCTATAAAAAGCTACATCATTTAACGTAATTTTCAAATAACTTGTTTTTGAGCATTCTAATTTGTCCTCGGTGACTAATTTCATCTTCTAGCACATGAAACCAAAGATAGTGCTGGTTATATACTACACCGTTAGGCCACTTTCTTTCTGACATGAGCCACTCATTACCTTGTTCACTTAAATACTTCAGAGATTCTTCTCGAACACTTTGTAGAAGTTGTACATAATACTGTATTTCATGACCACAGATCGCTCTACCTGCTTCCCCTAAATACAATGCATCTTCCCATATTTCTAATTCTTCTTTTGTAAAGTCACGATCTTGAAATGAAATAAGCTGATGAACTTTTTCAATAGCTGCTATATGCTTTAATAAGGCGCCAATTGAATTTCCGCTGCTCTGCATAATTAAATCTAATTGCTCAACTGATAAATTTTTTACTTCGCCTAATGTTACAGCTCTCGTATGCTCAAGCATGCTTACTAATTCCCCTATTTTTTTTGTATAACCATCTACACTTCTTATTCGATAATCTATATTCATATGACGCACCCCTTTCTGCATTCATATTATTGTAAAAATGATTCATATAATAGACTGAAATCTATCGAAATTTTCTGTTATAATTAAATTGAATACAAAATATACCCAAACAAACTTTCTCAATATGCTTATATGAAATATTAAAAGGAATCAATATAAAATAATCGAATCTTATTCACTAAAAGGAGTGGATTCGATGGAAATGTATCAATGGCTAACCGCTGTTCTCGTTGGTGGCATTACTGGCTTCGTTTCCCATCTAATCAATAACCAAGGTAAGTTATTGCTTCCACGCCGTTTGAAAACTTTTTTTCACTTTGGATTTTTAACTGATGTTTTTACCGGTAGCCTAGCTGCACTTCTTGGACTCGTTTTATTCGATGTCACCGCAATAAAAGAAATTATAAAAGTATCCATTGTAACTGCTATTTCCGGTCAAACTTTCTTACTACATCAAGCTCTTGGTGGCGAACAGGCTAAAAATACGCAAATTGGGAAAGCTGATGAGAAGATTCAAGAAATTGACAAATTATTGCGACGTTAGTGTATACTTTCTTTTAAAATTATTGTTATAATGAGAAATAAATATTTTCTATTGCGTCGTTTGTCAGGAGAAAGGGTGTTTCGTATGACAAAAAAGAAAATAGAAGATTTCTTAACAAACTCCGAAAAAGAGGAACTGCTAGAAAACTATAAATGTTTACGAGAAGCCCGCACAAAAAGCGAAGCTAACTATTTTGGTGAAGCAGTAAACCATCTATTAAATAAAGCAAAACAACGAATTATTAAAGATGCAGGTATACATGATGAAAATGCTGCAACTGTTCAATCAAAGAGAAAAGCACTGTTTTAGCTACATTAGCTAAAACAGTGCTTTTTATTACAACATTTTTCACATTACTTTCACATCTATTTCACAATTATAAGTACTCCTATATGTTAAACTAGGTATATCCTTTTCCGAGGAGCTATATGCCGATATATAAACCCCTATCTATATAGGGGTTTTTTATTTCCCCATAATTTTATTACAAATCCTTTTCAATCATACAGCTCAACGACGAATTATTAAAAATACAGCAACTATGCAATCAAAAAGCACCTTTTTAACTTATCCTAAAAAATTGTTTTTTGATTTACTAAAACTTTATGATGCAATTCCTTTTTCATTATCTTTACTAATGTTTTCACCTTTTCTAAACAGAAATAAAGCTACAACATATAATAACGCTGTAAAGCTACCTACTAGTATAAAATTGTGAGATGTTGCAAATAACATTCCTTCTATTACCGCACCAATCATTTGGCCAATGTACATCGAGGCGTTAGCAAGGGCAGCACCTGTTCCCCTTGCTATAGTAGACATGTTTTGTAAATGTCCCATCATTAATACAAACAAAATTCCTGTCACAAAAAATAAAACAAAGAAAAAGAATTCAACAAAAATAAGATTCTTTAAATAGGGAAGTATTACATATAACACTGCCGTAAATACAATTCCACCATAGAAAGAAAGATTGTATCCAATTTTATTTACAAGTCTAGGGCCAAAAATATTACCAGCTAAATTTCCTAATCCTAGTACAAGCATAGCCGTACCTACTTCATGAACCTGTAAGCCAAATTGAATGGAAAGCCATACACCAAAAAATGAAAATGCAGCAAAATTTCCGGTTTGAAAAACAAAGTATGCAAAATAAGAAAGTGAAACCTTTGAATCTGTAAGTAATTGTTTATAACGCTGTAAAATCACTTTTTTATTTCCACCTATATGAACCGACTGTATTTCTGGTAATACAACATAAATAAGAATAACAAGTAGTGCTGATAATATACCAATGAAATAGAATGGGATTGTATAATGTATCGTTGCTAAATAAGCTCCCAGTGGCAGCCCTAAAATTTGAGAGATTGATAACCCTGCTGTTGCAACCCCAATTGCTTTCACAATTTGCTTTTTCTCTATAAGGAGCGGAATGGATGCCCACACTTGTGGAGATACAAAAGCTGCACTTACACCTGCTAAAAATCTAAATGTTAGCATCCATCAAAAACTCGGTGCAATTCCACACAAAAACGTACTTATTGCAAAAAAACTCATACCTAGTACCATCACTTTTTTTCTGTTTAATCCATCTGATATAGGACCAGCAATAAGCGCAAATCCAGCATACCCTAAAGCATACGAACTCACCATCCATCCTGACAACTCGGTTGAAACATGATACACCTGTTGTAATGTCGGCAACAGTGGTGAAATTAAGAAAGTGTCTGTACCGATCATAAACATTATCGTGAAAAATACAGCTAGTACTCTATTCATTGTGAGTCAGGTGTTATGTACACACGCCTTGAAGGAACACAACGTTTCATTTCAATTCGTGAAGAAGATTTAAATGCTAGATTCCCAGGTTTGTTACAAGTTGTATTACATGCGACAGAGCCATATTAAAAAACATCTCATATGAATATGAGATGTTTTTTAATATGGCTATTCTTTTAATAAATCTATTAATCCATTCCCTTCAGATGTACGTTCGTACCCTAAAGGTACAGTTCTTTTAATAAGTTGTGCATATACTTCCGGCTCTGATAACTTTCGACCGTATTCTTTCTCACACTGTTTAATGAGCAAGGCGAGCGCCCCAGCAATATGCGGCGTCGCCATGGAAGTTCCACTTAACACAGCATATTTCCCATCTGGATACGTAGATAATATTTCATCACCTGGCGCTACTAGATCAATTTCTTGATTTGAATTACTAAAACATGCAATCTTCCGCTCTAAATTAACAGCACCAACTTCAATTACCTCAGAGTAAGCACCTGGGAAATCTAATTCCTCTGTTTCATCATCGCAATCTCCATTATTTCCAGCAGCACATACAACGAGAACATCCTGCTTTACCGCATTTTGAATTGCTTCATGTAATTCTGGAACATCTTGCGGACCACCAAGTGACATTGAAATAATTCTCACTTTCTCTTGATTCGGCCCTCTCCAATTTACAGCATAATGAATTGCCTCAATAATTTGCTCATAACTTCCAGAACCATCTCCCGCTAAAACTTTTAATACTAACATTTTAGCAAGTGGTGCAACTCCTAATACACCGACACCATTTTCAGTCGCGGCAATCGTCCCCGCTACATGAGTACCATGTCCGTTATTATCAAGATACACATTTGGATCAGCTTCATAATCTTTTGTGAAATTTCTTCCGTCGATAATACGATCTTTTAAATCTATATGATTAGTATCACACCCTGTATCTAATACGGCAACGACTACATCTTGCCCCTTCACACTCTTTTCCCATACTTGCGGAGCGTGAATCATTTGTACACCTGGTGGAATTTCATTTACTTGTTCTACCACCTTATTTACGGTAAACGGAATCAATTGTATACCTTTTTGTTTATTCACTGTACTACTCATCGTAATCCCTCCTGAAAATGTATTATTTTCATTTCAGACCACTTTTGAATACGTGTAAATGTAACATTCGTTTTATTCTTTTTGTTTTCCTTCTTTTCAAATATTTCTCAACATCATTTACTAACTTTATACTACTTTTTTATTTTCCCTATGATTTGTAGGAAGTAACACCCCATGTCGTTCAACTACTAACCAAAATAAGAGAACCAATTAATGGTCCTCTTACAGTCTTTTAAAAGAATGATATGTAATTTGAAAAATAATATAAATTAAGACTAAACCTCACTCTTGTTTAAAAACTTTTCTATTTCTTTTACTAAATATTCCGCTCCCTCTATCCCAACAGTAATATTTCCATTTGCTAATGATATGTTCTGTTCTGAAACATCACCTGTGATTTGGCAAGCATTGTAAGGTTGATATTTTTGTAAAATGATTTTATCTGCTTCTACAAAAATTTCAAGCGGTGATTTGATTTGTATTCCCAATACATCGCGTAATTCTTTAGGGATAACAATTCGTCCTAATTCGTCTACTTTTCGAATAACTCCTGTTGCTTTCATATTTCTCCCCCCTTACTCTATATTAATTTTTCCACCTCGCTTTTTCCATTTTATCACTTTTTGGCAATACTTGCCTCTTTTTAGAAAATTTTGTACTCGAGTTAAAAAAACACATTTAATGCATACGTAATCTCTCTTTCAATTGTTTTACATAACGGGATCTTATAAGTAAGAAGTATACAATTTGAATACCTATGAAAATACTTAATACAACTGTATTTTCTTTAAACAATGAGTACTCAAACATTTGCCCTAACGCAGTTAAGGCTACTGCCCCATGTAATGTTGCAACACCAATTGGAACGAAGAATAAAAGCGCCAATCGAATTGTAACTACCTTCGATAATTCCCCACTCGTCAATCCAACTTTTCGAATCATTTCGAACAAGCGAACATCATCCTCCAAATCGGAGAATAAACGGAAGTAAAGGAAACTTCCTGCGCAAACGAAAAATACTATACCAATAAAGAAACCTACAAATAAAATCGGTCCTGCAATTTGTAAACTTTGGTTTTGTTCGTACTCTTCCGCACTAAACGTTGACTGTTCTTGATACGGTTTAATTTGATGAGTAAGCTCTTTACCAATTTCAATCTCATCTTTCGTTCTTTCAGTTTTATACATATAATCTTTTGTCTCTATAAATCCATCTTGTAATGAATCATATTGATTATTAGAGATTACATAAACATTTCCTCTTAATATTTTCCCCAATGAAGATGAAGTAACTTTTTTCACCTTTAAACTTTCATTCATATTGGGTAAAGTAATTTCTTTTCTTTCTTTCATCGCTGGCCCTGGTATATCAGCTGACAAAAATACAATCTCTTTATTGGCTACAGTATTAAATGGTTCTCCTGTTAACTTTGCATATTCCTTATAATCTGATTCTTTTATAAAAGTGGCGCTTCTTAACGACTGTTCCTCCGTTTTCTTTGTCGAAATATTAGTTTTTGAAGCTGCTATATTATGTTTCTTTAATCCTTTGTCAATCATTTGTATATGTTGTGATTCGTTACTATTCCCTTGCTTAGAATGGTAATGAAACGCAATTGGTCTCTCCATTATCCCTTTCGTCATGGATGCGAAGCCGACTAATGTCCCTATTGCGGAAAATGCTACAGTAGAAATAATGGTTACAATAAAGAACATTCTTGCGTTATCTCTCATGCGATACGCTAAATCTGATAACGTAATAATATTAGTCTGTGTCCAATAGAAACGTTTACTTTTTTTACATAATCGAATAATAAAGACACTCAGCTGCTTGTACAACAAATACGTCCCAATAATAACTACCGTTGTAACAGGAATCATCATAATAAATACCATTGCGCCATGCGATAGAAGAGCTCCTACATAGCCAGCACTAAGCAATACTACTGCTAATATTGAAGAAATGATTGATGCTTTCGGTTCCGGTTTTGCCTCTGCTGACCCTCTAAACAACTTCATAATTTTATTTTTACGAATCATTCCTGCACTAAACAATGATATGATCATAAATAATATGAAAAACATAATACTTGTTACAACAATTGCTTTCATCGGTATGTAATAGGATAAGGATATATCTAGTTTTAATATCATCGGGGCGACAAATAGTAATACCCCTGAAAATAACATACCTGAAAGAATACCAAAAATAATTGCCCCTATTCCAATCATAATATTTTCAAAAAAGATAAGACGCTTTAATTGATATTTCGTCATACCTAGCATCATTAAAATTCCTAGCTCACGCTTTCTCGTTTTTAAAAACATTCCCATCGAATATAAAATAAAGAAGAATGTAAATAAGTAAATAATAGACTGTGCAAAAGACATACTTACGAATACGTACTGACCCAATTCTCCTGCACTTAATGCCGGATGAAACGCAAAAAATGAATACACAAAAAAGGCCATAATAGCAAATGCACTACTCAAAAAATAGGCTGAGTATGTCCGTCTATTTCGCGTTACATTCCGATATGCGAGTTCTCTAATGTTCATATTACTTCTCCGCCCTTCTTTCTACTAACTATGTTTTTATATTAGTAAAGTACGGAAATACCTTCCATCGATTCAAATGACAAAAACCTTACAGTTTTGAAAGGTTTAAAAAAATTGCTTATACGTAGTACTTTATTTATAATGACTACATTCATATTCATACACACATCCTATTGTATATTCGTTAGTTTTGCGAAATAATAAAGGATAGAAGTATGTACCATTATACATATAAACTTATTTACCGCTTTAATATGAATAGGAGGAAAACATAATGACATTACAAGAACAGATTATGAAAGCATTACATGTTCAGCCTGTAATTGATCCAAAAGTTGAAATTCGTAAACGAGTTGATTTCTTAAAAGATTATGTAAAAAAAACAGGCGCAAAAGGATTTGTACTTGGTATTAGCGGCGGCCAAGACTCTACTTTAGCAGGACGCTTAGCACAACTTGCAGTTGAAGAAATTCGTAACGAAGGTGGTAATGTAACGTTTATCGCCGTACGTCTTCCTTATAAAGTACAAAAAGATGAAGATGATGCACAATTAGCATTACAATTCATTCAAGCAGATCAATCTGTTGCATTTGATATTGCTTTAACTGTTGATGCTTTTTCAAATCAATATGAAAACTTATTGGGTGAATCATTAACAGATTTCAATAAAGGTAACGTGAAAGCACGTATCCGTATGGTTACTCAATATGCAATTGGTGGACAAAAAGGGCTACTTGTTATCGGAACAGATCACGCTGCAGAAGCTGTAACAGGGTTCTTTACAAAATTCGGAGATGGTGGTGCAGATTTATTACCATTAACGGGATTAACAAAGCGCCAAGGACGTGCATTATTACAAGAGTTAGGTGCAGACGAGCGACTTTACTTAAAAATGCCAACAGCTGATTTATTAGATGAAAAACCAGGTCAAGCTGACGAAACAGAGTTAGGTATTACTTATGATCAATTAGATGATTATTTAGAAGGTAAAGCAGTTCCAGCTGACGTTGCAGAGAAAATTGAAAAACGTTACACAGTGAGTGAGCATAAAAGACAAGTACCAGCGTCAATGTTTGATGATTGGTGGAAATAAAACATAAAAAAGAAGCTAATCTCATTTAGCTTCTTTTTTATATGTTAACGATATACCCCTACTCTTTTCTCCAATAAATCTTGCAGGCAATCTTCATGCTGTTTACAAAATAACGGTGGCATGTCGTCTAACGGGAAAAACTTCAAATCCAACGTTTCATCACCATCTACTTTTTTGTCGTCCCCAACTATTGAGCATGAAAAACACATCACAATTGACTGTGCCTTGTCTCCATTTGGATATGATTGAAAATATTTTGTATACACTCCAATAAGCTCATTTATTTCTACATCATACCCGGTTTCTTCTTTTATTTCTCGGATTGCAGTTTCCGCAGCCGATTCTCCTATCTCCATTGCGCCACCTGGAAAGCCCCAAGCGTTAAAGTCTCCTCTTTTTTGCAGTAATACTTCTCCTTCTTTATTAAATACACAACCACCGGCAAAGTTTAAGAAAACATAATCATGCCCTACTTTTTCACGTAATTCTTTTATATAATTCGCCATTCTCTTCCCCTTTTCATACTTCTTCTATCGCTATTTCTTATCTTTTTCAAGCAATTCAATAATTCGATCTAGCTTCTGGTTCATATTAATCACGTGGTGTTTCTTTGCAACGCTGCTTTGTAATACTCTTCTAATAAACAAAGTAAATGATATGAAAAACAAAACGATAAGTCCGATTACTAAACAAGTATATATCAATGTAAAAATATTACTTTCGAACAAGTTCATTCAGCATTCACATCCTCTCCTTTTTATTTTATCACATAATTCCCAATATTTTAAAGTGATCAACAAATATAAAAAGAGCATCTTTTACAGATGCTCTTTCTCATTGCTTAATACGTAAATGTAATTGTCGCCAATGAATAACCAGCCAATGCACTATAAGGTGCTACTTGATAAGACACACGCTTTGCACCTTTTGGCCAATTTATTTCATTTAATACTTTCTTTATATCTTGCATCGTTCCATCCATGGACTGCTTATATCGTACTTCTACTTTTTCTGGTTTGGCTGCAAACTGTTGCTGCAACTTTTGCTTAAATTCATTATAATTTTCTGCTCCGTATTCTGCAGATAAGTATTGTAAATTTGTTTCTTTTAACATCTGCTCATATACAACAGTTTTTGAGCTACCAGCTTTTATTTTATTTGTTAATTCACCAAAATAACTTGTAGTTGCCGCTGGATATTTGCTACGATCCCATTCATGATCTTTACTTAACTGTTCGTCAGACATATTAAAATATGAGTAAGTTACACGCCCTGCTTTATCTGGTACTGGATCATCAAATGTAGTATCTAGGTGATACCATTTGTTTTCAATGTTCACTAAATTCCACGCGTGAGCTTGTCCATTTCCTGTGCCTGTTACAATATGATTTTGAATACCTGCCTCTTTTAACAACTCATACGTTAATAATGTATATCCTTGGCAAACGGCAGAACGATTCGCTAATGCTTCATATGCTGTATACGCTTGATAAGACGTATCATAAGACACATGCTTCACAACGTAATCGTGAATAGCTTTTACTTTCTCATGCTCATCCATTCCTGGTTTTACAATTGATCCAACAATTGATTTTGCCTGAGCTTTTACATATTGAGTTTGTTCTTTTGATTCACGGTATTTTACTTGCAGTGTAAACGTATAGTCCCCTGGCATTCCTTTAATAGAATATCTAGTAGACGCTACATTATATTTTACATACTCATCAGCATCTACAATTTTATTAAACTCACCATACAATTGATCCATAATATTTCTAGCATTTCTATCTTTTGTTTTATATGTGATTGTAATATTTTCTTCTCGATTATCAATCTGTTTTTTTAATTCTTTTCTGAAATCATCTAATAACTTTACATCTGATTGTGCTGTCACCGTAGTCGGATTTGTAGCTGCATAAGATACAGATGACGCTTGTAAGCCTCCCATTACTATAGTTGAACAAAGTGCGGCAGCTGTCACATACTTACTTGTCTTTCCCATCTTGTCACTCCTTATATTCTATAACTATACGAAAAAGTATCGTATAGTTTCAGAGTATACAATACTTTTTCGTATAGGTCATATGAGATTATGCATATTAACTAATTCACATAAAAAGGTTGTTCTTTTTAAAAGAACAACCTTTTTTCATTAGCATGTTTGTAATACACAGCATGTATTTTCAAAACGTTGATTTTTCAAATCTTCATTACTAATACAGAAATATAGCATCCCTAGTTCTCCCCAAACCATATTACAATTTTTATGATCTGAATCAATTTGGAATAAAAGAGTCATTTGCTGCGGGTCTACTCCCATATATTCTCCTGTCTCATATAACACTTCTTCTTGTACAGAGAATGGCTCACCAAACATTTGATGGTTATCGTAGTTATCTGGAATTAGCTCTTCAAGTAATTGCAAGAAACGATCTGAATCAGCCTCATCTTCAATGAAAAGTTCTGGTAATTTGTATGTCAGTTCAAAAGTAATTGCACACTGGTTATATTTCGCTTGTATTTCATTTTCTCTTCGTAATTGCTCTACAGGAACATCATAATAAAGTACACGCCCAGCTTCTGTTAGATTCACATTTTCTTCAAAATAATTTTCAATACAAAAGAAATACAGCATCCCCGTCTTAGGAAGATTGTGATCCATACCAACGTTTTGTAAATCACTTAAGTTAAATTGTGCGATAAATTGTAGTGGATTTCCCTTATACTTTGGATATTCAAATAAAGCTGGTAAATCAGGAACTCCTCCCATTTTCGAACTACCTATCGCAACAGTTTCCTGCTGCTTTGGCACAACTTTTATACAAGGAAATACAGTATTAATAAGTTCTTCTTTCAAGTGTGTTAGTTCATATTTATCAATTAATACTTCAATTTTTTTATTCATAAATTCTCCTTACATTTACATACTTATTTATATCATAGTACAAAGATTATACTTCATTCTTTACAAAATCAACAAGCCTCTAAAAAACGGGCTTATCCTTCGTACGCGAACAAGTTTAAAAAAGCATACTATACATTGTTCCTACAAACACGATAATTCTTTATTTCTTCCAGTACATTTTCCCCTCGTTCATTTTTAAATATAAGGAGGAATTCCACATGGGTTACGGATATAGTTGCTGTGGTTACGGATACGGTGGCGGCGGTTGTGGTTACGGAGGTTTCGCTTTATTAATCGTTTTATTTATCCTTCTAATCATCATCGGAGCTAGCTGTTGGGGCGGCTTTGTAGGCTGCTAGTAAACTTAAAAACTATTAAAAAAAAGCACGTACAATACGTGCTTTTTTGCCATTTCCAAATCTTTTATTCGAAAGGAAGTATGTTTAATGAAGATTGATGGTGTTTTTGAAGGAGGCGGTGTGCGCGGTATTGCGCATGTCGGGGCAATTTGCGCGTTAGCCGAAAAAGGTTATGAATGGGAACGTGTAGCTGGTACATCGGCTGGTTCGATTATTGCAGCGCTCCTAGCGGCAGGATATTCTTGTTCAGAGTTAAAAACGATTATAACTGATATTGATTATAATAAATTTACGAAAAGAACTTTTATTGATAGAATTCCTTTTATCGGTAAGGGACTAAGTGCATGGACTACTCTAGGTATATACTCTAATGTATTTATAGAAGAATGGATTGAAGAATTACTTCGAAAAAAAGGTGTTCATTTATTTACTGATTTACCAGATCTAAACAAACTCAAAATCATCGCCTCTGATATTAGTAATGGTAAAATGGTTGTCTTTCCTGACGACTTACCAAACTACGGATTTTTAAATTATCGCTTCTCTATCGCTAAAGCGGTAAGAATGAGTAGTACAATCCCCTTCTTCTTTGAACCCGTAAAATGGAGAACTCCAAAATGGAAGCAGCCTTGTTATATGGTTGATGGAGGAATTCTAAGTAATTATCCAATTTGGATCTTCGATTCACCTACCGCTCCTCGCTGGCCGACTTTCGGATTTCATTTTGTAAAAGATGAGATTCAAGCTGACCCTGCTCACTATAACGAGCCTATTTCTATGTTCAAAGGACTATTTAAAACAATGATGCAAGCTCACGATTTACGTCATTTAGATAAGGAATCAAAAGCAAGAACCATTACAATTCCAACAGGAACGATTACAAGTACTAATTTTGAACTGACAAAGGAAGAAAAAGAATGGCTTTACAATTCTGGTTATAACTCTGCTAATAAATTTTTACAAGCTTGGAACTTTAGGCAATATATTGATGAATATAGAAAAGGAAATCAAGACCGAAAGACAAATCGATTTTTTCGTCAACTTGACTCATAATATTATTATTTTGCATACAAAAACGTTTGACAAATTAATAGTAAATAAGCCTAGTAATTTCTTATATTACTAGGCTTATTTACTTCCTATACAATCTCGTACATTGTTTAAGGGTACGATAACCCTTCGGCTTCTTCTGCAGTAATAACTATGTAACGATTTCCCGTTCTTAATCCTAACAGTTCTGCTTTTTCAATTGCTTCTTGCTGGGTCTCCGCATAAGCAGCTAAATATTTTTCTCCATTGATCATTTGGCAAATTACATATTGTTTCATTACTTTCTCCTCTTACTTTTTCATTAGTTGTGCAAGTTTTTTTATACCTATTTCAATTTCTTCTAACGTTGCGTATGAATACGATAGGCGCAAAAATTGATTTGCACTTCTATCATATAAAGTACCTGGGTTTAATAAAACCTTTTCTTGCAGAGCTTTATCAAATAAACTGCGATATGAAATGGGTATTTTTATATGTACCCATATATAAAACCCGCCTGTTGGTTCATGCCAAGTTGCTATTTCACGAAGATATTTATCTAACATTAGTAACATAAAATCTCTTCGTTTTTTCAATTCACTTCTTACAAATCGCAAATGCTCATCATATAGACCATTTGTAAACCACTCTGCTGCAATTTGCTGGGATATAGTGCTTGAACCATAATCTGTTTGCATTTTTATGTCTGACAATCTTTGAATTACTGGCTCGGGTCCAACAATCCATCCAATTCTTAAACCTGGACTAATTACTTTGGACATGCTTCCAATATGTAGTACAATTCCATTTTTATCATAGGCTTTTAAAGGTTTCGAACTAGGTGCATCAAACCATAAGTCTTGATACACTGCGTCCTCTATAATAGGTAATCCAATTTCATTACATACTTCCATTATTTCTTTTCGCTTCTTAGTATTCATACTAAAATTCGTCGGATTATGAAAAGACGGGATCGTATATAAAATAGAGGCATTGAACTGCTTCTTATATTTCTTAATATATGATGTATGTAACCCGCTCTCATCCATTGGGATTCCAATTAAACGTACTCCTGCTGATTGAAAAACATTAAGCGAATATAAATAGGATGGTTTCTCTAATAAGATGGATGCCCCTTTCGAAAGAAGCCCCATAGAAATAAGTTGCAGCGCTTGAATTGCTCCTGAAACAATTAATATAGAGGCAGGAGATACATATACGCCATGCTCCTTTAAGTATTCGGAAATCTTTTCCCTTAAATACAGATTTCCTTTCGGCTCTTCATACCCAAGCGTCACATTTGACTTTAAAAGCTTATTCATAATTTCTTTCATCTTTTTCTCAGGTAAGAGACTCGGCGCGAGCTCACCTGTTCCTAACCGAATTACATGTGGATAAAATTCAGCTTGATTAATCTCTTGAATAGCTGGGAGATTCGGATAATGAACTCCTGTTTCTACATAAGACTGCCAATTAGGCGGGGGTGCGTAAGTTGAAGCATTCTCATTATTATTTACAACAATTGTTCCTTTCCTGCCATTCCCTTCAATATATCCCTTCGCAACTAGTTCATCGAAAGCCATTACAATTGTGCTTCGATTCACACCAAATGTATGGGCCAAATCTCTTTGTGAAGGTAATTTTGTTCCAACGGTCCATTCTCCATTAACAATCCTTTCTTTTATATACGTTTCTATTTGTTTATACAGCGGCGTCGCTAGAGACATATTCGGTTTCCAAACGAATCTTTCCATCATATCACCTTATATTCTTTTTGGTTGGTAACCTCCCCAACCATATGGATGGATACAAATTTTCATTTCTTCTATACAATATACACTATCATAATGAATTAAAATAGGAGGTAATATGATGAGTGAAGCAATTATTCATGGTATCATTCTTGCATTTGGACTTATCATTCCATTAGGTGTACAAAATGTTTTTGTCTTTAACCAAGGCGCTAGCCAACCAAACATTTGGAGGGCAGCCCCTGTAGTATTAACTGCCTCTATATGTGATACGTTACTCATATTGATTGCGGTGCAAGGTGTCTCCCTTGTACTCCTTACTTTTTCTTGGCTAACTAACTCGTTATATATAATTGGATTTTTCTTTCTCCTATATATGGGCTTTGTTATTTGGAGAAGTAACCCTTCCAACGATGTAAAACAAGAAAAAAGTATGCCCTTAAAAAAGCAAATCCTTTTCGCAGCATCAGTTTCGTTATTAAATCCACATGCAATTTTAGACACAATCGGTGTAATTGGAACAAATTCTATTCAATACATAGGAAGTGAAAAATGGGCTTTTACACTTGCAACTATTATCGTTTCTTGGATTTGGTTTATAAGCTTAGCTTTAGCGGGGAAATTTCTAAAAAGACTAGACTCAACCGGAAAGACAATCTTATTATTAAATAAATTTTCTGGTCTCATCATATGGGGTGTCGCGCTTTATATGTTAAAACAAGTTATTTATTCTTAATGAACGAAAGAGAATTGCATGTTACTGAAAACATCATGCAATTCTCTTTCAAATTATGAAGTAGGTTCCGGTTTCTGTTTTACCGTCTTTGCATCTTTTGCTGGTTTAATCCAAATGATTGCTATAACAGCACCAATGGCAGCGAAAATACTTGTCAAATAAAACACTTCATGGTCCGCCCCTTTCATAAAAAAAGAATATAAAGGTGGTCCAGCTGCTACACCGATAAATCGCATTGAACTATAAAAGGACGTAACCGTTCCCCTTTGCTCCTTTTCAATCCCTTGTGTAATGAGAGCATCTAAACATGGGAGTGCCATACCAATTCCTATCCCCATAATAACGAGACAAAGAAGTAGTAAGTAAATCCCTTTTATAAATAAAGGAATGATGACTGATGCAGCTGCCATTAAAAAACCAATATAAATACACTTCTTCATAACATTTTGATTATCTCCAATTTTTTTACCGGCCATATAGGAACTAAGTGACAGTACAAGTAACGGGATAGCAAGCACACACCCTTTCCATATACCATGAATGTCATACTTTGATTCCAGTATAGTCGACAAATAAAAGAGAATTCCGAATAAAATAAGCATAATAATTGCACCTAATGCAAAAATGGCAATTAACCATCTTCCCTTTTCTCGAAACGTAGAGATAATAGATCGAATAAACTCTTTTAGTGGCGGTACTTCCCCTTCTTGTTTTTTTGCCTTTACTAATACCAGCAATAAAACAATTGCTACGACACATAAAACTGGAATCGCCCAAAATGGTAAGAACCATACAATGGCAGCAAGAGCAGATCCTAAAATAGGGCTCAGCACTTTTCCAAATGTATTGGATGTCTCAATGATTCCCAAACCTGTACTAACTTGTTTTTCATCTTTGTATAAATCACCAACACACGGTATAACAACCGGCATTGCACCAGCAGCACCAATACCTTGAATCGCTCTACCGATTAGTATCCAAATGTAGGGATTATCAACTTTCCATGATACCCAACCAGTTATCGCTCCTCCTATAGCCGCAATCAGCAAACTCGGAACCATTACCATCTTTCGTCCCCATCTATCTGATAAATAACCAGCAATCGGTATAAGTAAAATGGCTACGATAGAGTAAATTGTAATAATCATGGATACTTGAAACGATGAAATATGTAATTGCTTTTCAATTGTCGGCAAGATTGGAATGAGCATTGAATTCCCTAATGTCATGACAAGTGGAACTGATGCAAGCGCAATTAAACAACAGTTTTCTTTTTTTAACATGTTGATTTCGGAACCTTTCATCATATATTTCTTACCATATAATAGCCCTGCTGGAACATAATTTTCATTCCACCAGGGCTATTACATCTTTAATACTTCCCATTCACAACAAAAGAAATTGGGTAAAATATAGTATTACTTCTATTCTTTGAATTCTGTTCACTATATATCCATACCAATTAATTGAAAAAAAAAGAAAGGAAGAATCCTTCCTTTCTCCTATAACCTTCTACATTTAGCGAGTATATCCGCCACCAAGCTGTTGTTCTGCCATCGCTACTAGGCGTTTTGTGATTTCACCGCCTACAGAACCGTTTGCACGTGAAGAAGTATCAGCTCCAAGTTGTACACCGAACTCTTGTGCAATTTCATACTTCATTTGATCTAAAGCTGCTTGTGCTCCATGTGATGCTAATTGATTAGAATTACGATTTCTAGCCATTACCAATCACCTCCTTATTTATATATAAATTGTGTTAAATTCAAATTAAAATACATGGAAATTTTTGGTTGTTTTTTACCATAAAAAAAGAGCCTCTAAACGAGACTCTCACATCATTTCACATTACGAAGTTACTACTTCTAATTTTCTATTTATTAATACTTTCATTTCTTCTTTTAATATCTCTTTTGAATTATGTCCAAACCATTCTAAGGAAGCAAAAAGATCCGTATTTCTCACTTCCTGAATAATCTCATCATAATTTACAATACCTTCAAATAACGGAACCATACCTATACGACTTCCTGCTGCAGCATATACATTATTAGGTTCAAACACATGCAAATAATCCGCTGAAGATATATTCTTAAAATGGTAATGTAGTGTCCACGGCTTTAATCGATGGAAACTGTCTATTGGATCTGCGCCAGACTCCCATATATGAAGAAAATCAAGATTTATTTTTAAATTCGGATGGTTTACTTCTTCTAATAACTCTATAGTAGAAGGCAATGTGTCCGTTAGTGTATTGGGATGTGTTTCTAACAGCACATACATATTGTTCTGAGCAAACACATCACAAATCTTACGTATTCGCTTCACATACTCTTTTCTCTCTTGTTCCGAGAAGTCCTTGCTCCCTTTTTGCCCAGCAAACGTGCGAATTTTATTCGTATTAAACCAATTAGCTAGTACTACAAGTTGTTCACTTTTCTCTATCGTTTTTTCAAAATCTGCTGATAATGATATATCTAAGTAATCACTTATCATCGTAATTTCTAAGTTTTTATCCTTTAGAAAATTCAATTCTCGTTCTGTCGTTTCACGTTCTTGCATGTACAAATTTTGTGCATGCGTCCCCCATAATTCAATTCCTTCAAAACCGTTTTCATATGCAAATTGAACAATATCAGTAAATGAAATTAATTGATGACGAAATGAAATGGTACATAGCGAATATTTCATAGTATTAAACTCTCCTATCTTAAATTCAGTTAGCTTATTAAAGAGTTGCGACAGATTGATTTGTTTTCATACCTTTCCATGATAGAA
This sequence comes from Bacillus sp. 5mfcol3.1, assembly GCF_900114335.1. NCBI lineage: Bacteria > Bacillati > Bacillota > Bacilli > Caryophanales > Bacillaceae > Bacillus > Bacillus sp. 5mfcol3.1. The sequence goes on along the minus strand of NZ_FOST01000001.1, from coordinate 1,083,905 downwards.
ACTGTCTCTCTAATTCCTTCTTAATTTGCAGTTCAATTGCATTCATTTCATCCAGTTTTTCAATAATCGATACTAGCATACCTTTATTATTCGTCATTGCCATTTTAATTGCACGATACTGTACATTTGTAAATCCTTGTACAATATCCTCTACTCGATCACACCAATAATCAAATTCTTGCTCCGAATATTGCAACGTTTCACGGAAGTATGCAAAGGCATGCTCATAACTATATTTACGAATTGCAAGTACTGGTATTTGTTTTACTGCTGCTACAAGTCCAGAAAGCGCATATCCTTCTTCCTCATTTGCCATTTTTACAATTAAATTTTTCAGTTCCATAGTCAGTTCATTGTCGTTCTTTTTGAATGTTTCTGTGAAATAACTAGCTACTGTTTCTTGCGTTGGCTCTCCAATTCCTTCTATATCAATGAAATAACCTCCACCAAATGGGTTATCTTGAATAGAGTGAAGTACTTTTTCTCTTTCCATATTTCCTTCCCAACGAAAATCAGGATCTAGCATGAACCATTCTTCTTCTTTCTCTGTTTTTGATATCATTAAATAATGTGGAAACGGTTTTTGATGAAATTTATTTTCCCTCTCTGGTAATAGAGACATATCAACCATTACAATGACATAACGATTTTCCGGCTTGTTTTCTACTAATTCTAAAAACGTTTCTACATTGCTATCTTTATCTTTTGCATGATCATACCATTCGTTTACTTTAATACCGTACAATTTTTCAAACCAAATTAAATAATGATCATGGTTAATGTTTTCAGAGTGATATGAAATAATTCCGCCTTGTGTTATATCAAAATCTCCATCCCATAGTCCAAAATAAAATGGACGAAAATCAATGTCGCTACGCCTTTTTATAATTTCACAAAAACAACTCACTAAACAGTGCACTTTAATTGAAGTCATACTCTCATCCACTTTCCTAAAGGTTAGTTATTCACATTTACTTCCTGTAACGGCTCTAACTCTTCCATAAAATCAAGCAAAGATCCTACAGTAAGAAATGCCTTTGGGTCTACCTCATCCTCTGGAACGCATAGCTTTACATCCATTTCTATGTATACAATAAGCTGTAACATCATTACCGAATCTATATATAAATCTTGATTTAAGCGCATCGTTTCTTCTAAATGCGTTACATTTTTCAGTTCCATTTTTTCTATCATAATTTTTAACACGGCATTCTTTAACGCTTCCCGTCTCATGTTGTAACCTCTCCCATCTCTAGTAACTTTCTACTTACTTTTCCAGTTTTATTTTTAGGAATTTTATTTACACTTTCAATTTCATGCGGAACTTTATAAGAAGGTAAGTGCTGAATACACCATTCTCTTATTTTCACTGGATCAACATGAGAGATCACTTTCGCTTTAACTATTTCGCCCATCACAGGATGTTTCCCCCGATATACAATTGCCTCTTGCACACCTTCCAATCGAAGCATCGTTTCTTCTACCTCTATAGGAAAGACTTTTAATCCTGAGACATTAATTACATCGTCCATACGCCCCATAAAATGAATGCCACGCTCAGATTTATACCCTAAATCCTTCGTGAAAATTTCCTTATCATTCATTTTCACGACGATTTCTTCCGGTGCATTTTCATCTGAACCTATGCTTATACTTGCATGAGGTAGAGGGTTTCCTAAATCTAAATGGCTTTTCATATCATGACATATACTAATACAACCTGCTTCAGAACAACCGTATTGCTGCATCATATATGTTGTCATTTTTTTTAGTTTATAAAATAGTGCTTCTGGCAAAGGCGATCCTGATGTCATAATTTTATGAAACTGGAACGTTCCTAATGGAAAACTCCCCATAATGTGTAACATAAGTGGTACTGCATATATAATATGTTTTTCTGTATTGCGAACTATATTTAATGCGAATTTAGGATTTTTGTTCGTAATGATTACAGGCTTGCTCCCCCTCGTAATTGCTGATAACGTACCACATATTAGTCCGTATGAATGTGAAACAGGAGCCATAACGATTGGCACTTCATCTACTTCACAGTTTAAAGCTTCATTATAGGCAGTAATTTCTGTATCAACTTCCGTCCATGCTCTACGAATCAGTTTCGGTTCTCCCGTAGTTCCCGAACTATATTGCAATAAAGAAGGCTCTTCTAGTAAAAAGTTCCCTACTTCTAATTTTGTAAAATCGCCATATTCTCCATATAAAATCCCTACACAATTTGCACGCTTTGCCATTTCAATAGCCGTTTCTTTTGGCGTATCTTCATGTATAAGTAATACTGATGATTTCTTTTCTTTTAAGAAAAACACAAGCGTAATAATATCGAATGGATCTTTCAGACAAAGTGCAAATCTATTTCCTTCTGCTTTTTGAAATTGTTCCATTTCCTCATAAACTTGTAATCTCAATTCAAAATCACTTTTGCTATACTCTTGTTTATTAACGATTAGCATAATTTCCCCCTGTAACAGCTGATTTTTGTTTCATAAGTTGTCTTACTCTATACAATGGATTTGGAACTTCATGAACAAGCGATTCCACATCCATATATAATCGACGTTTCGTTAATTGTTCAGCATAGAATGTAGGTGCATATAATTGAATATTTTCAAATCTACCTTTCAAATGTGGATATATTCTTAAATGATTTTCAATTTCTTCAACAACCATCATCCAAAAATGTTCTTCTTTCAATCCATACTCATCCGCAAGTACGAATGCTAATTCTCCTAAATTAAACAGAAATAGTGCATCTAACACCATCTCTTGCAAACATTCAATGCGATCCATTTCAAAGAAATCATTCATTTTTCCATTCGCATATGTTTTATGCATTTTAGTAAAGTCGGGACATTTGTCAACTTCTTTCAAATATGGACGATAAAACTCAAGCCCTTCATGAAAATCCTTTAACGCAATACGAACAGGCACCCCTTCTTTATGGACTAGAATCATATTTTGTCCATGTGATTCCAGTGCGATGCCATGCTCTACAACAAGATGTATAACTGGTATTATCGCTTTTTGAATAAGTAATTGTAGCCAATCCTTCATTCCATATTTATTCAACCACGCATCAATAATTGGTGTACCATCTTTCTCTTTAGCGTATAAACCATTAAAAGGAATTGCATCCTCTTGTGCATCTAAATACTTGTGAACGCTTTCGCGCCAAATACATCCTAATGAACCATATATAGCTTTCTTATTCGTGTCATACGTTACACTTGAAAACTCACTTAACAAGATTAAACGTGCTTCATCCATTAAATAGGCGTCATTACTTACAACATCATTTAACCAATTTGATATTACTGGTGCACTTACAACAGAGTATGGTTTCAGTGTACGGAGTGTTGAAGTGTTGAGTAAATTCATCGATAATTTAACGTACGGTTTCTTTTGACTCGTAATATTTCTTAACGTTCTCATTGACTGTTGCGCGCAATAATCGTCCTCTGATGTTCCTAAATAAATAATAAAATTACCCTGTATATGATCCCCATAATTTGAAATGATGAAATTCTCCCACTGCCATGGGTGAACAGGTATAAACACGTACTGTTTTGGATAACATCCCCTATTACGAATTCGTTCCATAAACTCTTCTAATTTACGATCGCCAATCTCCTCTTTTAAAAGGTCGTTATACATCACTTCATTCTCATAACCTACAGTCGCATAATTCTTATGCGCTGCAATCCATATGAGTTTTATTGGCTGCATAAATTCATATCCATATTGAAAATTGTCACGATATTGAAATCCAACACGTGCTTTATAACTAGGGTGATATGGATGGCCGTCTATTAAATGGCTTTCAAACTCATCGTAAGATTTTTGAGTATATTCTTTCTTATTATTTCTTTCATATTGTGCAATCGTGTCTTTAAATATTGTTTGTTCTAATTCGTGCATAAAAGAATCTAATTTAGCTTGTTCTACACTAGCAACCCGAAAAACTTCTTCTAGAAATTGCGAGACAGATTGTATTTCTTGCTGTTCATCTTGGACTCTTACTATTAATGAGTCTAAAGAAATACGTCCAAATGTCATCCGTTCCCTGCCATAGCATTTGTACGTGACACTTTTGTCTTCTTCATCAAGTCCTTGTATTATAAAAAGAATTTGTTCTTCTTTTTCTATGCGAACCGGTGTAATAATCCCCTCATAAATTAACGATTCTACTAATTGACGTAGCACTCTTCTTCGTACTGAAATGTAATCTTCTGATTCGAGCGCCTTCAATACTTTCGTATGATACATGTCCACTCTCATAAAACCCTCCACCTTATGACAAAATACCATTATTTGTATTACGTGAAATTTTAACGCTATTTATGAACGAACAGCCACTTCTCTAACGAGCGGATTATGTACTTGCACATAAATTGCTTGCTCTAATGGATTACTTAACTCATCGACATCGAAAAATCTCGTTAGTAAATTTGCTTTACACGCTAACTTATCTTCGTCCAATAATTCTCTTAAAAATGTTGAAGGTTCCCGGTTATACGGAAGGAATGATTCAAGTACAGACCTTAATTCCGAGAGAAGAATTTCCTCCTTAATTAATCCTGCTGTGCCAAAACCATTAATGAGACCAAACATATGATTGAAAATTAAGTAGTAACGAAATCTCTCATCCACAATATAGTCGTCATATAAATTTCCAGTACGTTCTCCAATACCAACTAATTCATTATTAAGCATCTCTTTCATTGAATTACAGAAATAAAATCCTTGATTATCACGGAAATAATATTTGACCGGATAACCATCTTTTAGCTGAACAACGCTATTTTGCTGATGAGCTTCTAATGCAACACCATACTGTAAATACATCCATACCATTGGCTTTAAAGAAATATTCATATATCGTCTAAACCACTCTAAGCTTACTTCTTCACAGCTTTTACTTTCTAAATCTGCTAGGCGATGAATAATATTCGATAACCGCGTACGCTCTCCAGGTATAGCGTCTTGAACTAGCCCAGCAATTAATGTTGCGTCGTTTGCATGTTCACTATAAAAAGGGTTCTCGCGAATAATCACTTCAAATCCAGATTCTTGTGTTCCATAATTTAATGTAATATAGGCTGGATCACAAATAAAATCAAAGCCTGGAAACCTTTCTCGTACTTCACCAATAGCCGTCTTTAACATTTCCTTCCCTTCAAGACCACTCTCAAGTTCTTTCAGTTTATTAATACGCATTGAATTCGTTACTTTCACCGGAAATGAAAACTTAAGCATATACTTCGAATCGGGATGATATAGCGTCCTTAGTGATGATGTTGCCATATAATACTTACCTACAGGTCCAATATACTCAAGCAATTCTTGAACTATCCAATCTTGTACGTAAGCTTGATGCAAGAGCCATTCTGCCTGAAGCGGATGAATTGGAATTAATGCATATTGATCTTCCTTACAGTACTTCTCTATAAATTCCTTACTAACCATCTCATCATTACTTAATTCTTCTTTTATAATCGTTGTTGTAGAATCTGATAATAATGATTTTTCATTTACTATACTTTTATGGGCCCGAAAATAATGAAGCTGACATTCTCCTTTTAATTCTGGAGAATACATTGCATTTTTCCAATCCAATATCCCCTGTCTACTCTTTGGTGTAGGATGAGTTAAATGCCCAAATAATAAAGACTGCTCCGCTTCTATAAAAGTTGTATGGAAACCGTATAATGCGGACGTATCTTCTATTCTCTCTTTTGTAAATTCCTCAATATTTTGACAACTACGGATAACTCGAAGCATAAGTTCCGCAGGATTCGTCCCTTCTCCGTAGTTGATAGACATCTCTTTTATTAAAAATGTAATAACTGTAACGTAATCTGCTTTAATAACAGAATTACTATCTCCAATTTGATAATAAAATTGTTCTCCAAACAAATGACGATCTGTTGATGATTTATATATAACTTCTCCATACAAAGTAACGTTCTGTGCCGATAGCCGACAACATAAATATGTGGGGACTGTATCTCTATTCAACGTATTACTGAAGATAATCTTCATTCTTTCATCCTCTGTAATCCATTCTCCACTCCCTGTTTCTCTTAAATAACAGTTTAAAAAGCTTTGTAATGTTGCATGTTCTGCGATTTGTTTCGCATGCTGCATGTTGGTCCTCCTCTTTATATTAAAGCTATCGAAATTTTATATAATAAACGATAATTGAATGTCGTTATCAATTATGATTCTAATTGATAATGATATTCAATTCAAGAGTATATTTCAGAATTTTTTTATCTGATTTAATTTTTCTTGTTTTCTCTCTTTTCTTTAATCTAGTTAAAAATACAAGAAAAAAAATACTCAGTTTCAAACTACATACTTACTATTTTTCATTAGTAATCTATCCAAAATGGTTAAACAAAAGAGGTATACCTTAATTGGTATACCTCTTTCAAACATAAAGTTTACATAATAATATTATTTAAGCAAATCTATATAACTTTTTGTATAACAAATTCAAATCTCTCCAACAATACGCTGTTTCTTCTACCCTTACTCTCTCTAAAAATTTCGTATCAATTTTTTCAGGGTTAAATTTTTCATAAAACTTTTTAGAAGGATTATTCGTAACAACCCAAACTAAAAGTGATTGTATATCATTGTTTATACAATCCGATAATAAAGCTTGAAATAACTTTTGTCCTATTTTCATTCCTTGATACTCTTGTAAAAGGTAGATTGCATATAATTCTCCATCACAATTATATGTACCAGTTCTTTCTACTCCCCCATCGACGAATCCAACTATGTCTCCATTTAAATTCTCTGCTACAAATCTAAATTGATGATTACCTTCTTTTTGAAAAATATCTTCCCATTGTTTTTCTCGTTTCTCATATGCTACATTATCTAGAATTTCGTCAGCAAATATCCCTTTATACGTTGTTTTCCAACTATCAACATGCACCTTTGCTATACCTGGTATATCATCCTTTATTGCTCTTCTAATATGTATTCCCATCATTTCTCCCCCTTGTTACTCATCATTATATCAATTTCATTCCTTAAAAATCCAAATAAAAAAGAGTGAATTCACTTCACTCTTTTTTATCACAATTATCTACTTTCCACTTCAACTGAAACTACTCGATCAATCTCTTTCAGGGAACTATATAACTCTGTTGTATATAAATCTTCTGGAGCTAAAATAACCATCTCCAGTTGCTGAAATGCTCCACTATCTATATCTTTAATTTTCACGCGTTTCACATGCATGCCTAAATTTTTAATTTGCTTAAATATACCATCTAACTCATGATGCTCTTTAACAGTAATTTTTATAGATAAATCCTTTTGTCTTAATGAATACGGTCCTGCAATTTTCACAAGTTGCGGAAGTACATTAATCGCTAAAATAATTAAAACCATAGCAACTGTCGCTTGTAAATAGAATCCCGCACCAATTGCAATCCCTAAAGCTGAAGCAGCCCACACCATAGAAGCTGTTGTTAATCCAGAAATAACATCATTACTTCTTCGTAAAATGACACCTGCGCCAAGAAAACCAATTCCACTAACAATTTGAGCGGCCAGTCGCATCGGATCCATATTTGTATGTCCTGGAACAGAATATACATGCACAGATTCAATTGAAACCATCGTAATTAAACAACTTGCTACAGAAATAACCATACTTGTTTTCACACCAAGTGGTTTATTCTTTAGCTGCCTATCTATCCCGATGAATAATCCTAAAAAGAGTGCTAAACCTAATTTGAGTAAAAATTCATATGACATATTTCCATTCTCCTTACTTTACAATATTTCCCTTAGAATAACTCACTATAACTCTTTTATGATATCAATTCCAGTCTTTTCTATTCATTTAACGTAAAAAACCGAAAAAACATTTATAACGATGTTTCTCCGGCTTTTTATTACACTTTAGATTCTTCTTTATTTCTGATCTTTAATCTTAATTTCTGCATCTTTGTAGAATGCTAATTTACTGTCATTATACTCTTTTGTAAATTTGTTAAACTGCTCTTTCGACTTTTGTGCTTCCACATTTAATTCATTAACAGTTTTAACTTTTTCACCGATTTCTTTTAATTTCGTTTCTTTTACTTTTAATTTTTCATACAGTTCTTTTTCAGTCGCTAACACTTTCGTGTAATTTTCATTCATCTTTTTGAATGCATCATAACGGTTTTTATACGACTCTTCTACTGCTTTTGCTTGTTTTTGTAACTTCTTATCTTCAATCTTCTCTATATTACTTTGAACAGATTTTGTTTCCTTCTGTGCTTTTTCTAACATTTCTTTTTCACTTTTCAATACTTTTTCACGATCATCTACATTTGCAGTAGCTTGCTCTATTTTCTTCACAACTGCTTCATTATGATCTTTACCTTCTTGCAAAATTTGAGCATATAATTCTTGCCCTTGTTTCTCTAACTGCTCTAATTTTTTTGCTTCATCCACTAAAGATTTTTCTTGTGTTGCTGCTGTTTCAAAAGCTGTATATAGATTTTCTTCTGGCTTTTCACCGAAACAACCTGTTAAAAGTCCTACTGATAATGCTCCTACTACTGCTACTTTTCCATACTTCAACGTTCATTCCTCCATTACATACGGTTATCATGCCAGAGGTTCACTGGGAAGTGATTCTCTTCATGATAAGCTTCAAACTCATAACCCTTTTCTTTTAGCCCCTTTAAAATTGCTGGCACAGCAGCAACTGATTGCGGGTGAATATCATGCATTAAAATTACTTCTTGTGGTTTTGTTGCGTTTGTTAATACATTTTGAGCAATTTGTGCTGCAGCTGCATCAACTGGCATTTTATTGTATTTCCAATCTGATGAATCAATTGTCCAATCCCATACTTTAAATCCGCTTTCTACCACTTTATTTCGAAGACCTTCATTCAATCCAGGCATCGAACCATATGGAGGACGTGTTAATTTAGGTGATTTCCCAATAATATTAGCGATTAAACCTTGATCTTCTTTCATCTCATTTACATACTCGCCATTTTTATATAACTTTGCGAAATTATGTGTCATACTATGCATGCCTACATAATGACCCTCAGCATTTTCACGTTTCACTAAATCAGGAAATTCTTTGACATTCGCTCCAATTAAAAAGAACGTCGCCTTCGCATCATGTTGTTTTAGCGTATTTAATAATTCAGCCGTATATTTCCCTGGCCCATCGTCAAATGTAAGATAAGCAACTTTTCTTTCTTTTCCATTAAAACGACTTGGTGCCGTTTTATTCATTTCAACTTTCGGCTGTTCACTTGCAAGCTGCACTACATTTTCTTGTTTCGCAACAGCTTTTGCTGGTGAAGTAATTGATTGAAACATGTAATACCCAATAGCTACTGCGGCAATCGCTATTAAAACGACTACTATTTGTTTAATTTTTAAAGCTTTTTCCATTCTATCGAATTCCTCTCCCTATTAATCTTATATATAAATCGCCCAATATAATTATACATCTATTTATTTTTATTTCACCATATAAATAGATTTTATTTGTATTATAATGGGAGTTTTATCAAAATTGTTGTTCCTATTCCTTCTTTACTTGTAACACTAAGCGCACCGCCATGAAGCTCCACCATTTTTTTAACGATAGCTAAACCAATACCTGCACCTGCAGCATGATTATTAATTTGGTAAAATGATTGCTCAATATATGGTAAATGTTCTTTAGCAATTCCAATTCCTTCGTCTCTTACCTTAATCACTGCTTGTCCTTCTATTTTAGTCGCTTCAATGTGTATTGTGCTTTTTTTATGTGAATACTTAATTGCATTTTGAACAATATTCAAGAAAACTTGCTTTAGCCTATTTCGATCTCCCATCAATTCAATTCGGTCTATAGTAGTAATAAATTGAATTTCCTTCTCTTCCGATTTAGGAGTTAATTGCCAAATCGTCTCCTCTAGTATATCGTACAATTGCACCTTTTGTTTATATAAATTAAAATGATTTGATTGTAATCTTGAAAAATCTAACAATTCTTCTACTAAATGAATCAACCTATCTGTCTCACCTGAAATAATGCCCATACCTTGCTTTATTTCTTCTTCTGTTAAATGATCTACTGTTTTTAACGTCTCACTCCAACCTTTAATTCCTGTTAAAGGCGTTCGTATTTCGTGCGAAATAGAAGCAATGAATTCATTTTTCATCTGCTCAGCCTTATCTATTTTATAGGCCATATAATTTAAACTATGTGCCAAGTCACCTAATTCTCCAGGATAATCTTCTTTAATTTTTTGCTTTAATGTGCCTTCTGCAATTTGTGAAGAGGCTTGAATAATGGATTCAATTGGCTCAACAAATGAATTTGCCAAACGTCTACTAATTAAGAAGACGACTCCCGAAATAACAATACCTACAGAAATAGTAAACGTAATAATTTCAATAATCTTTTTATTTACATTTGTTAAAACAGTCGTATATTTTAAAACACCAATAGTTTGTCCTTGATGTATAAGTGGGCTTAGCACCTCTAGTTGTTTTTTATTACCTTTCTTAGTAACTTGATTATACATTTCACCTTCTAATAATGATTGTGGAATATTGACTTTACCTTCTATCTTTTCACCACTTGAAGATTGTATAACCGAGCCGTGACGATCAATTAACTGTAATTCTGTTCCTTCTAATTGAAAGCTACTAATTATGTCACCACTATATTCTTGTAACCGAATAAAGTATAGTGAATTGTATTCTGAAAAAAAACGTGTACTCGTTTTCGCATGAGACTCTATATATTGCACAATACCATTATAATAGTATCGATAAATTGAGACTGAAAATACAACTTCAAATAATACAAGCATAAGTGTAATGACCGTCATAAAATATAAAGTCACTTTCCGTTTCATCTTATACTTTCCTTCCACACATATCCTTTTCCCCACACCGTAAGAATAAATTCAGGTTCTGATGGATTACATTCTATCTTTTGACGTAACCGTCTCATATTTACATCTACCACTTTCGTCTCACCTACGTAATTGGTTCCCCAAATCATATTTAAAATTTCATCACGCGAAACTGGCTTTGAAGCCTGATTCATTAAATACTGTAATATCATATACTCTGTAGGTGTTAAATCGACTAATTGTCCATCTTTATACAATCTTTCTTCTATAATATTTAACGAAAATGGACCTGACGTAACAATATTCGTTTTTTCTTCATGTACTTCTATTCTTCTTAATAAAGACTGTATACGTGCAGTTAATACTACTGGACTAAACGGTTTTGCAATATAATCATCTGCACCTATTCCTAGTCCTTGCACCTTATCTTCATCTTGTACACGTGCGGTTAACATAATAATACCCATTTTTTTATTTTCTTTCCTGATAGCCTTACAAACTTCTAAACCATTAATCCCCGGTAACATTACATCCAGCAGTGCTATATCAACAGTTTGTTCACTCAAAATTTGTAACGCTTCTTCTCCAGTAGTAGCTTCTATTACATAAAATCCAGCACGTTTTAAATTTAAAACAATAAAGCTACGGATTGTTAATTCATCTTCTAAAACTAAAATTTTTGACATAATTCTCACCTCCTACTCTTGTTGATAATCCGCTAGCGGTTTTATATATGCTTTCACTTTTTCAAATTTTGATTGCTTCGGTACTGCATATACGTGAGAAGCCGTTTTAATTGCTGCACTGTAGCCTTTTATATTGAACCATTCTTTCCGCTTAAAAATATGAACTTCAAGCCATATTTCATTTGTTCTTGTATCCAAAAACTTTTGAGAATTTGATTCTTTTTGCTGATCTGGTATTGTAATTTTCCCTATTAACTCTTTAGGGATTTTCACATAATACCCTTTTTCTATATCTATATATCGTTCTTCAATTGGTTTAATTCCAGATTCACTCCACTGTATGTAACGTTCGAAAAGCGGACTATCACCATGTGATTTATCTTCCCAACCTTTTGGGCGTACAGTACGAACAAATTCAATAATGCCGTCTTCATTAACATCTTTACTTTCTACAACATATTCATTAAATAAATCTTCTTTCCCATCTATAGGTAATACTTCATAATGATCCTGATCAAATTTTGCTACATAAGTTATACCTGAATGAGCCCCTGTTCCCGCATCGATTACAACTGCCTTTAATGATTTAGAAATACGACCCATTTGTATTCTTTGAATACTATTTATATACGGATCAAATGTAACCTCTGACAATACCTTAAACTTTTCAATGAACTGAACCTTCAACTGTTCATCTTTCATATGCGAAACAAGGCTTATGTCTTTAAAACCATTTTTGTTTAAATCATCTATAAATAACTTTGTATACTTCTGTCTATAAAATTCCTTTATATCGTCACTCTCATCGGAAAAAACATACATTGTGTTTTCTAATAAATCACGATTGGTAGTTATTCCTATCAATAGTTCCCTTTTCCCACTCCCTGTGAAATCTCCTACCTCAACAATATCTACTTCTTCCCCATCAAATGTATAGGTTGACTTCATATTCCATCCATTATTTTTCTTCTCATATACGGCTAAATATATATGATAATCTTCATTAGGTATCTTATATACGATGACAGCTTCTTTTTTATTATCTCGCTCGAAATTCATTGACCATGTCGTCTGTTTATCTCTATTAGACATTGGAGTAAGTAAGCGATAATTAACAGGTAAATCTTTATCAATTTGTTCATTTAATTCATTAATCCATTTTTTATTTGTTGGAGCTTCCATTAGACTTGTTGGAGCTTCAGACATTTTACATCCAGTCAATATAAAGATAATTCCCATCATGCTTAACCATTTCTGCATATGATATCTTTCCTTACCACAAATTTTGAATATGTCCTTTTACTTTTTTACCTATCCATTATACTCATACATATGAGTATAATTTTTCTAAACTAAAAAATCGTTACAGAAAAGTTACAAATACATTCCAAAAAAAAGATTGGCAAAAGCCAATCTTTTTTTATTATTCGTTTCGAACTGGTTTTGGCGTTACACCTAAATGATCATTTAATTTTTTTGAAATATCTTTTACATTTTTTTCATTTGGAATGTAATAATAAATACCACCGATACGTTTATCTGTACCTTCTATTTGCATTTTTTCCATTTCCAAATTAGATCCTGCCATATTTTTTGTAATGGCAAGCATATCGTCAAATGTTAAGTTCGTTTTCATGTTTTTATCAACCGCATCTAGTAAAGAGCCCATTTTGCTAATTGATTGAACAGACATCGCTTTTTTGGCAATTGCTTCTATTACAAGTTGCTGTCTCTGTCCACGCATTGCGTCACTATCAATTTTACGCGTTCTTGCAAGTGCAAGTGCTTGTTCTCCATTTAAATGTTGGTAACCTTTTTCTAAATGGATCATACCAGCTTGGTCTTTACTATCTTGTTCAGTGAAAGTAACTGGTACATCAATATCAATACCACCAATTGAATCGACAATTTGTACGAATGATTCAAAGTTAAACTTCACATAATAATCAACAGGGACATTTAAAAATCTTTCCACCGTATCGCGTGTGCTTTCTACGCCACCAAATACGTGAGCATGAGTAATTTTATCTAATTTTTTTCTAGTTGGAATATAAACACGTGAATCACGTGGAATACTTACTAGCTTAACAGACTTATCATCTTTATTAATTGTTGCTAATAAAAGTGCATCTGTTCGAACTGCTTCGCCATATTGGCTTTTTCTCATTTCACTTCCATCTACACCCATGATTAATATTGAAATATTATCCTTTAAAGGTTCAACTTCTTTATCACGCTTTGATGACTTTTCAATTTTCGCATACGCATCATTTACAACAGCTTTTGCTTTATTATATATAAACGAACCATATCCTACTCCTCCAAAAATAAGTAGGAAAAATGGAATTAATATGAACCATTTTATTGACTTTCTTTTAGAACGCTTTTTATTACTTCTCGTATTTTGTTCTAATTCAGAGCTCATACCCATTCGCCTCTCTTTCTCTTTACCAAGTATAATGTAAGTCTATTTATCTTCATATTGAATTTCCTTTCATTAACCTTACAATTTTGTAAGGTTACTACTAAAACCCAATATGTATTCCATTTCACATTATACTCTCGTACTTATTTTTGGCAAGTCACTATTTACCAATTTCAAAAATTTAGCACTTCGCAACATGCAAATTTATAAATTCATTAACTCTTTCATTTTAAATTAGGATATCTTTTTCCAGATAAACGATATGAATAAAGAGTCCAGCTAATGATAAAACCTCTATGAATACAGTATATTTCACGTTATTATTTCTCAAACGGCGTATACATGCTTTTCTTCCCCTGATTATCAATAAAAGCCGACTTTGCTTTTATTTTCGCTTTTTCTACTTCCATGTCTTCATTTGAGAAGTTCACAATGATTTTAATATTTTTTCCATAAGAAACAGATTGTACTAGCTTATCTTCTGACAAATACGCAAAATTCGTCATCTCTTCTTTTACTGCTTTTTCATGAACTTCATTCCAAACTTTTAGATGCTCTGTAATTTCTTTTTTATGTTTATTCCACTCTACTTCATCTAAATGGTACAACGGAGGAACATTATACAATAATTCAGACAGCATTCGATTTCCCACTTCATCTTTTACCTTTAAACTTCCCCATTCCCAATGGTGCGTTGTAATAACGGAATCATTGTATACTAATTTATATAATGGTACCGAATATACTGGGTTTAAATACACTTGTTTATATTCTTCTTTCAATGGTACTTGTTTTGCATATTTTTCGGGAACATTTTGATTTGGTGACCAATATCCACCGACATAATACGGACTTGTTTTATTTTTCCGCATATCTTCATCGTCCCATTTAATAACAGGTGTTTCAATTCCGTGTGCAAATGCAATCGTACTACTAGCAAAATCATTTCCACCTTCAGAACCAACGACCATACCCTTTTCTTGTGCAATGTAGTCCATTCGTTTTAAACGTGCTTTTAAATCTTGCTCTTGTGTCGTTATATGTTTCGCTGAATAGTCATCGTAAATTTCACCTGTCGCATCACAATCAATAAACCATGAATTATATTTAGGACCATTTTGTAATATATCATTCATGCGTTCCTTTACACTAGGCAGCGATAAAGTCGGGTTTAACTTGCGACCTCTGCCTAAAAAGCCTTGCACCTTTTCTCCGTTTTTCTTCGTTACAGTAGCCTCTTCATATAATGATGGGTCATTAAAGGATGCTGTGTTCCAATTTTTATCACTTTTTTCGTGAATGGAATGATATGAATCATACGGACCAACTAAATACCCCATTTCCTTCGCTTTTGTCACGAAATTAGGTTGCATAAATCCTTGTTCCCAGTTCGGCAGACCAATCCACGCTTTTTCTATTCCTACCTCTTTCATTTCCTTTAGTATGTCCGTTCCATCTGCATTACCCCATTTACTTACCTCTTCAACCGCATCACCAAGTAGCGACTTTAATAAATGCTTATTTAAGCTATACAATTCTGTGTTCGTTAAGTGACCTACACCTTTCTTTAATAGCACACTAGCTTCCTGATCAACGTTTTGAAAAATATCCTCTTTATAAAATTCCTTCATGGATAATACTTCGTTTATATAACGTAAAATAACATTTTTTTGATACTTATCAATGAAATCTTGTTTACTTACTTGATCTAATACATTCAGTTCCCCAGGCTCTGAACTATTCTTTTGAATAAGTTCTTTTATATGACTAAACAGCGGGCTATTTATTTGCTCCCTTAGTTTTGGCCAATTTATATTATTTTCTGATAAACCATTTTGATTCCAAAAATAAAAATGCGCCGCTCCATATAACTTTTCGATTTCTTTATTTTTTCTAGCCTTTTCTTGTAATGTTTTAAATTCACCTTTTCGAACAATATCATCCTTATACAGTTTAGCAATGCTTACCGCATCATTATTTGTCACATATAATTGAAATCCATATGTTTTATTTTTATTTATGCTCGGAAATTCATGTGTAAAATCAAATCCTATTTTCGGATCCGAATGAAATTTCAATTCATTATTAAACATATTGTTTGCAATATATACAATTGAATATTTCGAACCATTTAAAGCGAAAAACTTCATAGAAAATGATTCAGCAAATGAATATGCATCATCCTTTAAAAACTTCTTCCAATTCTCATCATTGCTCGGAATTTGCTTACCCTCCCATAACGGAAGTGTATAATTTTCAGCTTCTACTTTCGGCCATGTAAAGCTTTCTGCACCAGTCGATTCCACTTCAATGTTTAAGTGGTCTTTTTTCTTTTCTAATTTTATTTTTACTTTTTGATCTGGATATTCCCACGATGTACGATCCTTTTCTTTTTTTACATTCGATACCTTCATTTTCGGTAGGGGTTGTGATGCCTGTTCCTTTACCCCCTCATGTTCTACAGTTAATGTGAATGTTTCTGGATTTACATCATAAGTAAAATCTTTATACGTCGATTTCTTTATTTTAGACTCTTGTACAGCATTACTACCTTTTACGTCACAACCGACTAAAGTCGAAAATGGCATAGTTGTTAGAAGACATATCGCTATCATTTTTTTCATCCTCTGCACCTCCACCAATGAATATACAGGTGGTTTGTTACAGGAATGTGGCAAAAAATAATAGAGCTAGCATTTTGCTAGCTCTATTTGGAGTATTAAAAGTTGATATGAACAACTATAATTCGCTTAGAAGACATGTAATACAGTAACTGCATTTTTTCTCAACAATTATGAAACTAAACAAATCAAAATTTTAACAAGTATTCTTTAACTGAAAAAATAAGTGTATACAATGTATCCTAAAAGTAGTACTAAAATGATTATCCCTGTACCTTTCCAATTCATACCGCCTGCTATATCAACTGGACTACCTGTTTCCGCTCTATTGAGTCCGTCATGTAAAGAACCCGTAGGATTACTTTTTAATTCACTTTGTCTCATACGCTCTCTTTTTTCTTCTGGTGACTCTTTATTCATTTAATCACCTCCAAAATGAATGCACTCTTTACTTACATTATTCAAAATCAACATTTGTTTTATATTTTTTTCCGAAAAAACCTAATTTAAAATAGGTTTGCAACGTAAAGAAAGCTAGCCATGCCAGCTTTCTTTACGATTCAATATGCTCTTCCTTATTTACAATAATACCTTTATGGTCGATTTCAAGCTCACATACTTTCATATCTGTAAATACTCTCGCTAATTGCTCAGCGATTTCTTGACGTTTCTCATATGGCGTTAATATAAAAATAGATGGTCCCGCACCGCTAAGTGCTGTACCGTACGCACCAAATTCTTTTGCGCATTTACGAATAGATGGTAATAACGGTACGAGTTCTAAACGATATGGCTCGTGAAAATGGTCTCTCTCCATCATTTCACCTACAACTTCCCACCGCTTTTGACATAATGCAGCTACTAATACGTTACTTATCGCACTAGCTTTAACTGCCTCATGAAACGGAAACATCTTTGGTAATACAGATCGACTTTCATCTGTATTTAATTCTTCATTCGGAATAAGAGAAATTACCCCTAACTCCTTGCTCTCAATTCTTACGACGGAAATATCCTTTCCATCAAGTGCTCCGATTACAGTTCCACCTAATATAGAAGCAGCAACATTATCAGGATGTCCTTCAAAATTTGTAGCAATTTGAACTTTTTGATCAGCAGTTAAGTTCAACTTGCCTAGTTGATTCGCAAGTTCTATCCCAGCTACAATCGCTGATGCACTACTTCCTAGCCCTCTTGTTAATGGGATATTACTAGTAACTTCTATTATATGGGGTGATATAGAAGGACAGACTTTACATGCCGTGCTAACGATTAAATTTTTATCGTCTGTCGGAATTGATTCTTCAAAGGAATGGATTACTTGCCATTTATCAGCTTTTTCTTTAACCACCACATCTAAATACAATGACAAAGCTATTCCAACTGAATCAAATCCAGGACCAACATTTGCCGTACTAGCAGGGACACGAACACTTAATGGTATCACGACATAATCACCCCTTTAATATGATCTTTAATCTGTTCTATATCATTTGACAAACTTGCGATGTCTAGTTGATTTGAAGAAATAGCGATATCAGGATCCTTCAAACCATTTCCAGTTAATACTGCAACAACTGTTTCTCCCTTTTTGATTTTTCCAGATTTAACATGTTTAATTACGCCAGCTAATGAAGCATTTGATCCTGGTTCAGCGAAAACTCCTTCAGTTTTTGCCAATAACCTATACGCATGTAAAATTTCTTCATCTGATACCATATCTATTTCACCACAAGACTGCTCGGCAGCCTCTACTGCATACGACCAACTTGCTGGGTTACCAATGCGAATTGCTGTTGCAATTGTTTCAGGCTCTTCAATTACATGCCCTTTTACAATTGCCGCTGCTCCTTCTGCTTCAAAGCCATGAATTCTTGGCTTCTTATAACCTTTTTCTTTCTCATATTCACAGAAGCCTTTCCAATATGCTGTAATATTCCCTGCGTTCCCAACAGGGATAGCTAGAACATCTGGTGCATTTTGCAATTGGTCACAAATTTCAAATGCTGCTGTTTTTTGTCCTTCAATTCGATAAGGATTCACTGAATTTACTAATGTAATCGGCTCTTCTGCAGCAATATTTCTTACAGCCTTAAGTGCATCATCGAAATTCCCTTCTATTGAAATAATTTCAGCTCCATAAGCGACCGCTTGCGCTAATTTTCCATGCGCAATCTTTCCTTCAGGGATTACGATTATACATTTCATCCCAAGACGTGCCGCATATGCTGCAGCTGATGCTGATGTATTACCTGTTGATGCACAAATGATTGCTTCTGAACCTTCTTCTTTCGCCTTAGCAACTGCCATCACCATACCACGATCTTTAAAAGAACCTGTCGGATTCGCTCCTTCGTACTTACCATATAGCTGAATCCCTAATTGCTTTGATATATTTAATAACGGAATAAGAGGTGTGTTTCCTTCCATTAAACTGACATCAGGTGTGTTTTCATTCACCGGTAAATAAGAAGCATATTGTTTTAATAGTCCTTTATACATATTGTTTTTCCTCCTCAATAATGTAGTAACTGTTTATTTCACTTGCGACAGCTTCTATCGCTCCTAAAACTCGTTCGAATTGATACTTGGAAGTTCGATGTGTCACAACAACAACTTCTGCCAGTTCACGGTTTAAAGGTAATTGAATAACTTCTTTTAAACTTACAGAATAATTAACGAAACATTCTGTTATTTTTTGTAACATCCCAGGCTCATCTCGTAATGAAATACGCAAGAAATATTTCGAAACTACTTCTTCATCACCTTGTAATTCATAAGGAACTGGTTCTTTTAACGCACTTTTATTTTTCGGCACTTGATTCATATTTTTAACGATGGAAATAATATCACTTACTACAGCAGAACCAGTTGGCAACTTTCCAGCTCCAGGTCCGTAAAACATTACTTCTCCTACCGCTTGACCGTGAACATATACTGCATTAAATTCATTATTTACATTCGATAATGGATGACGACTTGGTAAAAGTGTCGGTTCTACACTTAAATGAATGGCTGATCCTTGTTTTTCTGCTTTCCCAATTAACTTCATAGTAAATCCTAACTTTTCAGCCATTTGTAAATCTTCTTTTTCGACCTTTCGAATCCCTCTTACTTGCACATCATCTAATGAAACATTCATCGAAAAACCTAAGTTTGCAAGAATTGCTACCTTTCTCGCCGCATCTAGTCCATCTACATCTGCTGTCGGATCCGATTCTGCAAAACCTAATTTTTGTGCTTCCTGTAAAGCCTCTTCATAAGACCACCCATTTTGACTCATTTTTGTTAACATATAATTTGTTGTACCATTTACAATTCCCATTATTTTTTCAATTTGATCTGATGCTAGCCCGTCAGTTAGTCCTCTTAACACTGGAATACCGCCTGCTACGCTCGCTTCATAACATAAATCACAATCATTATCGTTTGCCAGTTGAAGAAGCTCTGCACCATATACAGCCATTAAGTCTTTATTTGCTGTTACGACATGTTTTTTATTTTCTAAAGCCTTAACAATATGCTGTTTTGCTTCTTCAATTCCGCCCATTACCTCTACTACAATATCAATATTTGAATCATTTAGAACTTCATCTGCATGACTTGTGACTGCAATTCCGTCAATACAAACATCGCGTTCTTTTTCCAAATCACGTACAACGACTGTTTTCACTTTCACTTCGTATCCTGTATCAAGGGCGATTTTTTTATAATGTTCTTTCAAAATATGAACAACACCACTTCCGACCGTGCCTAAACCTAATACCCCAACATTTATAACGTTATTCATCTTCTAATCTCCTCCTAAAAGTTTAATTGTTACACCTATAAATCACCTTACTCTGCTTTTTTGTCATGCAGGTGGTGGTTATTTCCGTACTTATAAATAGTTTCATGTTACCGCACCTCCCTTCAAAGTAATAAAAAAAACACACCCATCCCTAGGAAAGGGACGAATGTGTTTTCGTGGTTCCACCCTTGTTCCAATCTAGACGTATTTCTCCCTAGATTGCTCAAGTTCAGATAACGGCTGATACCGTCAATAATTACTAGATTACTCGTTCACTATTGAAGTTCAAAGGTGGTAAAATCATTTCTCGTGTTAGGAAGCTCACACCCTTGGCTTCCCTCTCTGTAAACCGTAAAAATGATTTCTTGTCCTTATCGTTACTTTTTCGTTCATGTTTATTTGTTAACTCATTATACTCGCATAAAAAACAAAATCAATACTTTTTTAATTATTTTAAATTTTCAATCTATAAATCCGTAAAAAAACACACTCATCCCTAGGAAAGGGACGAATGTGTTTTCGTGGTTCCACCCTTGTTCCAATCTAGACGTATCTCTCCCTAGATTGCTCAAGTTCAGATAACGGCTGATACCGTCAATAATTAATAGATTACTCGTTCACTATTGAAGTTCAAAGGTGGTAAAATCATTTCTCGTGTTAGGAAGCTCACACCCTAGACTTCCCTCTCTGTAAACCGTAAAAATGATTTCTTGTCCTTATCGTTACTTTTTCGTTCATGTCTATTTGTTAACTTATTATAGTTATCAACTTTTTAAAAAGCAAGCCTATTTTTACTAACTATTTTCAAGAATTTTTTTTATTATATTTTACAATAGCATTATGCAACCGCCACTCAATTTACCTATTTTGTTATTTCTCCAGTTTATAAATCAACGGTTCATATATAAGTTCCCCATTCTAAAACCCGTACATATCCACCTTACAAAACTATATCAATAAAATTTTCAATACAATCTTTTTGTATAACTTTCTTCTAAAGAACGTGCAACATCTTCTTCTGAAGTATTCACTTTCGCATGCTCCAGCAACATTTTTGCTGCTGATGGTAACTCTTTTTTATTTAACCAAGATTCTGGATCCCACATCTTAGAACGAATAAACGCTTTTGCACAATGAATATAACACTCTTCTATTTCAACAACAATTCCAAGCAACGGATTGCGTCCATTCGCCTGCATTTCTTTCAAAATTTCTTCGTCGTTTGTAATATACGCTCGGCCATTTATTCTGAGTGTCTCCCCAAGACCTGGAATAAAAAAGATTAGTCCTACACGTGGATTTGAAATAATATTCAAAATGGAGTCTATACGACGATTTCCTGGTCTTTCTGGAATGATAATTTTATTATTATTGAGTACGTATACAAATCCAGGTGCGTCTCCTCGCGGTGAGGCGTCACACTCCCCCAACTTATTTCCAGTGGATAATACTAGAAACGGAGATTTAGAAAGAAAATCTACGCAATGGTTGTCTAATGATGAAATAACTTTTTTCAATGCTCGCTCACTTGGTTGCCCCAATATTTTCCGTAACTCTTCCTCTGTTGAAATAATCGATTTTATTTCCATACGCTCTATCTCCACTTATAATCGCCCCTTTTTCTTTATTTTCCCAAAATTCAATACGAATATTGTATAATAAAATTTGCAGAAAGGGGAATTAAAATGACAGAGTGGTTAACAATATTTGATTCTGAAAGAAATACACTTGGGAAGAAATTACGCGATGAAGTGCATCGTGACGGTGATTGGCACGAAACATTTCATTGTTGGTTTGTAGAAAAAGATGCTAACGATATATTCTTATATTTCCAATTACGCTCTAAAGACAAAAAAGAAGCTCCATGTATATGGGATATTACTTCAGCCGGACATATTATGCATGATGAAGATGTACAAATTGGTGGTCTTCGTGAAATCGAAGAAGAATTGGGGCTTTCCTTTCAAACTACTGATTTAGTATACAAAGGAATCTTTAAAATAGATTATGAAATTTCAAATCTTACTGATCGTGAATTTTGTCATATGTATTTTCACAATGTCATCAATCCACTTCCATTCGCACCAGGTGAAGAAGTAGACGATGTGATGAAAGTACATGCAACTTCTTTTCTACAACTATTAAAAGGAGAGATTTCATCTTTAACGACTATTTCAGTCTTAAACAATACATCGATTACGATAACATTTGAAGATATTTATCCGTATGATCTTGCATACTATGAATTTGTTATAGAGCAAGGAAAAGAATTATTAAAAAATAATAGTTTATAAATAAAATAGGACTCCTAGCATAATATTGCGTAGAGTCCTATTTTTTATTATTGTTCAAGTATTTTTAATCTACTCTCTACTTGTATAAATAAACGAATGATTAATAACAGCATAACCACTATAATCGCTATTATTGTATGTGGATATCTAAACAGTATACTAATAACACTTCCAATTAACATCATGATAAATCCGTTTTGCTTCATCACTTCTGCACTATACCTGTTACCCGCATCCCATAATTCCTTATTTTTCATAGATCGTTTCGTACGATAACCATATGCCGCATTAATATCGGTCGGTGGATTTTTTTGAAGAATAATTGCCGCAAGTATAAAAATAATACCAATCAATATGCTTATTCCTATGTTTACTAGTGCATCAATCAATTATATCCCCCCTAACTTACACTTTCATTATACGACACACCCCTTATTTTTCCAATTTATAACACATTCACTTTCTTTCTTTCGATGTCTGGAACATACTTGGAAGTGTTACAAAACGTGCCCCTTTCGTTTTTAACTGCGGAATGATTTTGTCTAGTGCATCAACAGATCCTTGTAAATGCCCACCTGGAGTAGAATGCTGCAGTATGACACTACCTGGAAATGAATTCCCTAACACATTATTTGTAATCGTATCGGCACTTACACCTTTCCAATCAACTGTATCAACACTCCACTGTACAATCATAAAATTTTGCTCAGTTGCCCAATTCAATTGATTTTCAAGTATTTCACCATACGGTGGACGTATAAATTTAGGAGCATAGCCGGCTAAACGTTTTAATATTTCTTCCGTTTTTATAATTTGATTACGGTACTCAGCGTCATTTACTTTCGCTAAATTCGGATGATTGTACGTATGATTACCAATTACATGCCCTTCATTTGCAATACGCTTTACTACGTTCGGAAATTTTTCTGCGTTTTCACCAAGTAAGAAAAAAGTAGCTTTTACATTATGTTGTTTTAACTTATCTAATATTTTTGGCGTGAATTCTGAATCTGGTCCATCATCAAATGTAAGAGCTACTTCCGCTTTATTATACGGTCCTGAAAATGCGTACGCATATTTTTCAACCCATGTAAATGGTGTCCACGATCCACGATCATCTGCTTTCATTTGTACTTCATAGCTTTGAGGGATATATGCGTATGGCAATGCGCTTATATAGTCTCCATAATAAAATGAGTTATATGGCATATAAGCATACGAAACATCTCGTTCTAGTCCCCATTGATATGGATCAAACATTTCTGGCGAATAAAAATAATACATGATAAAAAACCTCCCTAAATTTTCATATGTAATTCATCTGCACTTTGTTAGAGAAATTGTTATTCATAAACAAAAATAAGACTGTCCTTAATTAGGACAGTCTTACTGCTTACTATTATTAATAAATCGATGTACTATCTTTTGGCAAAGCTTTCACATGTTTTAAATAGTTCGTCACTTTATCATCATCATCTTGCGGATATTGATATTCATATGTGTTAGCGATTTCGTTCGCCACTTCCCTAAATAAATCACCCATGACAAAGAATGACTCCCATATGTTTTCATATTCTGCATTAGAAAATGTTCTTTTAAATTGCACCCACATATCTTTTTCAATATATTGCTCGAAATGCTTTCCAAACTTCCCTGCATTAACTGTAAAATCTGTTTTCATACCAATATACCATTCTAGCATTACGATGAACATATCTCGCACTGGTCCCTCAAGCATTCCTTTTGCATAAGAAAGCTCTTCTCTCCATAGCCCTTTTGCCACATTCGTACTACACCACCAAAATTCATTACAACAATCCAAAAACTCTTTTTCTGTAGGCTTTTTTATTAAGTAATCTTTATCGCTTGCTGGCGGGAATCCTTCCATACACTTATCTTTATCGAGAAGTAATTTACTTAAACTATCTTGTCCAACGAACTTTTTTATTAACTCAACTGGAACTAGCGTTAAATCAATCCGATTCCCATCCATGAACTGCATTAAATACGGAAACTTCCCATCTTCATCTGGTTGAACTAACGACATTTCTTCTAGCATTTGTACTATCATTATTTCTCCAAATCTATGAACCCAATTATGATTAGACGTAAAAGATTGTATATCATTTACAACATACATAATATCATAGTCTTGAAAACAATCTCTTTTCACATTTGGATTTACACGCGATCCATTCATGATAACTGCTCGAATTCTTCCATCCTCTTTTGCTGTATTAATAATTAAGTCTAGCATTTCTTTTTCAGTTCTCATCTACTTATAGCCTCCAATTTTTTGATATATAATATAGTGTTATGTATGTCGGAGGCCCACGAGCTAATCTCGTTATACAAGATACATGTTATAATTTTTCAAACATCTTTTTCATTCTATCTATCTCCTTACCTCATTCTTTTACGATTGCCATTACAAATCCATCGTATCCCTTACTTCCGACAGTTTGAAGCGCTGTAGCACTAACACGTGGCTCAGCAGCTATTAATTCATAGAAACGACGTATCCCTTGTACACGAGGATCGGTACTAGTATTGTCAATAACTTCTCCTTCACGTACTACGTTATCCCCAATAATTACAGTACCCGGTCGTGATAGTTTTAGTGCCCATTCAAAATAAGCAGGGTTATTTTGTTTATCAGCATCTATAAAAATAAAATCAAACGGTTCATACTTCTCGTTTTCTATTTGTTGTAAAGAATCTAACGCTAATCCTGTTCGTATTTCAATTTTATCAGTCAAATTAGCACGCTCAATATTGCTACGTGCAATTTCAGCATGTTTTTCACTTGCTTCCAATGTAACAACTCGGCCTCCAGATGACAATGCTCTAGCAAGCCATATCGTGCTATACCCGCCTAGCGTGCCAATTTCTAAAACATTACGAGCCCCTTGAATTTGTACTAATAGTTGTAAAAACTTCCCTTGCATTGGTGATACATCATGTGCTGGCAAATTAGCTGCAACATTAGTTTGAAGAACCCCTTCTAATGTAGAATCTTTCGGTATTAATACATCACTCATATATTGATCAACAGCCGTCCATTTTTCAATTGTACTCATGTAAATACCATCCCTTTCAATTTCCCAATGCTTTCTACCATTCACTTTTAATTATACCGAAAATTCTGTCTCCAATACAAAAAATAAAGAAGGGACATCTACCCCTTACAGAATAGATATCCCTTCTTTTAAAGTTAAATTTACTTCCTATGGATTAGTAGACCAAAGCCCAGCAGATTTAATAAATGTACGTTTATTTAATTTCAGCTGCGCTACGATAAATTCTGCAATATCTTCTGCTTGCATTACTTTATCAGGGTTTCCATCAGTTAACCCTAAATCTACAGCCATATCAGTCGCTACTGTACTTGGAGTTAAAGCTGTTACACGAATGTTATGTTTGCGAACTTCCATCGCTAACGATTCTGTTAGGCCAAGGACACCAAATTTAGAAGCACTATATGCACTTGTTACAGGTGCACCTTTTTGTCCTGCTGTAGATGAAATGTTAATGATATCACCAGATTGTTGTTCAATCATGCTCGGTAAAGCAGCACGAGTTGCATAATATACACCCATTAAGTTTACTTGAATGATTTTTTCCCAATCAGCAACATCTAGTTCTAAAAACTTACCGAATTTAGAAATACCAGCGTTATTAATTAAAATATCGATAGATCCTAAACCATTTTTTAACGTTTCAATCGCAGTTGTTACTTCTTCGTATGAAGAAACATCAGCAGTTGCAATAACGGCTTTTACACCTTCTGCTTCTACTTCTTTCGCTACAGCTTTTAAGTTTTCTTCTGAACGAGCTAATAAGCCTACATTTACGCCTTCTTTCGCTAATGCGATTGCTACAGCGCGACCAATCCCTCTACCTGCTCCTGTAATTAAAGCATTTTTACCTTGTAATAATTCTGCCAAGTATAACACTCCTTAATCATCTCTGTTATGTATTATATTAAAATTGTATCTATGTTTATGTAAAAAGGCAATGATGCACTTTCATGTGCGTAGGTTACTTGTAGGTAACTATAGAAAATTACTATTAATTCATTGCACATATTTATCCTTATTCATGCAAAATAAAGACACCCTCCTCATAAGAGAGTGTCTGCGTATGAAATAAAAAATGGTTCTTTATCACTACACTATTTTTCTTCATAATTAGGAATACACACAATAAATTCAGTGCCATTCCCTTCCTCACTCTCAACTTTTATTTCCCCATGATGAAGATCGAGTACTTTTTTTACAATAGCTAAACCTAAGCCACTTCCTCCATAGGCACGATTTCGTGAAGAATCCGCTTTATAAAAACGCTCAAAAATATGTTGTTTCTGTTCTTCTGATATACCGATTCCCGAATCATGGATGCGCACTTCCACTACTGTTTCATGTTCCTTTAACTGAATAGTAATCGTGCCACCGCTTGGAGTAAATTTAATACTATTATGAATTAAATTAATCCACACTTGACTCATACTTTCTTGGTCAGCAATAACATGTACTTTTTCTAAATCTAGTTCTAACTCGATTTCTTTTTCAGCCCAGAGCGGTTCACTATTTAACACAATTTGCTTTAACTGCTGATCTAATCGATAACTCACTCTTTCTGGTATATACTCTTCTGATTCTAAAAGAGTTAGCTTCAATAAGTTTTGACTTAGTTTAGATAATCTCGTTGTTTCAGTTTCAATAATGGTAAGATAATGTTTTCTTTTTTCCTCAGAAAGATTATCGTCTTGTAGTGCTCTAGCAAACCCTTTTATAGAAGTTAATGGTGACTGTATTTCATGAGAAACATTCGATACAAATTCTTGTCTCATTTTCTCCATCGTATTCAGTTCATCTGTCATATCATTTATACTTTTTACGAGCACACCAATTTCTCCATCATACTTTTCTTCATTTCGTATTTTTACGGAGAAGTCTCCTTTTGCAATTTTTTGTATCGGTTCAATAATAGTCCAAATCATTGCCTCTCGTTTTGGCCTCATTAATATTCCAATTAATGTCCAAATAAGAATAATAAATACAAAACCGACCATATCACTAATTAGAAAGGCAACAAATGGCGATACGTTTACGTCAAAAGCATTCAATATACTAGTTGCTACATAAAATGCGATAGACCAAATGATAGTAAGAAAAGAAAAGAGCGCTAATACCGCTCCAAATACTTTCAGCATCTTCAACTTACTCATCCGTTTTCTTTTTCTCATTTACTTACCTCTAAGCGATACCCTAATCCTCTTATTGTTTTAATACTAAAATTCGACTGTTCTTCTTGAAACTTCTCACGTAACCGATTAATATGAACGTCTAGTGTACGTTCATTCCCTTCAAAGTCATATCCCCATATTTCCTCAATTAATTGCTCTCTCGAACAAGTTCTTCCCGATTTAGACCCTAAAGTAAAGAGTAACTCAAATTCTTTTAACGGTAACGTAACCGTTTGTTCTCCAGATGTAACTTCGAATGTTTTACGATTTAATAATACATTTCCAACTTGAATCGATTGTGAAACTGTAATTTGGTAACGTTTCAATAATGCCTTTACTCTCACTACTAGTTCTATAGGGTCAAATGGCTTTACAAGATAATCATCTGTTCCAAGGTGAAATCCTTTTACTTTTTGTGATGTTTCCCCTTTGGCAGTTAGCATCAGAACCGGGATATCATAGTATTTTCTTAATTCAAAACATACATCAAATCCATCCATATTTGGCATCATGATATCAAGAATAACCATATCGACTTTTACGTCATCCATTTTCCGAAGTGCATCTACTCCATCAATTGCCTCATATGTTTGAAAACCTTCTCGTTCTAAAAATACAGAAACGAGTTCCCTAATGTGTGGATCGTCGTCTACTATTAAAATTTTAGGTATCAAAGGAACCATTTCCTTTCTACTTAGCATCTAATATATTTTTTTAAAATGCACCCTCTTTAATTTTCAATTGTTGCGTTGCAAACTCACGATACATATCATGCGTCTGTAATAATTCATCATGCGTACCACTACCTGTAAGATTCCCTTTTTCAATAAAGATAATTTTATCTGCATCTACAACAGTAGAAAGTCTATGCGCAATCACTAACGTTGTTCTGCCTTTCATTAAGTTATTTAACGCTTTTTGAACGACAGACTCAGATTTACTATCTAAGCTTGAAGTTGCCTCATCGAGCATAAGAATTTGCGGATTTCGAAGTAACGCTCGGGCAATGGCAATTCGCTGTCTTTGTCCACCAGAAAGCTTCACACCGCGTTCTCCAACTTCTGTTGCATAACCGTTTGGTAAGTCATGAATAAATGCATCAACATATGCCATTGCTGCTACTTTTTCAATTTCTTCATCCGTTACTTCACCTTCAACGCCGTAACAAATATTATCACGAATCGTTCCATCGATTAACGGACTATCTTGTGATACGTAACCGATTTGACGTCGCCATGACTGTAATGAATAACTCGTAATTGATTCTTTTCCTAATTTAATGGCACCACTAGTTGGCTCATAAAAACGTTCCAGTAATGAGAATAACGTTGTTTTCCCACTACCACTTGGTCCTACAATCGCTGTCACTTTTCCAGATTCAATTGTAAAATCAATATTTTTCAAAACTTGCTCTTCTTCGTTATACTCAAAATGTACATTTTCAAGAACGATCGGTTGCTTAGCATTTGTCACTTTCACACCAGTTTCATGATCTTCTACTTTATATTCTAAAATCGTACTAATTCTTTCCGTTGCACCAATTGCCTTTTGGAATTGTGTAAAGAACATAGATAATTGACTCATCGGCATTACAATTTGAACTAAATACAAAATAAACGCTACAAGTTCACCAGTTGTTAATGCACCGCTAGAAACTCTCATCCCGCCATATCCTACGATAATAACAAGTAGTGCCATTAAAACAAACGACATAACTGGCGAAATTAATGCTTGCACTTTTCCTTCTTTCAAACCAAATTGTAATAACTTTTGTATGCCTGTATTACCCGTTTCATATTCTCTTTTTTCTGTATTTGAAGATTTCACTAAACGAATTTCTGATAACACTTGCGTTAACACACTTGTAAAAGATGCCGTTTCATCTTGAAGCGCTTTTGAAATCTTATACATTTTTCGTCCAAGTGGAACTAAAATTAATACAGACAACGGAATAACCGTTAAAAGTAACGCAGTCATTTTCCAATCTAACACAAATAATACAATTAACGATCCAACAATTGAAATACCACCTGTTAATAAGTTTGACAAATGCTCAGAGATTAAGGTTTTCACAACACCTGTATCATTCGTCATACGGCTAATGGTATCACCTGTTCTATTTTGATCGTAATAAGATACCGGCAAGATAAGTACCTTTTTCCACAAACGTTCTCTTAGTCCCGCTACAATCTTCTGCCCAATATAATTTAGTAAATATATAGACAACCCTGCCGCAATAGTTTGCATTACAAAGAAAGCAACTAACCCAACAATTTGTCCTGCACTAATTGAAGAAAGCGAAAAATTATCTACTAATCCTTTTGTTAGCATAGGAATAAATAAACTCGCTCCCGTAGAAAGCAAACTCATTAATAACGCAAAAATTAAAATTCCTTTCGGAGGATTTGTATCTTGAATAAGGCGTAAAAACTGCCTCCAGCTCCCTTTTTTCTTCATTTCATTTCTAACTTCCATTCCTGTTCATCTCCTCATGTTAAACCAAACTATTCTTTCTAAAATTAGAATACGATACAAATGTAAACTGAATGTAAACACACTTTTTCTATTTTTACAAAATATACATAAAAACTCATCTTTACAACAGATATAAACATCTGATATTATTACCTGGTACTTAATATTATTCTATGTGAATTATAGATAAATAATTTAAAACACGATATAAATCTCCAGTTAGTGAAAGGAGTATCCTTTTTGCAAACAAATATACATTCTGAAAAGGAAACAATTATTTTTATTCATGGATTAGTTGGCAATCGTCGCGCCTTCAAAAAGGAGCAAAAACGATTTTCTGCCTCCTACAACATTATAACTTATGACTTATTAGGTCACGGTGATGATAAAGGAGAAGCAATCGACTTTTCATTACAGCGTCTCGTAGATCAATTATTAAACTTATATGAACAAGAAGGTATTAAAAAAGCTCATATTTGTGCGCTAAGTTACGGCTGTTACATCTCTACAATTTTTGCACAAATGCATCCAGAAAAAGTATTAAGTATTTGTCATATTGGAGGACATTACAATAACCCTTCTCGCTTATATAGCGTATTCCAAAATTTTTGGGAGAAGCGAGGGGATGAATACTCTAAATGGCTCTCTCAATACGCAAATACTATTTTTCCAAGTGGTATACTAAAAGCAAATCCGTTTGCAGTCATTTCAAGAAATATTTACTACCGTTTCGGATTACAATTACATTCATCCATTATTGCCCAGTCATTACGACATCGGTTAGAATTCGATTTAAAGTCTAAATTAAAATCACTTCCTCACCCTATACTATGGGTAATGGGAGAGCATGATCATCTCTATAAATCTTGTCTATTTGATTTGAAATCTATTTTACCTAACGTTCTATATAAGGAAATACCTTTAGCAGGACATGCAGCGAACTTATTTCGTCCTAACTATTTCCATGACTTATATGATCGATTTTTAAATGGAAATTTAAAATAAAAACTATTAAACTTCCAATTTATACAACTATAAAAAGGCTTCCCAAGTTTCCTTGGAAAGCCTTTTCTCTATACGAAAAGTATATAAAACTACTTTTTCTTAGTATGCTTTTGTGTAACCTAATAGGTGCTTGCTCCAGTAAGAGTTACTTACAGAACTAATACGTACACCAGTTGCATCTGTTTCTGCACTAATGAACTGACCGTTTCCTAAGTAAACACCCATGTGAGAAGGACCTGATTTATAAGTATTTTGGAAGTATACTAAATCACCTGGTTGTGGATTGCTAGTTTTTGTTTTAGAGCTCCAGTATCCAGCAACTGTTTGACGAGCGCCTTTATGACCAGTTTGATTTAATACGTAGTGAATGAATCCACTGCAGTCAAAACCAGCAGGTGTTGTACCAGCAGTTCTGTATGGTGAACCATTTAAAGATCTAGCGAATCCAGCGATTGAAGATGTATCTCCACCTGTTGTTGGTTTTTGTACGTCTTTACCTGGTTGTTGAACGTTATTTGTAACGTTATTGTTATTGTTATTGTTATTTGTAACGTTGTTTACTCCGCCTTTTACAAACTTAACGAAGTCTGCACTTACGTAACCCGTGCGGCCGTTATGGTTAATTTTGTACCAGCCATTTTCAGCGCCAGTAACGTTTAGTACTTTACCATTTGTTACTCCACCGATTACAGCGTTGTATGTAGCTGGGCCTGTACGTACTTTTAAAGCACCAGTGTTAACAACATAAGAACCACCAGTTTGAACTGTTGTAGTATTGTTGTTTGTAGTTGGTTGTTGTGTTTGGTTAGATACAGCAGAACCACCTTTTGTTACGAAGTCTTTGCTTACGTATCCAGTTCCACCATTGAAGTTGATTTTAAACCAATCTTGTACTTCACCTACAACTTGTACTGTTTTACCTTTGTTTACAGAACCTAATACTGTATGAGATGTACTTGGGCCGGTACGTACGTTAAGTGAAGAAACGTTTACTGTGTAAGTACCTGTTCCTTGTTGAACAGTCGTTCCTGTTTTGCCACCAGTCGTTACGAAGTCACCACTTACATAACCTGTTTGACCATTTACGTTTACTTTGAACCAACCGTTTTCTTGTCCAACTACTTGTAGCACTTGACCTGATTTCACTTTAGAAATAACGTTATGTCCTGTACCAGCACCTGAACGAACATTTAATACATCAGCAGTTACTGTGTATTTTAATTCAGAAGTTGTTTCTACAGTTTTTGTTTCAGTTACAGTCGTTTGAGTTTGAGTTTGTCCATTAATTTCTTTTAGCGCTTCATTTGAAACTTGTGCATGAGCAGAATCCATTCCTGGAACTGCAACGCCAGCTACAGAAGCTGCTGCTAAACCTGCAATTACTTTTTTCATAAGTTGTCTTTACTTCCTTTCCCTACTATCCTCTTAAAAAAAACTTAAAACTTTAATACTTTACAATATTATCAAAGTAAAATATTCATCCAGTTCCATTTTTTAGCAAGAGTTTTATTTTTCACACAGAGTTCATTTTAAATGAACAAAGTGAAATCCGTGTGAACTTCATGTGAACTTTATCATTAATTATAGTGTTTTTGCAATGATTTTTTCAAATTTCTTATATATCGCATGAAAATTCGACATTTCATTTAATATCTCAATATAAAACATCCCTTTTCTATCTTCTATAAAAAATTCTATTAACCTAATACAAACCACATTATGTATTTCCTTATAAAGCTCCTTACATGAAGTATACTTTCATCATGACAAAAATCACTCTATTTATCAATAGTATAATATTTTTAGAAAACTAAATTTCTATACTATCTACAATTTTGAAATAATTTGACGAATTGTAAGATTTATTTCACAAAAACCATTTCTCCTTTAAAGAAAACACACACTATACCAACTGTTTTCTTTTCCGATAATGGAATTTATAGGATAATCATAGTATTATATATCATAATAAAACTTTAATTAGTAAAGGTTTTATCCCCCCGCTAATTATTAACCCTCACTACTCGGGCTACCCATTAATGCGGAATTTTATTGGAATAAAAAGAGGAGGCATATTTGTGAGAAATATAATAGATGATCCAATACAAAAAAATATAGAGCTATACTATGCTTTTATTCAATTCGTTTCAATGATAACATTACAAAAAGTATCAGCTATTGAAATACGTAAAAATGAATTAAAAAATCAGATGAAAAATGCTGGACAAAAAAACCCTTATTACGTATAAAAAAGGTGAACAGGTTATATTCCTGTTCACCTTTTATCAAATTATTTTATTTATAAATTTTCACACGGTTTTCTAACGGTTGGAATTCTTTTTCACCAGCATGTACTACCGGTTTACCAAATGGCATTTGCGCAGTGAGCTTCCAATTTGCTGGAACATCCCACTCTTTTCTCACTTCTTCATCAATTAGCGGATTGTAATGCTGCAACGTAGCACCAAACCCTTCAATTTCTAAAGCTGTCCAAATTGCAAATTGTAACATTCCTGATGATTGCTGAGACCAAGTTGGGAAATTATCTTTATATAATGCAAAGTTTGCTTGAAGGCCTTCCACAACTTCACTGTCTTCAAAATATAAAACCGTTCCATAACCACTTTTAAATGCATTCATTTTTTCTTCAGTAGGTGCAAAGTTATTTTCAGGTACAATTTTTCTTAATGTTTCTTTCGTAATATCCCATAATTTATCATGTTGTTCTCCTAATAAAACAACAACGCGAGCACTTTGAGAATTAAAAGCTGAAGGTGTATGTTTTACAGCATGATAAATCACTTCTTGAATTTTTTCATCAGAAACTACTTGCTCTTTACTAATTGCATAAATAGATCTTCTGTCTTCAATTGCTGAGTAAAAATCTTTTGCCATCATAATTCCCTCCAATTTTCAATTGAGGCTATTTCATATGTATATGTCATATTACGCCCCTCAAACTTATTATTAATAAGCTTATAACTTTATAATATCACAGCAACAAATAAACTCAAATGATAACACTTGTATTTAGAATCTTTTTCCTTTTTAAAGTTAAAATAAAAAGACCGTTTGTTGTTATCTAAAATTAGTAACAACAAACAGTCTTACTTATGTAGCGATCTAGATTCGTATTTTACTTAATTAACTAATCCAAATGCATACGACATTAACTTATTTGTCTCTGTAAAACGTTTTGTTTTACTTGATGTCCCCATGACCACTGTAATAATTCGATTATCACCTTGCTTTGCAGTCCCCGTAAAACAGTATCCTGCGCTATCTGTAAATCCAGTCTTTAGTCCATCCATTCCTTCTATATATAAACTTTTATTATTTTTATTTAACATGTCGTTTGTGCTTATAACATTAATATTATTAAATGCTAGCTGACTTTGACGTAAGTGAGTCACTTCTAATATTTCCGGATAATCTTTTATAAGATGATACGCCAATTGTGCTACATCACCAGCCGTCATTTTTGTTTCACTTCCATCTGGCTCTTGTAATCCAGAAGCATTTGCAAATTTAGCATGTTCCGACATTTTTAACTGTTTCGCTTTTGCATCCATAAGCTGAACGAAATCTTTCTCCGATTTTGCCATATGTTCTGCTAAAGCCACAGCTGAATTATTAGCTGACTCAATCATTAATGCATGATATAAATCTTTAACAGTTAATGTGTCATTAACTTGTACTGGGATTCTCGCTCCCTCTGTTTGTGCCGCCTTCGCACTCATTTTAACTGGATCTTCCCAGCGAACTTTCCCGTTATGTATACTCTCTAGTAGGAGATACGCTGTCATCATCTTAGACATACTAGCCGGTGCAAAAGCTTCATTTTCATTATATTGATAAATAATATCTCCATCACTCGCATCGATAATCATAGCCGCTTTTGCGTTAATTTCTGGTGGGATGTACTTTGGCGGGACTACTTTTTCAGTAAATCCTGCTTTAGGTAGTTCTGCCACTTGCAAAGGTTGTCCTTCTACATTCGCTACGCTCTTTTGATTTCCTTGGAATAAGAACCAACATATCCCTAAAATAATGACTAATAGGACTGTCATCCTTCCCCATTTTAACCGATTCATTTCAAAACTCCTTTAGCAAACCTTTTATACACTCACATTTAACCTTAACAACAATTCCTTTATACAGTCAAGGTAAAAAGTATATTTATTCATATACAGTAATTATTATTTTAATTTGTTTATGTTACACTAATAATACTGAAATATAAGAATATTCAACAATAAAATCTTGTAAATAAACTATTTAATAGAAGGGATTCATACAAATGCTACTTCCAAAATCATTAAAATATGGAGACACAATTGGGATCTACTCTCCTTCTTCACCAGTAACCTACACTTCCCCAAATAGATTCGGACGAGCAAAATCTTACTTACAACAGAAAGGGTTTCATATATTAGAAGGTTCATTAACAGGTCGATATGATTTTTATCGTTCTGGTAGTATACAAGAGCGTGCTGATGAACTAAATGCCTTGATAAGAAACCCTAATATTTCTTGTATTATGTCAACAATTGGTGGGATGAATTCAAATTCAATATTACCTTATATTGATTATGATGCTTTTCTAAATAACCCTAAAATAATGATTGGATATTCAGATGCAACTGCTTTATTACTAGGAATTTATGCTAAAACAGGAATCCCTACATTTTATGGGCCAGCTCTCGTCCCTTCCTTTGGCGAATTTGAACCTTTTGTTAATTGTACATACAAATATTTTGCAGAAACTTTACTACATGATCAATCTCTTCCTTATCATATAAAACAACCATTATTTTGGTCAGATGAATTTATTAATTGGGAAGAAAAGACGAAGGAGAAAGAACTTCGACCAAACAATTGGA
Organism: Bacillus sp. 5mfcol3.1; assembly: GCF_900114335.1. NCBI lineage: Bacteria > Bacillati > Bacillota > Bacilli > Caryophanales > Bacillaceae > Bacillus > Bacillus sp. 5mfcol3.1. The sequence goes on along the minus strand of NZ_FOST01000001.1, from coordinate 1,047,572 downwards.
TTTCAGTAATTGACGGAAAAGCTACTGGCCGTATTATTGGCGGGAATTTAAACACGATACAAGGAATTTGGGCTAGCCCCTATATGCCACATATTCAAGAAGGCGATATTCTCTTTATTGAGGACAGTTCAAAAGATGCAGCTACTATCGAAAGAAGCTTTTCATTCCTTAAAATTAACGGTGTATTCGATAAAATTTCAGGTATCATTCTTGGAAAACATGAGCAATTTGATGATTGTGGTACAAATCGAAAACCTTTTGAAATACTGTTAGAAGTACTTCAAAATCAAAGAATTCCTTTTCTAGCTGACTTCGATTGTTGCCATACACATCCAATGATCACCATGCCTATTGGTGTTCAAGTAGAGATGGATGCAACAAATAAAACGATACATATTATAGAACCTTGGAAAAAATGAATGCATGGCTTCTATTGTTTTACAATAAAAGCCATGATACTATGTAATTTGGAATGTGAAAGATTAAACAAAATAGGTTCCAATATCTATTATTAGAAAAATTAGGTATAAATATATATTTATATGCAAAAGAGAGTGAATAAATGAAACCAACTATTAAAAATTATGTATTTTTACATGTAGCTTTTTGATATATTCTATCATTATGGTTTACATGAAATGGGCAGCTCAATTCCCAATTGCTTCCACCTAATTTTTGTTACTTATTTCGGACTAGTTGTACTTTTATTCGGATATGCAATGTTATGGCAACAAGTAATTAAACATTTCGAAATTTCAAAAGCATATTCACATCGCGGGATTATTATACTATGGTCAATGCTTTGGTCAGTATTTCTATTTGGAGATACGATTTAGTTGAATCATTTACTTGGTGCAGCTATTATTATCGTTGGTGTAATCGCTTATTGTATCCAATAATAAAAAGCTCCGTTTATCACAAACGGAGCTTTTTACTATTGACCTAAATTTTGCACCTTATCTTTCAAATCTCGAACTTGATCTACCGTCTGCATAAGCTCTGAGTTTTTAAATTGCTCTACATCCACTTTTCCTTCTTCTATCTTTGTCATCGCCGTATCAATTAACGTATTTAACTTTTCGTTATATCCGACGATTTGTTGATGAAGATCCTTTGCTACATCAGGTGGCGTTAATTCATTGAATGCGGGTATATCTTGTTTAATTTCACTAAGCTTCGTTTCTAATTCTTTTCGAGCCTCGCTATCATTAACGGCCTTTTCTGCTAATGCTGGTGCATCGTTTGCAAATGCACTTATTTCATTTACATAGTCTGTCGCCTTTTGAGCATAATCTATGGAGTTCTTTCCTTCTTCCACTATTGAACATCCCATTAAACCAATTGAAACTATAAATACTAATAAAATTGATTTTATTTTCATTTTAGACTCCCTTCGTCTTTATCATTGTCTGTAATTTTCTCTATACATAACTTCTAGCTAAATTGTTTATAACCTTTTTCAAATAGCTATTTATCCTCTTACATGCCCTATTATCGTTACAACATCTATTTCTATATGTACGCTTATAATATCTTCAATTATATCCATATATCCTTGTCCTATAGCTGTTCCATAGTGTAATGTAAGCCCCTTCTTTTCATACACTGACTTTGGCACTGAAAAAATAAATCTCCTCAAGTTTCTTTCATCAGCTGGTTCCATAATTAAAACAATCCCATCCTCATCAAACATATACGCTCGCCCTCCAACTTTACATTCACTATGGCTCAGTATTGCCTTGGTCAGCAAAATTTAAAACATAATAAGTTAAGATACACTCCGCTCTATCATAAAGTGAAACTTTAATTAGCCCTCACCAGTCGAATCTTTACCAGCAAATAGCGGGATAAAAATAAAAAGCATTCATTCTTTTTTGTTAAGAATGAATGCTTTTTAAAAAATCAATTTCTAACTCTAGCATCTTTTTTTGACGAGGTTTTACTTTCCTTACGGGAACTCCAGCGTAAATATACCAATCATCTAAACTCTCTTTTACCATACTCATCGCGCCGACTGCCGTTCCTTCTCCTACCGTTACATTTGGAAAAATAATAGAATTAGCACCAATAATCACATGTTTTTTTAAAATAACTTTTTCTGCTTTCACATTCCTATATTGATTCGGGACGGTTGGCCCCATTAATGTATTTCCACTGAAATCATCAAGTACTGCATATACGATTGTTTTAGCTGAGATGTTTGCAAAATCATGCATTTCAATCCCAACTTCCCCTCCATATAACGCTGTATACGCTGATATGTGCGAATAACTTCCAATTGTGATTTTACCACTTAAAATGCAAAAATCATCAATTCTTACATGATTGCCAACTGATATAGCACTCGGATTATATATACTTGCTTTTTTACTAACCAATACATTTTTCCCAACAGATAAAAATCCAATTTTCTTTAGTTCTTCTTGACTATAAAAACTATTCATCTACCGACACCACCTTCTGCTCTAAACAGATTACAATTTGCTCTACTAGTTCTTTCGTCATTCCTTCCCATAAAGGTAAACTTACGATTCGTTTTGCTATTTTATTCGTTTTTGTTAAATCTGTAGACTTATAGTTTTTAAAAAGAACTTGTTGGTGGCAAGATGGTGAAAAGTATAATCTAGCTTCTATTTTCTGTTTTTTCAGTTCTTCTATTACTTGTATGTTGCGAACTTCTTCTGGACAAATGATAGGCATAAATTGGTGAATAACTGCTTCTGTCTTTTGGACATTCCACCCTTTTTTCATTAGCCCAGTATTTTGTAACAACTGTTTATACCATTCAGAAATACGGGTGCGTTCTTTTAATTTTTGATCCCACTTTTTTATAGTCGCAATCCCAATAGCTGCTGCGTATTCAGACATTTTACAATTAAACCCCATCATCGTGCATTCACGATTTTTATCAAATCCGAAATTCCCCATTCTTTTAATACGTTGTATATCTTCTTCGTTTTTACTATATATGAGCCCTCCTTCACCAATTCCGAACGGCTTTGTTGCATGAAAGCTATATACGATCATTCCACTAAAATCTTGACCGTAATGCATCCCTCCATTCATTAATCCAAATCCCGGCGCCGCATCTACGACAACCGGAATCCCCTTCTTCTCTAATTCTTCATATTCTTCTAAGTTCATCCATGATCCAAAGGTGGCGTACGGGACAACAATCGCAACCTCTTCTTTTAATTCTTCTATCTTATCCAAAAGTACCGTTTTATCCATATACCAATCATCTATTGAAATATCAATAAAGTAAGGTTCCAATCCACACCAAATAGCGGCTAAGGCAGTCGCAGGGAATGTAAAGCTAGGCATGAGAGCATACTTTCCCTTTCTTCTTTTCTTTAGTTGAATAGCCGCCATTAACCCTAACGTTGCGTTTGCTACTGTTGTAACAGCTCCCCTGTTTTGAAAAAATGACGACATAATTGTTTCCTCAAAACGTTGATTTATAGGTCCATAATTCGTATATATGTGAGATGTATCAATTTCCTTCAATTCGTCCAAATACTCACTTACAGGTACAGTTGAAGCACGTAAAAAAGGAATATTCTCCATATCTATCTATTCCTTCCTATCATTTTCGGACAATATAGAGCATATCTGTTTCAGATAATCCAAATTTCCTAGCACTTTTCATTCCTTGTTTTTCCGCTATGTTATATAATTCTACCTTAAATCCTGCATTCATTAATCGTTGAATAAATCCCGATTGATTGTAAATTCTCACATGATCTTCTTGACCAAAAGCTAATTTCCTCAATTGTGGTGTTACAATTAATTCATTCTCTACAATAAAATCTACATTCATTACGATTGGTACTTGAATAATTCCCCATCCATTTGGCTTTAACACTCTATATAACTCTCGCATTGCTTTGTCATCATCAGGAACGTGTTCTAATACATGGCTACATAATATTACATCAAAAGTATTACTATCATATGTAATTCTTGTAACATCAATTTCCTTCATTAATGGATCCTTTGGTTCTAAGTCACCACATACATACGTAATATTTTTATACTCGTTAAACCAATCTCTTAACTTTGCTTCAGGTGCAATATGAAGCATTGTATAGTTTCTATTTAACAAGTCCGTTTCCGTTTCAATGTACGCACGGTACAATCTTTCACGATCCATCGAATTACAAACTGGACATATCCCTGTATCTTTATTCCACATTTCAAATTTATATTTCGGAAAATCATAATGTGCTGGCCAAGGTGAAAATTTTTCAAATTGTTGATTGCAATATTGACAATAACAACATTCTTTCTCGAACATATGAGCAACTAACTTGTTTAAGCCTTTTTTTATCTTTTCATTATAAATTTGATCTAGTTCGCCATTTCTTACTGCATCCTTAACTATAAATCCCGCATTTTCTAAACAATAAGATAAACTCTCTTTATACTCACTTTCGGAGCTTAAAAACCCACTATTATATGCATCTATAATTAATTCAATCCACTCTTCAATTGTCATTAAAATAAAATGCATTTGTTTTTGATTTTGTCCACTATGCTGTCTAAAATAACTAAGAGGTTCATGTATATAAACTACTTTTCCTTTCCTCATCATATCTAGCCAAGTTGCAATGTCATTAATAGCAGAATAAGCCTTTCCTTTAAAATATCCAAACTTCCCGTCAAACAAATTCCGATTAAACAAAACAGTTGTCGGCTCACCAACTACATTTTTCAAGTTTTTTAACATATAATTCCCTAATTCTTTTCCTTCAAAAAGTGTAGTTTCTTTCGCGATTTTCATATTTAATGTTGAAGGTGGTAATATCTCTCCATTCTCATCAATCAGTTCACGATATGACGTCACAAATGAAATATTTTCTAACGCCAAAAAGTATTTCATCATTCTCTCGATCTTTTCATGATGAAATAAATCATCATCTAATAAAAAGTTTATATAGTCCCCATTCGCAAGTTCTACACACTTATTAAAGTTTTCGGCAACTAACGGCGTTTCATTTTTTACATATGTAATACACTCATATTCACGTAAGTACGGTTGAATCATAGCATTGACTTCATTATTTGTACTGTCGTCAGAAATAATAATTTCAATATTTTCATATGTTTGATTCAAAGCGCTGTTGAGTGCTAATTCCAAGTAATAAGGTCTATTGTATGCAGGAATAAGTATACTTACTTTCGGTAAAGAAGAATTATTATTTATATGTTGTTTTTTCTTTTCTATGTTTATTTTCTTCGCTCTAATTTTTTGGTAATAGTCTAATGTATATAATATTGATGATGGAACTATCCTTCTTGCATAATCTAGAAAATTAGTTATCGCTTTGTCTAACTCTTTTTCAGTGGATAAGAAACCATATTGTTCTCCTGCTATAATACTGTGTGAAAAATCTTCTAACCCATCCATCATTTTATTAGATTCATTTAACTGTTGATCTGGATGTAATCGAAAGTAACTAAGTGTCTCTGCTATATATACAGCTTTTCCTTTACTTAATAAAGATAACCATGAAGCTATATCTACGTTACATAAATACCGCCTCTTATCAAAAATCCCAAACGGTTCTTGTAAATCATTTTTACGAAATAAAACTGTTGTCGGTTCTCCAATATAATTTTTTTGATCCACAATTACCTTATTTCCTAATTCTGTTCCCGCTATAATGGTATCCTCTTCAAATAAACGGACAGTCGAATAAATATGTCGTAGCTCTTTCCCTTTATCATCAATGACTTGACGATGAGATGTTACAAGCTTAATTTCATTATCTAAATCATCGAAAAAATACTTCATCATTTTTTCAATTTTATTCACATGAAATACATCATCATCCATTAAAAAATTTATATATTCACCGTTCGCTTCATTAAATAACATTAGCGCATTTTCAAATTGTCCGAGAGTTGATCTATTTTTTATATAAATAATATTTGAATGATCACATAAGTATTTTTGTAACACTTTTTCTGTTTCATCATTCGTGCTGTCATCTCCAACTATAATTTCTATATTAGGGTACGTTTGTTCTAACACACTACATAGCGCCTTTTCAAAGTAACGAGGACGATTATACGTAGGAATTAATACACTTACCAACGGAAGTTGCTCTACCACCTCTTCAGTTCTTTCAATACGAGTTCTCATTTTAACTCTCTCACCTCTTCGCATATTATTTATATACGCGACACAAAAATCACATTACTTTAACTGTATGGAGCCTATATACTTTTATGCAAACATGAAACAAATTATCATACTTTTCGTTCCTGAATAAACATATTTAATAATGCGGACATTTTATTTGCACCTTTTTTATTCATATGATCACTATCATAAAAATCATCGTCACAAAATAATGGCGAATCAAATAGATCTATAATTTGAAAAGAATATTGAGTTTGAAAATCATTTATAACTTTATAAAAATCTTCTTTTAATTTTTTACTACTACAATTGAAATAATGTGAAGTAACAGGGAACACAACAATTAGTGGCTTTATATCATTTTTTAACAGTAAATCTAAATATTTTTTAAAAATCATTTTATTTTCAACTAAAGTATGAGGGTACGACAATTTAGCATGTGAAGCTGCTCTTATTTTCCCGTGTTCTTCAAAAGGAATGTGAAGAGGAGTGGTATTCCACTCAGCATTTATCCAAGGCAGTATCAATGATTCATCTTTTAGTTCATCTAATAAAATATATTCAAAATGCAAATTAAAAATAGAAAGAAGTGGTTTCGGAGTATTTAGATGTGAGAATCCATCAGTGGGTAGAGGAGAGTGAACTACAGTATGATGACCATCTTGAAACAATGGATAATATACTTTGTGAATTCTATATGATTCGGAGGATAACGACATATCAAAGTAAAACGAGAAATAGGCTATTCCTATTAAACAATATTGAAATGAATGATTGTTTGATAAAAGTTGTGACGCTATTAAATAATCATAGTATAGATCTTGCGATGGAAGTGTTAATTTTATTGACTTTTTTGAGAGAAGCTCCGTACTTATGCCACAATGCGGATAAGACAAACCGGTAGCAAACAATTCATACGTCGGATCACTCTTTGCTTTTTTCATAGAAATGTATAAAGACATAAGATCCGGATTTATTTGATAGATAGAAATTAATTTATCCTTCCATTCATACATGTATTTTGTTAAATTAATAATTTTTGAACTTTGCACGCCCCTATTTATCAAGTCATTTGTAAGTTTTTCTGCGTCCCCTCTCCAAATGACTATATATTGAAAAGAACTTTCTATACGAACAACATCTGAAACGTCCACAACATGAACTATTGTTTTACATTTATTTTTGTCTAACGTATTTCGAATCCTATCCCCTGATAATTCATCACTTAAAACAATGATTTTATATTGCTCCTTCATGTACATCCCCTCCATTATATGTATAATATGAAATTCATTTTTAATTCGTAACAATCATATACACCTGCAATCTAACAAAAAAAATAGCTCCACCATTAGGCGTAGCTATTTTTACAATTATTGCTTATTCAAATTATATTCCTTTATCTAACTCATAAAGTTTACGATACTTTTCATTTTCTTTCAGAAGTTGTTTATGACTACCTTGCATGACAATTTGGCCACGATCAAGGAATATAACTTCGTCTACATGTTCTATTCCTACAAGATGGTGCGTAATCCAAATAACCGTCTTTTCTTCCGTTGCAGAAAACATTGTTTCAATTAAAGACAATTCTGTTTTTGGATCTAAACCGATAGTCGGTTCATCAAGTACAATAATTGGTGTTTCTTGCATAAGAGTTCTAGCAAAAGCAACCCTTTGTCTTTCCCCACCAGAAAACCGCTTTCCCATTTCATGCATTTTTGTTTGTAATCCGTCTGGAAGAGAAGTAACATGTGAAGCTAATTGTGCTTTCTCTAAAGCTTTCCATATCTCTTCATCCGTCGCCTCTGGTTTGCCAATTCGTACATTATTTCCAATTGTCGTATCAAACAAATGGGGCTTTTGATTTAATACAGAAATATATTTAGATAAAAGATTCGTATGAGCTCGTTCACCATTTAGTACAACTTGGCCATTTACTGGGCTTAACGCCCCTGTTAACAATTTTAGTAAAGTAGATTTCCCTGTGCCACTTCTCCCTAAAACAGCAATTTTCTTCCCTGCTTTTATTTGTAATGATACATCTTTTAATACAATCTCATTACTATCTGGATAACTATACGATACGTGATTCAGTTCAATATCTACATGTTTTGGTTCAATATAATCTTTCTCTCCATGCAAATCCGTTTCATCATGTAAAACACTATCACTTTCTACGCCATTAAGACGATGGGTAGATTCTACATACGACGGTATTCGATCGATGGCATCTGCAATAGGAATAAGCGCGTTCGTTACAGATAAAGTCATTAATACGAAAGCTGCGATAACTGTAGGAGCAATTTGTTCACTTGCCGCTTCATTACCAGTCCATATGATCATCGAAATAACTACAATACCTACTACTAATTGAATGATACTGTCCCGAATATGATACCAGCGTTTCACTCTCTTTTCGATTTTTAACAACTGATCATTTTGTTTTACATACTCATTAATAAATTCATCTTTACGACCACTTGCTTGCCAATCAGATAATCCAAAAACAGCATCTGTCAGTTGTTGATACAAACGGTTTCTTCCTTGCTTTAAAGTAACATGATGTTTCTTCATCAAAAGTAATGATACAAACGGAAGAAGAAAAACGATAATAGCTAACATACAACCTACAATAAGTGCAAAAACAAAATCAAATGCACCGATAACAAGTACGAAGATACTATAAACAACTAGCGCTAATATGCTAGGAAATATTGTACGTAAATATAGGTTTTGCAAATGCTCTATATCTTCGGATAACACTCCTAACATATCACCCGTTTGAAATCGAGAACGGAAAAATAACGCCTGTGGTTCTACTATTCTATATAGCCTCGTTCTCATTTTTTCTAATATACGTAGTACGACATCATGTCCAACTAAGCGCTCTATATAATGAAATACAGCTTGCCCTATACTAAACGCTCTTGTTGCAACAATAGGAACATATACAGCCATTACATTTTCTGGTCTAAGGGCAGATTTTGAGATCAAATAACCTGAAATAAAAAGTAACATCGCTCCTGAACTAACTCCAAGAAGACCAAGGAAAATAGTTAAAGTCATTCTACCTTTATTTTGTTTTATATAAGGTTTAACCCAGTTACTCATTTCTCTCCCCTCTCTTCCCTATGAAAATGTAATGTCTCATTCTCTAAAAGTTCTTCATACGTCCCACTTTCTTTCATTTCCCCTTTATTTAAAATAAGAATATGGTCCATTTGTTTCATCCAATGTAGACGGTGGGTTGCTAAAAATACTAACTTTCCATTAAATAGACGTAACATCGCTTGCTTTATTTCAAATTCGGTTTCAATATCAAGATGTGCCGTAGGCTCATCTAATAAAATGATTGGTTTTTTACTTAAAAGCGCACGCGCCATAGCAACACGCTGTTCTTGTCCGCCACTTAGCATACGTCCACCTTCCCCAATTCTTTCGTGCATCCCATTTGGAAGTGATGTAACGAGTGAACGAAGGCCGACTTCATTAATAACTCTTTCAACTTCTTCATCTGTTGCATTTGTTTCATAAAAACGAATGTTATCCTTTAATGAAAGCGGAAAAATATAAGGTTGCTGCGGAATATAAGCGATATTTTTTTGCCAATCTTCACGAGTAGATCCATCAACTTCTAGACCATTTACTAACATCTTTCCACTCGAAGGAGATAAAAAACCTGCTAATACGTCGATTAACGTCGATTTGCCTGCACCACTTTCACCAATAACACCAATAACACCGTTACCTTCCCAAGTAAAATTAATCCTTTCTAATATAGCCTTTTCAGATTCAGTATTATTAACTTTGATATCTTGTAATTTCAAGCTACTAGAGGCATTCCATACTATGTCTTCGTTTAAATCTTTCTTTTGTATTCCTTTTTGTTGTTGCAAAATCTCTTCTATTTGCTCCATCGCAATTTGTCCATCTAATGTCGCATGATAATTTGCTCCCACTTGTTTAATCGGCAGAAAATATTCCGGAGCTAAAATCAAAATTGTAAGGGCTGGTAATAGTATAATCGTTCCATCTATTAAACGTATCCCTAATCCAACTGCCACAAACGCGATTGATAAACTCGTAAAGAAATCTAATGCAAAAGAAGAAAGAAAAGCAACTCGCAAAGTACGCATCGTTGCTTTTCTATACCTTTTACTTACTTTTTCAATCTTTCCTTCGTGCTGTTCACTTTTCCCTAAATACTTTAATGTTTCTAAACCTTTTAACGTATCTACAAAATGGTTCGAAAGTACACGATATATCTCGTACTGACTATCTGCCATTTTTTGCGCTGCTAATCCGAGAAGAATCATAAATATGATCACGATAGGAATCGTTACAACTAAAATGATTCCAGACTCAATATCTAGCGTAAAAACGTATAGTGCAATTAGACCTGGAACGATGCTACTTCTAATCATTTTAGGAATCGTTAATTCAATATATGTTTTAAATTTCTCAATCCCTTCAATTGATAAGGTAACCAGATGACCAGTTCCAACAGTTTGAACATACCTTGGACCTAATGTGAAATATGCCTCTATTAGTTGTTTTCTTAGTAACGACCCTGTTTTTTCAGCAAAACGTTCCACTAATATTTGTGATGTTCGAACTACTATGTGACGCGCTGCAAACGCGATACCAAAATAAACAATTTCACTTAATATTGTTTGTACTGTCTCTCCATGAAATAAAAACGTAATAGCTCGTGCTAAAAAGATTGTTTGCGCAATAATACTAAAAGCTTCTAAAATACTAATAATCGTTAACGCTACATATAAAATACGGCTACCGGGATAAGACGGAAGTCCTCTTTTTCTTTTCATTAGTACTCCAAATCGTTGTCTGACTTAACAGGTTGTCTAAATACATAATAACTCCATATTTGACTTCCGATAACGAAAGGCAAAATAGCAATCGCAAAGTAAGTCATAAGTTTTAATGCATAAGCTCCTGATGCTGCGTTGTAAATTGTCAAATCATTCATTGCTCCTAAAGAGCTAATCATAACACGTGGGAACATACCGATAAATACACTCGCACTTAGTAAAATGATTGTTAAACTCGTCATAAAGAAAGCCCAACCATCTCTTCTTCTTTTATTTAATAAAGTGGACACTAATAGTGCTACAAAAGCTCCGATTGGCACCATAATCCATTCTGTTCCATGAGCAGTGAAAATGTCGGTTTTCCATAACCCCACACCAGCAAAAACAAGAAGTGTAATTAATGAAAATGGTGCAATTTTTATTGCAGCAATTCGTGCACGTTCTCTCAATTTACCAGTTGTACGTATCGTAAGAAATTGTAATCCGTGAACAATACATAGCAGGAGAAACATTACTCCTCCAAGTAACGCAAATGGATGAAGTAATTGCAAGAATCCACCTACAACATTTTTACTCTCATCAATAGGTACACCTACCATAAAGTTTGCAATCGCAACTCCCCAAAGGATAGGAGGTAACATACTTCCAATAAACATCCCCCAATCCCATGCACTCTTCCATTTATGATTATCTATTTTCGCGCGAAATTTAAAAGAAACACCTCTTAAAATTAAAGCAAGAAGCATAAATACAAATGGAATATAAAAACCACTAAATAAAGTTGCATACCAGTGCGGAAATGCTGCAAACATCGCTCCGCCAGCACAAACAAGCCATACTTCATTCGCGTGCCAGAACGGTCCTATTGTATTTAAGTAAACTCGTTTTTCAAAATCATTCTTTCCTAAAAACCTCGAAACCATTCCTACCCCAAAGTCGAAACCTTCCAGTACAAAGAATCCAACAAATAAGATTGCAATAACTAAAAACCATAACTCATTAAGAGATAACATACTCTTCCTCCTTATCAAATGGATCATGGCTTTGATAATCCTTTTTCGTTTTCTTATTCTTGTGGCCCTTAATGGTACGAACAAATAAGTACACACAAATTCCACCCATAATTAAATACATTGATGTGAATGAAATAAGTGAGAATAATACTTCACCGAATGTTACATTTGGTGATACAGCATCTTCTGTTTTCATTACACCAAATACAACCCAAGGTTGACGACCCATTTCAGTCATAATCCACCCTACTGTATTACCGATGAATGGAAGAGAAATTGCATACACCATTAATTTTAAATACCACGTTTTTTCCGCTAAACGATCTTTTCTTGATAAGAACCATCCGTAAGCTCCTAGAAGAAGCATGAATGTTCCACTCATTACCATCGCTCTAAAACTCCAAAACATTGTATGCACTGGAGGAATATAATCTCCAGGTCCATATTTTTCCTCATATTGTTTTTGAATTTGATTCATCCCTTCAACTTGACCGCTAAACTTATCATACGATAATAGACTTAGCATATAAGGGATTTGAATTTCAAACGAATTTTCTTTCTTCTCTGTATCAATTTTCGAAAATACTGTAAATGGTGCTGGATCCTCACTTGTATTCCATAGCGCTTCGGCTGCCGCCATCTTCATTGGATGTGTCTTAATTAATTGTTGCGCTTGTGCATGACCGAAGAATAATACAAGCGCCGTTGTAATTGTTCCAACAATGATAGAAATTCGGAAAGATTTTTTAAATACTACAGTTTCTTGTCCTTTTGTAATTTTCCATGCACTTACACCAGCAATAAAGAATGCACCTGTTGCAATTGCCGCTGTAATTGTATGCGGGAATTGTACCCATAGTTGTGGATTTTGAATAATGGCTAAGAAATCATTCATTTGCGCACGACCATCAGCTGCCATTTCATACCCGACAGGTGACTGCATAAATGCACTTGCAGTTAAAATCCAGAATGCTGATAACATCGTTCCAATTGAAAGGAGCCAAATACACATTAAGTGAATTCGCTTCGGTAATTTATCCTCACCGAATACCCATAAACCCAGGAATGTAGACTCAATGAAAAATGCCAGTAATCCTTCAATCGCAAGTGATGGACCAAATACATCACCTACAAAACGTGAATACGTTGACCAGTTCATACCAAACTGGAATTCTTGTAAAATACCTGTTACTACACCTACTGCAAAGTTAATAAGGAATAATTGCGTCCAAAACTTTGCCATCTTCTTATATACTTCTTGCCCTTTTACCACATACAACGTTTGCATGATCGCAATAATAAAAGCTAAACCAATTGACAGCGGAACAAAAAAGTAATGGAAAATCGTTGTTGATGCGAACTGTATTCGTGCCAATTCGAGCGTTTCCATACTAAAATCACTTCCTTCATAGTTTTTATAATAAAAGTTAATTGAGCAATCTTATCAAACTCAATTATTAAGAAATACGAAAAGACAAAAACATTTTGTATGTATTGTCGAAAAATATGAAGTTTCAGTTTTTCAAACTATTGTAATGCTATTTTTTACCTTTTCACTATTTCTGTAGTGTTTTATTCGTTAATCGAATTGTATAATATACCTGCATAGTAAATTCAGGTTATTTTTGACGTATTATTGACATCATTTTGTCTGAAATATGTCTTTTGTCATTTTTTTGAATCAGATTTTTCTCATTAGAAAAATGTGTTTTTTCAATATACTTCTTACTTTTATATCTATAAAACAATCGTTTTTCTCTTCATATACTTGACTTTCACCCGAAAAAATGTCCTCGAAACTACCCTCGATAAATGCTTGTTTTTTGTCAAGAGAAAAATGTATTTTCAAAATTCAAACTCGAAATAATGTTATTCAAAAATAGAAAATAACTTCCCTCTTCCTCGACTAAAAGTTCATTTTTTTGTCATTTTTCCAAAATAAATAAAAAAAACTGAAAGTCGATTAGACTCTCAGTTTTTTATTTATTTTGCTGTATGTTTTCTAACGGCTGGTAAAATTTCAGTAGCAATTAATTCAATATTTTTCTCAATTTTATCAAATGGTACACCGCCAAAATCAATTTGTGCCATAAAGCGTTGTTGGCCAAATAATTCATATTGGTAAAGCATTTTCTCAATGATTTGTTGTGGGCTACCAACCATTAAAGCATCACGGTAATCTATTGCATTTGTAAATTGCTGTTTCGGATACCCACCACCGCGCAGTGTAAGCATACCAGCATTAATGTGAGGGTAATATTCACTAAGTGCATCTTGTGAATTTTTTGCCGTATAAAATAAACTCGTTGTCGCAACTGGTAAACTAGCTGGATCAAATCCACTTTGCTGAGCAGCCTCGCGGTAAGCATCTACTGACACTTTAAAGTTAATTGCTGGACCACCAAGTGTTGTTATCATCATTGGCACACCTGCACGTCCTGCTTTAATTGCACTAGCTGGCGGTCCACCAACCGCACGCCAAATTGGTAGGTTATTATTTTTAGCTCTAGGGATAACTGAAGCATGCTCAAGTGGTGCTCTGAACTGCCCATTCCATGTTACATGTTCCTCTTTATTAATTTTTAATAAAAGATCCATCTTCTCTTCAAATAACTCTTCATAATCATTCACATCATAACCAAGTAAACTATATCCTCCAATACGAGATCCACGACCAGCTACGATTTCAGCACGACCATTAGAAATCAAGTCAATGGTAGCGAAATCCTCATATACACGAACTGGGTCAGATGTACTTAATATCGTTGCGGAACTTGCAATTTTTATATTTTTCGTAGCTTGCGCGACCGCACCTAAAATAACTGTATGAGCTTGCGTTGTAAAATGCGTTTGATGACTTTCGCCTACAGCAAACACATCAAGCCCTGCCTCATCTGCTAACTTAGCTGTTTCAATTAGTTCGTGAATTCTTTTTTCTGGCGTAATTTTCTCCCCATTATGTGGATTTAAAACATGATCGCCAATTGAATATAACCCAAACTCAATTCCTTTTCTTGTATCTATACGGTATTTTTCCATAGTTACTCTCCCCTTTAATAATGTAGTATTAGTTTTTCTTCTAAAAACGTTGGTAAGTCAAGTATATCTCCGTATTACCTACCTCATCACTTGATTAGTCAATTGATAAGGTAAAAAAAATTACTCTTGCGGTAATTCTTTTTTTTCGCTATGCTTATGAACTTTCGTCATCAGCTCGTATAATATTTTCTGCTCTTCTTCATTTAATACATCATCAAAAAACGAAGATTGAAATGCAAGTTGCTCTGGCAATGCTCTCTCTAAAGCAGCTTCTCCTTGCTCTGTAAGACTAATTGTTTTCGTTTTCCAATCTTGTTTTCGTACAATATATCCTTCTTTTTCAAGACGAGTTAACATTCGAGAAATGCCACCTTGTGTAACAGTTACCTTTTCAGCTAACTCCATTTGTGTGAGTGGTTGATACGTACGTATTTGCAAAAGCACATCAAATTGAGCTGTCGTTAAATCAAAACGTTTTAAAAACTCATTTGACATTTGATTACTTTGGTTCGTAAATCGTATTAAACGTAACCATATTAATGATCCTATCGTATTATCACGCATGTTTTATCACTTCCTAGCGTTCATCTTACTATCACTTTACTACGCAAGTGATAAAAAAGCAAGATAAAATGTAATAAATATAGCGATAGAGTATTGCATAAATAATGATAAGTAAGAATTCATATAAACATGAATTCTTACTTATCATTATTCTTAACTTTTCATTTCATTCATTACTATATTTAAAGCTGCCATAGCTTTTGGCCAACCAACGTAAAAAGCCATATGTGTTATTAATGCAACCAATTCATTCTCCATAACCCCATTTTGTTTAGCTAGCTTCAGATGAAATTGTAATTGTTCTGTATTACCGAGACTGATTAGTGCTGACACAGTACACAAACTTCTTTCTCTTAATGTTAAAGTGGCATCCCGCCACACTTCCTCAAATAATATCTTTTCACTATAATGAGCAAATGCAGGTGACATTTCTCTCATTTTCTTTTTAATATGTACTTCAATAAGTTCATTTTTCATTTTTTTCTCCCTTTATTTTCACCATTTGTGCTATCCCTTGACCAAATGACCAGTTTTCAGCAGCTGTCTCATTTAGTGTAATAAAAATATCCGAAGTTTTAACGTCGGAATGTTCCGTAATTTTTAGGGAAACCGATTGATACAAATCTTTTTTCTGTTGCACCGTTCTTCCCGGTCCACATGTAATAGAAACATAAATCATATTCTCTGTTCTCTTTTCTCCTCTTTCCAACAAATAATATGGATTATATAAAAATTTGTTTTGTTGGTAAGGTAAGAACATTTGAAAATAATCATTTTCAGGGATGTTAAAATGTTCAATTAATGAAAGATGGATACATTCACCCATTTTTTCCAACTCTTCTTCATTTAATATGTTTTCAGAATAATAAATCTTCACAAAAGGCATAGACTTTCATTCCTTTTCTTATTTTTAATATACAACAAAATTTCATCGTGAAATGTGTAAAATCTCATATACTGTAACACCCTTATTCACTACAATATCAGGCTTCTCTTCATAAAACTCAAACCTACTATATCCCCATTTATCCGGATTATAAACGATTACATTCCCTAAACACTTTTCGTTGTTTTGTACATCTTCATTCATAGTGCTTAATTGAGTCCCAATCAGTGTTTTACTTTGAGAAATACTTCCTGCATATTCAACAACATATCTACTTTTCTTAAATCCATCACTTAGATTAACCACTAATGGAACACCTATATGTATTTGTTGCCATCCAAAAGATTGTAAAATGTTATCGTAATACCCTTCAAAGATAAATTTATTCATCCCTTCATGACCATTCCAAATATATAAAGGTGCATAGCAGTTATAAAAATTCCCGTCTTTCTCCGTTTCCGTAATTAAATAAGCTTTAAAATTTAGTTCTTGGAAACCATCAGTTTTATAGCCATTATCCTTTACCCTTTTCTTAATAATTTCCATGTCATAATCCTTTGGAAGAATGACCTTATATTGCATTCCAATCATGTTTATCACTCGCTTTCAATCTTATATACATTATGATAACTCGATAAGTAGCTAACGTAAAATAGGTATAAATTATGTTTGGTATCATTTATAATGATAGTGCATAAGGGGCTGAGATATATGGAAATAAATGATCTTATTATATTCAAAACTGTAGCCAGTGAGGGTTCTATTAGTAAAGCTGCTAAAGAGTTAGGTTATGTTCAACCGAACGTAACTGAAAGAATCAAAAAATTAGAACAAGAATTAGAAACACCCTTACTACATAGAGATAACAAAGGCGTTTCCTTATTACCTTCTGGTGACATTTTATTAGATTACACGAATCAAATATTAACTCTATTAGAAGAAGCGAAAGATAAAATTAAAACAAGTGGGTCTTCTTATATAATCGCGACGTCACAATCGATTTTGACTAATTATTTAAGTAAGCGTATTAAAGAAAATTTCATAAATTATCAAATATATGTAGAAAATAGTAGTCATTTGCCAAAATTACTGCAGCAACAAAAAGTTGATATGGTCATCACTTATGAGGATGATTCTGGTACAGGTTTTAAAAAAGTATTTACTACTTCAATTTCTATAGGCTTACTAAAAGATCAAGAAAAATGTATCATTGACTATTCAAAGGAACTCTTCTTCGTTAGTAATGACAAAAAGTGCCCTTTTAGAAATAAGACGATACAATTTCTAAAAGAAAATAATTTATCTCAGCGTCAACTTCAACAATTAGATTCTTATTCGCTTATGGAAGAGTTTATTCAGGACGGAAAAGGGATAGCCTTTTTGCCGATTAAAAATGATAAATTGGTACCAATTGAAGATTTTCCAGTTGAGAAATTAGCTGTTCATTTCTTTACAAATCAAAACTCTTTCAAACAAATCCCTGATGAACTATTTGGTTAATAAAAAATCCCTCCTTTATGAATCTAAAAGAGGGATTTTCATATTCTATACAATTGATTTTTCACACATTTTGCTCCACTTCTGCACTTTTCTCCTTCTTATTCCGTTTCATATTCTTCAGTCCCTTAACCGTGCCAACTAATCCTTTCGGGAAAACTAGCAATACGATAATGTACAATAAACCAAGAATAATCGTCCATCGTTCAAAGATTGGATACTCTGTAGCTAGTTCTGATAAATAATATTTTAGAGATTCAATAATTCCAGCTCCTGCAATTGCTCCAATTAACGTTCCAACCCCACCAATCATCGTCATCAATAATGCATTTAATGTCATTTCAATTGAAAATACAGTCGTATTAACAAAACGCAATGTGATAACAAATAAACCACCGCTAATCGCAGCTACTACTCCTGCAACAATGCTAGCAATAATTTTATAATGAAGCACTTTATATCCTAGTGCTTCAACACGTTGCTCATTTTGGGAAATTGCCTTTAATACTTTTCCAATAGAAGATTTGGTGAAAAGACGTAACAGAACAAAAATGATAAGTAAACATATAAGTGTTACATAATAAAACGTAAAACGATCACGGAATACGTCTGGTACACCAAATGTAAAACCATCTCCTCCGTGAGTAAGCCCACGCCATTTTTCAGCAAGTACAAAAAATAACTGTGAAATAGCAAGTGTTAACATTGCATAAAAATGACTTTTCAATCGTAAAGAAAGCAAACCAATTATATAACTAACGATTGCTGAAACGATAATTGCAGCTACTATTCCAATTAAAAAGTTCGTTATTGATACGCCTTGTCGATCAAATAAAAGCGCTACCCCATATGCTCCTATCCCAAAGAACATACAATGACCGAACGATACAATTCCTGTATACCCAAGCAATACATCAAAACTCATTGCAAAAATAGCAAAGATGAAGATTTGAGTGAACAAAATTAACAGGCTCCGTGAATCATTTACGAACGGAAATACACTTAAACAAATGAGCATACATACTCCGAAGTATACTTTAATTCGTTCCGATGTGTTGTTCACCATTTCACCCCTTTTCACCAACAAGTCCAGTTGGCTTCACTATTAAGAAAAATAGTAACATTAACATATTAATTGCAAGTGATAAATCTGGTATAAAATACGCTGTAAAAGCACCAGCTAATCCGACAATTAAAGAAGCAATAGCTGAACCTTGAACACTTCCTAATCCACCGATAATTACTACTATAAAAGCTAAAATTGCATACTGCATGCCCATCTCGGCGAAAATAACGCCCGAATACGGCGCTAATAAGAATCCTCCCAAAGCTGCCATCCCTGCCCCTAATAAAAAGACGAAAGAAAATATCGCTTTTACATTAATACCAAGCGCTTGAACCATTTCTTTATCCATTACACCTGCACGGATCATAAGACCTATCTTCGTCTTTTGGAGTAATAGTAGTAGTGCAATGTAAATAATTATCCCAATCAAAATAACAAATAGACGATATTTAATTAATATAATACCTCCGAATGTAAAACTTCCTTGTAACCATAACGGTAATTTTGCACTAATAGGGTTTGGCCCCCAAAATATTTTAATACACTCACTAAGAACGAGCATTCCTCCAAGCGTAACGAGCAGCTGTCGAACATGATTTCCATATACCGGCCTAATAAGAAACCTTTCTAAAATAAATCCTAGGAACATTCCCATGGCTACTGCTCCAACTAAAGCTAATATATAACTTCCTGTCATATTAAATAACCAAACACCTGTAAATGCTCCCCATGCAAATAAACCACCGTGTGCAAAGTTTAAAACGCTCATTAAACCAAAAATAAGTGAAAGACCTGATGCTAACAAAAAAATGAGCATCCCTGTTGAAATCCCATTTACAAATAAATTGATTAACACATCCATCCTTTTCACCTCGGATTCATGTTAAGAGATTCCTAAATATTTATGACACATTTCCTTATCCTTTTTTAATTCATTCATAAAACCGTTATGAACAATTCGTCCGTTATCCATAATGTAAAAATAATCGCCAATTTGACTAGCCATCATAAAATTTTGCTCAACAAGTAAAACTGTTGTTTTCTCTTTCATCTTCAAAATAGCTACCATTAATTTCTCCACCATTATCGGGGATAGCCCTTTGCTCGGTTCATCAATAAGTAATAATCCATCACTATTAATAAACGCTCTTGAAATAGCCAACATTTGCTTTTGCCCTCCGCTCAAGAGCCCACTTTTCTTATTCCAAAACTGCTTTAAATCCGGAAATAGTTCCAGCATCCACTCTATTTTCCCTTCTACTTCCTCACCTTTTCCCCTAGCAAGAGCGAAAGTTTCTTCTACTGTCAAATCATGAAAAATACCTTGATTTTCTGGTACATACCCTATTCCTTTCCTTGAAATTAAATGTGTAGGTAATCCACTCACTTTTGCACTATCATAATAAATTTCACCATCTGCAATGCGGTGAAACCCCATCACTGAACGTAATGTCGTTGTTTTCCCTGCCCCATTTCTACCAAACAGTACAGTAATCGTCCCTTTCTCAACAGCAAGAGATACTCCTTGCAAAATATGAAACTGATCTAAATACGTTTCTATATTATTCACTTGTAATAGTGCCACTATATAATCCCCCTAAATAAGCACTTTGTACACGCTCATCTTTCATAATTTCTTCTGGCAATCCTTCAGCCAATAACTCTCCATGAAATAAAACGATAAGATGATCTGACAAACCTAGTATCATATCCATTTTGTGTTCGATAAGTACAATTGTGCTCTCTGGATGTTTCTTAATATTTTCAATCACTTGTAATATAGCAGGGACTTCCTCAACCGAAATACCTGCCGTCGGCTCATCAAGTAATAACACATCCGTTTTTAAAGCTAATAACATCGCAAGTTCTAGCTTCCTTTTCTCTCCATGTGCCAAATCTTTCGCTAATACGTTCTCTTTTTCATGAAGTAATACTGTTTTTAAGAAACGTCTCGCCTCTCCAACTTGTTGCTTTAATTTTGCTGAACTCGGGAAAAAACTATAGTAATCTTGTACGAATGATTGAACACTTAAACGGACATTTTCAAGTACCGTTAATTCTGGGAATATGTTTGTAAGCTGAAAAGAGCGACCGATTCCTAAGCGTGTTCGATCTGAAATCGATAGTTTTGTAATATCTTGCCCTTTAAAATACACTTCACCTGTTGTGGGTGAAATCTGTCCACTTAGTAAATTAAATAACGTTGTCTTACCCGCACCATTTGGCCCAATAATAGAAATGAGTTTTCCTTTTTGGACAGTTAAATTTACATCTTTAATAACTTGATGTTCACCAAAAGATACGCTAAGATTTTTCGTCTCTAGCAAATGTGTCACGAAATCCCTCCCTTTAAAGCCGTGAGTATGAAAGAAATATGTATAAAGAGGGTCCCCCCTCTTTATACAAAAACAACAGAAAATTCAGTCTATTTATTTTGAACTGGTGGTTCTGTTTCTTTCATCGTTAATTCTCGCTCTAACACTGGCACCGGATAATCAATACCGTCTTGCTTTTTCAATGTGATAGAATACAGTGTCTGCATCGCTTGGTGGTCCTTCTCTCTAAACTTCATCTTTCCTTTCGGTGTATCAAATTCCATTCCTTCCATTTTCTTAATCAAGGTATCTACATCTGTATCACCTTTTGTTTTCTTTAAGGCTTCTACAATAGAAATTGCTGCTGACATTCCTCCTGCTGTAAACAAATCTGGCACTGCACCATTAAAACGTTTTTTATGCTCTTCAACTAGCCAATCATTCACTTTATTTTTTGGAAGTGTGTGATAATATACAGAAAAACCTTGCATACCTACTAATGCATCCATTGTTTTTAATGCTGGTATATCTGGCGCACCTGTAGAAATTTTAATACCTTGCGCTTCCACATTCATATCTTTCAACTGTTTCCAAGGTGAATTTGCCCCTGCCCAAACGATAAATAAATAATCTGGTTTTGAACTAATGATATTTTGAATATTCGCTGTAAAATCTGTTGAATTTGTATCCGCGTATTGCTCATTCACAATGTTCGCACCTAATTTTTTCGCACCCGCTTTAAATGCAGCAATCCCTTCACGACCAAAAGCGTTATCTGGGGCAAATGTCGCAATCTTTACATCTTTTTTCGCAATTGCTGCTGCTCCTGCAATCGCATCTTGTGAGGAACTTCTTCCAGTTCTAAAAATATATTTATTCCAGTTCTTCCCGGTAATACTATCCGCAACTGCCGGTTCTACAACCATAATCTTTTCATATTCTTCAGCCAGTGGTAAAACCGCTAACGTATCACTTGAACTAGACGATCCAACTAAAAAATCAACTTTCTCTTCTTCTAATAACTTCGTAGCTTTTTTAACTGCTACATCCGCTTTCGTTTCTGTATCTTCTACAACAAACTTAATCTTTTTCCCATCTACTTTCCCAGTTCCACCAGTTGCATAATCTAACCCTAATTCAAATCCGTTCACTGTTTGTTTTCCATACGATTCTAGCGGTCCTGTTAAAGAAGCAAGGACTCCTACCTTAATCGTTTTTTCATCCTCTGTACTTGTTTTCTTTCCTGAACAAGCTGCCGTTATTAATAACGAACCTAAAACACAACCAGTAAACATTGTCTTTAGCCACTTACGTTTTTTCATCGACATTGTGATCCTCCCCATACTTTACTTTCTGATAGAATCAAACACGCCAAAATCCCCTGTCCGTAATCATGACTAACTAATTCGATAGATAATGGAAAACTCTTGTAGTACCCTCTACATTCGGCACAAATATATAATCACCTTCCTATGTAATGGAAACGGACATACAATCAATATATATTCTGCAATCCAATTGAAAATACTGTTTCATTTCAGCAATGACCATACAAAAAGACTAACTTATTTTTAAGTTAGTCTTTTCCCCTTAATTAGAGTTAAGTTCTACTTTCTCTAACCCTTCAGCCAATTGTTTCTTATCTAGTCCTTCTCCTATTACTACTAAGTTTGTCGGGAAACCGAAGTCTTGTTCTAATAAAGTTGGTACTCCGAACGAATATTGGAATAGGTGAGGGTATTTATCTCCACGGAATTTCACAAAACCTTTCACTCGATAAATACTATCTGGTAAATTCGAAAGCCATTCATATAATTTGTCTTGATCAATCGGTTTCGTAAATTGATATGTCATCGTTTGTATATGTAAATGCTGTTTGACATGTAGTGTCTCATGTTCCTCATCATTTGGAAATTCTGCTTCTTCTATATCTTTTAAAGATATATTACAATACTTTGTCTCATACATTTTCGCATGATCATTTATTGCCTTTACTTCTTCAAATACTGTGTTCTTATCTTCATCTGTTAGTAAATCTGCTTTATTAACAAGAATGTGACTACCAAATTTAAGTTGCTCATGCAATAGCTGTTGTACATTTGCACTTAATATACTTCGGTTTAACCACCTTACTGCATCTAAAACGACTACAATTGATTTCACTTCCAGAAAAGGAGCTAAAATTGGCGAGACACACGCGTCTAACACTTCAATTGGATGCGCAACACCTGTCGTTTCTATATAAATTACATCTGGTCTTTCTTGTTGGTATAACGAATGTAATTGTATTTCAAGCTCTTCTTTTAACGTACAACAAATACATCCTTTAAGAAGTTCTCTTAAAACATTCTCTTTTCCAATAATATCTGTATCTACCGAGTATTCACCAATTTCATTCATTAATACTGCAACTTTTCTATTCTTCTTTTTCTCTGCTAACAATAAATTTTGTAATAATGTTGATTTACCACTACCTAAAAAACCACCTAATATATGAATCTCCACTTTATTCATTCAACCGACCATCCATTTCTTTACTTCAAATGTATTCAAAGCGTAATAATTACGATTTATATTTATCATTTTATTAAAAGAATGACCATTTGTAAATATAAGAGATTCACTGTTCATTTACTTCATATGCAACTCTAACTCCAGACTCAATTGCCCCTTGCATCCACCCATGTGTTAATGTCGTATGCTCTCCTGCAAAGTGTACTTTTCCAGATGGTGGTGTAATATACGGAAATAACTCGAGCTCTTGGCCTGGTTCGAAAGCTGTAAATGCACCGCAAGAATACGGATTTTTACTCCAGCTAAAAGATGTTCCAGTGACAAACTCACTATAGACGATGTCACCGTATATTTCCGCTAAATTTTTTAATGCGTAACGAATACGATCTCTTTGCGGGAGACTATCCCATGTTAACGCCTCATCTGCCCACGTATAACTTGCTATAACGATAGCTGGTCCTGGAGTATGAATGCCATAACTCGGATAGTATGTAAACCGTATCGGTAAATCAGTAATAGATTTACCTCCACACTGTCCCGCTTTCTCCCAAAATCTACTTTTAAACTCTATTGCAATTTTAGTTGCAGCAATATAATTTAATTCACGAATTGCTCTTTTTTTAAAATAAGAGAATAAATAGTATGGCTGAACTTCTACAAATCTTAACGCTGAAAATGGAATTGTAATAATAGCAAAATCACTTGTTATTGTAAATTGCTCTAACGTTTGTTCATGATTTCCTTGTAACATTACTTTATTATCTTCTTGTATAATTTTATCAACCTTATACTGCATTAAAATATGTTCCCTTAATTGTGGTAAGAATGCATTCGATAACTTATCCATTCCACCAGTTATTTCATAATATTTCGTTGTTGAAGTAAAGAAAATCATTTCACGTAATACTTCAATTAAGGACATTCCCATATAAGCTTCCATATCAAGAAGTACCCCAATCATATCTATTGCACCATCTGAATAATACTCCATTAAAAATGAACCAAGCGAATACGTTTTATACTTTTTTTCAACGATAAGCCAGTTTTTATCAGGATCCTTCTTAATATAATTTAGTATTGGTTCTAATACTTCGATCATTAGCTCTTCTGCCGTTTTTCCTTTTTCTTTATCCAAAACCGGATATTCAAGTACACTTGGATCATTTTCAAACACATTCAATCTCGTTTGAATGTTATTCGTATAAATGATATCTGCAAAAGTTTTATTTATAAAAAGGTTTAAAGGTAGTTTAAATTTATGAATATACGCTAAGGTTAACTTATGGGTGTCAGGGATTCTCATCGGTCCCGCATTAAAATATAAACCCACACTAAATGGTTCCCGAATCGTATACACTCTGCCACCTATTCTGTTATTTGCTTCTATAATCGTTACTTCGTGCCCAGCCTCTTTTAATAAAGAACCTGCAACTAATCCAGAAATCCCTGCACCTGCAATCGTAATCCGTTTTGGGTTATTCTTTTTAACAAGCCCTGCATGAATAATATGAAGCATTTCTTCCATTGTTAATGGGTTCCCCATACCATTTCCCCTTTTACAAAGGATTTTACTGAATTATATTCGGTTCACTGAATTCCTATGTTTTGTTCGCAGATTTGCACGGATACATTTTCAAATACTTGAATATCTTTTATAAAATGTAATAAACTAGATATGACTCTATAGAAGTAAGACGTATTATCTTACATAACAAAACCAATGAAATTGCGAGGAATTTTGAAATGAAAAAAGGTATTAACCGTGTTGTATTAGTAGGAACAGGAGCAGTTGGATGTAGTTATGCTTACTGCATGATTAACCAAGCCGTAGCTGAAGAATTTGTTTTAGTCGATGTAAATGAAGCAAAAGCTGAAGGGGAAGCAATGGATTTAAGTCATGCTGTTCCATTCGCCCCAGCTCCAACTAGAGTATGGAAAGGCAGCTACGAAGATTGTAAAGATGCTGACCTTGTAGTTATTACAGCTGGATTACCACAAAAGCCAGGCGAAACACGTTTAGATTTAGTTGAGAAAAACGCCAAAATCTTTAAACAAATCGTTCGCAGTATTATGGATAGCGGATTTGATGGCATCTTCTTAATCGCAACAAACCCTGTAGATATTTTAACTTATGTAACTTGGAAAGAATCTGGTTTACCGAAAGAACGTGTAATCGGTTCTGGTACAACGCTTGATTCTGCTCGTTTCCGCTATATGTTAGGTGAGTACTTCGATATTGGTCCACACAACATTCACGCTTATATTATCGGAGAACACGGCGATACTGAACTTCCAGTTTGGAGCCATGTTTCCGTTGGTATCCAAAAACTACAAACACTGCTTGAAAAAGACAACACGTATAATCAAGAAGATTTAGACAAAATTTTCATAAACGTCCGTGATGCAGCTTACCATATTATTGAGCGTAAAGGCGCAACTTATTATGGTATCGGTATGTCACTTCTACGTGTTACAAAAGCAATTTTAAACGACGAAAATAGTGTATTAACTGTATCAGCTTACTTAGAAGGTCAATACGGTCAAAAAGATGTTTATATCGGGGTACCTGCTGTTTTAAATCGCGGCGGTGTTCGTGAAATTTTAGAGGTTGAATTAAGTGAAGATGAAGAATTAAAATTCGACCACTCTGTTCAAGTATTGAAAGAAACAATGGCTCCGGTTCTTTAATTAAGATAAAAAGCAATCCAATTTATTTTGGATTGCTTTTTATTTTCATTATCTCCTATGACTTTTTAGTGATTTTCTATCATTTCTTATTTTTTAGTCGCATCCTCATTATTTATATCAAGTACATCTAATAAAAAGATAAAGATTGGTATCCCGATAATAAGCCCCCATATTCCGAGGAAATGCTCTGAGAAGATAAGAATCATAAATGTGTAGAATATTGGTAAATTTGTTTTTGCAGACATAAACTTCGGATTTAAAAAATAACTTTCAAGAGCATGGATTACTGTTATGAATACGAGTATGTATACTACGTACATAACTCCGCCTACGTTGTAAGCAATGATACAAAGTGGAAACAAAGAAATAATCACACCTGCAACAGGAATCAACCCTAGTAAGAAAATCATAACAGCTAATACAAGTAGCTGTGGAAATCCTAAAACGATTAATGCAATGACAGTAAGAATACAATTTACAACGGCAATTAAAAACTGAGCCTCAATTACTTTGCCGAACGATCTTGCAAATCTTTCACCAAAATATGCAATTTCCTCATAAAAGATTTTTAACTTACTATCTTTAAACTTAGATGTAAATGTAATAATACGCTCTTTTTCTAATAAGAAAAATAAGCTTAAAATTAGAGATAATAATATTTGTAAACTTACCTTCCCTATATTTGCTATCGATTGATAGATGACATCCACACCTTGTTCTATATATTTTGATACTTCCATCCCATTAATTGTCGAAAGTGCATATTTAACGATTTCATTATCAGGTGGATTTTGAAAAAATAGTTTAAACTGATAAATTAATTGTGAAATTTGTATCGTCAGCACAGGTAAATATTTATATAACGTTGTGCCTATAAAGGAAACTAATATTATATATAAACATGCAATAACAATTTTCCGGTTTACTTTGAATTTTCTTGAAATAAAACGTTGAAATCGATCCATTAAAAACGTCAGTATAAACGTAATTAATATTAAATTAATCATACTTTTTAATGCGTATAATACAAGCGCTACTATTATTAAAACGAGAAACCGTTGAAACCCTCTACTTCGAAAAAAACTCTTTACTTCATTCATTAAGAATTAACCTCCCCCTTCAATGGATGGAAATTGAATATATTACATTTTATGAACTCCTATAGACAATCTTTCTTACTAATTGAGAAGAATCCTTTTTTTCTTTTCATATTGTTAGATTCCAGTTATTTTTCATATAATCTTTTATAAACTAGGTAATTTTCTATTTTTAGACTGCTGTTCATACGCATATCCAATATTGAAAAGCTCTTTTTCACCAAACTGTTTCCCTACAAACACTACACCGATTGGTTCTCCATTTTTATCATATCCAGCAGGAACCGCTAATTCCGGATAACCAGCTACAGCTGATAGAAGAACTTCATCGTTATTAATCATAACTAGAGCATCCAAACCTTTTTCTACTAAATACCTATCTAGCTCTTTTCTTGCATTTTCTTGACTCGTTTGCACTACGTTTTCAAACTCTTCTTTCGTTATAACAGATTTTTCAGACCCTTCAATTAATGTTTGTCCGTATTTTATTCGTCTTTTACTATCCTTTTTATTAAACGCTATAATCTCTTCTAACGATTTTACCGGTACATTCTTTTGCCGTGAAAGATAGTCGTTTACATTATGCTTGAACTCATATTCTAAAGTTTGCAAATTATCTACACCCCCATTGTTTAACTGAATATAATCAGTCAATATTGCACCTGCATCTTGAAGGTCTTTTTTTATTTTTTCTGCTACTGTTTTTCTATTTTCATCTTGTTGGTCTACAGAAAAAAGAAGCCCTATCTTTTTCCCTTTTAATCCATCTATTGATAAATCCTTTGTATAATTAATTCTTTCTTTATCTTTCATTTTTTCTGTCATAACATCTTTTTCGTCATAACCTATCATTGCATTAAATAACGTTGCTGCATCTTTTACTGTTCTTGCCATAGGTCCTGCTGTATCAAGAGTTTCAGCTAATGGAATAATTCCTGTTCTACTTACCATACCTAAAGATGGACGTAACCCAACTACTGATTGCTGCGCCGCTGGTGCAACAATTGATCCCGTCGTTTCTGTTCCAATTGCAAGCGGCGCAAAATCTGCCGCAACTACTGTAGCAGATCCTGAACTTGATCCTGAAGTATCGAATGTAATCGGACCGTACGGGTTTAAATTTTGTCCTTTCTTCCCGCTATACCCGCTTGGCATTGTAAAAGATAAATAGTTCGCCCACTCAGACATATTCGCTTTTCCTAAAACAAATGCTCCTTCTTCTTTCAACTGCTTCACAATTGTTGCGTCTTGATCTGCAATCCAATCTTTTAATACATAAGTTCCTGCACTAGTCGGCATCACTTTTTCCGTCTGTACATTATCTTTTACAACGACAGGAATACCATATAAATTCGAATTTTTGTTTCTACCCCGCTCTTGATCTAACTTTCTTGCTTCTTCCATCGCATTAGGATTTATCTCTGTAACAGAATTTAATGTTATTCCATTTTGATCATGTTCTTGTATTCTAAAGAGATAAATGCTCGTTAATTCTTCATATGACAACTTTCCGTCATCAATCATTTTTTGCAGCTCATCTACAGTCGCATTTACGACTTCTTTTTCTTTTATCTTTACATTTTCTATATTGATTCCTTTAAGCTGATTATGTATCGGTTGTAGCACTCTTTCTTTATCATATACAATACGCTCAGGTTCCTTTGGAAAATAATTTTTATACACGTAATATCCGCCGACACACGCTAATAAGACAATGCCTCCAGTGATAGACAGCGTTACCTTTACCCATTTCTTCATGTTGCTTCCTCCACTCTATAAGATGCTTAGCTATACAAAAAAGAGAGTTACCTTTTACTTAACTCTCTCCAATCAAAATGCTAAATGAAAAAATGAAAGATTTCAATCTAATTACTTCTTTTTTTGCATTTGCTTTGCTAACATTTCTTTCACTTGATTATACGTTAATCCTGAATTTTTATTTAAACGCTTTACTTCCTCAACATCAGTACCTACCACTGTATATTTTTTCTCATCATTCATTTTTCTAATTCCCTTCTCACCGTATTATTTCTTATATTTCTTCCCTAAATGCGCATAAATTAACACCACTACAAAAAGGAAGCTGTTTTTAAGCACAGCTTCCTTCTCGTTACATATTGTATTTCTTAATAAAATTTCACTACATCTTCAGTAGGCAAGAACGTTCTTTCTGCTGGTTGTTCGTTTGGTTCACCAAATGGCATTTGACCTACTAAGCTCCACTCTGCTGGAATGTTCCAAGTTTCTTTCACTTCAGCATCTACGATTGGGTTGTAATGTTGTAATGATGCACCAATTCCTTCAGCCGATAATAGCATCCACACAGTATGTTGTAACATCGCATTTCCTTGATGAGACCAGAATGGGAACTGATCTTTGTATAATGGGGCATTTTCTTGCATTTTTTCTACAGTTGCTTGATCTTCAAAAAATAGAACTGTTCCTACACCTGCATGGAAGCCTTTTAGTCTTTCTACAGTCGCTTCAAAGTTTTCTGCTGGTACGCGTGCTCTTAGTGTTTCTTTAACGATATCCCAAAACTTTTCATGCTCTCCATCCATTAATACAACCATACGACCACTTTGCATATTGAAAGATGTTGGTGCGTGTAAAGCTGTTTTTAACACTTCTTCAATTCTTTCTTTCGTAATTGCATCGTTTTTTGCTACTTTACGAATTGAACGGCGGTTCACGATTGCTTCTTTTAAGTTTGTTGTAGTTGCTGACATTTTAATTCCTCCAAAAGTTTGTTTTATAATTTATTTTGTTATTTCATAACAAGCGAATTAGCAATATCCATCGGTATTACATTGCATACCTTCAAATGAATTTGTTTTATCCTTTTCAATTTCTTTATCAATGACCCTTTCTAGTGTTTCTTTACTAGCAAGCCCTTGAATGACTTCATCTCCAATCATGACAGTTGGAACAGCCATAATATTCGCTTCATCATATGCGTGTTGAATTGCTTCTTGATGCTTTTCTTTATATTTACGAGTTACTAAAGCATCTTTAAATTCCGCCTCAGGAAGTCCTACTTCTACCGCTAATTTTGTTAACACATCAATATCTTCAATGTTTTGCTCTTCTTGGAAAAATGCTGTGAATACGCGGTGATGATACTCATTACCTAGTCCACGTTCTTTCGCAAATTGACATCCTTCGAAAGCTAAATGTGTATATGGATGTGGTGAAACACGTGGCA
Organism: Bacillus sp. 5mfcol3.1; assembly: GCF_900114335.1. Lineage (NCBI taxonomy): Bacteria > Bacillati > Bacillota > Bacilli > Caryophanales > Bacillaceae > Bacillus > Bacillus sp. 5mfcol3.1. The sequence goes on along the minus strand of NZ_FOST01000001.1, from coordinate 1,016,705 downwards.
AGCGCATATCGATTCCTAACTTCTTCGCTGTCGGAAGAATGAAAGCATCCCATGAACCTAATTTTTCTGGTTCATTCCATGGATCTATTTTTGAATATGGACTTGGACGTAATTCAAATGGCATCCATTCAATCTCTACATCTTTCTCTTTCGCTACCTCATCTAATGGACCTTTTGCTAAAAAACAAAACGGACATATAAAATCTGAGTATACTTTCATTTTTACAGTCATAACTTTTACACCTTACCTTTATTGTTGTAATCAAATTAGTTACATTAATGACAAAAAAATATAAATAGGATTTAAGCATTCATTTTTTCTTGCAAAGTTTCAAACAACTGCCCCATTGTAATATTTCTCAAAACTTCTTCCATCGCGGATTGTGCTTGAATTAAAATAATTTCTAACACCGCTTGAATATTCGCCCCAATTGGACAATCTGGATTCGGTTGCTCGTGAATATGAAATAGCTTGTCTTCTTCGACTACGTTCACTGCATGATACACATCTAACAATGTGATTTCATATAAATCCTTTAGTAATCCCGCGCCACCCGGTCCACGATTTACGTAAACAAAGCCAGCTTGTTTCAAGTACGACATGATTTTACGAATGACTACTGGATTTGTATTGACACTCTCAGCCATATAGTCTGAAGTACAAAGTGAAGATGGATTGTTTTTCAAAATAGATAAAATATGAACAGCTATGGAAAAGCGGCTACTAATTTTCATCGTAATCACCACCTCGATGTAATCATTATAGTTACAACTAAAAAATAAGTCAATCCTTTTCATAGATTTTTTATAAGTAAATTAAAAAGTGTCCCATTATGATATATGAGACACCTCTTTTTATTCTGCAAATAGCGCTTGAAATTCTTCAATAAATAGCTGCACAGCGATTGAAGAATCCTTTAATGAAGGAACAGCTAAAGCAATTTCTCTCCATACTTGTGGTTCCAATTCTCTCGTTTGCACATTTTTTGGTAAATTCGTTAAAGATAATTCAGCTAATATTGCAATGCCCAATCCTTCTTGAATCATATTTAAAGCTGTAGTAACTGTCGAAATTACATATTCAGCCCGAAGTGGTACGTTTGCTTGTTTAAACATATCAATAATGGGTGGTTCGTATCCGCCCTTACATAATATGATCGGTTCATTCTCTAAATCACAAATTGTAAGAGCGTCCTTCTTACAGAGAGGATGATCCTCTCTTAAGATAGCAACCATTTTCCCCTTCGTTAATGGAACAATCTCCATATCTTTATTAGGCAAAATAACAATTCCTATATCAATAACCCTCGATACTAACCAATCTTCAACTTCTTTAATCGTTCCTTCACAAAGAACGACTTCTAAGTTCGGATACTTCTCCTTAAAAAGGTTTATCATTTTGGGTAAGAAATGTGCAGAAGCGCTCGGAAAACTCCCAATTCGAATCGTCCCAACTTCGTGCCCTTTCTCCATCGCAACTTCTTGTTCAATCTTCTCTACACCGTTCAAAATCTCTCTAATATGTACAAGAATTCTGTTTCCTACATCCGTAACAATTAATCCTTTTCGTTTATCACGTATAAGAATCGTAACTCCTATCTCTGACTCAATACTTGAAATCGCATGACTAACAGCTGGCTGCGTCATATTTAACACCCGAGCTGCCTTCGTAAAACTACCTAACTCAACGGTTTTTATTAATACTTGCAGTTGTGTAATGGTCATAACTAATCACTTATACTCCCCATAAAAAAGATTCATTTTATTTATTACAGTCGATATCATATCATAGTGAAATGAATAACAACAAGGAGGTCTTACCGTGACACAGCTTTCTCGAACTAAGACGGCCATAATCCTTACCTTTCTCGTTTTCATGTGGGGAATCAATTGGCCTTTATCTAAGTTTGCCCTGCATTATACACCACCCGTTTTATTTGCAGGCGTTCGAACTTTAATTGGAGGATTCATTTTACTCCTTTTCGCATTACCGAAATACAAAGAGTTACACTTAAAAGAAACTTGGCATTTATACGTTATTTCTTCTTTACTTAACATCATTATATTTTACGGATTACAAACTGTCGGCCTTCAATATATGCCAGCTGGGTTATTTTCCGCCATTGTATTTCTACAACCTGTTTTACTCGGCATTTTCTCATGGATTTGGCTTGAAGAATCTATGTACGGCTTAAAAATTTTTGGGCTTGTTCTTGGATTTATTGGCGTGGGTGTCATTAGCTCTAGTAGTTTAACTGGACATATCTCTATTATCGGAATCCTTCTCGCGATAGGATGCGCTATTGGCTGGGCACTTGGAACAGTATTTATTAAGAAGACTGGGCACCGCGTTAATTCCATTTGGATGGTAACACTTCAGCTTATTATTGGTGGCCTTTGCTTAATTGGATTTGGTTCAGAGTTTGAAAGCTGGTCTAGTATCGCTTGGAGTATGCCATTTGTTAGCGTACTTCTCTTTATTTCATTCTTTGTTATTGCAATGGGGTGGCTTGCATACTTCACACTTGTTGGAGCTGGTGAAGCAAGTAAAGTTGGGGCTTATACCTTCCTCATTCCACTAATAGCTATTATTGTAAGTTCAATTTTCTTACATGAGGCTATTACCATTAGCTTATTCATCGGACTATTATTTATTGTTGTGAGTATTTGTTTTGTAAATATGAAACCGAAAACACTTGCTGTAAGGCAGCAAGTTGAAATGAAATAAACGTAAGAAAGAGCCTACTGTTTGTAGGCTCTTTCTTACGTCTTACTTTTTACGACGTACTACAAGAACACACGCACTTACCGACGATACTATCGCCAAAATAGATAAGACAATTGCTATCAATTGCATATTACTAGTACCTTCATTCTTTTCTACACTAGACACTTCACCATGTTCTCCTGTTAATGACGTACCTTTTGCAATTGTAGTAAGTGAATGCGGTTTTTCAGCTTTTTCATCACCTGTCCATTCAACAATTTCTCCGTCTTTATATTGTTGATATGCGTCCCAAGCTATTTTTTGCTCTTTATCCGGATTTTTAGCGACGAAAGTAAATCGCTGGAACTGGCCGGTTAAAATCCCTTCTCCTGTCGCTTCCCATACTACAGTTTTAACTTTTCCGGCTGTATCTTTTTGCTCCTCAACTTTCCATCCTGGGACTGGTTCATACTGTTGGAACTCTACTCCAGACGGTATTTTCAGTGTAACTTTCGTCGTTGCTTCATTTTTTTCAACTGGTACTTTTATCGTATAAGTCTCCCAAGAACCAATATCAGAAGTTGCTGGTTTTACAGTGACGTGCGCACTAACAGGTAACGAAAAAATTCCCATTGCAATAATTGTTGCGATCATTGTTGTTCCTAATTTTTTTATACGTTTCATTTTCTATTAGCTCCTTTTCATACATAGCTTCTTTTTATCTGCCACCGACAATAAATTTAAAATCTGTATCGAAACTATCAAGAGATTTTGTTAATCCATGAACATGTATATTCCAGTTTCCTGTCATGTTAATATACATACCTTCTGCTTCATATTCTCCCGGTGAAACTACTGAAACTTTAAATGAACCGTTTCCCATGTTCATATCTAATGATTGAGTCGTCAATATCATTTGTTCCATATCAGTAATAGGCTGTCCCTTTTCATCCTTTAGTGTAATATGGAATTTATTTTGACCTACCTTATTCGGACTTACATTTAGCGTAAGTTCATATCCATTATCTAATTGCTTACTCTCTGTAAATGGTCCAGTAGGAGGCATCGGTGGTGTTTGTACGTTTGTCATAAAAGCTACGATTACGAAAATGATAATTCCAATGACAAACTCTACTTTCACCGTAGCCCCTAATCCTTGCTGTGCTCGCATTCTCCCTTTCACATAATGAATAATTCCCAATATCCCCATGAAAATGAATAAAAGTATCTTTGTTAATAAAGCCAATCCATACTTCGTATCAAATAACGAGTGGATTGTTGGAATAAAAAATGTACTGTTAAAAAGGCCTGTTATTAAAATCACGATGACAGCACCTGTTGCCCACGGTGAAAAACGCTTAATCATATCCCAATACATATGCCACTTGTTATCCTCATTACGTAAAAGAAGAATAATAGATGATAAACCACCAGCCCATAATGAAGCTGCGAATAAATGTAGAAAATCCATAACGACAGCAATGTCTTTAAACTTTAAACCGTATGCGTGACTATTAAAGGCCTTCATAACAAGTAACCCTATAAACAATAGTATTGGAATACTCCATACTTTAAACGACGAAAACTTCTCATGCTTCACCGCAAAATACGTAACAATTATAAGCGTACTAATGAGAACCATTTGAGTAATCCATACATAACCAAAAACAGAAAGCTGTAATGTTTCTTTTAATAGTAAAGGGTTGAATGCTTCTAGCCACGAAACATCGGCATTTATTTTCGCTTGCAATGGTAGGTTGAATAACAAGCTAATAAATATCCCAAATAAGGAGATCCATATTATGTTCTTACTCCTTGATCGAACCGAGGTTGCATTCCCTTTATACATAATAAGATTAAAGAAGAGAACTCCTAAAAATAGCGAGAAACTTGTATATAAAATTCCACGTTCCATAATCATATCGATTTGCGGGACATACCCCATCTCTTCCACTTGTACATCGTCTGTTCCCGCTTCCGCTAATCCAATACGGAATGGAATAACCCCTTGAATTGGATGCCCATCAGCTGAAATAGCTTTCCACTGAATAGAGTAGAGACCATTTTTGAGATTTTCTTTTAATCCGGCTTCTAATAGTTTTTTATTTTTTTTATCAATATGAGCATCTTTTAAATCGACTCTTTTACCTGATGTATCTCTCACATACAATGTATTAAAACGTGAAACTTGTATGTCCTCATCGAATTCAATTTTCACAACAGATGGTGCTCTCTTCAACGTTTCATTTTCCGTAGGGTTTGATTTCACAACATACGCATGAGCATATGCACTTTTCGGTATCAATATGATAAGCACACACGCAAGTAATAACCATGTCCCTAATCTTCTCATTACTTTCACACTCATTTCACTTCTTTCTTCCTCATCGCTCTATTTTCATTACTTTAACTTCCGAAGTTTGATTCTCCGGCGAAATATTAACCTGATTAAATATAAACTTCTAGAAAGTATAACTCTTTATTTCTCTTCCACCTTTAAACTTCCAATATGATAGTAACTATCACGATAGATACAACTTACATTTTTAAAGTCGATTGTTATTATATCATAAAATATATTTATGTAAGTTATCAAAGAAGAAAAGTTATCGTGAATCATTTGTGAAGAAAATGTGAAATACATAAATAAAAAGGTATTACGTTATTACGTAACACCTTTTTAAAAATATCCCTCTTCTATTTCTCTTCCGGATAATCACAATACTCGATAATCGTTCCTTCAGTATCCGCTGGGTTAAGATAAATTAATCTTCTGCCGTGTTTATTAATTCGAAGTGTATGCTCTAACGTTCGAATGCCTTGCTCCTTTAACTCTTCTAAAGCTACATCTAAATCATCTACTCGATATGCAACATGATGTACACCTTTACCTTTTTGTTTGATGAATCTGGCAATTGGCGACGTCGTATTATTCGTCGGTGCAAGTAATTCAATTCTATCTCCATCCACTTCAAGAATGGCTACTTCGCTTTCCACACCAGGAGCTTCACTTACGTAACGATCTATTAAAGTTCCTAGTAACACATTTTCATAAAAACGTATCGTACTATCTATATCTCGAACTGCGATGCCGATATGATCAATTGTTTTTTTCATTTTATTTCCCCTACTACTTTATTTTTTCTATCCTTATCAATAGTAACAAAAAAAGTTATAGAAACAAGTTCTATAACTTTTTTATTTAACCTATTTTCTTATCCGCTCTAGTTGCTGGTTGAACTTGGTTTTTCACTTTTAAAATGCTAATGCCATATCCGATAAATCCACCGATAATCGCTGGGAAGATCCAGCCTAATCCTACTTCCTGCATCGGAAGGAATTTAGTGAACACTTGGCTTACTACTTCAATGTTAACTCCAGCTGCACTTAATCCATCAAATAAGCTGATGATAAATGTTACGATTAAGCTTACTTGATAAACTTCAGCTCTTCCTTTAAATAATGAATGGAAGAATGTTAAGAAAATCAATACGATTGCTAGTGGATAAATTGCTGTTAATACTGGAACAGAAACTGCGATCAATTGTGTTAATCCTACGTTTGCAACAATTGCACTAAATACACATAGCGTAATTGCAATTGCTTTGTAAGGAACATTTGGGAATAACTTATGGAAGAATGAAGAACATGCTGATACAAGTCCCACACTAGTTGTTAAACAAGCTACTGTAATCATTAATCCTAATAATACTCCGCCATATGATCCGAAATAGTAGTTAGAAACTTTCGCTAATACTTCTCCGCCGTTCTCTAAATGTCCAAGCTTTGCAACACTTGAAGCACCCATATAAGAAAGTGCTGTATAGATAATTGCTAAAATAGATGCTGCAATAATTGTCGCTTTTGCACAAACGACCATAATTTGTGTTTTCGTTTTCGCACCTTTTTCTTTAATAGCATTGATAATGATAATCCCGAATACAAATGATGCTAGCGTATCCATCGTTAAGTATCCTTCTTGGAATCCTTTAAAGAATGCATGTGATGTATAAGCTTCCACTGGTGCTTGCATATCTCCAATCGGATGTATAAAAGCAACGATTACTAAAATACCGATGAAAGTCAACTTAATTGGCGTTAAGATTTTTCCAACAATATCGACAATTTTCGCGGGATTTAGCGAAAAAAAACAAGTGATACTAAAGAATATAATTGTGAAAAGAATTAAAGGTGTAGAACCTACTCCTTCTGGCATAAACGGCTTAAGACCAATTTCATAAGAAACATTTCCTGTTCTTGGTATTGCAAATAACGGACCAATCGCTAAGTATAAAACTGTTGTAAACACAATCCCAAACACTGGGTGAGCACGACTAGCTAACGACTGCAAATCATCTTTACCTGAAAAACCAAATGCTAGTACACCTAGTAATGGTAATCCAACACCAGTTACTAAAAATCCAGCGTTAGCAATCCATACATTCTCTCCAGCTGATTGACCAAGCATCGCTGGAAAAATTAAATTTCCCGCTCCAAAAAATAGTGCAAATAACATTAATCCAATAACTACTATGAACGAAAACGGTACTTTATTCGCCATAATATAACCCCCATTCAAGTTTCCTTATCTCATTTTCCAATTTTAACTAATTGAATTTTCTGAATATTTAACTTAAGTATCAACTATTCTTGAATTCATTATAGTTTGCTATATAATATTTTGCAATACTATTTTCGAACTTTTCTTTTATTTTATAAATATACATTTTTTAACATGAAAAATAGACTAAAAAACCAACACGGTCATCCATGTTGGTTTTTCCATTTACTATCATAAATTAAAATTTCGCTGCTACTTTTTTAACGTTTTCTAGACCTTCTTCAACAATTTGTTGTGAACGATCTGGATATTGATTGTGCCCTTCAATTACAACTGTCTCTGGATTTGTAATTCCCCAGAATCCAAGTACAGTTGTTACGTAATTAACTGCCATTTCCATAGGAGCCATTTGCTCTGAAGAGTAATCTGAACCACGAGCACCTAACACAACTACTTTTTTACCACCAACTAAACCTTCTGGGCCATTTGCTGTATATTTAAACGTTTTTCCAGCTTGAGATAAGTATGAAATATATGTGATTAATGGTGCTGGTACTGTAAAGTTCCATAATGGGAATGCAAATACAACCTTATCAGCTTCTAAAAACTGATTTAAATATTGATCTACTATAGCAACTGCCTTCTCTTCTTCAGCTGTTAACTCCATGCCTTGGCTACGTTTATATCCACCTGAAATCGCGATATTTCCGTAATAAGGAAGATCTAATGCAAATAAATCTAATTCCGTAATTTCTGTATTTGGATTTGCTTCTTTATAAGTACTTACAAATGTTTCATACATTTTTGAACTAACTGCTTGCTCCGCTGGACGATCGTTTGCTTTTACAAATAATACTTTTGACATTTTTTTATTCCCCTCTACATTCGTATTTTCTTCTTTTTTACCAAATAATGAGCTAAATAGTCCCATTTTCTTCACCTAATCTTTCTTTTCATATTCATTATTCATCATCATAAAAATTCTTATTCTAAGAAAAAGTTCCAATAGATACCTTAAGTTAAGCCGCCGAAACTTTTTGTTATTTAATTACCTTATGTAAGTGATTGTAATATAGTCGCTTACTTTAGTCAAGTAACTTTTAATAAAAAATAAAATCTCAATTTAAAAATATTAACTAAAATACAATTGAACACCAAATACATCTTTATTACTTGTATAATAAACTTAGAGAGGAAAATTCATATATAGAAAGGATTTATTCATGAGCACTATAGAAAAGATTCAAACTTTTATTATTCTTTTTGCTGTTACATGCGGCATCGTACTCGGACAATTTAATATGATACATACGTATTCAGACAAATTTATTGTCCCCTTCTTATTTTTCATGCTATATGGATTATTCCTCAGCATCCCATTAAAAGAAATAAAAAAAGGATTTCGCAATTTAAAATTTGCTGGAACAAGTCTTACTATTAACTTCTTATGGACACCTTTACTCGCTTGGGGGTTAGGGGCACTATTTCTTTCCGATCATCCAGCACTTTGGGTTGGATTTATAATGTTAATGGTTACTCCATGTACAGATTGGTACTTAATCTTTACTGAAATAGCGAAAGGTAATGTAGCACTTTCTACTGCAATTTTACCTGTAAATTTAATTTTGCAAGATCTACTCCTTCCCATTTATTTATTTTTATTTGCTGGTGTCATGAAAACTGTAGCGGTTTCTGTTTTAGTAGAAAGTATTGTTATCGTAATCGTCTTACCATTTATACTTGCACACGCTACAAAATTCATTATGAATAAAATAAAAAAAGCTGAAACTCTCGAGAATAAACTCATTCCGTTTTTTAGCTCTGCTCAAATTGTATTTTTAAGTTTAGCAATAGTAGCGATGTTTGCATCACAAGGTAAATATTTACTACAAAATATGAATGTTGTTTTATTATTACTCGTCCCTGTTCTATTGTTCTTCATCATTAATTTTTTACTAGGACAATTTATCGGGCGCATGATGCATTTATCTTACAAAGATACAGTAAGTCTAAGCTTAACAACGTTAGCAAGAAACTCACCTGTTGCACTCGCTATCGCTGTGACCGCTTTTCCAGATGAGCCTCTTATCGCACTTGCACTCGTTATTGGACCATTGATTGAGTTACCAGTACTAGCTTGTGTGTCACAAGTTTTGTTGCTTATTAAGAAAAAACGGCAATACGCATAATAAAAAACGTCCCATTTTGGGACGTTTTTTATTATGGAAAGATTACATACAACACTTATTTCTTATTTATCATTACAAATGAAATTACCAAAACTACAAACATAATAATACCAATTATAATAAAGTGAAACTTTAATCATTGGGAGTTTTGTTCATCCCCCAATGATTATTAGCCCTCACCACTCCCGCATTAACAGATCCTTTCTAATTAAAAATGATAGGAAACGTAAATATAACGAAAGCTGCCCAAAGTCCGTATATTGGCAAATACTTCGTAACGGCATCTTGGATAGCTTTTGGTCCTGATTTGTTTTGCAAGAAACGCATATAGGAAAACATAATCCAAATGAGATTTGCCCAAATCAGTACATTTACTCCTAAAACAGCAAGTCTATTAGGCGTAATCCCGTAAGAAGAAAGTCTGAATACTATGGCTGACAATGCGACAGTGTCAATAATAAGTGCCAGAACAATTAAGGAAAAATTTATATAATCTGAAATGTTCTTTTTCTCGTCCGAGTCACTCTCAACGATAGAAAATATAGTAACAGCCAATACACCAAGCAGTATTCCGTTGAATGCCATTAGGAAATTACGATCCAAGAACGGGTTTTTCCCGACCAAAATTATCGTTATAAGATAAATAAACAATGTGACCAGGACAAGCGGACTAAAGATTTTAGATATGTATGGTGTAATATTTTTAGCAAGCTTAAGATTCATTGATACTAAGTATGCAGCCACAATAGCGAGAGCCGCTGCTCCAAATAAAACAACATTACTAAAATAGAATTCTCCTATATCTAAGTCAACAAAGCTAAACAAACGCATGGTGAATATTGCTAGTATCATTCCGCTCACTGCCATGCTCCCGTAGAGAAGACAATATTCTAAATTAAATTTTATATAGGCTAATCTTGTACTGCCTTTTGAATATTCATTTCCTGTAAACGCAAGCCCTACTAAGACCCATAAAAATATAGGAAGATGTAAATAAGCAAGAATGGTACTGTCTTTATAATTTAATGGCAACGTATTAAGATACATCCCGGAAATAAGGAACAACGCTGCAAGGGAATAAATAATACTTTTTTTGGGAGTATTATTGTAAACAAAATAAGCAGCAATAAAGGGAATTACACCAAAAGCCAAGTTAATTGGAGCAATTGCTTCCTGCTCAACAAAGTGGAAAATGATCCTGGTGCTTATGCCGGCCAGAATAGCTAAAAGGCCCATGAATAAGAAACCTTTTTGAAACAAAGATGTTTTTTCTTTATTTACTTTCTCCTTGAAATGCAACCTTTCATACCAAGCACCTAGAACCTGGGAATCAGGGTTTTGGTCCCATGCTTGTGAGAATGCTTTTTTAAAAGCTTTCGGATCTTTTCTATACATCTTCTCCAACTCATGGGGGTTATCCATATTTTTAACAATCAAATTGTTAATGTTCATAGTTATACCTCCTCTAATTTTAAAAATAAGGTTGTTACCTTTTAACAAAAGCACCTCACTCATTTATTATGATTTTGATTTTAATACAAAATTTATCGTTTTACAATAAAAAATTATTATTTAAAGGATTTTTTTTATCGTTAAATTTTAAATAAAAGAAAAACAAAAGAGCATGACAGTTTTATGTCATGCTCTTTTAACAAATTAATTCTCAAATACAAAATTAATCTTATTATCTTTCCACTCTAATTTCGCATCAAACGTTTTCTCGCCCTTTTTAAAACCTTTAATTAAATCAGTCTTTTCACCTTTTAAGAGCTTTGTCATATTCTTTTGCGAAATTGTTTTACTTAATATCTTCTTTGAAATGGTGAAATCACATTGCGTTGTATTATAGTTAGAACAACCGTAAAACGTTGACTTATCAATTACATCGCCATCACATTTTTTACAGCTACCAACCTTTTTACCCGTTGTAAATTTCGATCCTTTTCGTTCAATCGATTCAACATGTAGTCCAGTGAAATCCCACTTCTCAGACATTTCCACTGCATCTTCAATAATTTTAGCTGATAGCTTTTTCGTTTGTTCCATAAAAGTTGCTGGTGATGCTGTACCTTCACCAATTTCCGCAAGACGTTGTTCCCATTTCGCAGTCATTTCCGGTGAAGCTAGTATTTTGTCACCAATTGCGGTAATTAATACTTTTCCTTTATCAGTCGCATACACTTGGTTTTTCTTTACATCTATATATTTACGGTCTTTCAACATCGTAATAATACCCGCGCGGGTCGCTTCCGTACCTAAACCTTCTGTTTTCTTCAATACCTTCTCTAGCTCTTCATTCTCTAAATACTTACCGGCTGTTTTCATTAACGTAATAAGTTGTCCTTCTGTATAACGCTTCGGTGGCTGTGTTTTTCCTTCTTTCACTTTCACCTTTACAACTTTTCCTTCTTCACCTTCAGCTACAATTGGAAGAATGGTTTCGTCATCTTTATCGTCTTGGAAAATAACTTTACGCCAACCTTCTTGAATTTGCTGTTTTCCTTTTGAAATGAATTCAGCACGTTCATCTACAAGCGTTACAATCGTTGTATAGTCAAAGATTGCAACTTCATAATGAGCTGCAATAAGCCTTCTTACGATCATATCGTATATTTTCTTTTCATCACCTGATAGTCTGCTTGGGTTTGTAACTTGCTCTGTCGGAATAATTGCGTAGTGTTCTTGAAATCAAGAGTATTTTTATAAAACTCCTTAAATATAAGGCTTTAAATCTTAAAATACATGTCTTAGAAGATAATTTTAAACTATCTTGTTATTTGTACAAGCATTGACCGTAGTACCATCCGTTTTTAAAATAAATAAAACTCCGTTAATTATTTACGTAGACCTAATATGTCAATAGTTAACTTTGACAAAGGTTTGTTCAACAAATCTTTGTCATTTCCCATAATACCAAATAAAAAAAGATTAAATTCTTCTTCTGAAAGCTTTGTTTCTAATAATTGTTCAGTCATCTTTTTATAAGCAGAAGAATATGCTTTTCTTTTATATAAGAGTTCTTGTACAAAATCTTTATGCGATTGGTATACTTCTTCTAGCCTAAACATCTCTATATGCCCTTGAATCTCATCATTATTTGCATAAGCATCATCTACCTCCAAGACTAAATCAAAATCACTAGTATCCCCAATTAGAGAATTGATATTATATGTAGCGGTTGGTTTAACTTTAAAAGTAACACGACCTTCAAACCCCTTTTCATATAGATATACAATTTTAAGTTTTCTAGCTCTTTTAAATCTACTATTACATATAGAACAAGCTGGAATAAAGTTAAATAATGTTAATGAATAAAGCTGAAACGCTACTTTCGGATAAAAATGATCAAGATCACTCGTAGAACGAAGATTTTTATCATTTTTATTATAGGTAGTAATATATTGCCTATTACAATATGGACAAACCCTAATTTCTGATGAGCATAAAATTTCATGCCTTACATTCTCTTTCATAAAACTATAATCTATTAATTTTTTAATTGATTTATTAAATCGCTCCAATTTGCATGTAATATGAGTAATGAACTTTTCATATTCTATCCAAGTTCTTTTATAATCTCTATACTCAGGATTAATTATATCTGACTCAATCCATGGATTTTTTAAGTGTAGAACATACTCTTCTCTTACTTGTGGCAGCCCGCTTCTTAGAATTCCATTTTTCTTTTGATGCCACCTTAAAAATTCAGCATCATAGAACGTTAATGCAGCCGTTTTAAAATAATAATCTAATTTAGGATATGCTTGTTTTGCCCTTTGAGAAAAAGGATCAATTAAAATTGTTTTTACAAACTCTTTATCTAACTCACCGTTAGTATCCTCAAATAAAGTTACAACGGGCTCATTAGTAAAAGGATTAATATCATTTGTCGCTTTTAAAATTGTGTACTTTTCTTCAATTATTGGCATCATTTCCTGAACGTATTTTTCTGAAAGATCTATATTTTTTTGCGGATTAACCTTTATCATTTTTTTCTCTCCTTAAGGCGAGATAACTCTTCTTCTAATTCTCTGATACGTGCACTTTTTTCATCTTCCGACATGATTTCTCTTATCCTTTGCTTAAGAATAGCATCTAATTTGTTTTGAATGAATTTATCATCAATTATATTTATGAATGACTGTATCTTTTTAATGGTCTGCTCATTATATTTAGATAATTTATTTATTTTTCGCAAAATTTTATTAATCTCTTTTGTTGCAAATTCACCTATTGAAGAATCTAAAAAAAAGTCATTTTTTATAATATCATATAAATTACTCCCAAAACCAAAATTCGCTTTTTCGGTAATACGAGAGTATACCCCATCGTTTTCAAGGAGTTTAATACATGTAATATTATTTCCCGGAATATCTGATACAATGAATGGAGAATGTGTACTAATAATAACTTGATATTTGATGACCTTCTCCTTTTTCACCCCATTTAGAAATTTTGTCAAATAATAGATATATTTCCTCGCCCACTCAGGATGAAAAGAACCCTCTGGTTCATCAAGACATAAAATTACATTTTTAACATTTTGATTAAGAGATAATGCTAATGCTTGATATAAAGAAGAAAAATGATTAACAAATATCATTTCACCTTTACTCATATTTGAATAATGAACATCAATTACCATTTGCAAATCATTCTTTTTCTCTTCGTCTCTTGGAAAATACGAATCATAAACGGTTAATACTCGTTCTACTTCTTTATCTAAAGAACCATCAACAGGTATTTTTATTGTGTTATATGAAATAAAATATTCATCTTTAATAAATTGTATACATTTTATAAAGTCTATTAATGCTTGTGCATAATATGTTTTTTCACCATCAAGATACTTTTTCGAAAGTGCCTCACATATTTGATGTAATACCAAAGATAAATATTTTAATAGATGTTCAAATGACTTTTCTTCTGGCAATCCATTAAACTCTATAGAAGTTATTAATTCTTTTACATCATTAACTTCTTTCTGATCTACAACATCTTTATTAATTCCATTAATCCAAGCATTCATAATATAACTTTCTAATAAAGTAATGATGAAGTTTTCTTTCTTAGTAAAAGGAACATACTCTTCTTTAATACCTAATAACTGAAAAACATTGTTAGATAACTTTTCGGTTATTGAGGTTTCTCCTTGATAAAGTAATCTTATTTGATCCAAACTTTTTCTAGGTATATCCACGTTCTTATAAAAGCTTTCTTTATCTATTATGCAAAAAACGTTTTGAGCAGTAAATTTCTCCTTTTCTAACATTTCATATTCCTTACTTAAAAAATGATATACATTACTAGTATTAGCTGTTGGAATTCTAGTTCTTTGAAACCCAACATAATTATCAGAGATATACTCCCGTTCTTTATTTTTCATCCAAGATAATTGCTTCAAATCATCGCCATACATAAACACCACAGTTTTATCCAGAGTTTTACCGTAGCTCTTTGTAACTTCTATCATTTCTCCCTGAATATATCTATCAAATTTTAATTCTCTCTTAGCAAAATCATATTTACAAATAAAAGAATATTCATGTGATGTAGTCATTCTTCTTTGAAATAATAAATTAGGCTCTCCTCCTTCTACAACAAATATATCCTTTTCAACATGATAAATAGCAAACCATTCAGAAAATTTATTTTCAAGAAAACCTTTCATCCCTTCACCGTACTTATTAAACAAATGCCTTCGATTCATTTTTGTTTCAGCAATTAAATCTAGGGCTGTTGATTTTCCAGCTCCATTTTTCCCCACAATTAAATCAATGCTATTAATTCTATTCCCCCATAATTTAAAATTCTTAGCCTCTTTTTTTTCTATATGTATATTACGAGTATCCAAATCATACCTTACTATAAAATCATCTGTAAAATTAAAATCAACATTATGAAAGCCTCGGTTTATGTCTTTTATGTACAAGTAAATAAGTTTTGTGTTCATCCAATTCATTTCCCTTCTTTTACCTAACTATAAGCAGCTGTATCCTTTCGCGATGATTTTTAATAGAAATTTACTTTAAGACTTCATTTATCCCTTTCTATATTACAATATCTACACTTGATTGAAAATTCTATTTCCCTTCAATATAAACTAGATACACTTAATTATATCGATAGCAAAGAAAATTTATTAGAGGAACAATGCCCACTTTTAATATTCCCCCTTATGGAACAGGAACCTTTGCTGCTACAAATTCAATTACAAGTATGAAAGAGAATTTTAAAGCATTATTAAGAGATCCCGTACTACAGATAATCAAAATGTAACAACCAGAAAAAAGACATTCCAAAGCTAAATACAATTATAGAATATCTTGCTATATAAACCTATTTAACGTTTCATATCAATAAATAATAATTCATCCATAAAAAACTAGATTTTTCTCTATAAATAACAGCAAAAAAAAACACTTTAAGCTCAAGTTTCTAGTTTGAGTTTAAAGTGTTTACTATCACAAATATATATTTTTTTAATATCTAATTCTTTAGTCTTATTCTATAGGAACGACAGACAACAATTATGAAAGAAGTAGTATAAAGAAACAATTAGTTATTTATCAAACTCCATCTTCCAACTAAAATATTCATTATCTGCATTCTTCTCATACCTTAAATTAGCATCGAACTTATTCCCTTTTTTACTAGTTAAACCTTTTACAGGCGCAATACCATTCTTCAATAATGCCTTTACCATAGTCTTAGTAGGCTTCTTTTTCATGGTCGCTAAAAATTTATCATTTTTCCAAATAACAAACTTGCACCCATTCTTCCAATCTGAACACCCAAAACCTTTTTGTCCTTCCACAATGGCGTTAGAACAAATTGGACACTTCCCTAAAACCTCTATCTCTTTCGGTTCTCTCGTAACATGGTGTAAGATAACATCTTGGTCATTTTTAATCATTTCTACTGATTTTCTTGTAAAATCATAGATAAAGTTTAAAAAGACACTTCGACTCACTTTCTTTTTTTCCATGTCCGACAAAGCTTTTTCTAATTTACCCGTAAACTCCAAGTCAAACAACTCTTTCACTGGAAATGTTTCTACAATTTTCCGACCTAACTCACTACACAATAAACTTTTATCTTTTGAAAAAATATAACCTATATCCTTCAGTTTCTTAATAGTTTCCGCCCTAGTAGCTGGAGTCCCTATACTAAAACCACTTAACACAGCTTCTTCTTCATCATAGTTTTTTCCACAAGTCTCCATTACACGTAATAAGGTTTTCTCAGTATGATGCTTTGGCGGCTTTGTGACATGGGAAGTAACATCTGCATTTGTAATTTCCAGATTCTCTTTAAATTCCACAAATGGTAACATCTTGTCTTTAGATTCAATTTTCTCTACTTTACGCCAGCCTTCAACAATTTGAACACGACCTTTTGCAATAAACATACCTTTTATTGAGGAATCGCTAATTTTAATTTGAATACGTGTTTCTTCATGCTCTGCTACAGGCATAAATTGCATGATAAAACGATTCCTAACTGCTGTATATACAATTTGCTCGTCACTAGTTAATGATTTAGGAAGCACATACGTAGGCATAATAGCACTATGACTTTCAACTTTTGCATTATTGAATACTCGTTTTGTTTTAACAAAAGAGATTTCATCTTCGTATGGTAATCCTTTTTTTACTGCTTCTAAAACTTTGGCTGCTCGTCCAACTAAGCTTTCCTCTAAAGCTGTACTTCCTGTACGGGGATAAGTAATATATTTTTTCTCGTATAAAGACTGGGCTACTTTTAATACTTTATCTGATGTCCATCCTTTATACTTACTTGTAACATATCCTTGTAAATTAGATAAATTAAATAGAAAAGGAGGATATTCTCTTTTCCGTTCAACCTGTTTATCTATAACTTCTCCTGAAGAACGTTGCAATATATTATATATTTCATCTAAGGTAGCCTTATTTTTAAACTTCTCCTCTTGCTCCTCCATATAAGTTGCTTCAAATTCTTCTTCCCTTTGTGTTTTAAATGTAGCGACTAATTTGTAATAGTTCTCTGGTACAAACGTTTCGATTTCTTTATCTCGATCATAAATGATTTTCAAGGTAGGCAATAAAACGCGTCCAATATTTAACGCTTGCCCTTTTCCTTTTTGATACTTAAGTGTCGCAACAGAAGTTAAATTTATTCCAATCGCCCAATCTGCCCATTGTCTACTTACGCCTGCATCTTGCAATGGACGTAAATCCGAATTTGGTCTAATTTGTTTCAACCCTGCGTTTACCTCATCTGGTGTCCACTCATTTAATAATAGACGATACACTTGTTTAGGTGCTTTTATATTATAAATAACACTATCACCAATTACTTGCCCTTCACGATCATAATCACATGCTGAAATAATAGCTTCAACATCTTCTCTAAAAAGTAAAGAACGGATTATATTTAGCTGTTTTTTCGCACCACTATCAGCCTTATCTCTATCTTTCGGACTGCTTTTTACTTTATATTGAAACTTCTCTGGAATAAAAGGAAAGTTATCCATTTGCCATTTAGCCATTTTTTCATCATAGTCTTTTGCATCATATAATTGAAGCAAATGACCAAATGCCCAAGTGACAATATAATTATCTCCCTCGTAATACCCATCATTTCTTTTTCTAATCTTTAATGCATCAGCAATGTTCTTAGCGACGGAAGGTTTCTCTGCTATAATTACTGCCTTCAAAATGAATCCCTCCTAAATAATATAAGTAATTAAATTTAAAAGATTGGCATTGCTTCTACAGCATCTGTCAATTCATCAAAAGAATTTTTTAAATATCTGGTTGTAGTGGAAATATGACTATGCCCTGCTAAACGACGAACTTTCTCTATATCGTTATTGGTTGCCTTTAACATCCATTTACAAAAAGTATGCCTAAACATATGTGGTGTTAATTTTTTACCCGATGTACTGTAATTTTCAATCATAGCCTGAATTCCACGAATTGAAAATTTTTCAGATCGTTGACTATAAAAAACATATGGTGATTGGTCAACTATCTCTTTGTCCTTTGCTATCTTATTTCTGAATTGAAGCCAGTCTAATACTTCATTATAAAGAAAGTTTGACATTGGTATGGTTCTTACCTTAGTCCCCTTTCCAATTACCCTAATCTTTTTTAAATCTAAATCTATATCTGTAATCTTTAAACTTGATAACTCTTCCACACGTAATCCTGCATAAGTGAGAATATAAATAATAGCTCTATCTCTCCGATACTTTTCTTCAGGATTTACTCCTCTAGTCTTTACAGGATACTTCCTCATTCGCTCCAATAAGGCTTCAAACTCTTTCTCTGTCAGCCACATGATCTTTTCATATTCTTCATCTGCTACTTTTAAATCTTTAATATCTGTCATAGGATTTACTTTAATATACTGTTCTCTTTCAGCCCAACTAAAATAACTCCTGAGAGTATTTAAACGACGATTTATCGTACTTACGGACAATGCTTTACCTTCTCGAGGATTTAACATATCTCTTATCCATTTTTTAATATCATTACTTATTACATAACTATCTGGATTTAATCTCATTTCTTGAAAGAAAATTTGCAAATCGTTGATATAGGATAGTAATGTATTCTGAGATTTTCCTTTATCAATTAAATACTTACGATATTTATGTAGCATCTTCCCACCTTCTTATATTATATGCTGAGTTATAAGTAAACAAATTCATAAAAAATAAGCACTTTCCTATACATTATACGACGAGTTTAAATGCAATATCAATAGAAGCACAACGCATAATGTATATTACATGACGAGTCTAATTGATATTCTTCTGTTACAAAATAATTATTTGCTCTTTCTTCATAGTTATCTAATATCTTATATCCAACAGAACATCACTGTTACGAGTATGCCTCTAGGAGAAATCCATTCAAAACTTCTAAGCTCCCTAATTTTCAATAAACTCATTTGCATTCTTTTTTATCTCAATATCCCTTATTAATCAAGTCTTTATAATCTCTAAGAATGATTTTTACATTATTTATTCGTAAAATCTTGCAACATCACTATTTCTCTATCACTTTTCTCATAATTTTTATTACTTTTTTAATAATATTAAATTCTTTTCAATTCCCCATTTGTCAACTAATTTGATTACATTTAAATATTAATCTGATTTATCAAATTAATATTCCCCTGAGGTATTTCAAAAATATACATTAAACAATTCTTCAATCGCTGTACAATCTCTTATCTGTTTACTAAATTCATCCTTTGTATAAGCATAATATCTTAACCCTTTCTTTTCATAGATTCTATTATTAATAAAATCTAAATTCTTCTTTGTTCTTTCTGATTTATAACCATCATAATAATGAATAATTAAAAAAATTATGTTTTCTTTTTTATCTAGTAGCTCATTTAAAAGAACATATTGTCCCACCAATAATTTTGCATAATTACCAGAATCAATCTCTATTAAAATAGTTTTGTCCCCATAGTTTATGGAAGCATCCACTGAAATATTAACATTACTATTTTTAAAAGTTTTTCCTTTACTCAGTGAACCCTCTCCAAATTTTTCTTCAAAAACATCTTTGAAGTCCTTCTCATTTTTACACGCTACCATTAGATATCTTCCTTTCATTTCTTAAAATATATTTTCAAATCCAAACACCTCTTAATTATTAGACTCACTGCAAAAATCATTATCTATTTGATAAGACAATGATTAAAATTACAAGCATAATTTTAAAAATACACATTTAACTTTTCAATCAAATTTCCAATTTAAATATCTAATCTTCAAAAACATCTATTAACAAATTTTTAAAGTTTATTTTCTCTTTTACAAAGCTAATACATATAACTAACATACTTCAAAACACATATATTAAATAATCAAAATGGCTCCATTTTATATAAAATAATGAAAAAGAGCAACCTTTAAACAGCTGCTCAAAATCAATAAAGACATTAATATGTCAACACTATTTCAATATAAAATTCCATATCAAGATTCAAGTCTTTCATACTCAGAACATGAGATATTCACTCCATATTTATCATATGAAATAAATGAAATTTCAGAGATTCTTTCTAAATCAATACCAATTTTTGCACTAACAAGTTTAGAAAAATCAGGATTATGCGTACTAATAAATACTTGTTTCTGTTCATGTATTATAATCTGCGTTAGCACATCTACAAATGAATAAATATTTACATCATCTAAGTTTTGAAATGGATCATCAATGCCTATAAGTTTTAATTTAGACCACTCTTCAGAGATATTAACAGATAAAAATATACATAATGCTAGTATCGTAGATTGTGCAGAGCTGAATGTTAAACTAGCATTGATCTCTCTCTTCATTTCTTCTTTAGAAGGTGTAAAATAATTATCTCCTTGCGTAGATGCTTGTAAAGCTCCTACTTCGTCTAATAAAATAAACAAGCCATTCTCATGTGTTTTTAAATGAACATGTTTATATATTGCATGTGGTGATATTTGTCTGAAAAATCTATCAATATTAGTGCTATGCTTTAATAAATATTCCCCTAATAAATTGCTTTGCATATTTTGTTGAATATTACTAAGTTGCTCAATTCTTCGAATCATTATGCTATATTTTTGAAGAAGTTCTTCTTTCTTAAGTACATTTTGTGAAATACTACTTTGCTCACTCACTAAATTCACATAATTATCTCTTTCAATAAAAGAATTTAAATTCTCTAACAAGTCGTTAATTTCTTTATTATATTCATTCATTGAAAAAATCAAATGATTTATTTTCTTTAACTCTTCATTTAATTCTGCATTCATTTCGAAGTCAGGAATAAATTTCTTAATCTCAGAAATTTCTGTTTGTATTTCACTATACTTATTTTGGAAATCGACTAATTCTTTTAGTTTAAATTGAATTTCCTGTTCTAGAAAATCTTTATTAATAGCAGCAGCACTTATGTAATTTTCTAATAAAGTAATTTTATTTTTAAGACGTATTGGTTCACCCTGTAAGTATACACTGTGTTTTCCTGAATTTAACATCAAATCTTTCAAATTTTTAGTGCACACCTTAATAGTTTCTTCGTAACTTTCTACTAACTGATCTATTTTATATTTTTGCTGTATAAGTTGGTAAACTTCTTGATTCGTTTTAATAAAATCTTCAACAATATTTTTTAGAGAATCAAGTTCTTTTTTATTTTTTAATAGCAATTGGCGGTCCTTTATTACTAATAGCAGTTCTTCTTTCTCTTGATAAAATTTAACTTTTTCCTCAGCATTCTTTTGAATTAATTTATTATTTTCCCCAAAAGATTTATTTAACTCTCGATACTTACTTTGTAACTCACCATAAGATGCCTCATGTTTAACTTTTTCTAAATTAATCTCATCTAACTCTATTAATGCTTTAGCACGTTGCTCTTCTATCGATGTTATTAATTCCTTATGTGAATCAAAAGGATTACCACATACTACACAACTTGTTTTAGATTCATTATCTATTAAACTTTTTTGTATTCTTAAAATTATACTTTCCAGTTCATCTTTAGTTGTTGAATTCACCTTTTGATATACACTTTTTAATTTAGCATCTATATCACTTAATTGTTTCTTTAAATGCTCTAATTCTAAATTATACTGCTTTTCTTTCACGTTTAATTCTCTTTCAGTATTATCTAATTGTTCAATGTACAATGTTTTCTCATGCACTTTAAAACATTTTAAAATATCTTGCAATTGTTCCTGCTTAAGTAAATATACTTTATGAAACTGATCAATTGTGGAATATTCTTGTTGGATTCTTTTTATACGTGCATCTTTATAAAAGTTTTCTTCATATATAGATATGTCCTCAATATTTTTTACAGCCTTATTTATATCATCGGTCCACTCTGTGTATAGCTTTTTTTTATCTTGAATAATTTTCAATTTATATACTTTATCGTTGCCTACCTTAATACCATTAATACGCTTCTTCTTTTTTGATTTCAAAGATTCAATTTCTTGTTTCTTTCCATCTTCTATTCTATTGAATTGTAAAAATCTCTTTATGTCATGCTCTTTTAATTTAAAAATACGTTTTTTTATATACTCATTATTTTTAATACTATCACTAAGTTGTTGCTTTAATCCCAATAAAGTTCCTCGAACTTTACGATCTAAAACATCAATTTCTACAATTGAATAATTTGGATTATAAAGTTCTTTATACTTATTAAAAAGCACATTAATATTTGTCTGTAATTTTTCTTCCGTTATCAAACCCAAATTTTTATAGCTATTGCTCTTTTCATTAATTTCTGTGTTCACAATTTCTAATCTATGCTCTAATACTTTTTTGTCCCTTTTCTCAGATTCTATTTTATGTTGTACTAAACTCCTTGTAGTATCTAGATATTTTTTGAAATTCTCCCCATATTTTTTTAAACCTAGTATTTTCTCTAATTTCTTAAAACGTTCATTTGGTTTATCACTTCTTACAAAATCATTTAAAGTGTCTTGTGAAAGGATTTGTGTAAATGAAAATAAAGTATTTAGATCAACATTTACTTCTGAACCATCTTCAGTCTCTTCCTCTTCTAAAGACAATTTAGTTAACAATTTCGCAATTTCTCCGTTCCCAGCTTGTACACCAAATTCAAGTCCATTTATAAATACTTTTTCCGATTTGTTATGGCATACTCTTCTTTCTATGGAGGTTATATTTTCCTCATCTTGCAATTCAATCTTTACCCTTGTATTATAAATACCACTATTATATTCTTGTATATTAACAATATAATTGAATTTATTCTTTTCATTACTCCCTAAATATCGAGTCAATTTTCCAGTCGTACACCAACTGATAGCATCAAATAACGTGCTTTTTCCATTTCCATTAGGACCACTTATTAATACTAATTGCTTCTCAGAAAAATCAAATCTATGTTTACCCCTAAAAATCCTAAAATTTTCAATCATGATGCTTTTAATTTTCATCTTCTTCACCTAAATTCATTATCTTAGAAATTTTCTCCTCTACATCTTCACCGTCATCTAATTCATCTAAATAATAATCTATTAGTTCAAGTATATTCCCATTGATTTCATCACCAAATTCAATTTCTTCCATACTTCTTTCTTTCTCTTGATTTTTAAACATATTAAGAATTCTTTGTGAAAATTCCTTTTTATAATTAAATGCAACATCATTAAGTTTTTTAGCAGATATAAAAGGTATTTTCTCTAAATCATCTTTTGAGTGAATAACATATTTCCTACAAACTTTATTATTCTTTTCTGCTTTATTCACCTCATTTATAATCCACTCATCAGTCGATATGGTAAAATTTAGTATTAAAAGGAAGTATAAGTTATTTTTATATTTAGAAGAAATATTATTATATAGTGTTGCTATTTTAGATTGATCTTCTAGTAACCAATTAGCAAAAGAAATATCTGATTTATACTCCTTTAAAACTAACATTCTATCTGAGTTCTCCCAGATTTCCATTCCATTATTATAAAAATCAATATTATATTTATCATCATTTACTATTTCAAACTTTGTCTCAGATCGTAATATTTGATATATTTCTTCTCTCTTCATATTATTCACCTTTACTATTTTTTTATATAGCTCCCCCATAAATTTAATAACCTAGCTTCTTTAAAAGATTTTGGTTTACTTTTCTTGTTTGTATTAAAGAAACGTTCAATTCTTTTAGGATCTAAAAACAGTACATTCTGAGGAGGATCTATTATATTAATGGCTTCCGTATCTGTTTCTATAATGTTTGTTGATGCCATTAATTCCATTAATTCTTCATCAATCTCTTCCTCATTACTGTTTATAACGATACAAAAATACTCATCCTTTATTTTAGAACTAATTTCACATTCACTTATTGCAATGATAACTTTATTTTTTACATCTGTAGTATTTTCTTTATCTCGAGCGTTGTAGATAGAGAATAACATTTTATATCCTCCATTGTGTTTCCCTTCATTAAAAAAGAACCTTGCATCCTTATGTGCTAAATATTTATCATTATAAAAAACTAAACATTTTATAATTTGGTCTAAGGAATTCTTTAAAAACATCTTGTCTTCATTTCTTTCCAAAGTATGTACACTATGCCAATTTTGCATATAAAAGAGCTTATGTAAAAAATTAGATAAAAATCTATGATCTAATTGCCATTGTTTATCAATTTGCTCCTTTAACCACAATGTCGTCTCTACAAGCTCATTTTGCAATCTATCATTCCATTGTTCTTTATAATTCAACTGTAATTCTTCTAGAATATTTATAAAATCTTCCATGACAGAATCATCTTTCAATTGAATATGCATTAGTTCCTTTGCCTCTTGCTCCCATTCAGATAACCATTCTTCTACCTCCTTTTTAGCAAAAACTAAATTCATCCTATCCATTCCAACATTATCTTTATGAGTGCGATTAACAATCTTTGACAACAGTCGTTCAAAAATATGTGAAGCAATTGAGAGTTTTAACTTTTCATGTTTTGTTTTTAACATAGCCTGAATTATGCATAATATATCTTTTTCTAACGAATCAAAACTACCTAATTTGTTAATATAAAGCCGTTCTAGACACCATTCAACACTTTCAGGAAGTAGTTCTTCAATGTTCCTTTTATATTCTATTTGAGTTTCTTTCGATTTTATAACTACATCTTTTTTCAATTTTCCATACAAAGTATCTTCTTTTAAATCTATTTTTAATCCTTCTCCGAATTTACAATTATCAGAATAACAAACTAGTCCTGGTAAGCTTTGAGCATTTGAATTAGTCCCAAGCTCAAACTGAATTTCAAATGAATCACGAGAAAATCCCCCCCCAAGAATCGCTTCTAAACTTTCACTATAGTTCGCTAAATTTAAAAATAATTTATCTAACCAACTGTTAAAATTTGAATTAAGTACGTCATTTATTTCTTCATCAGCTTTACCCGTTTTTTTACTTCTAGAATATAGATCATTAGGCTGTAAATGTTTCTTTGAATCCTCTCGTACAGTTTTGACCTGAATAAATCTAATACCATGTTTACTATGGAACAATGTAACATCATCAAAAAATTCGTAAATTACATGATCCCACCACGTCTGACTATGCGGATTAATCATGTCAAGTATATAATACATAGCTACATAATATTGATAAACAAATCCTCTAATTGCTGTTAATCCGCCTAAATCTCTAAATTTCCCTTCGACCAACATTTTTACAACTTCTTCTTTTTTCTCTTTATCAATACTTATTTTTGCTTCCTTGCAATAGGAATCTAATTTTTCTTCATAACATCCTGTATCCAGTTCTATAACCTTATTCATTATTTTTCTCCCTTTAATATATAATAATGTAAAAAAATATCTCCATAACAAATTTTTTCACATTACATCGCACTAGATTTTCAAAAGTGAATTAACTTCTTTATTCAATTAAACCGTAAACCATTTGAACATCATCTAATACTTTTAATTTATAGGACTTTAAATAATAGGCTGGGTATATTGTTCCATTTATAGATTTTGATTCGAAATACTCTATTAATTCTTTTGCTAAATTCCAATTATCTTGAAGTGTTGATTTTAAACATAAGACTACTTTTTCATCCTTAACTTCTCTTGTTGTATTATTCTCATCTAAAACCACATTATCTGCATAAACAAATAATAATTTCGATTTTAATTCATCTGAAAGCTTAAAATTCAAATTAATAGTCTCATGAATCTTTTCATAAGAAAACGTGTATGGAAACACTACTTTATATGTAGGGTACTTAATGTTTAAGTAATAATCATTACTTTCATTTTTTTCTTCTATATAAATAAAGGCAGGAAAACGATTTTTCACTTTATTAATAGGAAGATAGTTACCTTCTTTAAAAAACTCATAGCATTCTTTCGCTCTTATTTCTAAAGTTTGTAAATTATGAATTGTTAGCATATTATTAAAATCTGCAGAAGTAACTATATCAGGAATTGAATTTCGTATAACCGCTGATTTAGAAGCATTTGTTTTCTTAGCTATCCCATCCAATATTTTTAATTCCTCCTCACTTATACGTAGTTTCATAGTTTTTTCTTTTTTCATATCCATCCCCCCAAAAACGCACCTACAATAATATTTTGTGGACACACTTCCCACTAACCATATAATACCTAATATAGTTTTTTATAGCAACGAAAACCTCTCTTTAGTTTTTATTATAAACCTATGACTAACTTACTTCTTAACACCACAAATGTATTATTTTAATAGCAATATAATGGGTAGTAACATCCTCTGGCTGGGCACTTATACAGCGAATTTACACTTAAGTATTTTCATAAAAATAAAATGTTGTTAATACCCGCCATTCATGAACAGCTTCCATTTTTCAAACTGCATCTATGCACGATCTTTTTTCCAGTCGCTTCATAACATTTAGGGCAACCATTTCCTTTTAATCTGATTTTAACCTTAGCACCCCATTCATGGCCACATTTACCTAACCACCATACCCTTTTATTAGAACTATGAGAGATTTTATTTGGCGTTAATTTATTATTTTTAGTAGGATGCCATTCTTTTGCTAACTTGGGACTCATATAAGCCAAAGACTTCTCTTTTTCAGAGATTCTAGCTCCTTTATCATTTCATTATATAAGAGCCACATTCCTATTCCCCCTAATATGCACTCTCTGCTCACTAATTATTTTATATAATACAACCTTCGTAGATTATAATCTGGAGGAGAAAGAAGCAAACTTTTAAAAAATATGGTTTTAGAGTTTAAGAAGTGTAGTTTATTTTAAATCGAACAAGAATTTAGAATAGTTATAAAAAAAGATTGTCTAGAAAGTGTAATGAGCAAAGAAGAACTAGATAGAACACATTTATTAGTCTATTAGAAAGGGGGAAAAGGAGACCAACTATAGTTACTCTATTCTCAATTTCTAAAGCACTCTAATTCCAACCTCATATTATAATAATCGATATATATTATTAACTAACAAACAAAAAATATATATTAATATTTAACTTTACAGATTTCAATAAGAATCACAAAGCCCTCCTGCATAGCGCAGGGGGCTTGTTTTAAATATATAAATAATTTGTTACTAAAAACCACGAATTAAAACAATCCCAGTTGCTAAAAACGCAATATGGATAACAATAAGAAAACCAAACACACCATTAAAGAGCCTTACGATATTTTTTCGAGCTGGAATAGATTCACACACAGCTTTAAAAATATTTGCTAATTGTTGAACTAAATCTGTTTTTCCCTTAGTGCCAATTGCGTCTCCTTTATCTATAGAATTCGCAAGTTCTCTTATATCATTAGCCAGGTTTTTTAAATCCTCTAGCTCTTCGTCTAACGATAATGTTCTTAATGTATCAGCAAGTTCTTTCAATCTATCTGATGTGTTCTCTATCGCAATCACTGAACTATCGGCTAATTGGTGAATGGTGTTTAAAATATCAGTAATCTGTTTTTCAACTTCATCAATCATTTTGTCAATCTCAATTGCAGCTTCTTCAAATTCTCTTGCTTGATTGGCTAATGCTGCTGCTTGTTTCTTAAGTTTCTTAACCTGATTGGGTAGTCTTTTTTTATTATCTGCTAATTCCAATATTTTACTGGCGGTAACTTTTAGTTTGTCACCAGCTTCTTGTAACTTGTCTCGAATGTCAAAATTAAATGTAGCTCCTCTTACAGTATCAATCAGCTCGTCGGCTCGATCACGAACATCTTTGAAACCCTTTACTAGATTTTGTCCATTAAACAGCTCAATATCAGAAGGCGGTAAAGCGGTATCAAGCCATTCTCCAGCATCAACATCAATAATATTAACGTCCGAGGATGGGACCCGAATAACCGGAAGACTACCACGTAAATCTTTATAGAATAAAGACCCAGCAGGTATACCAACCTTTATATCCCAAGGAGGGAGCTTTATACTACCAATTTTTCCTTTCTCTATCTTTAGATTTCCCCCTAAGCCCCCCAAGACAGTTAAGAACGTATCACATGTAGATCGAACACCAAAAGCGAAAGGAACTAAAGGCCCCGCTATAATTCCTGTTAACACAAGTAAAGCACTTACTGGCTCTTGCATTTTAATCACGGATTCCGCAACGGCTGGCAGAGATTCACTTCCAATATGATGGATAGCAACACGAGCCTCTTCAATGGTTGCTACCAAACCTTCGTCATATTCTGGATTTTTACCACGAAAAACTATCTTACCTGCATACTGGTTTATTTCATCCTTATCTAATAATTTTTCTAAATTCTCTCGAAAAATGATTTCCGTTTCATACGGCCTTTCTAGCATTGAATTTAACTTAACAATAACCTCATTGGGGACATTATCGTCTTGTTCTAAGAGAACTAAGGCCTCAACGGTTAACCAAAATAAAGGTTGGTCTAAATCTCTACTTAATTCCCTTAAGGTTTTACTAGTATTTGGAATTGTTTTTTTAGTGATATAATCGATAAATTTAGTTACTGTAACAATTGAATTTTTTAAGGTAGAGGATGCTTTAGTGACAAAATCTTTAATTTCTTGTGGGAGCTTACTGAGGGTTTTTAAAACCCCATCTAGTGTTTCCACCACTTTCTGTAATGCAGATGGAATATCTTGTTCAAGATGTTCTGCTAGATCGTTAATATGGTCAGCGCCGTTTCGTGAAGCTCTTGCTCCTTCACTCAACTTAGGAATAATAGCCTTACCTTCTTTAATTACATTCTTGAATTTCTCTACCTGAGTATCCCAAAATTTAATCGCGTCCTTCCTCAATATAACCAAAATAGCAATTGAAATTACAGAATAGACGATTAAAAGAGCTCCTATTATTTTTAACATATATTCACTACTCCTTTTTCTAGCAATTCATTACGTGCTCTATTCCGATATTGATTAAAATCACGGCCTAATAGGGCTTTTAGTGAGAAATTTCAAATAATGGTTTGATGTTTGAATCTGCAGCAATATGCTCTGGAAAAATAAACCCACCTGAATCACGCAAAAATTCTATTCCTAATTGCTTAAAACATTCGGCAACGAATTCTGAACATATATACTCATAATCATCTTGATGCCTTCCAATACCTAGCCCTATACGTGACGCAATTTTAGCTATCTCATCTTTGTCATAATTTC
Organism: Bacillus sp. 5mfcol3.1; assembly: GCF_900114335.1. Lineage (NCBI taxonomy): Bacteria > Bacillati > Bacillota > Bacilli > Caryophanales > Bacillaceae > Bacillus > Bacillus sp. 5mfcol3.1. The sequence goes on along the minus strand of NZ_FOST01000001.1, from coordinate 987,105 downwards.
TATTAAGCAAATCCACCACTTTTTCAAACATTCTCTTTATTTGCACTTTATCAAAGTTAGGATTATCAATGACTTGATGTCGGCCTACGTATATTTCTCCCTTATACTTTTCCCCACTGTTTTCATAATTGTAAAGGTAATGAGAGAGAGGTACAGCACGAACACCGTCGTCTTCTACACTTTCTAATATAAATACATATTCATTCCAATAAAATAACAAGGCCACATGACTAAATATAGAGTCCGAAACTTTTTTAATGAGTTCACTAAATAAATATTGACCATTACACAAAAGAATATCTCCAGTCTTTATTTCTCCTTTCGCTTTATCATAAGAAATTTTTTTTATCCCGTTAAATTTATTGCAACCCATATATACCACCTCCTATAACTACTAATATCTACTACAGAAAAAGATAGTATACTCGTTAAATCAAAAAAAAGGATTATCAAATTTAAAATAAGTATTCCAATGAGCTAGTAAGATTCAATGCAAATTTCTTGCACCATTTGATAAAAATTTGAAACCTCATATAAGTGGTTTAAGAGATGACTATGTTTAATGAATTAGTTTTAAAGAGAGGATAAAGAATTAGATAAGGCTGAGGAAAAAATAAAAGCAAAAAATTATTAGAGGGTTTTACGTAATCATTAAAATATTAAATGTACAATTTCAGCAAATGAATGCTTAAGTTGAAGTTATATTGAAAAAAACTTTACTTCTAATCTACAGGAATGTTTTTTCATAATATTCTTATCCCAACCATAATAGGAAAGAGAAAGCATTTATTTTCTGCTTTTCTCTTTCTCTATGTTAAATTTAACCTTCAAGAGCATCTTTTAAGAGATAGTAATTTCCTAGAATATACTTAACTTGTTGTTCAACGTTAGAATAAACTACTCCAGCAAAACAAATACCATCTATATTTTCATCTTTAAGTCTCATTTTTAAGCTAGAAGGGAAAGGATATTGTTTACTAAAACATATGAGTTCTTCACTCAAAACTATAAATTTTTATAAAACTCACTATACTTTACCGCTAAGGATTCCTTTAATTCTTTATTTTCTTTCTCTAAGCGCTCAATCTTAAATTTTAAAGATTCAATTATTACGTCTTTAGATTTTTCTGAAGTGTTAGGTTTATGATTTGCTACCTTTTTTAAAGTTACTTGTTCATTTCTAAGCATATCAATTTTCTTTCTAATACTTTCGTTATTATATAAGAATGATTTAGAAACTTCTCCCTCTTGTGAAACAGTATTATAATTAATTACCCTTTTATTCTTTAACATACTTTTTATAATTGAGAAAACCCTCTTCTCTGTATCTAAAGATTTTTTTTAGCTAATTCAACTATTTTAGATGTGTTAGGACTTTTATTCGACACTCTTCCCTCTCTCCTCTCCTACATACTCACGCCGTTCTTTTTTCATACCACTTATGCTCCCCCCCATTACTAATCTCATTCAAAATTTTTTTGTAATTCTGTATTTTTTTATTTGCAAATTCTAAGGACCTTAAGTGGTTGTTTCTTTCATAAATTCGAATATCATTTTCTAAGGCAGTAATTTGAGATTTATAATAATCAATGAATGAACTATCGACATGAAAACTCCTACAATTATTTGCTATGCATGGTGGCTCAATTACTTTCTCAGCATAATCGCATTTCATTTTAGTACTTTTAATACACATACCATGATCCATTCGAATTGAATCATAATTATGTCTAATCCACTCTAATTCTAAATCATTTTCAATAGCTTGTTCATCTATATCTACCTTAACTAATACACCCTCAATATCAAATTTAACCCCACCTTTACTTTTAGCTTTAAAATAAGCTTCTTTTAAGGTTTGATCATGAATTTTAGCATATGCTAAAGTCATCTCAGGAGAAGCATGAGCCATTAACTTTTGAACATGAACAATATTCATTCCATTGTTAATAAGAGTTACACCGTATCTATGCCTGAATGCATGATTTTTAAATCGATAAATCTCCCCATTAACATCTCTAATATTTGCTTTTTCTGCAAACTCATTTAAAACTCTTGAAAGATTTGAAGTAGTCTGTGGTTTACCTTTTCGCGGTCCACGATAAGACACAAATAAAAGGCTTTCCGGATTGTTCCCCGTTGTTGAATTCTGTTTACATATTTCTTGTTGGGACATAATGACTTTAGCTAATTGTTCTGATATAGGGACTTTATGATCTTTATAATTTATTTTCCTTTGATCTCCAATTAGCCAATAGTCGCCTTTATTGTCTTTTTCTAAACAATTTATTTTTAAACCTAGTACATCTGAACCTCTAAATCCTGAACCCTCCATAACTAAAATGATTGGTACGTATCTATCTCCAATTAAATGGATATTTTCAACAACTTGATCCCAAATATAATCTGGAATATACTTAGGACTGTTAAAGCTCTGACTTTTTGTTCGGCGTGGATTATCACTTGGGAGGAAGAGAGATTCTACATGTTGAAATGGTGCTTCATCCCACTCCATAATTTTCAAATCCCCAAGGAATTTTCTCACTATGGTAATATTACTACTTATATACGTATTTGTAGCTTTGATCTTTTTACGAGTTTTAATATCTAGTATCATTTTATTATTTATAACATCTAAATAAGCAACTATATGGCTACGCTTAATATCCTTTATTAATAATTCTGGGTAATTTTCATGTAAAAAGTTTAAGAATATAGAAAGTTCATGTAGATATCTAATTCCAATAGAAAAAGTTAAGTTTTTCAATTCTACTACTCTTGTATATATATATCTTTTTAACAATCCCTTATACTTTTGATTTATTTTAGTAAACTTCATTCTTTTTGTAGATGTATTAGTGTAATTAATCTCTACAGGCAATTTACTCCCATCCCAAATATCTTTTTCATACTCAGGTGTTTGATCAAACGCATCATAAATATAATTATAAAAAGTACTCATTAAAGACACTGCTGGGGTAACAGCAGTGGTATGATTTCTCGTTATTGACTTAACTTTGATTCCATTTTCAACTAAATAGTTCGTATATTTAAGCATTAATTCCTTTTTTGAAATTTCTAAGATAGTTTTGATATTCAGATATTTTTCATCTAAAAACTTTAACATTCTTTTTAAATGATGAGCTTTACCTTCAAATACTGTTATGACAGAATACAAACTATCCTGCAAATTTTTCCCAAAATAATACTTTATTTCATCCTTTATATTGCTATTCTTGCAAGAAGAAAAATCTATTCTATTCCGATAAGGGTTAATTCTTCTAGATGATTCTTTAGCTACTTCCATTTTGTCCCCGTACCAAATGTCAGATTTATAGCAAGGATGTTGTATAAAAAACTCCGTAACAACACTTTCTTGGTTATTCAGATTTTTTAAGTTCATTTTCTGTTCCTTTCTCTATTTATCGCTACTTTATTATATTCTTCTCTAACTGATTTCTCTGAAGGGTGAATATACATATTCATAGTAGTTTGAACATCTTTATGACCTAACAAGGTTTTTATTATAGATATTTCTAAACCAGTCTCGTGTAATTCTGTAGCTAACGTATGTCGAAACATATGAGGAGTAATACTAAATCCTAACTTAGTTGATAAGCTTTTAAAAAATGCCATTATAGTTTCATATTCACAAACTTCTCCTCTTGAAGGACCCATTAATTTTAAAAATAGATAATCATTATCAAAATTATTTTTTTCATGTACTTCATATATATAATCTTGTAATAAGTTTACTGTTTCAGACGATATATAAACTAATCTATTTTCTCCTGAAGGAGTTTTGGATTTGGAAATCAATATCTTTTTATCTGAAATATCAATGTCCTCAAGTTTTATTTCTAAAGCCTCTGAGATTCTTATACCAGTTTCATACAAGATGCTTACCAATAGCTTATTTCTTATATTTAATCTAGTTTGAAATATCTTTTTTAGTTGCCCTTCATTTAGCCTTTTATAAGGCTTTTTTGTCTCCCTAAGTTTTAAGGCACTCAATTTGTATTTAACATTCGATTTTGTATGCTCTAAAAATGACTTATAAGAATAATTTTTTTTAGCCGATTCGGAATAGAAGTCCAACTCAGTATCAATAATTCTTGGATAAAACCTTGCTAGATAATTATAGAAACCAAATACTGCCATTAGATTGTAATTTATTGTCTTAGGCTCCCTTTGTTTTAAAGTAATATTAGATTTCCCTTGGAGCCACCCTATATATTTGACTAGATCATTCATGAGGACCCTCCTAAAGTCTATTTGATTTAATTCAATAAAATCCCAATATAACTTTAATCTATAAGCGTACGATTTAATAGTATTTATTGATCTATTCATAGTTCCTAGAAACTTTAGATATTTGTTTACATATAAAAAAGGAATCCCTTCATTAGAAGTTAAGATATAAATCACTTTTTCTTGTACAATCTTTACTTTAATTACTTTAGACATACTCCACCTCTTATCATTAAAAACTTTAAATATCCTATACAGATATTTAGTATTCTATGTAAAAAAAATAAGCATCTAGTTTCTTAAGATACTTTAATTACATAGCTATATTATACTCTAGATAAATCTGTTACTTTCTTTTCATTCACATAACGCTTATTGTTCATAATGGATTCAATTGGTGCCGGTAATAAGCCTTTATATTCATCAAATTGACTTAACTTCTGTAAAATATCAGGGAACGTCGCTGCTTCTCCTTGTGTAACATAGTTAGAATCTGAACGTGGATAAGAAACAATCCCTTTTTGATAGAGTGCTTGCGTTATATCAAGCGTCTTTTTCGGTGAAAACTTAAAGGCTTTATTTGCCGTTGCTTGCAGTGATGATAAGTTGAATAAAAGCGGCGGCTGAAACTCTTTACGCTCCGTTTTCATTTCCTTCACAACAGCCGGTTTCCCTTGGCAAAATGCCGCAATTTTATTCGCCATATCAGGGTCTTTTAAGCGGGATTCATTATCCTTTTCCCATTTTCCGTCATATTTCTTTCCTTCTATATTAAAGGTTGCAAACACTTCCCAGAAAGGCTCTGACTTAAAGTTTTCAATTTCTTTCTCACGCTTTACAATCAATGCTAACGTTGGTGTTTGGACACGACCAGCAGAAAATACATCATTCATTCCTTTTTTCTTTAGCAAAATACTAAAGACACGTGATGCATTCATACCAACAACCCAGTCAGCGCAAGATCTTGTGTATGCTTCGTAATACGTATTAATTGTATCTGATTCGTCAAGTAAATTTTTAAACCCTTGATAAATAGCTTGCTTCGTTAAAGACGAAATCCATAGACGCTTCATCGGCTTTTGCACGTTACAAAGATTAATAATATTTCGTACGATTAGTTCCCCTTCACGCCCAGCATCGCCTGCGTGAATAATTTCTGTTACCTGTGGATTATGTAACAGCTGTTTCACAACGTTAAATTGCTTATACTTTGACTTTGTTACTTCAAATTGAAAACGCTCTGGAATCATCGGTAATGTATTAAGTGACCATTTTTTCCACTCTGCGTGATAATGCTCTGGATTACATAACTGCGTTAAATGACCAATTGCCCATGTACAGTACGCTCCATTTGGAAATAACTCATTTGCTTCTACTTCTAAATATCCATCTTTCCGGCGATATTTAAACTGTGAAACAAGAGCCAACCCTTGATCTGGTTTCTCGGCAATAATTAATTTCATTTTATAACTCCCTATCTGTATTCCAGTGTTACTTTCATTGTCTATATGTTTAGAAGCGATGATAAAACAACAATCTTATTTATCATTCGCGGTTTGTCTCGCAAATGTGAGACCTATAATATTATACGCTTATTCTTTATGGCTTCACAATAGAAACTCATAATATAACAATTTCTTTCACATGCTTACAATTAAAAAAGACGCCCTAAAAAATCAAGCGTTCCTTTGCTTACATCTATGAAATTGTGCAGATAATATGCAGATATAAATTATCATAAGTACACATATGATGAAATGAACGATAGGACAAGGAGGTATCATAATGTTTGCTTATACGTTAACTACCTTAACACTTTGCTGTACCTCAATTCTTATTGCATCCAATATTTCTAAACGTAAGGGTACCCTAATGGAGTATATGGTATTTATTATGTCTTTTAGTATGAGTATCGGTTTAAGTATTGGTTTTTATTTAGGCATTCTCTTTAAGGGGGAATTACTATATTCTACTTTACTTGCTATTTTAATTAGTGGTTTTATCGGTTTTTTAGTGGGTCTACGTTTTCACCTATATACTGCTTTAGAAGGACTGTTCTCTGGATTAATGGCAAGTATGATGGGAGCAATGATTACAGAAATGTTAAACGCTCAACAAGCTCATAGTATATTGTTCATTAGCCTTTTACTTACTATAACGATTACTATGTCCTGTGTGATTCAATTGTTATCGGAGAACTTTTCTACTTTTATCCAACAGCGTTTTTTGTTATTACTTTCAATTAGTGTAGTAATTATAGTTGCCGTATTCGCGACATTCCCACATCATACTCCTGCACCTTCACCTGGGCATAATCAACATATAAATTAGTACTTGCAACAAAAATGAATAAGCAGCTATCCATAGGATAACTGCTTCCTATTATTCTGGCTTATTAGGAATGTTTTGGTTTGGAACATAGTCAGATTTATAATCTGTATAGTTCACTTCCGTTACCATCCCTGCTGAAGCATGATGTAGGTCGTGACAGTGGAACATCCACTCACCGGGATTGTCTGCTACAAAGGCTACTTCATATTCTTCTCCTGGTTTTAAGTTCAATGTATCTTTTACAATTGGAGAACCTTCTATCGGTTTTCCATCTTTACTCAACACCTGGAAGAAGTGACCATGTAAATGCATTGGGTGATCATCCATTTTAGAACGATTTACCAATTTCACTTTTACTAAATCACCCTTTTTTACTTGAATTGGGTCAATATCCGGAAATACCTTTCCGTTAATTGTATATACCATTTCATTTTCATTCATTTGCGTATTTAAGTCCATATTATATGTGGCAGTATACTCTTGATTTAACGTGAAACTACCTAATTTTTTAGCACCATATTTCGTCATATCTAATTTCGCTAATTTTCCCTTTTCATCTGCTTTATCTTTCATCTCTTTGCTGCCATCATACTCAATAACAGCTTTCATTCCTTTTGCACCTTTATTTTTTGAATGGTCCTCAACATACCACTTCCCAGGATTATTAGCAGTAAATTCAATATCATAACGTTCACCCGGTGCGATTGAAATTACTTTATCCTTTATAACTTTTGGATTGTTTATTGGTTGACCATCTGTCGCAATTACTTTTATATCATGACCGTGAACATGTATATCATGTGATAGATAACCAGCATTAACAAGTCGAAGACGAACTTTATCTCCCTTATTCACTTTCAATGGCACTACTAAATCACCGCTTTTTCCATTGATTGTGAATAAATCATACATACTCATATCATGACCTTCCATCTTCATATTTCCATGGTCCATTCCTGTCATATTGCCAGAGTCTTTTTGATCACTGCCCATGTCCATACCGGAATGATCCATGCCGTTCTTATCGTCATTCTTTTTCGTATTTTCATCACCTTTAGATTTATTACCTATTTGCCCTTTTGTCATTTCTTTTAACTGCTTTTTAATTTCTTCTTTATCTGTAACCCATTCATCCAACATTAATGTGTAATCTTTATCATATTTTTCCTTTGTATCTTCTACAATGAGCGCTCCATACAAACCTCTATCTAATTGATTTACAGAATCTTGATGCGAGTGATACCAGTACGTTCCTGGTACGTTCGCTTCAAATTCGTAAGTGAAACTTTTTCCTGGTTCAACTGCATCTTGTGTCACGCCTGGAATTCCATCCATGTTATTTGGGACAGGATATCCATGCCAATGAATGGATACTGGTACAGATAATTCATTTTTTAATGTCACTTTCACCTTTTCACCTTTTTTCACCCGAATTTCTGGACCAGGAGATGAGCCATTAAATGTCCAGACTGGAACAATAACACCGTTACTTAATTTTTGCTTTTCTTCTTTCGCTATTAAAGTAACTTCTGGTCCTTTTTCAACCTTCAATGGTGTTGTAGCTGTTTCAGTCTGTAGTGTTTTTTTATCATTCATATTTTTATGATCATTTGTTGTATTTGTCGTCACAGAACAGGCAGCAATTAAAAATATTACAGAGACTGTAATGGCTGCTAATACAAATCGCTTCATGGAAAATCCCTCCTTTTTCTTTTTCAAAATCATTATAGAAGTTGATTTTCAAGAAAATAAGGAGATGTAATTAGATCTTACGTAAGCTAATTGGAAGATTACTAAAAGCGGAGACATTACAAGAGGCGAATATTTTAGAAATACAAAATGCTTTCCTTGTAGCGACTATATTAGCCGTTCTCGTATTTGTTTTGACGTTATTTCTTAAGAAACAATAACACTGCTATTATTAAATAAGAAAAATGTAGCTAAAATGCTCTTCACAAAAGAACTTAGATTTTTGTATAATAAGAACTAATGTTCTTTACAGACAATGGACTCAAATTACACAAATATATCAAATAGAAGAGGATTGATATACGATGAAAATTGATAGACCAAAAATTTCACCAGAGTTATCTTCAAAGAATTTTCAAGATATTTTTTATGAAGAAGATCCAACATTAGAAGTGTGTGAAATTATAGACTCCACTTTCGAAAATGAATCTGTAGATAGAGTGCGATTGTATGATGCAGTGATAAAGAATTGTAAATTCACTAATACAGACTTTAGCAATATTGATATTACAGATGTTTGTTTTGAAAACTGCGATTTATCAAATGTTAATTTAAGCAATTCTTCTGTTCATAGAGTCGAATTTAAAAACAGTAAATTAATCGGGGTTAATTTTGCAGAATCTAGCTTAGGAAATGTTAAATTTGAGAATTCAATTTTGAATTTAGCAGCATTTGGGAATTCTAAACTAGAAAAAATTATATTTAATGAAACTTCATTAAATAATGCAGATTTTTTTGACTGTAAACTTAAAAAAGTTGAATTCCAATTATGTAGTCTTGATGAAGCTAATTTTGATCAGACATCACTGAAGGGGATAGATATTAGTTCTTCTACCTTTGATACACTTACAGTTTCAGTGAACGATTTAAGAGGATGTAAAGTATCAACATATCAAGCTGTTCAGTTTGCTACTTTATTAGGATTAATAATTAAAGATTAGTATTTCGAAGAAAAGAACCCTATCCCGAATCATGGATTTTTTAATTGTCCACGATTCGAGATAAAGTTCAAATAAATTAGTGATGACTCTTTTATTATTTAACTACAGCTTGGTTTCCTTTTACATGTTCATTATTTACACTCATAAATTCTTCAATTTCTTCAACTTCTCTAATGATATCTTTTGACAAGTTTTCATACCCGTCTTTCGTTACAAGAATGTCATCTTCAATACGAATTCCAATTGATTCTTCTTCAATATAAAGACCAGGTTCAATTGTTATAACCATACCTTCTTCTAACATTCTATCTTTATATGTTCCTACATCATGTGTATCTAAACCAAGGAAATGGCTGACACCATGATAATAGTATTTTGATAACTCTTCATCTTCTTGAATTAAACCAATTGCTTTACACTCTTCTGCCAGTACCTTTTTTGTATGCTCATTTAATGCAGCGAACTTTAATCCCGGCTTAATAATCTCTGTTGTTTCTTTTAATGCTTTTAATACAATATTATAAATTTGTTTTTGACGACTAGAGAATATTCCATTTGCCGGGAATGTATAACTAATATCAGCGTTATAGTAGTCTTTTTGAGCACCTAAATCTAGCAATACTAAATCACCATTTTGAATTTGTGCATCATTATCTTCATAATGAAGAACTGTAGCATTTTTACCACTTGCCAAAATTGTATTGAACGCATGATGCTTAATGCCAGATGATTTCAGTGTAAAATCAAATTGAGCTTCTAATTCATACTCCATCATGTCTACTTTTGCATGCTTAAGTACGTTGTAAATACCGTCTTTCGTTATAGCAATCGCTTCTTTAATAATTTCAATTTCTTCCTCAGTTTTAAAAACTCGTAATTCACAAATGTTCGGATATACATTACCAATTGTTACGTGTGGATATTTTTCTCTTACATGTTTAGCAAATGCTAATGTTTTTGTCTCCGTACCATTCCACTCGCGACGTTCTATATCTAAATATAGATGCTTCGCATTTTCTGTAAAGAGTATATTTGATACTGCTTTTTCAAAGCTATCTAAATATAAAACTTTCTTTATACCTGAAATTCCCTCTGCTTCTTCGCTAGAAACTGTCTTCCCAACCCATTTTTCCATTACTGGATCTGATTTTTCAATGAAAAGTGTCTCTTCTACACTATTCCCAAACTTTTTCAGCATAAAAATAACATTTGGTTCATCGATTCCCGTTAAGTAGTAAAAATTACGATTCGGTACAAATTTATAATGTGCATCAGCTGACATATGCGGTGCTTGTCCCGCAAATAAAATCGTAACGGATTCATCAGGTAATGTTTTCGTTAGTCTTTCTCTATTTTGAGCAAAAAATGTTGATTTCATAATAATCCCCCTAGTATTCTATGTATGCTTGTGAAACTAATCATCAATACAATTCATTCTATTATTGTTATAATTTTTCGTCAATTAATTATACTCATAGCAAAAGGAGAATTTTCATTACTAGGGCCCCTTCCACGCTAAATTATGCATATCACTCCACAATTTCTTGATATTTATTCCATATACTTAAAATCTCATGTATAGGAAAGGGGTCTACAAATTTGAAACATTATGTAGCAACAGGTTTAGCAATTACTTCTTTATTAATAATTTCTGGATGTTCTAGCAACTTCGAAACAGCACCAGTGAAGAACGAAACGGCGCAATCTCAACCAAAAAATACAGAAACAGCAAATACGAGTCCGCAAGACTTCTATAAAGAAATTACATCTGGAAAAATCGAGCACATTCACGGAATTGGTTATGCAGGAAATATGTCTGGGATTTCTATCGCCACTCATAGCGGGATAAAAGTTTATCAAAATGGAAAATGGTTTAAAACTAAGACTGAGCTACATGATTATATGGGATTTCAGGCAACGAAGAACGGATTCTTTGCCAGTGGTCACCCTGAACCAGGTGCAAATTTAAAAAATCCTTTAGGATTATTGAAAAGTTCTGATGGCGGTAATACCCTTGAAAAGCTAGCGTTTTATGGAGAATCCGATTTTCATAACCTTGCTGTCGGATATAATACGGAAGCAATTTATTTATACAACGAACGCCCTAATTCTAAATTACAACAAGGTTTTTATTTCAGTACGAACAACGGACAAGAATGGAAAAATAGTAAGTTAAAAGGTCTTTCAAGTACGATTCATTCCTTTTCAGTACATCCGAATCAATCTAGTGTAGTCGCGGTAAGTGCTAAAGACGGTGTTTACTTATCTACAGATTACGGAAATACATTTGAACTATTCGCTAAATCACTTGAATCGACCGCAATTACATTAAGTAATGAAGATGTTATTTACGCCCCTATTAATAAGCAAATCGTAACGAAGAAATCAATTGCTACAAATGAAGAAACAAACATACAAATTCCACCTTTAGATTCTAAAGATGCAATTATGTATATTTCACAAAACCCTCAAAATTCAGCCGAAATCGTATTTGCTACAATGAAATCAAATGTATTCCTCTCTACAGATGAGGGTAATACGTGGAAGCAGATTGCTAATGAAGGAACATTCCAATTTAAGTAGAAGGGTGAATATAACGTGTTTTCAACAATAAGTGAATGGAGCTATCAACTCATGTCTCCTTTAATGGATGCCGCGAATGCTACGAAATCTGTACCTCTTTTATTTTCGTTTTTATTAGGCATAGTAGGTACCCTTGCTCCTTGCCAATTAACAGGAAACATTAGTGCTATTACACTTTATAGCAACCAATCTTTACAAAAGGGACATGTATGGAAACATATACTTTTATTCATTTTAGGAAAAATAATGGCTTTTACGACGCTTGGACTATTAGTATGGTTTTTAGGAAAAGAGATTCAGCAAATATTGACTTTGTATTTTCCATGGTTACGAAAAATGATGGGACCCCTATTAATTTTAATGGGGCTACTGTTGTCAGGTATTATAAAAAGAAGATATTTCTTCTCGATTAAATTTATACGAAATCAAAATGAAGTTGGTTCATTTTTACTCGGATTCTTCTTTTCCTTAGCTTTTTGTCCGACTATGTTCGTTCTATTTTTTGGAACGTTAATCCCTTTATCTTTATCATTTAATTACGGGTACTTGTTTCCAACGTTCTTTTCGATAGGAACTGCGCTTCCTATCGTCGTATTAATGTCCTTCATCTCCTATCTGGGATTAAACGGGGCATTACTAAAGAAGAGTAGGAAAATAGGAAATAGCATTCAGCGTATAGCTGGTTTTCTCCTTATTTTAATCGGATTTTATGATACTGCTCTTTATTGGTAATACATACAAAAGATAAGCTCTAGTGAAATGAGCTTATCTTTTGTAATATTATATTCATTTTTTTCTTTTGCTGTAGTTGAGCTAATAAATTCTTAACAAACGCGAGAAACAGCGGGTCATTCTCTTTTTTAGGTGACCATTGCATAATAAGTTGTCGTGGAATTGTAATTTCTATCGGCTGTACAATGAAGTCATGAATAATTTGCTTATGTAGTCCTGATAACGGAACGATTGTTATACCATTAACTTGTATAGTAAGTGCTAATGCTGAACTAATTGATTCTGACTCCATCACTTTATTAACTGTTATTTCATTTTTCATCAAATACGGTTCGAGCACTTCTTTGCAACCAGAAAGTGGCATAATAAAAGGATCATTTTTTATATCATTAATAGTAAGGTTAGGCAGAACTTTTTTTGAAGAAACCATAACATACGGATCTTCACCAATGACATCATAATGAAATCCTTGTATTAAATTTTCTTTTATAGAAATAGAAAAATCTGCACTACCTGATGATAGCCAATCTAACACTTCTTGATAGCTTCCTTCTCGAACTGCAAGTACATATTGACTATGATCAATATTCCCTAGTTGAATACACTCCGCCAAACAATATACAGTAACGGAAGGATACGTAGCTAGTACAATTTTATACAAGCTTTTATTCTTCAACTGGAAAGCTGTTTCCTCAAGTTTTTCATACTCCATTAGAAGTCGATTCACACCAACTAAAAATTCTTTGCCATTTTCAGTTAGAATCGTTCCTTGTCTAGAGCGATCAAATAACGTTATAGCATATCGTTTCTCTAATTTGTTAATAATATGGGTTATTGCTGGCTGTGTCATATGTAATTCCTTTGCTGCCAGACTAATACTATTTAAACGAGCCACATATGTAAAGACTTTAAAATCAAAAACATTCATTCTGTTCTCCTTATATAAAATATATTTATATCATCTATAAATAACCTTCATTATATTTATGAAACCACTTCATTTACACTGAGTATACATCATCAATATTACAAATAGATGAAACTTATATACCCTAGAGGAGTGTTGATTAAATGAGTACTTACATTTTAGTACATGGAGCATGGCAAGGTGAATGGGCATGGGAATTAGTAAAACCTCAACTAGAGGCTTTAGGTCACACTGTTATTACACTAGACTTACCTGGAAGTGGGAAAGATACAACTCCTTCACAAAATATAACGTTAGATTCCTATGTTGATGCAGTAACAGCTAATATAAATCAACAAAATGAAAAGGTTATTCTTGTTGGACATAGTATGGGTGGAATCGTTATTACTCAAACTGCTGAACTTATACCAAATAAAATCGATAAATTAGTATATCTTTGTGCTTTCTTACCACGAAATGGAGAAAGTCTTGGTAGTAAATTAGACGGAGAAGATGGCCCGCAATTCACTATAAATGAAAATGACTTGACTGCTGAACTTATACCTAATCTAATTGAACAAACATTTTTAAATGCTACAGAAGACGGTTCTATTAAAGAAGCATCTTTTAATCAAATGCGTCCTCAACCATTAGGACCCTTCCAACAAGAGCTGAAAATATCTGAAGAAAACTTTGGAGCCATAGATCGCATTTATATTGAAACGACTCTAGATAGAGCGATTCCAATTGATTTTCAGCGCCGAATGAATACAGAAACACCTTGCAAGAAAATTATTACTTTAGAAGCTGATCATTCTCCATTTTTCTCTAAAGCATCGGAACTTGTTCATTACTTAAATGAATTAAACTAAATTTTTCATAAAATAAATAGACACTCACAGGTGTCTATTTATTTTACTAATTAAAAGCTATCTTTACTCTATCTACATTGCCATGCCCTTTTGCTTCATCTCCCACTTTTTATACAGTAGTACTGCACCAAATAAAAATACTCCCGCAACAAATGAAGCTACTGGTAACATCTTTATCATTCCATCTGGAAATACGAGCGGCAATAATGGAAATGCATACACTGCTGGAATACGTACACCAGCAATTTTTAATAAAATAAGCATTAATATCATATTTAATAAAGTGACTACAATCCATGAATCAATCGCAAAGTACAATATTGTTCCAACAGTTGCAGATGTAGTTAATACTACTATTTGTTTAAAAGCCATTTTTTCATTGTACATCGGCTTTTGAAGTGATTCATATACAACAACTAATATTGGTGGAATAACTGCTAATTGTTCATAACCAGTTATCCAACATAAACTAATCCATACGAAATTTAGTATGAGAAATACAGTCATATATTTATACTGTATTTGCACTTTTCGCTTAATACCGTTATTCAATTTAAATATAAGAACACCAACCATTAAAATAAATGTTAAAGCGAATACCGCGATAACAAATGACCATTCCGTCGCATTTGTTACTAATGGTAATAAACCTGTCGCAATAGATGGTGCTAAATTGGATTGAATTACACGTAAAAAAAGCATCATGAATACAAGCGTTAAACTTACTTTCCCTAAATAAGCAATATCCATTTGATTCACCATAAAACCAATCACAGCTGTTATTGAAGGTGCAATGAAGATTTTTTCTGGTTGACTTAACCATCCTGGCTCACGATACGCCCATAAAGCAATTGCCATCGCTGCTATTTCCGGCAGAATAACTTCCGGATCATTTAATAACACACCCGCTGTTACCATGGCTAAAATAAATAAAATAGCAATCGTATATGAGATGATTGTTTCTTTCTTTGAAATTACTGCATTCATTATTACATACTCCTTTGTGCTCATTTCTTTCATAATGTAAAACAACTAATTTTATACCCTACTACGGTATTGTATATTAACATCTTTTCTATTTCAAGTATCATTAAGTTATTCACATCCTTTTTCACTCCATGCTCTTACAAAAAAGAAATTTTTATAGACGTTGACACTTAATGAAAGATAGGTTAAAATAACTATACATTAGTAAGTAACTAATGTAATTAATTCTAACTAGAGGTGAAAACAAATGCAAAACATTTTATTCCGTATTAATGAATTATCAAAAAAAGAAAGAACATCTGGATTAACAGTTGATGAAAAACAAGAACAACAAATGTTACGTCAAAACTATACAGAAACATTTCGTGGAAGCCTAGATTCCATTTTATTAAATACAAAAATTGTTGATTCGAATGGTCTTAACGTTACACCAGTTGCATTACAAGATGCTCAAATACGTTTAAAATTAAGCAAATGAGTTCCGCGCTAAAGAATTTCAATAAAACATAAACAGAGCTGGATTTCCTATATAGAAATTCCAGCTCTGTTTATTGTCTTTTCTAATTTAGTAAACGAGCGATACATCGCAATTCTCCACGACACAATCATCGCAAATGCTAGTAAGAAAAACATGCCGCTTAACTCTGCCAAATCAATTGATTGGCTTAAATATGACTTTAATGCCACGCGTACAGCTAATAAGCCTACTAAAATGAATATGAATGCTTTTGACGGTTTCATAAATATATGTTCGCCTTTTATTTCGAACTTAGTTGTTTTAATAAGAAAAATAGAGAAAATAATCCCTATACTAATTGCCTCGACTATTTCTAACGATGTTAATCGAAAATCTGGTAAAAAGTACATCATCGCGCCTGTACTCATAAAAATTGGTGGTAATATAATTTTCTTTTTCGTTACCGGCTTTTTCGCTGCTTTAAAACGTAGAAACATTACCCCAACAGCCATACAAACCGCTATG
Organism: Bacillus sp. 5mfcol3.1; assembly: GCF_900114335.1. Classification (NCBI taxonomy): domain Bacteria; kingdom Bacillati; phylum Bacillota; class Bacilli; order Caryophanales; family Bacillaceae; genus Bacillus; species Bacillus sp. 5mfcol3.1. The sequence goes on along the minus strand of NZ_FOST01000001.1, from coordinate 970,770 downwards.
ACACTTGATAAAAGTGCTATCATACTTTCCACTCCTATCTATTTAAATGACTTTTTTAGCAAAATCATAAACCAATAAGTAACTACATGCCGCATTATAGAATTTCTTCATTATATTCCTCCTGCTGTAAACTTTCCATATTCGCTGCAATCATTTTACGCAAAGTTTATGAACGGAATATGAACAAAAAAGCCATTCTGCAATTAATAATTGCAAAATGGCTTTTTAACTTATTTTAAATCGTCAATTGTGAAAGCACCTGGAAGTAATTGCTCAACAGTCACTTCTTTTTCATCACCTTTTACATTCGTTAGTAATACAGGCATTTTCGGATCACAGAATTCAGCAATTACTTGTCTACACGCACCACATGGTGAAATCGGTCCATCAGTTTCTCCTGTAATAACTAAGTAACTAAAATCGCGCTCCCCTTCTGATACCGCTTTAAATATTGCTGTTCTTTCTGCACAGTTACATAAACCATAAGAAGCATTTTCTATATTACAACCAGTATAGATTTTCCCTTCTTTCGTAACTAACGCTGCGCCAACAGGAAATTTAGAATACGGAATATACGCTTTCGATAACATCTTGTTTGCTTCTTCAATATATTTTTTCTTATCCATATTATTTCCCCCTCAAAGTAAATGAAATGATCATTAGTCAGTAATAACTGTATGAACTAATTTAGGAGCCACTGCTGTTTCAGCGATAGAGATGTTCTCATAAATTTTTGCTTTTACATCTTCTACATTTTCACGATTTGCGTAGATTGTTACGAACGGCTCGCCTTCTTTTACTGCATCGCCAACTTTTTTACGTAACATTAATCCTACTGCTAAATCGATTTCATCTTCCTTCGTTGCACGACCTGCACCAAGTAACATAGCTGCAATACCAATCTCATCTGCAACAATGTTAGAAATAACACCTGAAGTTTTTGCAGGTACATCAATTACATACTTCGCTTGTGGCATTTTTTCTGGATTGTCTACAATTGAGCTATCTCCGCCTTGATTGCTTAAGAACTCTTTAAATTTCGCAGTTGCTTTTCCGTTTTTCATCACTTCAATTAGCATTTCACGAGCTTCTTCTAACGTATTTGCTTTTTTCGCAAGTACGACCATTTGACTTCCTAATACAAGTACTAATTCTGTTAAATCTTCTGGACCTTCACCTTTTAACGTATCAATCGCTTCTTTCACTTCTAGAGCATTACCAATCGCAAATCCAAGAGGTTGTGACATATCTGAAATAACTGCCATTGTTTGACGTCCTACGTTATTTCCGATACGTACCATTGCATGTGCTAATTCTTTTGCATCTTCTTCTGTTTTCATAAATGCACCAGCACCTGTTTTTACATCAAGTACGATTGCGTCAGCACCAGCTGCAATTTTTTTACTCATAATTGAACTTGCGATTAAAGGAATTGAGTTAACAGTTCCTGTTACGTCACGTAATGCATAAATCTTTTTATCTGCAGGCGTTAAGTTTCCTGTTTGTCCAATAACAGCTACTTTGTCACGGTTTACAATATCGATGAACTGCTCTTTCGTAATTTCAACGTGGAATCCTTCTACCGCCTCTAATTTATCAATTGTTCCGCCAGTATGTCCTAAACCACGACCAGACATTTTTGCTACTGGTACGTCTAAAGCAGCAACTAATGGTCCTAATACTAAAGTTGTTGTATCACCAACACCGCCAGTTGAATGTTTGTCTACTTTAATTCCTTCAATTGCCGATAAGTCGATCGTTTCTCCAGACTCAACCATCGCCATCGTTAAATCTGCACGTTCGCGATCTGTCATATCTTTAAAGAAGATTGCCATTGCAAGTGCACTCACTTGATAATCAGGAATACTTCCGTCTGTATATCCATTAATAAAGAATTTGATTTCTTCAGTCGTTAATTCTTTGCCGTCACGTTTTTTTGCGATAATATCTACCATTCTCATTACAATCACCATTCCTTTTTATATTATATGAATCTATTAAAATAATAAGCCAACGATTGTTGCTGATAAGAAACTTACTAACGTTGCACCGAATAGTAATTTCAAACCAAATCTTGCGACTACATTCCCTTGCTTTTCATTTAAGCTCTTAACTGCCCCTGCAATAATTCCAATTGAAGAGAAGTTTGCAAATGAAACTAAGAATACAGATATAATCGCTGTCGTTCTATCTGAGAAATTAAAGTTTCCTTGTGCTAAATCTGTCATAGCGACAAATTCATTTGATACTAATTTTGTTGCCATAATATTTCCGGCATTAACTGCTTCATGCCAAGGTACACCCATAATAAATGCAAATGGTGCAAATGCATAACCAAGAATTTCTTGGAATGAGATACCAATTACACCTTTAAATACTGCATTAATGAATGCGATAAGAGCAACGAAACCGACTAACATAGCTGCTACTGTGATCGCAACTTTAAATCCGTCTATAATGTATTCACCTAATACTTCAAAGAAAGTCTTTTTCTCTTCTTCTTGCACTTCTAACATATCTTCTTCTTCAGTAACTTCATACGGGTTAATGATAGAAGCGATAATAAAACCACCGAATAAGTTAAGAACTAAAGCGGTTACAACATATTGCGGTTTTAATAACACCATATATGATCCAACGATAGACATTGAAACGGTAGACATTGCAGATGCACATAATGTATACATTCGTTTCTCTGGCAATAATCCTAGTTGTTTCTTAACTGAAATAAACACTTCAGATTGTCCTAAAATCGCAGAAGCAACAGCATTATATGATTCTAGTTTCCCCATTCCATTTACTTTACTTAATGCTAGACCGATAGATTTCACAATAATAGGTAATACTTTAATGTGTTGCAATATACCTATTAGTGCTGAGATAAATACGATTGGCATTAATACACTTAAAAAGAACGAAAACTCTTTTTGATTTACTAATCCACCAAATACAAAATTCACACCGTCAGCAGCATATTTTAATAACTCTCCAAAACCATCTGCTATTCCGCTAATTAATATATTCCCTACACTTGTATTTAATAATAAAAACCCCAAAATGAATTGTAAAATAACCATCGTTATGATTGGGCGATATTTGACTTTCTTTCTATTATTACTAGCAAGCCAAGCGATACCTAAAATCAATACGAGGCCAAAAATACCAATTAAGTATTTCATAAGCCTTCCCCTCCCATTCGTATCCGCTTACATCTTTTTCAATTGTTAAAGCAATAGATACACTTTACTTTGTGTATCTATTGCTCTTCACTTCATTAATGATTAGTAGTTATCTGTAGCACCTTTTGCATCATTTAATACGATTGCAACACTAGCACTTGCTCCAACGCGAGAAGCTCCAGCAGCTACCATTTTGTCTGCATCTTCACGTGTACGAACGCCACCAGATGCTTTTACACCAACGTTTGGTCCTACTGTTTTACGCATTAATGCGATGTCTTCAGCAGTTGCTCCGCCAGTTGAGAATCCAGTTGAAGTTTTTACGAAGTCAGCACCAGCTTTTACTGATAATTCACAAGCGCGTACTTTCTCTTCATCTGTTAATAGGCAAGTTTCAATGATTACTTTTACAAGAGCTTTTCCTTTTGCTGCTTGTACTACTTCATAAATGTCTTTTTCAACGAACTCGTTATCGCCGTCTTTTAAAGCGCCTACGTTGATTACCATATCAACTTCAGTTGCACCTTTTGCGATCGCATCTTTTGTTTCAAATGCTTTTGTTTCAGTCGTGCTTGCTCCTAATGGGAAACCGATTACAGTACAAACATCTACATCATGTCCAGCTAATTCTTCAGCAGCTAGCTTCACCCATGTAGGATTAATACAAACAGAAGCGAATTTATATTCCTTTGCTTCTTCGATTACTTTCATAACATCTTCTTTAGTAGTATTAGCTTTTAAAATTGTATGGTCAATTAACTTTGCAATGTTCATTATCTTCACTCCTCATATCTTTTAACAACTTCATTCTAACTCTTAGTTGAACAAATGTAAATACACTTTTGAAATTTTGTTCATTCTTTTTTAAAAGGCATTTTCTTGTAGTAAATAAAGCGCATTCTAACAAAGAACACTTCATATATAATCAAATTTTCTATGTTAACAATGGTAGTATGTATCTCCATATCCATAATTATTTTTAAAAAGGCAATTTGTGTTCAAAAAAGACTCCTATCATTCATACATAACAAAATAAAAGGAGTTCTCAAAATTAACATTTTGAGAACTCCTTTTATTTCTAACCTTTTTGATAATGTAACAGTTCTTTTGCTGTATGCTGATCGATAATTAATACATTTGCATACCCGCCACGTAACGCACCATCAATTGCTTTTATTTTTCTATTACCACCTGCAACTAAAATAGAGCGTTTCTTTAATTTCAGTTCCTCTAACTCAATTCCAATTGTACGCTGATTAATCTCTTCGCTACTAATATTTCCGTCTCCATCAAAGAAACGTGAACAAATGTCACCGACTGATTGTTTTTTGAGTAAACTTGTTTCATCCTTATCGAAATAACCTAATCGGAATAACAGCGCTTCGTCTCGCACTGTTCCTACAGTGAAAACTGCAATATTCGCTTGTTTCCCCATTTCGATAATGTGATGAATATGTCGATCCTGCTCTACTAATTCTTTTGTCACTGCATTATCAAATATAACTGGAAGAGGTAGATTTCTTGGCGTCGTTTGAAAAGCATCTGCAAATAAAGCTATCGTCTCATTCGCATATGTATTTACACTCGAATGACTAATGCCACCTTTTAGCTGGACAACCTCTACCCCTTTTACATGTTGCGGTACGATTTTTCTAGCAATTTCATACATCGTCATTCCCCAGCTTACACCAACAATATCACCGTTTTTAACCGTCTTTTCCATATACTCAGCAGCATATTTACTTATATACTCTGTAATCGTTGCATATTCCGGTACTGGAGAAAACACAACATGTGCCTCTAACAAGTTGTACTTTTCTTTCAGTAAATTCCCAACGTTATCTAAATCCGCAAATGGATCGGCGATGCTAATTTGAACAAACCCTTTTTCTTTCGCGTACTTTAACAATCTAGAAATCGTCGGTCTTGAAATATTTAATTTGTTAGCAATTTCTTGCTGACTATAATCTGATTGATAATATAATCTTGCAACTTCAACGCTTAATTGTTGTTTATCTTTTTCCATAGTAACTCATTACAAATCCCTTCCTGTATTTCCCTTTCGTTACAAGCATTATACAGCTTTATGCAAAAAAATTCGACTACCGAATTTTATCTAACTGAACTTTTATTCCACTTATTATATACAATGAAACCGTTCAATAAGAAACATAAACCATCGTCTAAAAACTATTCAAACACCCCTCATAAACAGAAGATACTGTTTATGAGGGGTGTTTATTCAATTTAAGTCTATAAAAGTTAAATGAAAGCAATGCAAGTTCTCACTTATTTAGAATAGGAGAAAAGATGATGTTTTATTTGTTCAATAAAATAATGATGGTGTATATTATCGTTAGATACTCGACTTGCCATAATAGCCCCCTCCATTGAAGATGCAAGAAAGGAAGCGAGTGATATAATGTCTACATCTTCTTTAAATTCTTGTTTCTCTATTCCTTCTTTTATGAGAGAAGCCATTAACATTACTGTATCATCATAACCTTTTGCTGCTGCTTTTTGTAATTCTGGAAATACTCCAGTACTTTCAATGGCACTATTAAGTAATGGACAGCCTCCAGCAATAGGAGGATTATTAGCTGCATCTTGATATACAAGGAAAATTGCAAGGATTTTATCAATTGCTGTCTTTTTATTTTCCATTGCTTTATGAAAATGACTCCACATAATCTCACCACTTTTGTCGTAGGCAGCAAGGACAATTTCTTCTTTACTTTTGAATCTACGATAAATAGATCCTTTAGGTAGTTCAGTAGCTGTCATTATATCCTGGATGGATGTGCGAGTTATCCCATTAGTATTAAATAAATATAAAGATGTTTCAATAATTTTTTCTTTAACCTTATCAACTTTAGTCATGCTTTGTAATCCTCCTAATGAAAACGATCCTAATATTCTAGGTAATGTTTACCCTCTATTTTCTTAATTTTTTTGTAAGTATAAATAAGTTTGGAACAGAAATATCTTATCAATTCCTATCTTATGGAAACCTCAAACAATACAGTTTGAAAAGAAGTTAATCAAATTGTATTACCTATATAACTTAAGTGAATTTTCTGTCAAAATAACATGACCAATTGTTTAATTCAGTCATATTATACAACTAATTTTATCTAAAATCGTAGAGTTGTAAAAATATATAGTTAATTTTAACGTATAGACATATGATTATTATATATAATTTTTATTAATATGTTTAGCTAAATTGTTTGAACTACCCCCACTTTCACTTCATTCTATAAAAGATTAACCATTAATGATTACTGGAATTAAATTGTAACAAAGCAACTGAAATATAAATATATTTGCTTTTTTCCATTTTGATTTTGTTAATACTTTATAAAAAGGGTTTAAAAAACTAGAAACTTGTAGTATCATTAGATTTCGATTCAGACCGAACCGTCCGGTTTAGAATCTTATATAAATATATTTAGAAGGAGAGCGTTATGCAGAAAGAAAAATCAAAAATTATAGGTAATTTAATTATGGGGGCAATACAGTGAACTTTATAAAAATGAATAAAAAAGAAATCATTATGCTAATAATCTTTACACTGTTTGTACCATTTCAAATTGGCTTGTACATACTATTTGGCATATCACTTTTAGCTAATGTCAATTTAGTTGAATCAGAATTTGTTCTTAGTGCCATCGGTTTTACTGTACCTGCTATTGTAGGAATCATTTGCTTTAGGAAAGAAATTATTGAAAGTTTTACTTATTTTAAAGAGAAGACAATTTTGAAAATAGTAAGTATTCCTATGGTAGTTTTATTTACGTTAATTGTGGAACAGTGTGTTATGTATTTTCTAGCAACTGGTCAACCAGAGAACCAAGAGCAGCTCCTTGAAACTGGTGCAGAGGTACCTCTTGTATTTACATTGCTTGTATTTGGTATTCTGGGTCCAATACTTGAAGAAATTGTGTTTCGCCACATATTAATAAATCGTTTTTCTTACCATATTGGTACTGCTATTGCATCTATCATTTCGATTATGATTTTTACACTTCTTCATACGAACCAACTTTCGGATATTGCTATTTATTTACCTGGATCGTTGATACTTACTGCGGCTTATCTTATTTCTAAAAGATCCATTGCATATGTTATAGCGATACACATGTTAAACAATTGCCTTGGTTTCATTCTGTAAGAAACTAGACTTGTTTCTAGTGCCAAAAATACTTTTTCTATGGCATAAGAAAGCTAATCAAAAATTATAATATATTAGGAGAGTGTCAGTCATGATTGTAACAACAACTTCTGGAATTCAAGGTAAAGAGATTATTGAGTATATTGATATTGTAAATGGTGAAGCTATTATGGGTGCAAATATTGTCCGCGATGTATTCGCTTCCGTTCGTGATGTTGTCGGTGGCCGTGTTGGTGCTTATGAAAGTAAGCTAAAAGACGCTCGTGATATTGCAATGGGCGAAATGAAAGAACTTGCAAAAGAAAAAGGTGCGAACGCTATCGTTGGTATTGACGTAGATTACGAAGTTGTTCGTGATGGAATGTTAATGGTTGCTGTCAGTGGTACAGCTGTACGTATATAAGTAAATAAAAAAACGGTTCCCCTTCGAATTTATACTTTGAGGGGGAATCCTGGTTCTGTTGCAGATTTTAAAGAATAAAGAGATGTTGATAAATCATTGTACGTCGAAAAACACAGTTTGAGTGTAAACTGTGTTTTTTTATATAGAGGCCCCATCACTATCAAGCTAAAAATCTTGTGTTAACTTGTGCAAAAAGTCCATTTTTTCGATTTGGGGTAATTTTGAATCCTTAAGTTTATGGGCATGTGGCGTTACCCTAATACTGTACAACTTTTTTATAAACGGTTGTAAGGTTCTACGTTTTTGACCATTCTGTACAACGATAACTTTGGTTTATTGATTTCACCTGTAATCTGGTAGCCTATCCTCTGATACAATTTAATTGCAAGTTGGTTCTCTTTCTTTACTGTCAGAGAGCATTTGGAAAAGCCTTGCAGCGAAGCTTGTTCCTCGGCAAACTCAAGTAGTCTGGTACCTATCCCTAGCCCTCGACTTTCGGGCAGTAAGGCAATTGTTCCGATGTGAAACTCGTCATCTTCTCCCTCCTTCAAGGTAAACATGGAATAAAGCATTTTGATATTCAGAATGTTATAAACAACAAACCCCAGCTTTCGGAACGAAAGCAGTTGTTTAAAAGTGGGCCAGGCAAGACGATTTAAGACGGGTATGGGATAGCAAGTAATCATCCCTAAAGTTTTCCCGTCCATTTGAGCTTCATAGGCGTATTGATGACTAAAACGGTTGTTCCCCTGCCGCCATAACCTACAAAATATCCCTTCGACTGTGTTCTTCTCCTCAGATCCTGCAAGCGGAAACGCCATGTATTCCAATGCCATTACATTTAGCTGGGCGCCGACCATGGACTGATGAACAGCCTTTACAATAGAGATTTGATTCATTTTCTATTGCTCCTTTTCACTTTCTATATTATTGATATTAATTATCATAGATTTAAATCAGTTCACTCTCCTCTCAACTCATCCTTAGCTTTGAAACCATAATAAAATGTATTTAAAACAAGCTCTGCGGCAGATTTTTTAGCCACATTTCCTTCATGTACCTGTTCCCAGGTATGGAAAAGCAGAGCATAAAGCGTATTTAAAATCCATTCGCTACTAACCGTTTGCTGAAAGTAACCTCTTTGTTGTAACAGTTCAATAACGCGTCGTAAGGGTTCCCTCAGCTTCTCTTCTGCTTCACCTAATTCTTTGTTGTTAAATACAGATGCATCATGACCTAGAAAATAGATTTTGTCACCTAAAGGGATTAACGCTTCAATGAGTTCCGGGATATAGTTTTCACTTCTTTCCTCATCCAGTGGAATCTGGTTTACAGTATCACTTACCAGTTGGATAGCCCGATGGCCCAAGAACAGCATCAATTTCTCCCTGCTTTCGACGTAGCGATGGAGTGTAGCAATTCCAATTCCCGCATATTCCGCAATTTCATTCATCGAAGCAGTAGGATTTTCAACAAGCAATATAGTAGCCGAATCAAGAATTGCATTAAATCTCGCTTCCTTCAACGCTGACAAGTCTTTCTTCATCGTCAATCTCTCCTTTTTCTGTATAAAGTCATCATTTTTGATAGATAAATATATCATTTGATATTATAATAAACAATTTAAAATAAAGTGTCCAGCTGCTGAATGTAGCTTTTCAAAAAGAATTATATTACTGAAACTGATAGTACTTTGAATGTTTCATTTTTAGCATTTCATTATTTAGATAACGATGAAGAAATTAAATTCTTTAATGTAATAAATACAAAAGCCAAAGGAAATGGTACGAATCGCTTTCTTAGTAGAGAAAATGATTACCTTATCTGGATTTTTCATGGCGAATTAATAATTACAGTAATTTTTCTACTTTTATTAAATCCGTTTGCACTTCATTTAATTACTGAATATTTTATAATGAAGTTACTTTCTGCATAAAGTTATCGGTTTTCCTTAAAATTCACTTCCGGGTATTTGGTCATCAGCCTTTTAAGGGTGGAGCCGTCATCCTTCTGTTTTACATACTGGTCAAAAAATGCCAGACTGAATTCGTTGATAATACGATGAACTTCCTTTGGATTTTCACCTGGGCTCTGCAACACAGGGGAGAACAAATGTAAATCAGTGAAGCTTGTATGATCCGTATGAGGAATGAGCATTGACATACCACCACCAGCTAACCCACGTCCGTATCGCTCCCTCACTTCATAGGGATCTGCTTCATCAGGCTCTTCTGCACTCATGAGCAGAAACGGTTTTCCAATTCCACTTTCAGGAAAAATTTCTCCATACAATGTACCATCCATATTGATAGCTGCTTTGACACGAGAATCTTTTGCAAGTATTTGTGTTGCGGTAGCTCCACCGTAAGAGTGGCCAAACATTCCAATTCGCGATGTATCCAGTCTTCCTGTAAAGAAGCCGGTCTCATCATTTTGGTTAAGTTTTTCTATCTGATTAAGGACAAAGCTGACATCTTCCTCCCATAATTTTATGTGACTATCCCCTTCATCAGTTAAATTGATGGGCTGTACGTAAGCAGTTCGACCATCTGGAAAGACGGTAGCTGCAGCATCAAAGGTATGATCGATACTTAGAACAATGTACCCTTGACTAGCCAACTCCTCAACTTGAAACGTGTTTTGATTACGAAAACCATTAAAACCATGAGAGAAAAGTAATATGGGATAGTGATTCTCTGAGTCTGAGAGTTGTAAATCCATAAACGAATGAGACTTTACCAATTCCATGTGGCTGAATGCAAATGCAGGAATGGACAATGTTTTTTCCAATCCCTTGGAGAGCTCATTTATGTTACGAATATAAGGTTCTGGATCCCCCTTGCTTTTTTCAGCTGCAGGATACCAAATTTGCACCATCAGTTCGCGCCGATCGGTTGGATTTTTCGAATATGGTTCATTTCTCTGATGATCAATCCAATGATATACCTTCGTACCGACCCTATGTGGGCCAGTTGGTTCTTCAAATGAAAATACTGGCATAAGTAAGGGTAGCGCAACTGCTACAGACAAATAGATACATAGCAACGAAGCCTTAACTATGAATATACCCCAACTTCTAAAGCCCTTTTTCCGCACCGTTAATAAATAGCATAAAATTAAGATAACTGGGGATACATATGCCGGAATCATCTGCCATCTAAAACCTTCTGCCAATAGCTGAACTGTAACCATTACAACGGCAACCAAAGTAGCTAATTTAGACCACTTTTTCGTTTCTCTTCCTACTAACAGTATCCAACTTAATAGACTAAAATTCAAAACTATCAAAACAACTTCCCAGAAATTCATTGGCATATCTCCTTTGCATGCATTTTACTTCTAATTAAAGAGGTAGTTTTCAGTTTGAGCAAAAGCAGATGAAACACCTATATAGTTGCACCGATTATGCTAATCGTTTCATCCACTCTACTCCTTTATTCAAATTAAAAACTTAAAATGCCCAGCTACCTTTACGGAAAATTGGTTCTACAGTTCCATCTGATAGAATACCGTCGATGTCCATCTCTCTGCTACCAATCATAAAGTCCTCATGTGTTACTGAAATATTTGCACCTAACGTTTCAAGCTGATCGTTTTCTAAATCTCTTCCACCCTCTAAGCAAGTTGGATAAGCTTTACCAATCGCTAAATGATTCGATGCATTTTCATCAAACAATGTATTAAAATATAAAATTCCCGATGCTGAAATTGGTGATTCATGTGGTACAAGTGCTACTTCACCTAAATAGCAAGAGCCTTCATCCACATTAATAAGCTCTTGTAATAAATCATGTCCTACCTGTGCTTCAGCTTTAACAATTTTTCCTTCTTCAAATGTCAGTTTAAAGCCATCGATAATATTCCCTTGATAAACTAATGGTTTTGTATTGCTTACATAGCCATTTACACCTTGTTTCATCGGTAACGTATAAACCTCTTCTGTCGGCATATTAGCCATAAAGATAGTATCATCAGGAGTTTTACCACCTCCAGTAACCCATTTATGCTGTGGTGCTAATGCAATTGTTAAATCAGTACCTGGCGCTGTATAGTGAAGCTTCATATATTTTTTATCGTTCAGTAGGACCGCACGAGATTCTAAATTTGTTACATGTTCACGCCATTTTTCAATAGCACTGCCGTCACCAATACGAACAGCTTTAAAAATAGCCTCCCATAATGCTGGTACTTGATCCTCAGTTGCTAAACCTGGGAACACCTTCGATGCCCACTTTGGTGAAGGAACTGCTACCATCGACCAAGCTATTGAATCCTTCATTACGGCGTTGCGATTGTTTCTCAGAGCAGCTCCTGCTACCTTTTGATAGGTAGCTAGACGATCAGATGAAATACCTGTAAATTTATCAGGATCTGTAGCATCTATCATTAATAGTGCTCCTTTACGTTCGATCAGCTCATCATTCATTTTGACTATCCACTCTGGGAAGCGATTAAATTCTTCATCTGAGGCATAATCAAAGTAAGCACGTTCCATTTCTTCATCCGAAAAATTAACATGAACACGCCCTGCCCCAGCCTTATAAGCCTCTTTGACAACTATACGGGCGAAATCCAATGTATCTACTGATGTATTGACTAATAAGTATTGCCCTGGTTGAATATTGACACCGATTTTCACCGTAAGTTCTGCATATGCTTGTAATTTTTCTTCAAAAGTCATATTATTTACCTCGCTTTTATCAAATTGGTTTTGAATTCCCCTCACTAACCTGCTTTCATACCATACTTTCTGAACAGGTTTTCTCAGAATTTCTCTTTCCTATTTTTTACATTTTTCATCAAGACATGATAACAACTAATGGATTTTTTCTACTACTCATATATTTACTTTCTAAACTTTGATTCAAATAATATTGGTTTTTTTTCAAAAAATCTAATCGAAGGTATCAAACACTACAACAAATTATAGAGTTCTTTATTGTGAAAGCTCACTCATTTCTTCCCAATCTTTTCAATGTTGCTGCACCTAAAGGCTTTCCATCAATGTGGCGTTTAACATTCTCAATCACTCCTTTCTCTTTATAAAGTTATTTTTGATAGATAAACATATCATTCGATATAAGATTAAATCATTTCAAACGAATTATCAAGTCGTAAAATTTAATTTTTAAAAAATTGGGTAAAAAAAACTATATGAACATGGATTCTATCAAAGGGAGCGATAACGAAAAGATTTTTACGCACACATGGATACGAAATTACTGCTCAAAAATACCCCCTACATTTATCTGCAAGAGGGCTATCTTTTTATTCATTTTGCCAATAAACAAACATGTTTCCACTTTACCAATCTTTTTTCATGTTTATATTATCCTATCTAGATGAAGATATCTCCTAGAGGTAACACCACATGCCCATCAAGTTAAGAGTTTAATTGTTGCCACAAAACGAGAAAACTGAACCGGATTTTTATGAGTAATTATGAAGAGATAGAATTTTAGTTTTGGGGATATTTCAAAAGTTTAGCTTGATGGGTATGTGAATCTCCTCTCTATAACAAATATTTTTTAGTAAATGTTAAAAATTTTGCGAGAGTGTAAATTTTTAACATTTTAATTTTTCTCAATTGTATAACTTTATTTTTGAATTATACTTAATTCGTAATCCCAAAATTAGGAAAGGAGCTTTGAGATAGGACATTTATCTTAAATGTTTACTTGGAGGAGTGATTAAAAAAATCAATGAAGGTAATGTGTTTCTAAATTAATCAGGAAGAGAACTTGAAATGTTACTATGCTTTTTTTACTCATCTAAAAATATCATCAAAATTTTTTAATAAGTGCAAATTTAAAAAATCCACTTTCGGCATTAATGAAAAAGCTGATATTTCGTATATAAGTAATTAATGAATTTGAACGAAAGGACTGATCTATATGGACAGCAGAAAGAATTGTAGATTACAAAAAACTATAAAGGTGTTTGCAACATCCGCTATTTTAGCAACCACGTTATTTGCACCTATTATGTCAAACAATTTAGATGTGCATGCAGAAACTGCACAAACTGCAACTCAATTTGAACAAAGAGAGTTTGACCTTCCAGGTACAGGAAGTTTTTGGGATGAAGCAAAAAGAGAAAAAAGAAGTGAGCAAAAAAATTATATGCCAACAGGCATATATGTGAAACCTAATGAACAGGTTACAATTACAGTATCAGGAACGCAAAAGATTAGAGCCATTATTGGGACACATCAATATGATAAAGAATGGGGAAAAGAAATTGATCTTTCTCCAGGCTCTAATACTATCTCTTCACCAAACGGCGGCGTATTAGGGTTAGATAATTTTCAAAGCACAGGAACAGTTAAGGTGCAAGTAACGCAAGGCGGTAGTCCTATTCCTTTCTTTGTATTAGGGAAACACACAAAAGCTGACTGGATTGCCATGATGAACAACTATCCAAATGCACATGCAGTACAATTGAAATCAGAACGAGCCGTACTAACTGTAACTCGTGATAGTGCCAATAAATATATTGTAAATCAAGATCCTGTGCCCCTATTAAATAAATATGATGATATGATTCGAGCGCAAGACAAGTTAGCAGGGCTATCTGAAACGGATCCTAATCCTTTACATCGTTCAACTCGTCGTATTTGGGCCTTTGTAGAAAATCCTAACGCACAAAGTTGGGGCATGTATGCAAGTTGGGATGGAGCCGTCTTTACGACTGCTGGTGAAGCTATCAAAAGTACTTTAAATGTAAATGAGTTTGGATGGGGACAAATGCATGAAGCGGGACATGCACGACAACAATATCCATGGACGTGGAATGATTTAAGAGGTATGGGTGAAGTAACGAATAATCTATATTCATTAGCTGCATTCAAAAAAATATACCCAAATATACCAACACGTTTAGATACAGAGGGAGATTATAATAGAGCTTTTGCGTATTTAAACCAAACAAATAAAGAATATAAAAATATTGACGACCTGTTTGTAAAACTTGTTATGCTTTGGCAACTTCATTTGGCATATGGGGATGATTTTTATCCAAATCTCCACAAATTATATCGTGAGATACCTGAAGATCAACTTCCCAAAACAGACGAGGATAAAATACAGGCATTTATTTACAATACATCGAAAATAGCAAAACAAAATGTACTGCCATTCTTTGATAAATGGGGATTGAAAGCAACACAAGAAACGAGACAAAAAGTAGAAGCTTTAAACACCCCAACATTAATTGCACCTATATGGGAAGCGACGGATGCTAAACCTGTTAAACCACTTGCTGTATTGTCAAAAAAAATAATGAAGGCAAGTGCAAATAGTGAGGAATCAACGGGCTCAGCTAGTAAGGCGATAGATGGAAAAACAGATACATTTTGGCATAGTACTTGGACACCAAATCAATATCCTTACAATTTGACACTAGAACTTGGTGATACACGTACCATTTCACAATTGGCATATCTTCCAAGGCAAGATTGGTCAGAAAATGGCCGTATTTTAACTTACAATATTTATACGAGTGTAGATGGCATTACGTATGACAAAATATCATCAGGAACATGGGAAAATAATAGTGATAAGAAAACGGCAACATTTACCCCAGTTACTGCAAAGTATGTAAAAGTGGAAGTAACGAAAGGACAGAATGGATTTGCTTCAGCAGCTGAAGTAGATATTTTAGGGTATTAATTATTTTCACTTGTAAATGAGTATATGATCACAGGGTGGATTTTGAAATATTTTGAGGATCTGCCCTGTGATATTTTTTGCGTATTTCATGTTCTGTTTTCACTTTATAATTTCTGATAGGAAATTAAGTGAATAAGTTTCAGTTAATACTAATAAAGTAAAAGTCTATAATGATTCTTCAAAAATTTCTTCCTCAAAAAATCTTTTTTGTTTCAACATTTTTCTGACTACTTAGTTTTTCAAACACTGCTTCTGCTTCTTGACCATAATCTCTAAATGTACCTCCAGCAACAGAATCAATTTCTAAATATTTTTCCTTTGAAATCAGATTAGGAGTTAAGGAACCCTTATTCTCATCTCCTACTAAAGACATGTACATAAATATAAGTAGAAATATAACTAATAATCCTAATGTTATTTTCCCTATTTATTGTCTCCTGTTCTAAAAAAACAGTTTCTGTCTATCATACCAACAATAGGGAATGTCCTTTTAGAATTTATAAAAAATATAAAAATACATGACAAACTTATATATAATTGCAAGTTCAACTCTCACAAAAAACAGGATAAAAAAATAAACAGCAGAACTAGTCCACTGTTTACTTTGCCACACCTTCATGTAATTTTTCTGTATAATCCTTTACATCTTTCCAGCTATCTTTCGCTGTATGTAAATCTTCTTTTATAAACGTAAACTCTTCTGGAGAAATTCCTTTTACGTTTTGTAGTAAATTATTATATTTTGCACCTACTGTATACCATTGATTTGATATGTTTTGTAGTGCTGTAATTGCTGCATCAATTGTTTCTGTCATGTTTGTTGTTTTATTTTTTACATCAGTCAAAATTAAGACTTCTGCTTGCGCTCCTGAAATTCTATCTTTTAAATTAGCGATTTCTCTTTCTGCATTTGCGATATCTTTTTTCGCAACCGCAATCATTGGCCCGCCAGCAAGACATGTTATTAGCGCTACGCAAAGTACGCCACCAGCAATGACCATATCATTACTCTTTTTAATTGAATCGTTATATGTATTTATTTGTTGCTCTAAAGCTGGAATACCAGCATTCGTACTTGCCAATATCGCTGTTAACTGATTTGTATCCTCTTTGAAACTATTTGTATCTTTCGCCATTCTATCGCGAAAAGCTTTCAAATTCCCTAATAATCCATCTACCTCATTTTGATTCTTTACAATATCCGCATACAACTTTTCTAAATCCGCTTTTAATTTTCCGCTATCCTTTTGATCAATCGCTATTAACATGTCATTATAATACGATTGAAAAGTATTATTGTAATTTATAATATTTTGATCCGTTTTCATAATTTGAGGCTTCATATTATTTAACCAATATGCTGCATTAACTTTTGCATCTCTTTGATGCTGAATCATATTCCCTTTAAATTCACTATTAATCGAACTTATTTTACTTAAATCCGTCTCTTGTTGATTTTGAATTAATTTTGCATATGAATCCATTGCAAATATACTTGATGTCGTTTGTGCCATTACATCTTGGAATCCAGCTGGTCCAAGAGAATAGTTTTTCACATTTTCTTGTAGCACCTTTACATTTTGTTCTGCTGCAAAAGGATGTAAAGGAAATGCGTTACTTGTTGCCACCCCAGCAATCATTACCGCTAAAAGACATTTTTTATAAAAACTTTTCTGCATATTTTTCACCTATTCTCCTTATAAGGATATCAAAAGCTCCTGCTCACAACTGAACAGGAGCTTCAAATCATTCATCAACACTTAACGCTCTAACGATTCGTATTCAATTATGCTTTTTTCGTATCTACTACTTTAATATCTTCAGCATAAATCTTTTCTGCATAGTCTTTAATGTTTTTCCAGCTATCTTTCGCAATGTTTAAATCTTCTTTAATGAAAACTAGGTCGTTTGGACTAATAGAATCTACATTTTGAAGTAAAGAATTGTATTTTGATCCCATTGTGTACCATTGGTTTGAAATATTTTGTAACGCTGTAATTGCAGTATCAATTGTATTTGTTAAATACTCTGTTTGTGTTTTAATGTTCGTTAATCCTGCTACTTCTAATTGCGCAGTTGTAACTTGTCCTGTTATCTTTTGAATTTCTGCTTGTGCATTATCAAGCTCTTTCTTCGCTAATACGATTCCAGCTGTACCACCGCCTACAGCTGCTGCACCACCTGCAATTAATGCTACTCCTAGCGGTGTTCCTGCGCCCGTAGCAATAACTACTGCACCACCGATAATTGCAATTGGTCCTAGAGCTGTCGCAACAGATGAACCGATAATAATTGCATTATATTTACTAATTGCTTCATTGTACGTTGTAATTTGATTTTGCAGAAGCGGAATCCCTGCATCTTGACTAGCTAATATAGATGTAATTTGATTTGCATCACCCTTGAAGTTTTGCGTATCCGAAGTCATTTTATTTCGGAATTTCTTCAAGTCTTCTACTAACTGATCCACTTGTGCTTTATTTTCATTAATACTACTTGATAATCTAGTTAAGCCTTTCGTAAGAGTCGCTTTATCCTTTGCATCAACTGCAGCAACTAAAGTATCATAATAGTTTTGGAATTTCGTATTGTAGTTAATGATATTTTGATTTGTTGAAATAAGCTGTGGTTTTAATACATCTAACCATTGCTTCGCATTTCCTCTAGCTGTATCTTGGTGCTGAATTACTTTCCCTTTTAAAGCCGCATCAACAGACGATACATTTCCAAAGTTAACATTACCTTGTTTAATAATTGTTAAAGCGTACAGATCCATTACTAAAGCATTTGAACCTGTTCTTTCCATTGCATCTTTCAAGCCTTCTGGTCCTAATGAGTATTCTTCATAGTCATTATAAGCTTTTGCTACCGCATGAACTGGAGCTTGTTTCACTGTACTTTCAGCTGCATACGTATGAGCCGGCATAATATTTCCTGCTGCAAATACTGCCATAAGTGCTGATAGAGCCATTACTTTATAAGGTTTTTTTGTCATTTTTCTTCTCTCCCTATATCGCTAATTATTTTTCTGTTTAATGTACTTCAACGTTTGTAACGTAATCTTCAAATTGATTTGTTTGCTTATTCATTTCATCACTTACTTTTTTAATTTGATTGAAATGTTTTTGAAGTAAACTACTGTCTGTATACGTGCCTTCTTCAACATTTGTTTGAATTTGAATCATATTATTATTTAAAACTTTCCAATCCGTTAATAACGTTTCTAAAGTTGTAATTTGACGATCAATTAATTCTGTAAAGCTATTTACTTGATCTTCAACGAATGTAATTTGAGTCGCCTCTGCTTCAGTTTGTGATAACTTTTGAATAAGTGGTAATAACTCTTTTTGCTTTTGTTGAATGCGAAGAGCTGCTTCTCTCGTTTGACTATCTGCAGCATTTACAATTTCATTACTTAAAGTACCGATAGAAACAAAATCGATTGTTTTCGTTTGTGCAGTTTGATTTGTGATTGTAAATACTTGTTTACCGATATTAATAGAACCTTTAATGATTTCTTGAGGTCTATTCAAAATAGTAGTTAGTTCAGCTTGAATTTCCCCTTGAATTCTTTTAATATCTTCTCTTAATTTCACAATATCTCCACTTGATCCTTGCAGTGTTTTTATTGCTTCATCGGCTTTAATTGATAAGTTGTTACTATCTTTGTCTAATACTGTTTTAAATCTATTTAACTCTAATAAATCTTGCTCCATACTCTCTTGGATGCTTTGTACTTGCAATTGTAATTTTCCATATGCACTCATAAAATCTGCTTTTGCTTGCTGATCTTCATTTACGTTTCCTGCTAGTTCATAGAGCTTACTATAATAGCTATTAAATCTAGTGCTGTATCTCATCATTTCTTGATTTAAGTCAATTAGCTTCGGATTATATTCATCAATCCATTCTCTTACATTCGCCTTTGCAAACTTTTGATGATTCGTTAAGCTACTCATCGCATTTACCTTAATGTCTGGCTGTTGCAAGATAATTAATCCGTATGCTTGAATAAGCGGTGATTGTGATCCTAACATTCTAATTGAATTGGATAATGTATTTGGAGCAATTACATTTTGCGCATATACTGTTTTCACTTCTGTTTGCCCCTCCTTAGCGTAAGCGCTTACAGGAATGAAGCAACTCGTAGATACTGCTGTAACCAATAACCCTGTAATTAAAGTCTTTTTCACTTTAACTCCTCCTATGTATTAGCAACTATTACTATCGCATTTTATTATTCTATTTTCTTGCCCATAATTTGAGATGATTAAAATAGAGAACGTTCTCACCGTGATCCATGTATGAACCACCTCTCTCGTATTGCTACAGTACTTACTTATCGTCACAAAACATTTTATTATTTTTCATATGTGTTTAGTATGAATAACATTGTATAAGTTTTCTATTTCATCGAAATTCTCACATTCACATAGTGAATATATTACTTAAAAATATTATTCATTTTAAACTAAACAACATGCGTAAATATGAAATTTCGTTTTGTTTTCATATATGTTTTGTACTGTAAGGTCATTTAAACACAGCTGTTTATATAACGTAAAGAAGTATTTTCATTCCCTTTATTTTCAAGCTTTCATGTCCTTATTTCAAAATATAATCCGATTCACTTTATCGATTGAAATATCTATATATCACAACAGAAAACACTACTTGCAAATAACCGATAAAATTATATTAATATAATTTTTAAATCCATATGCAATTATGCATAGCATATACACAAAAAGGATAGCTTCATTTTCACGAAGCTATCCTTCAAAAATCTTCTTATTTTTTCAAATGATATGGAACTGTCGTAATAACAACATTTCTTTTATAAAGTAAATACGCACGTATGAGTAAACTGGATTGATTATGAAGAATGTTATGCCAACCTTTTTTCGGAATGAACTGTGGTATAACGACCGTAACGCGGTAATTCGATTCACTTGCCTTATATTGCACTGTATCAATGAACTTCGTTAGCGGCTGAATAATACTTCTATAATGAGAATGTAATGTAACAAGCCTTACTTCAGGTTGCCACACCTTCCATTTCTCTTCAAATTTCTTTTCCTCTTCTCTGTCAAAAGCAACATATACAGCGATAACTTGATCTGCCGAAAGAGATTTCGCATAGTTCAATGAATTTTCTACTACATGCGTCATACCTGCTACAGGAACGACAATTACATTCCCCTCAATTGGAATAAGAGGTTCACAAGTTTTTAAACTTAATTGATCACCCACTGCATCATAATGCTTCTTAATTCGATGAAACAAGAAGATAATAGCAGGTAAGAAAATAAGAATCGACCAAACTTGTGCAAATTTAGTTAAAAAGAACATGCTCATTACGATAAAACTAATAACTGCACCAATTAAATTAACCGTTAATTTTAAAACCCATCCTTCAGGTTTTTCGCGAAGCCACTTTAATACCATCCCTGTTTGAGAAAGTGTAAATGGAATAAATACCCCTACTGCATATAACGGAATTAAATGTTCTGTTTGTCCTTGGAAAGCTACAATTAAAATAATCGAAGCAACTCCAAGTATTATAATACCGTTTGAGTAACCTAGACGGTCTCCTCTAATCGTAAACATTCTCGGTATAAATTTATCTTTTGCGAGGTTAACCGCTAATAAAGGAAATGCAGAATAGCCTGTATTAGCTGCGAGAATTAATATTAAAGCTGTTGTACCTTGTATGAAATAGTACATGAAATTACGTCCAAATGTTTGTTCAGCAATTTGAGAAACAACTGTTACTTCTTTACTCGGCGTCACTCCGTAATAATAAGCTAAAAATACAATTCCTGAAAATAACACAGCAAGTAATGCACCCATTGCAAGCAATGTTTTTGCAGCATTGTTTGGCGCAGGATCTTTAAAGTTCGGAATTGCGTTTGAAATTGCTTCAACACCTGTTAAAGCAGAACTACCTGATGCAAATGCTCTTAACAGTAAAAACAAACTAATACCCGCAACCGGCGTTCCGATCGGCGTGTGTAAAGTTGGTGAAACGTGACCAGTCAAAATATTATATATGCCTACACCAATTAATATAAATAGGGCTAAAACAAATAAATAAACAGGATATGCTAAAACAGAAGCTGATTCCGTTACTCCTCTTAAATTTAAGATGGTAATAAATATAACAAATATAATCGCAATGATTACATTATGTGCATGTAAACTAGGAAAAGCAGATGTTAGCGCATCTGTACCTGCAGATACACTTACCGCAACAGTTAAAATATAGTCGACTAATAAAGATCCTCCAGCAATTAAGCCTGGATTCATCCCTAAATTTTCTTTTGATACAACATACGCTCCCCCGCCATGCGGATAAGCAAAAATAATTTGACGATAAGATAAAATAAGGGCTGTCAATAATACTAATACCCCAACAGCGATCGGAATGGAATACCAATAAGCGATCGCTCCCACACCTGCTAAAGCAATTAAAATTTGTTCTGGACCGTAAGCAACTGATGACAATGCGTCAGAAGATAAAATAGCTAAAGCTTTCGTTTTATTAAGCTTTTGTTCTCCAAGCTCTGTTGATTTTAACGGTCTTCCAATTAAAAATCTTTTAATAGATGAAACCAATGCTGTCCACTCTCCAATAATTTTGTACGAACTTTTCTGCTTGTTACAGCCAGTAAACTATTTCTTCAGAAAACAAAAAATGTCTACAAGCCATAGCGAAATAGACTTGTAGACATTATTTTTTTTGTCGCACAAGCTCCACCTTCCTTCTCAATATAACGCTTACGAGGTTAGCTGTCGGATTCGGGCCTATGAGTAGCCCTACCTTTTTCAAGGATTCACCCCATCGGATTATGTACTAATCCGTAAAAACGGGTCCCCCGTACCATGCGGTTTCAGCGATTTAGAAAATTGAAACTGTGGATTATAATACTCCTTTATTTTCAAAAAGTAAACAAAAATTTTTAATAAGAAAAAAATTAAAATGATTGCGCATAATCCGCTGAGAAATATACATAATGAATATTAAAAATCCGCAAAGGAGACCCATATGTCTAAAGAAAAGAAGCCTATTTTTTCCGATTCATATTTAGATGCAGTAGCAAATGAAATTAATCAGTTATATGGTAAACGTGAACAGGAAATAAATTTGACAGATAGAACGAAAAGAAATAAATAATTTGTCATACAAAAAAATAAAAAAGATAGCAATACACTTATATATTGCTATCTTTTTTATTTTTTCATACATCTAATTCTATTACAGATTTGTTAAAGGTCATCTCTTCATACACCTTTAAATTTTGATATATAGATTCTAATAATGGTGCCGCTATAGAAAATTTCTCTGCTACATCCAGTAAATATCCTTGCAAGTGCTTCCCTTCAATAAACGAACCCTTTTCCATATCACGTTGCATTGATGACTTCATATCATACGAAATTTTATCAATCGTTTTCATATGTTCCTGGGCAATATTAGCCTTTACTGGAGCTCCTAATACTCTCATGATTTGTACAGATTCCTCAAACACATTACGGATAAAATCACGGCCGCCTTCACTTTCACGGATTGGTCCAATTGGTGCACGCATTAACGTTGTCACACCTGACATTACAGTAATAAATAAATATTTATGCCACATATCTTGCGTAATATTTTCACTTAAAACAAAACTAGATTTCGTACCTGAAAATGCTTTAGAAATATGCTTTACTCTCTCTGAATTTTGAGACTTAATTTCTCCAAACACAAGTCTGTTGGCAGCGCTAGTTTGTACAATTTCTCCTTGATTGTTTAACGTCGTCTCGATAAAGCATAAACCGCCAATTACTTTTTCTTCGCCGAATTCTTTTTGTAATAGCGATAAATGAGCGATACCATTTAACAATGGAATGATTACAGTATTTTCGCCAACAAACGGCTTCAAATCTTGAATTGCCTCGTTTAAGTGATACGCTTTTGTTGAAAATAAAATGACATCAAATGGAGAAGTTCGCTCTTCTTTCGTTATTAATTTCGGTCGGAAGGAAAAATCCCCGTTAACACTTCGGATTACAAGTCCTCTTTCCTCTAATTGTTTTTTCCGTTTACTACGAACAAGAAACGTGACATCTTCTCCCTTCTCGACTAATCTGCCACCAAAAAATCCTCCGACTCCACCAGCGCCTAATACTAAAATCCGCATACAGCATCCCCCTTTTCAAAATACAATTTTATAACTTTTAGTATACATAACATTATACATGTTCCCTGCTAAATAAGCTGAATTTTCACTCTCAATTGAGTATAAAAGAGTGGTTATTTTCAAATAAATTTGGGCATGTTGTTTCTATAGCATATATGGAAAGGACACAATGTAGATGGAGGCAATACAATCAATTGAGGAAAAAGGTGTAGCAACAGCTATATTCCAATTTATATTCCCGTTTTCGTTTAAAGCTGGATATGAACAAAATATGTTCCCTTTCTTACAAAAAAACGATTTTCGTCCTTTTCGGCTCGATCATCTCGATGATGAAAATACATATTATGGGGAGTTTAAAGTTTCACATCAAAATATGGAAGCATACTATCTTTCATTTACAAATAAAATTCTCTTTCCTCATTCAGAGCATCAAAAGGGCTTGCAACGTTATTCAAAGGACCTTAACTTAACTGGACATTTAACAACAAACCTTATTTCAATTCCATTCAAGATACACTCTATTGATGTAACACTTTGTCCTTATGAACTTGGCTTCTTAACAATTCGAACAGAAGTAAACACTGCTCCAAACATGACTTTATCTGAAGCAATCGAATTCGCTGCTCGCTTCCGTGTACTTGAAACTAAAAATGATACAAATGAGACTATTTGTATTGAATGTAACGGAAAGAAGTATTCCCAAGTTGAAAAATTCATTTTTGGTTATTTATTTCATGGTGTAACTGATTTCTTTGAAAAGAAGAGATTAAGAAGTTCATACTTTCAAACCTTCCCTTTCTTTGAAGACCAAAGAATGTACGTTCAAACTTTATTGTCACTAAAAGAAGGTATGGAACTTAATGAAGTAGATGTTTATCGTACTTCTAGTCTTTCCGGATTAACAAGTGATGGTAAGCCCTATGTGAGTGCAAATAACCTTCCTTACATTCATGACTATTTAAAAAAACACGCTTACCAGAGATGGGCTCCAAATCGTTATTTCATAATGGAAGAACATATTTTTACATGTGTAACAAATGATGGAGAACGCGAAATCTCTAAACTTGCTAGTCAAATGTTCGGAGAATTTTATTACGCTTTATTATTAAACCTATTTCATAAAATTGTTTTATTAAAAATGGCAAACGCCTATGCTGAGCTAAACATTGAACAAGATACTAATGAAATAGAGAAATTAATTTATTCGATCAATTCGTTCACTGCTAATTATTTTTCTTTAGAATTAGTATCCCAATCACAAAGTGAAGATATTTTCTTTCGCTTAAGAAAACTTTTTAATATTGAGGTTCTATACTCGAATGCGAAACAAAATCTTGATAGTTTGTTTAAATATCAAGAAAATGTCGCCTCTAAAAAAGATAGCCTTTTATTATTAATTTTAACGCTCTACTCTGTAGTGGGCCAAATGTTAGGGTTTACTATGATCGACCTTTTAAGAAACACCGATTCAAACAAAATATCGTCACCTCTTGAATTTTTCGCTCTATTAATTGCGATTAGCGGCATTGTCATTTCACTTATTTTAGGAGCCCAAAGTTTATACCAATGGGGTCTACAGCATAAACAAAGAAAAGCTTGGGTAAAACAAACGGTACTGTCTGCTGTAAAAGAAAAAGAGGATAAAAACTAAAGAAGGTTATTTTCAAATTCTTGGTGTGCTACAGTAAGTGAAATTTTTATCAGCGATTTTTTAAATATATCGACTTACCGACAAAAAACGACAAATGACAGGACTGGATAATAAAAAAAGGGTACTCCAAAATAAAACTTGGAGTACCTTTTTATTATACGAATTCAGCTTACTTCCCTGCTTCGATTTTCTCTAATGCAGCAGCTACTTGTTCTTCAGTTAATTCATGTTGTATTACATAGCGGTTACGTGGACTTACACGACATTCATGAGAACATGCACGTAAATATTTCGCTTCGTTTTCTTCAGAACATAAAATTTTCTTATTACATTCTGGATTTGAACAGTTTACATAGCGCTCACATGGTTCACCTGTAAAGTGATCTTTACCAACGATAACATGTTCTTTTTGGTTTACTGGAACAGCGATACGTTCATCAAACACGTAACATTGCCCATCCCAAAGCTCACCTTGTACTTCTGGATCTTTTCCGTACGTTACAATTCCGCCGTGAAGCTGACTTACATCTTCATAACCTTCACGAACTAACCAACCAGAGAATTTCTCACAACGAATTCCACCTGTACAGTATGTTAAAATCTTTTTACCTTCAAGTGTTTCTTTGTTTTCTCTAATCCAATCTGGTAATTCACGGAATGATTCGATATCAGGTTTAATCGCGCCTTTGAAGTGTCCTAAATCAAACTCATAATCATTTCGTGCATCAATGATAACTGTATCTTCTTGTTTCATTGCCTCATAAAAATCTTTTGGCTCTAAATACTTCCCAGTTATTTCGTGTGGGTTAATGTCATCTTCTAGACGAAGTGTAACTAATTCTGGACGAGGACGTACGTGCATTTTCTTGAATGCATGCCCTTCTTCTTCATCTATTTTAAATACGATACCATCAAAACGTGGATCATTATTCATTGCTTCCATGTATTTCTCTGTTTGCTCTACAGTTCCAGAACAAGTTCCGTTAATACCTTCTTTTGCTACAAGAATTCTTCCTTTTAATTCAAGTGAATTACAAAATGCTAAATGCTCTGCAGCAAATTCTTCTGGGTTTTCAATTGTTGTGTACATGTAATATAGTAATACTCTGTATGGTTTTGTAGTTG
Source organism: Bacillus sp. 5mfcol3.1 (assembly GCF_900114335.1). Taxonomy (NCBI): domain Bacteria; kingdom Bacillati; phylum Bacillota; class Bacilli; order Caryophanales; family Bacillaceae; genus Bacillus; species Bacillus sp. 5mfcol3.1. The sequence goes on along the minus strand of NZ_FOST01000001.1, from coordinate 944,382 downwards.
CCAATGTATTTCTACCACCTATCTAATTTTTAAAATCATGTATAAGTTAACGTTCATATCAAAACATATATAATAAGAAAATGAATCCCATTTTCTTTTCTTTATACTATTTTCTATCAGTTAACAAAAATAAAAAACAAGATTACACATCATAACACTATGGTTATGTTGTAATCCCAATATATTATATATCATACAATTGCAATTCCATCAATTAATATGCTGTATTATCAGCTTTATGTTCACATAAATTTCAAAAACAGCCCTTTAATTCACTATGTTTCCCCATGTCATCACACCATAAACTCCCAATTCATTTTACATTATCACACCATCCATTGCATAAAGGCATATAATTTGCATTAAGGAAACTTTCGTGTTCAAATGAAATTATCACATAACATATTTAAATGTATTGAAATAATGAGTAAGAATAAATACAATAATTTCATCAAGTTAACATTTTAAAGGGGAAAACTACTATGAATAAAGATATAACAAAAGATAAACATCTCCCTTCTGAAAGTACAACTGTACAATCAGCTCACTTAGCTTTAAGTGGAGAAACAAAAGGCTGGAAAAGACTGTTACCATTTTTAGGACCCGCTTTTATCGCGTCCGTTGCTTATATTGATCCTGGCAACTTTGCTACAAATATCGCAGCTGGTTCACAATATGGATATTTACTATTATGGGTTATACTCGCTTCTAACTTAATGGCTGTATTAATCCAAACTTTATCGGCTAAATTAGGAATTGCTACAGGAAACAATTTACCCGAAATAGCTCGTGAAAACTTTCCAAAGCCTGTGTCTATCGGCTTATGGATACAAGGTGAACTAGTTATTATGGCTACAGATTTAGCGGAATTTATTGGAGCTGCTTTGGGGCTTTACTTACTATTTGGAATCCCGATGCTACCTGCCGCTTTAATTACAGCAGCCGGATCATTTATTATCCTTGAATTTCAACGTAGAGGATTTCGTCCACTAGAAGCTATTATTACAGGAATGATTTTCATTGTAGTAATTGCTTTTGGGATTCAAGTTTTTTATGCAAAACCAGAATTAAGTCCCCTTCTTTCAGGACTATTTATTCCAAAATTCCAAGGTGTAGACAGTATATTACTTGCAGCAGGGATTTTAGGTGCGACAGTTATGCCGCATGCAATATACTTGCATTCTGCATTAATACAACGCCGTGTGGTCGGAACAACTGACGAACAAAAGAAAAAGATTTTTCGTTTCGAATTTATCGATATTATTATTGCAATGGTTATCGCTGGAGCAATTAATGCGAGTATGTTAATTGTTGCAGCTGCACTATTTTTTAAAAATGGTATGCACGTTGAAGATTTAGATGTTGCTTACACTCAATTTACCAACTTAGTAGGTCCTATATCAGCTGCTTTGTTTGGAATTGGTCTGTTATCAGCCGGTTTATCAAGCTCTTCTGTCGGTACAATGTCAGGCGATATTATTATGCAAGGATTCATTCGCATGCATATTCCGTTATATTTACGCCGATTTATTACAATGATTCCACCACTAGTTATTATCGCTTTAGGTGTAAATCCAACTTACGCTCTAGTTATGAGTCAAGTTGTCTTATCATTCGGTATTGCATTTGCACTTGTACCACTTATTATGTTTACAAGTAATAAAAAGATTATGGGTGCACTCGTTAACCACCGTATAACAACATTTATCGCATGGATAATTGCTGCTCTCGTTATCGTTTTAAATATCTTCTTACTGTATCAAACATTTGTAGGGTAATGAAAAAAGGGTATTCCAATTTTTATTTGGAATACCCTTTTTCAATTCATTATTTGTATTAATCCTATAAACTCTTTTTAAGATAAATTATATAATCTATTTCCAGACAATAATTCCCTTACGCCTTGAATAATCTTTATTTTCAGATTAAATTATATAATAACAAATACATTCTATTTTCATGTGAAAAGGAGCGAAAATATGTTTCCTTTATTAAAAACTGAAAGACTCATTTTAAGAGAACTTACCGAAGAAGATGCACCGCGTATACTACAATGCTTTTCTAATACTAATGTACTGCGCTATTATGGCCAAAAACCGTTACAAGATGTTGATCAAGTGAAACAAATCATTCATAACTTTAAGTTGAGTTACAATGCAAGAAGCGGTATAAAATGGGGGATCGAATTAAAAGACAAGAAAGAACTTATCGGTACCATTGGTTTTCACGATTGGTCTTCTGAGCATAAACGAGCCAATATAAGTTATGCCTTTTTGCCTGAACACTGGGGAAAAGGATATGCGACTGAAGCTGTTTCTGAGGTTATATCATACGGTTTCCATACGATTCATTTAAAGCGGATTGGAGCAATTGTATTTCTTGAAAATGAAGCTTCCAATAAAGTACTATTAAAATTAGGCTTTGAAAAAGAAGGTGTTCTAAAAAATTATATGTATCAAGATGATATCCCATATGATACGAATTTTTACGCTTTATTAAAATCGATTTAATAGAATTCATGTGTAAAAAACTTGTTTTAGTACACTAGATATAGGTAGTGAATTTTTAATGAAGGATGCTAAGTACTATACATTATAAAACATTAAAAAAGGGCTATGAGTAAACTTTTACTCATGCCCCTTTTTATGTTCTTTTTCTGTTTTCGCAATGCTTTTGGAATATGTACGCAAAAGGCTCACTTTCCATTTAATCCCCCGTCATCGCATATGCTCTAGAACGAAATTCCCCACAAACATACCGAAACTCAAAAATACCACACTTCCTCTTATCCTTATCTGGATTACGAAGGTTTTGAAACACAGGGGAGTTTCGATAAATTTCAGCTAGCGATGTTGTTCTAATGTTCCCGGTTTTAATTACCAATACCTTATTTGGATATGTTTCTCAGTATAAAATTAAGAAATTAGGAATTTTTCATTACTCTAAAAACACGCTCTTTAACTGAAGATTATTAAATTAAGTTTTTTAAAATTATATTTTTAAAGGTTTTCAACATCATTGCCTCTTTTCTAAAACCATAAAGAAAGTACTATCTGGTAGCGCAACCGCATTCCCAGACTCATCTGTAAACTCGATTTTCTCGCTAAGATGGTTTGTATATCCATCCTGCAAATAGTTCATAGCTTGAACGATGTTTACTTTATCTCCAAAGATACTCTTTACAAAATCCTTATAATCGTTTGGCGTAAAGATTCCAAACTGCTCCTGCACTTCATGAACGAAGGAGTCCTCGCCCCAAGTATATGTATATAAGAACTCCATTGCATCGTTAACAGGCATTTTGACTGTATTTTCTGCAATTACTTCATACTGGATTGTACGCCCCTTAAATTCATGGGCATACTGCTCTAAGAACTTCATTCCATCTGCATCTTTAAAACGAATCAACCGCATTAACTTTTTATCTTCGGTCATGATGCCATCACGAATGATAATACGACCTCCTCGCTTTAACACCTTATAGGCACTCTGCAGCCCCTTTTTAATAACTTCATGATTGAATTTCTTACCTTCATACTCGATATAAGAGAACAGCTCATGAAGGATAGAAGAATATACAATCGTATCAACCGATTCTTGTTCAAACGAGCTGCTTAAGTTGATTGCATCTCCTTTAATGACGTCCCAAGAACGCCCTTCGTTCTGCTTCTTCTTTTTCAACGTATCAATCACGTTTTCAGAAATATCGATACCGTAGATTCGTTTATTCTCGGTCTCTTCTTCAATCATGTCTAGCATGACACCACCACCAGCTCCGACATCTACAATCGTATCTCCCTTTATATAATCAAGAATAATTCGTTTATCATCAGCCGAGCTATTCATATGCTCCAAATACACTTCTTCGTTATGGAATCTATCATATGCATCCTTTCGTAACCCGAAGAAATCAAACAGCAGCACATTTGCCCGAGCATGCATCATATCTATCTTTTCTGCCTCTACACAGAAGGTAATTAACGCCTCACCTACAGCAGAAAACTGAAACGACACATACGCAGTCTTCATATCTTCATCGACTTTAACCTTAAAAGAAACATGCGTTGTATTCGGTTTCTCGTTCTCACGGTACTCCCGTAGATACTTCTCAATAACCCGCTTACGATACACGTTGTCCTTTTTTTCGCCTTTAAAATCATAATGCAGCTGTTGCATCAATTTCTCGAAATGTATATGCTGAACTTTTCTAGTGCCTATCTCATTCTTTAACATAACAAAAACTGTCCAAATATCCTCAAAGCTAAGAGCATGCATAGACGGTTCTACATACCATAAATCCTTATCAAATAAGAATGTTTGAACGTCACTCTTCTCGCTCCCCATAATTATATCTTTTTCAAATGCTGACTCCTTATGTTTTGGCGTGAGTCTATGTATGCGAGAAGTAAATGGTTCCATATAACCATCAAACAAACCATCAATTGTAATCTTCACATCGTTCTTCACTTCACTCCACAAAGCTTTTGATACGCCCTCAATAATGCATTGGTTAAGATAGTATAGAATCTCCTTTAACCTAACGTCTCCGTATTCTTCTTTATATGTGTTAATTAAATCAATATGGGAGTCCAAACGAGCCTCTCCGCGGATATACTGCCCGATTAATCCATGTGTTCTAATTAAATCTCGAATAAACAAATATTCAATAGCGTTTAAGTTTGTCTCTACACGTTCAATAAACTGAATGTCACTAAAGATATCAGCAGAACCCTCATTATGTACCAATAGATTAATCCCTTTTTTCTTCCATTGCTCCCGCTGTTTTAAAGATCCTACCTTTGCAAGTTCACTATACGTTAGTACCTTTTCAATAATATGATACGCTTCTTCAGCTAAAGGCAATCCATCTAGCACTTGCAGCGTACGGTGTACATAGTACAACACTGCATCTGTTTTTAATGCACCAAGTGCTTGTACATTCTCATAGTTTTGATGTATCTCCTCTGCCTCAATTAGATGTTTTAACCACGTAGGGATTGCAACAGAAATCCCTTCAATGTATGTATTTAGAACTTCAATGCTTTTCAACTTATTTCCCTCCATATATAATCAATATCTGTAGTAAAGTCTGGGACACCTTCTCCAAAAAGAGCATCACCTTATGTCCCTCCCCCTAAATACTACTACTTGCTTTTTACCATCTACATCTCTTTCGAATAAAAATGCATCAAACCCAGTCTTTTTATCATGTAAAAGAGAGATATCAATTTCGTTACTAACATGCCAAGGTTGTAACATATTCTTTTGTTCATCTCTTATTTTAACTTCATTTGTTTTAACAGAATCAACTGAAAATGGAAAAGGCAAGCGGGTGCACTCCACTTGCCATTTTTTCATAGCTTAGTATGTATTTGAATTTCTTTTGCTTTCTCTTTTTCACCCTTCACGCGTACAATTAAATCATATGATCCGGATTTTGGAGCTTCAAAAGAAAGCAAACCTTCTTTTTGAGAAGTGATTTCTTCTTCATAAATAACCTTATCATCTTTTGTAACTTGTAATAAAATTGTACCTTCTTCAACAGCTGCTTCATAAGGGATTTCCACATTTCCTTTTTCAGCTTTAAGCGTTTGTACATCGTAATACCCTTGCAGAGAACCAATTTTCAAAGTCGTTTCGCCATTTTTTTGAACCTTTGTAACTTGTGTTGCTGTATTGCACGCACTTAACAATACAACAAGAGTGAGAATCATAAATAAACGTAATGATTTCATAGAAATTCCCCTTTTTTTATGTATATGAGAATTAAAATCCATTCTTTAACTATTTCAAAAACACCAACACCTAAAAAGAATCACTGCTTTTCTTCAATTTCTTTTTTAAATAATTTTTGAAACTCTAATTCTGTTTCATTAATAAAACCAAGATGTAACACACTAGAAATATCTTCATGATTCAAGAAGAAATTGTACTCTGAAGAAATATTACCATGAGGGAAATAACAACATACATAATCCCATGTTGTTTTTGTTTCAGAATCCATTTGTCTTCTTCCATAAACCATTAATGGATGTTCCCAATCTTTAAACATTACAACAGAACCTATTGGAAGTAATTCTAACTCTAAATTTTGTCCCATCTTATTTCCCACCTCTTAAAATAGCTTTTTTTACAATAAAATACATAATAGAGAATAGTAAACAAGCTCCAATTGTACCGAAAGTTGCAATTGAAATTTTCCCTGCTAATGATTCATTTGGATCTAATGCATTAGGTAAAACTGTCCCAAAAATTGCAATGCAAGCTAATATAACCATAAAATATTTTAAAATTTTCACTTTCTTATTCATACTAATTTTCCCCTTTATTCTTTAATAGCAAATTCTCCACCAAATCCCCATAAACCTACACCAGGACCAAATGGTACATGGAATTTCACTCCACTTTTTCCAGCTTCTAAAGATCCCCCGACTGTCCCAAGTGACGCCGATCCTCCAATTTGTAATTTTTTATCAGAAAATGGAAGTGGGATTTTTATAGCACTCTCATATTTTACCAGAGTAGCTTCAGCTCCTATATGTAAATTCCCATTTTCTACATGAGCACCTAACTCTGCAGTAGCAAGTGCTACTTTAGCTTCAGCTCCCACATTAGATCCTTTAATATTCTCTAGTTCTATTCCAGCTTGAGCTACCGTAAAACCAGCCATTGGTCCAAAAGTTTGTTCCCTCTTGTTTTTATCTTTCACATCAAATTTATCATAAGTACGAGAACTTACAAATGGCTCAGCTTCAACTGTAAGCCCCTTAATAAATAGACCACCAGTTCCCTTTTCATCTACAAGTGATTTTTCATATTTTTCACCATTAATTACATAACCAATTCCTTTTACAACTACTCCAGCTCCCGCTTCAACTGCTGACTTTGAATTCATCAAAAGTGAATGATTTTTAGAGTTTTTAGACGAGTATTCCATATCAGCTTTTTCAAATTTCTCTGCTATACGAAGTAATTCATCTTCTATTTGCTTTATAATATTAAGAAAAGATTCATGTGCTTTATTCATTCTAGGTAGATCATTATAAAAACTTAAACTGGAAGCACCAACCCATCTCATTTGAAGCTTTAATAATTCCCCTTGAATTTTAAAATGACGATCTGATTCTATATTACTAGCATATTTAAAATTCTTTGCAATTCTTCTCAATTCTTCCGGTCTAACTTGTATATTCCCCATGGATATCCCCCTATCCCAATAACGCATTCAAAAAATTTCATCACACAAATTTTTAATCCTAATCATTAAAAACCCTACTTTTTCTTACTTTAATTGTTTCTAAAATGTAGAAAAGAATCCCTAAACCAAATATCTTTTCAGCATTAGAAATATTATTACCTAATTTAATAATAGGTACATTTAATCCGAATCTTTCGCTCCATTCCAAAGGCATATATCCTCTTTTACAGTTTATTAATATCCGGTTATCCATTGTCCGAAAAGAAGTTTCGAAAAAATCAAATTCAACTTCTACTTCACAAATTTTCATCTCTTTTTCATTCATTAAAGAACCACGTACCATTCCAAATCCTTGTATCATATTTTCTTTAAACATCCCTACACAATTATAATTTGAGTCATAAATAGCCCAATCATAGTTTTCAACTTCACTATGAAAATATGCAAGAATTTCCCCATCCTTTGCTTCCAATCCAACAACTTGCTTGTTTTTTAAAAAAGGTAATTTTGAAGAAATTATATCAGTTGGAACTATAGTTGTTCCTACTATATAGGCGCCATCGGGAGTATATAAACCGTAATGTTTATTATTTTGAGGTAATTCTAGTAAAACATAAGTATCAATATCCCAAAACTTCAAATCATTTTTAGCTATATTCTCTTTTAATAAATTCCCTTTTCTTAATTGCCAAAATCCAATTCCCCCAAAAACAAACGAAGCTATAACCATAAATATTATTTCTCCCCAATTAACATCACTCCAACTATTATACAGACAATATAATCCAAAGAGAAAAATCCCTGTCCCAATTAAACACTTAAACCGTCCCCTTTTTTTATAATACTCAAATAATTCCACACAAACACCTCTATCAAATCATCTTAATACCCCAAATTACCTTTTAAGTATACCAAGGACAAAATATATAATCTAATATTTTTTTTATATAATTAAAAACAAACATAGTTACAGAAAAAGAATGTTTGTATGCTGATCTGTACTACATTTCCTTATTCCTTGTATGCTATATTTCTATTCTTCTTTTTACTTAAACAAACTGCTCAATCTTATTTGTTGCAACTTCTTATGAATGTGTACCTACAATTTTGCATTTATCTTCTTTATATGCAGGGAACACCACCAAAGGATTTCCCTGCCCCCTGTAAAAAAAACCTTACTTTTAAAAAGTAAGGTTTTTTGTATTTATTCATTAGCAATATAAGCATTCTTATAAGTATAAATACCACCAAATTGATGCTTTTCAATTCCTTTTACATAATCCTTTTGTACATATGCTGAGCCAATATGATAAAGCGGCGCCACCGCAGCATCTTCTAATAATACCTGCTCGGCTTCTCGCAACGCTTCCCATCGTTTTTCCGTATCTAGTACAAAATCCGTTTTCGCTTTCTTTATTAATTCATCGTAACGAACATTAGAATAATTCATTTTATTATTCGGATTCCCTGTCGTAAATAACTCTAAATAACTAATTGGGTCTTTATAGTCAGGTCCCCAATTTGCCATAGTTATATCGTAATCACCTATTTGTTCTAACTGTAATTTTTGCTTAAATGGCTGTTGTTTAATTTGTATCGTTAACCCTTGCAAATTCTTCTCTAAATCACCTTTTATATATTCTGCCATACGTATTGCGTTATCTTGTTCGAACGTTAAGAACTCTAGGTTTACTTGTTCTACCCCAAGCTCTTTTTTCGCTTCTTCCCAAAGTTTTTTCGCATTTTGCAAATCATATGAGGAAATATCTCCATTTTCTTTTCTAAAATCTTTACCAGTCACTTCATTTACATGACCAACTGGTACAAGTCCACTTGCAGGTTTTGCTCCGTTATTAATAAAGTGAGCAACGAAATCATCTTTATTTAACGCTAATGAAATAGATTGACGCACCTTTTTATTTGCTAACGCGTTATTTTTTTCATTAAAACGAAGCATAGCAATTCCAGGATCACTCGACATATGTAATTCCTTATTCCCTTTATACTTGTCTACAACTTGCGAATTAATAGGTACTCGATCTAAATCTCCGGCTTCATATAAATTTACAGCTGTCATTGTATCCTTTACGATATGAAAGTTTATTTCGTCTAATTTCACTTTCTTTCGATCCCAATATGTAGCATTCTTCTTTAATTGAAACTCTTGTTCATGCTTCCATTTTTCTAATACAAATGGACCGTTATATATGAGATTACTAGGTTCCAATGCATAATTGTTTCCTTGTTCTTTCAAAAATGATTCATGCTGTGGTAAGTATATAGGTAGTGCTAACAACTGTAAAAAATACGGAATTGACTGTTCGAGTTCAACTTCTAACGTATAATTATTTATCGCTTTAACCCCAAGTGCATCAAGAGGCATTGTTCCCTTATTGATCTCTTTCGCATTTTTTACATAAAAGAGCATGGACGCATATTGAGAGGCTGTTTCAGGGTTAATTGCACGTTTCCAAGCAAATATAAAATCATTTGCTGTTACATTATCCCCATTTGACCATTTTGCATCTTTACGCAAGTCAAATGTATATTTCTTACCATCTTCACTTCTTTTAAACGATTTTGCTATGGCTGGAGTAGGCTGATCTTGATCGTTTAATACATATAACCCTTCAAATATATTCTGCATAATGTGTGCTGATGTACCATCTGTTGTTTTCACAGTGTCCAGAGAAGGAATTTCTTCTGATACTGTTACATTTAACACTTGTTTTTTAACCTCTATGTCACTTTTATCCGCTTTATTATTACAAGCTGTTAATAATAAAGATGTAACAAGTGCCATTACCATTAAATGGCTCTTTTTTCGCTTCATGAGTTGTTCTCCTTAAATATAAAATATTATAAAGCGTAATATATTATAGCAGAAATACTAACAGAAAGATGCGACATTCTTTTGAATATTTATTCGTTCAAGAAAAAAACTATCCTTTTAAAAGGATATGGATTACCTTGGAATCTTTTCGATTTTTAACGAAAAAAACATATAAACTAATAGGAGCTTAACTTTTCCTCAATAAAATCGAATTTAATTGTCGCTTCAATACATACTTTCTATTTTATAGCATCTAAATACCACAATACCAAATTAACATTTACGGATATTTTACGAAACTTTCGGAAATTAAGACGAATATTCTGGACTTATCGTTCCGGAATATTTATACTAAGTTACATGAATGGAGGTGTTATAAATTGGGTAGAAGTATTAGTTTTAACAAAGAACACGCTTTAAATAAAGCTATGCATTTATTCTGGGAAAAAGGTTATGATGCTACATATATATCAGATCTTATTGAAACGATGGGTATAAGTCGATCTACTCTCTACGATAGCTTTGGAGATAAGGATGCACTATTTAAACTAGTTTTGGAACATTATAAAAATTATGGCTCTCAAAAGAGAAATTTACTTTTTAGTGGTATAAACACAAAAGCATCACTTAAATCCTTTTTTTATCAACATATTGAAAAATGTTATTCAGGTGAAATTCCAAAAGGTTGTATGATAACTAATTCTTCACTGCTTATTGGACAAATTGACCCTGCCATAGAAGAAATACTCATAAATGATTTTAATGAACTTGAAAAAGTATTTAAGCAAGTTATCGAAGAAGGAAAAAAGAAAGGAGAAATTTCACAAGAGGTTGATACTGAATTAGTTGCATATTCTTTATTAAGTTTAAATCATAGTTTGAATGTAATGTCTAAATATAAAAAAGAGAAAAATTCAGCCTATCATCTAGTAGATAAGACTATTGCAGACCTATAGTCTTTCTTTTTTAATGATTTCGGAATGAACGTTCCAAAAAGAAAGGAATGATAAAATTGACTAAAAAGACAAATTTTCTAATATTTATTTTAGCAATTAGTTGTGGTTCACTTGCTGCAAATATTTATTATGCACAACCAATTGTACAATTCATTGCAAAAGATCTGAACATTTCTTCTGATTTATCTGGATTGCTCACTACTTTGACACAAATTGGGTATGGATTGGGGTTATTTTTTATCGTACCGATGGCTGATTTATTGAAAAGTAAGAAAATAATAGGAATTCTTATCGGGTTAACTATTTTTTCATTAATTGGTACGCTAATTTCGACAAACGGAATTATTTTTTTACTATTAACAACTATAATTGGCATTGGGGCCTGTGCAGCTCAAATGTTAGTTCCACTAACAATGAGAATCGTGCCAATTGAAGAGGCAGGTAAATATGTGGGTAAAGTGATGAGTGGTTTATTGATTGGGATTATGATTGCTCGCCCATTATCTATCGGAATAACAGAGTGGTTTAGCTGGAGAATGGTATTTCTTTTTTCATTAATAACCCTAGTTACCGTATTACTGTTAATTCTAAAATTTTTACCCAACTATGAAGTTATCTCAACTAGTAACATGACATATCCAAATTTAATAACTTCTATGGTAAAGCTACTAATAAATACTTCTCCTTTACAACAAAGAGCTTTTTATCACGCATGTTTATTTGCTGCATTTAGCCTTTATTGGACAGCTATTCCAATTTTATTAAGATCAGAGCCATTACATTTTTCAAATAATGAAATTGCATTATTTGGCTTTGTTGCAATTGCTGGAGCTTTATTAACTCCTACTATTGGTAAAATAGCAGATAAAGGTTATATTTTTACAATGACTAATGTATCATTGGCACTCGTACTATTATCGATCGTACTATTATTCTTTGTTCAAGATCATTCACTATTTAGCATAATTTTAATTCTTATCTCAGGTATCTGCATTGATATTGGTGTAGCAGGAAATTTATTATTAGGTCAAAAAATTATCTTTGGTTTGAATCCCGAGATAAGAAACAGACTTAATGGATTATATATGACTATTTTCTTTTTGGGAGGAGCCTTTGGTTCATGGATTGGAAGTTATACTTACTATAAATTTAATAGTGAAGTAACTTTACTCATTGGAGCTGCTTTACCTTTAATCGCCTTAATAGTTCATTTAATACACAATAATACAATAAGTTTATTAAAAACCAAAAATAAATACATGTCCTAACTATCAATGTACTCTAAAACTAGCGTCAACATCTAATTTTTTGGGTAGTGTTAGCATTATCACTTCTGTTGCAAAGTTTTAAAAAATATAGTGAGGTTTACAAATTAGAAATAGGCTGTGGAGAAGATTCTCTCCACAGCCTAAAAAAGTTATCTTTGTAAACCTCGTTTATAACGACTTGCTTCAAATATAATACGCTCTTCATCTAACGTTTTACATTCACCATTCCAAACGACACGTTTTCCGTTAATAATTACATCGCTTATATCTTTACCACTCGCAGCATATACAAGGTGTGATAACACTTCATCTGCTGGTTGTAGATGCGGCTTGTTAGACGGGTCAATCGTAATAAAATCAGCACACTTACCAGCTTCTAGTGACCCTGTTTGTTTCATCCCGATTACTTCCGCAGCTCCTTTTGTCGCAAGAGAAAGAGCTGTTTCAACTGGTAATGCTGTTGCATCTTGGTGAATACCTTTTTGTAATAAAGTCGCTATGCGCATTTCTTCAAACATGTCTAAATTATTGTTAGATGCAACACTATCTGTTGCAATTCCTACTTTTATTCCTGCTTCTAGCATCGCTTTTACATTCGCTATACCAGAACCTAGTTTTAAATTACTATTCGGATTATGAGCTACTCGAACATCATGTTCTGCTAAAAATGCACGCTCATCATCATTTAATACTACACCGTGTGCAATAACTGTTGGGCGTTTAAACAATCCGCAGCTCGCTGCATATTCTACTGGACGTTTTCCGTACTGTGCTTCAATATCACGTACTTCACGCTCTGTTTCAGAAAGGTGGATATGAACCATTGTTTGATTCTCTACTGCAATACGAGCACACTCTTCTAACAATTCTGTACTACATGTATATGGACTATGTGGTGCAACCATCGTAGTTAACATGCCACTTTCTTTATAATAACGCTTCACATATTTCTCAGCTTCTTCAATCGCTTTCTTTTCATCGTCTTTCGTTCCGAAGCTAAATAAAGTCCTTGAAACAGCAGCTCGCATCCCGCTCCTTGATACCGTTTCCATAATTGCGTCTTGATCTACTCCAATTGGATTAAACATGTCAGAGAATGATGTTGTACCACTTTTCACCATCTCAAGTAATCCTAATTCCGTACTAGCGACCGCAAGCTCTGGAGTAAATTGACTTTCCAGTGGCCAAATTCTCGTCTCAAGCCATGGCTGTAATAACATATCATCTCCAATACCTCTTAGGAGACTCATTACAACGTGTGTATGTGTATTTACAAGCCCTGGTAAAACCCACTTTCCTTTCATGTCAATTACTTCATCTACTTCAAAATCATTTGCAAATTCTCCGCTCTTTACATCTATAATTTGATCATTTTCTACAATGATATATCCATTTTCTATCACTTCGTTTTGTTCATTCATCGTTACAATTGTAGCGTTTACATAAGTTGTTTTCAAAAGTATTTCCCCTTTCAACTCTATGAAGTTCCCTTTAATGAAGTTACCACCATTATAGTAACTTATTAAAGATTAAGAGTCAAAAGATAATTTTAATTCTTTCGTTATTTTTCCCTTCAAAATGCTATATTGTTTTTCATTTGTATCTGCAAATGCTTCTTCCCGATTTGACTTTTCATCCATATAATTCAATTTCCCATTGAATTGAGTCTCTGTAAAATCAAATCTCTGCCCATCTATAAAGTTATAAAAGTGCCATACCTCTCTTACTTTTGTCTTTTTAATTTCTCCTCCGTATATGTCTTGAACGACAAGAGCTGTAACACCACATTGTCCCTTTGCTGGGTTTTCAATTGTCCACTTTGAACTCGTTTCAATCGACCACGATTTTATTAGTGCTTCATATATTCTTTTTTCCTTTACATCATCCATTCTAATCTTCCCCTACTATTAATAGTTTTACACATCATATTTCAAAAGAGGCAGTACACGACCCTTAAAGACAGTTGATGGTGTCTCTCCTATTAACTGTGCTCCCATTTTCAAGTAATATCCTTTTGCATTCGGATCACTATCAATTGTAAAACTTTTTAATCCTAGTTCATTGGCTTTTTCTATTACATACTCCCAAAGTATTTTCCCGTAACCTTTTCCTTTGTAATGAGGATGAATGTACAAGAAATCGAGAGCTTTATCATTACGTAAAAATGAGAAAAAACCAATCTTCGCATTATCGTTTTCTAAAACATATACAAAATTATTTTTTATGTACTCCTCCGTAATTGTTAAATCTTCCTTACAAGCAAGTATGAATTCTTCACTATAATTCCACGTTGCTTTTGAATGTAGTGCGAGTTCACTTAATTCATTTGCTTCACTTAATAATGCTTCTCTTATCTTCATGATTCTTTTTCCTCACTTTCAATATGTACACTACTAAATTGATTCGGAAAGCACTTCAAAAAAACCTTTAATTTCCATAAATTAGAAATTAATTTTATAAATCTTTATTATAATCAGTACGATTTTCAACAATTTTTTTAAAGAAAAAGAACACCATCCCTAAAAGTTGGCGTTCTCTTTTTCTAAAATTTAATCTTCAAGCTCACTCATTCGTTTTACTATTTCGTACGATACAAACCTATACAGTTTCTACTACCGCTTCAAGCATTGTTCCATTTTTAGCATAGTTCGTATGCCAAGAAAAAGCTTTTTCTAAAATATGAGGAGTTTGTCCACCTCTTATTTTTGCTTCTTCGTAATAAGCTCGTAGCTGTTCACGATACATTGGATGTGCGCAATTCTCAATAATAAGTTCCACTCTTTCTCTTGGCGCAAGTCCCCTTAAGTCGGCATATCCCTGTTCAGTGACGATAACATCTACATCATGTTCAGTATGGTCTACATGAGAAACGAAAGGAACGATACTTGAAATGTTACCACCTTTCGCAATCGATTTAGTAACAAAGATAGCTAGGCGGGCATTTCTTGCAAAATCGCCAGACCCACCAATACCATTCATCATTTTTGTACCTAAAACGTGAGTAGAGTTAACATTTCCGTATATATCTAATTCTAATGCAGTATTAATTGAGATTAATCCAAGGCGACGAATAATTTCAGGATGATTGGAAATCTCTTGTGGACGCATCATTAATTTGTCACGATATTTTTCAAAGTTAGAAAATACTTGTTGCATTTTCTCTTCAGAAAGCGTGATAGAACAACAAGAAGCAAAATTGACTTTTCCAGCATCCATAAGATCAAAAACTGCATCTTGTAAAACCTCGGAATATACTTCTAAATCTTCAAATTCTGAATCTAATATTCCATGCAATACGGCGTTAGCCACTGAACCAATTCCTGATTGTAACGGCGCTAAACGATTTGTTAATCGGCCTACTTTGACTTCTTCTCGAAGGAATTCTATTAAATGCTGTGCCATAATAACAGTTTCTTCATCCGGAGGAACAATTGTCGATGGCGAATCCAATTGATTCGTAAACACAATTCCCTTTACTTTTTCAGGATCAATTGGAATACCGATTGTTCCAATTCGGTCATCTGTTTTCACAAGCGGAATTGGAAGCCTCTCCCCTTGTTTACCTGGTTCATATAGATCATGTAGCCCCTCTAATTGTGCGGATTGAGCCATATTCATTTCAATAATAATAGACTTAGCATTTAAGGAAAACGCTAAGGAATTTCCAATTGAAGTGGTTGGAATAATCATTCCGTCCTCTGTAATCGCAACCGCTTCCACAATGGCGAAATCTATATCCAGAACGTCAGCACGGAGTAACTCTGCTGTATGAGACAAGTGTTGATCCACAAATAAAAAGTCTCCGTTATTAATTCCTTTTCGCATAGTCGCGTCAGCTTGGAAAGGTAATCTTTTCCCTAAAATTCCTGCCTCAGCAAATAATTTGTCTACATCCGATCCTAAAGAAGCCCCAGTATAAACATTTACTTTAAAAGATTCATCATTCTTAACTCGGTTTACAAGCGCAAATGGGACTGCTTTTACATCACCTGCACGTGTAAACCCACTTAAGCCTAAAGTCATTCCACTTTGAATCCAGGAAGCTGCTTCTTCAGGTGTAACTACCCGATCTTTTAGACGTTGATCTCTGATTCTATCTAAATTGTTCTCCATATGTAATCCCTCTCTCATTGAATATTCATAATTATTTTACACATTAACACTATCAAAATAGGGATTTTAGTATGCAATGCCGAAAATTCAGACAGAACAGCAAATCTAGGTTCTAAAGCAGAAAAATTTAGAATCCTAGAAGTTTACGGAAATAACTAGCGTATGATTGACTAACTGGTACTCTCTCACCATTATCCATTGAAAGTACAAAAGTAGAATGGGTATCAGGATAAATCGCTTTAATATGATTAACATTTACAATAAACGAACGGTGACATCTAATAAATGAATCTTTCGGAAGCAAGTATTCGAATTCTTGCAGAGAGTATTTATGTGTTCCTGATAACTCTTCTGAATTCACATACGTCTTTTTATCTTTAGCCTCTAAATACATAACCTTTGAAAAAGGAACCGGAATCCAGCCGTCTGTTGTTTTTAAAGTAACAACTGACTTTCCATCCGTTAAAGCTGGATAAATTGCCGTTACGCACCCTTCAAGCTTTCCATTGTTTGAAAATGGTACAGCCATTCCATGATAAGGAATACCAAAAACATCCCGATTAATAAACTCAGAGGTTTTTTGATTCATCACCATCGCTTTATGAGCAATCGTTCCTTCTTTTATAGGATCCCCGACACTAATCTTTAAATCAATTCGTTTACTTGGCCGATAGTAAATATATTCTTTCGTATTCGAAACAGCAATTGAAATTTCATCTGAAAATAATTCCCCAACAACATCTAGTAATAAACCTAACGTTCTATCTTCCATTCTATTAACACCTCATTCACTATTATACTACTATTATGAACAGGCATCTGTTGCTTTATAAAAAGTTTGATTTTAAGTTACTTTTAAAATTAGTTTTATTCACTATTACTTCGTTACTACAAAAAACCTCACTTCAGAAAAGTGAGGTTTCCTCTCATACAATATTTCTTTATTTTTTGAACGACTATAGAATAAGATTTATTTTTTATTAAGTAAAGTGAATTTAAGAATTTATTGCCCCTATTTCTGTATAATAAATAATCCCAAACTACAAACAGTTTGGGATTATCTTTCTCATTTATTATGCGCATCTAACCACGAAATTAAATCTTTAAATACTTCATCCTTATTTACTTCATGAAACATTTCATGTCTACCATTTTCATATAAACGTAGTGTCACGTCTTTCACACCACATTTTTTATAGTTTTCATATACTTCTTTTACACCTTTCCCCATATCGCCAACAGGATCACGATCACCAGAGAATATATGTATTGGAAGATTCTTTGGCGTCTTCTTGTATTCTTCTAGTTTATTTACTTCTAATACTCCAGAAAATAATTCTCGGTAAAAACTCGTCGTACAAATGAAACCACATAACGGATCCGCAATATATTTATCAACTTGATTATTATCTGAAGATAACCAATCAAATTTTGTACGATTTGGCTTAAAGTTCGAATTGAAGTTTCCGAAAGATAAAAAGTTTAACATTGGACTTTTCGTTTTTGCCCCGCGCAATTTCATTTCGATTGTTGCTACTTTATGACCAATAGCTCCTAAAAGCCCTGGATTTCCACCTGTTCCTGAAATTAGAAATCCATCATATAGTTCACCCCTAAGTTGTACAGCACGTCTTGATAAAAAAGAACCCATACTATGTCCAAGTAAAAACAAAGGACTTGACTGTTCTTCTTTTATCCTTTCTGAAACAAAGATAACATCCGATACAACTTGATTCCACCCTATATTTGGTTCAAAATGACCATAATCTTCTTCTTTTTTTACTGTTTTCCCATGTCCTTTATGATCATGCGCATAAACACCATAACCTGCTTCCAATAAAGCATCTACAAATTCTGTATACACCCCTGCATGCTCTGTCATGCCATGTGCAATCTGAATAATTCCTCTCGGATCTCCTTCTGGTAACCATTTACGCAAATAAATTTCCGATCCATCCAATGCCGTAACGAAACTTTCCTGTACATTCATTTCGTCAGCCCCCAAATTTATTATGTATACCTTTAAGAAAAATGAATATCCATTCACTTTTCTTATTTTATATTATATGTAATTGCTTTCATTATGACAAATGATGTATTTTTCAGACTTGCTTTCAAACTAATCTCTTGACGAACCAAAAATAAAATTATATAGTTACTTACATAAAGTAATTATATAATTTTTAGGAGGTTTCTACTATTATGATGCCATCACTATTTTTAGCACATGGTTCGCCTATGCTCGCTATTCAAGATACAGACTATACACGATTTTTAAAAACACTTGGAGAAACATATAAACCGAAAGCAATTGTTATTTTCACTGCTCACTGGGAAACTGAAGTATTAACGATTTCCTCATCAGATAACGAATATGAAACAATTTATGATTTTGGAGGTTTCCCCCCTGAGTTATACGAAATCAAATATCGTGCGAAAGGCTCTTCTAGCATTGCATCTATGTTAGAAACAAAATTTAGAAACAAAGGTATTTCAGTCCATCATAATATGACCAGAGGTTTAGATCATGGTTCATGGACACTCCTGCACCGCATGTATCCAGAAGCAAATATTCCTGTCGTGCAAATATCAGTAAATCCATTCCTTTCTGCAAAAGAACAATTTGAAATTGGAGAAGCACTTAAAGGACTCGGACAAGAAGATATTTTAGTAATCGGTAGTGGCGTTACCGTTCATAATTTACGAGCACTGAAATGGAATCAAACTACACCTGAAAAATGGGCAATTGAATTTGATGATTGGATTATTAAACATATGCAGAATAACGATAAAGATGCATTGTTTAATTGGGAGAATAATGCTCCTCATGCACAATTAGCCGTACCAAGAGCAGAGCATTTTGTTCCTTTGTTTATTGCAATGGGAAGTGGCGAGAATAGCGGTGAAGTCATTCACCGTAGTTATGAGCTTGGTACATTAAGTTATCTCTGTCTTCGATTTTAAAGAAAAAGGATGAAGCACATGTTGCTTCATCCTTTTTCTTTTTCATTCACTTAGTTAACTAACTTCCAAACGTTGTTTCTCTGATACTTCTTCGTTCTTATTATGAAAATAAACCCAAATACACGCAATAAATAATAGTGATGATGTAGAGAGGAAAACATATTGGAAGCCTGCATGCGCTGCAATTTGTCCCCCGAGCACTGGCCCAATCATATTTCCTAAAAACTGAAACGACTGATTATATCCAAATATTCGTCCCGTAACATGGGTTGGTGTATGTTGTTTTAGTAGAGTTTGTACGGAAGGCAATAATCCTGCTTGTGCGATACCTAATAAAAATCGAAGAATTAATAGTTGCCAAGCTGAGGTTACAAATGCTTGCGGGATAAAAATAATTCCTGCTGCAAATAACGCTACAACTAACGTTTTTTGAGGACCGATATGATCTGATAATCTTCCTAGTCTTGGTGCTGCCAAAATAACTGCTAATCCTGTCGCTGACATAACTGCACCCGCAATTGTTTCAATATGTGCAGTATGAGGACCTACTAAATTTTTCACGTACAATGTAACAATTGGTTGAACTGACATATTAGCAAGTTGAATAATAAATGTTGTTACAAATAAACTAATAATTAAATGCTTCGCTGGGACCATCGTCCATACTTTTTTCGGCTGTGTTTTTTTTGCTTGAGCAGAGTGATTTTCTTCATGCAGAAAGAAAAAAACGATGAGAAAGGAAAGGAATAAAAAAGCTCCTGTAACAAGAAAGACATGACGCATTCCAATTAACTCAGACAAATAACCTCCAAGTAACGGGCCAAGTAACGAACCGCTCACACCACCAGTTGAAATTGTGGAAATCGCCCAACCTGAATGTTCTTTCGGAGTTTCTGCTGCAATAAATGTCATCGCTGTTGAAAGGAAACCAGATACTGCTCCCATTAAAAATCTTAGTGCGACTAGTTGATACACATCCGTTACAAATCCCATAAGCGTCATAATAATCGCCATACCAAGGCTAGCACGAATAAGCATCAATTTCCGTCCATGTATATCACCAAGCTTCCCCCATATTGGTGATACAATCGCACCCATTAAAAATGTTACACCAAATGCAAGTCCCGACCACTGTGCAATGCTTGAAGTGCCAGTTACTCCTAATTCCTCAATATAAAAAGATAAGAAAGGAATTACTAAACTCATACCGGCTGCAGTGGTAAAACAACCTAGCCAACAAATCATTAAATTCCGTTTCCAGCTGGCCATTTTCACACCTTCTTTCTTTAGATACCCATTCTACACCCTTTCTTGTAAAAAGTTTAGTAATTTGCTTTATATGTAAGATTTACTACAAAACCCGCTATTTTCTAGTGAAAATCACTACAATCCCACATTTTTTTCATAATAAAACCAACTCCCACTAAATGAAGTTGGTTAATAATCCATTAAACCGTAACCATAAATAATTGAAACAATTACACCCACTACCAATATACCTGGAAGTAAATTTGCCACCTTGATTTTAATAATACTAAGCAAGTTCAATCCAATAGCAGATATCATAATGCCGCCCGTAGCCGTCATCTCCACTATAAATTGGTTCATTAATTCTTTCGGGACAAAACTATTAATTTGTGTTGCAAAAACTGCAATACCACCTTCATATAAAACAACTGGAATCGCCGAAAATACTACGCCAATTCCTAGAGTTGTCGTTAATATAATAGAAATAAATCCATCGATAATCGCCTTTGTAAATAAAATATCATGATTTCCGCGAATCCCACTGTCAAGTGCACCAAGTATCCCCATCGCGCCAATTGCAAAAATTAAAGTAGCTGTTACAAAACCTTCTGATATGCTACCTTTCCCTTTCGATCCAACTTTATTTTCTAGCCAATCCCCTAAATGTTTTAACTTTTCTTCTAATTGTAACCATTCTCCAATTACCGTACCAATCACTAAACTCAGTATGACAACAAGAAAGTTTTCACTTTTTAATGCCATTTGAAGCCCAAGCACAGTAACCGCTAAACCGATTGCGTGCATTATCGTCCCTTTCATACTTTCTGGAATCCTACTAAATAATTTACCAAGTAAAGTACCAAATATAATACAAATCCCATTTACAACTGCTCCTAATATAACCATTTCTCATTCTTCACCCTTCGAATTCTTTATTTCTATATTTTGGTTTATACATTGATTTACAGGTTATCTATATGTTAACTTAATATTGAGAATATTAACAAATGTTTTCCACTACATAACCCGCTATTTTTTGTAACTTTAATTACCTTTAATAGATTCAGTGTTAATTTAATTGCGGGATAATATTAAAAGGGAAGGTATATATGAAAACTTTACTAAAACGATTTTTGTTAATAGCCTTTTTCATTACACCGATTGTTTTATTAATCAATTACTCTTTTATTTCAAAAGCAAAAGACAAACCCGATTTGCAAAACAAATCTAGTAAAACCGCTTCAAAAAGCGAAAAGAAAATAGAAGACCAAGAAATCACACTCACCTTCTCTGGTGATACAATGTTCGATTGGCAATTACGTCCTATAATCGAAAAGAATGGGGCTGATTACCCATTCCAACATGTAAAAGAAGAAATAAAAAAAGCTGATATTTCTTTTGTAAATTTAGAGTCGGCATTTACAACGAAAGAAAAGAAAGCACCTGGGCAACTGTTTTGGATTAAAAGTGATCCATCTACACTACAAGCTATTAAAAACACTGGATATGACATCGTAAATATTGGGAATAACCACACACTTGATTATGGGCAAGATGGATTATTAGATACGATTTCTCACGTAGAAAAATTAAAGTTCCCTTACATTGGAGCCGGAAAAAATGCGAAAGATGCATATACAGCACGAGAAATGACCGTAAAAGGGAAAAAGTTTAAATTTCTTTCCTTCGTTCGATTTATGCCTGATTCTAATTGGGTAGCTGGTGAGAATAAACCTGGCGTTGCGAATGGCTATGATTTAAATCTTGTAACAAAAACAATTAAAGAACAAAAACAAGATGCAGACTATTTAATCGTCTATATGCATTGGGGCGTTGAAAAATCAAATCGTCCGGTAGAATACCAAAAGCAATATGTACCTAAAATGGTTGAAGCAGGAGCTAACGCAATTGTCGGAAGCCATCCACATTGGTTACAAGGGTTTGAGTATTATAATAAAGTTCCTATCGCTTACTCATTAGGTAACTTTTTATTCCCGAGTTATGTGAATGGGAAAAGCGCTGAAACTGGCGTATTAACTTTAACTTTTAAAGGAAAGGATGTCCAAATGTCATTCAATCCTTATATCATTCGCAACAACCAAGTTTCCCCTGTAAATGAGGGAGAAAAGAAAAAAGCTCTTCAATATTTACAAACAATTTCAACTGATGTAGAAATTGATGATACAGGGAAAATAAAAAACAAACGAAACTAGACAGCTCAAGATCTATTTCTCTGTAATATACTTTACAGAATAGGTGATAAACATGCTGAAAGACTTATTAGAAAATGTAAGTTTGTTAGAGAACGTTTATGAAATGTCTATAGCAGTTCTACTTTTATGTTCCTTTTATTCTGTGAGACTATTTAAAAAAATAAAGCGAGAGAGAAATCTTACTCCTTTTGAATTTACAATGTATGTAATCATTCGTATTGCGATACTCTTTTGGTTAGCTAGCTTTATTCTTCTTGAATTTAATGAGTACCTAGTTTAACTATAAAAAAGATAGAACAAGCACTATATTCCCTCGCTTGTATCTATCTTTTTTATTTACATTCTAACTCTCTCCTTCTATTAAATAAGCAAATCAAACAAAACAGGGTTTTTATTAAGTTCCATAAATTGAATATTATTTTCTTTAAAGCGAGTAATTAATTGCTCATAATCTTCTTTATGTTTTAATTCTACGCCGACTAATGCTGGACCATTTTCTTTATTATGTTTCTTAATATACTCAAAGCGCGTAATGTCATCTTCTGGTCCTAATCCTTTATCAAGAAATTCTCTTAGCGCACCTGAACGCTGCGGAAATTCAATGATAAAGTAATGTTTCAGTCCTTCATAAATGAGCGAACGCTCTTTCATTTCTTGCATTCTATCAATATCATTATTTCCACCACTTAGCGTACATACAACTGTTTTACCTTTTATTTCATCTCTATATAAATCAAGCGCTGCAATAGAGAGTGCACCAGCCGGTTCAGCTACAATCGCATTTTTCTTATACAGTTCTAAAATCGTCGTACAAACTTTCCCCTCTGGTACTAAAATAATATCGTCAATTACATCTTTACAAGTTTCAAATGTTAACTTTCCTACTTTTTTAACAGCTGCCCCATCAACAAAGCTATCTATTTTCTCCAATGCTACATTTTCATTTTGAAGAAAAGCCTCTTTCATAGATGCAGCTCCCATTGGCTCTACACCAATAACCTTTGTAGTAGGACTAACACCTTTTACATATGTACCAACTCCTGATGCTAATCCACCACCACCGATTGCTGTAAAGATATAATCAACCGGTTTCTCCATATCATGCATAATTTCAACTGCCACTGTCCCTTGACCAGCAACTACATACGGATCATCAAACGGATGAACAAATGTCATTCTATTTTCTTCACAATAACACTGTGCTTCTTGGAAAGAGCTATCGAATGTATCACCAACTAATACAATCTCTGCGAAATCACCACCGAAAAATTGTACTTGTGATACTTTTTGTTTCGGTGTTGTTGTGGGCATAAATATTTTTGACGGAATATTCAATAAATTACACGTATAAGCAACTCCTTGCGCATGATTACCAGCACTTGCACAAACAACACCGTTTTGTAACTTTTCTTTCGGTAAACTTTGAATTAAATTGTACGCACCACGAATTTTGAAAGAGCGAATTAATTGTAAGTCTTCTCGTTTTACATAAACGTCACAATCATATTTCTCAGATAAAACTGTATCACGTTGTAACGGTGTTTTAATAACGATATCTTTCAGGCAATTATGCGCCATTAAGATATCTTCAATTTTCACTCTCTCCTTTACCTTTTGCACCATTATATATCATCCTTATCTCTTTTAAATTGGCTCAATCAAAATGTGGGATTTTCAGAACAGCCCCTGTATTCGCCGATGTTACCATTTGTGCATAACGTCCAAGCCAGCCAGTTTTTACTTTCGGTTCTGGTCGTTTCCATTCTTTTTTACGCTTTTCTAATTTTTCATCACTCACTCTTACTTCTAGTAAGCGTTCTTCAACATCAATACATACAATATCCCCTTGTTCAAGAAGTGCAATCGTTCCACCAGCTGCTGCTTCTGGTGAAATATGTCCTACTGAAATTCCACGTGAAGCTCCAGAGAAACGTCCATCCGTTAATAATGCAACCTCAGCACCTAATCCCATTCCAGCAATTGCTGATGTTGGGGCTAACATTTCTGGCATACCAGGGCCACCTCTTGGTCCTTCATAACGAATGACAACTACATCTCCTTTTTTCACTTTCCCAAGCATAATGCCAGCAAGTGCCTCATCTTGTGAATTAAAAATAACGCAAGGCCCTTCAAAACGCTTTACTTCTGTTGCACCGCTTTTAATAACCGCTCCATCTTTAGCAAGATTTCCTTTTAATATACGTAAGCCCCCCTCTTCACTATGAGGGTTTTCGAGAGAGTGAATAACCTCCTTATCTTTAATCTCTGCCTCAGCAATATTTTCTCTTAATGTTTGCCCAGTAGCAGTGATTCGATCAAGATGAAGTACTCCTTCTTTCCGGCTCATCTCTTTCAAAATTGCACTAATCCCGCCCGCACGATCAATATCTTCCATATGCCAATTTGAGGCTGGACTTACTTTACATAAATGAGGTACACGTCTTGAAACTGCATCAATACGGTTCATATCATAATCTAGTCCTGCCTCTTGTGCGAGTGCTAGCGTATGTAATACTGTATTCGTTGATCCGCCCATCGCCATATCAAGTGCAAAAGCATCGTCAATTGCTTCTTCTGTTACAATATCACGCGGCTTAATATCTCTTTCAATTAAAATTTTCAATTTCTCTGCTGCTTGTTTAATTAACTCTTCGCGTCTTGGATCAATTGCTAAAATACTCCCGTTACCAGGAAGAGCTAAACCTAACACTTCACATAAACAATTCATAGAGTTCGCGGTAAACATACCCGAACAAGAGCCACAAGATGGACAGCCATGATCTTCAATATCTTTTAATTCTTCTTCTGAAATTTTCCCAGATTGATAAGCTCCTACTCCTTCAAAAACGGAACTCAGATCAACAACTTCCCCTTTAGATGTTTTTCCTGCTGCCATCGGGCCGCCTGAAACAAACACAGTCGGAATATTAATACGTAGTGCAGCCATCATCATACCTGGTGTAATTTTGTCACAGTTTGGGATACAAATCATGCCGTCAAACCAGTGTGCATTTACAACCGTTTCTACTGAATCTGCAATAATTTCACGACTTGGAAGAGAATAACGCATACCGATATGTCCCATCGCAATACCATCGTCAACTCCAATTGTATTGAATTCGAATGGTACCATACCTGCCGCGCGAACTGCCTCTTTTACAAGTTTCCCAAACTCGTTCAAGTGTTTATGCCCTGGAATAATTTCAATAAAAGAATTACAAATCGCTATGAAAGGTTTATCAAAATCTTCATCTTTCAAACCAGTTGCTTTTAATAAACTACGGTGCGGTGCTTTATCAAAACCTTTTTTAATCATGTCACTTCTCATCTTGTCAAATCCCCTCTTACATATTTTTCATTTATACTCTCTTACTCTATTTCTTTACTAATTCTTTCGGTGCATGAATCCAGCTCATCATTTCACGAAGCTCTGCTCCCACTTTTTCTAATTGATGATTTTGTTCTGCTTTTTTCATTGCGTTATACGTCGGACGCCCTGCTTGATTTTCTAAAATCCATTTCTTCGCAAATTCACCTTGCTGAATTTCTGTCAGAACACGCTTCATTTCCTTCTTCGTTTCATCTGTAACAATTCTCGATCCTGTTACATAATCTCCAAACTCTGCCGTATCTGAAATAGAATGGCGCATAGTCGTTAATCCACCTTCGTACATTAAGTCAACAATTAGCTTTAATTCATGCAAACATTCAAAGTATGCAATTTCAGGACGATATCCACCTTCCGTTAACGTTTCGAACCCGGCCTTCACAAGTGCAGTTACCCCGCCGCAAAGTACAGCTTGCTCACCGAATAAATCCGTTTCGGTTTCTTCTTGGAATGTCGTTTCAATTACCCCCGCACGTGTACACCCTACACCTTTTGCATACGCCAGTGCTACATGTAGCGCTGTTCCCGTCGCATCTTGATGCACTGCGACTAATGCTGGAACACCATTTCCTTCTTGAAATACACGGCGAACGAGATGACCTGGACTTTTTGGCGCGACCATCGCTACATCTACGTAACTTGGCGGATTAATTTGTCCGAAGTGAATGTTAAATCCATGTGAGAAAAGTAACATTTGTCCTTCACGAAGATTCTCTTCTACCTCTGCTTTATACACATGAGCTTGCTGTTCATCTGGCAATAACATTTGTACAACTTGTGCGGTTCGAACCGCTTCTGAAACAGACATTACTTCAAATCCATCCGCTTTCGCTACTTCATACGACTTACCAGGACGAACACCAACTACAACCTCTACACCAGAATCACGTAAATTTTGTGCTTGCGCATGACCTTGTGATCCATAACCAACTACTGCAACAGTTTTTCCTTGTAATAACTCTACATTTGCATCTTTTTCATAATATGTTTTCATATTCCATACACTCCTTATAATTTATTTACTTGCAGAACATCAATTAATTTTTTCAACTGACTAACAAGTAATGTCGCTTCATTTTCAGTACAAACTGCTGTGAGTTTCATTTCAGAAACACCACTAGTATCTCTTTCTTTTAAATGTAAAGAAGAAATATAATAACCACGCCGAGCAAAAATCCCACTTATACGTAATAAGACGCTTGGCTCGTTATGAATAACGAGTGAAAAAGTATGACTCATTCTTCCCACCTCTTCATAATCATTTCGTTATTCCCTTTGTTTGGCGGAACCATCGGAAATACGTTTTCACCTTCTTCTACACAAAAATCAACTACGACAGGACCTTCGTGAGCAAATGCTTCTAACATCACTTGTTTTGCCTCGGTTGAATTTGTTGCTCTTAATCCCTTTACTCCATAAGCTTCTGCTACTTTCACAAAATCTGGTGATCCAATTTTTGATTCTGATAAACGATTTTCATAAAACATTTCTTGCCATTGCCTTACCATCCCTAAAAATTTGTTATTTATGATAAATACTTTTACAGGGATGTTATTTTCAGCAATTGTTTGTAGTTCTTGAATGTTCATTTGAAAAGAAGCGTCACCTGCAATACAAATGACAAGTTCTTCTTTTTTAGCTAGCTGAGCACCAATTGCTGCTGGAAAACCAAACCCCATTGTTCCTAATCCTCCAGAGGTAAGGAACGTCCGAGGTTTTCTTGCTTTATAGAAGTGAGCAGCCCACATTTGATGCTGACCTACTTCTGTTGTGACAATCGCTTCACCATTCGTTAATTCACTTACTAAGTTGATCACATGCTGTGGTTTTAACTCAGATTCTTTTTGCTTATAAGAAAGTGGATATTCTTCTTTCCATGTCTTTACTTTCTGAAGCCATTCGTCTGTTTGTGTATAAATAGACATATGTAACAGCATGTGTAACGCTTTTTTTACATCACCAACAATCGGATGTTCTACAGTTACATTTTTATGAAACTCAGAAGAATCAATATCAATATGTACTTTTTTCGAGTTTGGAGAAAAAAGTTCTAATTTTCCTGTTACACGATCATCGAAGCGAACACCTAATGCAAGTAGTAAATCACATTCTGTTACCGCCATATTAGCAGCGTATGTCCCATGCATACCAAGCATCCCTAGAAACAATGGATCATCCGGTGGATATGCACCAAGTCCCATTAAAGTTGAAACGACTGGAATACGGTTCTCCCTTGCGAATTCGAAGAGTTCATCGGATCCACCTGAATGAATGACACCTCCTCCAATATAAAGAAGTGGACGCTTAGATTTTGAAATTGCTTTAGCCACCTCTCTAAGTTTCATGCTGTCTGGTACAAGTTCTGGTTTGTACCCCGGAATATCAACTTCTTCATTAAAGAAACTGGTGACTTTTGCATTTTGAACATCTTTTGGAATATCAATTAATACTGGTCCCGGGCGCCCGCTTTTGGCGATATAAAAAGCTTCTTGCACAATTCGTGATACATGATTCACATCACGAACCTGGTAATTATGCTTCGTAACAGGTACTGTAATTCCGACAACATCCGCTTCTTGAAATCCATCTTTACCAATTAAAGGCGTTGCAACTTGCCCGGTAATGACAACTAAAGGAATCGAATCCATATAAGCGTCTGCTAAACCCGTAACTAAATTTGTCGCCCCTGGGCCAGAGGTAGCAAAGACTACCCCAACCTTTCCAGAAGCTCTCGCATATCCTTCAGCCGCATGAATGGCAGCTTGCTCATGACGAGTTAAAACATGTTTCAAACCACTTTCGTATAACGCATCGTATACTGGTAAAATCGCTCCGCCTGGATAGCCGAAAACGGTCGTTACACCCAATTTCTTCAAACATTGAATCACGTGCCCAGCGCCTGTCATTTCTTCATACTGTAACTTCTCATACGCTGTATACTGCTGCTTCATTTCCATTAACTCCTCTCCTTATTTATGCTAAGCTTTCCGTCAGCCCGGGAACACGTACTCCTCTTTCTCTCGTTAATTTTTTAAATTCTTCGGTCAATTGTTTCGTTACACTTCCTGGTTTCCCATCTCCAATTTCTCTGGAATCAACTTTTACAACTGGAATTAACTCCGCTGCTGTTCCTGTTAAAAATACTTCATCCGCTACATATACATCATGGCGAGTGAATGGTCTTTCCTCACACGGAATATTCAGTCGTTCACATAGCTCGATAACACTATTTCTCGTAATACCTTCTAATGCTCCTAAATAGGATGGCGGGGTTAGCACTTTTCCATCTTTCACAACGAAAACATTATCGCCAGAACCTTCACAAACATATCCTTGTTGATTTAACATAAGAGCCTCTAACACTCCTGCTTGTGCTGCTTCAATTTTTACAAGTACGTTATTTAAATAATTCATTGACTTAATACGTGGATCTAACGCATCTGGCGTATTACGTCTTGATGCAACAGATACAACGCTTAGCCCATTATTATAAAATTCTTGTGGGAATAACTTTAATTGTTCTGCAATGATAATTACGCTCGGCTTCACACAACTTCTCGGATCGAGCCCTAAGTCACCTTTTCCTCTTGAGACAATTAAGCGAATGTAAGCATCAGCGTATTCATTTTTTTGGAGTGTATGTAAAACTGCTTCTTCCATTTCTTCTACCGTCATTGGAATTGTTAGTAAAATAGATTTCGCTGATTCATATAATCGTTTCACATGTTCTTTTAAACAAAATACATTTCCTCCGTAACTACGAATCCCTTCAAATACACCGTCTCCGTATAAAAAACCATGATCATACACTGAAACAACTGCCTTTTCTTTTTCTACAAATTCCCCATTCATGTAAATATACTGGTTTCCCATCTCACATCGCTCCTCTTTTTTCTCTATTTTTTGCAATCTATTTCTACATCGATTGCTGAGATGAGTATTTTTAACAGAATATTCAGTATATAAACCTTAAAAATATACTCGTCTCAACAATCGATTACTTACATACTTGTAGCAATCCATTGCTGAGACGAGGGAATCGTGGTACCACTCAGCTTCCTTATACTTCTCACGAAATATAAGCTCTGCAAGTCCAATTAGACTTTTGTTTTTCTATCGGGAACAACCCCGCTACTTTTTACTAGTTTTCAAAAGTAGTGCTCCAAGGTGATTTTCAATGAGTGAATTGTTACCACCCTCACAGCCTCGGGGCAGCTCTCTGAAACAATCTTTATCATTTACTCTCCTCTTCTACGCATTCTCTTCTTCTATTTTTAAAAATAAAAACTCTCGCCTCAGCAATCAACTACTACAATTTAGTAGCTTTGATTGCTGAGGCGAGAGTTTCGCGTTACCACTCAGCTTCCTTATACTTCTCACGAAATATAAGCTTTGTAGGTCCAATCAGACCTCCGTCCTTTTACCGGAGACGATGCCGCCGCCCTCTACTCAGTTTCCCTTTCGCAAGCGATGCTCCGAGGTGATCTTCAATGATTCGATTGTTACTACCCTCACAGCCTTGGAGTAGCTCTCTGAAACGATCATAATCATCTACTTTCCTCTTCTTTGCATATACAACATATAAAGTTAGAAAATTCTTAATTAACTTTTATTTGTTACACGTATTATAGGACGTTGTTCTTTTCCTTGTCAACATGTTTTTTCAAAAAAATCAAAATTAATTCTATTTATTTTTTCTCAAATCAAAATTGGAATGCATTACTTACATACACTCATATATTACTTAAGTATGTTTGCATTACTACATAAAGAAAAACTTATAAAGTTTATGAGGAGATGAGGAAACTATGTTAAAAGGGAAAGTAGCGTTAGTTACAGGAGCAAGCCGAGGAATTGGACGAGCAATCGCTAAAAGTTTAGCAAATGACGGTGCATTGGTTGCTGTTCATTACGGTAATCGAAAAGATGACGCTGAAGAAACTGTTCATGAAATTCAATCAAATGGTGGCCAAGCTTTTTCTATCGGCGCAAATTTAGAATCCTTACACGGTGTAGAAAACCTTTATAAAGCTTTAGATACTGAATTACAAAAGCGCACTGGTGAAATACAATTTGATATTTTAATAAACAATGCTGGCATTGGTCCTGGTGCTTTTATTGAAGAAACGACTGAACAATTTTTTGATAGAATGGTTTCAGTAAATGCAAAAGCTCCATTCTTTATCATTCAACTAGCACTACCACGTTTACGTGACAATAGCCGAATTATTAATATTTCATCCGCTGCCACCCGCATTTCTTTACCTGATTTTGTTGCATATAGTATGACGAAAGGCGCTATTAATACAATGACTTTTACGCTAGCAAAACAGCTTGGAGCACGAGGAATAACGGTGAATGCAATACTTCCAGGATTTATCAAAACAGATATGAATGCAGAACTCTTGAGCGACCCAATGATGAAGCAGTACGCTACTACTATTTCCGCTTTCAATCGCTTAGGTGAAGTAGAAGACATTGCCGATACTGCTGCATTCCTTGCTTCTCCAGACAGCCGCTGGGTTACTGGACAATTAATTGATGTGAGCGGAGGATCTTGTTTATAAAAAACATATATTTTCAAATCTTTTTTATTGCGCAATAAAACAATTTATATAATACTATATAAAACATATACATTTAGGAGGATTACAGCAATGTCCGAAAAAACATACGAACTCGCAACCTTCGCAGGCGGTTGCTTTTGGTGCATGGTAAAACCATTTGATGAACTTCCTGGTATTCATAAAGTACTTTCTGGCTATGCAGGAGGTCATGTAGAAAACCCAACATATGAACAAGTAAAAGCTGGAACATCTGGACATTTAGAAGTTGTTCAAATTACATTCGATCCTTCTATTTTTCCTTATCAGAAATTACTAGACTTATATTGGCCACAAATCGACCCAACTGATGATGGCGGACAATTTTTTGACCGTGGTCCATCTTATCGTACCGCTATTTTTTATCATAACGAAACACAAAAAGGGCTTGCTGAAAAATCAAAACAAGCTCTTGCAGAAAGCGGTATGTTTAAAGATCCAATCGTGACTGAAATTCGTCCTGCTGCACCTTTTTACGAAGCAGAGGAATACCACCAACATTTCTATAAAAAGAATCCAGAGAAATATGCTACTGAGCAAAAGGAATCTGGTCGTGAAGACTTTATAAAAGAAAATTGGCAAAAAAAATAATAAAAACGCATCGTGCTTTTTGAGTACGATGCGTTTTTATTTTTGATAAAAGTACCATACAATTAATAGAACAATTGCTGTTAGTGACCAAAGTACTATCTCGTTTTTCACTCTATTCTTTTTCTTAGTCATTTCATTCCCTCCTAATAACTATTAAACATATTCAATTTTTTCTTTGTTTAATTGTCCATCTTATATACGTGAATACATCCTTACAAATTCTAATAGCAAGACCACCAATAATTCCGATTGCAATGGAAATTACTAGCATCTGTCCAAAACTAAAAGAATTTGTGTACATTATGTAGAGAACGATACATATAAGTAAAACATCCGGTAAAGAAAGTAAAAACCTTTTAAGCATTCCTTTATCTCCTCTATACTTTTTAATTTATATCTTCTACTGTAATTTTGAAATAAAATTTGTTCAAAAATTCCATTTACACCCTCATTTTATGAAAAATAATAAGAATCCCTTTTCAAAAGAGATTCTTATTCAGCAGATTTAAGTTTAATTATTTTCTACATATCCTATTCCATAATTACTCCTAAAATAGAATAATATTACTAATGATTTATTGTAAATTGACTATTTGCCAGGCAACCGAATGTCGCGCCAGCTGCCTACATCGCATTGGCCAAATTCATTATTACCTACCGCGACTACCGTGCCATCCTATTTAAGGCCAACAGTATGACAACGCCCCGCCGCTATCATATCTTTGGGCTATCGCTTCACTTTTTCTTTCGATAAAAGGTAATCCATGTTTTACCTCCTTGCATATAAGCAACTGTATCATAATAGATATTTTTATCAAATTTCATTATAAATCTACATTTACAAAGAAAGCTTATTTTACTTCTTCAAAAAATAAAAACCTCCAGTTTAAATACTAGAGGTTTTCTCGTTATTTCTTCAAGCGGTCAATAAAATCGTTCAATTTATCTAGCGATTTCATATTCTGATTGCAAGCTACACCATCTTTGCAAATGTAGTTTCCCTTTTTAACGAAAGTTCCTGGTACATCGCCTTTAATTTCAACTAAAAACATTCCTACTTCTTCATGCCCATGACATAATGAACAAATGCTTTTTTTATTTAAACTTTGGAACGTTCCTTGCAGACCAACAAATTTATTTTTATCATTTTTCGCTATAATAAATTTCCTGCTTGATCCCTTATCAATCCAACTTAAATAAGATATTTCTTTCATATCCATTTCTTCCATATCAGGAAGTTTTAACTTTTTCGCCTTAGGAAATAACTTTTTTAATGTTTGTGCTGTAACTTCTTGAAACGGAATTACATACGGATTTATTTTCATTAAAAATGACTCTGCATCTTCTCTATTTTGAACTGTTAATACCGTATCAATTAACTCTTTCTGTTCATCCGTTAAATTCTCAAATACATGTATTATCTTTTCAATCGCAAGCGATTTTAACGCTTGAATTACACCTCTATCATTTGCCGTTGCATGCCCGTTTGCTAAAATATAAGCTTGTGATTTTATAAAATTATATTGATCACTTCTAATAAACGCTTCCATCTTTATCACTCCATACAAATTGTTGATCTAGTTTTATTGTATACAATGATTACGTTTTTTGATATGTAAAAGATAACTTAGAAACAAACATTACATATATGACTTATTCTCTACCGCTGCATTTCCTGACAAAAGAAGCCATCATCTGTTTTCCATTCCGCATATAATACGTCTTCAAATTTAGTAATTCCTTTTTGCTTTATTTGTTTATAAAGCCATCCTTCATCAAATCCCGCTTCCCTCAAATTATCCTTAACTACTTTTCCATCACTAATTAATGAAATTGGTAAGTATACAGGCTTATGTTTTAAACTTAAATCATTTATAGTAGGAGATTCGTATTTACTTTTTTTCAGAACGCTTATGTTTCCGTTCGGTTCCAATATCATATATTCAACTTCTCGGATTGAAAATATATCTTTTTGTTGCCTAAGCATTTGTTGTAATTGGTTTATATCCAAATGATTTACGCTTAATTGTTCACGATCAATCTTTCCGTTACGAATAATAATTGAAGGATACCCTTCAAAAAACCTTCTTGTTCCTCTTACTTTTTGTGTTATCACTTCTATAGTATAAATTAAAATTACCCAAACAAATACTGAATATAAAATAGACCATACTTTAATTTTAGGATCATATATTGAATTTCCAACGAGCTCACCTAGGACGATTGCAGAAATAAAATCAAATGGCGTTAGCTGAGATATTTGTGTTTTCCCTAATATTTTTGTAGCAATTAATAGAACAAAAAAACCAACTAAAAGCTCTATCGTTATTTGTCCAATATGATTCATACATGTTCACCTTTCTACTTTTCAAGTGCTCTGTATACCATTTAATAAAAAAACGGCACATTTTTTCTATTATCATGCCCGTTCACACCTCATATATCCAATACACATAAAACAAAAAGAGTCTGATTCAAAGTAATATATGAATCAGACTCTTTTCCTCTTATTTAGAATACACAATCTTTTTAATCGTTTCCCCAGAAAGAAAATATTCTTCTGCAAGTTGATGAATAGCAATCCCACTTTTAAACGCTTCTTTAATTGCTTTATTTCTTTCATCTAGTTGTTTTCTTCCACCAGATCGTGTACCCCATTTATAATGTTTCGTTTCTTGTTTCGGAATGTAAATTGTTTCACCTTGTATATACTTTTGAATTTCAGTAATTAAACTCTCTGGTAAAACAGCATTAGCTTTTACGTATTTCATTTCTGCTCGCCCCTTATTTTTTATGCTTCATTTCAATAAGGTGCAAAGCCAAATATAAAAAATGATACGAGCTCATATAGGCGATTGTATATTACTTGTCTACCTCACGCAAAGTATCGCCATTTCCATACTTGGCTTTGCATGAGACGTTGCAGTGTCTGGCAATTGAATTATAATCGCCATATAAACACCTCCTAATATACCTTTTGCATTTTATTATATGATAAATTCCTTCTCCTTGCATCCACACCCTTCTTAAAGCACGAAATTACTTAGTTTGATATAATACTTTTTAACTGAATTAAAAATCATTGTGAGGTTACATTATGAAGAAAAAAATTATCATT
The DNA here is from genome assembly GCF_900114335.1 of Bacillus sp. 5mfcol3.1. NCBI lineage: Bacteria > Bacillati > Bacillota > Bacilli > Caryophanales > Bacillaceae > Bacillus > Bacillus sp. 5mfcol3.1. Next base: position 908,889 of record NZ_FOST01000001.1, on the reverse strand, counting down.
ACAATCGTTACACTATTCTTTATTATCACGGCATTATTCGGAACATACAAATTGATGAACGCAAGAAGCTTTCAATTATTTGGAGATTTAACACAACGCGTAGAAACAAATGAAAAAGTGATTGCTTTAACTTTTGATGATGGCCCTACTAACAATGTAAAACAAATATTACCGCTACTAGATAAATACAACGCTAAAGCTACTTTCTTTTTAATTGGAAATGAATTAGAGCAAAATTTATCGTTAGGAGAAGCTATCGCGCAATCTGGGCACCAACTTGGAAACCATACATATTCTCATAATAGAATGGTTTTCAAAACACCTTCTTTTATTAAAGATGAAATAGAAAAAACGAATTCATTAATCCGCCAAACAGGATTTACAGACGAAATTGATTTTAGGCCCCCTAACGGTAAGAAGTTAATAGGGCTGCCATATTATTTAAATAAAAACAATATCGAAACAATCACATGGGATCTTGAGCCCGATACTTTTTATAAATCTGCGGCTGATAAAATTAAATACGTTAATAAAAATGTAAAACCAGGTTCTATCATTTTACTGCACTCTATGTATGATGAGTCTAATGAAAATTTACAAACGATTGAAGGTATTTTAGATTCTTTATCTAAGAAGGGCTATCAGTTCGTAACAGTAAATGAATTGCAAAAAAGAGCAAAATAAAAAGGTAGCGTATCTTTGTATGATACGCTACCTTTCTTTTTATATAATGCCAAGTACATTTAAGAATACGATAATAATCGCAATTGGTGCGATATAACGAAGTAAGAATAACCATAATACGAATAGTTTATAACCTTTATTTTTACTTACACCTAGCTCTTTCATTAATACATCTTTCTTCATTTTTAAAGGAACAAAGATAGAAACTAATAATACACCAAGTGGCATTAATACGTTACTTACTGCATAGTCCGCTAAATCGAAGACTGTCTTCCCGAAAATCTTCAGATCACTTAATATACCGAATGATAATGCTGATGGTACCCCAACAACGAAGATTAATAACCCTACGATTAAGGCCATTTTTTCACGTTTCCCTTTACCTTTTGATGTTAACGATGCAACACTAATTTCTAACATCGAAATTGCTGATGTAATCGTAGCGAAGAAGAATAGTAATAAGAAAACAATGAAGAATAATTTTCCGAATGCCATTTTACTGAAAATAGCTGGCAACACGATAAATAATAGTCCCGGCCCTTGAGATGGTTCCATTCCAAATGCGAACACAACTGGGAAAATTGCAAGTCCTGCAAGTAATGTAATAACAAGAGTTAAGGCTACGATAGAAAATGCTGAACGTGGTAAGCTTTCTTCTTTCGGTAAGTATGAGCTATACGTTACCATAACGGCTACCCCGACAGATAATGAGAAGAACGATTGCCCCATTGCGTATAATATAACTTCTGATGTTACATGTGAGAAATCAGGTTGTAAGAAGAAACGAACGCCTTCTCCAGCACCATCTAATGTAAGTGCACGAACGATTAATACAAAGAATAAAACGAATAATGCTGGCATGAAATATTTATTTACTTTTTCAACACCATTTTGTACACCTTTACTTACGATGAAAATAGTAATAAGGATGAATAATAGCTGTGATCCAACTGCTAAATATGGATTGGAAATGATTTCACCAAACGTAGCTTCGTATGCTCCATTTCCTTCCCATAGTCTACCTGTAATTGCATTCCATAAATATAATAAAATCCAGCCTCCTACAACACTGTAGAAAGAAAGTAATATGAAACATGTTACAATTCCTAATTTACCTAACCAAGGCCATAACGTTTTAGGAGCAATCTCTCTATATGCATCGACAGCCTCTTTTTGTGTACTTCTTCCAATAACAAATTCAGCTAATAATAGCGGTAAACCAATTAATAATGTGAAACCGATGAAAATTAGGAAGAACGCTCCGCCTCCTCCAATGCCGGCCATATATGGGAATTTCCAAATCGCTCCAAGACCAATTGCCGAACCTGCTGCAGCTAATACGAAACCTAATTTCGATGTCCATTGCTGTGAATTCATTTGTTAATCTCCTCTCTATCTCTTTTTCTTTGTTACAATTCGGTATTTATATTGTTCTATCAATACTCTTTTCTAATACGTTCACTTCCTCCCTAATAAAAAAACGTCCCTACGTAAATACGTAGGGACGACAAAAATATCGCGGTACCACCCTAGTTGTGAAGAACACTAAGAAACCACCTAAATAAAAACGCCCCTACGCAAAAACGTAGGGACGATAAAATATCGCGGTACCACCCTAGTTATGAAGACACACCAAAGTTAGGACCTAAATAAAAAACGTCCCTACGTAAATACGTAGGGACGATAAATATCGCGGTACCACCCTAGTTGTGAAAAAATCTTCACCACTTTATTTGATAACGGTATAAACTACCGTCTTTCATTTCCTCATAATGCGAGATTTATGAAAGATGCTCCAGGACGAACTTCATGAATAATCTATATACTGATTCACACCAACCATCAGCTCTCTGAAATAGGGAGATATTCACTACTATACCCTTTCATTGCCCAAATATTATTTTCCGAATTGATTACTATCATTTTTATCACACATTAAAAATAGTGTCAACTTATATTTCGAATTTTTATGTATTACAATCTATTTCAAAATTCGAAATATAAGTTTTTAGTTTAGAAAACAAGTGGATTAGTACATAACGAATTCTAACAGGCAATAGAAAAAGAATTACGTATTATTGATACTTATTCAATAATACAAATCATCTAGAAACATAACCTGTCTCTCTGTATTAATTTTTTAAGAGTTTGATGGATACCAAGAAAATTTCGCATCACTATCCAGTGGTCTATTTTTCATTTCTTCTTTAATTACACGAAACCATTCATTTAGAATTTGAGTTTTGGGCAATTGAGCAGCAAGGTTATCTTCCCAAATTATATGTGAAAACCAGGCTTTCGTTTCCCATTCAAACTGCAATTGCGCAAACGAAATTATAGGGTGATCAGCTTCATGAAATTGCTCATTTACTGCATTTGAAACTTCTGGAGCTTGCGGTAACAACTCGTTCTGAATTCTATTTCTTATCGTCTCATTTTCTAGCTGATCCCAGAAATACAATTGCCCATTTATTTGATAGAAAATATCAAATGAAGCCTCACCTTTCTTCAAATTCAATAATACGAAGGCACGTTCTACATCATTGTCAGCCGCCTTTACAGCATTAACAATTATATTTTGTGCCATTGATACCCAGTAACTAGTCGCTTCCTCTATCGGTGATTCAACATACAATTCTTCACTTAATTCATGAAGAGTGGCTTCTTGCTCATTTACTTTTTCAACTTTTTTAAAAAACCTATTAAAAAAACCCATAACTTCCCCCTTATTACTGTTTTCTATTTCACAAAATAAAAAATAGATTTTTCTTGCTCATCCACATTTACTCCTGGCGCGTATGTATGAACTTGTTGCAACACTTCTTCTATTAGCAACTCTAACTCCTGCACACTATTTTCTGGACTCCCTATTAATGTGTCCGCCATACGTTCATATAAATTTTCAGGTTTAATAGTCATTCGTTCCACATTATTAGGCATCCATTTAAACGCTGGATGATGTACATACATTTTATTCAAACCAAATAAAACACCGAATACGTTCCTTTGTACTTCGCAAATAACATCATAAAGCATAAGCCAATCTTTCCGTTTTAAAAGCGCCTTTCGATTGTGCCAACGATTACTTAACCATAGATTTTCTGAAATCATTCGTTTTACTAGTTCATCTGGATATACCACTACTCTATCTTTTAATTCATTCACTTTCTCTTCTCCATACAAACTAACACCATCATGAACGGATGATACAATACATTGTTTTTCATAACTTATATCATATTGATCCACCACATCCGAAATCACTTTCTCTACTGTCTCTGTTAAAAAGTTACTAATCTCTAATTTAATTCCCTCTTTCGTTAAATACGTTTCCGACCATTCTTCTTCCTCATACGGATAATACGATAATATTGTCCCATCAATATGATGAATAGGGGCCCTACGATCCTCATCTTCTGGCGGTGTTGACCATAAAATATGTAATTCTATATCTGAATGTTCATCTTCAAGCTTTCTAGCTACTGAACCCGCTAAAATAATGGCTTCTACTTTCGGATTTTGCCTATAGATCTCTGACATCTCTATTGCTTTCTCTTTTAATCCCATTTCATTTCCCCCTAAAATTGCAGTAATCCCCTATATTTCATTTATCTATTTCGATATTACAGCTTGCATTACCTTTTCAAATTCCTACTACATCATATTTCTATCCAAAAGCGCTGAATAACTTCACCAGTACGAGAAGAAACTATTTCATTTTCTAACACACCGCCAACCTTTTGAATCGTTTTAGCAGAACCGATATTGGATTTATCACAAGTTATTAATACTTTCTGCAATCCTAATTTTTGCGCTTCAGCTAATGCAAGTTGTAGTTGTTTCGTAGCGTAACCGTGGCGACGTTTATTTGGATGGACACTATATCCAATATGACCGCTTTCCCGTAATAATTCTGGATTTAATCTATGTCTAATATTCACAAAACCTATAAGTTCCTCTTTTTCAAAACTTAAAAACTGACTAGATGGCACTCGATTAGCTAGTAAATTTTCTCCTATTTCTTGTTTACTCACTTTTTCAAACCATTCATCAAGAGAATCAAAGTTTTGTAAAGAACTACTTCCATGTGGTTGTTCCCCTGAGTGTAAAAACGCGTGTCTATACGCTGTAATATGCTCACTATATTCATGGGTTGGTTTTAATAGTTTCATTGTTCTTCTCCCCCTCTTCATTCCATAAAACAAACACCTTAATAGCAGCTATTCACTATTAAGGTGTTTCTATCCTTTTTATTCAAATAACCCCATGCTCAAATAACGTTCACCTGTATCAGGCGCAATACATAAAACTTTTTTACCAGCGCCTAGACGTTTCGCTATCATGATTGCAGCATAAACAGATGCTCCAGAAGACGGCCCAACTAATAATCCCTCTTGTCTAGCTAAGTTTCTCATTGTCGTTAAAGCCTCTTCGTCTGCAATTTGAATAATTTCGTTATACACTTCTGTATTTAAGTTTTTCGGGATAAACCCTGGGCTTGTTCCTACTAGTTTATGAGGACCTGGCACACCACCTGATAAAACGGGTGATCCTTTCGGTTCCACTACTGCAATATATAAGTTTGGTAATTTCTCTTTTAACGTTTCACCAGTCCCTGTAATCGTTCCGCCTGTTCCTGCCGTTGCAACAAAAGCGTCCAGCTCTCCATCCATTTGTTCGTAAATTTCAAGCGCAGTCGTATAACGGTGAATATTCGGATTAGCTGGGTTTTCAAATTGTTGCGGAATAAAACTATTCGGTATTTGCTTTTGCAATTCTAACGCCTTCGCAATTGCTCCTGGCATTCTTTGTTCTGCTGGTGTTAAAACTACTTCTGCTCCGTATGCTTTCAATAAATTAATACGCTCTTTTGACATATTATCTGGCATAATTAAAATCGCTTTATACCCTTTAGCTGCTGCATTCATCGCTAAACCAATCCCTGTATTCCCGCTTGTCGGTTCAATAATTGTATCTCCTGGTTTGATGAGACCATTTTCTTCTGCAACGTGAAGTAAATTATAAGCAGCACGGTCTTTCACACTGCGCGATGGATTAAACATTTCTAGTTTCACATACACATCTGCTGCGTCTTCCGGAATAAATTTAGATAATCGGACGACAGGTGTATCTCCTATTAATTCCGTAACGTTTTCACACAATTTCATAGCGCATCCCCTATTCTATCGTTTTCTTATCACTTGGCAGTAACCATGAAGTGAGTCCAATTAATGGTAGACAACTACATAATAGCATAATAAATTGCAGGCTATATATATCTGCTAATTTCCCAAGAACTACAGCACCTAATGCTCCAAGTCCAAACGCAAGACCTACGATTAATCCTGACACCATTCCCACTTTTCCAGGTACAAGCTCTTGTGCATATACAACAATTACACTAAAACTACTTGAACTAATAAAACCGATACATAAAAATAACGGTACGACCCACACAAGTGAGACATGTGGTAATAACAGTGCAAGTGGCGCTGAACCTAACATTGAAAATACGATGATATTTTTCTTACCAAATCGATCTGCTAACGGTCCTCCGAAGAAAGTTCCTAACACACCAGCAATCATAAATGCGAATACGAAATACTGGGCATTTTTTATAGATAAACCGTAATGCTCTATTAAGTAAAATTGATAGAAATTCCCGATACCAGCACCGTACCAAGAGCGTACAAAAGTAAGAAAAACAAGAAGTATAATAACGAATTTAATGTGTGTACTTACAATTGCATTTTCCGCCTCAAGTGCAGCCCTCTTCTTCCTTCTTACAGCACCCGTTGCTAATTCATTTTTGTACCAATTCGATACGAAAATTAATAATACAATTCCTACTGCTGCAAATGCTGTAAAACCTAATGAACCAATTTGACCGAGTGGAACGAAAATTAGCGCTGTAAAAATAGGAGCTAGAGAATTCCCCGTGTTTCCCCCAACTTGATAAATTGCTTGCGCTAACCCTCGTTTTGCACCTGCCGCCATATACGCAACACGAGCGCCTTCTGGATGAAAGACCGCGGAACCTAAACCAATAAATAAAACAGAAATAATAACAATAATAAAGTTTGGTGCAAACGCGAGTCCAATCATTCCAAGCATACTTGAAAACATGCCGAGTGGTAATAAAAATGGTGACGGCTTCTTATCTGAATACATACCAAACACCGGTTGCATAATCGATGACGTCATATTTAATGCAAACGCAATCCACCCTACTTGCATATAGGATAAATTCATCGTTTTTTCCAAAATAGGAAACAACGCCGGCACAACTGCTTGCATCGAATCATTTAAAAAATGCCCAAAGCTAATCGCAAATAAAATTCGATATATTGTCGGTGTTTCTACAGTTTTTTTGTGTGAAACTGCCTGCATATGTGAATCTCCCCTTTCTGTACAAAATATATATTTATTACAGTAGGTGTAATAAATTCTGACTTTTGAAACATTTCTATTCTATACTGCTTTCATTTCTTTTTCCAGAAATATAACTTAACTCCCGTCATTGGCTTGCATCCTTGTAACTTTCAGCGGTAAAACAGTACAAAAAAAAGACAACCCAATCACATACTGGGTTGCCTCTTACATTAAATTGCAAAATGCTTATACTTCTCATAATCACTCGTCTTACATTCTATTTGTAATTTGGTACCTTCGTTTTCGTAACTCGTAGATAAAACGTGTGCATGATTATTGAAATACGAAACTACCTGTCCTTGATCATATGGAATTAACATTTCACACTTCGTATATTCTTTATAGATGTGTGAGCCAATCATTTCTACAAGTTCTTCAATTCCAACATGTTTCTTCGCTGATAAATAAACGCGATCTTCTTGCACTTTCGGAATTTCAACATCTACCATATCTGATTTATTATAAGCATAGATCGTTGGAATATTTTCTACTCCAATTTTCTTTAACGTTTCATTTGTAATATCAATTAATTGTTCATAATTTGGATTTGCGTAATCTACAACGTGAATAAGTAGGTCTGCTTCCGCTACTTCTTCTAACGTTGAACGGAACGCCTTCACAAGATGATGTGGTAATTTACTTACAAATCCAACTGTATCTGTTAATAAAAATGATTTATTATCTGGCAAATCAATATTTCGTACAGATGTTTCTAACGTCGCAAATAACATATCTTTTTCAAATACTTGTTTTTCTTCTGTACCATTATAAATTTCAAGCATTGCATTCATCGTCGTTGACTTTCCTGCATTCGTATAACCTACTAATGCTACAACAGGTATTTCATTTTTCTTACGCTGCTTTCGCTGCGTTTGACGCTGGGCAACGAGCGCTTCTAAATCTTTATTCAAAACTGAAATTTGTTCTTCAATTTTACGACGGTCTAACTCTAACTTCTTTTCACCGACACCTTTATTTTTCGTACCAACGCCGCCGCTCTGTCTCCCTAACGATTCACGAAGACCGATTAAACGAGGCATCATATACTGAAGGTGTGCTACTTCTACTTGTAGCTGTGCTTCTTTCGTTTTCGCACGTTGCGCAAAAATATCTAAAATTAAAATGGTACGATCAATTACCTTACAATCTAAATCCTCTTCTAAATTTCGAATTTGTGAAGGAGATAATTCATCATTAAAGATAACCATATTCGCATCTATTTCTTGTACATACGCTGCAACTTCTTCAATCTTTCCTTTTCCGATATAATGCGATGGATTTACTCGTTGTAAATTTTGCATTACTTGCCCAATTACCTCTACATCACAAGCTTCCGCAAGATTTGTTAACTCTTCCATCGAATATGCAAAATCATCTTCATTACCTAAATTTACTCCAACTAAAACTGCTCTTTGTAATACTTCTTCCATATATTTATTCCTCCATTTCGATTACGTAAAATAAAAAACACAGGTCGCTGCCTGTGTTTTCGTAAACGGATAAGGGTTCACCAAAGAAATAGAAGAAAGCTATGCTTTCATCCTATTTTATAGTCAAAAAGTCCCAAGATTGTATACGTATCCACAGTAAGTGTTCACTTATACAATCCCATTCTATTTATAAAGGCAAAACAAAAAGAGGGCGTATTCGTCCCTCCCTCTTTTTCACATATAAGCTTAATAAAGGGTTCCTTTAAAATAGGCAGACCAATCCCGTTCACTCTGTACACAGACAGAGCCTTTGAGCGCTATTCAATTATTGGCACAAAGTATTGAGACGTAATCTGATTAAGATCAAAGGAAGCCCCTCCGTTCATTTTAAGTTACATAAAGTGTAGCATAAGTAATTCGCTTTCACAAGGTTTAACAACCTATATCACACTAAAGAAAATCTTTATATTTTTACTTTAATCGTCATTTTTTGCGAATTTTTCTCACAATAAAAATAACAAAAGCAATTATCAATTTTAGAAACTTCTCGTATATTATTTTTACAGCACTCGCCAAATTCCTTCATAGTAAGTTAAGTATTATCGTTTTAATACAACAAAAATCTTTATTGACATTTTTATAACCTAATATTAGTATCAGGTTATAAAGATAAAAGTTAGGAGATGTTCCTATGCATTCTAAATCTCGTATTACTGCAATTGGTACTTATGTTCCAGATCAAATATTGTCTAATAACGATTTAGAAAAGATGGTCCATACGAATGATGAATGGATTGTACAAAGAACAGGAATGAAGGAAAGAAGAATCGCTAGCGACGAAGAATACTCCTCAAACTTAGCCATTAAAGCAATTGAAAATTTATGTACAACATATAAGAAAAACTTAGAAGATGTCGACTGTATCATTGTCGCTACTACTACTGCTGATTACGTTTTCCCTAGTGTTGCTTGCCAAATACAACAATACTTCAACATACCTCATACACTAGCTTTTGATTTAAATGCAACTTGTGCTGGTTTTACATATGGACTACACATCGGTAATAGCTTAATCACTTCTGGATCACATGAAAAAGTACTTGTCGTAGCGACAGAGACATTATCTAAAGTTACTGATTATACCGATAGAACGACCTGTATTTTATTCGGTGATGGTGCTGGAGCTATTTTATTAGAAAGAGATGAAAACACCCAAAGCTTTATCGCTGCTCACATGGGAACAAACGGTGATGGCGGCATTCATCTATATAGAACAAACTTATCTACTACTATGAATGGCACACCACTGCAAACAAATGAAAAAATCGTTCAAAATGGAAGAGAAGTATATAAATGGGCAACACGCACAGTACCAAAAGGCATAAAAAATTTATTACATACCGTAAATATGCAAGTAGATGATATAGACTGGTTCATACCCCACAGCGCTAACTTACGAATGATCGAATCTATTTGCGAAAAATCTCAAATTCCAATACAAAAAACATTAACGAGCGTGGAATATATGGGGAATACCTCTTCAGTCACCATTCCACTCGCTTTAAATTTAGCTATAAAAGAAGGGAAATTAAATAACGGAGACACACTTTTACTATACGGATTTGGTGGCGGACTTACGCATTTAGGGCTTATTGTAGAGTGGAATTTAATTTAAGTGTATAAAAAGAGGCTCTAGTCAGTAACTAGAACCTCTTTTTCATTTAATTTCTTGCCCCTTTTCGAGACCATATCACAACAGGAATAAGTAATAACGCTAACACCCCTCCAGCCAATGACAATGCCGCATAACTTGAATTCGCTACTACCATACCTGACATTGCTCCACCAGAAGCTCCAGCTAGCGCAATAAAAACATCTATTTTCCCTTGTGTTTTAGCACGTGTAGACGGTGTTGTGGAATCAACGATTTGTGCTGTACCACTTATCAATCCGAGGTTCCATCCTAGCCCAAGTAAAGACAGAGCAACGATTAATAATAATAAAGAATCACTTGGCGCTGTCGCAGCTATGACACCCGCTGCAAGTAAAATCACTCCACCAGCTATGCTCATTGTAGTTCGGCCAATTTTATCAATTAACATTCCTGTAACGAGAGATGGAAGATACATTGCACCTACATGAAAACCTATCACAAGTCCTACTGCACTTAAACCGTGACCGTGGTGTCCCATATGAACTGGCGTCATCGTCATAATCGCAACCATCACTATTTGCGTAAGTATCATTACGATTGCTCCAACTGTAATACCTCGTTTATTTTCTTTCGCTTCTTCTGTTATTGGTTGTCCTTTATATGTATGTTCCTGTTTATATCTTTCTATTATGTTAGCAATAATCAAAGGATCTGGACGAAGCATAACAAAAAGAACTAGACCCGCCAGTATAAATGCTGCTGCCGATAGTATGAACGGACCTGCAAGTTTAGGAACTCCAATTGAATGAGCAAAACTTCCCATTACCCCTACTAAATTTGGTCCTGCAACTGCACCGAAAGTCGTCATTACCATCGTAATACTAACAGCCGTTGCTCTCTGCTTCTTATCTGCTAAATCTGTACCTGCATAACGAGCTTGTAGATTCGTGGCTGTACCGGCACCATATATAAGTAAAGAAATAAGTAAAAGAATAATACTATTTGTTAAAGCTGCCATTACAACACCAATTGCTCCAAATCCGCCTACTATAAACCCTGTTGCAAGACCTATCCGGCGTCCATATCGTTGCGAAAGCTTCCCTACTATGAAAGCTGCGAATGCCGATCCTAATGTAAACATAGCAGTTGGTAATCCTGCAAATGCATCTGTTCCAAGCATTTGCTGCGCAAGAAGTGCTCCCACTGTAATACCAGCAGCTAGTCCTGCACCGCCAAACATTTGTGAAATGCTGACGATTATTAACGTTCGTTTGTATAGTTTTTGTTGCTCTTCTTCTGTGTACACATGATTATCTATTAAAGCCCCTGCCTTATCTAGCAATTCCCCATCCTCCTTTTAAAATTAATCCCTCTTGTTAATGTACTATGTATAACGTTACATATTCAATGGCATTTTCCATTCCTTCCTTTCATTCTAAAAAACTTTCTAATCATACTCGACTTATCCCATGCTATATTAAAAATACTACTATTCACAATATGCAAGGAGAAAACAATGAAAAAAACAGGCTGCTATAGCCTGTTTTTCTTTACGCTTCTTCTACTAATCTTCCCCTTCTCTTTTTACTCAAAGCTTTCCCTTCCCAAAACAACAAACTTACGAAAGCACAAATTAAAATAATTGGCACACTTGCTTTATATAAATCTGTAAAACTCATAGCCATCTGATTCTTGGCATAATGATTCACATCATTTGAAAATGTGAGTACCTCTTTCTTTATACTTTCCTCTTGTTTTTCAACTTCTTTTGTCACTTGCCTCATAACTTCTTCTCTTTTTACATCTCTATATTCTACTGGAACTTTTCTTAATATTTCATCCGTCTTGTCGTGAATCAATTCTTCCTTTTTCTCTTTACTTAATCCCATTGTCATTGCATTTTGTTTCTTATTTATATTCGACTCTAAACTTTGATTCTCTATTTTCTCTTTAGTCATTTGTAAAATTTCAGTTTGCTCAGTACTATTCACATGAATAGTACGCACCTTTTCTTCTGCATAACGATATACTTTTTCTTTATTTACAGTTAAATTGTGAGTTAAGTTAGAGACAAATATTGCGACTGCCAATACAATTCCGACTTGTCGTAACATTGATACAACACTTTGAGAAGCAGTTAACAATTCTCCTTCAAACGAAGACGCACTTAAAACTGTAATTGGCCCCACTACTAAACCATATCCAACACCTAATATCATACATGGAATAATAATTTCTATATTTGTTGAATGCACATCAATCATTTGCAACCAATAGTAGGAAAGCCCCATAATAAGAAATCCTGACAAAATAATAGTTACTTTTCCGAGTTTTTTAATTAAAGTTGCTGCAACTGGTGAGACAAAAAATATCATTGCTGAAATAGGTGTCACTAAAAAAGCCGCTTCAATTTCCGTTCGACCTTGTAGTTTCGTCAAGAACGTTGGAAGCAATACAGTAACTCCAATTAAAAATAAATTACTTAATATAACAACGATAGACGCTCCGACAAACATTCGATCTTGAAATAACTTTAAATTCACCATTGGATTATGAATCTTTCGTTCTACTAAAACAAATAGAATAAGAGAAATAGTGCTAATTGCATAACAAGACAAAGCAATATTACTTTGCCATCCCCATGTATTACCTTTTACTAATATGAGAGTAAATGAAAAAATTGCTGTGCTACTTAATAGTAGTCCTATCCAATCTATTTTTGAGATAATACGTTCTTCATTTTTTATTTGTAGCATGATGCAACATAACACGATTCCTATTATACAAACCGGAACATTAACGAAGAACACCCATCTCCATCCTAAATTTTGCGTAATAATTCCACCTATTACTGGTCCCATAGCAGCTGACAATCCTTGTGTTACTCCTAAAATTGCAAGCGCAACATGCCTCTTAGCTAATGGCATAGCTGATACACCAATTACCATACTTGTTGGAAATAAAATCGCTGCCCCAATACTTTGTATAAAACGAGAAAAAATAAGAAAATCACCTGTATTAGCAAAAGCGCAAAGTACCGATCCACCACCAAAAATCACCAGACCAAGAATATACATCTTTGCTTTTCCAAAGATATCAGCTATCCGCCCTAACGGAATGGCAAGTACTGCAATCGTCATTGTATAAACATTTAATACCCAAGACATCTTTTCTAACGAAGTATTTACACTCGATTGTATTGCCGGTAAAGCTATATTCATAATTGTCGTATCAATCATACAAAGAAAGATACCTAGACACATTAAAAAGACAATCTTAATACCCTTTGATTGCTCCATCTTTATATACCCCTTTATTTATTGTGAACGCGTTTTTCATTCTTCTGTTTTATTGTTTTCTTTCGCCTCTAACTCTTCTAATTTTTTCTTCAAAGTCTCCACTTGTGCACTATACGATGCAATACCTACATCTAGTGAAATTTCTTCGACGAAAGTAATACCTACTCTCCACTTTTCATATTTCAATCGAAGATCTGCAATGTACGCTTCTTTTCTTTCAATTTCATCTTTAATCCATTTTTTTATTGTTACATCATCACTATAGTTACCAAAATACATTCTCATTAAAAAATCCGAACGTAAAACATCCTTCTCTACAGGTGTCTGCATGTATTGATAAAATTCTTCACGCCCCTCATCTGTAATAAAGTACATTTTCTTATTCGGTTTTCCCTCTTGCATGACAACCTCTTTTTTTATTTTCCCTTCATTCTCCAATTGTCGTAACGTTGGATAAATCATTCCAAAACTTCCATCAAAAAAATGAGTAAATACGTCTTCAAACACAATTTTAATATCGTAACCAGACAATTCCTTTTCCATTAATAAACCTAAAACAACATCTCTTCCCTTCAAAGTAAAACCCCCACATAGTATATAATCAATAATCATATTAACAATGTTAATATGATTATTGATTATATACCTTATTCTGTTAATTGTAAAATGTTTCTAAATAAAAAAGCCCCATAATTTGGTTTCACCAATTCACAGGACCATTTTCTTTTTTACTCTTTAACACCTACATCTTGCAAAACTTCAATATCCTCTTTCATTTCATAATAATAAGAAGGCAATTCTATACCATGTTCTAAGAAATAATCCTCAATGAATGAAATAATGATTTTTAACGTTTTCACACGGGCATACAATTTATCGTTACTTTCAATAATATGCCACTTCGCATTTGGCTTACTTGTTTTTTCAAACATGTCTTCCATTGCTTCAACATATTCATCCCATTTTTCACGATTACGCCAATCTTCGTCTGTAATTTTCCATCTTTTCAAAGGATTTTTCTCTCTATCTTTAAATCTCTTTAACTGTTCCTCTTTACTTATATGGTAGAAGAACTTCCCTATTATGTAATGGTCATCTGTTAGTAGTTTTTCAAAATCATTAATCTCATCATATGCTCTCATCCACTCTTCCTTTGTAGCAAATCCTTCAACACGCTCAACTAACACACGACCGTACCATGAGCGATCAAAAATGGTGATTTGCCCGTACTGTGGAATTTTGCGCCAGAAACGTTGCAAATAATGGTAACGTTTTTCATGAGGTGCAGGCGCTCCAATTGGATCTACTTGGAACCCACGTGGGTCAAGATGTTCCGTCACCCGCTTAATTGCCCCACCTTTACCAGCCGCATCCCATCCTTCCATAACAAGCATAACCGCGATTTTTTCTTCTTTCAAAATTTGTTGTAATGCTAATAAGCGCCTTTGATATTTTTCGAGTTTCTTGTTGTACTTAGATTTTGATTCAATTTTTTTCGTTAAATCTACTTTAGCAAGATGTACATTTTCCATAAAACAAAGCCCCCTTGTTGTATGACAATGTTATTTTAACATATTTTTGGTAATTTTTTCATATCCTAAATAGCTTTGTAGAAACATCTCTACACAGCTTCCCTCTCTAATTTCACATATACAAGCACATTTAACTACATTAAAATAAATAATTTATACGGAATTATTAGTATATTCTTTTTATTAAAACGTAAAAATAGCCCTTTTAAAAAGGGCAGTAATCTAAGTATAGAAAAAACAAATTTATTCTTTCTTACTTCATACGTAATTATGCTAGCTATAAGAGTAGTGAATAAGATATTGATTCACTACTCATAATAACCACTTTACATTATATGGTATATTAACTCGTAAAAAGAAGATAATAACAAGTAAATCCATTAAAGAATGGGAGCTCTAAAAAAAATGAACCGAAAAATATTAACTCTCTTTACACTTATATGTTTAGCACTACCAATGCAAGCTAGTGCTTACACATTTCAGTCACTGCCGATTGCGTCAAAGTCTAAACAATGGTATGTCGAAATTGATAAATCCCATAATCCAAACAAGCAAGCAATCCAGCCAAAACAAGGTGTATTTGATACGTATAGTTTACTCGTAAAAAACATCGGTCATGATGTATCAAATGTATCTGTGGAAATACTTGATAACAATCCTACCTCTAAAGCTACCTTTAAACCTACTACACCTAATGAAAATATTTCTAAAAGTCATACAAGCTTTGACTACATGGTATTCCCATTAGACTTTAATAGTCATAATTTTAAAGTTGTGATCACTTGGGAAGAAAAGAATTTCTCTTATAACGGCCATCCGGTAAATGAAGGTAAAAAAATGAAACAAACATTTGTATTTAATGAAGAATAAGTCCTAATTTCTTTAGGGCTTATTCTTTCTTATGGATACCAATCGATACAGCACTAAAGCTACCTATGCAAACTTAGTTTAAAGAAAGATTCCCATTATTTTTTGAAACAGGCACTTTTGAAATTCAACGTGTTTGGGATAATGAGCTAAATAAACAAATTTCTATGACAATTACCCATACATAAAAAAGCTTGGAAACCCATCCAAGCCTTTCTTACTTCTGTGCAATTTTTTCAATCTTATAATGAATATGTAAAAATTCAAGTCCAAATAGCCACATGCTATGATGAGCTGTTAACATTTTATCCTTACCCTCTGTAATGATGAAAGTCTCTGCTAACGGTAAACGGATTGTTAAGAACCGAGTATGTAAATAAATCCCCTCATCTCCCTGGCCATTTTCTCTTAACTTACTAGTAATGATTAAATCATGATTATCATTACATAGCCTCAAAATACCAGTAATATTCGAATAAGGTAAAGGCAAGGCGATATTCATATATGTCTCATCCTTATCTGTATGCTTTGAATAAAGAGCTACAAAAATAGATTCACCTGCTTCATTTTTCCTTAGCCAAGCCCTTACATTCTCTCTTCCATCTTCCTCATCCATTACACCAATGATAGAGCCATGCATCGTTTCCCACTTGTCGCCCATTCCTAAATGTATTTGTCCTACATGCTTGCTCATTTTCTCATAACAAAATGCAAATAGGCGGAACCAACGAGCCCATTTAATATTTGATTGCAACTCATACTCTGTTGTATTTTCATAAAAACGAATAATACTTAAAGGTACCTTCGTCACGTCAAATGACTCACTATGAAAATCAGTTATTTGATCAACTAAACCGTTGTATTCCTTACTGCCTACTAAATTGCCGCTATATAAAAAAGCCTCACCAATTGCCACACTTCCTCTTAATTTACTCATTGGTTTCCCATAGTATTTATAATTCGGAACACTCTTTTCGATCATCCAGCCGACAAATGCCGGTAACGCTACTCCAATTCCGTTGACAACACCGTGAATCCAAACCATTTGAGCAATTGTAATCGTCATTACATGCTTCAAATTCCCGTATGAGTATATAAGTGAGAACATAATTGTAACCATGAGTGTACTAGACGAAACGATTAAAAGAATCTTTGCACTGATAGCATTAAATTTTGCTCTCCAAACGTAAAATCCATATCCATAAATCGCACATAAATATAGGAGCACTGCAAAAAATTCAAATATTCTCGAGTATGTAATTCCTATTGCAACTGTCATAGGTGAAATCATGATGATAAACATAATAGCATCATATACTTTACTTCTCTTTTCTCTTTTTCTCCCTGTTAAACCAGCTGATAATGGCAATAGAAACGCCGAATAATGAAAATGCGCTGCTGTGAGTAAAACAATGTCAGAGCTAAAATGCATAATTGAAAGTTTTGCTACTGAAGCAAAAAACCAAAAACCACCTAAAAACAAATAAATATACGCACTATCTATGGCGTTCTCTTCTAGCGGCTTCCATCCTCTTTCTAGCAATCTACTTACACCAAATAACGCAACAATTCCTGTATATACAAACCAAACTAGCGCAAATACATAGTGATTTGTGACGAAAGCTAGCATTGCACAAATTGCTGCGATTGGATATAAAAACGATACGAATTTATAAAATAATAAATACGATCCATCTCTTTTTCTTTTATCAATAATACAAAGTGACATTGGTATAAATAATAAAACAGATAATAATATAATTGCTTCAACAGGATTTACATTCGACCACTCATATATTAGAAAAACAACATAACAAGCAAGCCCAAATATTATATTTTTCATATCGTTTATTTCCTTTCCAAAAATGTTCCCTTATATGAAAAAAGCGAGCCAATTAACGGGTTTCGTACTTGTACGTGAATTCGAAAACATTGTAGTTCATCATCATAACTTTCAACAATTTTTGCCTCACCATACAAAAATTTTGGTAACGGAATTTTTCTTCCAAACATATAAAACCATTGTTTCTTTGAAGAAATATGCATTGCCCCTAACTCATCGATATGAAAATGCAGTGTAGAAACGAGTAAATGTGGTTCGCCAAAATAATCTACAATTTCATTTTCGTTTCCATCCAATTGCATAACTGCATTAAAATATCTTTTCTTATTTCACCTATTGATTCCCCTTCTCCAGCTATTTCAAACCCAAATCCAATCTTTGTTTTATACAAAAACTTCTGTGGTTCTCCTTCTTTTTTCTCTAAATACGAAATTTCAGTAAAGCGAGCATCCCACTCTGTATGTATATCTGGTTCTTGCGTATATTCCCATAATTTTCCCATCGTCGTGTTCATTTTTGTCGCAACATAAATAGGCTGTTTCCTTTTCATTCTCCCACCTCCTATGCACTATAAGTTTAATGTACATGCAATGAATTTATTTTGCTACATTTTTCACAAACTTCCTCAGAAAAAAGAAAGAATTTTTAAAATATATATAAAACACTTGATTCCCCGAAAAATTTAAATTATTATAAAACAAATGTTACCAACAACTTCATAAATCAAACACTCTCGCCTAAAACGTGAGATAGAGGTTGCGATACTTATGAGTATTCTAATGGAGACACAGAGATGTCTATGAACTTAGATGAAAGGAAGTATTGCCGAAATTGATAAGTTTCTCTGCATTTATCAATTGGGGCTGTTTTCGAATAGAAACAGAACTGTCATATGTACAGACGTGTACGTATGAAGAGCTATCTACAAAAAAGAGATATCATTTTTTATGATATTCCTTTTTTGGCGGTTTTTTTATTAGCTCCGTTTTCTGTTTCCCTTTTCCTGTAACAGCACCATCCTCACTTATTTGAGATGGTGTTTTTTGTTTGTCTTTCTGGTAACTACAGGAGTATTGGGATTTATATATTTCCTAATCTATTCTTAAAAATAGACGAAAGAAGGAATTTGTAATGGAAACAATTGTTCAAAAATTTGGTGGCACTTCTGTCGGAAGCGTCGAGCGCATTCAACATGTAGCAAATTTAATTATTGAAGAATATGAACGAGGTCATAGCGTTGTCTCTGTCGTTTCAGCAATGGGAAAAAGCACGGATGAACTTGTCGCACTCGCTAACGTTATTACAGAAAATCCAAGTAAACGTGAAATGGATATGCTTCTATCTACAGGAGAGCAAGTAACTATTTCATTATTAACGATGGCACTACAAGCAAAAGGGTATAACGCGATTTCATTAACAGGATGGCAAGCTGGTATTACGACAGAATCTGTACATAGTAGTGCACGGATTACTGACATTCATACAGATCGTATTCAATCTTATCTTGCTGAAGGCACGATTGTTATTGTAGCTGGTTTCCAAGGAGTCAGTGAAGATTTTGAAATTACAACGCTTGGACGAGGCGGTTCTGATACAACTGCTGTCGCATTAGCTGCTGCACTAAACGCAAAAAAATGTGATATTTACACAGATGTGACCGGCGTATATACGACGGATCCACGAGTTGTAAAAGATGCTTATAAATTAGATGAAATTTCTTATGACGAAATGTTAGAACTTGCAAACCTCGGTGCTGGTGTATTACACCCGCGTGCTGTTGAGTTTGCTAAAAATCATAATGTCATTTTAGAAGTTCGCTCAAGTATGGAACAAGAAAACGGAACAATTGTAAAAGGAGAATGTAACATGGAACAACAATCAATCGTTAAAGGTATTGCATTTGAAGATAATATTACACGCATCACAGTGAAAGGATTAGAACAAGGTTCACTTTCAACTGTTTTCTCTACATTAGCAGCGGCACATATTAATGTAGATATCATCATTCAAAGTATTACAAATGAAGGAACTGTTCATCTCTCCTTCTCCATCCATTCTAATGATTTAAGAGAAACATTAGAAGTATTGGAACAAAATCAAGAGGCACTTCACTATGAAGCAGTAGAATATGAAAATCATTTAGCAAAAGTATCAATCGTAGGATCTGGCATGGTATCTAACCCTGGTGTTGCTGCAAATATGTTTACTACTTTAAAAGAAGAAGATATTCATATTAAAATGGTAAGTACATCAGAAATTAAAGTGTCTGTCGTTATTGACCGCCTTCATTTAGTAACAGGTGTTGAGGCACTGCATCAATCATTTATGGCGAAAATTGAGCCTTTAGTACAAATGAGCTAATTTGATATGCTCAGTAACACTTATAAAAAAATCATATTAATCTACTTCCTTCCTATTAAATAAAAGCTGTTCGTTAACAAGATGCTATATGACATATAAAAAAACACCTTGTCACATTTTCCTATACTACGACAAGGTGTTTTTGACTGAAAGGAATTTGTAACTACTTAGTAGTATAATTATGAGGATGATTAAATAATGAACTTTTATACATAAGGAGATAAGACTATGGCAAAAAACAAATTATTACGAATGGACAATGTCAGCATCGTTGTAAAATCTCTTGATAACGCAATCTCTTTCTTTGAGGAGATTGGCTTGAATCTCGAAGGTCGAGCCAATGTCGAAGGTGAATGGGCTGGTCGCGTAACTGGACTCGGTTCTCAGTGCGTAGAGATCGCTATGATGGTCACTCCAGATGGCCACAACCGAATTGAACTTTCGCGATTTCTCACCCCTCCTACTATAGCAGATCACCGAAAAGCTCCTGTAAACACCCTCGGTTATCTACGCGTCATGTTCACCGTTCAAGATATTGACGAAATGGTATCGAGACTCACTAAGCATGGTGCAGAGCTCGTTGGCGAAGTAGTTCAGTACGAGAACTCGTATCGTCTCTGCTACATTCGTGGAGTCGAAGGAATTTTAATCGGTTTAGCGGAAGAACTCGGTAATAAATAAGCAAGTGACGTTTTATAAAAAGGCACTATCATTGAATAAAACGTAGACTCTTAAGCGATTTTATTATTATATTTTGAACCCCGTCCTAGCTTTAGACCGGGGTTATGCTTGTTTGAGCTTTTAAAATTAAATAACTTTATTATCATTTTACATATAGATTTCAAGGATCTACCCAAATAGCTTTCATATTACCGATATCCTAAAATCATTATAATACAATAAAAATATTCGTTATACCCTTTCCTAGGAAATATAACTAACTCTTCTTACTTTTTATCACATATATCTTTTCGCTCTTTCTCTTGAAAAAACGATCTATATTCATTCAAAATAACTTTCTTCACATTCGAATAAAAAACCATCATGAATAGTGCAACTCCTAATACAAATACTTGTATTCCTTCATAATCAATGAATGCACTCATAATTAGCAATCCAAACCCAATATAAAAACCAAAATCATTCTCTTTCTCAAAATCCTCATCTTCTTCATCAATATGTATTTTTTCTTTAATATTCTGTTTCCCTTTTATTAACTCATCAAGCGTAACATTGTACATTTCGCTTAGTAAAATTAGATTATCAATATCAGGATAACTTTTATCATTTTCCCATTTGTACACTGCTTGCCTCGTCACACCAATCTTTTTAGCAACATCCTCTTGCGAAAACCCCTTTGATTCTCGTAGTTTTTTTAGCTGCTCTCCTATGCTCATAACGTCCCCTCCTTTAACAAATTATTACATAAAAAGAGATATAAATGAAAGAAACCATTAGTAAAACTCTCTGTAAACCATTCGTTTACACAATTTAAAAAGAGGGAATAGCTCTATATTTAAGCTATTCCCTCACTTCTATTAAAACAGATGAATGTTTTCTTTTTTACAAGCTGCACGTAAATCGTCAGGCCATACAGAAGATTGAACTTCACCGATATGTGCTTTACGTAAGAAGTACATGCACATTCTTGATTGTCCAATGCCACCGCCGATTGTTAATGGTAGTACGTCTTCTAATATACCTTTATGGAAATCATACTCACGTTTGAATTCTTCACCAGTTTTCGTTAACTGCTCATCAAGTGATTTACTATCAACACGAATTCCCATTGATGATAATTCAAATGAAGATTGTAGTACTGGGTGCCAGAATAAAATGTCACCGTTTAATTTCCAATCATCATAATCAGCTGCGCGTCCGTCGTGCTTTTCGCCTGAACGAAGTGCATCACCAATTCCGATAATGAAAACTGCACCATGTTCTTTCGCAATTGCATGTTCACGATCTTTCGGTGTTAATTCTGGATATTTATCTTCTAGTTCTTGAGAAGTAATGAAAACAATCTCTTCTGGTAAATACTTTCCAAGGAACGGATATTTTTCAAACAAGTGATCTTCTAAATCTTTGAATATTCCATAAATTGTTTGTACTGTTTTTTGTAAGTAATCGACAGTACGCCATTCTTTTTGAACGATTTTTTCCCAATCCCATTGGTCAACGTAAATGGAATGCGTTGCATCAAGTTCTTCATCACGACGGATTGCGTTCATGTTTGTATATAAACCTTCACCAGCTTCGTATCCGTATTCATGTAATGCAAATCGTTTCCATTTCGCTAGTGAATGAACAATTTCTAATTCTTCTCCTGAATGTAACATATCAAATTCAATTGGGCGTTCTACACCGTTTAGGTGATCGTTTAATCCTGATTTTTTCGTTACGAATAATGGTGCAGATACGCGAAATAGTTCAAGGCGTTTTGCTAATTGGTCCTCGAAGAATGTTTTAACTTCCTTAATTGCGATTTGAGTCTCTCTTACTGTCATTAATGATTGATACATGGTGGTTTCCTCCTAAAATGTTTGGATGTTGTGAAAAGAAGCCAACAAAAAAAGCCCTTCTTTCCCAAAAAACTGGGACGAAAGGCTTTGGTTCCGCGGTACCACCCAAATTAGCAACAGAGGTTGCTCACTTATACAATACGGAGATGAAATATCTCGATACTGTTCTTCTTGTAACGGCGAAGTTCCCGGCTAAGTCTACTTTCCTATAAAGGATTTCGGTTAGCAACTCCAGGAGGTTCTTCATAATAGGCTTCGTATCAGGCTCACACCACCCCTGACTCGCTTAAACTACGTCCTACTACTACTCGTCCTTTCATAGTCGTTTTGTTGTCACATCTCTGAAACATTTTATTAATGATTATTCTATACAAAAAATAAAGAAAGTCAACAAAAAGTTTTAAAATGTTTTTCAATTCTTTATTTTACGGCTTTATTGATTGTTGTTAATTTAACATCTTTACTTTTTCTGCCTCGTCAATCCAAAAAATGTTTCACTGACCGAAACTAACGTATACACAACAATTAATGTGATCGTTCGGAATATAGAATCTGCAGTATTTCTTATTATTTTCATTTTCTTTATAATTCCTTTCAGTTTACTTGCAAATTCATGTTATACTATAGCATTCAAGCAGTTTATTTTTACTTAAAGCAATCATAGTCATTTATAAAGAGTATTTTCTAAATCATTGACTATTATCAAATAAGATTTTTATATAACGGAGTGATCATATGAGTAAAACGAAAGCAAAACCGAAAAAAGGTGTAGGACAAGGTACAGGAAGTAAAGGATGGAACCGTTGGCAATCAAGTGCAAAGAAAAAGGCAGCTGCCAAACCATACAAAAGTAAAGGTACAAAGAAGTAATTTAAATAACATTTGATTTCTTTACTTTGTACAAAACAAAATATAATTATTACAACAAAAAAGCTATGCCCTCATAAATTTGAAGGCATAGCTTTTTTATATTAAATCATTAAAATATCTCGAATTTCTTCCTCTGTGATTGAGGACAATTTCTCTTCTCCCGGCTCAATCACTTCAGCGATTAAATTTTTCTTACTTTCTTGCAGTTCATGCATTTTCTCCTCAATTGTTCCCTGAGCTACTAGCTTTATAACTTGCACTGTATTTTTTTGTCCCATTCGATACGCCCTATCGGCCGCTTGTTGTTCAACAGCTGGATTCCACCATAAATCATATAATATTACTGTATCTGCACCAGTTAAATTAAGTCCGGTACCACCAGCTTTTAAAGAAATGAGAAATAGATCTCCTTCTCCTTCGTTAAACCGATCGCACAGCTCTACACGATCCTGCGCTGGTGTACTCCCGTCTAAATAAAAGTATGGAATTGCTTGTCGATTTAACTCACGACCAATAATGGAAAGCATCTTCGTAAATTGAGAAAAAATTAATATTCTCTTCCCTGTACTTCTACATTCCTCTAAAATCTCTAACAGTTGTTCAAATTTAGCTGAACTTCCTTTGTAATCATCAACAAATAAAGCGGGATGACAACAAATTTGTCGCAATCTCGTTAAACCAGCTAAAATTCTAATTTTATTTTTACGTAACGTGTCTTTGTCTAAATGCTTTAACGTTTCTTCCCTTAACTTCGCTAAATAAGCAGCATAGAGACTCTTTTGATCGGGTAATAACTCCGATGATTGTAAGTGCTCTATTTTCTCTGGCAACTCATTTAATACGTCCCCTTTTAATCGTCTTAATACGAATGGTTTCACTCGCTTCGCTATATCTTCACGCCTTAAATCACCGAACTCTTTTCTTCCTGGTAATAATTCCGGGAAGACGACATGGAAGATAGACCATAGCTCTTCTAATGAATTTTCTACAGGTGTACCAGTTAGTCCGAAACGGTATTCAGCTTGAATTGTTTTCACAGCTCTTGCCGTTTGCGTTGTAGGGTTTTTAAACGCCTGTGCTTCATCAAGAAATAGTGTATGAAATGGTCTTGCATATAATCTTATATCTCTTCTCAGTAATGGATATGACGTGATTACGACATCAAATTCCGTTATATCTTTCAAAATTTTCCGGCGCTCTGCTTGGTTTCCATCTGCAATAACTGCTCTAATATGCGGGGCGAATTTTTTCAATTCACTAAACCAATTATAAACAAGAGATGATGGTGAAACGACTAATATTGGCAGTTTCTTTTCTCGAATCTCAGTCAAAACAGAATCTATAAAAGCAATGCTTTGCAACGTTTTTCCAAGTCCCATATCATCTGCTAAAATACCGCCAAAACGGTAATGAGCAAGTGTTTTCATCCATTCGAACCCATATACTTGATACTTTCTCATTTCTGCATTTAAAGTATTTGGCACAGCAAACTTTAATTTTTTCGGGTTTTGAATGTTTTCTACTAACTCTTGAACTGAATCATCCAAACTTAAAACATTGCCTTCGTGAAGTCCGTTCATCCATTTTACACTCCGAATAAGCGGAACATTTACCTCTTCTCCATGTAAAAATTCTTTCCGAATACCTGATTCTTTTATAAACTGATTAATTTCATTAAACTCTTTACTCTCTAGCGACAAAAACGAACCGTTCGCCAATCGATAATATTTACGTTTCTCTTCAAGGGCCGCTAATACACCTTTAATTTCTGCTTCTGGTATTCCTTTTATATCAAAACGAAATGACAACCAATCAATTCTTTCTTTTCTTCTCACTCTAATAAGAGGAACTGCATCCCCTTTACTAATTCGCAATTTGATTGCTGTCGTCGCATAAATATCAACTAAACCTTTTAATGTTGGCACGACGTGATATAAAAAGTTATACTCAGCTTCTTCATTATGCATAAAGTAACCGCCTTCTGTTTTTGCAAAGGCACTTTCACTCATAATGTCTAAAATCTCTTTTTCTTTTTTCTCATCACGATTAAAAACAGACGGCTGTCCATCCTCTTCTAGCGGATTAATCATGACGTTCCCATAGTGAAATTCAAGACCTGCTAATAAGCGATTTTTCACGCGGTCTAAATACAATTTCGCTTTTAGCGAAGGTGTTTCAACACGATCCGATATTACTTCATCAATGTGTACCGTTCCGAGCTTCATTAATCCTGGTACAACTTTCGCGACGAAATGTTCCATCTTACTTTCTGGAATATAAAACTGATTACTATTTGAGCGACTCATCATCTTTTGTAATTCAATAAGTCGCATACAATCTTCAATGTGTAAGTGATATAATTTCCCACCATAAAGTGCATTGTTATACATATCCATAACTTGTACACGATTTAGACCATCTATATGAAGTGTAAATCCGCCATTATTTCCCTTCGTAAATTCAAAGTGTAACGGCAACAAACCTTTTGAAACTTGTAATCCCTGAAACAGTTGTTTATTTTGTTTCAGCTGTACATATTCAACTTTAGAAAGTGAAGAGAGCATATCTTTCCATGAAGCTGGTGGTATAAATATCATACTTTCATCTTGTTTCGCATGTACTTCTAGCGCATCCTCATACATTTTTTCGTTATGATACATTTTAATGAGCTGCTGAATAATTGCATCCGTTTCTTGTTTAAAACTATGTACATCTGGTGTATATGTAAATTCATTTGAACAATGAAAAGACTCTCTTTTCTCCACCTTAGAAAGAAACTCTCTAATATGATTTATGAAATACACCTTGGCAAGTTTCAATTGAATTCCAAGAAGAGCACCACCACTTCTCGTAGCTACTGGTGTACATATAAACTCAACATCTAATATTTCACGTGTATCAAAACGGTGTTGTTTACTTTTTGGCCTCAGTGGTTTGTCTGCAAACAGCTGAAACATACCACTTGTCAATTGATCATTTCTGTTACTAGTGGAGCTCATTCCACCTGTTTGTTGATTATAGTTTATTTGTATTAATACTGCTGCAACATGTTGACAGTACGTTTGAAAAGACGCTAATGAAGGACAACTACATTTTGCAACAACATCACCCTTTTTAGCTTTTTCTACTGTAACCTGGAAATCCTCGTTCCCTTTTACTGTCGCCTCGCAAATTTCTTTATTTTCATCATAATGATTTATTATCACTTTATTTGATTTATAATAGGCTTCACCTCTTTTATATGAGGTCTCTCCGCACACTTCTTTAATAATCGATTTATTCAATGTGAAACTCATCGCTTTGACACTTCCTTAATATAAAACCATTTTCTCTTACTTAACATTTTACATGCTCCACGAGAAAATATAAAATGTTGATTTAACAAAAAAGATGCTTATTTATAAGCATCTTCTTCACTCTATCTCCATCAACCTCTTCGCCTCAAAATACAACACTTGAATAAACTTCTTTGTATTAATTCGCGTATGACCAGAAGATGCAAGTTCATCTTTCGTCATTTCTGTCATCCGTTTTCTAACTACAGTGAAATCGAAAAATTTTGGAGCATAGCTTTCAAATTTTGGATTTGAAAAGTCTGTTAGTCCTAAAGAAGCCAAATGATTTAACGACTGATAAATAGCTCGACGTACTCTTTGTTCAGACGCTTTTTTCTCTTTATCAATATCCGCCTCTAAAGCTATATCCCCTAATTTCCTTATCGTAATATGATGAAAAATTTCTTTTAACGCAGGAAAGCCAAAGTCAAATGTCTGTGCCTTTTCTTGACCATATAAATATTCCAGCATACTAAGTAAATCTTTACTTCCATTCTCTCCCGCAATACCGAGTTCTGATAGTAAAAAGCGCCCTAAATCCCCTATCTTTTTTCCTTCTTGTACTGGTTCAGTACGCAATTGCGGTTTTTCCCACTGAAACACGTTATTCAATGATTTTTGAATATCATGTATAGAACGCTCCAATCTAATACGCTCTATCACTTTGCGTACAACAGATACAACTTCGATTTTGTTTAATGGTTTTGTAATATAATATTCTACACCAAGTGTATATGCCTCACCTATAAGCTGCTTCGATTCCACTTGAGAAATCATAATAATTTTCCCCGTGAAAGTTGACGCAATGTGACGAACTGTTTCAATTCCGTCCCTCATCGGCATCAACAAATCAATAAATAAAATATCTACTTTTTTAAAATTTAGTTGATCCGCTTCAATAAAAGCTCCGTCATCCGCCTCACCAATTACTTCTCCAAGATCTCCATCTTCAATAATTTGCGAAAGCATTGAACGAAAAACTTCATCATCGTCTACGATATAATAAAACAAATCTATTCCCCTTCCCGCTTTAAACTACCCTCCGGTAAACAAACGATAAACTTACATCCTCTTTTATTTTCTCGGTCTTCTAATCTGACTTCTCCGCCTAGCTCTGTTACCATTTCATTTATGTAAGAAAGCCCAATACCAGTTGACGGCGTTCCCGTTTGATCATACTTGGAAGTAAATCCTGGCTTAAATACTAATTTCTTATACTTTTGTGCAATACCAGGCCCATCGTCAATTACTTCAAAAAATATATGTTGATCTCTTTTATATAGCTTAATAATAACGACACCTTTATCTTCAATTGCTTCAACTGCATTCGAAACTAAATTATTAAAAATTGATAGAACTGTATACACGTGGTATGCAGCATGCTCACCTTCTATATGTTTAGAAAAACGTATATCCTTTGCTAGCATTTCAGCATACTTTTCATTTATTCTAACAATCATTTCTGCTAACTCATGTCCTTCTACATATTCAGCCACATTTTTATCTAATAACAGTTTAGATAATCCTGCAAATATCCTTTGATTATCCTTTTTTATTTCATGCACTTCCCCTGCTATTTTCAATGCTGTTTTACTACTTGAATCAGCGTTTACTTGTAAATTTCGATATAGTTGATATGCTTCTTGTGTAATTAACTCCGCATTTTGTAACGTCTTTTTCAAATGAACAGATTCCACATATAAATTAGAAAGATGCATTAACATATTTTCATTTTCTTTTCGAACTTGCGATTCTTTTAATTTCGTTTCATATAAATTCATCATATTTAAAAAACCAAGTGCAAAGAAACTACGAAAAATAGCAATAATAATAAGTTTATTTACTTCAGAAATCGTTATTGTTGTACCGAGTACTAACATGTGATAAAACGCAAGTTCTGACATACTTGCAACAATTTCAATTGAAATTCCAAGGCATCCAATAATGATTGGTTTCTGGTGGAACTTATTTACCCTGCAAAGCGAAAAAAGACTGCCATAAATAAAATAATAGAAGAACACAGGATAACGCAAATAAAATGATTCTGTCATATGAAATGAACCTTGCATGATCCAGTCAAGACATACTCGAAATAAGACTACAGATATACCAACAAGAATACCTGCAACTCCTGCTGGTACTCTTCTTAAAAATAATAATAAAAAGAAGAATAGCGGTGTACCGAAGCTAACTCGAAACGTATCATTAAAGGGATGAAAGTTCAGCTCCCCAGCAATCGGAACAACGACCATTAATATAATTAAAAGGGACATATCTTTCTTCCATAATTGATTCCAATTCAAAGGTGACACTTCCTATACTTTTTTCAGTAGTAAAAGCGAAAGCCCGCTTATTGTTATAAACGGGCTTTTTTTCTATATTCTAACCTTTTCTACCGCTTTTATTTGGCGATACTCTGGCTTCCACATTGCTTCTTGCACTGCCATCTTGATATCGTTATCACTTAAGTTCACTCTTGCAACACCTTCTGCAACTGCAACTTTCGCTACTTCAATTGCAACCATTTCTGAGATATTACGTAATTCTTCGACCTCTGGTAAAATAGGTGCTCCTGGCTGACTTGTATCTACCATACTTGCAACTGCTTCAGCAGCCGCTGCGAACATTCCATCCGTCATGACGCTTGCTCGTACTACAATTGTTCCAAGACCAAGCCCTGGGAAAATAAGTGCATTATTTGATTGTCCAATCACATACGTTACACCGTTATATGTAACTGGTTCAAATGGACTTCCTGTTGCAACTAACGCTCTTCCTTCTGTCCACTCGATTAAATCTGCTGGTTTTGCTTCAGCAAGTGGCGTCGGATTCGACATTGGTAAAATGATTGGTCTTTCTACGTGAGAAGCCATTTCTTTAATAATCTCTTCTTTAAATGCACCTGCAACAGTAGATGTACCAATTAAAATTGTCGGTTTTACATATTTCACAACTTCAGCAAGTCCGATCACATCATTTTCTTTCCACTCACTTACTTCTGCTTCTTTTCTTGCGTACGGAATTTGGAAATCAAGAAGATCTTCCATATTATCTGTAACTAACCCGTTACGATCAATACACCAGAAACGCTTATATGATTCTTCTTCAGATACACCTACGCGGACCATCGCATCTCTAACTTGATCTGCGATACCGATTCCAGCCGTACCAGCACCAAATACAACAACGCGGTGTTCACTTAGCGGTACACCAGAAGCTTTCACTGCCGATAATACTGCCGCAAGTGAAACTGCACCTGTACCTTGAATATCATCATTAAACGTACAAACGTCATGACGGTATTTATCTAAAATTTTTCGTGCGTTACGAGAGCTAAAGTCTTCCCAATGTAAAAGTGCTTTCGGGAATTGTTTATTTACCGCTTGTACAAACGTATCAATAAATTCATCGTAAGCTTCACCTGTTATACGAGGGTGACGATTTCCAATATAAAATGGATTGTTTAATAGTTCCTCACGGTTTGTACCTACATCTAAAATTACCGGTAATACGCGGCTAGGATCGATTCCAACTGCGGCAGTGTAAACAGCTAATTTTCCGATTGCGATATTAATACCGCCAACACCCCAATCACCAATTCCTAATATACCTTCCCCATCTGTTACAACGACTAAATCAATATTTTCAGCTGTTGCACCGATATTGGCAAACGCTTCTTCAATACCTGATGGGTCGTTAATTGATAAGTAAATACCACGTGGTTTACGATATTCATGACTATACCTTTGAATTGCTACACCGACAGTTGGTGTATATACAATCGGTAACATTTCACGTAAATGATCTGTTAATATACGATAAAATAATACTTCATTTCGATCATGTAACGCAGTTAAGTATACATTCTTTAATAAATCATCCGGCTGCGAACTAAATTGTTCGTATGCTCGGCGTGCCTGTTCTTCTAACGTTAAAACCGCTGGCGGTAATAACCCTTTTAAACCTAACTCTTCTCTTTCATTTTGTGTGAAGGCTACCCCTTTATTTAAAAGTGGTGTTGATAATACTTCTGCTCCTCTTAATGTTGTTTCTAATGCACCATTAGAAGCTACTGTAAACTTGCTCATAACATCCCTACCTCTATTCATATATAGCATTTCTATATTGTAAACAAAAAAGAGGGGCTTGTCCCCCCTCTTCTTTTAATTTTTCTTTAAAAGAGTTGCTCCTGCAATCCCTGGATGTGTCATTTCAAATGGATCTAGAATTAACTCTAAGTCTTCTTGTGACAGTACACCATTTTTCACACAAAGTTCTCGAACGGATTGCCCTGTCGCGATTGCTTCTTTCGCAACGCGAGCTGCAGCTTCATAACCGATATGAGGGTTCACGGCTGTAATAATTCCTACACTTTTCTCAACATACTCTTTTAAGCGATCTTCATTCGCTTCAATTCCTTTTAAGCAATTATCTGTAAAGGCACGGAAACCGTTATTCATAATGCTAATTGATTGCAGTAAGTTGAAAACAAGTACTGGTTCCATAACGTTTAATTCTAATTGTCCTGCTTCTGAAGCAAGGCAAATTGTATGGTCATTACCAATTACTTGGAACGCAATTTGGTTAATAACTTCTGGCATAACAGGGTTTACTTTCCCTGGCATAATAGATGAACCTGGCTGACGAGCTGGTAACATAATTTCTGCTAAACCAACACGTGGACCTGATGCCATTAAGCGAAGGTCATTCGCAATTTTAGACATATTCATCATACATACTTTAAGTGCTGCAGATACTTCAGTATAAGCATCCGTATTTTGTGTCGCATCCACTAAATCTTCTGCACCAACAAGCGGTAATTCACTGATTGCAGCTAAATGTTTTACAACTGCTTCAATATATTCTGGATCTGCATTTAAGCCTGTACCAACTGCAGTTGCTCCCATGTTCACTTCATATAAGTGTTGACGTGATTGCTGAATTCGTTTCATATCACGTTCAAGTACACGAGAGTATGCTTTAAACTCTTGTCCAAGACGAATTGGCACAGCATCTTGTAAATGTGTACGACCCATTTTAATCACATGATCGAACTGTTCTGCTTTTAATTCAAATACATCGTGCATATAACCCATCGTTTGTAATAAACCTTCTAATGCGTTTAATGTAGCGATATGAATCGCTGTTGGGAATGCATCGTTTGTTGATTGCGCCATGTTTACATGACTATTTGGACTAATATAGTGATAGTCTCCCTTTTCCATTCCTAATAATTCAAGAGCACGATTGGCAATGACTTCATTTGCATTCATGTTCATTGAAGTACCTGCTCCGCCCTGAATTGGATCTACGATGAAATGATCATGCCATTTTCCATCAAGAATTTCTTGAGCAGCTTCTGCGATCACGCCACCCTTGTTCAATTCCAATCTTCCTACATCTGTATTAGCAAGCGCTGCTGCTTTTTTTACAATTGCGAACGCTCTAATTAAGCCTTCATGGATTTTGTATCCTGTAATTGGGAAGTTTTCAACTGCACGCATCGTTTGTACGCCGTAGTATGCATAGTTTGGTACTTCTTTTTCACCTAAAAAATCTTTTTCAATTCGAACACCATTTTTAACTTCAGTTAATGTTGCCATGATTATTCACTCCTTAACGATTTCTTATGCTGCTTTTGTTTCTTTGACTGTTTCTACATATTGTTTTGCTTTCTCATTATCGAATTCGCCTTCCCACTTCGACATAACAATGGCCGCTAATGCATTTCCTAATACATTGACAGATGAGCGAATCATATCTAAAATGCGGTCAATTCCCGCAATTAACGCGATACCTTCTAGTGGTAGCCCCATTGAACCTAACGTTGCTAATACAACAACGAACGATGCACCTGGAACTCCCGCCATACCTTTGGATGTTAACATGAGAACGAATAATAACGTTATTTGCTCCGTTAGTGACATGTGCACACCGTACATTTGTGCAACAAACAATGCCGCTAACGCTTGATAAATAGCCGATCCAGTCAAGTTAAATGTATAACCTGTCGGAATTACGAAAGAGGCAACTGCCTTTGGACAACCGAACTCTTCCATTTTTCTCATTATATTAGGTAAAACAGCTTCTGAACTTGCTGTCGTAAACGAAAGAATCAGTTCTTCTTTTAAAATTTTTATTAATGTAAAAATGTTTACGCCAACCATTCTTGCATTAATACCTAATACAATCACAACGAATAGTATAACAGTTACGTATACAGCTAGCACTAGTTTTCCTAGCGGAAGTAATGTTGCTACACCAAATTTTGCAACTGTAACGGCAATTAATGCGAATACACCAAATGGTGCAAATTTCATAACTTGATTTGTAACCCAAAACATTGCTTCGAGTACGCCTTCAAAGAAGTTAAAAACAGGCTTTCCTTTTTCCCCAATTGCCGCAACTCCTAAGCCGAATAATACTGAGAAGAATATAATCGGTAATAGGTCACCTTGTGCAATCGATTCAAATACGTTTTTTGGTACAATGTGAACAATTGTCTCAGCAAAACCTTTCTTCTCCGTTGCATCTGCTGTTTGTTTATAAGAAGAAATATCACTTTGCTGTAAATTACTCATATCAACACCAGTACCTGGTTGGAATATATTCGCTGCAAGTAATCCCATTAAAATAGCAATCGTCGTAATAATTTCGAAATAAAGAATTGTCTTACCACCCAGTTTCCCAAGCTTCTTCATATCTCCTACACCAGCTACTGCAACAATTAATGCTGAAATAACAATTGGTACTACAATCATCTTAATTAAGTGAATAAATATATCCCCAATTGGTGTGATATAAGAAATCGCCGTTTTATTGCCATAAAAGACTGCCCCTACTACAATCCCTAAAACAAGCGCGACAAAAATTTGTGTTGCCAATCCGAATTTTTTCATTTATGTTCATCCCCTTCATGCGAACGCTTTCAATTTGAATTTATAAAAGCTACTCACACATCTTATAAGCGAACCTACAAAATCATACAAAAACCTACAAGTTCGTCACAAAAAATTCAAATATTTTTCTTCTTTTTTTCATTGACACCATTTTGTTAAAAAACGATAAAATAAACTTGATAAGTAATCAGATTGTTTCGTATAATCAAAAAGATATATACTTAAAACAAATCAAAATGAAAAGGAGTGGATGTTATGAAAAACTATACAAAGCAATTCGTCCTATCTTCTTCTTTTCTTTTTCATTTTCTTAAAAAGGAACAAAGGCATTCGCCTTTGTTCCTTTTTTATTGCGATCTATATAGGGGGAATTGTTATGAAGCCATATAAACGTGTCTTAATTAAATTAAGCGGCGGTGCACTTGCCGATCAAACTGGAAATAGCTTTAACTCCAAACGATTAGAACATATCGCAAACGAAATTTTATCCATTGTTGATTTAGGTATCGAAGTATCCATCGTCATCGGTGGCGGTAACATTTTTAGGGGGCATCTAGCTGAAGAATGGGGAATCGATCGCGTAGAAGCTGATAATATCGGTACGTTAGGTACAATTATTAACAGCTTAATGCTTCGCGGTGTTTTAACAAGTAAAACAAATAGAGAAGTACGCGTTATGACTTCCATTCCATTTAATGCAGTAGCTGAACCATACATTCGCTTGCGTGCAGTCCACCATTTAGATAACGGCTATATCGTTATCTTTGGAGGCGGAAACGGGCAACCGTTCGTGACGACAGATTATCCAAGCGTACAAAGAGCTATTGAAATGAATAGCGATGCCATATTAGTCGCAAAACAGGGTGTCGATGGCGTTTTTACAAGTGATCCGAAGCATAACAAATCAGCAAAAATGTACAGCAAACTAAACTATAATGATGTCGTTAGACAAAATATACAAGTCATGGATCAAGCGGCATTACTGCTTGCCCGGGACTACAATTTACCAACGCATGTCTTTAACTTTGATGAGCCTGGAGTCATGAAAAAAATATGTTTAGGTGAACATGTGGGGACGTTGATTAATGATGATGTTACGATGCTGGTGCATGAAAAATAATGATTTCCCACCAAAAAGGGTGCCTTTTGTAGGCACCCTTTCCTAATCCATCATCACAAATAGAACTCAACCAATCCCGCCACTTTCTCCTTACAACGCTCCCAAAAAGATAACTTCTCAAAAAACTCTTTCGTCATTTCTTTCGAATCATGAAAATCCTCTGTTAACGCCTTATTAACTTGTCCTACAATAGGACCGCCATAAATATAAAAATTCATTTCATCATTTATATTGAAGCTACGCGAAGTAAAGTTTGTTGTACCAATAACAGTTAATTCATTATCAATAAGCATTAATTTGCCATGGAACATTCCTTTTTTATACCCATATACAGTAATCCCATTATTAACAGCTTGACGTATGTATGGATACGCCGCTTCTTTTATAAGAGGTAGATCTGGTTTATATGACCAAAGTATTTTTACTGTAACACCACGCTTTTGTGCTGCGATTAAAGCATTCATGGATTCTTTATTTTTCGCTATAAAATACGGCGTTGCAATTACAATGGAGTGCTGAGCTTGTTTTATGAGCTCTATATATTTTTCAGCAACGTAATGCCCATTGTAACTAGTCATAGTATGTAATGTATTCCCTTTACTAGCTTTATTCGTACTCCTCTTTATCTCTTCTTTCGTATCTCGTTTCCAATCTAAAGCGAATTGCTGTTCTAAATCTTTTGCTCCTTCTCCTTTAAGCCGTACATGATAATCACGCCAATATCCAAATCGCTTATCTTTCCCTAAGTACTCATCTCCTATATTAAATCCGCCTGTATAGCCAATCTCCCCATCAATCGTCGTAATACGGCGATGATTACGATGGTGAAGTGAATAAAATCCGAATGGCAATGCAGGTTTTCTACTATATGTAAAATGCACACCACTTTCCCTCAATTCATTTATCATCTTTCTTTCAAATGATAAATCATTCATGCGATCAACTGATAAATAGACGTTTACTCCTTCTTTTGCCTTCTCTTTTAATAAGTTTAAAAAAGTATGACTACTTTTATCATCCGACAAAATGAAGAAATAAGTGTAGATGGAGCTTTTGGCTTCTCTTATATCAGTAAATAATTGTTTATAAAAAGGCTTCCCTTCTACATATAATTGAAAGTCACTATAATGAGGCGCATACTCTGTCGGCATGTTTTTCCCAGCTTCCATTTTCCTACCTAAGGTAACATCGATATGCATCCATATTAAAATAAAAACGAAAATAGCAATAGCAATAGAAGTAACTCGCAATATTTTTTTAATCATTTTGATTTCCTTCCGATCATTTTCTTTCCACCTTTCTATTTTGTCATTCAAGTTTAGATTTCATGCTTCATACAAAAAAGGATGTGACTTAACGTCACATCCTTTTCACATTAAACAAAATTCCTCGCATCATTATTTCTTCCAAACTTATAAATCGCAATTAAGAAGAATGCAATCGCGAAAGCGAATAAAATTAAAATGTTTAAATACAACTCAGAGAATGGAATTCCTTGCTGTAGTTTCGATACTGTGTCTAACAACCAGCGCTGTGGAAGAAAATTAGCTACTTTTTGTACTGCACTTGGCATAATATCATATGGGAAATAACATCCAGCAAGTAAGCATGTTGGTACAATGACCATGTTTTGCATCGCATTTGCCGATGCTGAGTTTTTCGAAAAAGCTACAAGAACTAATGATATTCCAATTGCGATTAATGCAAATAGCATTAGTACGCCCATCATCACTATAAAAGGCATATTGATATTCGTATGAAAAACATTCGTTAGGAATAGGATTGTAATCAAAATTTGTACTGTTAGTATTATCATATTTACCCCGACATTAGATAATATGAACTTCTTCCCATCTATCGGCGTTGATAATAGTCTAAAGTACGTTCTATTCTCTTTTTCTTTTAAAATATGACCTGATAAGTTAGCTGCTGAAAACAGCATAAACATAATAAGGTAACCCATCGTTTGATTTGTCATATCTTTATTTTTCGAAGTATCTTCTAGCGTCTCAGTTTTCATTTTAAATGAACCTTTTTGATACCCTGCGTACATATTGTCGAATGTACTTTGATCTGTTCCTGCTACTTTACTAATAGCTGCTATATTATCAATATAATTATATAAATATGATTTTATAAATCCTGTTACTTGATCACCTTTAATCGATGAAATTTCAATATGCTCTGGTTTCCCTTCTCGAACACTTTTTGAAAAACCAGAATCCAATGTAATAACTCCATCAAGTTTTTTGGAAGTGAGTTTATCTTCTACTTCAGACTCCTTAACCTTACTCACATTCACATGATTTAATCCTTCTAAAAACTTTATCGTATCATTTGTTATCGGCTCATTTTCTTTATTTACAATCCCGATATTTAACGTTCCTTGCCCTGCATTTCCATATATCGAGAAGGAAATGAGCGTCCCTATTATCGGCAAGCTAATTATAATGAGTAAACTTTTTTTATTTTTCAAAAGCACAGATAACGTTTTTTGTATGAGCCATAAAATATCCTTCATACTATAGCCCCTCCCGTCTACGTAATGCAATAATTGCAATTAATAAAAAGAGTGCTGAAATTCCAAGGTTTAAAGAAATGACTGATAATGCTGCCCCTACATCATTTGCATAAATAATTTTCATAACAGCTGTATTTGCCCAAGTTAATGGTGATAAATTCGTAACGAAATTTTCTTCTATTACGAAATATGCACCTCCAAAAATAGAAGCTAATTGCACAACAACCATAATAATTGCCCTAGACGCTTCAGCTGTTTTCGTAATATATCCGATTCCTAAACCGAAGCTAATTGCTAGAAAGACTTGTGTTAATAAAATAAGAAATATGATTCCAAGATGGTCGCCCCAATTCGCTTGAAAAACAAATTTACTAAATAACATGACGAGTAATATGCACAGGGCATTTGCTACTAGGCTACCAAGTACTTTTCCAATGAATATTTCAGCTTTACTTATAGGTGCAGCAATGAGACGATCTCCTGTTTTACGTATTCGTTCTCCTCGAATTAAAGAACTCGCTCCCATCGCAGCATATAGTGCAATCATCGTTGTCATTACAACCGCATAGTAATCCATAGAACCTGGTTTTTTCGCAGCTTGTAAGGATGTTTCTTTTATATAATCATTATGATTTCCGTTTGAAATAACTGTGCTCACCTTAGTAGGATCTACTTTTGCAACTTCGACCGCTACATTGTACTTATCAACAAATGTTGTAAGCATTCCTTCCACAATACTCCCCTCAATACTACTTTTGTCACTTCCGTAAAATTTTGCACCATCTTTATTTAACTCTACATAAGCAGCATATTTATTTTTCTTCACTTCTTCTTTCCCATCTATACCTTCGGAAGCTTTTTTAAAGTGAATACCTGATTTATCCACTTCTTTCGTAAATGCTTCAAATGATTGAGAAAACGTGCTACTCGCTTCATCTTTATATAGCACTTGTATATCTTTAATCGAATGACTATCACTATTAAATGCGTTGGTTAACGCTGTTCCTAACACAAGCATAAGCACAATCGGAAATGCTAACATAAAAACTAAAGTTCTTACGTCTCTGAAATCTCTTTTAATATGCATAATTGCAATATTGAAGATGTTCAATTGATGAACCTCCCTTTACCTTTTCTTCATTTACCTTTTATTTATCTCGTAAGTTTCTTCCGGTTAACGTAAGAAATACTGTTTCTAAGTTTGGAGCCTGCTCCTCTAACGAACGAATTTCAATGTCATGATTAATGAAATGCTGAATAATTTGATTTAAATTATTTAATCCTGCATCCGAGTTTACCTTGATTACGTTCTCTTCAATCTGAACAGCTTTCACACCGTTTATCTCTTTTAACTTTTCTACATCTAAATTTTCTACTGACTTCACTTCAATCCAAATATCTTTCGTATCTGTAATAATCGCTTTTAACTGTTCCTTCGTACCTTCTGCAATCACTTTACCGTGGTCGACAATTGCGATTTTCGTACAAATCTCTTCTACTTCTTCCATGTAGTGGCTCGTGTAAATAATAGTGCTTCCCATTTCATTTAACTTCCGGACAGACTGAAGAATATAGTTCCTTGACTGCGGATCAATTCCAACTGTCGGTTCATCCATAATAATTAACTTCGGTCTATGTGCAATTGCACAAGCAATATTTAATCTTCTTTTCATCCCACCAGAAAAGTTCTTCGGATAGCTTTTCTGTTTATCACTAAGTCCTACAAATTGAAGAGCTTCCTCTACCCTAGCTTTTAATTCAGCTCCTCGTAATCCGTACAATCCAGCAAAGAATTTCACATTTTCATAGGCAGTTAACTCTTCATAAATCGCAATATCTTGTGGAACAATACCGATATTCATCTTTGCAAATCGATTATGTTTCTTTATATTTTTTCCTAGTATGCTAATTTCACCTTCATTACTTCTTAACAAACCAGCAATCATATTTATCGTTGTACTCTTACCAGCACCATTTGATCCTAAAAAGCCAAATATTTCTCCTTCTTTAATAGATAAAGACATATTATCAACTGCGATGAAATCACCAAATTTTTTCGTTAAATTTTTAATTTCTAATGTATTCATCATTTTCACCCCTATTTCGGTTTCTCTGCTTTTAGTATAAACAAAAAGAATAAACCTGCTCAGTGCAGAAGTTCATTCTTTTCACATGAGAATATTCACTTTTTTCATATGAGATGATTCATCCTCGTACCATTCTCTTTATATTGGCAACAACATCGTTACTGAAAAACCACTTGTCCCATCTACAATAATTTTTCCGTTTACAGACGCCGTTCGCTCCTCCATCCCCATAATACCGAGACCTTTTTTAACAAGAGCTACCCCTTTTCCGTTATCCTTCACTTGCACCTTAACCATCTTGTTAAGCACATGAATATCTATAGAAATGACTGTCGCATCAGCATATTTCATTGCATTTGTTAGTGCTTCTGTAACATTCTCACCGATAATTTTCCACTGAATGGGAGAAATCATATCTAAGTTCCCTTTGTATACAAAAGGAATATTCACATCATTCTTACCGGCAAATTCCTCTATGAATAATTTCATACGATGAATGCCAATTTGCTCAGTTGGTGGCTTCATATTTTTTAATGTAATGCGAATACTTTCAATTCCATCTTTTGAAATGTGAATTGCATTTTGTAATAACTCCGCAGATTTTTCTTTATCTATCCCCATTAATCTCTTTGCTGCTTCCATTTGAATTAATGCACCCGTCATCGAGTGGCCAATTTTATCATGAATTTCTTGTGATAACCGATTTCTTTCTTCTAACTTAAACGTGTATTCTGATTGTCTTATGTACTCTTTATTTTCATGTAAGCTTTTCGTAAGTCGTTGCATATCTTTTCGCATCTTATCATTTTGCGATTCAAGCTTTACTACACGCGATATATATCGATCTGCAATAGTTAAAACGAGAAAAGAAAATGCGACAATTAATCCATAAGTCATTCGAATACTTTCATCTGCAATTGTAATTGGGAGCATCATAATGACAAAGCGTGGCCAATTCTTTTCTATGTAATAGAATGTAATTTCGTATAAATTCAAAGGTAAAAACAAAATAAAAAATGGATGAACCCTCCATGTAAATAACATAACTACGCCAATGGACATACAGATTAATATTTTTTTATACGTATCTTTTTTAAATATAGAAATCATTACGTTTACAGAGAGGTAAATAAGTAAAGTAAATATAACCCACGGTAAATTTGCTACATTTGCGTAAATATAACTAAACACAATATATAAAAAGACAATTAATTTACTTACAGTTAACCAAAATTCCATATCATTAATCTACTTTCCCTGTTAAGTAATAAATCGCAATTTGTGTGCGATGTTCAAGTCCAGTTTTCCCTAAAACTGACGTAATATAATTTGCAATTGTTCCCTCAGATATAAAAAGCTGTTTCGAAATTTCTTTATTTGAGAAACCTTTTGCAATTAATGCGATAATACTAAGCTCCCTTTCTGTGAAAAGACTCTTATCAATTTTACATTCTTCCTCTTTACTTTCCATTAAATTAGACTTAATTTTATCGAGGACAACATCTTGCATAACAGTTTGACCGTTATATACTCCTTTTATCGCATCACGAATCCGCTCCGGATCGTTATTTTTTAATAAATAACCTTTAGCTCCGTTTTTTACTGCATCCAAAATATATTCATCATCATCAAACGTCGTTAAAATAAGCGGTTTTGTTTTCGTCTCTTCACAAATGAATTTCGTCGCCTCTACCCCGTTCATATTTGGCATGCGAACATCTAATAGAGCGATATCAACGTCGTT
The DNA here is from genome assembly GCF_900114335.1 of Bacillus sp. 5mfcol3.1. Taxonomy (NCBI): domain Bacteria; kingdom Bacillati; phylum Bacillota; class Bacilli; order Caryophanales; family Bacillaceae; genus Bacillus; species Bacillus sp. 5mfcol3.1. Next base: position 867,689 of record NZ_FOST01000001.1, on the reverse strand, counting down.
CTTTTTGCAATACTCCACTGCTTCCTTCCCATCATTTACTGTATCTACTACTTCAAACTCTTCGTATGTATTTAAAATAATTTTCATGCCCTCTCTAATAAAAGAGTTATCATCTGCTATCAATATTGTAATTTTCATGTTTGTTAGTATGGACCTTCCTCCTACTAACATTCACATCCTTTCTACGTGTAACATTTCCCACTTGCTCATTATATACTTCTCTTTACCATTTTTTCACACCTTTTTTCATCTAGCTCTCCTACAAAAAATATATTATTCTTTTTTTATAAAATGTGTAGGGTGACTTATCATTCTTTACGTCTATATAATAGAATGCGTCAAAAAGGAGGGAGAGACCCATTGAGGAAAAACAATTAATTGAAAAAGCACAACAAGGAAGCGAACATGCTTTTCGTATCCTTGTGCAAACATATCGTCATTATATTTTCCAAGTTATCTTTTCTATTTTAAGACATGAAGAAGATGCGAAAGATGTTACACAAGAAGTATTCGTAAAAATTCACGCCTCTCTCCCTAATTATCAATTTCGCGGATTAAAAACGTGGATGGCGCGTATTGCCACCAATCACGCTATTGATTATAAGAGGAAGAAAGCTAGAGAAAACGAAGAACTCTCCTTATGTAAAGAAACTGAGGGAAATATAAAATCCTCTCATAATATTGAGGATTTATTATTGACGAAAGAGCAAAAATTACTCATCGCTCAAAAACTGAGAGAACTTCCGGAAAATTACCGTGACGTCGTTCTCGCACATTACTTAGAAGAAAAAAGCTATCAAGAAATTGCTTTACAGGAAAACATCGAAGTGAAAACAGTTGAAATGAAACTGTATCGGGCACGAAAATGGATTAAAAAACATTGGAAGGAGGAAGAGTTTCTATGATGCATTATTCAAAAGAAGATTGGCGCAATTATACATTAGATTTTATAGAAAGCAATGAACGTGAATCTATGGAAGAACATCTTTACGAATGTGATCATTGTTTAACACTTTATATGGAAAGTATTGATGAACAACATGAAAACCTTCCAATGATAAATGATGATTCATTTACGAACGAAGTTATGACGCAAATTAATTTTGAAACGCTACAACCTAATGAAAATATAAAAACAAACTCACTAAAACGCACAATTATTCACTACATAATTGCGACTGCGGCTACAATTATTTTTATGGTAAGTGGTTTATTCCAATATATTTTTACAGCGACATCAAATTTCGAGAAATCTTCAAAACATAACGAGTCTTCTATCTCACAACAAATTGTAAACAAATCGGTAGATACATCAAAAAAGGACGGAGGTTTAAAGCATGAATAAAAACCCCTTTTTAGCACTTGTATTAGGGCTAATTCCTGGGCTTGGACATTTATACTTAAAAAAGCTAGGACGGTTTATTTTATATAGCGGAGGATCTTTATTTCTATTCTCCTTTGCAGTATTCTGTACCATAGTAGTAAGAGAACGTGATATTGCTTTTCTTTCTCTATTTTTACTAGCTGTTCTATGGGTAATTAACTTACTAGATTTAGTTATCACCATTATAAAACAAACGAAAAAACAAGAAGCTGGAGAATTGATAAATTCCTCTAAAGAGAGCGAACGATTTTATATCATTCTCCTATCTATCATCCCTGGACTTGGCCATTTCCAATTAGGACTTATGCAACGTGGTCTTACGTTTTTAGTAGCTTGCACAGGAATCGGAAGTATGATTATTTTCGTTGCACTTTTAACATCGCAAGAAAGTTTTCTTATCTTCCTTATTACATTACCTGTTTTATGGATTTACAATTTCTTCGATGTTGTTCAGCAACTCCAGAAAAAAGAACGTGGCGAGCAACTAGATGATCGTACTATTTTCGAAGAGTTTGAAGAACATCGAGAGCAAGGAAAGAAAAGTAAAACATTTGCTTCTATTTTAGCGATGTTCCCTGGAGCAGGTCATATGTATTTAGGTTTACAACGCCGTGGTCTTCAGCTTATGGCAGCCTTTTTACTATCTATTTATTTACTCGACTTATTAAGACTTTCTGCGTTTTTATTTTTAGTACCAATCATTTGGTTCTATAGCTTTTTTGATGCGTTACAGCAAACAGCAAAATACGGAAAAGAACGAGTACAAGACGAACCCATTATCGATTATTTTATAAATCATCAAAGATGGATCGGTATCGGATTAATTACACTCGGTGGTTATTATTTATTAAATCAAACAGTCCTTCCTATTTTGAATGATTATTTTGTAACTATATTTAATATTCATCTTAGTGAACTATATTATCGCTATTTCCAAACATCTATCGTTGCGCTCCTTTTAATTGGTGGCGGCTTTAAATTGTTACTTGGAAATAAAGAAAACAAAGGTGGGACAAGCGAATGAGGACTTGGCGTGTTGGAACATTCTCAATGGGGCTTTCTATTATATCGTTAGGATGCTTTTTACTATTTTCAGTCATAAAAGGAATTCAAGTATTAGATACACTAACTGCATGGTGGCCAGTTTTACTTATCATACTTGGAGCTGAAGTTTTACTATACCTTCTATTTTCTAAGAAGGAACAATCATTTATTAAATATGATATTTTTAGTATTTTCTTTATCGGTGTTTTAGGAAGCGTCGGAATTGCTTTTTACTGTTTATTATCAACTGGATTACTAGAAGAAGTTCGTCACTCTATTAACACAACGAGGCAAACGAGTAATATTCCAGACGGACAATTTGATATACCTGAATCTATCAAAAAAATCGTAGTAGATGCAGGACATCAGCCTCTAACGATAGAGGGAAATAATACAAATCAAATTCATCTTTTGGGAACTTATGAAATGACAACGAAAGCAAATGAAAAACTCAATTTAAAACGAGATGATTTCCTTTCAGTTCAAACGGCTGGAGAAACGATGTATATCACTTTAAAATCTTTACCTGTTCAGCATACATTATTTAATTCAGCACCACAGGTGAAACCAACGCTTGTTCTTCCGCAAAATAAAAATGTGGAAATCCGTGCTTCAAATAACGAACTATCTCTTTATCCAGGTCAATTACAAAATAATTGGTTTGTACAGGAAAGCTCAAGAGTGTCTGTCCATCTTGCAAAAGAAAGTGATGTATCTTTAACAGCAGTAACGAATCAAAAAGAAACCCATGGAAGTACACCTTGGGAACAAGTAGAAGATTTAACGAAAAACGAAAATACTTCTTCAGAAGAACATCCAGAATTAAACAACCAAGAACATTGGTATAAAAATTCGATTAAAACTGGAAATGGGACGTACAAGTTAAATATTGAGAAAGCTTATAATTTGAATATGAGTGTTCTCGAAAAATAAAAAACCTTCCGCAATTGCGGAAGGTTTTTCTCATATAATCGCTTTAATTCCTTCTAACACTAATCCAATCATAAATCCGCAAACCGCCCCGTTCACTCGGATCCACTGTAAATCTTTACCGACGTTATTTTCAATCATTTCGATTAACGTCTTATCATCTAACTTATCAAGGTTTTCTTGTACAAGCTTACCAATTTTCGAATGGTTCTTCTCAACAAGACTTACAACTTGTTTTTGTAACCAATCTTCTATTTTTTGAACTGTCTGTTCATCTTCTTTTATTTTATTCATTTGTTTTTGTAAAAATGGAATAACATATTTATCAGCAAATTCTTCATTATTTACAAAAGCAACTGCTCTTTGTTGTACTTGCTCCAGCATCTCTTTTATTTTGTCAGTAGCATCCCAATTGGCAATCCATTTTTCTTTCCAATTTTCTAATTCTTGTAGTAACGCTTCATTTTCTTTTACATTTATAATTTCTTGACGAATTTTCGATAAAATAAGTTGTCTCGTACTATTATCTGCATCTTGTAAGCTGTTAATATTGCTAATAATAAATTTCTGCAAAATGCCGCCAATTTTATCTTCATCTACAATATTCATAAACGATTTCAATGTAAACTGTAAAAATCCATCTACTTTTATATTTTCCATCGCCTTCATACCTAAGCTTCCGAGCTGGTATCGAGCTTCATCTTGCGCTGTCCATTCTTTCACTTTTACTAGTATGTAATCAAGTGTCTTTTCATCATATTCTTGCACTACTAATTGATCAACAAGCACTTGTAAAATGTTACTTGTATTAATTGTATGTAAATACGTCTTTAATTCTTTTTCAATAATAACCGCTAATTTTTCCGTATCGATTGAAACAATCGCTTTCTCAGCAATCGTTACAATGCCTTTTTTCACAGCATCAGACTGCATTTCTCTCTCAGCAATTTGCAGTACCATTTGTGCTAACTGCATCTCTTTTACTTTATTCGTAATACTTTCTTTCGTCAGCCATTCATTTTCTAACGTATTGATGAGCCCTTTCGTTACCCGTTTACGGTTTTTAGGTAACAAAGCTGTATGCGGAATTGGTATTCCCATCGGATGACGGAATAAAGCAGTAACCGCGAACCAATCTGCAAGCCCGCCAACCAATCCAGCTTCAAATCCCCCTTGTATAATCTCTCCTGCTACCGTTCCTTGAAAAGGGATAGAAGCCGCAAAGCCGACACCCATAACCCCAAGCGAAATACCCGCTATATATTTAGTCTGTAATGACATCGTATACACATCCTCTTATTATGTAAAATAAAGCTTTTTTGTTGTATTTATTCAATATTAGTTATCCTTTATATATACTATAAAGAACTATTGTGAAAATAACAAAGATTTTTATGTACATGAAAAAATGAGGCTACAACTAGCCTCATTTTTCTTATATCGTTAATTCCAAACCTTTCCTATAGTATTCATTCATTACATCTTTAGGAACCATACTTCCACCCGTTCCCCACACAATATGAGTACCTTTTTTCAACTTCTCTGTTAACTGTTGCTTTTGTAAATACTCATCTTCTTTACATACTTTCACTGGCCCAATCATACCTGCTAGTGCAGAAGGCTCTAAATAAATATTCTCCGTGTCAGCTAGTTCTTTTAACAATCTATATAACTCTTCATCGCTTACTGTGTAATTCCCACTCAAAAATGGTTCCATCGTTTTACCGACAAATCCAGACGGTCTTCCTACCGCTAGTCCGTCCGCGTCTGTTACATTATCAATCCCGATATCTTGAACAGCAATTTTATCATGAAGTCCTGTAATTAAACCGAGTAACATGCATGGAGAGTGCGTAGGCTCCGCAAAGAAGCAGTGCACGTTGTCTTTATACAATAACTTTAAACCAAATGCGACGCCGCCAGGTCCGCCTCCTACTCCGCACGGAAGGTAAACGAATAAAGGATGCTCTTCATTTACTACAATCTCTAACTCTTCTAATTGCTTTTGTAATCGCGATGCTGCTACTGCGTATCCTAAAAATAAATCATGGGAATTTTCATCATCTACAAAATAACAGCTAGGATCGGCATCTGCTTGCTGACGCCCCTCTTCTACTGCTTTACTATAATCAGCTTCATACTCAATAACGTTTACACCTTTACTTCTTAATAAATCTTTTTTCCATTGTTTCGCATCTGCTGACATATGAACCGTTACGTTAAAACCTAGTTTCGCACTCATAATCCCAATGCTTAGCCCTAAATTTCCTGTTGAACCGACCGCAATTGAATATTTGGCAAAAAACTCTCTACATGTATCACTATCTAAAATGGAATAATCATCTTCTTCTGTTAACATACCATGCTGCAATGCTAGTTGTTCAGCATGTTTCAACACTTCATAAATGCCGCCCCTAGCTTTAATTGATCCTGATATCGGAAGATGACTATCACATTTTAATAATAATTCTCCTAAAATAGGTTGCTTGTAATTTGTCTCTAAAGCTTCTTTCATAGAAGGTATTTTCACTAAAGATGATTCGATTATGCCGTTCGTCCCTTTCGTTTCAGGAAAAACTTTCGCAATATATGGTGCAAAACGCTTTAATCTCTCTTCCGCATCTTTTACATTCTCTTCATTCAATGGTGTATCTTTTATTGCTGTTGCATACTTTTCTATGTTTGGATTTATCCAAAATACTTCTTCTGTTGCAATAAGTTTATTCACTAATGGGTATTCTGCTTGTAATGCCCCTATTTCTTTCATTTTGTTTCCTCCTTATATCCTTGTAGCTCACCATATAATAAATTATAATTAAATTAATTTTAATATAGTTTAACACAAATCGTTAACTTTAGTTAATTTTAATTTAATTTATTTAAATATAATTTAATAACCATTAAGGAGATTTTCATTATGGAAAATATAGATATTGGTAAAAAAATTGAAAAACAAAGAAAAGAAAAAGGTTTAACTAGTAAAGAACTAGCAAAGATGGCCGATATTACACCATCTATGTTAAGTCAAATTGAGCGTGGGTCCGCTAACCCTTCTATTCAAACATTAAAAGTGCTTGCTAAAGCTCTTGATGTGCCAACATTTAGCTTTTTACTTGAAGATACAAATACAGACGATTTAATTGTACGTTCCCATAAACGAAAGAAAATGATTATCGATAATTTATCATATGAAATGCTTTCACCTGATTTCACTGGAAATTTAGCAACAGCAATTATGACCGTCCCGCCTAATACAGCTTCATCAGAAAATGTGCTAGAACATAAAGGAGAAGAATTAGCATTTGTCTTAGATGGGAAAATCACATTATATTTAAACGAGGAAGAATACGTATTAGAAACTGGCGACAGTGTAAAGATACCTGCTTATTTGAAACATAAATGGGTGAATCATTTTGAGAAAAATGCGATAGTCTTATTTTCTGTTACTCCGCCGATTTTTTAATGTATAAATAAAAACAGGTTACTTCTTATGAACTACACCTCCAATTGTTAGACACAGTCTAACAATTGGAGGTGTAGTTTTTTTATAACTAAATTTACTTCAGAAAACAAAATGAATGCAGCAATACATTATCAAGATGGAAGTGAGAGTATAAAAGATATTGCGAAATCATTGAGAGCGAATCACGACGTGGTTCGAATATGTATAAAACAATTTGAATATCATGGAATCCGAGCATTTGAAAAAGGCTATACAACGTATTTTGTACAGTATAAACTAGGCTTACCAAATTATATGTTCGAAAATGGGACGTCTCCAAACGAAACGGCAGTTATTTTTAATATTTCTTCATCTGGACTTATTAGAAAATGGCGTATTCAGCTACGTCAAAAAGGAGTAGACGCCCTTAAATCTAAGAAAAAGGGGCGTCAGTCTATGACTAAGGACAATCAAAAATCAATTAAGAAAGAAACAAACACAAACAGAAGAGTCAGTAGAAGCATTACAAGCTGAATTGGAGCGTTTGCGTATGGAGAATGCTTATTTAAAAAAGTTCAACGAATTGTGAAAAAGTTAGGTTTAAAGAGCCTAGTTCGTATGAAAAAATATCGCTCTTATAAAGGGAAAGTAGGTAAGATTACGCCAAATATTTTAGAACGTAACTTTAAGGCTAAAAAGCCAAACGAAAAATGAGTTACAGACATAACAGAATTTAAATTATGCGGCGAGAAGCTCTACTTATCACCGATGCTAGATCTATTTAATTGAGAGATAATCGCTTATACAATTGATTCAAGACCAACCTATTCACTTGTATCAAAGATGTTACGATAATGCGATTATTGAAAGTTTCTTTGGTATTATGAAATCTGAATTTCTTTATCTAAAAGATTTTGAAAGCATAGAACATTTTAAATAAGAATTTGAAAAATATATCGATTATTATAATCACAAACGAATTAAGGCAAAATTAAAAGGCATGAGCCCGGTACAATATCGAACTCATGCCCTAAAAGCTGCCTAATGAAACGACTTGTCAAACTTTCTGGGGTCAGTTCAACTTTTAACGAACCCATACCACTAGTACTCAAAAATTCTTTTCTCTTAACTTTGATATCCCCTTATTTACCGGACATTTTACTTTCACTTCCCAGTGTCCATGTACTGTAACTCTCACCTGAGGATTAAACATTTTGATTTCATCTACACTAAAGATAATGCTTTTCTCCTCAAAATTTTTTTCCTTAGTGTTTACTTTCCCTATGACTTCATTCTGCCAAAACACTTCTAATGAAGCCTCACTTTTAGGATCTCCCAAGTATTTATATACAACTTCAACTTCCCCTGTACGTTCAATTAGTTGAAAAAAACACTTTTTCATATCTATGGGACTATTAAGAACAATATTAGTCCCACAGGTATACGGCTTAAATATTGAGCCATCAAGTTCTGTAAGACAATTGACTTTATGATACCAATTTCCTATATAATCATTCTTAATGACTATTTTATTTGGGTTATACCTGGGATCATAATAAAATATTATATCATGTGGACTATTAAAAACTACTCCATGCACGCGTGTATGAGTTTGTCCTATTGGTGTAGTAAGATCGTTAATCCAAAACACTTTAAATACAGAATCTACCCGCCTGCTTTGGTAGGTATTGATAATGATATAACCTGATTTATTTAAAGGTAATTCATGATAAATTTCTGGAACCGACGTATATAATCTTTCACCACATCCATAGGGTTTTGCAACAGTTCCATCTCCGTCATCAATAATGAATATACCCCCTTCTACCTCTAAATCCATTAAATCTGTCTCCATTGCACAAAAAAATGCACCATCTTCAAAAAAGAACATTACATGATAGAGTTTTTCTACTTCATAATGCCCTGTAAATCCTTTTACAAACTCTCCATCATATTTCAATTCCTTAGTAGGTGGATATATTATACCTTTTAGACCCTTATATGCCCCTTCTTTAACCAATGCTATTTTCCCAATATTAGGATCTCGGGGATCTAATTTTGGTCTAGGAGCATTAATAGTACTAATACTATTACGCGTATTTTCACTTATAACAAAATCAGACAATCTTTTATCCTCCCACAACATGTAGTTCTATTGATTCATCATTTAATACAGTACGGTCCACAGCAATAACCATCCCCTCACCAACTTCAATCATAATGGATTTTTCAGTGATGTCTTTTAAACCACCAATATATGCATTTTCTTTACATGTAAGCATAATAGCTTTTCCAATTTGATCTCCTAATTCACAAATCGGATGAGATTTCCAATTACTCTTCATATCATCACCTCTAAACTATTCAAGTTGTAATACCCGCTTTATAATCGCTCTTTATAATCAAACCCAAACTACGCAAGAATATAAACAATTAAAGCTTTCCATTATTAAAAAACTACGTGTTTATTGGATTTTATTTAATAGTATTATAGGTAAATTGGATTATTTTTTATCTGAATGTAGAATTATTTTTTATTTCCTTAAAATTCCCCCTCAACTTTTTCAGCATATAAAACGATACTTATAATAGAAAGAGGTGTTTTAATTGTATAAAACGATGCCAAATTCAAAAGAAAGAGAATTTATATACAATAGCTCATACAACAAAGGGCATATAAGCACTCCTAGCATGGTAGCTCACTGTATTGGCCTAAGTACTCACGCAAAATTGGTGTATTCTAACATTTTGAATTACATTTATAAAAAAGGAGAATTTGCATTCCCAAGTATTTATAGATTATCTATATCTTGTTCCTGCTCAATAAATACAATTATTCGTTATATTAATGAATTAGTTGAAAAAGGATTTATAAAAAAAGAGGTCCCAGGTCGCGGAAAAAGTAATCGATACTACATAATAGAATGTGATAAGATTCCACTCCTAAAAGTATCAGAAATGATATGGGAAATAATAGATACACTTGCAAAAAAATATGGTTGGAAGGATATTATGAAATGCAAGAATTCAATATTGTCTTTTCTTAATCAAAATAAATATTCATTACATCATATGGAGATTCAGCAAAATACAATAAATCACTTAAATGCTTTATTCCTTCATGTTTTAGAGAAAAAAGAATTAAATATTGAATTATTGACTAGTAATTTTATATTTAAAAATCAATCTATTATATAACAGTTTTGAAAGTACAAAATCATATAAATAATTTATAAGCATAATGGGTGGTGTGAATATTGAATGAACCTTATGTTACTTGTGCACAATGTGTCGTTAGAGATTGGTGCCAACGTAGAAATGGTACTACTCCCCTGCCACAGGATTATACGATAAATCCTGAGTGTGGCGGTTATATCTTACTTAATCAAGCTATAAAGCTTTCTCAGATTCCTTTAGAATATCAAAATGCAAATAAAAGAAATTTTATAATAGACACGGATAACAAAATGTACAAAGATTACATTATAGATACTTTTAATTCAATAGAGGAAATTGTTAAGAATGGAAATAATCTCGCTTTTATACATCCACAAAAAGGAACTGGTAAATCATATACTGCTATAGCCTTTGCAATGGAATATATATTTAAATCAGTAATGAATCCTTCTTTATTTAATTTTGAGTCTCCGCTTGTACTCTATATTAAGTATGGTTCATGGGCAAATGATCTACGGCAAATTTATCAATTAAATGATGAAGATTTCACACAAAAAGTTTTACAACAAGTAAAACTCATGAAGACGGTTCCCCTACTAATACTTGATGATATAGGAAATGGAAGATTTACAAATTATATTAAGGATTTTACTTATGATGTGATTGATTTTCGTAAAGAAAACAAAAAATCAACATTTTTCACTTCTAATCTTACACTCCAACTATTAGAACAAGAGAATTGTCTTGGGGATATTATTACATCTCGTATGCTATTTAATACTGTTGTATATCAATTAGGAGGTCGTGATAGAAGACAAGAAAAAAGTTATATTCTGAAGCCAATTATATAAAGATCTCGTCATGTAACGGGTTCTTTCTAGAATCCATTTAACAATAATATGATAAATATGTAAAAATAGTATTACAATTAATATATTTCCATAGTATACTAATTTACATGATTAAATTTTCAGCTTATGAATTGAGTAGAAATGCATTAAATCCTTATATATAAATACCCGTAAAACAAAAGAAGTTAATCAGAACTTAATAAAGCATCAATATCTGTTTTGGATAGTAAGATGCTTTATTCCATTAGGGATCTGATTTAATCTTCTATTCTTTTACGCCCCAAAAACGAACATAAGTTCTTTTATTTTTCGGTAAAAATAGAACATACGTTTTATTTCAAATCATAAAAGAACATACGTTTTATTTTTTCGCCCTAAAAACGAACATAAGTTCCGTGTTTTGTTATTAAAAAAATCGCAACTATTTCCATTATCACATCGATTATTATGTCGAGATTAGATGAAAAGGAGTCTATATTATGCCATCCATTGAAGAATTACAACTATTAAACCATATATTAGAAAACAAAGATTGGTCTTCAGTTGATAAAAATGGTCTTGATGAAGAACACTTTCCTATACATAAAGATATTTTTAATTACATTAAAAATTTTAAAAAATCACAAAAACAACTTCCAACAATAGAAACCGTAATGAATATATTTGAAGAATTTGAAATGGTCGAATTAGAAAAAACAGAATTTGTAGTAGATGCTCTTAAAGAAGATTGGTTACATAGAAAATTCAAGCCCTTTCTTCAAAAAGCAGCAAACCTTGTCGCTGAAAAGAAAACTGTAGAAGCTATTTTAGATATTAAATTAAATGCCACGAATATGTTAAAACTTGCGAATATTGACAACAAAGGATACTCATATACTGGAATGGCGGATACACGTAAGAGTAAATACTTATCAATTCATGGTAGAGATGAAAATGAAATTTTAGGAGCGACTACAGGCTTTAAAACATTAGATTTAGTGACTAATGGATTAGTAAGTGATGGGCAAGAAACTGATTATTTTCTTGTTTTCGCACCATCTAACATGGGAAAAACATTAATATCCTCATTTATGTTAATGTCCGCTTGGAATAGTAATATCGAGTGGGATTTCCCTGCATACTTTGCTTTAGAACAACGTGCCGAAGAAATTGCCCGAAATTGGGATCATGTCCTGGCTGGTGTATCAAATTTAGGCATACAACGTGGTACTATGTCAGCTGAACAAAAAGACCGTTATATCTTCTTTTTAGATCAACTAAAGAAAAAGCAAAAAGATATGGTCATCTATGATATTCAAAAAAATGGTGGTCGCCCCTATACAGTTACTGAAATACAACGCATCCTTGAGTCTGAAGGACATACTCGCTTTGTTTTAGATCAATTATCCAAAGTACGTTTAAATAGCTCCAATAATAATTTTGGGGATTTAAGACAAAGATTATTTGATATATCAGCAGCAGTACGTGAAATGATTTTAGGAACAGGAATTCCAGGTTATGTAGTAGCACAAGCTAACAGAGAGTCCGCTAAAAGAATAAAAAAAAGTCTAAATGATAGCACGATGACTGGTGAAGATATCGGGGAAACTTATGCAATTTTCCAAGATGCTAGCAAAGGTATATCTATTATCAAAATAAATGAAACTACCTTTAAAGTACAGGTTATAAAAAATCGTGGCAATGCTAGTGGTCAAAGTTTCATTGTGCGATATAACTTTGATACCGGACTGATTAGTACCATAAACAATCAGTATGAAAAACAGTTCTTCTAGTCTTAATAATGGAGATGAAAATACATGCAAAAAGCAAAAAATATAGAAATTCTCGAAAATACATCACTTGATATACCAAATCTAATAGATGATTTGCGTTTTAAGTATCAGTATTCCCTTAGATATCAAAGTAACCATGCAGCATTTTCAAAGAAAAATGATAACGGCAATTATATAATGTGTTGCTGTCCGAATCATACAGAAACAAGACCATCATTTGGTATTTCTAAAACCCCTCCCTATCACACACACTGTTTCTGTTGTGGATACTTAGGAACCATAGATTGTGTAATTGAAACCGCTTTTGTTTTAGAACAAGGCAACGGATTAAAAGCCCTATTATCGAATTACTATTTTGAAAACAATCGTAAACCTTTAGACATTTCAAAACTCTTAGCTACAAGAAAAAAATGTATAAAAGCAAATACGTTATCCGAAGAAACACTCAAAAAATTGGATGCGGAAAAATTTAAAAATCAAGGGATTTACAATGTAGCAATGTCCTATTTAATTAATCAGCGTGGAATAAACATGAAGACTTTAGATACTTACGAAATAAAAATAGATGTCAGAAATAAATGTATAGTATTTCCGCAGCGTACTCGAAAAGGGGATCTTCGCTTTTTACAAAAACGAAAAATTGGAAGCAATTATAAGGGTTCAAAATTTATCAACGAAGGATTACCAAACAAAAAAGATATTTTATTTGGACTTCATTTAATTAATCAATTACGTACATCAGCCAATCGAATTAAAAGAGTTCGTATCGTAGAATCTCCTATAGATGTAATGAGTAACTATCAAGTAGGTATTCCTGCTGTTGCAATTAATGGGAAATTATTATTTAAAAACCAAATACGCGAATTACATCTAGCAGGTATAGAGATTGTTGATCTATTTTTTGACAATGACAAAGCTGGAAAAGATGCAACACAAAAAGCAACAAAACAATTAATACAGGAAGGATTCACGGTCAATCATACGCTCTATCCACCCCAATTCACTGAAGATTCAAAAATCGACTCCAATGACTTACTTAAAATGGGATTACTAGATAAATTAAATACAAATTCAATTAGTTTACTAAGCAGTAAATTTTAATTCATTCAAATAAAGGGGATTTATATAATGAACACAGCAACTATAAACTTTCAAGATTTAATAATGGAAATACTAAACTCTGAATCTATAGCTAAAATTTTTAATTTCGAATTATTTAAAGTGAGAAATCAAGACAAAGAGGATGTGAAACAAGATTGTATCTTGCGCATAATGAAATCTCTTCAACAAACAACAGTTCCATCTGAAAAGCTACCTTCATTCTGTCAAACAATTATTAAAAGAACCGTGGTTGATTACTATCGTTATACAAATAGAATGGTAGAACAAAATTCGACTTCTGTATTTTATTGTGATGGATTTATTGAAGACGAATCTAGTGAAAACAATTGCCCTACATTTTGCCAAGAGTCTTACGAACAAGGATATGAATTCTCAATTGTTAAAGCAGATTATGAAATACATAGAAATAAATTTACTCCGACTGAACAACATGTTATCGAATACATGCTATATGACGGCTTAGGAGTCTGTATGAATTTAGCTGAAATCGCAAACGAACTTAAAATTAATAAATCGCACTCAACAAGAGCATTAAAGAAATTGCGTAGCATTTATTGTTGTTAATATACTTAGTTCCCTACTATCTCAAACAACAATCACCTAAAAATATTGTAAAATAATTAAGAACATTTTGTAAACAAAAGTAACTTTTATTTTTATTATAAATTCCGCAACTTTTTAATTAGTTATTACGATAACTATTAATTAGTCTAGTATATACAACTAGTATACAACATCGACAATAATTTTCAAAGGCGTTTTATCTGTTTCTTATTAGATTTCAGCCTTCTTTTATATATAACACTTCATTACATGAACTTTACTGGAAAATTATTAAGCTTAATTATTGATTTGTTACTATTAAATATTAGCTAGATTTATAACTTACAGTCTGCATTTAAAAAATTAATTTCTGTTTATTTATATAAATAGAATAAACAAAATTAATTTAAATAAACCTTTATACCGATATATAACAATTTAATAACATTATATATCCTGTCAATTTAAGGAGGAAATAAAGTATGACAACAATAAAAGGATTAGATGCAATTTTAAAAGTGGGAAATACCTTTCTTACGTTTAAAGATAAAAAACCACTTACACTTTTATTTATCGATTGGTATGAAAATCTGGTTGGTATTCGCGAGCATTATGAACCCACCTTAAAACCCAAATATATACGTTGTCCAGGGACAGGTGTGTGCCCCCTTTGTCACGTTAATCCGAGTAAATATCCGAATTTAAAGATTAAATTACGTGTATATGATCCATTAGATAATAAGATTAAGCTAGTCTCTTTAGCGAAAACTCACATTCAAAAATTACACACAGATTTTAATTTTTACATGATTGATCCTACAAAAGACTTTGTCACTATTTCTAGAAGTGGAACAGGTGCTAATGATACCACTTATTCAGCTAAACCATACCATTATACTTCAGTGGATGAAGAACCTATATTAAAGAAACCAGACTTTAATGAAATTGAAATGCTTGATATATCAACATATATAACTTCTCATAGTCCTGATGAAATCCAAGAATTTATGAATGCAGCATCAACAATATATAATTTACAGCAAGCACAGTTTCAATGTAGTTCCCCTACTCTTCCATTGGCTACTGAAGGTTTTGATGAAAAGGAACAATTGAGAACTACTAATCATAAATTACCATTTTAGAAAACAGTATGGAATTTTAATTTCTATTATTAAATATAGAAAGGGACGATTATTTCGTCCCTTTTTGAAGTAAGGAGTTGTAAATTTTGTTTTTTAAATCAAATGAATCCAATCAGGACATTTTTACACTATTAAATAGGCGCGAAGTAAAAGAAAGCACACAAAAAACTCGTATAAAAAAAAATGAGAAAAAAAAGATTACGATAAAACAAAATCAATATGTTCACGGAATTAATCATTCAGTAAAACTACCTTCAAATTACTATTTAATACATACACCTGAACAATTTGAAGAATTTATTACCAAGTATAAGGTGTATAAAACCTTACATTCGCAAGCTTATACATTTATTGATACGAAATCCACTGGTTTTAATCCTTTTAAAGACTCAATCATCTCAATTACGATTGGATTTATTGATAACAGTTTTTTTTATATACCTATTAAGCCTTTTAAACATGGATTATCACAGCATATCTCTACATTAAGTCTAGAATACACGATGAAAAAACTCTCACCACTATTAGAGAAAGATACCTTATTAATACTTAGTAACAGTAAGCAACACATTCATGCTCTATATAATTGGTGTGATTTTGACATTACATATAATATCTTTTGGGATACTGAGATAGCTGCAAGCCTATTAAATGAGAACCATCCAAAAGGTGTAAAAGAATGGTATAAAGAATATGTATTACCTCGTCTTATTTCAAATGGAACCATTTTAAATACCATTGATAGAAAAAAGTATATGATTGAAAAGACACTCTATGATCAGCTACAACATCATGTAGCTACCTACTTCGCTTGCTATGATATTTTTATGCTAAAGTCTGTATTCGAGTATCAGAAAAGAATTTTTGAAAACCCTAAATTTAATCTTGTTTCTATATATAAATTATTTAGGGAAATAGAGATGCCTTTAATAGCCGTACTTACTACCGCTGAAAGAAAAGGAATTAAAATTAGTGAAGAATTTCTAAGTAATGATGTAAAACAAATACTCCAAACGAAATTACAATCCGTAAAAAAAGAAATATTGAATTACCTAGGTTCCACTATCACATTAAATAATTGTATACACCCACCTAAGCAACAAAATAAATATAATGGCGTAAATAAATTAACAAGCACTTTGTTTAATATAAATTCTCCAGCCCATTTGGCCCAAAAACTTTATATTGATAATGCTATTCTAAAACCTATCATGGAATATGACAAAGGTTGCAAAAGTGTGATTTCCAAACTAAAAACAGATAGAAAAACGCTGATACATAATCTATCAAAGCATCCTGTAATTCCTCTAATTCTAGAATATCGTCGCTTAGTGAAATTAATAAGTTCTTTTTGTGACTCCCTACCCAAAGAACAACAAGGTACTATTGATAATAAAATCCATCCTATCTATAACTCTGTAGGAACTAAAACAGGCCGTATGAGTTGCTCGTCACCAAACCTAAAGTTGTGGGCTGCATAAAGGTGACTTTATGTGTAAGCAGATCGTTAATTCAGGGGAAACTAAGGGTAATTACCTATGTCAATCCTGAGCCAAGTCTAATAGGGATATTAGAAAGGTGCAGAGACTACTTAAATTAACCTAGAACAGGCGAAATAAGCACGAAAGCGATCCACCCTTCTACAACAGGGTGATGATATAGTCCGATACTCTTTGAAAAAAGAGAGCAAGGATAAAGAGCCTTGCATTACTACAATGACAACAAGTACCAAGTAAAGCTGATTTTATACGTATGGCCTTTAGAGCAGAAAGAGGTAGATTGTTCACCAGTATTGACTTCAGTTTACAAAACGTTGGCTGAAGTCGTTAATCTAAACCTACTCAAAACAGGGAACGCCCTCATGTAACGGTGGAGCGAATCCTGTGCTTCTAGTGACAAGAAGTGCAACGACTGCTTGTTAATTATCATCTCGATTCATAGTTAACAAAATAATGAGTCGTCTATCAACCAGAATTGATAAATCAATCGAACTCATTTATACGGTAGGCTATGGGCTTAGTAGTCACAAAATTCGCCCATTATTTGCAGGAATGCAACAGAAGGTATAGTCTAATCCGGCTCCTTTAAGGAGTGTTGAAATACCATGAAAATGGCGGTATACATACAACAAGAATTACGTTGGCTCGCAATAGTAACACAAGAACCGGTACTAATTGAAGCCTTTAAGAAAGGTTTAGATGTACATAGTCAAATCACTTGCCAAATTAAGGGATTTACTTATCACTTGTTTGAGGATATTCGAAATTATAAAAGAGAGACACTAAAAGAGACTCAGCATCATATAAAACAGCTTATAAATAAATGGTCAGATACTCCAGAATGTCTATATATCTTGAAGATATATAATATGAAGGAACTAAATAGTACTACCATTCCTACTCTAGCAAATGCTTTTGAATTGCTTAGAAAAGAAATGAAAAGCATTGTATTCGGTAAAGGGATTGCCGAATTAAAATCTCACTCAAAACAGGGAAACCTAAGTGTATAAGCATATGGTAATCCTGTGCCAAAGCGTTCATTTGAATGGCAGGTGCAGAGACTTATAGCGTTCCGCGGTTAATAAACAACCAATCTAACGAGTTCGCTTAATGTGAGAAGCAGCTTAAAATAGTTGCTAAGGTATAGTCCACTCCCTTAGGAAACTAAGGGGTTTAAGTGACCTTATATGGTATAACAGAAATCGGCTTATCTGATCAATTAAATATTACAAAAGTAGCAGCGACCTCGTTAATTAATCAATTTAAAAAACAATTACCCAACTTTTTAAGATGGGAAGCTGAAACACATAGAGAAGTTTTAACCAATGGTTATGTAAAAGATTTTTTTGGTAGAAAAAGACGTTTTAAAGAAACAATATTAAAAGCTACCAATTCTTCCACCTTTAAGAACAAAAATTCAGATTGGAGATTAGAGAAAATAAAACGGCAAAGTTGTAACTTTAAAATACAAGGAACGTCTGCGACACAAGTTAAAAAAGCCATGGTAAATTTATTTTATCCCACCCGGCCAGATGGTACAAAATGCTTAGATAGAGATGAATGGCTACAGGAGAATTTCAAATCTATACTTGAAGAGCATGATATACACATCGTATTACAGATACATGATGAATTAATCTTTGATGTACCACAAGATGTTTCCCAAGACGTTTTAAAAGAAATTTCAAACATCATGCTAAATGCCATTCCTTCTACCCATTTAGGAGTGACATTCCGTTCGGATATTCATACCTCTCCATATTGGGGTGGTACATTTTCAATCGAAGAAATTAAAGAGTTTTCTAATAGTGATGTAGATCTGAACAGATTATTTCATCAACAATTTAAACAGAAAATAAACAACTTCCTTAATTCAACGTTTTAGGTGAATTTAATAGAAAATAAATTAAACATTATAATTGCCACTTTGATCAAACGAGATAATAAAAAAACGTACACTTCTGTACGTTTTTTTATCTTTATAGTTCCTAATTATCTATACAAAAAATTGAAATACCATTTCAACTTCTGCCTCATTTGTATATTCAACCCTAGGCATGGTGCTCGGATTACCATCAATAGCTAACGATAACGGTGCAATACTAACCATTGGTGTAGGTGTTGTTAATAAAACCTTACATGCAGTTACCCATTCTACGCCATATTTCTGACGCGCCGAATCATTTAATTTCACATCAATTCTAGAAATATTTCCAAAGTTCGTTACTGACTCCCCTGTTTGCCTATTGAACCCTTTAACCGCAATACCATTACGTAACGAGTCATACGATACAATATACTTCTCTGATGCAATTGTAAGGATTTTATACGGCATTGCGCTCTTAACAAATTCAAATACATTTGGTCGTTTATCGGGCTTTCTAGTACTCATCTCAAACACTTTAATTAATTCAATATCTTTAAGTAATAATTGTCTCTTTTTACCTCCGCAATTGCTTGCTGTATCATATGGTGCAGGAGCTATATCATGAAATAATTCACCTGGAATGTCAATACAATTAAAGCATCTTTCAATAGATTCTATAATTGTAACAAAGTTTAATAATTCAAAATCTATATTTGTACGTTCTAATTCATATAATTTTTGTTCAAGCATCTCTAATTCTATTTCCAAACGACATTTTGTAATAGAGGAACAATCTGAACTAGCTATATCATCTCTCATACGCTGCATAGCATCTTCAATAGCTAAAATCTCCTCATACAAATCTCCAAATCTAATTGTCATTATCACTTCCTCCTCACTTTTTTTTCGGAGCCTTAGTAGGATCTAATGTCCAAGTGATCCAATCGCTTACATCTTTTAAAGTACTTACATGGAAGTACTCTCTACACTGTCTAAAGAAAGGAATGATAGGACTATTCCAATTCCCTGGCCCTATTTTCCCAGGTCCGTTTCTTCCAGGAAGAACTGTATATATAGTTTTCATAGGCACTAATGCATAACGATTAAATACTTTAAGGCTATTTAGCTTCCCATCAACCTGATCGTATGTAACTTCTTTATACAGGCGATGTGAAGGTTCGCTACTGCCCTCTAACTTTTGTCTATCATCTGATACAAGAATAAGAGAATTCTCTACAGGTTTACCATTTACTACACTTTTATCTATCACTTGATCAATTGAATGATAAATTGCAGACATACCAGATTCAGGGAAATCCGATCCTCGCTTAAATGTTAGCGTACCAATATCAGAAAATGCTTGTGCTAACCCTTGTACATCTACACTTTTATTCAGTAGAATTCTCCAAAAGTTCGGTCTATTATCTCCTGCTCTGTCTGTTGGATCAGCGTAGGCCACTAATGATACTTTACATGGGATTTTAGCAGCTTTAGCATAACGTTCGATTTCATTTGCTGTGGCAACCAATAAGTTTCTAACACGCCCTCCAGGTTCAAGGCCCCCTCCTTCAAACATGGATTCAGAAATATCCACAACGAAAATAATATTAACCCCTGTGACTGTAACAGGTGGTACCCACGGATCCGGTTTTGGATAAGGTAAAACTTGTGGTTTTCGTGCATAAGAAGGTCTCACGCACTCCCTTATACATTCCCTGATTTTATACATTAATGTATCCAAGTTTTCACCAGATTCAAGTCCTGATTCCATGATTACTTCACGTATAGCTTCTAATTCATCTACATATTGCCGTAAAGCATCTACTGAATATGGATGGCTATGTGCCATACCCTTACGCAAATCTTTAATCATTTTATCTATTTCTTTAACATATCTCATAATACTTTTAAGTTTAGGCATATCGATTGTAACCTCCTAACTAAATATAGTAAGCCCATTATAGGAAAAGGTGTGTCAAATGACACACCTTTGTGGTATTACCTTTTCATGTTTCTTCTCACTTTAAGCATCTTTTTCTAATACTTCCTCTTCAGCCTCCATTTGGCTTGCTAATTTACTAGCCTCAATAAACTCCTGAATTTCTTGCTTAGGAGTAAATCCCACTTTCTTTTCAATATTTTTACCATCTTTCATAAACAGAAGCGTTGGAATCGTAGTAACTTCACACAATTTAGTGATATCTAAAAATTGATCAGCGTTAACTTGAATAAATTTAATATCGTCAATTTCTTTTGACAATTCCTTAATATCCTGTGTAATCATTTTACAGGGGCCACACCAAGTAGTATAAAAATAAACTAAAACAAACCCTTCTACTATCTTTTCTTTAAATTCTTCAACTGTATTAATTTCAAACATGTTATTCCTACCTCCTGTAAAGTATTTATAAGGAAGAACGCCAATAAATTCTTTATACCGTATATTAATATAAAATAATTATATATTTGCATACATTTATGTCTACTTAATTTCCACCACAGCCGCATCCAACCTTACGAGCTACCGTATATGTATTACCGTCATTCCACTCTTGAGAAATATTTAATGCATTACGAGCAGAACTAGCCCAAACTTCTTTTTCTACATATTTTCCTTCTGCATCATGACCAGAAACCATATATTTTCGCTTGCCTAACAAATTAACCCTCTCCTTAATTACTTTTATAGAAATTACCTAAATGCTCAAAGCGAGGAACTTTTACTCCGCATACCTCAATATCCGCCATAAAAGTACTCTGAGGTTCAATCCAAGTATTTCCTTTAGCATCTTCATAAATTACCATTTCTTCATCCGTTCCTGTTTGTTTTCCCTTACCAGTAACGAGATAAATTCCACCCTTATAATATCTATAGATTTTAACTTTTTTATTATCCATATCTCCTCAACCTAAACATAATCCTCATATAAATTTATTTAATAATTTCCTTCATTTCTTTTAACCAATTTACTAACACCATTTCTATTTCCTGCAAACGTCTTATAGAAGTACTTTCAATCATTCTTTTAGATGCTTTATTGCAAATATAGAGACGTTCTTTTTCAGTATCAAATACCAAAGAAAGATGGTAATCTTGTAAACCAAGTGAAGTGGAATCATATCTTACCATTCGCTTAATGGAATGTTCGATATGTATCTCCTTTAACTTACTAGCGAGGTTTTCTCTATGCTTTTTCCACTGATCCGTTGTAAATGTATTTAATAGCATATTAAATTATCACCAACCTTAAAATCATACCCTCTAAATCTCATTTATTAACTACACTAAAATTGCTGAATCATAATCCCCTGATACAATATAATTAATCCCTGAATCATTATGAATTTTAATTATAATCACTTCGTTAATTTGATGATTTATAAATGATCCATAAGGTACCTCAATATCTTTCATTGCATCAATAACATTTTGAATCTCTTTATTCTTAACTTTCATTGCATTTTCTATTTTGTTGCTACTATTAGAAAAATGTAATGGATACTGTAAGTTTTGCTCCGTTACATTTTTTACATTTAGTTGTTTCACTAAATATTTCACATAATCTTCTGCTTTTTTAAGCCGATTCTCCATATTACGATAGCTCTTTTCCAGCTCCGCAATATAAAGATTTCTACTCATATCTGCCTCATTATTAGAAACTGATTCAGAAGCATTCTTAGCCTTTTTATTCAATTGACTTTTCCCCTCAATGTTATCTCTTACTTGCAAATGTTGTACCTCAAGCAAATCTACATGTTTCAAGGCATTATTTTCACCTTGTTCTAATTCTTTTTTTATTGCCTTTCGCAAGTAATTAAACCATTGGACCAGCCATGTGTTATCAATATGACCATTAATAATTTTGTTTTGTTCTTCCATAGAAAAATCCATGTCACAAATTTTAGCAAGTCCGGAATTAATGTCGATACTAATGGACAAATTTTCGCCACTTTGAATTAACTGTACTAATCGACTAATTTTCTTAGATAATTCCATATCGTTTACCTCTCCTATTTCATACTGGTATTATAGTAGTCGAAATATATATCAATTTAGTTGCGATTTTTTTCTATAGCAAATTTAAATATTAAACTTTCTATAATACGTACTTCCTTATGAAAAATACTGTACTATGTTTTTACATTCACATTAAAAAATCTTAAGTAGTCGGTAATTCATCTAATGGTTTATATTGAAATGCATTAGATTTTTCAGACTCTTTACCCTCTAAATTAATTGCCGTCATTTCAATTACAGATACTTTATCATTAAAAATGTTATGATCTAATTTAGCAGGTGAATGCTCAACACCTGTTAAAACTAATACACCATTTACAAAAATGTTATAAGTCTCACTATCAGGTGACGTACTATAATCAAATCTAACTTCTACTCCACTTTCCATATTATTCACAGAAGTAATAGCTGGTGGTTCAGGGGCTTCATTTCCTACGACTGTAATTGGTAAAAATACTTCATGCACCCCATTTGTAATGACTATATCTGTAGTTCCTCCACTAAGGCCTGTTACAATTCCTTCAGGGCTCACCTTTGCTATATATTTATCTTTGACAGAATAAGTAGTGCCTGTACTCGCCCAATATACATAAATTAACCAGTTATCACCAACTTCTTCTTTACCATCTGTTTGGAAAGTAATCCCTAAATAGTCACCATTTAAATTTACAATTCGATATTCATTTCGTTTATTCGTTGCTATAACTTGTAATCCTTGTGTTTCTCTATCATCACCCACACCAAAACCATTGGTAGTCTTTACTATTTCAACTGTTCGTTCTTCGTATTTATAATTACTAATGTCTACCGTTGTAATTAAACCTTTATTATTATATAAATTATCTATATCTTTAAATAACATGGCCGGACGAAGTTCAGCAGTAACATTCCTTGTAACCCCATCACTAGTTAAAGCTTCTACATTCAACTGAACTTGATCACCCGTGTTGAGATTTAAATTCTTGTGGGAAACCATTAGAAAAGCTGTTGATGATAAAGGCTCGAATTCTGTATTAAGAAAAGCATCAACTTTCTTCTGGTACTTCTTTAGAGAGTCCTCCAAAACTAACTTTGCTTCTCTATAGGAAGTCTCAATTAAAGCAGAACTTACCTCATCTCTCTTTTGCTCTAAAGTGCCTAACTTCGTTAAAATTTCTTTTGCCCTCATATTTCATCCTCCTCCCTCTTGTATCGCATTCATTATAAGGATTTACAAAATTTTTTATTTAATTTTTTGTAGAATAATTCTAGCTTTTTGTATAGTCATATTGTTTAACTTCCCAAAAGAAAAACTCTTTATTTTCAAATCTATAAAGTAATTTTTTAATGATGCTGCCCTGTTCATTATTATTTTTTAAATGCAGGATGTTCTTGAATACTTCTTGTTGCTTTAGAAACATCTTCATTCAACTCAGTTGTAGCTAGAGAGATATCTTTGGCTAAGCTAACTAACATGGTCATATATTCAACTTCTGCAAAGGATATGATAGAATTTTCACCTTTAGCATTTTTTCGAATAATAGTAGTACCATTTTCCTGCCATTCCTTAAACTTACTTTGAAAAAAAACATCTGCTTCCTCTAAGCTAAGACCTTCAGTTACTTCTTGTGTCTCACTCTTTAACTTTTTTATTAACTTATCCTCCAGCCAATCAACTTTCTTTGAATTACCACTTTTAAAATAAAAAACCGCAGAAACATTAAATTTATTTATTTTCATATTTAAATACCTCCTAGATTATAATCTTTCATCTACACCTGATCTTACTCTAAAGCTTCAATAAGTTAATTAGTTTGATATGGAATTTATCCTTACAGTTATATATTTATAGTCGTTTTACTTAACTAAAGTGTTGCGAACTTATTTCCTAATAATTAAAAATGAGCCAATATCATGGGAAGCATCTATAGGTATTGATATGATTCCTTTAAGATGAGAGGTACCTGATTTACGAATTGAAATACTTCCCTCTAAGCGCGATGCACTTGCAACATAAATAGAGCTTTTTATTTCGTCAAACATACTCTTTCTAATAATAGCTGTTCCAATAAGAGTATAGCTTGCATACTGTCTTGTTAATATTGTAGAAATTATTTGAGACATATCAGGATATACCACTAAAATATTGCTATGAATCTCCATAAATTTATAATAAGTACCATCTGCAAATGGTTCCGTATTTAATACTTTTCCAATTAACAAATTGTATGCTGAGCCGCCAATTAAATTAATATCATGATGTTTCTTTGTATCCATGTGCTCAAACACCAATACAGTACGATTATTAGAAAAATCATATATCCCACCTAATTTACAAAACAAAGGAATGTTATTATCTCGAAAAATAGTTGTAATCATTTCAGGAAGTTCACTTTCAAATTGCTCATGATAAGTTTTATATTCACCTGTCTTTAATATGACATTGTATACAATTCCATCGATCTTAATTTCTAGGTTTTCATCTAAAATAGAAATAACATCCTCCAATTTTTTATCGCAGTATATTCTATCACCATGTGGAGTCAATGCCACTTTCTTCACCTCCTAAGAAAAGCAAACTTTCAACAGCTTTGTTACTCTTTAAAGAATTTCTTTGCTTTGAATTTTGTTTAACTGAAATTTTGTTTGAATAAAACAGAATTATTACTCCTCCTTTTTCATAATAGCTATCGAAATATCCCTAAAAATAGTTGTAAGATTTTAAAAATCTAAAATGAAAATAGTTTTTTGCTAACCTTCAATTCGATACTTACAAGTGTCTTCCGTTTATCCACTCAATAAACCTATATTTTCTCCTGCCCTTTTTTAAATCCTTCTACTTTTTCCGTCGCAACCTATTAACTTCTCATAACGACAGTTAGTATGCAGATTCAACAAACAGGAGGATTTAGAAATGACAAAAGACAAATTAATAAAGCTATTATATTTCAATTTGGATAAGTTAAAGTTAAACTCATACTTTGATTCGTTACCACAATCTTACATCCTAAAATTAACCAAAAGTTTTTTCTTTGTTAATAGAGTTGGGGTGAATTAAAGTGCCTTCCCAAAGATATATTGATCTTAGAAATGATAATTTACCTGATTTGCATAACAATGTGTTATTGAAAGCATGCCAAGAGGATTCTGATTTACTCTCTGAACTTTTATATGAAAATAAAGAATTTCTCTTCTCAATAATTGCTCACTACAAAGGAAGCATTGAATCCCTAAAAAGCAAATTCAACGTTGATGAAGAGGAGTTACTTCAACACGCTTATATAGCTGTTATTACAGCTATTAGAGATTTTGATTTTAATAAAGGAATTAAGTTTACAACTTATATTTATCGGCCAATTATATGGGAAATTAATCAATTACTCTATAATGATTCTAGACTAGTACGATTAAGCCGAAGTGCAGTAGATCTACTCAAACAAATGGAGAAAGTTGAAAATGAACTAGGTTATTTCCCAAAAGCTGAAGAATTAGCAATATTACTTGATGTTACTGTAGAGCGCATTGAAAATGTTCTTCGATTCGCTTCAGAATTAACCTCTTTAAATTCACTTGAAAACTTTGAACCCGAGGATTACTCAATAGGTTATGAAAGTAAAGTAATGGATAAAATCTATGTAGAAAATCTACTTAAAAACTCCGATTTATCCGAATTTGAAACTCAAGTGATCAATCTTATTATGGATGGTAACAATAACTCACAGATAGCAAAAAAATTAAATGTCTATCCAATGACAGTTAATCGTGCTTTAAACCGCATAAAAAATAAATTAGATAACAATTTTGAGTCAAAACGTTTGTCCAAATATGAAAGTGAAATTGAACTAATTGCAGAAGAAATGTCAGAATTAAACTGTATAATGAATATAGAACAACTCAAAGATTTATTAGATGTATGTGGTTATAATATAAGCAAGTATAGCTCTCGGGTTTTATATTATATCCGCCAACAAGCTATAAGCCGCTTAGAACAGAACCTATCTGAATGCACTAACTGCTCACAATAAAAAAATTAAGAGAGTATATAATTTAAATTGATCGAAGATTAAAATTATTACTTACTATCAAATTCAATATAACTATATATAAAAATAAGCAGATTCTTTATTTGAAAGAATCTGCTTATCTATTAAAGCTCCTGAATCCACATACCGTAGCTAGGAAAAGCTGACTTTAGTTTATTAAATGTTTCATCCAGCCATGATTTAGAATTAAAATCTCCCACAACAATCCTATAGCTGTCATTACCTAAATTTTCCTCCCACAAACCATAACCAGGCAGGATTTCTTTTATTCTATTTACAGTAGCATTCTTCCATTCAGATGAATTAAAGTCACCAACGTAAATACGATAATGCTGTTTGTTCTCCTCTTCTCCCAAGAACCATTTAAGAGATTTATCGCCATTCAAACGGTTAACATCACAATTTCCAATTCCAGATACATACCCACCTGTTGTATTGTCTGCGTATTGCCATAAATCACAACTATATTTCGGCTTATTGCCATAGCGTGGAACCCATAAAAAATCAGCTTTTATATTACTTAACCCATATTTTTCATACATATGGTGGCTTACATATAAACCAACTTTCCACCCTGCCGCTTTACATGTATCAATAAATGCTTGAGATGCTGCAGCTAATTTACTTGGTCCACAACTTGCGAGTGTATCATCTTCTACATCTAACACTAAGAATCTAGCATTTGGACTAACTCGTGCCATAAAATCTTTTGCTTCCACAATTGCATCATTAACACTTACATAACACCCATATGCATATGCTGCATGCGGGACGCCATATGCTTCTAATTTTTGCACATGCTGATTATACAATTTATCACGTTTCAATGAACCATATTGCACACGACAAATAGCAAGATCTAAATTTTTCGCCGCCACAGCCCAATTAATATTATTATTCCATTTTGAAATATCAACAATATATCCCATACTTTAACCCCATCCTTCTTTAACGTAAAATATCAAATTTTTTCAAAAATCCATTCGCATAATTTGCTCCTCTACTTGCCAATAATCCTGCAGATATAATGGATATATATTTTCCATATCCATTCAAGTCAAAGAAGTTTAAATTAAAAGCAAATGCTAAAGAAATACCTACAAAAATAGATAACAGATACGTGAAACGATCTTGAATAGTTCTATTAGGTATCATGTTTTTTAGAATCTCTGTAAGAGATTCTGTTAGAATTGCTAAAATCACTAACAATGCTCCATTCTCTAGCATTGACTGTAAAAGGTCATTCATTTTCTATTCCTCCAATTTAAAATAGTGCATACCAAGTTTGCATACCAACTACACCATCAATAGATAAGAAACTAGAATTACGCTGATACTCTTTGATCTTTTCTTCTGTTTCCTTACCAAATATGCCATCAACACTCACTTTTAATGTTCTTTGAATCGCCTCTATATTCCGTCCCCTATCGCCTCGTTTTATAGGCTTTCCTGGATATGGTCGAACAGGAGGGCTTCTCATATACTCTTCTAGTTCTATGTTGATGTAATTCTTGCCTAATTGAGGTGAACCTGGCTCGATTAAAATACTTTGTCCTTCATACAATGCATGGATGTCCAGTTCTGGATTTAATTTTTTTAAACAATCTGCTTTTATACCAAATTGTGTGGTTAAAGACTGAAGCGTATCAGTTGCACGTATTGTATATAACTTTCCATTTTTGACCGATATCTGTTTAGCTATCATATTGGTTTCCTTTGTACAACTTTCAAACTCGTCTACTACATCCATAATGAATTGATTAAAGCTTTTACCTACAAATTCTAGTCCTTTAGTGGGATCACTTCTCAGCTTAGAATCTAGTACATCATGCCCTATAATATCTCGGCGAGGATTTAGTCCAAACTTATAACAAATATAAGCATGTAGCCAAACATAGCGCTTATACGAATCTACCTTATCAATTTTTTCACCGTAGCATAATTCCACTCCGATGGCAGAATTATTAGCACATGTATCATATAATGCATTACTAGTATTAACATCATAAATTACATGAAAGGCATATTCTGGTTCATGTATCACAGCAGGTATACACTCAATAATTTGTTTATCATCTACGAGAAAATGTACCGCAGTATTTGATTGATTCTGTGTACGTTGATAATAATCTACACTTTCTCTTGCTGTTAAGTTGGGATGCTCTACACCATGTGCCACAATAAATTGAACATAAATACGATTACCAGGACGCTTGGTTGATCCTTCATCCAGATAATCCGTTTCAATTTCAAATTTTTTCTTAAATCCCACATCAAGACCTCCTCATGCCTGAATAAAACGAAGAACATTAATCTCGTATTGCAATACTTGATTTGCATTATTATAAGAAGAATATTTAATGGTTTAACATTTACTAAGAATAATAAATATATTTAAAATAAAAACATATAGAGGTAGTCCTTGTTTTTAAAATAACTAATTATTCTGAATGGATTTCCAAGGAGTCACCTTATTCCGTAATACTATTGCGTCTCCTTTGTACCTCTTCTTTTAATTCTCTATTCGCAGTGGTTAATTCATGCACTTGCGTTTCCAGACTCTCATTACGAGCCGTTAATTGTCTTACTTGTACTTCTAATTGAAGGTTCGCTTTTGTTAATCTAGCAACCTCTAGAGTTAGTTCTTTCACCTGATTTTGATATGTTAACATCATATCTTTGAGTTCAATTCGAAACTGCCTTTCGTCATCAGATAAAGAATGACGGTTTGTACTTGTATCGATACTGGTGTTAGAAGTTGGTTTGTTCTTAGAAGTTAAGTAACCAAAACCTCCTGTAATAAACATGCCTAATACAGAAGCAATTGCAGAAATTAAACTATCTTTCATTAACCGTCACCTACTTTCATCAGCTTAAGATAGAGACCTGCGGCCATAAGTGCCAAAACAAAATAACTTGTACCTGTTGTAGCACTATCACTTAACCATAAGGAAACGGAAACAAATGTCCAAAATCCAATAGAAATTAACAATCCAATACTTCTAATAATCTTATTATCTGTAGCCACCCCATATAATAAGAAGAAAGATATAAATAAGCATTGCATGCCCCATAACTGTTCCGGCATAACTTGCTCCATAGTACTGTAAACAGAATTTTTAAATGTAGCAATGGGAGATAACAATAGAACTGCCCACCACAGTGCTATACTGATCAAACCAATTTCAACAAGATTGTATTTTCTCTGTTTAGGCATATATAATAGCCTCCTACTTTTAGAAATTCTCCCACCTTAGACATAACTTAATGTGAATTATTACAAGGTAAAGAGATGTTGCACATGAAATACACTCAAAATTTCCATCTCCATATATTGTCAGAGATAAAACGTATTCCTATTTCATTTATCCTTATAACTTTAGGCAGC
The DNA here is from genome assembly GCF_900114335.1 of Bacillus sp. 5mfcol3.1. Classification (NCBI taxonomy): domain Bacteria; kingdom Bacillati; phylum Bacillota; class Bacilli; order Caryophanales; family Bacillaceae; genus Bacillus; species Bacillus sp. 5mfcol3.1. Next base: position 837,488 of record NZ_FOST01000001.1, on the reverse strand, counting down.
TATCACTTTCTATCATTGAGGCTTATCTAGCTTCTTACGTAAACAAGTTAAAACAATTTCAAGTCAGTATACATAAAACTAACTTTCTACATTGGAAATATTTACGCTGTTAAAGAATTTGAGTAGAAAATGTATATATTCCCTCTAACATTACTCAAAAATAAAAAGGTTACACCTTTCTTAGAGAAACAATATCTACAATACAATACGTTAAGAAAAGGTACTTTAATTAAACCATTAAAAGTTCTTTAGACAATGAAAATTGGATCTTACAACAAAATCATAAGAATTTATATGATTCATATATTTATAAATTTATTATCTTATTCAATAGAAATTATAAGAATTTAATCATAAAAAATAGCCTACCCAGTGAAATGGTAGGCTACTTTTCTCTTTTACATTATATAGGCATATGGATATGCTGTTACGACCTCAATACTACTCTCTAAATTGCTAACGCGCTTAATTAAAGCTGTTACCGATATCTGTGATTCATCACTTTGTCTTACAAAGAAATTGTAAGCTTGTAAGTCACTTTTATCGGACTGTCTAACAGCTATTGTTCCAAGTTTATCATATGCAGCTGATCGTCTTACTGCAATTTTACTACTTAAATCTTCCTTATCACTCTGCCTTATAACAACCGTGGAATTTACACTGTAATGTTCAAATACTTCAACTAAACCAACAAGATTACTATTCGAAGACTGTCTAACGGTAGTTTCACCATTAAGTAAACCACCATCTGTTTGAGAATCACCCCATACTCGTACAGTAGCGTTCCCGAACAAATTAAAATGATCATAGCAAGCTATTTCACAAGCTAAATCTGCTAAGGCAATTTGTCTTGCGGCAATCTTGGAAGGTAAATCACTAACTTGTTTAGCTTGAATAAATCCATTTAATCCGATTTCAGCACTTCGTCTAATACTAATACTTGATTCTTGATTCTGGTTATCGCATATTCGAATAGCTATTGTTCCATCTAGTTGTCCGCCATCAAGCCAAGAGTCACCCCATACCCTTACTACAATAGAGTTTTCTAGTATCACTGCACCAGTTTGTCTTATTCTAATAGAAGAGGCTAAATCTCTATACCGTGGCTTACTAGCAGTAATGCTAGAGAACAAGTTAACCCAAGGCCTTACATACCCCTTAATCGGAAGCCTATCTTCAGTATTTTGTTTAACTCTTACATAACCTCTAAAATCTATATGACCTATAGCTCTTACAGTTAGTTCTGAATAGAAGTTACCTGAATTTATTTCAAATATACTGTCTAAATCTGAGCTTCTTCTTACTCGCGCATTTAACATGGAAACCAGATTTTTTTGCGCATTAATAGGAATCGTAATAAACGATTGTAAATTACCTGAGTTTACTGTTACAATACCTGGAACATCATACATCATGCGTAGATTAATTGAAGAAGGAATTTCCTCCCACCCACCTAGCGGAATATGAATAGTCGCAGGAAGATTGTTCTCATTATTTTGTCTTGCAATTACATGGCCATTTAATAAAGATTTCTCCCAAACATTAATGTACGTTTTTAAATTAGGATTTCCTATGTTACCATAACCTTCTAAATCTACTCTATACTTAACGTACATTTCAGAATGTTGATCGGTACATTCTTCAACCCTAATTCCAATTGTACTATCTAATTCAACTCGCTCTTTAACATCTAAACTACCAGGCAACTCAAAACTACGTGTGATTTCAAATTCCATGAGTAGATTATTTTGCAAGTCAGTATCATTAGACCTTACTCTTATATCAAAATTAGAAATGAGATCATCCCTATAAAGAACATAAACACTAGAGACTTTATTATTTTCAGTAATACTCATAGTAGAGGCTATTTGCCCACCATTAACTATAGGGTTCCCCCATACACGAGCGGTAATATTAGTGCTCAAATCATTTCTATAAAGAACATAAATACTCGAACGTTTTTCTATTTCATTGGCACGAATATAACCATCAAGGTCAGATGCACCTATTGTTTTAATAGCTATTTTTGCAGGAATTTCACTAAAATCTTTTTGTCTAGATACAATACTACCTATAATTTGTGGATGGTTAATCCAAATTCGGGATTCTAACTCCCTAGGTTGATGAACATGTAAACTAGATGCTAGATTACCAAATCCTTTATTATCTCTAACAAGAATGTTACCAATTAAATCTTTTACCTTATTCTGAATAATTGTGATTTCTGCTGAAACATACGCATGATCATCAGAATATATCTGCATGTCATAGTATGTAACTTCTAACTCTGGTCTTCGCTCGATTGCTTCTTTTGTATAAAATCCTCTAGATAAATTTTCGGACTCTTCTACTGCCCGCACTAAGAAACCAAGGTTAGGTTTTTCATATATATGCCACTGCTTAACTAAATGCGTTACATCAAACTCTACGTATCTAGCTGCTCCACCTATTACTCTAGTTACGGAAAATCCATCTATTGCAGCTTGAGGTTGATTAGCCCACGTTACACCTGTTTCATTCCATTGACTATTACTTTCAGTGACCTGGACAGACTGAGAACCTTGTCCTCTCCCATCATAATACAGTCGTAAAATAGCTTTACCTATTTCAGTATTTACTGTCGGTATTGTTGAAATATCAAATCCAACAAGAGAACGATATTTCTCAGGAAACGGTGATCCAGTCCTACCTATATACATCTGTGTTTCTGAACCATAGTTTAATTTCGGAAAAAATTCACGAACAACTGCATCCTTATTCGGATACAGTTTCATATTAAACTTCGGCCTTTCCATCATGCCATAACTAGCCCTTAATACGAATGGCTTAGAGACAAACAATTTACAGTGTAAATTTTCAGTTACTCTAATCGATAACTCAGATGATAACCACTCAAAATAAATAGGCGCTATTTCATAGGTAGCCATCATACTGTTTTTCAAATTAATGAACATGTCTCCATATAATTCATTCCACTCTTTAATCCCTAAATCCATAGGTAAATCTGCTATAAAGATTGGAGAAATTTCATAACTGGCAGACATTATTCCTTTTACAGCTACCGTTAAGGTACCATCGAGCTCTGAAAGACTAGTAATAGTAATTTTTGAAACCAAATCATCTATGATAATCCCAGACATACCATACTGTGCTCTCATGGATGAACGGGTCGTTACGTTAATAGTAGAGAGAAGTTCCTGTACAGCTCTTACAGTAAGATTTGCAGGGAAATCTCTAATGGTAATACCATCTACTCCATAGGTTGCTCTTATATATGAAGTAGTAGAGATGTGTAAACTTGATTCCAAGTTATTCGTACCCATTACAAAAATCTCGGAATAAAGATCACTATAATACGAAGGCTCAGTAAAGTATGTAGCCCTTACTAATCTATCTACATTTATATTAACTCCAATATTGGAAGGTAAATCTTTAAAATATGTTACAGAAATGGCACCTTTAAAATCATGATATGAAGCTTTGTCCGTTTCATACTTAGCAGACAAATGAATTTCTTTCATATTCACTATAATGTTTGATTTTAAATGTGCAGGATATGTCAATACATTTACTTCAGAGAGTAAACTTGAAATATATTGCTCATCAATCCCATAATGACCTACTAATTTGGCATAAGGGTTAATAGATATATTTGAAATTAGATTATTATGTGTACATACTCTAATTTCTGATTTAAAATCGCTAGATCCATAACCCTCCATATTATATTCAGAACGCATATAACTGATAGGATTGATATTCAATGTACATCTTAAATCTTTTTGGAAATGTGTGACACTAATTGTAGCAAATAAATCGTCTTCTCCAAATTTATCAATCTCATAGTTAGCGGCTATTCTAATACTTGGATTAATTATAATAGAACTTATCATATCTTCAGGTTTCATAATATCTATGAAGCCTTTTATATTTTGACTATCTACTTTGGCTGTCTCATATTTTGCTGTTGCTCGAGACATCATGCTTACATTTAAGGTAGCTTCTATCTCATCACGCCATAATACTAATCCCTTAGAAGATAGTTCACTTTTATTGTCGGTAATAAGAAAACCTGCATTGTAACTATTCGTTACCTCATCCCAACTAAGGGCCCTTTGATATATTCTAAAAGTTGCTATATTCCCTTCAAAATAACTATTATTTGCTGTTGATGATTTACCTAATACTAATGGGGCCTTTGTATTAATATATTCTCCTAATACAGGTAAACTAAAGCCCTGCGGAGCTGCATTGATCATCCCCCATAAGCGTTCCCCATCATACAGCAAAGTTACATGTTGCCAAGCCTTTATGTTAACTTCAGCAAAAACAAAAGACATTTTCTTTGTTTCTGTCGTTATTTGAACCCGAATTTCACGAGTATCTAAGTCAAAACAAAGTGAAAACCCTCGTTCACTCCCCGCACCATAAGATGCGATATAACCTGACTTAACTGGTTTGACCCAAGTTTCAAACGTAAAACCTGAGTCTGTTGGCAGTAATTCCAAATGATTAGGGATTACTACGTGATTGTTAAGGCCGTTAAAGTAAAGTGAATAAGGGTCAGTAAGTATATTCATACCTGTCCAAGTCTTATCTTGCGAAAAGTTAAAACTTATCAAACTTCCGTTATGCCCTTTTCTTGCTAAATCAAACCAAGAATTAACAGGGATTGTATTTACACCCTGTGAGTAACCTTGGTTAGCTAACGCAGAGTGTAAATGTAAGGTCAGTCCCTTTAACGGATATGCCATTCTAATCACATCCAATCCCATTGTATTGAGATGAAAAGCTCATTAAGCAGGACTTGCTTTTGCCTTCATATCAAATGTACCACCCTCTGTAACTGTAACTTCGGACAAGAACCTAATATAAAACTGTCTAGCGTCTCCAATAGGTATAGTCCCAGGGAAAGGTATTTCATCTACAGGTACAAAAGGATTGTTTGATAAACTTAGTTGGACTGTAATACCTGGTTTTACTGTAGGTGGATCAACCCAAACTTTCATATCCTTAACAGGGAAATCAGCATTATTCTGCAGCCATACAGGATAAGCCTCAGAGGTACTACCCGCTACCAAAGTTCCATATTCTAAATATCGTAAAATATTACCTGCTTCATCAGTATAGTACAGGCCTATTTCATTTCTAAAACCTAAAATCGGAAGTTTTGGTGGGATGTGTTTTATTAATACGGGATCCCCATCTCGATTCTTTTCATCAAATGCCCAAATATTCACGAAGTCGTAGGCACCGTAAGTGGAAGGATGTCGAATTTCTGGTGTATATTTGGCTTCGAGTGCATTATAAGATCCTGAGCTAGTATTATTTCTATTATAGAAGCTATTATCAATTGTCCAACCTGTAATAAAATATGTTACTTGGGGAGTTTCTCCTGTATAATTATAATCACACGTCGAGTTGTATAGAGCTGATGCTCTTGCATAACCTGTAATAATTACTCTAGAAATCTTTACATTCCAAACCCCATCTTGGCTATTTCTACTAGAATTATAATACTCGTGCTTTCTATAATGAACTCCGCCAACAACACCGGAAGAGCTAGATGCTTTACGCATATCGGCATGGACTACGCAATCCTGCACCATAATATCTTGACTACCTTTTGAAGAGTATACTATATAAGGTATATTACCAATAATCCCACCCATATAACCATTGACTTGGTCAAAAATACCTGATACAGTACATTTTGATATATTGGCTCTCTTACTTGTAGTACCTACAATACCTCCAAAATACCCACTTTGCTGTTGAATCGGGGCATCGAAGTGACAATTTTCTATAATAGCTCCGTCACCCATATTACCTACCAATCCTCCCGAACCATTTCCGTTTCCTGAACCAGCGAAAGCCTTATAATTAAATGAGTTAAACATTTTTACACTTACATTAATTAATTTAGAATAATCCCCCATTTTACCCACTACAATACCTGATTGATTACCAACTTCCATGTCAACATCAATAATAGTCAGATTTTTCACAATAGCGTAATTAGATAATTCGTAAAATAGCCCAACATTACTAGATGAACGTCTATACATATAAAGGTTACCTATAGCCTTACTATTCCCATCAAAATTACCTTCAAAAACATTAGCAAACCAGCCATTATTATAATTACTCATCCCCATTCCAATTGGCAGCCAACCATAACCCGACTTGGGATAGTTCAATATAATATCATTTTCCATACGAAAATGTTTATCCGCGAAATGACGGACCTGTTCTAAATCAAATTGATTATAAATTAGGAATGGATCATTTGAAGTACCTTTACCTTTTCTATACTTAATAAACTTCCTATTCTCAGGATATCCCTTATTAACTTTATAATCACCAACATACCAAAAATTCTGATAATCAAACGAATATGAAGAAGCTTTTTTCATGTCTGCTTCATTAATTGCATTGCCTCCACCCTTAGCTACTCCGCCTTGTTTTGTAAGATTGTAATAGCAAGAATATATGCTGCTTCCTGAACCTACAAACCCCCCATGATTCGAAGCATTTTTAGCAACTGTTAAATCAGTAACAGAACCTGTTGAGAAACATTGAGATACAGATCCACCATTAACAGTTCCTACAAAACCACCACAGTTATTACCTGAAGACATCACATCCGCATGACTGTAGCTTCTAATGATACTCCCTGCATTTTGGTAACCGACTAGACCACCTGTATGTTGAGCAGAGCTCCCCTCATTTTTAACTGTTCCCGAAATTACAGCACAATCTTCAACATCTCCATCAGACTTTCCTACTAAAGCACCTACCATTGATCCATTGGCCACGATATTTACATTAACTAATCGAACACGCTTAATAGTTCCACCGGTTTGTTCACCAAATAAGCCAATATTAGATTGGGAACGATTAATATATAAATCTTTAATATCATATCCCGCACCATCATAGTAACCTTTAAAGCTAGTAATTGGAGCAAAACCAGAACCAGTTTGATAACTAGTCATAATAATATCCTTTGTTTGCGTGTAGTAAGCGCCTAAGTTACTTCGGACATTATGTAAATCCTTTTCATCCTCAACTAAATAGGGACTAGATTGTGTTCCCCCTCCACCAGAGAAATGGTCAACATATATATATGTCTTACCTTTTTCTTTTACAAAGTATGGTCTTTCTTGATCTTTTTCTGTCTTTTGTTCAATAAAGACAATTAAAGGATTTCCATCTTTGTCCGGATCAGTAGCAATAAATACTTTGTCGTAGTCATCTTGAGGTAAAATAATAACGCCGCTTGTTTCAGATGCCCCGTCTACCCAAGTAAATTCCCGTGGCAAAACAATACCTGCTTCAGAAATTAAATTAGATAAATCGCGAACACGTTCACGACTTCGTACAGAAATACCTGTCGGATCATCTGTATCTAAAATAATTTCACTGTCCAGATGAACTTCTTGAAATGTTGAATATACTAGACTTAAATCTTCATCACTTACTACATTTTCAATATCACACCATTTATCTTCTACTAAAATTTGAACCGGTATATTAAATGTTTTTAAGTGAACTTTCTTATCTATAACTTCTATTGTGTAGTTTCGAATCTTTTCAGTATCTTTTACTACACTCCCATCCATGTTATAAGACGTACCATAAAGGATATTTAGAAGTTGATCTCTTGTTAACTTTACTGAATTATCCAATTCAATTCACCACCTATATTAGGTTCAAGAGGCGCTTTAGTTTCAAAAGCTACTCGTCCATTATTTACTATAATCACTTTGCCATCTAATTTCTGATCAGCTACCATTCGTAAATTAATCATGGCAGGTTGATTAAGTGGAAGTTTTACAATGGGTTTAAAATGAAAATTAATACTCTCTACATTAATATTCGTTTTATAACCCAAGCTGTAATGAGTAATACGGTTCGATAACACTCCGTTTCCCTGAAAACCAGCCACAAGTCCTGATGCTTCCGCATCTTTAAATGTGATAATATCGTTAATGTCATACTTAAAATCACCATTTAAAGGTATGGTTTTCCCATCAAATTCATAAAAGAATTGAATGCGATGACCTGCTATATTGAAAATACCATCACGCTCAAAATAAATTTTATTACCGTGACCAATTAATCCAAATCGGAAAAGCTTTTTTCTATCAATCTTATAAAAGCTATTCTCTTCTTTTGTATTAAAATCAAACTCTGGGAGATGAGTACCGTCAGGATACTCAGCCACCCAGATAAAATCCTGTGCCACAGGAGAATGTGTATATTTATCATTTTGTAAAATCAATTTGCTTCCCCCTACCTCATTGCATTGAAGTAACTATTTTTTATACGTACTGATATGCAACACGTGTTAAGAATGCTACGTTTCCTGCTGTCGCGTTACCTGGGACATTGGCACGAAGAATAACTTCTGCATAATTTCCTTTTGCATTCGTTTTATTACCATCATTTTTAACACCTAAAATTTCATTTGCATTTGGAGAAAACGTACCATCAGTATTCGTTGAATTTCCTCCCGCCTGGATTGGATGAGTAGAATTACCTCCAATAGGTGTACGGCCAGTTTCAGCTGCCGATGCAACAGTCACCTCAACCCATTTATTTGTTACTAACTCACCCGTATTACCACCTGCACTATCTTTTGTCGTAATAGTACAGTTTGTCATAGTAGATAAATCTGTTGTTCCCGCAAAGTTATTCCAAATTAATACTCCAAAATCAGAGGAAGGTGTTCCTGCATCAATGGTCCCAATATTCCAAGACGGTACAGCTCCTGAGTTGTCTTGTTTTCTCCAATTCACTTGTGGTGCTGGCATATAAATGACCTCCTAATTTTTATTTACACTTTAATTATCGCTACATCTCTTTATAAAGTTGTGATGAATTGTTTATTATTCTTCGAGAGCTAATTCAACTACCAACTCTACAGTAATATCTTTTACGCCCTTACCTACCTCTTTGATATTGATTCTAAAGTGATCATCACGATTAACAGCTAGTTGTGACGGTTTAAAAGAATATGGTGTAGAGGACGTACGATTAGATTTGCTCTTCCCATCAATAACAAGTTCATCAGCAAGAATGCTATGCCAAATAGGTGTTGTATCATATGAACTTTGACTGCATCTTTCAATGTCGATACACGTTTTTGATTCTCCCATTGTGCCGCACGTTACATACGCATCAATTAACTCTCCCTCATAAGGGAAACGTAATTCTGTACGAACAATACCTACTTGTACAATAGATGGCACAACAAATACCATCACTTTATCGTCAAGCTTCCGTATACGCCTGTTATTGAGATGTGCTCTATTGTAAGCAATAAAATCCATAAATTTATCCTCCTTATAAATCGAGGTATGCACTGTCATTATAAGAACTTTCCATTGGAAATTAACAAAGGGATAGACTTAGCTATCCCCTCGTACTGTTGTCTTTAATAGTCTTCTAGTTGCAGGATCATATGAAAATTCCCTTGTAACCTGTTGAGATAGACTTCCAAGACCATCTGTATAATATACAGTCTCTGTTTTCAATTCACCCTTGACCATAGGTGCCTCGTTCTCATAATACGTAAACTCTCGAATAATAGTATGATCTCCCGTGATAATTTCACGAATAATTTGACCTCTTTCATTATATTCATAGTCTATATCTACACTTGAATTTCCACCGTACACCAATTCTAACTGGCGTTGTATTTCATCTAAACGTGCATCTAACGAAATATGAGGTTTATCACTCTCTCTGAATTGCCGAGCATCATATATTTCCTTTTGTAAGTCATAAAATTGCGTTCCACTAATAGTAGCTTGCCCCCTACTACAATATTGGTTTTTATAGACTTCTATGTACACCTCATCACCAATTTGTAGCTGTATAGAACGCTCTTCATTTTTTGAACCTACACCTAAATGGATGTGATAATCATCCAGCTCAATATAATCAACTCCGCTTAGTAAACGCCGGCCATTATAATACACTTTTAATAGCCCTTTATTTGGTTCATAAGTATGACCAACTGGTAAAATAGGATTTGATGTACCATATGTTTTCACGAAATCCTGATCAACAACGTGTAATATTTCATCCCAATCTTTTGTGATAGGACTATATCTATGGAGCTTCATTCTTGTTCCCATTTAGCCACCCCTTATTCGTTTCTTATTTCCAAGAAGAAGTGTGAAGGTCTCATCTGTTGTTTTATTTTTTCAGGATCGGTTGTATCGACCCTAGCAATTCTCACCCAAAAATCCTTTGATTCTCCTTCATGTAACGTTCCGATACGTATTGTTGTATCTTCATATTGATTAGGAGTACCGTTGTTGTCTGTGGCAAGATCACACCATCCCCAGCCAAACTCTTTTTTATAAACAGCAATCTGAATTTCAATATTCTCTGCTACATTTCCCGAAGTATCGTTTAAGACAGTCAATTTTTGTTCAATTATGTCACTTTTCAGTGCACCTAAATGTGTAGCTTTTGTTTCACTTAACTCTTGGCCTTTCCATTTTACTTTTAAATTTGTACCTCTTAAAAACAGATCGCCGCCGTACATTTCAGCATATTCTTTTTGTTCATCTATTAAAACATACTCACCTGTCTCATTCTTATCGTAAACTCTAATTTTCCCCTTAAAAGGAATGGTAGGTAATTCGATGTCTATACCTGAATATCCATCTGGAACTATTTGAGTAGTTACAACATTTCTTTCATAATCAATTAACTCAACTTTATAAAAACTATTTAAATTACCAACACTAATATTTGTACCCTTACATAAGATAACCCTTTCTACAATAAGGGGTGTATACCCATCTCTTGGCGTCCCTTTTAATACAACTCCAGCCATAGCTGGATCGATACAAATTGTTGAGTCAAATAGCTCCCACGCATTTCCTCGCTCTGCAAAAAAGGTCCACAGATTTTGTTTTTTTACTGTTCTCCAAATATTATAGGTATTCTCATGAATGCTATCTTCACTTTCCAAAAACTCAACTTTCTCAAGAGCATTCTTCCAAATAACGAGACCACCTTCATCTCCCAAATATTTTGGTGTATAGTTCGAATGCACTTGTAGTAACAATTCATCTTCATTTTGAGGAAGAGAAAAAAGAGCATTTGTACTTCTATCAGTAGAGTTGTGTTTAAGTACTAATTGTTTATCAGAATCACTGTACGTATAAGAGTCAGTAGGGGATACGATCCAACGTGAATCAAGTGTTTCGAAATTATCATCAAAAATAAGTCCAGTCTGAACCCTATGAATGCTCAATAGTAACTTCCTCCTATCGCGTCTTCTTAATATTCCAACCATTCCATGCAGGGAATGGTTTACCCATAATGAGCCATACTTTATCCTTTTCTTTTTCATCCCATGGCTTATCTGGTTCAGGTAAGCCTATACCTGTATCATCTTCATCAATTACATTCATTTCATGCTTTCTTTCAATATTTAAATCCACTTCATTTTCTATAGAAATTATATTTGAATTCGAATGCATTCCCTCATCAATTCCATCAATAAATCCATAATTCCCTTTATTAATATTTAACAATTCCTCATCTTCTATAGACATTGTATTTGATATTAATTTTTTCGTTGTAGTTTCACTATCTATTGTGATATTTGAAGCAGAATTAATGTTTATCTGTTCTTCTTCATCCAGTATCATTATAGTTTCATTACTTGAACTTCCCTCTTCTTCTTGGAAAATCCTTATTTTCTTCTTATTTACCTGTTCTGTTTGCATTTCATCTTCTATTGTCATTTTTCTATTTTTACGTAATATTGTTTTATCAAATTGTTCTTCGATAACATCTAAGAATACATTACATTCTGCTAAGGTACTTTCTTCTACCTCTGTATCTACATGAATTCCCGAAATTGCCATTTCATTATTGTTTATAATTGAATCTGTTTCTTGACTATTACTCGCAAAATCATAGTGATTTATAGTAGTTTCGAAATTACTTTCTGAACCTGCAAACTCTATTTCTTCTAATGTTGTTTCTCTATCATTACCACTATTTACGAATTCAATTGTTGCAATATCCACTTCATTTGATGCATGGTGATCTGCTAAATTCGCATCTATAACTACAGTGTCTATAGTTGCACCCATTTCACCTTTAATAGTAGGATCAATAATTGACTCATAAGTATCTCCCAAACTCATAAGAGCCCCATCAGTAACTACAACTCCAATTTCATTTGTTTGATTACCTGAAACTGTATCTTCAATGGTAGCATCCTTTTCTTTCCCTATATTGGTTAGTACTTGATTGTTCATTTCAATATCAAATATGTTAAACAGATGAGCTAAATGTTTTCTTTCTACTGCAACGTGGATTTCACTTCCACTTAATGCGCTTTCTACATCTTGTATCATTGTTTCATATTCTTTATGAATAATTAATGGTTCTACCTCTTCTATTAACGTTTCATAAGTCTCTCCTACTATACCTTCTGATACATAATCCAATAGAATACCATTGTCTTTTTCAGCCATATTTGACATTGTATTTTCCTTATAGACAACACTATCAATTATCCCATCAGATTTTGCTGTACTTAGATTAATGAGGTAATTTTCCTCTTCACGAAGATTTTGAAATGCTCTATCGTCACTTTGCATATACACTTCTAGCGTTTCTTCCAGATTCATATCTAGTAATTTATCGACGTGTAATTCTTCTTCGCGTTCAATTTGGGCTGCTATCTCACCATTTTGCACATACGTTTCTAGTGTTTTTTCAAGATTCATGCTTAGCGGTTTATCGACATGCATTTCTAACGTTTCTTCCAGATTCATGCCTAACAATTTCTCTACTGTTGTTTCTTCTTCGCGTTCGATTTGTTCTGCTATCTCACCACTTTGCGCATACGTTTCTAGTATTTTCTCCAAATTCATACTTAGTGGTTTATCGACATGTATTTCTTCTTCACGTTGTAATTGATCCAATCTATCCATACTTTGCACATGCATTTCTAGCGTTTCTTCCAGATTCATGCCTAACAGTTTCTCTACAGCTGTTTCTTCTTCGTATTCAATTTGTTCTGCTATCTCACCAGTTTGCGCATACGTTTCTAACGTTTTTTCAAGATTAGTGCTTAATAGCTTCTCGACATGTAGTTCTTCTTCGTTCATTCGTTTTGCTTTATTACTATTTTGTACATACGTCTCAAGCGTTTCTTTTCTATTTTCATTTTGTTCTGCCATATTACCGCTTTGTACATACGTTTCTAATATTTTTTCATGTTTCGAACTCACTAACTTCTCAATATATACCTGTTCTTTATGATCAGTTTGATTCGCTCTATTACTATCTAATAAATACAAGTCTCTTGTATTATCTAGAACAGCATCAATTAGATATATTTCATTGGGCTCTTCTTCTCGTTCTGCAAGCGCTGCTGAATCGTTATTTTGAATATAGGTTTCAACTATATTTTCTAATTCCAATCCAATTAGATTATCAACATGAGCTTTTTCTTCTCTCTGTATATCATCTGCTATCATGCTGGTTGATACATCCGTATTCAATACCTTTTCACTTTTAGCATCTAAATATTTCACTAAATTTATTTCTTTTTCTTGTTTCAATTGATTTACTACATTACTATCTTGAATATAAGATTCAAATATCTTTTCAAGTTTTGAATTAATCAGTGTGTCTTGCTGAATTTCCATGTTCTTTTCGGGTTTATTTACTACACTTTGTTCTTCTACACAAAGTTCTAAATTCTTCTCTATCTCCCCAAAATCTCCATAGTCATTCGAAATATCAACTAAGATTTCTCTTTGATCACTTAAGATAGTTGTTGAAATAAATGTGTCAAATTCTTTATCTAGATGATACTTAATTTCATTTTCTATAGTTACCTCATAATCAGCTACACTATTTTTAACAGAAATATTTTGTTCAATTTCTGTTTCATTTGTTTTTTTCTTTTCACTCTTTTTTACTACATGTGTAACCACTACATCTTCACATTGTTCCAACACACTTGAAGAAAAACCATCTATTTTAGCGTCCTTTAATAAAGAGTGAGTTTGCATTGTATTTAACTCGTTAAGTTCAACATCTATCATATCCTCATTGCTAAAGGCCTGTTCTATAGCTATTAATTCCCCTTTAAAAGCATAACGATTAGCGCCATTCTCTAAATTATTCAAATGACCATTTTGAATCTGAAATGTTTCACCGGAATTTATAACAACCTTTTCACCAACTTGGTAATTTCTATCCCCACTAAGTAGATTTAACTTTTCTGCTTCACGAATAAATTCTGTGCTATCCAATAAAGTAGTAACATTCGCTTGATAATGACTACTAAAGTTACTATTTAATACTGAATCTTCAAATCCATACTTAAATGATTTGCTTTGTATTTTTTCCATATTCAGTGACTCAGAACCAGAATGGTAAACCTGACCTAATTCAAATCCTGATAAATTATTTTGAACATTTTTATACTTATCTGCAATGATAAATTTCTCACTATTCTTCGTATACTGATAAGATTTACTATCTTCCATTTTATGAATTAGCTGTTTTACAGACTTGAAAGAGGTACTACCAATGTACTGACTAAAATCGTTCAAAGTATAATTCACATTTGCCCTTGGCACTGTCATTGAATCTACTCTTACGTCTGAAATATTCTTACCTGCACCTAAACCCTGAATAATTACATCATGTACGTTTCTTGTTTCATCTAATGAAGCTTTCTGATTCATTAATCTATAGACTTCACTAGCTTCACTTAATGAAGCTATATGAGACACACCCTCGTAAATTTTAGGTTCAATATACGCCTCATATACATCAAATGGGACTAATCCATATAAATGATAATTCCCCCTACTATCCTGAGAAACGTTTCCTTCTAATGCAATTAAAGATCCTGTTTCAGTATTTGCAACCTTACTTGATAACAGCTTATTTCCATTACTCATTTCATGCTTTTCTAGAAAACCTAAAATTCCTTTATAGGATTCACCTATATCTCCTAAATTCAGAACGCCTTGAATTGGTGTATCTTTTCCTTTTAATATTCCTTCATCAGGATAACTTGTAAAAATAACTTTAAAATTCTCAATCTTATTGGGCTCTTTCCCAAATTCACTTAATTTGTTACCCTTATCCAATTGGCTATAGAGAGCATCCCAAACCACTTTTAAAAAATTAGCTTTTGCTATTTCTACAACTTTCTCGCCATATTGTAAGGTTAGTAACCTTTCTTCAGTATTGATTTGCCCACTTTTAAATAATACATCTGCTAATTCTTTTACTTGATTATGACCAAAACTCGGTAATAACTCGAGTAGTTCTAAACTAATATTTTCTCCAATTAACTCTTTCAAAAAGCCAAAATCATACGAATTCCTTTCACTATAAACCCTCTTATTACTACTTTTAAATTCAAATGGAGTTTCTGTATGAATCATCGACTTTTTACTAGATTTCAAGTCATATTTGTTTAGTTTCTTAACTAGATTTGTATTAATTTGACTAATAACCTCTCCAAAATAAGCGTAAAAATCCTTATTCTCTGTTATTTCTATTAAATTCCCTTGTCGTGCACTTTTATCCCCTCTAGTTAACGCTTCTCCTACCTCCGCTATATAAATAAGACTACCTTTTTCTAAATTTAAATTGGAGCCTTCAAATATAGTTTTGTAATCAGCTAATACAGAGTGCATCGCACCAGCCGCTCGTTTCACTTTTGTACCCATTTTCATATCATCTAAAGCTAACGCACTATACCTATTCCAAGGATCAAAAGCCAATGGGACAACATCTAGATTAGGTACATTTTGATGACGATTGAACCTGAATACATATCCCTTTTTATTATAAAAAAGGGTAGTGAAACTGAGTAAATAATGCTTACTGTTACTCATTTTCCACCACCCACCTTTCGACAAAGTAAGACTTGCACCGTAGTATTCGGTACAAGTCATGACTTAGTTGCGGTTATTATAAATTTTCTTTTAAGAAACCAAGTCCAATAGGAGCATATGGAGTCATGTTCGCTAAACGGAAAGGTGTTCTAGGTGTATCTGCTAAAGTGTAACGATATGTTTGGGCGTAATTATAAGAAACAATCACTTCTACGCGATCTTTTGGAGCATCACCCAAAATTAATCGTTTGGTAGAACCATCTACTGTAAATTTCCCAGCAGCTGGAGGTGTATCTGCTTTATATTCAACATAATTCGTTTTAGTTAACGTATTACATCCAGCTGAACTTACTAAGCGAACTTCAAATTCATCATCGATTGTAGGTCTATGGAATAAATGAAACTCTTTGATTGCTCCATCTCCTGTACCTACTTGCTCGTTTTCAGATCGTTCTTTTACTTCTAGTTCATCTAATTGTGAGATATTTTTTGGATGAATTGCATAAACTTCATCTAGTCTACCCACATAACCATCAGAAGGATGAACAATATACATTGGCGAAATGTGATATTTATTAGAATATACAGACGGATTAAAACGAGACTCATGGCTTGGATCTACGTCAGCATCATGAGTAATAAATGCTAAATAGTGTTTTTGATACATTGCCCCGCCAACAGTTCGTTGTACAAGTACAGAACTATTACCATTAGATGTATTTACACCATAGTCAACTACACTACGTCCTAATTTCATACCCGCCTTATATTGAATCTCATCATCAGAACGAGCTCCACCAATAATTACATTATTCATTCGAGGAGTCTTACCAATTGTCGATAGACGTCCAATATATAATGGTGCAAAGAACGTACTTTCAGGATCCGGCGCAGGATCTAAACGGAAGTAAGAAACGATACGATCCTTTGTAATATTTCCCCAATAATAAACTTGAGAATCTCGTCCCCATCCTAAACCGATATCATTTTGCGGAATAAACGATACGGCTGTTGGTAATGAAGGATAAACAAAGCGAACTGCATCATAAGCTGCCCCCATAAGTTCTGTTGGAACTTGCGGATTAAACTTATTTACTTCAATATCTCCATAATTACCGTTTGCATCTTTTACATATTCTAGTTCATAGTCAGCGAATAATGCTAACGGCTCAGTTCCTCCTGAAAACGTTACTGTACCGGCCTCATGGTCCACAGTATAATCAGCGGAATCAAGAGGTACTGTTCCAGTTAATTTATCATAGAACTTATATGAATTCTCGCGGATACGTTGGTTCCCTTTCTTCATTTTAAAGCTAAATACTCCACCTTTTTTGTCTTCTAACTCAGCCAAGTCAGGGCGTTCAGAACGTAAAATAAATCGAGTAGGGATAAATCCTTCAAACGTAAAGAACCATAAGCGTTTTACTAGATCAGGAGCATTATCTGTAAGCGAGTATGTAGAAAGAACCTTACCTACTTGACTATCATTGAATGTTACCGTCCCTTTCTCTCCATCTATTAAATACTTTGTTGTAGCTTGGTCAATCATTGAACCATCTTCACGATATAAAATTACACTAGAAGGAATAACGGGTTTAACCATAAATTCAAATACTGTCTTTGTTTTTTTGGCCCCACTAGGAGTTACATCCTTCATTTCACCTAAAAATGTATCTTTTGAAATTACAGGTTCCTCTCCAAGCTTTCTCACATTTCCACCATAACCTGTCGTGAATCCAAAGTAGCGATGTTGTTTATCACTACCTTTCGATTCAAATAGAAAAGTTTCAGCAAAAGTTTTTCGGTATGGATCCTTCTTTCCATTTGCATCTGTTAAAGGCGATACCGCACGGTATTTCCCTAAAGTACTCCATCCTCCCGCATTAAACAACTTCTCTAAATCTAAAGGTAGAAGTTGCACGGACAAATCTACATCGAAAAATCCATCTGTATTAATTAATGACATATTGGTCACCCCTTCTATATTTATTAAGAAACCTCTATAGGTGTTGCAGTAATACCTACAGATTCGTTACCGGCTGAATCCACCGTAGTAATTTTGATCTCAGGTTTAAATCCTGTGTTTAATCCCATTAATCTATAATAAGTTGTTCCAGTAATTCCAGTAGCATAGATCTTACCATCTAAGTAGATATTGACATGCTTTAAATCCTTATCTGTAGGAAGTTCAAATTCTACATCAATAGTCTGTGATATTGGACTTAATACTTTAGTAATCTTCACTTCTCCTGGAGGAGTTTTATCATTCTTAATGTCGTGAGGAACTTCATTTGGATTAAAGTCCTCAGAATAAATCCCCAAACCTACAGGACGGAAAGGTGTAACAGGTAGCTTCGTTAGAGGAGATACCGCACCTATACTATGTGGTTTATACATTTCATAAACTTTTTCCGGACAGTTTTGTTTTGCAACACGTAAGTTCGTTGCACTCATTCCTTGTGAGTTAAAACCAATTGCTTTATCTAAATACCCCCTCACACCCTCTTCAGGATGAACTACATAAATTCGAGAGGAGTGTACTTTATCTGAGTATCGGGAAGTATTAAATTGATATTTATAATTGTTAGTTTTTTCAACCGGATTATATGCTCTCGGATATTTCTTACCAATTTCATCTACTCTATTTGGTGGTAGCTGGTTCGAAGGTGCGTTCCATGAGAGATAGTGAGCCTGATAACGTGCACCAAATCTTGAACGGGAAACCATTACAGAATCTACACCATTTGAAGAATGATGTGGATACAATTTAAGTAAAGGATAAATTGTTTCGCCAACAGTTGCGCCAGGATCATCAAAATCAAATAAAGATACTACATCTTCATTCTTCACTCGTTTGCTAGCGTTGTTAGTCGATAGACGAGCAATTGTCGCACCTGTGTCCCAATAAGGTGCACGCATGAATGTTCCAAGTTGCGCACGTTCAACAGTTAAATAGTTACCTTTTTTCTCAATAAGTTTAACTACCTCTGTACCATTAATCGTTAACAACGCTGGTGCCTCAGGTAATTTCGTCGCATCATTTACATAAAGGATTGTATCTCCAGGCATAATTTTCCGCCAAGAAAATGTAGTTTCTTTTCTAGTTGAATCCACACGCTTTACAGGTGGAATCGTTCCTGAAAATAATGCATAGCCTTCATCTTTATCTCCATCTAAAGAATTTATTTTACCGAAATATAGCGGTATAGTCGGAACCAAATTCTTCTCCCAAACAGGGGCTGTATCAGCTTGAAGAACTAGGAAAAATGTTGTGCTATCAATATGACCTTTGACACGAACTTCTGAATCTGTCCACCAGTTCGTATGCCATAAAGGATCGTTTATATGCTCTAAAAATTCAGCGCGCAATGTAGTCTTAACAATTGGTGACTGCATTACACGAGGATCAGCTTTTTCAATTACCGCTTCTTGCATATCAGTATCCCAACGTGTTTCTAACACTTCAATATCTAGTGCTGAACGTATTACATGGAAAGGAGAAGCTGATAATAATTTTTCTTCATAAATTAAGTCTTCTGGATCGTAGTCTCTATCTTCTACATGGTAGTTTCCTTCAAAATACTCATACCACCACTTAGACCAGTCATCTCTATCCCTATCTCTGTCTTGCTCAAAGGATGTACCACCCATACCTGGCATAGTAACGATAGAAACAATACCATCTTCTTTAACAAGATTAGAGTTTGGTAACTTCTCTAACATATAGAAATACAAGTTTGTTCTTGTTGTATTATCTACATACTTTTGTTTAATCCATTCATCCCAAGTAGGTTTCATTTTAAAGTTAGGATCATTAGGATCGGTATCATCGTGAGGTCTACGAATAGGCTGTTTTTTCTCATACTTGTACTTAAGAGGGAATTGGCTAATTGTCGCAAAACCTAGCAATTTCCCATCTGCATTTCTAAAAATGGTATGTCTTGCAATTGCATAATTGACTTGATCCGTTCGGCGATTGTACGCCCTAGTATCTACCGCAGCTTTATAAAAGTTCCTCACTAACGTCCAACCGTTATCAATTAACATTTGTGCAAATACGTCCTGCAAGTTATCTTCTTCAAACTTAGAGGGATAATCCTGAGGAGTTGAATCAATATATGGCATCTCATCACCCACTTAATCATTTTATTTTAATAATAGGTTAATTAGTTTTATAAATAGCAATTCTTCTATGTCATGTATATTATAGGTAGGTACCTTTCTTTCATAACATGTAAGTTGCATTACTACATTACGTTCACAGATACTTCAATACCTGCAGATTCATTTCCTTTCATGTCTACAGAAACTAGTTTAATTTTTACACCATTTCCTTTTGTCACATTTTTAATAGTATATGATTCTACTTCAGTGACACCTGTTGCATACTTCATACCATTTACGAAGATGTTAACCGTTGAGAGCTCCATATCATTCGGATTTGTCCAAGTAAGTAATACAGTTCCTTCTTGTAGATTTGTAGCTTTTAGGTTAGAAACATTAACTAGAGTCTTATTCGCTGCTGGTTTCTTAGAAGTATTTAGTGCTTCTTTGTACAACCCTAATCCCATTGGTCGAAATTGTGTGGATGGTCGCTTCGTTAGTGGTGAAATTGCACTAACTGGGACACACTGATATACATCAAAAACCTTTTCTGGACAACTCTCTTGACGAATTCTTAATTCACTAGATCCCATATTAATTGAATTAAATCCTACAGAGTTCTTTAAATATCCTCTTACTCCTTCTTCTGGATGAATCAGATAAATAAATGAAGTTTGTACTTTATCCGAATAACGTGAAGGATTGAATTGATAATTATTAATTCGTTCCCATGCTCGTGGGTATTGTTTATTACCTACTTCAGATACACGCTTAGGAGGCATATCTTGTGCAGGTGCATTCCAAGACAAGTAATAACTTTGATAACGAGAACCTAATTTAGTACGACTCACCATTACAGAGTCAACACCATTAGATGGATTAGAAGGATATTTTTTCAGGACAGGCATAATTTGACGCCCACCTTTAATCTTAATATCATCAAAGTTATAAGCAGCAACGCCATTTGTATCAGTACCTTTTGGAACAGTTCCTGCGAATAATGCGATAGCAGGATCACCTTCATCTATTGCTTCAATATCGCCAAAGTAAATCGGTACAATAGGTACGACATTATTTTCCCACATTGGTGTATTATCCGTTTGGATAATTAAGAAAAGACTATTACTGTCAATATGTCCTTTAATATTAATTTCCGAATCAACCCACCAATTTGTATGCATATAAGGGTAATCAATATTTTCAAGTAATGGTGAACGTAGAGATGACTCTACAATAGGCGACTGCATCACAACAGGATTCGCTTGCTTTACAAATTCTGAACCAGCACTTGTAGATTTAAAATCAATTTGTGTAACTTCAATATCTAAAGCCATTTGAAGTCGTTTTTCATCTGCACTAGATCCCGTTCCCCATGGGGTAAATAATTTATCTCCCTCTTTTACATCTGGTAATTTTTCCAACATATAAAAATAAAGAGATGTATTTACTTTTCTTTTTTCAAATTCTTTGGCCATATAGTTAATAAGGGCCTCTTTTTCAGTAGCTGTTGATTTAAAAGCATTGTAATATGGAATCCCTTTATCATGAGCAGTAAACTCCTTCCAATCTGCAACTACAGCAAAACCAAACAAATCACCTCGTGCATTACGTAGAATAATATGATTGGCAACTGTAAATTTTTCATCATGCCTTCCTTCTAAAGGATGATCTGTAACATAATAAGACCCTGTTACAGCTTTTTTAAACTCTACTACTTTGGTCCAGCCGTGTTTAATCAGTAAATCCATAAAACCGTGTTGTAAGTTACCTTCACGAACCTTATAAGGGGAAAGTGCAGGTGTGCTATCAATATACGGCATTTCTACACCTCTCTTTCTATTAATTAAGGACGAGATTTTACCCGCCCTTATTCTGCAACTTAGTTATCGTTATGAGTAGGTAATAAGTTGCAACTAATTACTTAAATTCATTATAAGTAGTCTTTTTATTCTGTTAACAACACTCATGTCTAATTAATAATTTTAGCTTTTAGTTTTACATCCGAAGGTACACTACTTCCACAATAAAGGGTATAACTCCACCTGCTTCCTTTATCTTGACCATCATTCATTACTACTCTTAATTCCCCATCATCAGGTTTATAATAAAAACCAAACGGACTTCCTTCTTTTTCCATTTTACGTGAAGTATCATAAATTAATTCATTATTAACAAATACTCGCATCCTATCTGGTGCAGAGAAGAAATCATATTCAACATAGCAGATGCCATCTTCACTTACAGCATGAATATATTCCCCATATCCCATGCCACCCTGTGCCGTTTGTCCGCATTTTAGTACATTTTTACCTGGTTTCTCACCTTCGCCTTCTGGCTTTCCACCTTCACCTTCTGGTTTTCCGCCTTCGCCTTCTGGTTTTCCGCCTTCGCCTTCTGGTTTTCCACCTTCACCTTCTGGTTTTCCGCCTTCGCCTTCTGGTTTTCCGCCTTCGCCTTCTGGTTTTCCGCCTTCGCCTTCTGGTTTTCCGCCTTCGCCTTCTGGTTTTCCAGGGGGAATATTTTTTGATATAAATTCAATATTCACTATTTTTTCGCAAACTCCAAAACCATAATCAACGATAAATTTAATTGAATATACTCCTGGTGAACTACTAGTAAAAGTGTAATTTCCTGTCTGCATGACTTTAGGAGGGGTTTGAACAAGTACACCTATATTAGAAGCTGAACTATTTTGTCCATGATCTAAATGAAGAACAATTGAATCTCCTACATGTGATTTTAAAGAAGGACCAATAATGTTTAATTCACAAATAAATTCGCCAATAATAGTCCCCTCAGTTATACATTCTTGTCCATCGTTATACGTTACAATAAATGTAATTTTATATACGCCCTTATTAATAACTTTAAATGTTCCATTCCCAAGACTCTTTAAACCATTCTTATCATAGTTCGTATCAATGCGTAGAATACCAGATTTATTTGTGTGTACAAGCGAGAATGTAACAACCTCTCCTACTACCTTATTAAATCGTGATGTAATTAAATTTAAACCACAGCTACTAATTGGGATATCATTAATAATCTGTATTTTTGAAGGCCTTGAAATTGGTTCTAATACAGGAGTCTCTATTCTTTTAAAACAACCCGCATCTTTTAACATACCTATACCTGCCATTCTAAAATGGGTAGAAGGCCTTTTAGTAAAAGCTGAGTCCCCCTCTACAATCGTCACGTAATATTCATCATTATATTCTGATTTTTTGTTATCCTTGCCCGCATCATCAGAATCATGACCATCTTTTTCTGGAGGAACGCTAGGCACCAAGTTGTCCCATTGAAAAGGAACCCTTAAATGCATTTCTTTTCCTAACCCTGTAATTACTTTTATCCAGACTTCATAAATGCCTTCTTTAGACATATTCATAAAGTCGTACATAGGTGTACCATCACCTAGGTCTTTTTGCGTAAAAGCAATTCCTTTAACTCTCCTTAATTCATGGTTTACTTCATCATCCTCTAAAGCAATTACTGCCCCAGCTTCTCCAATTTTATAGGGTTCCTCTATTAAAAGCTGATCTTTTTCTCTTAAAAATCTGATATATGCTGTTACTTCAACGATATCAGTATCTTTTAGGAAATAAACATCAAGGTAAGATACACCATGCTTGTTAATATCTATGGTAAGTGGCCCATGAGAATGATATGTAATTACGTCATCTACGTCTTTAAAAATGTACCTGGATGGTAAATGCCTCCATCTAATTGAATGTATAATTGGTAGTGAATCAGTTCCTTTAAACCCTTTATTTTGCGGTACTGATAAATTAGGAACGGGAGTTAATGCCATATCAAAATCACCTCTACGCTTTTATAATTTCCACGGTAAAGCCTTGTAATTCTAAGTCTCTTTTAAAATATTCCATAAGATATAATTTATTAGATTTATTGATTGTTGGAGGATTTTTTCCGCTCTTTGTAATTAATTTATGTGGAATCCCCTTAATTTCTCCTCTAAACCTTATTCCAGTTTGAACATTCAAAATATTATCCAAAGATTTTACAAGAGATTCATTATTACCGCTTACTCTGACTTGATGTTGAATATCACCTTCATTATCAATAAAGGCAAAATCTTCTCCTCTTTTTATCTTAAGAATCATTATATTTTACCTCCTACAGTTTTGGATCAATACCCATTTCTTTTAATTTATTAACTATAAAATCGTGTTTATCTTTAAAATTTCTAGCTAAAAATTGTCTATTAATGATATACATCATAAAGGCCTCAGCAAAATCTTCGGCCGGGCTAAAACATCCATAATCTGATACCGGAGCAAGTTTTCCATTATCTAACGCTGTACCCGGCGAGCTTTTCGTTAGTTCATTAAATGAACCATCAATATTCTCGATCCACCCACTAATATTTAACCATTCTTGCATTTCATGTAGTTTTTCACCTAATATGTCATATCCATAATTAGATAATGCATGACCCATCTCATGTACAGCTACTTCTGCGGCAACATAAGGTATATAATTATCATCAGTCATATCCTGTAAATAATATGCTTTATATTCTCCATCAACAACATGACTGCCAAAACCTATGTTAGGTTTTATATAGTCATATGGGCGATGTGCCTTGGCAGCTGAAATATTATAAAGCAGCACCTGAGGTTCAAAGTTAACTAGAGAACGAAAAGAAGATAAAATATTTTCCTTTTTCCCATTACTATGCATGGCTGTAGCAAAACTATCCATTACCCAAGCTCCAACAAGACCTGTATCATCTTCGTTTTCAATAAATACGTTATTAAAGTCAATCCAATCATATATAGCACTTGGTACTTTCTTAATTAAAGGAAGCATTTTATCTAATATATCGCCCTTTAAAAACCCCTCTGAACCTGGGAAAAATAAGACAGGTTTATTGAGTTTAGCTGACATAAATACTGAGGCTTTTTGCAATTCATTTAAACAAGGTAAATTTGCCTTTCCCCACTCGTTAAAATCTAGCCATCTATCTTGTAAACTATAACCTTCATCTTTAATATCTTTTAAAGTTTTCCATAAAAATTTATGAAAATCTTCAATTTTTATTTTAGAGTTATCCAAATGATACTGACTTTGAGGCTCCTGTAAATAATCTAACCAATCATTTCGCCCCTCCCAGAACGATTTGCTTAATTCCTTTCCAATACCATCTGTGCTGTTAGCCAAATAATCTTGCGTAATAACAGAGGGATTCCAATAAGTATCATCTACTGCTTGTGCCCTTACTGCCCCATCGCAATAATAAGAAAATTTATTACCTTTATCAGAATTGGAATTAGAATTATTGGTTGAATCTCCTAAATGCACATGAAGATTATTCAGTTCGCTTGTACTCTTAGCAATTCCCCACTCTAATTTAGTAGATTCTTTAGGTACCTCAGGTTGATATTGAGATTCATTACATTCTTCACACCAATAAGGGAACACTAACTTCTCACCTTCGGAAACATTAATAACGGGCAGAAGTACGATATTAGGAATATACCCTAATACCCCATCTTCAGGATGCATGACTGTTGCACGAGATGTATGAATCTTATTACTATACCTAGATGCATGAAAATCGTATTGATAGTAACCATATCTTAAATAATTCCATGCCCTTGGGTACTTACGAGCATATTCTTCCTCCTTCTCGGTTCCTTGTGCATTTTTGACCATTCTTAATTCTTCACGAGTAGGTGGCATTAGATTAGGTGGCACGTTCCAACGTAAAAAATGTTCTTGATAACGTGCTCCATATTTTGTTTTTTTGATCATAACGGAATCTACTCCGTTTGATGGATGGTTTACATAATTTCTTGTGATAGGTTGTAAAATTTCAGTTTTAGTCTCTATACTATCAAAGTCAAAAAATTCTCCTACTTGCCTACCTCCAAGCATAGCGATTGGTGTTTCATTTTTCGAAGATGTATTTTTAGATACTAGATTTCCAAAGAAAAAGGGAATTAAAGTCACCATATTATTTTCCCAGCTAGGAGCCGAATCTACTTTTAATGTGAAAAATGCACTTGTCTCATCAAATACACCTTTTAACTGAATTAAAGAGTCCCCCCACCAATTCGTATTAGTTCGATAATTTAATTTCCCTATGGAGGCAACTAAATCACCTGTATCTCCTTTTAATTGCATGGTAATAATCGGTGATTGTTTCATACTTTCATAGTATTCATCCTCACCGTAGTACTCTATATCCATGCTATCCCTAAATATATCCAAACCATGATTTTCACTCATGATAGTAACTGGAGCAAGTTCACCACTAGGTGATACATAATGCGTATATCCAGCATATGTGTCTAGTGTGTATGAATAAACAGTTGTATAGTCTACAGATTTTCTATAAAAATTAGAAATCCATTCTAAGAAACCTTCTTTTTCTCTAGGAATATCTTTAGTGTTAATTTTTACAGCCCCTGTTGACTGTGCGAATGCTAAATACTCATTATCCCACCTACGCATAATCATATGCCGAGTGATGCATAACATACCTTCTCGAGATTCAAAAGGGGTTAGATATCCCTCTTCTCCTTTTACAAATAACCCTTTTTCAAAAGTAATTTTATATAGATCTACTTTTGGAACTTGATTGTTAAAATTCTGCCACCAGTAATTACCTGATTTATCTTTAAATCTTCTAAATACTTTATCAAACATATCATCTAAAAAATTATCGTGTCTTAATGTTTCCTCTACCCAAGGCATTTATATCCACCTCTCTTATTTGTTGGGATTATCCCTTAAACATTGAAAGTTTATCCAAACATATTTCGATTGCCCACCTTTATTATCAAAGCGGAATGTAATTGGGGTACCTGCTTTTACTGTTTTCACAGCCATTAAATAAGCACCTTCTGGTAAATCCTTCGTATATATTTCATCAAATATGTAGTTATTTTTATGATTATCTCCAATAAACAAACTCCAATTATCAAAGGAATGATATCTAGACGCTCCTACAGCTACGGAAACCAGCTCAATATCAAAATCAGGGATAAATTGAATATCAAAGTGCCCTAAAGTACCTAGTACCTCTAAAATTTTCCCCTTTATATAAGGAACTGTTTTTGTAGGCATAAATGGATAATCTAAACGTCCACCACCCAATCTACCTACTCTATCTATTTCCCCTCCAACTACTACATTTGCTCCAAAACTCATGTAGGACCTCCTCTCTAAATTTCATCTGTTACCTTTGGTCCGAGTTCCACATTCACATCTACAGGAGACGATGGATTGTATCCATCAGACCAACCATCTGGAGAGATTTCAATTTCTTCATTAGATGCATATCCTATTTCTGCATAGTCTACATAATCTTCTACTATCACTTCTTCATAATTACTATATTTACCGTTATAAAAATCAGATGGATTTTCATATTTAGACGGTATAGAATCTTCTTCGATTTCTTCCTCACTCGAGCCCCATTCCGAGTCAAAATACGTAAGTTTAACCTTTTTAAAATTACCGTAATCATTTTCCCTTGTAATCTTTGCAACAAATTCTTGGAATTTACCAAACCACTTTGTTCTTATAGAAACTTCTGTAATCATAATATTGTTGATGTACTCATAATCTTGAATTTCATCAGATACAGGTGGATTGAGCCCACGGACTAAAGAGATTTTATCTATTGCACCATTTCGATAAATAATTCTAATCTCATTAATTACATGATTAGCTATTGAATTTTCTGTTTCCCTTATGACTTCAAATGACTCTACTTGCCATTGAGAAGAATTCAATGTTGTTACACCATTGTCGTTATCATTATTGAATAGCGGACTAGTAAAATGGTGTCTTGTTCCCTTTCCTTGATTAACTTTTCTATTGATCATATCAAGTATTGGATATACATCATTTACGTTCATATGACTCTTTTGCGCCATTTTCCCACCTCGCTTTCCATAGCATTATAAGAAAAAACAAGGAGATTCCTAACGTTCTGTAGGAATCTCCTTGTTTTTTTAGCTATAATAATTCTCTTTGTCATGCCAAGTAAATTCTAGGAAATTTAACATCCCTTCCTTATTTCCAACAAGTCGGTTCCCTTTTATGACATAATACCCTGCATTAGAAGTATTACTATCATAAACATAACAACCATCTAATAACTCTATCATTGGATTTCCTTTAACAACGGCATTAAAAGTACGGGCTTGTCTTTTCATATCAAAAAATAATTTGTTCGAAATATCCTCTTTGGTTCCTCTTGCATTTGAACCAAATCGCTCATCAATCCAATCAGCAACAATCTTAGCCGTTCTCATATTACCCTTTGTAGATATAAGAAGATCTTTATCTACAAAATGCTCAATTTGCCCACCATTACCAACAATAATAAGATGATTACGTATACGAGAATGGTCAATAGAAGTGGAAAGAGAATATAAATTCTCACCATCTATAAATGACCATTTTGCCTCACTTGCATTAATTTTACGGATATTTTCCAATCTAAATGTTCCATAACGATCACAGTAGGAGCGATACATAATATCTCCAATCACTTCATGAACCGCATCAGATGCCCTTGTACCTTCTAAAAAATCTATCGCCTGTACATAAGGATTTTTATAACCTTGTGCATCTTGTACAGTTGCTATATCTTTTTCAACATATTGTTGACTTTTAGTATCCCAGACGATTGCCTTTTTCCCACCCCTATCAATATCAATATAATACGTTTCTTCAATGATTGCATCAGCATATCTCAAATCATCTTCATGGATTCTCCATCCAATCATTCCTGCCTCATTTACGATATTATGAATAATAGATGATTTAACCCACATGGTTACTGGTTGTTTTTCATCACCATGTATCTCATCTCTTCGAGGAAAAGTTAGGACCCTATCAAAAACATGTTCTTCTAACATATCGTACATATCTACACAATTAATAGTAATTGTTTTTTCATCAGAATTTTGCTCAATTTCTCCTCTTATACGTCCTGTAAAAACCCTTACTAGGTTTTCACCATAGCCTGCATAAATACGTACTGGGGTAGCTTCACTTAACACATGTCTGATTGCACCATTCTCATAATATGACATCTCTGCTTCTCTTAAATTTTCAGGGAAGATATTGGCTCGTTCATATGTAGGAGAATAAATACCATGTTTATTGTCTAAAGTAATTCTTGCAGTTGCGACTCTGGCGTCAAAATGGCTATTTATCTCCCACTGTAATACATCTTGGTCTACTGTAAAGGTTTTATCGTATACAAATGCCCCTGTATCAACCCATACATCACGTTTACGAGCCTTAATTCTTTCATCAACATATTGTGCGCCGTATTGAGTTTCAATTTCCACTACTTTAAAGCATTTTAGTCCAAATACAGCCTCACCACTTACATTATTTAAGGAGAAATCTAATATATGTGAATTGACTCCTTGTATATCACTTGCAACCCATTTTGCATAAACTGGAGGTTCATATGTAGGTTGTGTTGTATTGTTCTCTTTTGTATATCGTTTTACAATCATTCCGTCATATGTAACCGTTACAGAATCTCCTTCTTTAAGATCTGCATAGAAAGCATATTCATAAAATCCGTCTGAAGAGAAGTTATGTTTATATCCAAAATCTTCAACGGCTCCTTTGGCAATATTCTCATTAAAGCCTAAATACTTTTCACCTGTTGACCAAGCTGTAAAATGGGTTATGTTCTCTTGTCCGTGCCAATTTCCATCCAGATTTGCATCCCTATCAAAACACTTATTAAACTTAATATTTTGGGTAATGGTCATTTGGGGTGGTGGTTGACTAACACCACTTCCATTTCCTGTACTATTATCATCTCCACCACCTTCACCATTTCCGCCCGTGTTACCACCGCCATTATTATCTCCACCGCTTGGTGCTACTCCCAATTTTTGAGCACCTGTTAAAACAGGATATGGATCAATATGATTATTTCCACCATAAATCCATTCACCTTTCCAAATTTCAAAGTGTAAATGAGCACCATAAGATTGACCTGTATTCCCGGCTTTTCCTAAACGTGTTCCTGGATTAACTAAATCACCTTTTCGAACCTGTAAAGAATTATTTTGCATGTGGGCATAAACTGTCATATATCCATTACCATGTTGAATCATTACACAATTACCATAAGATGTACTTTTATAAGCTTTATGTACATATCCAGCCCAAGCCGCTACTACCCACATACCATTAATCTTACCTTGGGATGTATGTACAATATCAGTACCCTTATGCCCTGAACGTGCACCTCCGCCCTTATGTTTCATATGGTGTGAAGATACTTTCGCACCATTTCCAAATGAAATTCCTTCAACAGGAAAAGTAGCACCGGATAACGCATTAGAGCTTGCATTATGAACTTCTTTCCTTTGTTCCTCAATTGTATAAGTCTCAGCTTTCTCACAACCACAGTCTTCCTTCTTCGAAACATTTAGATTTGTAGAATGCTTTGGAAACAGATTTTTATTAATAATAGAACCAGATTCTTTACAATGCCATTTTTTTTGACTAGATTCACCAATAATTCTATCAAAATAGCTTTTCACAAGTTTTTTCCAATTAGGTCCATCTGCTGACCATTTCCATTTTTTATACCCTTTATCTCCACCTTCATGGAAATAATCAACATCACTAGCATCCATATATCCATTAGAAATTTTTCCGTATCTGCTCCTCATTGCCTCGGAAAAACGTTTTGCAGCATACTTCGCTTGGGTATCTATACCTTTATATGCAGGCTTGCATGAACCCGGGCAACCATATCCTACTATATAACTTCCATTTTCAGGTTTCCCTTGTCCCAATGTTCCAAATCCTGTTTCATGTTTCGCTACAGCTAATAGAAAGAAATAAGCAACATTGGGACACTTATAATGTTTTACCCATTTATTTAAGGCACATTTAATATACTCAAATCTATCCCCTGACTCTCCACCTTTTGTAACAGAACTTGGCTCAGCACCTGCTACTGGTGTTGTTAAAGTCGCCTCTGCTGCCTGATGCACAATAGATGCTTCTCGAATTCTGTCCCAAACTTCAAACTTATTTTTCATTCCTGGTACATAGGCCATTTTGTCAAATTCAATAATAACCCTAGGTTCATGACCTAAAGCATTAACTTTTCTCATTACGTCATTTAACAACTGAGGCGCAGGAGTTCTATGATCAAATACGTTCGGCATACCTTATTCCCCCCTATCTAAATCTTTCTAGTGCCCATTCTGTAAATCTATGTAAATATACAATTGCTTCAGCTCTAGTTACACATACCTCAGGTTGAAAGGAATCATCTGCGTAAAGTGGAAATACATAACAACCATCATTAAATTTTTCATCTAATATATTTAAGACTGATTCGGCATACCATTTTCCTACAATCTTATCTTTATCTTTAATGTATCTCTCTGTTTGCTTAATTGTGTTATTCACATATCCTCTATCTGTATATCGATTATAAATATTCATTCTAAAACGTTGTAACAAAGTAAAAAACTCTCCTCTATATATCGTTATATCAGGAAAGAATCTATCATTATAGAGTGCGCAACTTGACATAGGGACAACTTTTTCTCCCTGCCTATTTTTGATTTGAGCACCCTTTTGATAATTATAATTTACATAAATAGGAAATTGATTTAAATTATAAGATACATAAAGATATCCATTAATTATAGTAAAACAGTCTCGTTTAAATCCTAAGGTTCTTGTAAGCGCATCTTGTATGGATTCATCTTCATTTACATCTACATGTATTCTCTTTAACTTCTTGTTCATGCAAACTGCTATTTCATTTAAAGAGTAAGTGATATCAAATACGTAATTATTTGCTTTTTCTAACTTTTTTGCCGGATATGCTAATGAGCATCCGCTCATCAAAGGATAAATCTGACAGTTTTCAGGTGTATGATCTCCTTCATGCATTTCCACTACACCAGATAAAAGAATACTAACTTCTCTTCCATTGGTTAACGGGTAACCAATATGTATAAAATTATCCTCAAGTTTAGATGGAAGTGTAGGCACCCCATCAATATAAACAAACACCATTTCCCTAGAATCAGGTTTATATCCACTTACTTCAAACTTGGTTTGTCCCTCTGTGGAAGTAAAATTATGAACCTGACGTGACTTGCCACCAATAAATTGGTTATAGGTTTTTCCACTAAATAAGGTTTCTTCTTTTTTTGCATCAATAAACATATTATCTGTTTCTAATACTGCGCGATAAAACCAATCCTTTGGACCCACATCTAACCATCGCTTTGGCATTTTTAATACCCCCTCAATATCTTTTCGATGTATTTAAAAGTCCTTGTCATATAGGATGCCGTTTGAGCCCTTGTAATCCAAACTTCAGGTTGAAAATATTGTACAGGTGTTCCATCACTAGCATAAGTAGTGACAAGGCCCCTTTTTTGCATTTCATCTATATACGTTTGCGCCCAATGATTTTCAATATCTATAAAAGGATATTGATGACGATATTCGAAATCTTGTTTTCGAATTAACATAAGGTTTACAGTAATGATATATTTCGTCTCAAATTCTGCTGTTTTAATATCTAAATCACCATTAACAATCCCTAAATAAATTGTGCCTTTTTCATCATAGTATTTGTGTTCTGCACCAATAAACTGCAGCCAATCTGCAAATTCCTCTTTGCTCGCAAATAAAAATTGAATGGTAGTAGAATAATGAGAAGTCCCTTTCCCTACCAATCCTGCAGAAGATTGAATATTTTCGTTTATATGGGATTTTAATACTGGTGTTGGTGGCTTATAATCGCCAGTCATACGCCCCCTTACTTGTACAAAACGAATCCCGTTATCATAAAATAATTTACGTTTAAATACATCATCATTAGATTTACTTGGTTTTTGTTGTGCCATTTAATCACCCCTTAGTATTATAAGAAACCCCACCTAATAATTAGATGGGGTTTTGTAATTAGAATGTTGGATATCCCCAAGGGGCTGAATTTAACTGATTTCGTAGTGGTGTTGTTCTACCTTGTGCTAACCCTTTTCCTAAATTCATTCCAAGATTCGCTAACTGTTGACTAGAAGTTTGTCCAGTTACATTAGGTAAAGTAATATTGACATACATATCTCCTGATTGAACACTAAAGTTTGAATGTGTACCTTTACTTGTTAGATAATCATACTGAGACATAACCTGTACGCCTTCAGGAAGATTAAACGTTCCACCCATTTGTGCTCTTAACTCTTGGTGGATACCAATCTGTGCTTGTAAAGATTGCTTTGTCAATTCTCGAATATCTTTCATGATTTGTTCGTATTCAGATGAACCTTCTTCAAACTTACCACTATTTCGCTCTGCAATTCTTACCGCTAAGGTCTTATCTATAAGTGATTTACGATCTTGTAATTCTCTTACTCTTAGGTCACGTGCTAAGAAACTATCATCTCCTATACTTGGTCCAAAGTTCACACGTTCCTGCATGTACTTAATTTCCAAATCATCCATATTATTACCGAAATCATGTCTCCAAGCTGTAAGCCTTTGTATCCTTAAATTTTTAACTTCTAATTCAGCACTTGCGATTTGTTGACTCAATCCTTGAATAGTATCTTGTAACTGACCATCTGGATCTGCTAACTGTTGGGATTGCAGATTTGCCAGTTTACTTTTCATTTCTCCAATCATAGATTGGCTTGAAACAATTTGCGAATCAATATAAGTAGGGCTCTCTGTGTTCATACTAATAGCATTTAATGTATCCTTATACTGTTTCTTAGCCTGAGCTCTAGAAAACCCTTTCTGAGTGTCGTTAACATAAAATTCTGTTTTAATACGTTGTGCTTCAATTTGTTTTTTCTTATATTCTAGATCAAAATCAGCTTTTAATTTCTTTTCTTTGTCCTTACTTCTTTCAACAGATTCTTTAATTTTTTTATAATCATCCGTCTCTATTCTTTCTTTAGTTTCTGGATCCTCAGTATATCTTTTTCCATTTTTTTCTAAATATTCCAACTCAACTTCTCGCTGTTGAGTAAAATTATGAAGCTCGTCCATCTCTTTTTTGTAAGCTTCGCGCTCTTGTTGAATTACTTGTAATCTAAGTTTCATATACTCTTTTGAGTCAGCTTTCACACCATCTAAAAGGGCGGTAATTAAGTTAAGTTCTCCCTTATTATTAGCAACTTTCTGGCTCTCTTGAATACGAGATTTTAAATCATCATAAGAAAAGGAATCATATTGACCCTCACCTAACATTTTATTTTCCCGGGCTTTACGAGCTTTTTCTGCATCATCCCTTCGCATATTCTGCTCTGATTCAGAGATGGCTGCTTTCGTATATTGATCTATAAACTCTTCTTTTTCCAATTGCTGCTTCTTAGCATACATTCCAGATTGATTTAAATACGATTGTGTTAAATCTGTTAAAGATGCTTTTGAATAATTCCCATCTTGACCTTTAGATTTTGCATCATTTGCCCTTTTCTCATTCTCTTTTCCTAAAGCTTCATTCCAATCTGATGTTCCATATTCTTTCTTCATCCAATTTTTAAAGTTTCCTTCAAACCCCTCTACATCTGTAATATCTAATTCAGGATGTCCCGGCGATGCTAAATTTACTAATCCATTCCAAGCCAATCCTCCTTTTCGTAAAATATTTCCATACCAACTATTACCTTCTTCATTTTTAACATAAGCATCTGCGGCCCCTGTAGTTTTAATCTGGTAATCACGTATTTTTTCCTGGTTTGCCGTTAACCCTAGAGTTTCAGCACTATTTGATATAACGTCACCCACAGCCATGGCAACCGCTATTTGTTTTACAAAACGGCCCATGCTACGTGCTAATCCTACAATTGCACCACCAGCACCTTTTGCACGTTGAGGAATAGTGTCAAGAAAATCAAGAAATCCCTTCATTCTATTTTTAGATGCACCTTCAGCTTCATCAGCCACTTTTTTTACAGCACTCGATAAATCTCTATACGCAGTGGTACTTTGTCTTGTTTGTATAGTAACCTTACGGTTATTAGCCTCATATTCATCGAGTGCCTTATTAAGTCCATCCATATTATTTATTGATTTGCCTACACTTTGATAGTTTTGATCTAGATAGGTCTCAAATCCAATACGTTTTTGATCATCCATTTGAGCCAAACGACCAGCTGTTGATTTTTGATTCTCATTCATACTGTCAAAGTTAGTTCTATTTGATAAGGTATTGACTAAATGCTCTGAGAAATTTGTAGTAAAAACGTCTGTTAATAATTTACTTTGGGTAAGGTTGCGAGCATTATAGGCTGAACGAGTATGTAATTCATCAGCTGTTAATTCTTTCTTTTCACCTTTATAATAGCCTTTAGATTCATCCATGATGCTAAGAAAATCGGCCATATTTTCAGCTTTTCCACCATGATCTTTTACATATTCTTTTATCTCATTCTTTCTATCCTCTTTTAAATTTGCTAATTCTTCAAAATAACCTTTTAACGTATCATTTTTCATAGCCGCACGGTAGAATTTTTTGTTATTTACTTGATTACGTAAATTTTGGCTCTCTCCCAAAACATGATCATTTAAAAAACCTACCGCTCCGTCCTCTTTACGATTTGTTAGAGATGTACCACCAAAGAATTTATTTTCCATATTGGCTTTCTTGTAATACTCTTCATAATTACTCAATTGACCTAATCGTTTTACTCCATGAATAGCACCAAAACCTACCAAGGCATTACCTAAAATCGTAATTAACTGTGCAAATAGCCCTGCATGTTCCTTCATTCCCTGGGCTAAGTTTGTAATAATTTTTGCTAAAGTTTGTACCTCTGGATTTAGCGCATCTAATACTGACACTAATGCGTTATTAACAGATACCCCAGCTCGTTCCATTGTCACAGAAGGTGATTTCATTGTCACAGCCATCATTTCTTGAAGACGTGCAGGATCTTTTTTAAATTCATTAATTTCTTGCTTAATTTTCCAATACGATAAATCCTTACTGTTATTTATCCCTTCTTTATGCATGGTCTCTAAAAAGGACATCAGTTTTGGTGGCTGATTTGCCCCACCTTCTCCATACAGAATGGATTTTACTTTATCTTCTCCAATATATTTATTTTTGCTTGCTTTCGCGGTGTCTGATAGGATATCAATGAAATTCCGACGTACTTTCATACCACTCTCATTTTTTTCAAATACCTTTACACCATAATTTTCTAATTGTTTAGAAACAGATGGTAAAGTAATACGCTCTGCAATCGTTTTTATGGCTGCACCTGCATTCTCCCCTGTTTCTCCTGAAGTTTGAATAGCTAAAGCATTTAATGTCACAGCATCTTCTGCATTCACTCCCACTGAATGGAGTGCTGTACCCGATTTTGACATAGCCTTCATAACATCTTCACTGTTCGCTTTAGTTTGACTCGTAGCAACAGCAAAAGAGTTAACTACTCCATCCAACTCCCAGACAGATAATTTAAACTGTGCCATAATTGTCTGTAATCCTGGAGCAATTGTTTCAACTAAGTCTGATTTGTTATCTAAGCGATAAACCTTAGAAGCTTGATCAACAAATTGTCGTGCAGATTGTTTATCTCCTGTTACATTTGATGCTATACCAGCTACCTTAGACATTCTTTCATAATCAATACCGTAAAGAGTGGATAAATCACGTACATTATTCATTAGATTTCCAGTATCATTATCTAATTTTAACCAATCTGTATTTCCATTTTTGTTTTTATATTCTGGTTTCAAAGAGAAGTTTTGTGTAATCTTTAACTGTTCTAACTGAGCAATTTTAAAGGTTTCCATTGCCTTAGATATTGCAGCCATCGGATCTAGCATTGAGCCCGAAGCAAGGCTCCTAACTTGTTTGGTAACCGCTCCAGCCATTCCAAACCCGTCAAAAGGATTGTCTTGTTTTGTGGATTTACTTGTACTAGAATCGCTATTATTTTTATTTGTATTACTATGATTTGATCCACTTGAGTTATTTAAAGTATTAGCACTATTTCCTGCAATAAAGCTTAACTGTCTATTACTATTCGCCTTTTGAGGGTTAGTATTAATTTCTAGAATTTCATTTCTTATATGTGCAAACTGCTTATCAACGGACTCCTTGATTTTTTTAATAATTTGCTTATTCAGCTTGTTAATTTCACTAGTTAAATATTGCGTAATATTAGAATGAGGTTCAAAGTCCACAGCTCTTACTGATTGTTTCATTGACATCATTATTTTATTTGTTCCTGCAGTTAATTTTTTATTAATTGTATTTTCCATACCCTCAAACTGCCTTTTTAAAGCATATCCTCTTAGAGATCCTCTATCCACAGAATGAAAAGTATGAGCTAACTCGGCTGGAGAAACACCTAAATCATTTGCAATATACCTTTGAAGTTGTTTAGATATATTTTTCATAGGTACTTCTACAGATTTGAGATCAATCTTTTGCAGCCCTCCTCGTATGCCTTTTATATAATTTTCTATTAAACTATCAATACGCTTAGCTGTTTTTATAATCTCGCTATCAATGCTATTCTCTTCGCTAATAACACCCTCGAAATCAAATTTTATAGAATCTTTTATTTTCCCTCTTACTTTTTTCGTTAATTCAGATAAATCTTTCGATGAAATTGTGAATGTCTGTCCTTCAATAGCAACCTCAGGGTTCAGTAAAATAGGTTTTAATTGATTTTTAATACTTACTAAAATTTGCTTAACCGTTCCCTTAGAAATATCTAATTTAAGTCCACTCAAGTTATCTGCATTTACTAAATCCCCCCCATTTTCGCGAATGGAATTTACTAATTGTTTAATTTGATTACTAATTAACTTAGAAATTTCTTTATTAATTTTATTAAATTCATCTTTTCCAACTGGTACTACGCTATTATTCATAGCAGAATCCATATTAATGTTTATATTTTTGATCATCTTTACAATCGTTTTATTTAACTCTTTATCTACTTTAGACATCAATTGTTGAACGGTTTCTTGTTTAATACTTAAAGGTGCTGTCCCAACTGAAGATAAAGTAATACCATTTGCCTGGACGATATTATTTAATTCTTGCTCAAGTTTTGCTCTAAGGTTACTTCCCGCTGCCTTAGATGTCTGAGCCGATAACGAAGATAAAGAGCTTTTCATAGTATCTATACGTTTTTCTATACTACCAAAACGATGATCTAGCTGTTCCAACTGTACTCCAAACTCTTTCATATTTTTTATTGACTTATCAAACTCTAGTGCAATAGTAGCACCAATATTTTGATTATTGACTGTCACTTATTTCACCTTCCTTTTACATAATAAAATCCCGCCCTATCCTCAAATAAAAAGGAAGGGCAGGATTATTTATTAGAGAATACCTGCTAACCACTCCATGTCATCAGCATTTGCAACCTCATATCCGTCAATTACTTCTTTTCCATCACTATGTTTTAGATTATCCTGTTCGGTAGCTTGAGCTGAACCGCCCCCAAATAACCCAGTGAAGGACATTGAATGTACCTTAACTGTAAACTCTATATGCTTATGGCATTTCTTTAAGTAATAGTTTAACTGAGGTAATGTCAAATCCCATATATCCTGTTTTTTCATCCCCAGGTAGTGACCTAAGTTAAAGAAAATTTCTGCCCAATCAACGTAGGCATTTTCGTCATATTCTTTTTCTTCTTCCTCAGAGTCTATAAAGACTTTTTTAAGCCATTAAGTCCAATCATAATATCTATAATTTCTTTAGCTGTTACAATATCAATATAATCCCCTAAATACTGAGCTGAAATTTCTTTATAATACGGTTTAAAGCCCATCAATAGGACCTCTAATAGTTCATCATAACTATCATTACCTGTTTCATCTGCAATTAAATTAGCAATAATGACACCTGTATCAATTGTATTCAACTTTTTCATTAGGTTTTTAGCATCTTTTAATCCTAAAGGAGGGATAGCATAGGTTTTTCCATCACGTAATGTTACCTTTTCATCCTCTTCGAAGAATACTTTTTCAATAAACTCTGATTCCTGCTTAGTTAACTTTACTTCCTCTTGTTTATTAGGTTCTTGCTGTTCAACCTTTTTCTCTGCTTCCTCTACAAGAGTAGGTTCCTCAATAGCTTCTTCTCTACTTGGAATTGCTAAATTACGTTCACTCATTTAATCTCCCCCTATATTACTCTATTACCCCTTAATAAATTTATAGAGGACGCAAGGAAGGGGATCACCTAAACGACCTCGTAACTAATATAAGAATTTATGTGTTAAATGTAACAACCTTATGAAAAAAGGTTTAAGTGATAGATATTTTTTATAATCCATTCTCACCCTTATCTAAAGTTTTAAAAATGAATTAATAAAAAAAGAGGATACATTAGTATCCTCCTCTCTAATTAACAAACATCGCCATTTTTTTCAATTTGATAACGCTTAATAGAACCTAAACGACTGTCTGTACGTTCCCCATCAATAACTGTAAGTGTAATACTATGAGTCGCTGCTGTTTGTCGTGCTGTGTCTAATGTAAAATTAGATTTCACTCGGCAAGAATACAATTCAACTTGGAATCCTTGAATGCTACCATCCATTTGTTCAAAATGTCCATCATGAACAACAGATACTGTAAGAGGAAAATCACGAGAACCAATTGCCATTACATCTACAACTTCTGGTCGTTTGTAGTTCACATAAATTTGCTCTCCTTCAAGATAATCATTAAACTTAATCTCCCCTGTAGAAGGATCAATTGTATACTCACCTTTTGCAGGATTAGTTGTTACTTTCTTAAGTAATTTATTCTCTTTTACTAATCTTACAGATACATGCTCTGTCTTAGAAGAAGCTGAACCTAAAGATCCACCAAATAGAGGATTCTTAAGAGTTACTAGTCCACCTTTAACATCATGACGTTCTTCTAATACCCATACAAAACCATCAGGATCGATAGAAGATGACGCTACAGGATAATAAACTACTACAGTATCACCTTCAACCGCACCACCTTTTAGTGTTACTGCTGATCCATTTACTGTAATTGCTGATTCTGGTACAAATGAACCTGCAACTTGGTTGAAAATTTGTACTTTAGGTGCTCCGCTACCTGTTAATACTGGACTAGATAATTTAATAGAAACAGGTTCAGTATCACCAGCAATTGTTACTGTTTCATTTTTCAATTCATAGGCTAATCCGCTAACTCCTTCTCGAAGTTTTGCCCCTAACACAAGACGTACCATGTTTAAATCAAATTTTGCATCCTCTGCAGTAATATCAATTACCTTTTTACGTAGTAAAGTATCAATAGGTGCTGAAGAGTCTCCCCCTTCAATATCAACCATATCCAACTGCACATCAAGACGCATATTCGCCATGTGACCTAGTGTAATTAATTCATCACACCCTGGAATTTTAGCCATAAATTTACCTGCACCTTTAATAATCATTTTCTTATTTTTACTGTTAAACTTG
This sequence comes from Bacillus sp. 5mfcol3.1, assembly GCF_900114335.1. Taxonomy (NCBI): domain Bacteria; kingdom Bacillati; phylum Bacillota; class Bacilli; order Caryophanales; family Bacillaceae; genus Bacillus; species Bacillus sp. 5mfcol3.1. The sequence goes on along the minus strand of NZ_FOST01000001.1, from coordinate 797,005 downwards.
TCAAATTGTGACATTAACTACACCCCTCAATTTCAAAAATAAATTCAAATCTAGTGAAATACTTATAAGAGTGTTCTATTTCACTTGCAACCTCTGCAAATCCTACATACTGACCCTTGAAAAATACTCCTTTAAATAACCGCAGAGATTGATTATCGAATAATTGATTTATTCTATCTGCAAGGTCTAATGCCAATTCCACACCATCATTTGTGTAAATATCGAAGTCAAATGTTACCACATGAATATTATTGTTCCGTTCCTTTTGAACAAATGAATTGTAAAATACAATTAAAGGAATTTGTTTATTTAGTGCCTCTTTAGGAGACATACGCTTTTGTATGTGCATATCATTTTCCATATCTACTGTAATATTATTAAGACCCATACATTTACGTATTACACTATCTTCTCTCAATGTCTTATATATGCAAGCATAAACATCAATGATACGTGGAAAGAACAACTCATCAAACCCTCTTGTAAGTATTTGCAGTAACAATATAAGAAAATCACAATGAAAATTTAACATCACTTAGAATAAATTTAGTCAAACTCTATCTCACCCCATAATTACTCTTAACGAAATTGATTTTTAAACTTAGATTCTATTAAACACTCACGTACATTCTTAACTATTGAATTGACGTGATCAAAGATTTTCTTATTTATTCTTCAATTAACAAATTAGCAATTCTATTAAAAGAAGTATTTGTCATTTAACATAAAACATGTAAACGATTTATTTCTCTGAATTTGTTTATAAATTACACTAAATAATTAAATCCACTTTGAAATTGATGGAATTCAATATAAAAATAATGGTTTTAAATATTTTTAGTTTCTAAAATGAGATAGCATTGAATCTATTTTTATATCAAATAATCATTATTAAATAATAGATAATAATTTATTAATAATATTATTTAGCTTTAATATGGTTGATTCAGCTTTTACCTTTAAATTAAATGCTGCAATTTATACTTTGTGATTCAGCAACAACCTTTAAACTAATAAGTCTCTTTAAAATTCACTTGCAACTATAGTTACTTAAATCTCGATAACTACAGTGAGGTGATATCTTGAATTTACATAAAGATAGAAATTTAAATGCTACTGATATAAAAAAATATTTTTCATTTTTATACAATGATAAACAGATAAGAGTCGTTCTTACTACAAGTAATCAATTCTTATTTGTTGGATACGATATAGGAAAAAATGCGATTGGAATAAAAAATCCTTATAGCTTAATCGAAAATATGGACAATCGATCTAAATACAGTGCTGTAATTACCTTTAATCAGGATATTAACCCTCAACGCTATATTTTAGTTGATTTAGAGGGACTCCATCATATGGTCTATAGAGCCAGAAAAGTTAAGGTTAATAGATTAGATTTTATTCATTGGGCCATATCTATAGAAAAAAATATACTTTAATTCATTTTATTAAATTGGCTTTTACTGAAGTAACTATCCTTCATATGATTTAATAAATATCCCGGCTAAATATTAATTATTTTGTAACCCTCAACTTTCTAACAACTTATTACGACTTTTAAATAGGAATTGGAGGTGAGAAAATGAATTTAGATATAAGTATAAGCCTGTTGCTATTTATATCCTTAGGGGTACGCGCATTTTTATTTGAAATAAAATTTCAGTACACACGTGAAAGATTACGCAGTATTCATGAATTGTTTGAAATTTTTTTAGACTGTTCTTTTTGTAATGGCTTTTGGACTGGATTTTTTGGTTATGTAATTGTAAATGGTATTGATATTATTCTAATACCATTTGCTATTTTAGTTGGTTCTTCCTCATACTATTTAACGTTATTTGTTAAAAGTCTTACACAAAAAAATTAAGAAGCACAGTTTATGTCGTTTATTTCCTAAATTATCCATTACACATCTTTATCTACTTAACCCTACTAAACTTTAGTAGGGTTTATTTAATATTCCTATTATTTCTATCTCTATACAAATTTCCAAACTAAGAAATTGCTCAAAATAGCAAAGTACATTTTGTACCTTACCTTGTTTACGCAACTAAAACAATAAATAAGACGACTATTAAAGTATCGATTACCTTTAGAAATGGAGTGAACAATATGATTTTCTTTTCAAGTAAGCACCGAATTAAAGATCTTTCTTTTCTAAATAAACTTTGGATGACACCCGTAGCTTATGGACTAAAATATCTTGCCGGAACTGTAATATACATTGCAGATAAATTTGATGAAAAGGTAAGATTTGAAATCCTAAAAAGACATATCTAAAATGGAGGAAATGAGAAAATATATTCTCTTTTTAAAACAAAACGGACACCAATTCATTAAAACGTTTTTTTATCGCTTTAATGAATTGGTGTCCTCTAATTTTTTGACCAAAATATATCTTATTTTAAAGAATATTTTCAGTTCCTTTTTTCTCACGTCTAGTAAAATTTTGTATTTTCTTTAAAATTCATATTAAGAATATTCTTCAAACCCTGAAAGTATAAGTTTGCGGTAAATTTATGCTTTCTATCACATTCCACACCAATTAAGATAGTTAACACTATTAAAATAGTGCTAACTATCTTAATTGAATATTAGTAATAGTGAATCTACATATTATCAATTCACTTTATATTACATATATGTAAAAATAATAACATGATAAGCTTTTTCAAATTATTCTCCTAATAAAAATTTGAAATTAGCATTTCAATACTCTCCTTACTGTTAATATGCCTAGAAAAAGAACCCTATAGGGTTCTTTTTCAGTTCATTCCCAAAAATCCCATAAAAAAAGAAGAGGGATATCTCCCCTCTTCACCAATAAAATCGAACATATTTACAATTAAGAAAGAGCATACATACATTCATTCATCAAGAAATGAAACGAACAATAATAGTTCATTTAGTGAATTATAATACAAATCCAATTCCACTAATAGATATTATTTACATTTTTGGAATAGTAATCAATCAACTGTAATACCCCCTCCATACAAAAATAAACTCAACGAAATATTCACTATAAAACCAACGTATGTAAAAAAAACAGCTACAAGTCCATTCATAGTTTTAAAAATTTGTCCTCCTCTTCTTCTAAGAATATTCAAAATCTCAAATAGATTATCTTATATCGCCACCTTATGTATGCAGAATTACATATCAAGCCATATCGAAAATCATTCTCATTGTAACTATAATGGTTTCAAGAAGTGGTATTTTTACTTCCTTTTCAAATCTCAAAATATATTAAAGGAGGCACTAACATTATGAAAAAAGCTATTTTAGCAGGGGCACTAGGAATTATAGTACTATCAGGTATGAATTTATCAGGAGTAGAGGCATCAAAAGCAAGTGCAGCAACTATAAATTTAGAAATTCAAGAAGTTACAAAATACTACTCTATGAGTTCCTATGAAGTTTCCCAAAAAGAATCATTTAATCTTAATAAAGGGGAAGAACTTACTGTCTTTGTACAAAATTCCGGGTTTCCAATTTCTTATACAGTCTTTGATGCAGATAATCAAGTAATTGGCACATACAATGCTAATTCACCATATGGTCGCGTATTCAAAGCACAAAAAGACGGTAATATTTCTGTTCAATTTCAAGCAGGAGTAAATTCTTCTTACATGAAGAAAATGAATTTCACAGCTCTATTCGCAGTTTCTAAACTTAACCAACAATAAAAAATTTAACGATCCTCTTTAAAAACAAATTAAAAAGGTATATCCCTTCAATAGGATATACCTTTAACTTTAGTGAAGTTTATATTGACCAGATAACCGCTCTTGCGCCATACGAACTAAACGTTTCGTAATCTCTCCACCTACTGAACCATTTGCTCGTGAAGTTGAATCTGGTCCAAGTGTAACGCCAAACTCCTGAGCAATTTCATACTTCATTTGCTCAATTGCACTTGCTGCCGCCGCTACCAAAATCTCGTTTGAATTATTATTTTCTCGAATTTGCATTTCTAACACACCTCCATTTAATTGGTAATATCATGCTCTATTTCCAATTAAATATGCAAAATTTATATTTATTTAAGTAAGCGTGTGATTTACATTAATACATTCCAATTAAAAAAGGTTTTTCAAATGAATCAATATAATCCTTATTGAATTTTAAACTCTCCAATTAATTCTTGTAACTCTTGTGATAGCCCACTTAATGATGTTGCTAGTTCTGCAATCTCTTGTACATATACTTCTTGTTCTTTCATACTAGTCTCTACATTACTACTGCTATCCACATATGTATTGGCAATATGTGATAATTCATTTACAATCTGAATTATAGTTTGACTATTTTTAAAAATATCACTTGAATTACTCGAAGTCGCTTTAATTTGATTTGTAACAGCTTGTGCAGATTTTGAAATTTTTTCGAAGAAAGCACCACTACTTTGAACAGGAGTTATTCCTGATTCGACTTCTTTTGAGCTCTTTTGCATTGAAACTACAGCCTCTTCTGCTTCAGCTTGTGTTTCACTAATTAATTTAGCTATACCCTTTGCAGATGCCTTCAAAAGTCGTGAGTTTAGTGTTTCACTTAACTCTTTGATGTTCGGATATTAACAATATATTGTTAATAATCACCATTTTATAGGTACACCTACATATAGGCCAAGTATGCAATTACAGAACGTTTGTTATAAAAAAACGTAAACATGTCAAACAAAAAAGACTCAATTACTATATCTCATCCCTTCTTTTAAATATAAATCTACTACCTCGTTCTTAAATTCTACATTGTTAGTGACTCTAATTTTCCCCATAGAAAAATCCGCTCTTAACTCTCAATTAATTTCTTAAATTTCTTTTCTAATTGATCTGGTGGTAATACACCTCGTACATGATCTACTATAATTCCATCTTTATTAACAAAAAATGTCGTCGGTAAAGAGAATACTTTATAATCTAGTCCAGCTACTCCGTCCATATCTAATAGAACAGGAAACTCAAACCCATAGCGATTAGCAAATGCGCTTGCTTCTTGTACTGGGTCACTAACAGTTGCATTCACCGCAAAAATTTCAACATCCTTTTTATATTTATCATACATATGAACTAAATCAGGTGCCTCCATTTCACACGGCCCACACCATGATGCCCAAAAATTAATAATATATGGTTTTCCCTTAGCATCATTTAACGACTGCAACTTTCCGTCTAATCCTTTTAATGTGATGCTAGGTGCTTTAAAACCGACTTGTGGTAATACTTCTTTCTCCTGTAACTCTGCTTGCTTTGCTTTTCTTTCCTTTTCTTCTTTCTTTGAATTATAAAAGTTAACCCCCGCCCAAACGAGAGCACCTACTAGTATAATAGCAATTAGTTTCTTCACTTTTCTTCCTCCTCATTTTTAAAAACCTGTAAATCCACCGAATAGTCGAATAAAGAATGCTGTAATTTTCGTCATTTGATTTGTATACAATAAAATACCCGTTACAATCATCATTCCACCGCCAATTTTCATCATGACATTGGCATATGTAACAATCCATTTTACCTTCCCAATAAAGAATGCCATCACGAAAAATGGAACCGCAAACCCAAGAGTATACGCTGTAATATAAAGAAGTGCCCCTTCAGGATTCGTCGCGCCAAGCATGAGTACAGCTAAAAATATCGGTCCAACACATGGCGTCCAACCCGCTGCATATGTCATACCGACTAAAATCGAGCGAATAAATCCAGTCGATTTACTTCTATACTGCACCTTTTTCTCTGCCATAAGCCACTTAGGCTGAAACAAGCCCGTCATAAATAGCCCCATTAAAACAATAAAAATCCCACCAATTTGTTGAATCAATTTTTGGTTAGATGAAAATGTTATTCCAATCCAACTTACCGATAAACCTAACGCGTAAAATATAACCGAAAATCCGATCATAAAAAATACTGTATGTATAATCGCTGATTTTTGCATAATCCCACGATTTTCTTTTAAATCTTGAATAGACACACCTGTAATATAAGATAAATAAGATGGATATAGCGGTAAAGAGCACGGTGATATAAATGACAATACTCCCGCCCCAGTCACAAGCCAAATTGTTAAATCTGCTGCATTCATTTTATTCCCCCTGAAACACTACAATGAGTAGTGTTTATCCTAAAAAAAAGAGGCTATATGCACTCTCCAACAATAAGTACAATCGACACACAGAATAACCCTATTGTTACATATACCGAGTTCGTATGTAACGGAATAGTAAGCTTAGCAACCTTTTCATTTAACACTTGCTCGATTCGTAAATTTATTGCTGTTTTTGCAAATGAAGCTGTAACACATCGATTCTCCATTGTCTTTATTTTAATTAATTTTAATAACGCGCTACCTAACTCAAATGAAGATTCCATTTTTTGCATCGCATATTTATCTGCTGCTAACTCTTGATACGTATGATATCGTTGTAACAATTCTTTTAATATCGGGATGTACATCATTCCTTCTGCTAATAACGTAAAACAAAATAATTTTAGCGGATCCCAATTATTTTGATGATATTCTTCATGGAAAATAATCGCATCAATCTCTTCATCTGAAAACGTCTGAAGCAAACCTTCCGACATGACAACTTTCGGACGGAATAATCCAATTGTAAACGCTGCAACTTCCGCAGTCGGCAGTATATATATTTGTTTTCCTTTTCTAATAAATGGGATAAGTACTTTTTGTACTTTTTTACTATAGAAAAATTGCCGCCAAATTCTTTTACACACAATCAATACAGTAATTAATAATAACCCCGCTACTATAATACGAACCATTGATAGTTCTTTCATATGTTTTTCTAACTGAAACAAGCAAAACTTTGAAAGGAAGAATGCCTTGTTTTGAAAGAGAAATGGATATGTAACATAATACAATAACAAGCTGAAAAAGAGGGTACTAACAATGAGCGCTAACAATACGATTTTACGCATTTGCCATTTCATTTCATCGATCCTCTTTTTTTAACTGATTCAATTTGTCTTCTAATTTTTTTATTAAATTCGGATCAGCCTGCTCTAGCTCATCTATCATATGAGTTACAACTAAATCTCCAAATTCCCCCACTAATTCCTGTGTCATTTTCTTCGTTTGATTGGATAAGAATTCTTCTTTTGTTTGTACAGCACGATATATGCCACTTCTTTTTACAGTCTGTTTTTCTAAGTGTAATTTCTCTACTAACCTGTTCATAACTGTCATAACAGTGTTAAAATTCACAGGTGATTCTTCACTTAATTTCTGCTGCACTTCTTTAATAGTAATACCTTCAGTAGACCAAATAATCTCCATAATTTTCGCTTCAAGCGGTCCAAAGAAATGATTTAATCCTTGCTCATTTAACCTATAGTTTTGCGTAAACATCGTATGACTCCTTTCACACTACGAATTGTAGTACAAATTAAATGAGAGGTCAAACGCGAGTAATATAAACTAAAATTCAGTACCTATAAATACGTACATCATTCTATTCATTATAAGCCTAACTTATCTCCAAATGTATCAAAGAGATACTGCTCTAATATTTGTACACTAAACTTCTCATTACGCCCAAGGGCAAATAATTCCCGATCTTTCGCTACGATAGTATCTAACGGAATAACTACATTATCCACTATTTTTACAATTTCGATTATATTACTTTTCACATTCACTTCTGTTTTAAATTCAACGTTTTCTAACACTATATGTGAACGTCTTCCTGATGCAAAAAAAGTAAAATTAGGATTTTTAACAACGCCAATTTCAGTCTCTAACGCATATAAATAGTGAAAAATTACATCTCTATGTCCATCTTTTATTATTTTTTCATCCTTCTCATCGTCTAAGTATTCTTTCAGCTTCGTTGTAAATTCAAATCGAAAATCCACTTTTTTCACGCTCCTTCTTTGTATTTCATATTAAATAAATATATTGAAATAATTTTACCATATTGTAATACAACTTCCTATTAAAAGTAAAAACTGTTTTAGAAAATCGCTATTATTTCCGATACCCTTTTAAAATATAAGTATGAATTCAATATGAATGAATGCGTCATTATATCTATTTAAACATATTTTTTCCATATTTTGAAACATTAGTATGAAATATTATATATCAATGAATGGTTTCTAATGCATTGGTATATATAGTCAGTGGTTTCTTTACTATTCCGATATACTTAAGCTATATTTTCTAATTATTGATTACATTACGGAAGGAATGTAACTCTCTTCTATCGAATTTTTATATAACAAAAATGATTAGGTGGTGCTTTACTATGAAATTAGCTGTCATTGGTGGCGGTGATTTACAAGATTCAAATCACTTGCCTATTAATGAACGCCTTATAGAATTAACAAATAAACAGTATCCAAAAGTATTGTTTATTCCAACGGCTAGTCATGATGATGAAAGCTATATAAAATTATTTTTAGACACGTTTGAAAAACAATTACATTGTGAAGTACAAATTTTACGCATTACAACAGATTCACCTTCTAAGTATGAAATAGAGGAGATGATTCATTCAGCCGATTTAATTTATCTAGGTGGCGGAAACTATATTCACATGCTTACGCAATGGAAAGAACATAGACTTGATGAAAAATTATTATTGGCTCTGCAACAAGGAACACTTATTGCTGGTTATAGCGCTGGTGCTATGTGTTGGTTCACGTCTAGTATCCGATCAGATTATGAAGGTTCTGGTTACATAGAGAGTAACGGATGGGGTATTGTTAATAAAAGATTTTGTCCACATTATAATCAATTAAACAGAATGAACGCCTTCCATTCCTTTTTACAAAATCATCAAGGGAATATAGAAGGAATTGCACTGGAGGATAATTGCGCTTTATATATTACAGAGGAATCCTTTGAGATTATCGGTGAACCGGAAAAAGCGTGGGAGTTTTATATGAGTGATAAAACACTCATTAGACAACATTTTGATATAACTTTAAAAAGCTATTTGTAAACCTGCACTTACGAAAAAATGTCCCTAAGTCTAATAACTTAGGGACATTTTTCTATTTAACTAACTAATCGTGTAATTCGTTTCTTTTGCCATGAAAGCTTATAATATGCATACTGCAATAGTAAGCTGACAATAAATGCTGCTGGATACCCGATCCAAATGCCTTCTATTCCAAGACTTGTATGGTAAGAAAGATAATATGCTACGGGTACTTCTACAAGCCAAATTGAAACAACTCCAATAACAGTTGGCCAAAGTACTGTACCGCTCGCTCGCATTGTCGCACTAATAATTTGTGCATGACCGAAAATTAAATAACTCCATAACGTAATCATAACTAAGCTATGAGCAATTTCAATTGTAGTTTGACTCGTTAAAAATAGTGATAAAATGTCTCTTGAGAATAAATAAATAAGAGATATTAACACACCACCGATGACGTAGTTCATAATAATTCCGGCCTTCACAACTTTCTGCAATCGATCAAATTGATTCGCCCCAATTGATTGTGCTGCAAAAATAGAAACTGTAATACCAAGGCTAACTGCTGGCATTTGTACATAACTTGCAACTTGATTCACAACGCCGTAAGCAGCTGTTGCATCCGAACCGTAACGATTTACAAATGCGATTACGGCAATCTCAGATAATGAAACTAATATCATATTTATACTTGCCGGTATACCGAGCCTTAGCAATAGCTTTAATAACTCCCCATCCATTCGAAGGTATTTTCTAACCGTTCCATCTAGTTGTAATGGGTGATTTTTCTTCTTTAAATACACAAGCATGACAATAAACGTAATAACTGTAGATATAACAGATGCATAGGCTGCTCCATACACATCTAATTTCGGAGCTCCTAACCATCCAAAAATAAGAACTGGTAATAAAATCATATTTAGTGCTGTACTTACAATTAAAAAGTAAAATGGCGTTTTAGAATCTCCTGTACCTCTCATAAATGTTGTATATGCGAAATATAAAAATAATACTGGCATCGATATAAATAAAATCCGTGCATAATGTACACTTATTTCAATAATATTTTCTGGCGTTCCCATTAGACGCATAATATCCATCGCAAAAATACTTCCTATTATCGCCAACACAACTCCAATAATAAAGGTAAATGTCAGCGTCGTACCAACGATAGCTTTTAAACGATCTTCGTTTTTAGCACCAAACGCCTGACCAATTAAAATAGAGCTTCCTGAACCGATACCAATTACAAATGAAACGAGCAAGAAAAATAATGGGAAGAATGCTGATATGGCCGCTAAATCATTAACTCCAAGCCATCTTCCTACTACTACCATACCAAATAATTGTCCAACTGATTGTAGTACATTACTTAATAATAACGGTACTAAAAACATCGACATCGATTTCCAAATTGGTTTACTCTCACTTTCCAACTTATGTGACTCCGCACCTTCTTTATTGTTATCTGCAGGTGGTTTCAAATTTCATTTCTCCTTTTCTTAAAAATCTATTTTCAATCTCTATCTCTTTGTATAGTTGTTATAATACTGTGCTTCTATTCATTTTCTTTTCATATGATTATAACTTCACCCAATATTGACTTCCATCGGCTGTTCGATCTAAAAATCCATATTCGATTAAATATCTTCTTAACGTTACGAAATCAGGGTATACATTTTCTATCACTGTATTTACTTCTTTTTCAGTATACTTTTTATTACTATCAAACTTCTTCACTAAATGACGCAATATAATTAATTTACGCTTTTGTTTCTTCGGAAATTTAGAGAGAGGTCCATCTAACCCTTCTGTAAAATGAGCTTTTAATACTTCATCATTTTCTTCTTCCGTAATATTGTATCGATCATCCACCATCGTTGCTGTTCTATGAATTGGCACAAATTTCGTTTGTACTTTTGATTTTTCTTCTGATAATTCCATTAGCGCTAAAAATACTTTTGCTTGTTTCATTTTCTCTCGCAGTGTAAATCGATGATTACGAATTGTTGATGTACTTCCGCCATCCATCTCTTTTACAATTTCTTTATCATTCAGTCCCATATAGAAAAACTGAACCATTTTCTTTTGTAAATCCGTTAATCCAGTAAATTTCTTATCCATATTTAGCAAATAATCAAACATAGACGTATGCTCATTTTGAATATGCAATTGGACGAACTTCTCTGCTTCATACAAAACTTGATTATCTTGATAAATAACACCTTTAATAAATGTTTCACCACAAGCTAAGCAAATGTACCCCTCTTTTTCTTCATCAAACACATACCCTTTCTTTAATTCCTCTATTGACGCATCCCAAAACTTCTCTGAAATATCGCTCATACTAAACACTCCTTCAAAATGTTTATTTAAAAACCAAACAAATCGCTATATCGTTTATTATTACTTCATCATCTTATCACAACACAAACAAACATTTCAACGTTTCGTTTACCCATTTTATAAACTTTTATAAAAACATCTATCGAAAGGATTTAATACAACGAAAAGCGAATATGTTTATACAAATTCATTTTATAGGATGTAAAATAGAACATGAATATTCTTCAAGACCCTTGGTTTACCGTTAAGTAAATTGCACAGAACGCATATGCGATTAGTGAATATGGAACTGGTATTCACTCATTACAAAACTTCAGTATTCAATTTTAACTACAAAAAAGATGTTTTCGTATAAGAAAACATCCTTTACTTTTTATATATTCTATTTACAGTCTCTACTAAAACCTTACTTGCTTGTACAAATGTATGCTTTCGATTTCTATCTTCAACAAATTTATTAGCACAACTACTCATAATCATCATACAACTAATTATGACTAACGCTATCTTTCTATTCTTGTAAGTCACTTTATGCCACTCCACTATTACAAAACTTCTTTTGAATTTATCCCATCAAGACATTTTACATGAATAATAAAACGTGTGAATATGCAATTCTGCATATTCACACGTTTTATCACAATGTTATGATTTAATTTAGTTAAAGAACAAGTATACCGAGGTGACTAACTTGAAATTTAAAGCGAAAAAAAATCCATTCCACGTCATTTTCATTACATTATTTATAATTATTTTTTTCGTTTCGTTATTCTTTCAAAATGAAAATTCTATTTTTTTCACTCTCATGATGCTGCTAAATATCGTGAATCTTTCTTCATTCTATTTCTCTCACTACAACGTAACGGAATCATCTCTTGTTGTAAAACACGGTTTCATACTTCGTACTGAAATCCCATTTAAAGACATTCGCCATATTAAGCACTCTGGCAAAAAACTTCGTTCAAAAAAATGGACTAGGCAACAATTAGAAATTAATTATAATTTATTTGACTCAGTGACCACTTTCGTACCACAAGAAGAAGAAAAATTCATTTCACTCTTAAAAGAGAACTGCCCACAGATGAAAGTAATGAATACGCCTGCTAACAAATAATATATTTTGAAGCTTGCATTATTGCAAGTAGATGAAACTTAAAAATGAACATCAAAAAAGCCAAGATTCTATACTAAGAATCTTGGCTTTTTCTATTACTCTTTTGGAGCAATCATTTTCTTTGGATCTACAATTTCATTAAATTGCTCTTCTGTTAGTAGTCCAGATTGCAACGCTGCTTCTTTTAAAGTTAATCCTTCTTTATGAGCATGCTTCGCAATTTTCGCTGCATTTTCATATCCGATATGTGGGTTTAGCGCTGTTACAAGCATTAGTGAACGATTCACATTTTCATTAATTACTTCTTCATCTGCTTCAATACCAACTGCACAATTGTCATTAAACGAAACAATTGCATCCGCTAATAAGTGAGCTGATTGTAAGAAGTTATAAGCAATAACAGGTTTAAATACATTTAACTCAAAGTTACCTTGGCTCGCAGCAAATCCGATTGTTGCATCATTCCCCATTACTTGCGCTACAACCATCGTTAACGCTTCACTTTGCGTTGGATTTACTTTACCTGGCATAATAGAGCTTCCCGGTTCATTTGCTGGAATAATAATTTCTCCAAGACCACTACGTGGACCACTTGCAAGCCAACGTACATCGTTAGCAATCTTCATTAGATCCGCAGCTAATGCTTTTAATGCACCGTGAGTATATACAACTTCATCATGGCTCGTTAATGCATGGAACTTATTTGGTGCAGAAACAAATTGTTTACCTGTAAATTGACTAATTTCCTCTGATACCATCTCACCAAATTTAGGATGAGCATTAATACCTGTTCCAACCGCAGTTCCACCAATTGCTAACTCTTTCATATATGTATTGCTCTCTGCAATCATACGCTCTGTTTTTTCAAGCATACGGTGCCATCCGCTAATTTCTTGCCCTAAAGTTAACGGCGTTGCATCTTGTAAATGTGTACGACCAATTTTTATAATATGTTCAAATGCAGTTACTTTTTCTGCTAAAGTTTCTTTTAATTTCGTAATTGCTGGTAATACGTGATTTTCTACTGCGATTACACAAGCTACATGAAGCGCCGTTGGAAATGTATCATTTGAACTTTGTGACATGTTCACATCATCATTCGGATGAATATGTACGTCAGATCCCTTCTCTTTCAAAATTTGATTCCCACGATTTGCAATTACTTCATTCACATTCATGTTTGACTGTGTACCACTACCTGTTTGCCATACGACAAGCGGAAAATGTTCATTCCATTTCCCTGCAATCACTTCATCCGCAGCTTCTACAATTGCTTCTGCTTTTTCTTCTGATAGCTTTCCTAATTTTTGATTGCTAAGCGCTGCACTCTTCTTTAAAATTGCAAATGCTTTTACAATTTCAAGCGGCATTTGCTCTGTTCCAATTGGAAAGTTTTCTTTACTACGTTGTGTTTGTGCTGCCCATAATTTATCAGCTGGAACTTTTATTTCTCCTAATGTATCTCTTTCAATTCTGTACTCCATGTTTTCATCCCCTTGAAAATATAATACCTACATCTCTTATAATAACAGACTTTCTCTTAAATGATAAGGATTCTCACTCTTATATATAGATATTCTATATTTATTTTAAAAAATTCCTCTTGACCTAAACTTAAGTTTAGGCTGTATCCTTTCCATTGTAACCTACTATAACACTACTGGAGGAATTCAATATGAAAAAATATGCTTTTATAACAGGTGCGAATAAAGGAATTGGATATGAACTTGTTCGTCAATTAGCAGAAAAAGATTACCACGTATTTTTAGGTGCTCGTAATGAACAACTTGGACAACAAGCCGTAGAATCTTTAAATGTTTCAAACGTTTCCTATATTCAAGTAGATATTTCAAATTCACAATCCATTCAAGAAGCAACAAAGAAAATTTACGAAACGACTGACCACTTACATTTATTAATTAATAACGCAGGCATAGCGCTAGACTTCAATACGCTACCTAGTGAATTAAATATTGAAACTTTACGCCAAGGATTTGAAGTTAACTTTTTTGGAACTTTCCAAATGATGCAAGCCTTTTTACCATTATTAAAGAAATCAAGCAACAGTAAAATCATAAATGTAACAACTGACATGGCCTCACTAACAATGTTTGCTAATGGTGAAACACATCCAATTAATACACTAGGATATAATTCTTCCAAAACAGCTATTAATGCTTTAACATTAGCTTTTAGTAAAGAATTTGCCACTAACGGTCCAGAAGTATTTGGAGTAACTCCTGGTTTTACAACTACGGATCTTAATGGAAATTCCCCCGGTGGCCATACAACCACTGAAAGTGCTAAAATTATTATTAAATATGCATTAAGTGAAACAAACTATAATGGTAAAATATTTAACAAAGATGGCATTATACCTTGGTAATAAAAGGATGAATGATATGTATTATACAATTGGGCAAGTCGCCAAAATGCAACACTTAACTATTTCTCAAATACGTTATTACGATAAACAAGGACTGTTTCCTTTTCTGCAAAGAAACGAAAAAGGAGATCGAGTTTTTGATGAAGAAGCACTGAAATATTTAGAGATGATTTTGTGTTTAAAAAACACTGGTATGCCAATTCAAAAAATAAAACAATTTATCGACTGGTCTATGGAAGGAGAATCTACCATCCTTCAAAGGTTAGAATTAATGAAACAACAGGAGACCAATGTCTTACAGCTCATTCAAGACACTGAAAAAAACTTAAAAAAGATACAACAAAAAATTGCTAAATATGAGAATGAAATAACTTCAGAAAATGCTATTAAAAAATAAAAAAATCACCTTCTACATATTGTAGAAGGTGATTTTTATTTTATGATGCTTGCTTTCCTTTATCTGCATCATCTACATACCAGATGAATTTGCCTGTATATCCGTAAATAACTGCTAAAATTAACGATACGAAGCTTAACCACATAAACGGAACGTATGAGAACGTTGCTACACCTAAAATACCAGCCATAAAAATACCATTATCAGACCATGGAACCATACCTGAAGTTAACGTTCCACCTACTTCTGAGTTACGTGCTAATACACGACGGTCTATTTTTAATTTATCATAGCTATCTTCCATAATTTTTGGTGTTAAAATTAGTGATACATACATCGCACAACCAAATATATTAGCTAAGAATGCCACGATTAATGTAGACAATGTTACATTACCTGCAGAATTTAATTTCTTCTCAAATTTTGATACGATTACTTTTAAAACACCTAGTTTTTCAAGTAATCCACCAAATCCTAAACCGAAAATAATAACGGCTACTGAGCCAAGCATGCCGTTAATTCCACCACGGTTTAATAACTTGTCAACAAACTCAACACCAGATTGAATTGAGAATCCGTTATAAGCTGTTCCAATCGCCTCTCCAAAGTTCATCCCTTGGAAAAGAGTTGCCCAAATTGCACCAATTAAAGCTCCCATTGCAATTGTTGGCATAGACGGTTTCTTCATCGCTAATAGAACGATAACAATGACCGCTGGAATAAGCATCCATATTTTAATATCAAATTGCTTTAATAAAGCTTCTTTTAAAAATTCTACTCGATTCAAATCTACATTATCGCCGCCATACATCCAACCAGCTACAGTAAACATAATACTAGTAATAATATAAGCCGGAACATCTAATACGAGCATAGCTCGAACGTGAGCAATAACATCTACTTTCGCCATAGAAGCTGCAAGAACTGTGCTATCAGAAAGTGGTGATAATTTGTCGCCGAAATAAGCTCCTGAAAGAACTGCACCAGCAACAAGCGGAAGTGGTAAACCAAGTCCTTCACCAATCGCCATCATAGCAATACCTGCTGTTCCCACTGTTCCCCAAGATGTTCCTGTTGCGATAGAAGTTATAGAACAAATAATTAATGTTGCTAATAGGAATATGCTAGGGTGAATAAATTCTAATCCATAATAGATTAATGTTGGTACTACCCCACCAGCAATCCATGTTCCAATTAAAGCACCTACTGCAACTAAAATCAGTATTGCTTCTAATCCGTTAGAAATCCCTTTCGTAATTGCATCTTGCAATTCTTGATAACGAAATCCTAATCTTAATCCAAGCGCAATTACTAAAAACCATGAAATAAATAGCGCTAATTGAATTGGGAGATCAAAAATCGTTTGGAAGGAAAAGACAACAGCAAGAAATAGTAATAAAAGAACTATGATTTCTAGCATCGATGGTAATCTTACACTTTTCATTTTTTTCTCTCCTTACAAGTCGATAACATGACGTATGTCGTCTTACATGTATGTAATATACAATTAGCGAAGACAAAACAAAATTTTCATATTATTTCGATTTATTTTTCCAGTATAATATATTCACAACCCTTTCTATTGTAAAAGTAGATTACGTTTTTCGCAATGAAAAATATAAAAAATGTTGTATTTTTATTTATCCCGATATTTTCAGCCAATAAGACCTCCGCCTTAAAATTCAGTAAGTGCAAAGCACTTAGGTAAGAAATTAACTACTGTAAAATTCCGAATTGATATGAACGTATTAAAGCTTCACTTTATTTACAAAGAAAAATCCCATACTAACTTTTTTAATATTTGCTGCAACAAAACTTTTTACAACTATCTTCACTTTTTAATTCACACCATAATTTCCCACACAAAAATAGGGCACACATCATTAAAATGATGCATGCCCTACCTTTATTTATACATATTTTGTATTTCTTCTTTATTTTTAAGTATTTCCTCAAACTTATCACTACAACCCTTCGGAAATAACACTCCCAGTCCATATGAATGCGCAAATTGAAAATGAGGGTACTTCGCTTTTACCTCATCCCAAAACTTATATACGCCGAAATCACTACTTCTAACTTCAATATCATGAAATAATACAATACCGTTTTTCGCGACTTTCGGTAGCCATGTATTATAATCGTGAGAAACAGCTTCATACGTATGATAGCCATCAATATGCAAAAGATTTATCGTTTCATCTTGAAACCGGTCTACAGCATCATCAAAAGTAGATCGAATTAAATTTCCTATATTAAGGTAGTTATCACTCACTACTTTTTCTACTATTTGAAAAACTCCTTCTCCATATGGACCTGTATGCCCATCTCCAGCCCAAGTATCTACTGCAAAGCATTTAGTCGATAACCCTCCATCTTTTACTCCCTGACAAAAACTGAAGAAAGAAGCACCTAGATGTGTACCTAACTCAACTAAAGTTTCTGGTTTTTCAAATCGCACTAAGTCATATGCAAAATCTAAATGTCCACTCCACGCAGATTGTGACCGAATAATAGGACTAAATGTTTCAAATTCAAATGATGGTTTATGAGTAACCCAGTTCATCGCATAACTCCTTCTGCACATATTTTTAACAAACCAAATTACTCTTATCTTTATTTTTTTATCGCCATGATTATGATTCTATTTCATGAAAATATGAAGAATTTATTCTTTTCTATTGAGGTAAAGCATCATATACATATGGTTCATTTGGCTTATTAATTTTCTTGATTTTGTTTACTTTTACAAGTGGAAAGACTGTTCCTTTATATGTCGTTTCACCTAATAATCCTGTTATTTCCACCCATGTTTCTTCTGGAATTTTTTCAACATTTTGCCCGGTAACAATCATCCCCCAGACTGATGCATCCGCAATACAACAAGTTATGCCATATCGAGCCACTACTGTTTTATTACCCGTCACATCTTTATCCTTATATATAAACCCTAAGAATGTAATTTCTTTCCCTTTAAACCAATTAACATTTTGACCAATTACATTCATTGTTTGAACATAGTCCTTATCCTTTACTTGTAGTTTACGCTGTCCTAACATACTTTTTACTACTTGCTCTTCCGTTTTATAAGTCGTTGATAAATTTGATGTTTCTTCTGGATCAACGGATACTTCTCGCCCATCAAAATTAACCTGTTCCCCCTCTTTTTCATTCCTTTCCAGACTTCTCGACTGTACACTTTGATTCATACCCCTTTTTCCTGCTAAACTTCCATCAATTGTTACACTTCCAAAGAGAAAAGCACTAACTATCGGAACGACAAATAAAACATATACAAAGAAACTTTTTATCCCTGATTTTGATGTTGTATGATGTTTACAACAATTACAATCATGCTGTTTCTCTCTTCCATCTCCCCAAACTTGTACAGTACCAAAAATTAAAATTACTACAAAAGCTATATACGTAAATTTGATCATTTTTGGAGCGATAAAATTATAAATATTACCTGTTACAAGTAGTTTAAATAAGAGCATTGCTAAACCAATTAAAATAATGCCACGTATATAGCGATGATACGCCTTCTGCTCCTCTTTCTCCATTCTTTCTCACCTCCTATAACATTATGATTTGCAGGATGGTATACACAGATGCAATGACAATTCCTATCAAAAAGAATACAAATCTCTTTTGAAAATATGCAAATAGCATTAACGTATTTTTCATATCAAGCATAGGCCCAAATACAAGAAATGCGAGAAGTGCCTTTACCGAGAAAACATGTCCAAAAGATGCCGCTATAAAAGCATCGGCTGCAGAGCAAATTGATAAAACATAACCAAATCCCATCATAATAAAGGGGGCAATTACTTCGTTATGTGCTACTGCATCCAGTACATTCCGATCAAAAAACGTTTGAAATACACTTGCTAAAAAAGCACCAATCAATAAATACTTACCAGTATCAAAAAACTCATCTACAATATGATTCATAACATCTTTCCAACTCTTTTTATTGCTTGTTTGAACTGAAACCTCTACGTCTTTTAAAACATTTCTTTCGCGATAGCAATAATACACAATTAGACCTATGAATAGAGCAACTAAAATTGTTATCCCAAAGCGTGCATATACTACGTAATCATTTTTTGGAAACGCATATACAGTAGATAAAAGAACAACTGGATTCATAATGGGTGCACTCAGTAAAATAACAATGCCTACATGAAGTGGTAACCCCTTTTGAATGAGCCTTCTTACAATTGGTATAATGACACATTCACACATTGGAAAAAGAACTCCCACAAATACTGCCGGAATCATTGCAACAATCGGAGATTTCGGCATTACTTTTTGAATCATATCTTCCGTCACAAACACTTGAATACATGAAGAAACAATTACCCCTAATAAAATAAAGGGTATTGCTTCAAAAATGATACTTAAAAATACTGTATTCACATTTAACCATTCCTGTGGCATATTTTTGTGCAAATTTGCTAGACTTGTAAAATCTACAAAAAATAATAAAAAGAGAAACATAGCGATAAGAGCTATGCCTACTAATTCTTTTGAAACTCTATTAAAGACCAAGCTTCTCGCCTCCATTTTATTTATATGTAAACATGTGCTTGTCCAAATGCTTCATACTACAGCACAAATTTTATAGTCTATTTCTATTCTTAAATCGTAATCATTATGATTTATTCTTGCTTTTTCTTTTCCCATCGTTTAACATAAAGCGTAATCATTACGATTTAAAGGAGAGATCATTTCATGAAAAAAGTACCTATCACTGTATTAAGTGGTTTTTTAGGATCTGGAAAAACTACCTTACTACATCACATTTTGACTAATAAGAATAACTTAAAAGTAGCTGTCATCGTTAATGATATGGGCGAAGTAAACATTGATGCATCTCTTATAAAAAAGGGTGGTTTTTCACGTACGGAGGAAAAACTAGTAGAAATTCAAAATGGCTGTATTTGTTGTACACTACGAGAAGATTTAATGATAGAAGTGAATCGTCTTGTTGAAAATGGTGATATTGACTATATTATTATTGAATCTTCTGGTATAAGTGAGCCTATTCCAGTTGCTCAAACGTTTACTTATACAGACGAAGTTCTTAACATTGATTTAACGAAAAATTGCCGCCTCGATACGATGGTTACAGTTGTAGATGCAAATAGATTTTGGGATGATTTTGCAGACGGAGAAAGTTTATTAGACCGAAAACAAGCAATCGATGAAAATGATACCCGGGAAGTTATTGATTTATTAATAGATCAAATTGAGTTTGCAAACGTAATTATTCTTAATAAGATAGATTTACTAGAAAAAGAAGATGTGATAGAGCTTCATCATTTACTAAAAAAATTAAATCCTAATGCAAAAATTCTTGAATCTTCGTTTAGCAAAGTACCATTACAAGAAATTTTAAACACAAATCTATTTAATTATGAAGAAGCTAGTCAATCGGCCGGCTGGATACAAGAATTAAATAGTGAACATCATACACCGGAAACGGAAGAATACAGTATCAATTCCTTTGTTTACCGTCGCAAATATCCTTTCCATCCCGAGCGCCTTATGAATTGGCTAGAAAAATGGCCTTTAGATGTTGTAAGAGCGAAAGGATTCTTCTGGCTCGCATCTCGTAATAATATGATAGGGCTTCTATCTCAAGCAGGTTCCTCTATTACAATTCAAGGAGCCGGTGAATGGATAGCCGCATTACCTGAAACTGAAAGAAATCAAATGATTGCAGAAGAACCAGAAGTATTAAAAAACTGGGACGAGCGATATGGAGATCGAATAACTGAGCTCGTATTTATCGGTATTGATATGAATCGTTCTGTGATTGAACAATCATTAGATGATTGTCTATTAACAGAAGAGGAAATGGGACAAAAGTGGAATACATTTATTGATCCTATTCCGGCTTTTACTTATACTTCATAATAATTAATAAAAGGCTTCAGTAGAATGAAGCCTTTTTATTTTATAGCACTCTTATTTAATAGGTTTGCTTTAATTATAAATACAACTGTACCTAAAACAATTAATATAGCATATATGATACTAACTACATCACCTATTTTTTCTAAGCTAAGCGGTAATATTATAGTAGCAACTCCGACTATATAAGAAAATGCTCCTGAAAGCTTCGCTAATTTATTTTTATCTCCAACAAACGTTTCTTCTTAATATCCTGCTAACAAAAACAACCTCTTTTTCACATGTATTTGATACACTAAAAAAATGATAAGTAACCCAACAAATAAACAAACTAAAAATCCAGCTAACATATACTCCCCCTCCTCTACAATATTTTACTATACATAAAAAACAAATTAGAAATTTCAGTTTATTAACGAGTCATTCTGTGATATATTGCATATTGTATTCAATTTATATTTTTAGAAAGGAGAATTTTAGATCATATGGATTCAAATCGATTAAAAGGAATTATAATGGTCATAATCGGTGCTTGTTTATGGGGCTTGTCTGGTACAGCTGCACAACAACTTTTTCAATATGACAATGTTTCAACCGAATGGTTAGTTACGATCCGTTTACTTATATCTGGAATTATTTTGCTCATTATTTCCTCATTCGGAACGAGAAAAAAAGAGATATTTGGCATTTGGAAACAAAAATCTAATGCTATTAAAATGATTTTGTTTGGTCTATTCGGTATGCTTGCTGTACAGTATACGTATTTCTCTTCAATTAAAGAAGGAAATGCTGCCGTGGCAACATTATTACAATATTTAGCTCCTATATTCATCACTGTATACTTACTTTTCAAATGGAACGTTCGTCCATCAAAAATTGATTTCATTTCAATTACCCTTTCATTAGTAGGCACTTTTCTCTTACTAACAAACGGGTCTGTTCATAACTTGGCTGTTTCTACACCAGCTATTATTTGGGGTGTTTTATCTGGATTATCTCTCGCTTTTTATAGTTTATATTCAAAGGAATTGTTAGAAAAATGGTCTTCCTCCGTTATCGTTGGATGGGGCATGATTATTGGGGGTATTGGTGTAACGATTGTACACTTTATTTCTACAAACGAATTCATTTTATTATCAACTATGAAATATGTAAAACTAAGTACCCTACCGCTCATCACATTTGTCGTCATTTTCGGGACACTTATTGCCTTTTATTTATACTTAGACAGCATACGATACCTGACTCCGAAAGAAACAACATTATTTGGTTGCACAGAACCACTCGCAGCTATTATTTCTTCTGTACTTATATTGCACGTGCCATTTCAATCTTTTCAGTTATTAGGCGCTTTTTGTGTCATTGTAATGGTGCTCATCTTAAGCCAAAAACCGGATGAAGGGAAACAAAAATTAAAGCTTGTTCATGCAAAAAAGGAAAATATACAATGAAAGGATTGAATTCACTATGCCTGTCCCTCAAAATTATAAAAAACCAGGAAGAATTTCAGCAAAATCACTCGTTTTAAATCAACTACAAAATTGGATTATTGAAGGTGTACTGAAGCCCAATGAAAAAATTAATGATGGGGAATTGGCTGAGGCACTAGGAGTAAGCAGAACACCTGTAAGAGAAGCACTTCAAATATTAGAGCTTTCTGGATTAGTGGAAATGGTACCAGGGCAAAAAACGAAAATTGCTCCTATTAAGTTAGACGACGTATCTATCATTTATGAAACGATGGCTGGTCTTCACTCTATTATAGGAAAGCAAGCTCTTCAAAACATTACAGACGCTGATATTCAACTACTTTCTGAAATAAATAATCATTTTCAGCACTCTATAGAGAAAAAAAACGCAAAACAAGCTTTAGAATTAGATATACAATTCCACAATACAATTTCTTCTATTGCTAAAAACCAATATATTGAACCCTTTCTAGAAAATATGCAACTTCACGTTTTACGTCTTGAATATTTGTTTTTCCAAAACTTTGTTCCGGCAAGTCAATCTATTGAAGAACATCACTCTATCATTCAAGCATTACAGAAGCAGGACGAAAAACAAATGGAACAAATAATGACCCAAAACTGGCTCCGTCCCATGAAAGAAATACAAAAAATAATTTCTACGAAATAAAAAGAGAGCTGGTTACACAAAATCGTAACCAGCTCTCCTTTTACTAATCTATATAGCTATGCCTGGATATTCGCATAATCTTCCATATCTTCGTACTCTTTTTCCAATTCCTCTAAAGACAGCTCGTATAATTGTCGGTCGCGAATCTTAAACACACCTGCTCCAATTAACTCATCAATTAAATGCCTCTTACGATTTTCAACAGCAAAACGGAGTTGACTACTCATCTTTTAAAAAACTCCTTTCTACGATCATTGAAAATGATAATCCTTATCAATTACCACTTTTGATTATAAAAGATGACTCTTTATAAGTAAAGTAATTTCATGAAATATTTACCTTGCAAAGTATTTGTGGCCACATTATATATATGTATGCCGTGCGAAAAATGTTATGACACTTTTTCTTATCCTTTTTCTTTCATACTTTGCAAGTTGTCTCATCATGATTAAATTCACCATCTATTTCTACTTGAATGGTGACATGTTCTACATGAAATTTCTCCTTTAATACATACGTAGCCTCTTTTAATATACTTTGCGTTTCATTCCCTTTAATAATAAGATGACATGTTAATACTTGAAAATCTGATGTGACAGACCATATGTGCAAATCATGAACTTCTTTGACAATCGGAATATTTAATAACGTACTTTTTACCTCTTCAACATTTATGTGCTGTGGTGCACCTTCCATTAATATATGAACCGTATCACGTGTTACACGCCATCCACTAATAATGACTAAAATAGACACAAGAATACTAGCAATCGCATCTGCAGCAGTCCATCCGAAAAATTTAATAAGTAACGCAGCAATGATCGCTCCGACGGAACCCAATAGATCGCCTAGTACGTGCAGGAAAGCACTTCTTAAATTCAAATTACCTTTCACATCTCCGCCTCTCATTAATATCCAAGCTGATAAAATATTAATAAGCAGACCAAGGACTGCAATAATGAGCATCCCATTACTAGCAATCTCAACTGGTTCTTTAAAACGACGGATTGCTTCAATAAAAATGTATACCGAAATGACAATAAGAACGACACCGTTACATAATGCTGCTAACATTTCGACTCGCTTATATCCATATGTTTTCACAGTTGTTGCTGTTTTTTCTCCGAGCTTAAACGCAAGTAAACTTAAAGCTAAAGATACTGCATCACTTAGCATATGCCCCGCGTCAGATAGTAGTGCTAAGCTATTTGTTACAAATCCACCAATAACTTCTGCAATCATAAAACTTGTTGTTAGTAGGAAGGCAATTAGTAACGCCTTTTTATTTTTTGAATGACCGTGATCATGCGAATGTCCCATACTTATACTCCTTTAAGTACAATATCTGTATGTTAGTATGAAACAAACTCCCCATCTTTATCCCGAATCGACTGATTGTAAACGCCCGCTTCCTCTGTATACACACTTCGCTATTTTTTAGACAATCCCTTTTTCTCAAATAAAACAAGACTACTTCTTTTTTATTTTCATATTGTTTACTAATGAAAGAATTTTAAGGAGGTTACTTAAATGAAACGTTTATTTCTCTGTATGGAACGTGAACTTGTTGTAGTGAAAGAACAATATGATAACTATGAAACGACTTACCACTTACAAAATATGCAACCTACCTGTATCGCTGTTGATCCGTTCCACCCAAACCGTGTATATTGCGGAACATTTGGACGAGGTCTATGGTTAAGTGACGATAGCGGGGATTCATGGAGACCAATTGGAGATTCTTATCGTTACTTTGATTTCCCTAAAGAAGATGGTATTTTACACTCCTCTATCACTTCCATAACAATAAGCTCAAATGAACAAGTGAACGGATATGGGGTCGTTTATGTCGGCACAGAACCGAGCGCTTTATTTCGCTCTGAAAATGGTGGTGAAACGTGGACTGAACTTAAAAATATGAAATCATTATTATCTTCTTATACGTGGGCTTTCCCGCCTAGACCTTTTACCCATCACGTACGCTGGATTACAGTTGATCCAAACAACCCTAATACAATACACGTTTCAATCGAAGCTGGTGCTGTTATTCAAAGTAATGATAAAGGGCATACATGGATTGATAAAAAATTCGGTGCTCCTATCGATGCTCATCAATTACTTATGCACCCTGAAGCACCAAATCGTCTTTATGCATCATGTGGTGACGGATTTATGGGCGGACCTGATCGTGCTTATCTTGAAAGTTATAACAATGGAAACAGCTGGATCTCATGTAGTGAAGGACTTGAACATCATTATTTATACAGCATGGCAATTGATCCAGCTGATTGCAATACGATTCTCGTTTCAGCTGCACCGAGTGCTGATCTGGCTCATCACCGTATCCCTTATGAATCTTATATTTATCGAAAAACGAAAGATACTCCGTTCCAGCAAGTACAACAAGGACTACCATCTGCAATCGGTACAGTCATTTCGATGTTTGCGACAAACAAGGCTGAACCACATACGTTTTACACGTTAAATAACAATGGCGTCTTTCAATCCAATGATAGCGGCGAATCGTGGGAACAACTAAATATTCCGTGGAAAGATGAATATAAAACGCAGCATCCGCATGCATTGCTCGTTACTAGTTCTTAACGAAAAAAAGACTGCCTAAATGGTTTTAGGCAGTCTCTCTTTTATTTCTTTAAATCAATGACAATATCATCTAACACAATATCTTTACTCTTCGCTTCTTTTTTCGGCACTTCTATTTTCTTCTCTTTCCCATTCACATACTCTACTCCACCATGATTTTCAGGTGTATGTACTCGCAAGTGCACGCGAGGTGTAACGATAAGCTTTGTTGCATTTTCGTTTAGTTTTTGGAAGGTGGCACTCCAATGGATATTGTAAGGATCGTTGCCACTTCCCCCATTTCCTTCACCCGAATAAATATTCCCTAAATCATCCTTAACCGTCAATTCAACATCTACACTATCCCATTCTTTCCTCGTGCCCTTAGAAACCTCTTGATTGTAATAAAGAATAAATGAAACTGGCGATATTGCGACCTTTTCCATATTTGCTTTTATACCTTCTTTTTCCGAACTCCCACCAATTGTTCTCTCTTTACTATCCACTGATTTTACAGTTAAGGCGAAATTCCAATTACCTTGTATTGATTTTTTCCTATCTGGCATCTCTATTCTCTCTATATTCCATCTAAAGTTTACTTTGTCCTTTTTATTGCTATCATGATGCGTCGTTGTTACCATACCTACATACTTTTTTTCATTAACTTTAGTCATTTTACCACTGCCTGAACTACCATGAGCGTCCATTATATCCAATCCACCTAATATGATAGGATCCTCCCCTAAGTCCTGCTCACTTTCCAGTGAATACGTTATAGATAATGTTCTGCCATCAGAAATTACATCATTAATTGTAACCTTAACTCCATTACTCTCTCTCGTCATATTCAACTCAGTCGAAAATTCTTTATAATTTTCATATAACCCTGTTCTACCATTATCTAAAAATCGGAATATGTCACCTACAATTGGCAATCCCCCAGCATATGTAGGAAATCCGATACCGAGTGTTGCAACTGATAATCCTACTAAAATAGATGCAGCAGCGACACCTTTTTTCCAACTTTTCATCTTTTTCTTCGTACGTATCGATTGTTTTACATTTCGTTTTACTTTTTCTTTTTCAATTTCAGAAGCCTCAATTTCTTCTAGTTCTTTTTCGTCTATATCAATATCATTTAATAGTTCATAAATGTCTTTCATATTGCACTACCTCCAAAACTAATATTCGTAGCATTTTGTTGTAGTTTCTTTTTCCCCCGGTACACTCGATTATCAATTGCTGCCCGAGTTAATCCTAACTTGTCACCTATTTCCTCTGTCTTCATACCAAGTAAATATTTCATAATGAACACCTTTTGATCTAGCGGTTCTAATTGATTAATGAGCTTCAATAATTCTTCCCTATCTTCCATAACGATTAATTCGTCTTCTGCTGATTTTTCTGTACTGATATGAAACTCATCTGAAATGATTTCTACTGTTTTAGTCGATTTCCGGTAATAATCAATTGCTTTAAACTTCGCAATCGCTGCAATCCACTTTTTAAAATCACTCGGCTCTCCATGAAATTTATTTGCGTTATTCCAAATGGAAAGAAATATATCGTTTATACATTCCTCTATGAGTCCATCATTTTGAATGGGAAGTAGAACTTTATGCGTGATCCCCTTTATGAGTGGTAAGTATGTATCGACAACAAATTCTAACGCGTCTTCTTTTTGCCGCTGTAATCTTTTTATAAAATTTTTCTCATTTGATTTCATGTAGCGATTCCCCTTATTGTTTTGTAAAAGCTTTTACACCCTATATAACGTCTGAGAAATTTTTTTCTCTCATCTTTTTTATTTTTTGTATGTAATGGAATACTTTCCCTTAGCCATTGTCTCACATAACTATGCGTTCAAAGAAAATTTTCTCAAGTCTGTAATTTAATTCATGTAGTACACTATTTATATAGTCATTTTTTAACTTGGTGTACATTTTATTTCATTAATCTACTATTTTAATTTAGGAGATGAGATGTGTATGTGTGGAATTACAGGTTGGGTAGATTGGAAAGAAGACCTTTCAAATCAACATGTTATTTTAAAAAAGATGGCAAATAGTATTCAGCATCGTGGTCCGGATGCTGAAGGATTTTGGTTTTCACCTCATGCGGCCTTTGCACACCGGCGTTTAATTGTAATTGATCCAGAAGGCGGGACACAGCCGAAGACATTCCGTGCTGGTGATTATACGTATGCTCTTACTTATAATGGAGAAATTTATAATTTCCGGGAACTTAAAGAGCAGCTTCAAAAATGTGGGCATGCATTTGAAACCCATTCAGATACAGAAGTATTACTGCATGCTTATTTAGAGTGGAAAGAAGACTGCGTACGACATTTAAACGGAATTTTCGCTTTTGCCTTATGGGATGATCAGAAGCAACAATTGTTTTTAGCACGAGATCATTTAGGTGTAAAACCACTCTTTTTTACAGAAAGAAATGGCAGTATTATTTTCGGCTCTGAAATTAAAGCATTATTAGCCCATCCATCTGTCCCTGCTGAAATTGATGCGGATGGAATAAATGAAATATTTGGATTAGGCTTATTTCGCACTCCAGGATGTGGCGTCTTTAAACATATTCAAGAAGTACGTGCTGGACATTCTATAACATTTACACGTCATAAAAAAGTAGTTACTAAGTATTGGAATTTAGAAAGTAAGTTCCATACAGACTCTATAGAAGATACAGCTTCGCATATTTTATCTATTTTACAAGATACAGTAAAAAGACAATTAATTGCCGATGTTCCTCTCGTTTGTATGTTATCAGGCGGATTAGACTCTAGCGGTATTACTGCACTTGCGGGTAAAGAATTTGCTGCTGAAAATAAAACACTTCATACGTATTCTGTTGACTTTGTAAATAGCGCAAAAGATTTCGAACTGACATTTGCTCGCACTGGTTTAGATGCACCTTGGGTAAAACGCGTTTCTGAACATGTCGGGACAGCGCATCATGATATTATTGTGAATGCTGAAGAATTAGCAAATCAATTATTCGTTCCCCTTCATGCAAAAGATTTACCGAGTGCTGGTGAAATGGAAACTTCACTATATTTACTATTTTGCGAAATGAAAAAAGATGCGACCGTAGCTTTATCCGGCGAATCGGCTGATGAAGTATTCGGTGGATATCCTTGGTTTCATCAAGAAGAACTACTATATGTAGATAAGTTTCCTTGGCTAACAAATTGGAAAAATACATCTCCTCTTCTACTAAATGAAGTAAGTAACCAATGTAATCTAGAAGACTATATTGATACACGATTCCAAGAAGCGATACTTGAAGTACCTACTCTTGAAGGCGAAAGTAAAAAATCCGCGAAACAACGTCAAATGTTTTATTTATTTTTAACAAGATTCCTTCCTTTCTTACTTGACCGTAAAGATCGCATGAGTATGGCTGTTGGATTTGAAGTTCGTGTACCGTTTTGCGATTATAGATTAGTTGAATATTTATGGAATGTTCCTTTCAACATAAAAAGTATTGATAATATTGAAAAAGGCATTTTACGTAGAGCACTACAACCAGCTTTACCTGACGATGTACGCAATAGAAGAAAAAGCGCTTATCCAACTTCACAAGATCCACTCTACTTACAAACAATCCGTAATTTAACACTTGATATGTGTAACAATAAAAACAATCCTATTTTCTCACTTATTAACCATTCCATCTTACTTTCAATTGCTGATCAAAGTAATAAAGAGATTAACAATTTTGAGGCAAGAAGTGCCATGGAGTATATGCTACAAGTAAATGAATGGTTGAAAACATATCACATCCATATTGCTTAACAAAAAGGAGTTCAAGGATAAAAACCTTGAACTCCTTTTATATTAATTAGCACATTGTTTATTATCAGTATCAATAGACCATCCAATAATCGTGGCACAGTCTCTACCTTTCCACTGCAGTACATTTGTTAATACGGGCTCAATCTGCAAGCTATTTCCGTCGTGTAATATTTCTACTAAAGATTGATCATCATCAAACCTTCGTTTGTCACACTCTAAAATACCGTCCGTTGCCATTACAATGTGATTCATTCCTTTTTCTAATCCTCTTACACCTGACGTAAAGCAAGGTGTATTTGCTGCAAAAATATTTTTCCTGCCAATATATTCGTAATTCTTCCGTTTATTTAATCGTCCTTTTCCATTTTTCGTTTTCTCTGAATGGAATAAATACGCGAAACAATCACCAACTGATAACCAATATAAAAATTCGCCTTTTCGTAAACAAATTAAGCAAGCGAGTTCCTCATCATCTTGATCACACTTTTTAATAAATAACTCATCTGTAAATAACGCTAATAGGTACATATGTGTATGATGGAAAGCTAAATGTATTGGATATGAGAATAACTCTTTTAGTTTTTCTTTTCTTTCCGAAATCGCTTCTATTATATAATCTATATTTTTTGTTTTGTGATGTGTATCAAAAATCATAACAAATTCAAATTGTAATTCAGGATCCCACCAAGCCAGCACCGCATCTCCTCGTTCATATGCATCACTCTCTTGATTTCCCCCATATACGCCGACTGAAAGAGGACCACATTTTTCAACATGTATTTCATCTACATACATCTGTTCATGACTAATCCATTTGAATGTATTCACAGCTATCATCCTCTCTCTTGCTAAATGTATACCTTTACACATAGATTACCTTATATTTCAATAAAAATAAACTTTTTCAACATTTTTTATCCAAATAAAAGGATTTTATTTCTAAAACAACGAATATATCTTACTATACGATATAAAAAAGGGGATTTATTATTATGAACAACATTAATCAACATTGGGAGAGCATTTATTATCACTTACGATACGAATACGAGGACAACCTTTCCCACCAAGCAATTCGTATTTTACAAATCGTTTCTCGTGAGAAAGATATAACAATTGGAAAAGTCGCTACTGAACTTAGTCTTTCTCATAACACAGCGTCTGAACATATAAAACGCCTTATTCAAAAGGGTTTCATCGTTAAAGAGAGAAATAAAAAAGATGAAAGAGTGGTAAACCTTACATTAACAATTGAAGGAATTGAAGGATTAGAAAAACATACTTTACTAGATAAAGAAAAGATAAAAATATTAGAATTACAGTTATCAAAAGAAGAACAACAATTAATTGAAAAAGCATTTTCGTTATTAGCGAAGGAGGCAAAATATGCATTTCCTCGTTAAAGTAATCGTTTCGGCACTTATTATCGGCATTATCACTGAAGTCGCTAAACATTACAGTACGATAGGTGGCTTTATTGCTGCCCTTCCTCTCGTGAGTTTACTTAGTTTATTTTGGATTTCATTCGAAGGCGGAAATAAACAAGAATTGAGTCAATTTGCTTTAGGGGTATTATATGGATTCCCCGCATCAGCACTACTATTATTTATTGTCTATATTGGTTTAAAAAATTCATTTACACTTAGTACATCTGTCCTACTTGGTATAGGTGTTTGGTGTATCGTTTTTGCTTGTCAAAAATTATTTCAAGCTTAGGAGGAATTAACATTCATAAATTTGTAGAAATAATGGGGCAAAATATAGAAGTACATATAAAAGGAGATGGTAAACAAACTGTAGTCATTCAAACTGGAATGACTTGCTCATTTTATGATTGGTTTCCTATTATAGAAAAGCTTTCAGAGCACTTTACAGTTGTTTCATACCATCGCCCAGGTTACGGAAAAAGTGATTTAGGCAATCAGCCGCGTACAATAAGGCAAGTTACAAAAGAGCTACATATGTTACTAAACAAACTAGCTATTCAAGAACCATTTATTCTAATCGGTCATTCCTATGGAGGATTATGTGCACAACATTTTGCGATGTTACATGAAGATAAGCTGCAAGCACTTATTTTAGTTGATTCTACTTCGATGAACTTACACCGTTTAGATGAACTTCATTTACCAATTTCTGATCAAACTGATTCTGATGATGTTTGGTTTCAAAAATATAATATATATTCCAAAATGGATGTAGACACACTTTATAATGAACTAAAACCTATTCTCACCGATCAATCAAAACAGCAAATTGAATTCTCTACCTCGCCTTCATTATATAAAGCGACAGCTTCTGAACTATCGGAGTGGAAAAACTGTGCTCTCTCACTAAAAGAGCTATGTAAAACATTAGAAATACCATTAATCGTTATCGGTAGAGATCCTCAATATTCTATTACTCAATTGACTAATGGCGGCATGCCAAAAGAGGAAGCAATACAACTTGAAGCAATGTGGCAAGAACTAATTCACGAACAATTACACCTCTCAACTAACAACCAATATATTCTTGCCGAACATGCTAGTCACGGTATAGAAAATGATCGACCAGATATTATTATTGAGGCGATTCATTTCTTACAAATAAAAAAAGGAAGCAACTAAAGCTGCTTCCTTACTTATCTATTCATAATCTTCTTCATCATCGATTTCTTCGTAATATGAACTTCCATTACTTACATATATAGGGCCATTCGCAACATCAATACGTAGTACCCACGCCCATGGCACAGCTAAACGTTTATGTATCGCTCGCCAAAAGCTCATTGATTTTCTTTCGTACTCCTGGAACTCCTGAAGTAACTCTTTGTAGGAGGAACCGTCTAACTGAATATTTGCTTCTAACAAACGAGAATGGGCATAGTACTGTAACTCTAGTTCAGCAGCAATTTCCATTTCTTCTTCCGTTGCCATACCAATAATTGTTCCATCTTCTGGTGCAATTTCATATACGTTTTGAACTTCAATAAGCCCTTCTTTCTCTTTCTCAAACATGTAAACAGCCTCCTTTAACATATATTTTTTATGTTACAAAGTCATACTTCTACAATAACTTCTCTCTTTCCTCTTTTTTTGATAAACTTTTACAAAATATTTAACCGATGACCTGTTTTCTCTATTCTTTCAGCAGAAATGAAACGATTTTTATCAAAATTTAATTTATACACATCAGGCATATGAAGTGTTTTCCAAAACTCAAAATCATATTTCGAATTAAAATAATTCATGAGTAATACCATAATATTTCCATGCGTACCTATTACAATATTCTTACCTTCATATTGTTTTAATATATTTTGCATACATATTACAGCGCGCCTTTGTGCGATATCATTCGATTCTCCGCCTTCGTATGCAAAACTCCAATCTTCCCACACATTCTGCATAGCATCATTAAAATTTGATACTGGCTCTGTGCTCAATAATCTTTCACGCAAATCTTCTTCTGTTTGTATTAATAATTTATATGTATTCGCAATTCCTTGTACAGTTTGGATTGCTCTTTTATACGGGCTAGAAATCACAACCTCAATATGTTTATCTTTTAATAAGCGTGTTACATTCTCTGCATCTAAGTACCCTTTTTCAGATAAAGGTCGCTCCCGTTCTTCTTTTGTATAGGTAGAATGGGCATGGCGAACGAAATAGATTGTTGTCATTTATTCATCTCCTTTTTCCGTTTCTACCCAAATTCAATACATTACCATCAAATCCCTTTACCTTTATAATAAGTGCTTTCAAATTTAAATGTTGATTTTCATATTAATAAAAGGGAAACACCCCATATGGTGTTTCCCTCATTTAAAATAGACTACATTCAATTAAATACTTTATCAATTTTATTTCTATCGTATTCTAATATCCAATCATTATATGTATTATAAATATCCCTAATTGTATCAGGAGAGGTAGCTAATACATCACAACCTCTATCATCATAAACGTGAAATATAGTATTCTTGTTAACATTTATAAAATACACCCTATGAAAAATACTCGGTTTTATTCCCATATCTTGATTACAAATTGCTTTTAGCATAGGAATGTATGTAAAGTCAGAGATTTTACATTTCAAAGTATATCTATGTGTTTTATATGCTCCATCTTCATCTTCTTCTGGAAAAACATAAGGGATTGTATTTTTCTGTAACTTAAACAAATCGGACTTCTCTTTGACATACTTAGAAAAGATATTCAATTTCTGTTTGAAAATTTCACCATTTGCATAGTCATTTACATCCACTACAATATAAATATCATCTTTTGTTGAATGTAAAGACTGAAATAAAGTAATCGTCCTTTTATAAACGCCTTCTAAATATAGACAATTTTCATAAATGTTATTACAATCATAGTCCACACCTAATCTAAAACGAATACCAATATCCCAATTATAAAATAGAGGTGGTCTAAGTTCTAAATTCGGAAACGTTTCAAGCATATACTCATTCAACCTCATCTCAATACCTACCTTTAATAGCATGTTGTTTACATAATAAAATTATTTTATTATAATTTATTTCTAAACTCTTCATCTGTTATAGCATCTTGAATAAAATAATTTATATTATTTCTCAGCTTTTGATATACAACTTGATCTTCTATATCGTTAAACATAATTACAACTTCTACTTTATTCCCTTTCTTATCTGTAGTATACAAGCTTTTTGTCAATAGGAATGCGGTAGAACCACCTTTTTGCCCCGCAAATTCTAACTTACTATTATTAACTGTTCCTTTGAAAATATTCTCGATTTCTTCTTGCATTAATTTAGGAAAATAATTTCTACTATTTATTTTTTCCATTATACTCATATAATCTTTAGCGTTTGCACTCACTAATCGATCTGACCAAATTCGCTGAAATTCCATATCTACCTTTAATGGAATTTCACGTTTTTTCCATTCTTCTTCATCTTTCATCCATTCATGAATTTGTAACACATGTTTATTATACTCATCCTTTGACATGTTACGTATCATTTCTAATGATTGATTTTCTGGCTTATGAAGCTCTTTTTCTACATACCCTCTCATATATAGTGAAGCTGTATACGAAGAGAACTTATCATGACTAGTAAGCTCTAACTCTTTTATACTTTCATTTACTCTTTCTATTCCAAGCTTATCTAACAAATATGTTGTATTTGCGTTAGAACTATAATGAATCATTCCTTTAGCGACTTCTTCTAAAGCGATTTGTCCATTTTTCACTAATTCTCTCGCTTTGGCATCTTCTAACCAGTTAGGATGTG
The DNA here is from genome assembly GCF_900114335.1 of Bacillus sp. 5mfcol3.1. Lineage (NCBI taxonomy): Bacteria > Bacillati > Bacillota > Bacilli > Caryophanales > Bacillaceae > Bacillus > Bacillus sp. 5mfcol3.1. The sequence goes on along the minus strand of NZ_FOST01000001.1, from coordinate 762,099 downwards.
CTCCACCATCAGTATCTTTAACGTAATATTTTTCTAGCTCGTGCAATGAAATTTGTTCATCACGACTTATTTTTCCTTCTGACACTTGCTTAGCAAATTCAACTGCTATTACGATTTTTGCCGTACTCGCTAATGGCAATTTTTTATTTTCATTTATAGATGTTAATATCTCACCATTTTTTCTAATCAGTAATGAACATGTCTCATCGTCTTTATGTTCTTTTATATAGGTTAATACGTAATCAGAATCTTTTTTTGACAAATAATACTTCATTATGACAAAGAAAGCTATAATTGCTACTATAATCACTCCTGCAACAATTCCTATAATCTTTAATATGTTCACAATATACCTCCTCTAACAAATTTCCTTCTATATCATAATTATACCGAACTAAATTACAAAATTATACAAAACAGAATAACTCTTCCTACACATAAAGAATTATTATTTTATTTCACACTGTATTGCACGAAAAAATCTCATGAATATGTCTAACATTCACATAACAAAAAAACATGCTTTCATGATGAGAGCATGTTTTGTGATATTCTTTACATTGTTTCGTTAAAAAATTATCTTTTTATTTACCATGATGTAACATTAAATCACTAAGTTCTTCTTCAATGTGATTTAATTTCGCAACGCCTTCTTTCCATTTATGAATATAACGTGAAACCCCAACGAAAAACAAAACAATAATTGTGGAAAGAATAATACCATATACGATTGCTACAGTACTCATAGTTACACTTCCTTATAATTAGTAATGTGGTTATTAGTTATATTTTTATTATAAACCTTTTTCTTTTAAAATACTTCGATTTCAACTTTTTGTAACAAAATTGATTTTTCTAACATTTCGTTCGTAAAAATGGCATATTTTTCACAAATTATACAAAACTTCACCATATGTACTATTACCATATGAGTTATATTATTAAATAGAATAAAGGGGATGATATACTATGACGACTTGGTTTATTGTGATGTTAGTTGTATTTGGAGCATTTAAAATTATCGTTTCTAGCCTTCCTAACACTGTTATTGAATCCATTATTAGCAAGTACGAAACACATCCACAACTTGACGAAGAGAATGTGACTATTACAATTCACGGAAATAACGTAGAAGGCGAAAAGAAATCAAAAATTATTCATGATTTTAACGAAGGTTTATTTTTAGATCGCTATTATGCACCACCCCATAATGAAGGCACTCCTTTAATTATCAATGCAAAACGTGGTAAAAAAGATTTCACATTTTATATTTACAGTCATGAAGAGCATGTTGATGTTGTAAAACAATATAAAAAGAAGGTAGTTGCTTATAGTTTACGCTCTAAAAATCTTCAAAACAGTGATATGTTCGTATCAGCTGATTTGTATAGTGATAATAAAGTTATTGAATTTTGACTAAAAAAGATAAGAGCCTTACTACATTCTATATGCAGCAAGGCTCTTTAAAGTTGTTTCAAATTATATCCATCTGCTTATGTAATGCTTAAAAAATGAATAATAAAGTTGTTTACTTCTTATTAAACTAACGCCCCCGTTAGTTTAAGTGTAACTCTTCACAATTATTTGATATTATATAGATAAATAGAAATATAAATCAGAATTTAGTTTATAGTTATAAAAATAAGTTATTTATACCCTTATAATTCTTCAGAAAGGAGAGTGTATGAAAAAGACTATTGTTTTTGTATTAACGATATTTATATTATTCTCAGGATTCGCAACACAAAGTTATGCGTTGTCAGATTCGAAATCTGTGGCAATACAAGCATTGCTAGATGATGCCTGTCGTACGTCAGGTGTGCCTGGAATGTCACTCTCAATACTTGCTGATGGTGAAGTGTTCTACTTTTCTTCTGGGTATGCAGATCTTGAAAAGGGACTGTCTGCAAGTGAAAATACACTCTATGAGTTGGCCTCGGTGAGTAAAGCTTTTACTGGTATGGGGATTTTGCTATTGGAAGAGCAAGGGCTGCTATCAATGACTGACCCTATCCAAAAATATTTACCTTGGTTTACGTTAAAGTATCAAGGTAAACCTGTTGATATGCAAAACCTTACACTAAATAACTTTCTTCACCATACCAGCGGCCTAACAAATATTAGACATCTTCAAAATATTCCACAAGGTAATACGCCTGATATGTTGCAAAAGACCGTGGAAACGCTGGTAGATGCAGAATTGGCGTTCTCTCCCGGTGAACAATATAACTATGGAACCGTTAATTATGACGTATTGGGTTTGGTTATTGAGATTGTATCACGACAAAGCTATGAAGACTTTATGAAGGAGCAGGTATTTATACCCTTAGGTCTTCACCAGACCTATGTTTATAAAGAAGATGCTCAAGCCACTGGACAGTTAGCACAGGGCTACCGTTCTTCCTTTTTTATAACAACTCCATTTAACGCTCCGGATTATGCTGGGAATAAACCTGCCGGCTATATCATTTCTAATACAAAAGATATGGCGCGTTGGATGGGCATACAGATGGGTATTGTGCAGGACATACCCGAAATATTTCACAGGGCTATCGAAAAATCACATAGGGGTGATATGTCTGTTTCGGCTGTCAATGATATGTATTATGCGGCAGGTTGGTCGGTAAACGCCGAACAAACGTTTATAGAACACACTGGGGGTAATCCAAATTTTAGTACCAAAGTAGCCATACTGCCAAATGAAAGAACAGCCATCTGCTTACTGAGCAACGGCGCAAATACCAATATAAACCTGGTACTAAAAGTTAAAAATATATTAAACGGCAATCTAACTCAGTCATATGAGATAAGCGGCACACAGCTTTTGGACATCATTTTGTCGTCTACCACAATTATTCTTTGCCTATTAGCCGTTCTGTTATTTTTCTTAGGATTAAGAAAAAGGAAAACGAATGAGCAGCAGCCAATGACAAAAAAGAGAACAATCGTAACAATTATTTTCCTAATCGCTACGATTGCCCAGTGTATAATGTTTTTTGCCCTCGATTGGTCAACGATACTTATTTGGCAAACATATAGTGTTCTTACAGCTTTAATTTCGTCAACATTATTAACAGCAAGCATTACTTGGTTTGTATTTACTCACCGATTAGATGCCTCGTTCCGAAAATAAGTATAATGTTAAGTAAATAAATCCTAATTTATCGATATTTTTAATTTAAAAAACAGAAGACACTTCTCCTAGTTAAACCCACTTGCTATTTCTTCCACTAACCTGCCTCGTTAGTAGAAGAAGGATTTTTAAACAACTATATTATTTTTTAAATGACTTTATTGTAAATTAAACAACTTTATTATCTCTGTACATGATTTAGCTTAATACTCATATATAAAAAGGAATCCACGAAATATGGATTCCTTTTTTCTCATTTACTGAAAAATAAGCTCTGTCTTCAAACTATCTTTCGGTAACAACCAGTCTTTTTTCTCTAAACTCCCCATTAATAATTCCCTTTGTTTTGTCGCAATACTTTCTTCATTTGTTTTAAATGACACTTCTATTACGAAGTCATCTTCTAATTTCCCAGTATTACTTAATGGCCAAATTTCAATATTTGCTTTTATGTTTTCAAACTCTCCTGTATATCGCTTCATTAATACAGGACCGTAAATACGGGAATTCTTTAACATCTCTTCTCCCCAATTTGTATACAACCATTTGTTCATTTTCCCTGGTAATTTTTCTATTAACATGTTTTGAGCAGCTTGTTCATTTGGTAAATCAAGTATCCCATATCCTTTAGCACTGTAACTTTTCTTATTTGAAATGCTTAATGTTTTCTTCTCAAATCCCCAATCTATTTCCGCCTCATAACTATCCGTATTACTATCGAATCCTTCTTTTTTAGCTACTTCTAGTGCATCTTGAATTACACCATTTTGAATAGGATATCTTTTTTTATATGTTAGTTCAAAATCTTTACTAAATTCTTTCTTTCGAATTCTAGCAAACCAACCTTCATCACTTAAACTTTTATTTGCAGTATCTAAAAATTGCACTTGTATTCTTTCATATTTTGTACCAGCCTGGAAATGTTCTAGCACCTCTTGCTTCATCTCTTTGTTATAACCTAATACTTGTTCTGGCTTTAATAATAACTTCACTTCAAAACTAGGTTTCATTGGACTAGCAGTAAACCCTTCCTTAACGTTATAAAGGAAACAACAAAAGAAAATGCTTACGAATACAAATACTTTTTTCATATACCTATCCCCTTTGTATTTTAAATGACTTCTATACGTTCCATTGCAAGTGAATATACATTTTCATATCCTGCTGTACTTAGCTTTTGTTGTAATCGATCTGTATCCTCTTTCAAAGCGTGTACTAGCACCGTATGTTCTGGTAATAATGTATTTAACATCTCTTTAACGTCTCTTATACTTTGGTGAACTTTATACGGAACTCGCTTCACCCTACATGTACTCCTTACAGGTTCTTTCATAACTCTTTCTGCAAAACTCCCTTTCGCAATGTGCCCAGTAAAAATAACGGCATTCCGCTTTTCATTCCGAAGCTGTTCATAGCATAACTGTGCTCGTTTCGTTTGCATATTCGCATCACTCATTACAACTATTCCGTAACTATTTTGCATACTAATATCATTATCCATCACTATTATGTTTCTTTTTAAACTCTCCATAATCCATTTAAATTCTTCATTATTTTTTATCCAATCTTTATATACGAACATCTCTTCAAATCCAGCCAAGATTTCTTTATCTACTATAAGCGGAAATTCTTTATATCGTTCATATAAATACAATACTATATCTTGCGCCCTACCAAGTTGTGGCAGCGGTAATAATGCTATTCCTTTATTTTGCATAACTCGTTCAATTTCTGCACATAGATCGTCTAATCTTTCATTTTGCGAAACATCATCTGTGTGATAAGCGGCATCCACAATTGCGACTTTTATATTATGGCCCAATTTCTCAGGTAAATTAGCTCGTAGTATATTAGACTCTGCTGAATAATCGCCTGAATAAAATACGTATGTATTACACATATCAACTAAAAACCAAACAGCTCCCAATACATGCCCACTATATCCCCATTGAAACCGCAATGTAGGAGTAATTTGTACCCATTCATTTGGATTACTAATCTCATCAATACATACATAATTTAAATCTTTTATGTGCTGGTCGCTATAAGGTAAATCCCACCCTTGCATCACATTATAGTTTCTCCATTTTTCATAATATAACGGCAGTTGCTCCTTCGTATAACGAGTCGTCCAAATTTTTTTCTTATAGCCATACTTCGCTAATAAAGGTAAACCCATCGTATGATCTTCATGGATATGTGATAAAAATACCGCATCTAAAAATGGAACAGCTTCTCTCTCTATTTTTGGATAACTATCCTCATAAGATCGATTAATACCACAATCAAATACTATTTTCACCTCTGTATTTTTTACAAAATAGCAGGAGCGACCGTACTCTCCTGCTCCTCCCCACACTTCCACTCTCATCATGCTACCCCTTTTCGCTTTTGCTCCATATGTTGCAGCAGTAATAAGCACATTGTTGTAAGTCCAACAGAAACAACGGCCATCGCCATGCCTATAGATACTTCACCCTGTTCAAATTGAGCAAAAATAAACGTTGCTGACGTTTCTACTGATGGAGGTAATACGAGAAGCGATGCTACTAACTCTCTTATCGAAATTGTAAATGTCATCGCCCATCCAGCAAGAATGCCTGGGATAATAAGAGGCATTATTATTTTTCTAAAAATATAAATATAATTTCCAGAAAAAACACTTCCTGCCTGCATGAGAGAATCATCAATTTGTCCGAGTGATGATTTTACATATTGCACCGTGTAAGGTAAAAACAGAACAACATACGTTACGATAACCATGATTGGTGTATTGTAAATTGACATAGGCATATATGGTGAATTCCAAAATAGAATAAGACCTACAACCATAACGATTCCTGGTACCATATTCGGTAACATACCGCACATATCAAGCCATTTTTCAGAGGTTTTTTTCCCCTTTCGAATCATAAGTGCCAAAAAGACTCCAATCATTACCGCGATAATCGCTGTTACGAGTGAAAAAAGAAAACTATTCCATAAAGCCTCTAATCCCGGAGATCCTATTGTAAACAATGCCTCATAATGGCTTGTTGTAAAGTTATTTACATGTAAACCGCCGCCTCTTAATTTTGACAAAGAAGCAATAAGTATAGAAAAGTATGGAATTCCAATTGATACTATTAATAAACCAATTACATACATCCATGCTACAACGCGCGTAAATATAGACAAAGTATATCTTTTAGATTTCACACCTTTTCCACTAACCATTGCATATGAATACTTTCGATTCAATACATTTTGCATATACCAAATAAGCATACAAGCACTAAGTAATAAAGAAGATAATGCTGTTGCACTACTAAAATCAATTGGCCAACTCGAAATAAATTTATGGATTTCTGATGTTAACACGTGGAATCCTATTCTACGTCCGAATGTAGCCGGTGTTCCAAATTCAGCAATCGTCTTTACGAAAATGAGTAAAGCACCCATTACATAACTTGATACTAATAACGGCAATATTATTTTTCTTAAACGATAGAAAAAACTTCCGCCATGAACTGCTGCAGCTTCTTCTTTACTACTCCCAATCTGAAGTAACGTGTTTTTCAGCATGAAATAAAGGAATGGGAATAAATGCAGACTCATAATTAAGACCATACCTCCTAAACTAAAAAACGATGATGAAACTGTCTTTAGCATCGGAAAAAATTGTTCAAAATAGCCGTTAGGTTGCATGAACAAAATCCAGCCCATTGATCCAATATACGGCGGTGTCATAAATGGAATCATAAAAACAATATCTAACTTACTATACTTTCCTACATCTGTTTTGCTCATAATAAACGCCAATGGAAATGCAAATATTGTAGCTCCTATTACAACGAGTACACCTAGAAGCAGCGAATTCAGAAAAATCCCAGCTAATCCACCACTCTGCATCACTTCAAAAGGCTTTAAAAAGTTCCAACTGCTATTTTCATATATACTAGAAAATAAAATAAGAAAAAGGGGTATGACGATTAACATCGCCACAAGCAATAACGCTACCGTCATTCCAACTTGTCTTACTGATACGAATCGATTTACCATGGAATCACCATCTTATTGAAATACTTTCTTAAATTGTTTTCCTATTTCATCTTGCTCTTTCTCAACTGTTTTCCAATCAATATTTAATACTGGAATCTCTTCTACATTTGGTCTATTTTCAGCTTTTATATCTGTTCTACCAGGCAATAAATACGCTTTAGAAACTTGTTTTTGTACATCATCGGATAATAAATAATCAATAAACTCTTTTGCGCCTTCTACATTTTTACTATCCTTCATAATCCCCGCTGCGCGTGGACTAATAACTGTTCCGCTTTTTGGATATACGATATCAACAGGTTCACCCTTTGCTTTTGCGCTGTACGTCATATAATCAACACCCGCAATTACCATATCTTTCGCACCTGTTACAACTGGGTCTAACGCTTCCTGATTTGCTCCTGCTACTGTAACTTCATTTTTCTTAAGTTGTTCAAATAAATTCCATCCATCTTTTCCATTCTTTTTCACATATCCAGTTACAAAGTCTAAAGCTGAACCTGAAAGTGCTGGATCTGGAAGATTCACTTTTCCTTTCCATTCCCCTTTCGTTATATCGCTCCAATCTTCAGGCGCTGTCTTCACATTTTTTGTATTGTACACAATCCCTAATGCTGAAGCACTATACCCGAAATAATGTCCTTTATCATCTGACCATTCAGAACGCAGCTTATCAGCTTGTTTCGCTTCTTTATAAGCTAACGTTTGACCCTCTTTCTTTAATCCTTCCATCGCTGGTAATGATGCAAGTACGACTACATCAACGACTGGATTTTTCTTTTCAGCTTCCATTCTCGCTAAAATTTTACCAGTTGTCCCTTGAAACATTTCCACCTTTATACCAGTTTTCTTTTCAAAGTCTTTTTGAATTTTTTCTGCTAACCCTTTTGGCCCTGCACTATATACAACAATTTTCTTTTCAGTCGTATTTTTACTTTTTGCATCTGCATTGCCTGTCTTTGAACTACACCCTGTTACTACAGCCGAAAATAATAAAGTACATACAAATAAAGACTTAAGCGAACTGAATTTCTTCATATGATTCTCCCCCTATATGATGAATACATTTTTTGGGCACATATAACGATACTGGTTTACCGATGCTTAATTTACTATTGTGATAAGCTGTCCATATTCCGAGTGCCCCCATGTTTACTTTTATTTCATACCGTTCTCCTACATATGTAACGTGCTTAATTTCACCTGTATACATTTCGCACACTTCATTTTTCGTCCAGCTCACATGCTCTGGACGAACCATTTTTTTACCCTCTACAAGCCAATTCGCCTTACCAACAAATTTGGCAACAAATTTATGAGACGGTTTCACATAAATATCTTCCGGTGTTCCTTTTTGTAATACTTCTCCTTGTTTCATGACAATAATTTGGTCTGACATTGACATTGCTTCTGTTTGGTCGTGAGTGACATACAGTGCAGTTAAATCAATGGAATGAACGATATCCATAAGCTCTATTCTCATTTCTTCTCGCAAAATTGCATCGAGTGCACTTAGCGGTTCATCAAACAAAATAAAATGAGGTTTTGTTACAATTGCTCTAGCGAATGCGACACGTTGTTGCTGTCCACCAGAAAGTTCGTGTGGATACCTTTTCTCCATACCTTGCAGGCGAACTCGCTTTATCGCATCTTCTACTTTTTCTCGCAATTGATTCGTTTGCTTTGTAGCTCTTAAACCAAATGCAACATTTTCAAAAACAGTCATGTGCGGCCATAAAGCAAAATCTTGAAATACCATACCGATATTCCGTTCATGAGGAGATGTCTTTATCTTTTTTGCAGCAGAATACATGCACTGGTCTCCAAAATATATTTCTCCCTTATCCGGTTCTTCAAGCCCTGCTATCATTCTAAGTAAAGTCGTTTTCCCACATCCCGAAGGTCCTAAAAGTGTAGTGAATTCCCCTTGTTTCATTACAATCTGCAACGGCTTTAACGCCTGTATTTTTCCAAATGTCTTTTCTAATCCACTAATTGTAATATCCATTGCTTCACCTCTCTCCCCTCATTCTTAACCTGCTTTCATTCTATATGGAAGATTTATACTGAATGTTAATGTACTGTAAAGATTAAATTAAAAAACTTCTAATAAACTATTTATTTCTATAGATTTTTTCTATAGTTAAAATAAAAAAGGCGGCAATTCATAATGAATCTCTTAAAATTAGAAATTATAGTACTTATTAAGAAATACAAAAAGCTTACAATCGTTGCAGAAAAACTTGGCGTTAAACAACCAACTATTACATTTCATATAAAAAGCTTAGAAGAAGAACTCGGTGTATCTCTATTCGAATTACGTTCTGGAAGGTATTTCTTAACAGAGGCTGGTGAGGCTTTGCACCATTATGCTTGTAAAATAGATGCACTTATGAAAGAAGCTAGACGTGTCACGCAAGAGTTTAAAGATTTTCATAAAGGTGCTATAACAATCGGCGCTAGTTATGTACCAGCGACTTATCTTTTGCCAGAAGTCGTTCATCAATTTCAATGTGAATTTCCCAATATAAAAATAACGCTACTAGTGAAAACAGCCCCTGAAATTCGAATGATGCTACAAAATCACGAAATCGATCTTGGGATAATTTCCGCTGCTCCATTTGATGAACCACTTTTAAAACAAACGAATATAATGCCCGATACACTTGTTCTTGCCTTTTCCAAAGAACATTATTTTTCAAAGAAAGACAATGTATCGTTACAAAATATCGAAAAGGAACGCATACTATTGCATCGTAATCCATCTACAACGAGAGATTTACTTACACAATGGACGTTGGCGCACAACATTACATTCCAATCTGAAATTGAATTAGACTCATTAGAAACGATGAAACAAATTTTAAAATATGGTAATGGAATTGCCTTTATTTCTAAACTTGCTATCGAGCAAGAAATACAACGAAATGAGCTATGCTATATACCAATCCCTGAATTTGAATTTCAGCGTAACATTTATACGATTCATCATGAGGACAGATGGAATTCTAAAATCATTTCTTTTTTACTACAGAGCATCACTTCATTTGCAACAAAAAATTAAAAGGCTGTCATTATGCACGACAGCCTTTCAAACTATAAATCTATTTATTTTTCTTTGCCTCAATTTTTGCTTGCGCCTCTTCAGCCTTATCTAATGCTTCTGATACTTTCTTCTCTTTTTCTTTCACTTCATCTATACTATCGACAGCTTTAATAATTTTATCGATTCCTTCTTCTTCTACCTTTCTACGCTTTGCCACTCTTTCATTTACTTTCTCTTCCACATCTTTTGCTTTTTGAAGCATATTCTCTGCATTTGATGTTACAGCTTTTTCAAGTTCATCATCTTTTTTCTTTTGTAACACTTCATTTGCAATGTCTTTCGCTTCTAAATACTTACCGTCTTTTAATGCTGTTGCTCCGTGATCCATTCTCTCAGCAACTTCTTTATATGATTTCGCTTCATTTCCTGCTTTCTCTTTTTCTGCTTTTTCGAACCACATTGTTGCATCACTATACTTTTCATCTTTCAATGATTGCATACCTGTTTCAATATATGTGTCATAATTGCTACATCCAGCCATTACGACTAATAGAAAAAGCATAACAAAACTTAATTTTTTCATGCTGTTGTCTCCTTTTCTTTGCAAGCTCACTTTACTTTAACATACATGAAAAAGAGTTTCAAAAACTAAAATACTAATTTAGTCATTTTTATAATGATAAGTCAAATTTTTATTATTTTCTTATTTTTAAGCGGACACATCTACTTGTTTTTTCGCCATATGTTGCTTTACTCCAACTAATACAACTAACAATAACCCTCCACCTATTGTCATCATAACAATGCTAGTTGGCAACATATCTAATAGTAGTCCATATACAATCATACCAAGCGGTGCGATTGCAGTCGCAATTGTTTCAAGTAGGCCAAACACACGCCCTAGGTAGCTGGGATCTGTCGTTTTTTGCATATGTACTTGCATTGGAATGTTTACAATCATAATTGCTATACCAGTTAACATCATAAAAGCAATATAGTAAATAAAACTTGCTACTTTTGGAATGACAACTAACAACGCAAAGACTGTACATAAACTTAAACCTGCAAACAAAAACAGTCCAGTATAAATAGAACGAAATGGATTATTCACTTCTTTACGCACTGATAAAGCAATCGCTCCCATTAGCATCCCGACTGCTAACATTCCCTCTACAGTACCGAGTTGCCTTGAAGATAAATGTAATGTATGGACGATAATGTACGGAAGTGCAACTGTTAGACCACACGCAAAAAAGTTTACCCACAATGCTATTTTCATTAAACCATATATTTCACGTTGTCTTTTTACATATAAAAAACCTTCTTTTATACTCGTCAAGAAATGCTCTGTACTTTCAGCCACTTCTTTTTTATATAAATCAAATACGATAAATAATTGCAAAATAACCGCTAAAAAGAACGTAATGCTATTTAATAGGAAAAACGATTTAATTGAAAAGAAACCATATACAACTCCGCCAATAATCGGTCCTAAAATATTTGATAAAGAAGCTGCCGTTTGATTTAAAGCACTCGCTTTTTGAATACGTCCTTCATCTACTAAACTCGGAATAGACGAAGTTAATGCAACAGAATAAAAACTTGCACAAATTGATAATAATGCTGCTGAAATATAAATAAAAAGGAGTGATGGCCCAAATATAGTAGCAAGAATAAACATACTAAGCATCGTTAAACTACTTAATAAATCAGTACCAATGACAAGCCATTTTCGATTCACACGGTCTGCTACAGCACCAGCAATTGGGCCACAGATCATCCTTGGAAGTGATCCGCAAACGAGCGTAATTGCAAACCCCATCCCTGAACCAGTAGTCTTTAATACATATTAACCCCATTGCGAACGTATAAATACCTGCGCCTAATAAAGACGTCATTTTTCCAATCATCATTAAAATGATATTTCTAGTTGCAATCTTCATTCTTGAATCATGTTGTCCTATACTTATATCTCCCATTTTTGACTCTCTCCCCTTAAAAGTTAAATTGTGTTAAACTTATTATATAATCAACTTTCCAATTTTCACAACAAAAAGTTAAATACAATTAAACTTTTTAAATATAAAGGAGCAATAATATGGCAACTCTCGGTGAAAAAATTAAAGCATTACGAAAAGATAAAAAGCTTACGCAAACAGCACTGGCAGGTTCGGAACTGACAAAAAGTATGCTTAGTCAAATTGAAAATGGAAAAGCTACACCTTCTATGAAAACATTACAATATATTGCGGAAAAACTTGAATGTGAAACTAGCTTTTTATTAGAAGAAGATGAAGAAGAAATTGTGGAACTCATTCAAAAAATGGAGCCATTAATAAAATCAAATAAATGCGATGAAGTATACAAGACTTTACTACCTATCGTTCAAAAAGAACTATCCCTTACTTTAAACACAGCACGTTTATATAAACAATTCATAACTGGAGCGGCCATTATGAACGATTATAATATTGAATATTACGTTGAAACAGCTGTTTCTATATTTGAAAAATATACTTTGTATCGTGAAAGTACCGAAACGAAATTACTGTTTTACTATATGCTCTACAAACGGAAAAAATATAAAGAATGTTTACAGTTGATTACCAAAATTCGCGATGAATATAAAACGAAGAATTTAGAAATGGATCTTATTACACATATACAATTATATTTAAAAGAAGCAATTATTTTACTCGCATATGGTAATTATGAAAAATGTGAAAAAATCATTTTAGATGCACTTGCATTTTCAAAAAAACATCAAGTGTATTATAAAACAGATGAATTTTACCGTATTTTATCTTATCAAAAAATCATTACAACCGATAAAGAACGATATTTATATTACATAAAAAAATCGGAGCAATTTGCCATTTTTACAGAAGATACTTTATCCGCTGCAAATATAGATATATTAAAAGCTTATTACTACAATACCGTTACAAATGAATATACAATTGCATTAGAACATTTAGAACAATTCCGAGAAAAACTAAAAGATGTACCGATTTTTCAAGAAGATGGATTGTATTATCTTGAAAAAGGAAAATCTCTGTATGGTTTAAAACGTTACGAGGAAGCTTTGGAAACATTAAAACGTGCTAATATTCCAGATTATATGAGTCATCCACTTGATCAGTCATGGTTATTAACAGCTGGCTCATATCGTGCCCTGTGTCATATAGAACTTCAAGATAAACCAGCTGCTCTGAAAGAAGCAAAAGAAGCAGTTCAAACGATAGATGGTTATCCTGATTCCATCTTTTCTTCATTTATTAAAGAAACATTACAAATAATACAAAAACTTTAAGAATGTCTCTAAATGGTATATTATTCCTCTTTTTTAGCAAAGATAATAATGATGGGAGGAATATAAATGAATATACAACGTGCAATAGAGCTTTCTGTGTCAGCGGAACAAGCCAATGTCAGTTTTCAAGGCATGCCTGTTATGATTCAACACGTCGATGAAAGCAATGAAACCGCCCGCATATATGAAGTAAAAAACCCAGAACGCGAATTAACTGTTCCAGTTAATAGCTTAGAGGAAATATAAGAAATGCCACTTCTCTTTTGAAGTGGCATTTTTCTTATGAATCAAAAATACAACTATTATTTCTTCTAATTTTTTAAGCTTATAATAAGAAAATGTAAAATTTATACTCTAAACCTATATTTTGTGATAATGTTTGACTTGGAAATAACTAAATCTTTATAGATGAATAATATAAAGTTTTTTCTATTTCCCACTCTATTCATAAAGGAGGAATTGTATGAGCCTTTCTATATACGAAGGTTTAGGTATTATTTTTTTCGTAATCATTATGACTTACGCCCTTGCACACAAATATTTATGGTCAAAAAAATTACTTATTATTCTATTTCTCATTTGTAATGCTATTTATCTTATTTGGCGAACTTTTTATTCGTTACCAACTATTAATCTCATAAGTATTATCGCTGGTATTATATTGTTAATTACAGAATGGGCTGGTTACTTACAATCTATCGTTTTCAGCATTGTTTCATGGAAGCCATATAAACGGAAAGAAGTACCATTATCCACTTTCGAAAAACTACCTACTGTCGACATATTTATTGCAACTTACAATGAACCGATCGATTTGTTAAAACGTACTATAGCTGGTTGTACGTTGATTACTTATCCGAAAGAGTTACTAAACATTTATATTTGTGACGACGGGCGCCGTGAAAGTGTAAAGCAACTTGCGGCAGAGTTTTCTGTTCATCACATAACTCGCACCGAAAATAAGCATGCAAAAGCTGGAAATTTAAATCATGCGATGCTTCATTCAAAAGGTGATATTATCGTAACAATGGATGCTGATATGATACCACGAGCTAACTTTTTAGAGCGAACGATTGGTTATTTTTCTAAAAATAATGTTGTATTCGTTCAAGCACCACAAGTTTTTTACAATGCTGATCCTTTCCAATATAATTTGTTTTTTGAAGATAACATCGCCAATGAACAAGATTTCTTTATGCGCCAGTTAGAAGAAGGAAAAGATCGCTTTAATGCTACGATGTATGTTGGTAGTAACGCTCTATTTCGCCGCACCGCTCTTGAAGAAATTGGAGGATTTGCGACTGGAGTTATTACTGAGGATATGGCAACTGGTATGCTACTACAAGCTAACAAATGGGAAACTATATTTGTCAATGAAACACTTGCTGTTGGATTATCCCCAGAAACATTTAGTGATTTATTAAAACAACGGGACCGCTGGTGTAGAGGGAATATTCAAGTCGTAAAAAAGTGGAATCCTTTCACTATAAAAGGATTATCTTTTATGCAGCGTCTTTTATATGCAGATGGAATTCATTATTGGTTTTTCGGTGTTTATAAAATGATATTTTTACTAGCACCGCTATTGTTTTTAATATTTGATATTTATAGTTTAGAAATTAATTTTGTGCACTTATTTATGTTCTGGGCACCTGCTTTTTTAACATCACAGCTTATTTTCAAAGCTGTTTCTAATAAAAAACGAACAACTACGTGGAGTCATGTGTATGAAGTTGCTATGGCTCCTTATATGGGATTTGCTATTTTATCAGAAACTTTCTTACGTAAAAAATTTCAATTTCATGTGACAAGAAAGGGAGTTCAAAATAATACAAGGCATTTTTTATGGATTGCAAGCGTCCCTCACCTCGTATTACTCATTTTAACAATTATTGCACTAATTCGGGCAACACTTATGCTCTTATATCCTGAGCAATATCATATTGAAAGAGAGAGCTTATATATTAATATTTTCTGGGTACTATACAACGGGATAGCTATTGTCACTTCACTATTTGTAGCATTTGAAAGACCGCGTTTTCGAAATTCAGAACGTTTCGTAGTAAATTTACCAGGTACTTTATATGCCGAAGATATGATCATTTCTTGCCATGTCCTTGATATTAGTGAAACGGGGGCACGTTTTGAATTAGATCCCTCCATTCCATTTGAAACTTTATCAAGTCTATCTTCCTATACGCTATCTTTTGGCGAGGTAGAAAAGATTCATAGTACAAAAAAATGGATTCGGAGACAAGAAAATTCTGTACAAGTTGGTGTATCATTTGATGATGTATCCCATGAGCAATATTGTAAACTCATTCTTCATCTATTTAGTAAACCGGTTAATGACCGGGTGGAAAAGGTGTACGATAAAGCATTTCTTACACTAGCAATTGCATCTTTCATAAAAAATACCAAAAAAGCACCAAGACAATTTCGCAGGCAACATATACGTGAGCAACTGATGTCTTCTGGAACATTGCATATGAATGGGATGCCGATTGAAGCGACCATTGTCGACTATAGTACAGGTGGGTGCCAAGTACAAACGAACATCCCTCTTGTGATTGACCAAATTATACAAGTAACAATGGAAGAACGTAATATTCAAAAGAGAAATGCACAAGTATGTTGGATTCAAAAAAAGGGTCGTAAAATATATGCTGGATTAAAATTCACAGCGTAAAAAAAGAAAAGAAGCGTACTGCTTCTTTTCTTTTTTACATGCTAAAATACTTATTAAAGGGGGAATTTATATGGAAAATGCTTCACAAAAGGCGAATCATTATTATGCGGTGATATTCACTTCTAATTTATCAAATGATACAACAGACTATAATACCGTTGCCGGAAAAATGGAGGAACTTGCAAAGCAACAACCTGGATTTTTAAGTGTAGAAAGTGCACGAGGTAATTCTGGACTCGGAATAACAATTTCTTATTGGGAATCACTTGATGCGATTGAAAATTGGAAAAAGAACGCCTTACATAAAGAAGCGAAAAAAAGAGGTCGTGAGCAATGGTATGAAAACTTCCACCTGCGTATCTGCCTTGTTGAGAAAGAATTTAAGTTTCAAAGAGGCACAATATAACTATGAAGAAAAAAGTAGCTCTCGTTATTGTTCATGAAATATATGGTGTGAACGACCATATGCATCACGTTACCAACCACTTTACTTCATCTCATATAGACGTATTCTGTCCTAACCTTCTACAATCGCAACATGCATTTCATTATAGTGATGAAGAAAAAGCATATGAACATTTTGTAAATCATATTGGATTTGATTATGGAAAAAAGCAAATTGAAGAATTCATTTCTCATCTTTCTAGTAGTTATACACATATTGGTCTTATCGGCTTTAGCGTTGGAGCTACCGTCTCATGGCTATGTAGTAGCAATCCGAAAATAGATTTTATTATCGGATGTTACGGTTCTCGTATACGCGACTATGTTCACATAAAGCCTACATGCGCTACACTACTTATATTTCCTGAAAAAGAAGCTAGTTTTTCAGTATCCTCTTTAATTCAAACATTGCAGCAACAAAATAATCCTTTATTAGAAATAAAACAACTACACGGTGAACATGGATTTCTAAATCCGTACACTGAAAAATATAACAGGCACTCTACAAAACAAGCATACAATTTAATAGATTCATTTCTTGTAAAGTGAAACTTCAATCAGTGGGGGGCATCCCCCACCTAATCTCTTTTCTTACGTTGAGTTTTAAGGTGTGGGTCTTACTGCCCATGCGTGATAAAAACAATCTTATAAAGGAGACTCGAATGACGCTGACATTACTCTTACTTGTTTTCATACTCATTGCCTTTATCTCAGCGCTAACTATCATTTTTAAAACCGTAAAAAAAGGACTATTTTTCAACCGCTCCTACTTACAATCTATTATCATTTGCATTTTATTTTTTACAAATTGGATTTTATATGTAACAACTTTTTATTCGTTACTCCCCGAGAAAGTTAGCGAGTTCATATTCCTGCCCATTTGGTTTTTCCTTTGTATTTTAGGATTTATCGCTTTTTGGCACGAATGAAGAAATAATCGTGTGTTCTCGATATGTATTGGTTTTCTTTCCTTTATTAGTTTTCTATTTTGGTTATTGTTGTTAGTTCTTTCGGGGATGTAATAGAAGAAGGAAGAAAAGCCAACTTTCAACTTTTCTTCCTTCTATGTTTACCTTTAGCTTTCACTGTCACTGATTCACAAGGTGTATAATATATTTGAGGCGTCGCCTTATCAACAAACATCATAAATGTAATAAAACCGAGAATAAAGAAAATAAACAACGTTAACAAAATTGCTCCTATCGTTAAAAGTATCATAACACCACCCCTATATTTTTCATGTTATTACACTTTTCGCTATTATATGAGCTAAATCCTTTTTAGAAAAAGAAACGTAACAAAATAATCACAACCACTCCCGTTAATACTGTACCTAATAAACTACGAGTATATATCGCTACAAGAAATGTTGGAATTGCTGCAATAAGATAATCCCACTGCATCGTCTCATGCATAAATAAAACTTGTGCTAAAAGCGCTGCTAATATCGCAATTGGTATGTAATTTAACCATTTTAAACCCCAGTCAGGAATTTGTAGTTTGCTAAATACGAGTAGAGGTAAAATACGTGGCACGAGTGTAACAGCTCCTGCTGCTAGTAAAAGTAATAATACATCTAATCTCATTTCCATTTTTCAATCACCACTCCAATCGTCGCAGCTAGTAATGTTGCGATAATAACCGCTATACTATCTGGCATAAATAGGTGTGAAACGTATGCGATAATAATCGATACAATTGCAACACTTAAATGAATTACTAGTTTTGGTTTACTACTTATGAGCTGAAGAACAAATAATCCGATAAACATCGCTGGTAATGCATAATCCATCCCGTATGTATGTGGATCTGGTATCCACTCACCAAATAGCCCACCAATAATGGTAGCAAGTATCCAATTTAAATACGCTGTTACGTTAAGCCCAATCATCCATCTTTCACCTAAATATCCTTTTTGCGCTGCATGCTGCACTGCAACGCCGAAAGTTTCATCTGTAATTTGCGAACCGATGATTACGTTTTTAAATAGAGGAATTTTCGTAAAGTACGGTGCAAGCGCTGCGCTCATTAATAAATGGCGTAAATTAACAAAAAATACAGTAAAAATAATTGCGGAAGCAGGAGCACCGGCTGCATACATACCAGCTAATATAAATTGGGCAGAACCTGCATAAATTAAAGTGGACATAAATGCAATTTCAATGATAGAAAAACCTGCTGTTTTTGCAATTACACCAGCTGCTATACCGATGCTCAAATAACCAAATACAGTTGGTAAACAATCTTTTACTCCTTGCTGAAATGTATCATCGCTCTGCAAAGCTACATGTGCCTCAGCTTTACTCATCCTTATCATCCTCCATTCCTTCTAAAGTTCGTTTTCCTGTTACGACATGAACTAAATCTATATTTTCACGCCATAACGTATCTAACTTATCAGCTCCAAATTCCTTTGTGATTTCTTCAACCATAATATCGTGCCGCACATACTCTGTCGCAACGAGAACTAGCGCTGGGTCATACGTTGTAACGGCCCATGAAGTGCTATCATTTGAGAAGTTCGCAATTAATACTTCCTCCCCATCACGAGCAATAACAGTTAAATGACCCCCCATTCTCTTTTCAACAACGTGGGGCGTCATATAATTATGATGAAACGTCGCTCCTATTTTTGTTTCTGGAGCTCCAAATAAGATTGAAAATATATGTACGCCTTCCTCTTTCTTTTGATGAATGTATGGCTCAATTTCATGCACTTGATCTTCCCATACAGAAATCCATAACTCTTCCTTTGCCCTATTAATTATATTGCATATTTCTTTTAAAACACGATCATTTGAGCGAATATGCGAAATTACATCTATTTGTCGCTCTTGTTCTAAACAATTTAGTTTCTCATCTAAAAATTCAAAGGATTTTTCAAAGTCTTTTCGCATTCGATTCATTAATTCGGTAGCTGGTACTGGTACATATTTAACTGGTTCAGAAGGTACAATATGCACCGCTCCTTTATCCATTAACTTACCGAGTACCTCGTAAATCATAGAACGAGGTACTCCTGTTTGTTTACTCACTTCATAGCCTGTTACTGGGGAGTGTTTTAACAATCCAATATACGCTTTACATTCATACTGGGAAAATCCTAACTTTTGTAATTCCTTTATAATTTCATCCATCGGTAACCCCTCACAATCTAAATCGCCCTTACTTCAAAACGACGATTTTGCTTCCCTTTACTTTTTACTTTATCAATAACAAGTGTTCCTATTTCACTCGTATTTTTCACATGTGTGCCTCCACAAGCTTGTTCGTCTAAATTTTCAATTGTAACAATGCGGATTTCTTGGATAGTAGTTGGCAGGAGATTTATTGCTGTTTTAATCATTCCTACAGCATTTTCTGCTTCTTCGCGGCTCATATAGCGAGTGGAAATTTCTTTATTTTGCTCAATAAGTTTATTCACTTCCTCAACAATTTCTTCTACTTCCACGCTCGATAACTCTTGTAACTCATTAAAATCGATACGGGCTTTATCAGGATAAATTTGGTTTCCGGTGCATAGAGCTCCATACTTTTCATAAACAACAGCTCCGATAAGATGCAGTAAAGAGTGATGACGCATTAAATTATGACGTCTTTCCCAATTCATCTCTAATTTAACTGGACCTAATTTTACTTGAGCTTCATCTTTTATATAGTGAACTATTTCTCCCTGCTCCTTCTTTACTTTTTCAACCTCAAATACAGACCCATCTTGTACAATAACACCCGTATCACATTCCTGCCCTCCACCAGTTGGATAAAAAACTGTTTCTTTTACAAATACTTTATTCCCTTCTACTTTTATCACTTCTGTTTCACAACTCGTTTTGTATGCATCTTCTAAATATAATGCCGTTGTCATACTCTCACCTCTTTAGTAGTTATAGTTATACCTACTAATATAAAAAATAACATTCATACAGTCAACTTATATTTCAGAATTTTTAATTTTAAATAAAAAAAGCCTTTTACAATAAGGCTTTTTTCTACATACTATTATTTATTTTAACTGTAAAGTATTTAATATGTTCCCCGCCAAATGCTCCCGTAAAGTACAACCTGTATACTCTTCCCTAAATACACCCGCCTTCACAAATAAAGGGATGACTTCACTAAAGAATAGATCTAGTGACTTTGGAGGTCCTCCTGGAATGGCAATAAATCCATCTAACGCCCCTGCCTCAAACCTATCCATAATTTGCTTCGCAACGTCTTTTGGTGTACCAACTGCAACCCAATGAGCCGATCCAACAACTTCTGGTCGTTCTAGTATTTGTTCAACTGTTGGTTCATTTTTAATAATGAAGTTCCGTAATAACTCGGCATGAGTTTTACTGCGAACAGTTTGATCCCGACTTGGCAGCATCTCTTCCGTAATTTTACTTTCTAGCGGAATCCCTCTCGCATCTAATCCGAGAACCATTTCAAGTAACGTATATCTCTTCTCTTTTGTGAGATGTTGATGAGCTTGCCTATGCATTTCTAACGCTTCTTCATATGTATCACCTATAAAGAAATATAATCCAGGTAATACACGTATAGCATCTTGCTTGCGGCCATGCTGTTCTGCTCTTCTTCTTAAATCTTGACGAAGTTCAATACCTGACTCTACATCTGGCGTTGCAGCAAAAATTGCATCAGCAACAGAAGCAGCAAAATTCCGACCAGACTCTGAAGCACCGGCTTGAAATAATGACATTTCTCCTGATATATGCTGCGGAATATTAAGTGGACCTTTTACCTTAAAGTACTCACCATTATGCTCAATAGGCTTTACCATCTCTCTAATAACATCAGTATTATCTACTTTCAATACTTCATTAGGGTGACTCCTCCAAAGTTTTCTTACTAACTCTGTACATTCTGCCGCTTTCGCGTATCGTTCCTCAGATGATGGCATCCCTTCCTCACCAAAGTTTTCAGCACCGTCAATGGATGTAACAATATTCCACCCTACTCGGCCGTTACTAATCCAGTGTAACGATTGTAATTGCCTTGCTAATATATATGGTGGATAAAACGAAGTTGAAGCAGTTGTAACGACTCCAATTTTTTCTGTCGCATAAGCAATAGCAGTAAACAGTAACGTCGGGTCTAAAATGACACTCCCTTTATTACGAGCAATTAAATCTGGGTGCGCCACTAAATAATCGGCTTTAAAAACAAAATCTAACTTAGCCTTTTCTGCCTGTAGTGCCAACTCTACTTGTTCATCAATTCCGGAATTAAACTCATTCAATTCTTCTTTCTTTCTAGAAATTAAACATAATCCAATGCAAAGTTGATTCTTTGTAGACATATATACACCATCCCCTTGTTTTTAATTCACTTAGTTAAACAAATGTTGCTGTCATTATGAAATTCTATTCTTATGAAAAAAGATATAATGATATTGATAATCATTATCATTATATGATGTAACTGTAATAAAAGCAATAACAAAAAAGACTCCCACTTTTGGAAGTCCTTTATCTCAATATTTCATTCGCTTCTTTTTCATAAATTTTATCAAATGACGTCATAACGCGCTGTGATGCTTGAATCATCTTTTGATCCGTCATAAGATCGGCCATCTCTTTCGTCATATCTACATTTGAATTTTCTAGCATATGATTTTTTACTATTCCTGTTCCGTTCGGTAAATTAGCAATGTTTCCTTCTGCTAGTGTAAAGCTTTTATTTTCACGTTGCACGAGTCGAGCATTCGTTTCTGCATCTACTGTTTTTGTTTGTAAACGAGCAATATTATTTTGTGTTACTTCATCATATAATGTACCGTCTGCTTGTACAGCAACCTTTGCTCCTTCCGGAATACGAATACGCTCATTATTCTCTCCCATTACGAAAGCACCTGAAGATGTTTGTAAATAACGATCACTATTTAATGTGAAACTACCATCTCTCGTTAAAAACGTTTCATCATTTTTAGAAGTAACGAAAAATGATGCTGTGCCGGCTGCGCCGTCATCTAAAAAGAAATCTGTAGCGCTATTTGTCATTTGTATATTTCCTTGTACTAAATTCACATGTGTTGCAGCTGGTACTACAGCATAATCGACCGAACCGATATTTGTTACCGCCCCATCTCCGCGGCGATATGTGTCTTGTACATCAAATACTTTAGACGTCATATTTTCTGCTTTAAATCCTGTCGTTTGAGCATTTGCAACGTTATTCGAATGAACATTAATTCGCTGCATGTAGTTCATCATACCCATAGAACCTATATAAAGACCGTTCATATTCGTTTGAATAAGGCAAGCGCCTTATTCTTCACCTCTTTTCTACGATGTTTGTAACATTTGTTTCGCTAAATGTTCAGCTGTAGCGATATGTATATTTTTCCTTATGTCTTGGCCGTCTGTCATTAATACAATAGGAGCTGATGATACTGCTGGAATTTTCAACAATTCACCACTACTTGCTGTTTCATCAAATTTTGTAAACACAATACCATCTATATGAATATCTTTAAAGTTTGTAATGATTTCAATCATATCTTTACTTTTCATCGAAGCTGATAACGTTAAACAAATATAATCTGGTTCTACTTGTCCCATCGTTTCAATCATTTCTTCCACTGTTTCTGTCGTACGATAATTTTTTCCGGCTGTATCAATTAAAATATAATCGACGCGTGCTTCTTCTTTAAAATACGTAAGCGCTCTTGTCATTGCAGCTTCATCACGCACAGCAATTACTTCAGATCCAATTGTTTTTACGTTATCTTGCAATTGCTGCACTGTCCCTATGCGCGAATGATCTGTCGTTATAAAACCAACTGTTTTGTTCTTACCGTGAAATTGCCATGCCATTTTCGCAAGCGTCGTCGTTTTACCAACACCAGTTGGACCGATTAATGCGATTGTTTGTACTTCTTTTTCAAAGACGTTTTCCGTATTGAAATGAGATTTCATATCTTCCAATATGTACCTGATAACTTCTTCTTCTGTAATCATCGTTGCATTTTCAAACTTTATTTTTAACTTTTCAGCATATGCATAAATGAAATATTGTTCTACATCGTTTTGTTCTAGCATCCGAATTACTTTTTGAATAATAAACGGTACAGATTCTTGATTTTCTTTCTTTGGAACTACTTCTTCTTTCTTTACCGGAACGACTTGTTTCACAACTTTTTTCTTTTTCGGTACTTCCGTTTCTTTCGTCTGTTTCACCACGACAATCCCTTTTTCAAACAGCTTTAATAGTTTTTCTTTTTTTCTTGCCCATTCTTCACTATTTCCTGTTTGCATTGCCGCGTATGACATAGAAGTCGTTACGTTTTCTAAATTGTGCAGTACTGATTGAATTCCATTCGCCTTCACAATTTGTTCTGAAGGATCATTCACGACATCCATTAACTGTTCATGAAATTGTGCTGTACCTTCATTCACTTCTTCCTGTTTTTCTTCTGGAAAAGCAACTAACATTTCATAATCCTTTTTCCAGAAAAACGGTATATTTCGTTTTACACTTTCATCGACAACGTAATAATAATCTGTACCATATTGGTCAAATAACTTTCGATACAATTCATTTTTCGAAGCTGCTTTTATTCGCATTAACGCTTCTTTCTTTTCTGTACTTTCCATTACTTCACCCCCTACTATTCAATATAGGCAATTTGATCCACAACAATTTCTGGTGCTAATTCGCTAATACAAAGTACTTGTGCTTCCACTTGATAACGTTCTAGCAGTCTTACAATCGCAAATCTAAAATCTTTTCTACGTGTTAATAACACTGGTTCTCTTCCCATTAAACGTGCTTGCTTAAAGACGCGTTGCACTTGCTCAACGACACGTGTTTCTAAATCTAAATCCCAGTTTAATAAGTAACCTTGATATGAATTATTCACAACATCCGCATCTAACTCAATTGAATCAGAGAAGAGCGCTGCATATATTTTTCCGTCCGGATTTTTCGCATTTTCACAAATAACTTTTGAAATACATTCACGAACAAATGATGTCACACCGTCAACGTGGTTTTGATACACTTCTTTTCCGTCAATAATACCTTCAATAATTGTTGGTAAATCACGAATAGAAATACCTTCTTTTAGAAGTTGTTTAATAACATTTTGAACGAGTGATAAATCAATTTCTTTCTTCTTAATCTCTTCTAATAGAACGCCATTATCATTTTCAAGCGAGTTAATTAAGTCTTTTACATGTTGACGCTGAATTAATTCATGAAGATTACGTCTAACGATAACATCTAAATGTGTAATTAATATGCTAAGTGGCTCTAACACTTGATAGCCTTTCATTTGTGCATCTTGCACCATATGCTCTAAAATCCAATATCCATCTTCACCGAAAATTGGATCTTTCGCTGGCTCTGCATCTAAATCAGCCATTACGTTCGGTGTTTTCAGTGCTAATAAATAACCTGATTTTAAAACACCTTCAGCCGCCTTCGCACCTTTAATACGAATAATGTAACGACCACGTGGTCTAAAACTCGTATTATCTTTAAAGTTAATTCCAGGAACGTTAATACCGAGGTCAGTAATAATCGACTTCCGCATAAGAACAACTTTATCACGAGCTGTTTCCCCGTTAATTTTCTGCTTTACAAGTGCTGCTAAATCTAAACCGAGTTCTACAATAATCGGATATTTATCCGTAAATACTCCGAATGAATCTTCCACTTGTTGCAGTTGCTCATCTTCACCTTGAATCATTTCTAATTCTTTTTGAAGCTCGTCTTCTTTTTCTTTCTTTATTCGATTTTTATTACGAATGCCTAAGAAGATAATCGTTCCACCAACGAGTGCGAATGGTAAAAACGGTAGCGGAGTAAAAATACCCATTGCAATAAATAAACCACCAAGTGCATATACAACGACTTCATGTGCTAATAGCTCTTTAAAGATACCTTCTGTTACTGTATCCGGTGAGCCGTCAAATACACGCGTTACGATAATACCTGTTGAAATTGCAAGCATTAACGAACCGATTTGGTTTACGATTCCGTCACCGACAGTTAACTGTGTATAATGAAGAGCTGCATCTGCAAAGCTCATTCCTTGCTGCATCATTCCGACAATTAAACCGAAAATAATGTTTACGAATAAAATGACAATCCCGAAAATAACGTCCCCTTTAATGAACTTTCCGGCACCATCCATCGCTCCGTAAAACTCTGTTTCCATATTTAATTTTTTACGTTTTGCCTGTGCATCTTTTTCTGAAATAATACGCTGGTTTAAATCAGCATCGATAGACATTTGTTTCCCTGGTAAAGAATCAAGTGTAAAACGAGCTGCTACTTCAGCTGTACGAGACGCACCGTTTGCAACGATAAACTGAAATATGATTAAAACTATAAAAATAACGATACCAATTAATAAGTTCCCGCCAATTACGAACTGGCCAAACTCTTCAATAACATGACCCGCATTTCCGTCTGTTAAAATCGCTCGCGTCGTCGAAACGTTAATCGATACGCGGAAAATCCCGATTAATAACAACATCGTCGGAAATGACTTTAACTCATCCCACTCGTTAATACTTGTCGCTCGCATATAAATAAGCACTGACATACTTAGTAGAAAAACGATAACGATATCAAGTATAAATGGTGGAAGTGGAATTAAGAGCGCCACAACGAATGACGCTGCTAAAAAGATAGAAAAATAGGTTCTTGCAGAATCCATCTTAAACAAAGAGATCCCCTCCAAACGCGCTATTATACTTCAAGTTCATTCGTTTGAATTAAATAGCGCATAACTTCAATTACAGCTACGTATAAATCTTCAGGAATTGTCTCATCTTCCTCGACTTGATAATATAAAGAACGAGCAAGCGGACGGTTTTCCACCATTGGTATTTCATGTTCACGGGCAAGCGTTCGTATATATAATGCGAGCTCATCTTCCCCTTTTGCAACGACAATAGGCGCCGCATCAACTTGTTTATTGTACCGAAGCACCACTGAAATATGCGTCGGGTTGTTTACAATAAACGTTGCACCATCCATCTTCTTCGCGATTGTCCCTTGCAAGATCGCATGCATAAAGTTTTTTCGTTTCCCCTTTACTTGCGGGTCCCCTTCATTATCTTTATGCTCTTGTTTCACTTCTTCTTTTTTCATCTTAATATCTTGTTCATACTCCCATTTTTGATAAATGAAATCGATAATAGAAAGAACGATTAAAATAATTAAAATTGCTAAGAAGATAAATTTAATTTGCCTAATAATTTCAGTAAGTGACGCAGTCCAGTTAAATCCAATCATACTGACGATTTTCTCTAAATTCTTTTTAAAAAGAACGTACGAAACGTAACCGATTAATCCCATATAAAACAGTGATTTCAAAATATCTACTAAACTTTTACGACTAAACAATCTCGTAAAATAGTTTTTCGGATTGATACGTGACGCTTTCGGTTTAATGACTTTAGAAGAAAATAGGAAGCCGACTTGAATCATATAATTGAATAAATGAAAAGCATATACGAGTATTAATATCGGAGCCGATACTTTCAGTAATAAAATCCCCATTAAATAAAAATACTCGGTTGAATCTGTATTTTTTCCAATTTGATCAAACAGCACCGCTACGGAATTTGCAATCTCATAACCTAGCCAATCTCCGAAGAAATAAACGACAACTGCTAATACGAGAATGGAAAATAAATTATTTAAATCTTTACTCCGGGCAATATTCCCTTCTTCACGCGATTTTTTACGCTTCTGCGGGGTGGCCTTTTCTGTTTTATTATCCTTTGCCATGCGCGTCCCCCTACTTCGTTAAGAAAAAGTTAAATAGTTTCGTATATTCTTCAAGTAATACATCCGTCATATTTTTAAACACATAACCGAGCATCGGTACACTCATCGCAATAAACAAAATACCACATGTAATTTTAATTACGTATGCATTCATAAAAACGTTTAATTGCGGAGCATTTTTTGCAATTAAAATTAGAACAAAGTTAATGATGAATAAACTTCCCATAAGCGGCAGAGCAATTTCAACCGCTGATGTGATCGCAAATAATAACGTTGCGAGTAGACTATCTAAAAAACTAGTCGTCAACAATTTTGAAATCGCCTCTGTATATTGAAACGACTTTAAAATCGTGGCAACGAAATAGTTAATGCCGCCAAGTGAAATAAAAATAATAAGAAAAAATATATCAAAAATGGTTGATAGTAAAGTAGACTGTGAGCCCGCATTTACATCAAACAAACTTGCTTGTGATAAACCGATATCAAAGTCTAAAATATGCCCTGCCATTTTCGGAATGTTCCACAGCATCTCTACAATTTTTGAAAGTGATAAACCAATTACAATTTGCGTTGCTGCATAAGCTGCAACGTCCCAAACTGTCTTGATGTGAGAGACATCCACTTGATCGGCCACTGTAATTGAAAGAGCAAGTCCAAATGTAACCTTTGCCATCGCCGGAATTGATCGACCTGAGAAAAACGGTAGAAAATATAAAAATGAAGTAATGCGACAAAACGCAAAAAACGTCGCCGCCCATAATTCCATATTCATTTCAGTTCACCTATCTTAGTACGAACGCAATAGCGATGGGATTTTATCAAATAAATCTAAAATAAGCATCGTTAACTCTTGGAACATCCACGGACCTAAAATGATAATAACGAGCACAATACTCGCCATTTTCGGTAAAAACGTCAGCGTTTGCTCTTGAATTTGCATCATTGCCATAATAACCGCGATAATAATAACGACAATCAGACTTACAACGGCAATCGGCATTAAAATCATAACCCCTTTATAAAAAAAGGTTTGGAAAATATCTATAATTGGTGACGTATTCATTTATATGACTCCTATCACATAGCATCAAGCGCTTCAGGCGACCGTCTTAAACATAATATCGACGATTTTTGTATATCCACCTAAATATACGAAAACGAGTATTTTAAACGGTAAACTTAAAATCATCGGCGGTACCATCATCATCCCGAGGTACATTAAAAGTGTACTAATAATCAAATCTATAAATACAAATGCTAAATAAATGAACATCCCTGTTAGTAAACCTTTTTGAATTTGCGTTAACGTAAAGGATGGTACGAGTGTAAATAAGGAAAGATCTTTCAAATCTTTCGGCAACTCTTCTCCGCGTACTTTCAGCATCATTTTCAAATCATGCTTATACGTATGCTTTGACATATATTCTTTCATAATAGGAGCTGTCGTTTCCGCAGCTTGGCTTACTGTTATTTTCTCTTTCGTCATCGGATCCCACACATCGCTCTTCAGTTGCCCGAGTACAGGCTGCATCGTAAAGAGTGATAAAAATAATGCAAGTCCAACAAGCACTTGGTTTGGTGGTAAATTCATTACCCCAAGTCCTTGACGTGTAATCCCAAGAACGATCATAAAATAAGTAAAATGTGTAAATAATAGAACGATAGAAGAAGATAATGATAAAAGGGTAACGAGCGCAAATAGTTGTACACTTGAATTACTCGTAAACTCTTTTCCATTTTCGAAATTAATAAAACCGTTCGGGGCCGCATACGCTGGATTTACAAAAATAATTGAAAAAACGATAGAAAATACGAAAATAACGGCTAATAATGATAACTGTTTCTTTATTCTCATGATGGATCCTCTACTTTTTTCGTTTCAGTCTTCACCGCGTCTTCTAGTGCTTGTTGAAACTGATTTCCTGTTCCGGTTAATTGCACAGACTGTACACCGTTATTACTAATAACAGTGAACACTTGCTTTCCGTCCACTTCAAATAAAAAGGCACTCGTTTGATGATTTAAATACACGCCGTCTTTTACTTGAATATGGCCATTTTCACCCTGCTTAAAAAACTGCTGTTTGCGCGTCTTTTTCGTCATATAATATGCACCGTAACCGAGCGCACCAAACAGTAAAACGACTTGAAATAAGGTCGTCATATACGACATATGACTCCTCCTCTACTCTTTATCTTGCATTTGACTTTGCGCTTTCATAAGCGCCGCTTGTTTCTTATCAGCTTCAATTTCAGAAATGATAATACCGAATTTCTCGTCCATTACAATTGCTTCACCGATGCCGACTTTCATATTACTTAAATACACATCTACTTTATGTCCTAAGTTTTTCTCTACTTCAAGAACATCGCCAACTTTTAACTGCTTTACATCACCGAGCGTAATAGATGACTTTCCAAGCTTTACACCAAGTTCAATCGAAATATCTGAAACAGTATCAATATGTGCTTTACCTGCTTCATTTCGCTTTCCTGCAAAATCTTCTAATCCCATTAATGACACAGGAGATACTTCATGCTTCATATGGATCCTCCTACTCTACAAAACTTTTAAATAGGAGCGCCTTACGCGTTCCATCTTTTCCAATAAAACAATTAAATTTATGCTTTCCATCTACATAACCAAGTAATTCATCCGAAACTTTCGTATGAAGCGGAATAATATCGCCTTCTTCAATTTGTTCAATCTCACTCATTGTCATTTTCTGCTCACCAATCGCAACGTGAACAGGTTTGTACACTTGATTTACTTTCACTTCCACTTCAGACGTATACTTCCTACGTTTGTCCGAAGAATGTTCGACAATATTTTCAGACGTTAACTTATCCATAATTTCTTCAACAGATAAGAACGGAATCCCGATACGCACCGTCGTATTCCAAAAATCTGTTTTCATATTTACGTTAAGTAATGAAATGATATCGCTCGCTGTCGTAATCTTTAATGCATTCGGATCTGTTTCCGTTGTTACAAATTTCGGTTCAATCGCAACAACACTTTCAAATGATTGCTCTAAATTTTTACAAAGAAGCAAGAATATATTATCAAGCGTTAAAAACTCAAATGCTGTTAACGGTCTGCGCATCGTAAAGTTACGCTTACTATCTCCGCCAAGCCAACATTCATGAATATAAATAACGAATGCTAAATCAATCTCAATAACAATTTCTCCAAGCTCTGGTAAACCGAGATCAATCACGCAATATAAATAATAATCTTTCGGCATTTTCTCCACATACTCACTCGTAAATGGAACTTGCTCAACCGTTGAAGGCTCTAGTTCAATTGGAATACGCATACGCGCTGATAACGTCTGTGACGTCTGTTTCCCAAACGTAGAAGCAATCGCTTGCAAACTACGTAAATGCTCAACACCGAACTTCTCTGGTCTATTAAAATCATACTCTTGAAATTTCTCTTGCTTTCCTGCTTCTTGTGCGAAAGCTGGCATTTCCTCGCCTTCATTTACCGCCTTCAGCAGGGCATCAATTTGCTCTTGGCTTAATTTTTCGCCACTCATGACAATCCCCTTCCCTACCTTTTCAATTCAACGATTTCAACGTACATCTTCCCATTCTTCGTCAAAATCTTTCCGGTTCCAATCTCTTCATTCTCAAGCATAAGACGCACCGTATTTTTCGTTGAATTTTCAAGACGATACAATGTACCTTTCGTAATATGAAGCAGATCTTCAATTTTCTTTTTCGTATTTCCGATTTCAAAATAAATTGTTAACGGAATATCATCTTGTAATTTCAAATCTAGCCAACTCCCATATCATGTTCACGAAAATTTCATGTTCTCTCTATATATGAAACTTCTTATTTTGAAACGTCGATATTTAATATTTTTTTAATATATCCTTGCGTTTCTTTAAATGGCGGTACGCCTCCGTACTTTCTCACATTACCAGGACCAGCATTGTAAGAAGCAAGTGCCAATACTAAGTCGCCGTTATTTTTCTTTAAATAACCGCTTAACTCTTTCACGCCACCTTCAATACTTTCAGCTGGTGAAAATGGATTCTTCACACCCATCTCTTTCACATTCGCTGGCATAAGTTGCATAAGACCCATCGCACCTGCATGTGACACCGTTTTCGGATTAAAATTAGACTCTACTTCAATCATTTTTTGAATTAACGTTTTCGGAATTCCGTATGTACGACTTACACGATCAATAATATCCTCATACTTCCCTTCATTGGAAGAACGTATTTTTTGAATATTATACTTCTTCGTTAATTCCCACGTATCAGCAGCCTCATTTTTCGTTTCTGGGAAACGTCGTTCAAACTCTTTTTGCGCAACTTGCACTTCATCTGCTTTCTTCTTTTCAACCTTTTCTTCAGGCTTACTCGCTTCCTCTACTTTATTAATAGTTTCTGCCGGTTTATTAACAACCGCTTCTATTTTCGTAGATTGTACCGGCTGACTCATATCCTCTACTTTTGCCGGCTGCGTAGTTTCTTTCGTCTCCTTCGCAGGTTCACTCTGCAACTTCTCTTGAAAACGACTACTCACAAATGCTTGTGGACTACTTAACTTTTGCTGAATTTGTCCTTTTTTATATGCAAGCACTTCTTTTACTATATTTCCAACTATCATAATATCACCTTTTCGGTAAACAAAGATAATCTAATATTAGAGTTTTTTTTTAAAGTTTGCAATAATCCTTTTAATAATTATGTAATAAAAAAATGAATATATTGTTAAACTGTTATTTTTTTATATTTATTAATTCGAATTTTTAGTTGACACCCGTTGTAGCAAGGATTACAATAAATCTCGAAATTGATTTTTTCGCATATTACCGTTTTTCAATTTGCAGAAAAGTCAATATAAAAAAATGGGGGTTTCTTAACATGAGAATTAATACAAACATTAACAGCATGCGTACTCAAGAGTACATGCGCCAAAACCAAGCTAAAATGAGCAACTCTATGGACCGTTTATCAAGCGGTAAACGTATCAACAACGCTTCTGACGATGCAGCAGGTCTTGCAATCGCAACTCGTATGCGTTCACGTGAAAGCGGATTAGGAGTAGCAGCTAACAACACACAAGACGGTATGTCTTTAATCCGTACAGCTGACTCAGCATTAGGTTCTGTATCTAACATCTTACTTCGTATGCGTGACCTTGCAAACCAATCTGCAAACGGAACAAATACAAATAAAAACCAAGTTGCACTACAAAAAGAATTTGCAGAATTACAGAAACAAATCGATTATATTTCAAGCAATACACAATTTAACGATAAAAACCTATTAGATGGTTCTAACAAAACAATTAACATCCAAACTCTTGACTCTGAAGATGGTTCAAGACAAATTGGCATTGAATTAGGAAGTGCGTCTACTAAAGCTTTAGGAATTGATACACTAAGCATTGGTTCTACGAAAGTTACTCAAGCTGCAGTTGATAATGCTACTGATACAATTGGTGCATTAGCAACAGGTTCGACTCCTGATGATGTTGCAAAAGCAAAAAAAGCATTTGATGAAATTAAAGATGCTTTAACTGATGCTGATTCTAGAGAGCTAGCTAAAGCATTCGATAATTACGATAACGCAGCAACTGCTAATAAAGGTACAGCTGCTGAGGCAATTGCAACAGCTTACGGTAAAATTACAGCACCTGTAACTGCTAAAGTTTCTAAAGAGGTCTACACTGAAGCTGCTAATGTAATTGAAGGACTTAAAGTAGGGTCATCTACTGCTGAGGTTAAAGCTGCTCAAGAACAATTCAATAAAATTAAGGATCACTTAACAAAAGGGCAAAGAAATGAAATCCAAAAATCTTTCGATGCTTATAATCCAGGTGCCACACCACCTGTAACAGCTGAAACTATTTCAGCTAAATTTAAAGCTCAAGTGACAGCACCTCCAGCTTTCGCTACTGCAGCTGATGAATCTGCTGCTAACCCATTACAAGCTATCAAAGCAATTGATGCAGCAATTAAAAATATTGCTGACAACCGTGCAACTTTAGGTGCTACATTAAACCGTCTAGACTTTAACGTAAACAACCTTAAGAGCCAAGCATCTAGTATGGCATCTGCTGCTTCTCAAGTAGAAGACGCTGACATGGCGAAAGAAATGTCTGAAATGACTAAGTTCAAAATCTTGAACGAAGCTGGAATCAGCATGCTTTCTCAAGCAAACCAAACTCCACAAATGGTTTCTAAATTATTACAATAAGCCATTTGAGTTAGTTTCCTGAATAAACCTCTCTGCTTGCGGAGAGGTTTATTTTTTTCTATATAGATAGATTATTTATAAAACCTTCTTTTTTATGTGGAAGAAAGCATCTGCGGTGCATAGAAGCGGTCAGTGCTTATCTTGATCCCCTCTTATGTTAAAACACAAATAGCAAATAAGCATAATCCTTTTATCTTTTCATGACCTTTTATTAGCTTTAGAACACTAACTATATCAATCTATAAGGAGTGTCTATTATGCGTATTGGTACGAATGTTTTAAGTATGAATGCTAGGCAGTCGTTGTATGAGAATGAGAAACGTATGAATGTTACGATTGAGCATTTGGCGACTGGTAAGAAGTTAAACCATGCTTCTGATAACCAATATTGCAATTATGACTCGGATGCATGCGAGAGCAAGTGGTATGCGCGTGGCGATTCGTAATAATGAGGATGCGATATCGATGCTTCGCACGGCGAAAGCTGCCCTTCAAACTGTGACGAATATTTTACAGCGTATGCGTGATTTAGCCGTTCAATCCTCAAACGGTACAAATTCAAATGCAAATCGTGATTCGCTGAATAAAGAGTTTCAGTCTTTAACAGAACAAATTGGCTATATTGGCGAGACGACTGAGTTTAATGATTTATCCGTATTTGGTGGTCAAAACCGCCCTGTTACATTAGACGATATCGGTCATACAATAAATATGACGAAACATATTCCCCCTTCCCCTGCACAACACGACATCAAGATTTCAACAGAGCAAGAAGCAAGAGCTGCAATTC
The DNA here is from genome assembly GCF_900114335.1 of Bacillus sp. 5mfcol3.1. Classification (NCBI taxonomy): domain Bacteria; kingdom Bacillati; phylum Bacillota; class Bacilli; order Caryophanales; family Bacillaceae; genus Bacillus; species Bacillus sp. 5mfcol3.1. The sequence continues at coordinate 727,671 of NZ_FOST01000001.1, read as the reverse complement.
GTAAAATTGAAGAGGCTTTACAAAATGTATCACTTCATCGTGCTGATCTCGGTGCTATGATGAATCGTTTACAGTTTAATATTGAAAATTTAAATAGCCAAAGTATGGCCCTAACAGATGCTGCATCTCGAATTGAAGATGCGGATATGGCGCAGGAAATGAGCGATTTTTTAAAGTTTAAATTGTTAACTGAAGTTGCACTTAGTATGGTTTCACAAGCTAATCAAATACCGCAAATGGTTTCTAAACTACTACAATCGTAAAAGTTCATCTTCCATCTTTGGAACGATTCCATACAAAATAAAAGGGAAATACATATAAACTATGTATCTCCCTTTTATTTTGTACCCAAATTTTATTACTGCGTTACCGTCATAACTTGTCCGCTACGGTCAACCATTATTTTCATTTTCCCGTCTTGTGCATTATATAGCCCTAGTTTATGTAATTCCATTTTACAATCTTGTACGAAAGTTGGTAATTTACGAATTTGATCGATATCAGAACTTGTAATGAAATGAATTAAAAGCTGCGTCATACCTTTAATATCTTGTACAAGCTCTTCTTTCTCTCGTTTTAACCTTTCATTTTCTAGTTGTAACGACTGCAATTCACCTTCTAGACTACGTGTATTCTTTGCTTCTCTAGAACGCCCTGCTGCCATGCTAGAAAGCTTATAAATACCTTCCATAAACTGATGTAGTTCGTCTTCTTTCCTTTCACTACACTGATTAATTGTTTCAAAGTTATCAACGATACCAGATATAACTGTTACAAGATTTTTTTCATCCTCTTTATGCTGGATTTCTTCTTTTAATTCGTACTCATTTTCTTGTTTTCTTGCAACGATTGTTTCTTTTACTGGTATATATTTTCGCTTTCGTCCTGGTTTTTGTTTTTCAATATTTTCAAACGGTATTTCACGTTTTTTCAATTTATAATACGTATTTTGCAATTGACTTTCTGTTTTTGGAAAAAGATTTAGTTCATTTTTACTTACGTATTTTGAAATATTTAAAATGTTTAAACCGTGACGCTGACAAAATTGATACACTTCATACAGTAGCTCTAGTTCAGATTTCAGCCATGTAATTGCTGATTTTTCGTACGCTCGCATCCCGCCATTTTTTTCTATATCTATTTGAAATAATACCATTCTATTATGTAAATCAACTAATTCTTCATACTTTACTTGGAATTCTTTTTCTATTTTTTTAAATTCCACCTCTAGTTGCATATCGTTCATTTTATTATTTGACATGTTTTGTAAAAGACCTAATACATTAATTGCTGTGTGGTGATACATAATCTGTGCCACTCCCCCTCATCCTTTCACAATTCTCATCTGACTCCCATGTCTTTTAAGAAAATAGCAATTTTTACATATCCATATTATAACAGTTCGAAATTATCTGTCAAATAATTAACATACAAAAATGTATAGAAAGTATAAAAATTTGGAAAATGTTTTTTTATTAATATGTAAAATTGCATATTAATTACATTTAATTATATTATATGGTATTTTGAATACTTTTTCACCGAAAAAATTTGCGTTACCACGAAATATTACTAAAATAACCCTCGAAAATACGTTTGCTTATATTTTCAAATCAAAAATCTTCATTTGAAGATTTTTTCATACATACAGTGGCAAACACCTTAGAAACCTTTCATTTTTCTGCCAGCTTAAAGTATAGAATACTAAAAAGGAACTAGCCAATGCTACATATGGCTAATTCCTTCCTCTCTCTAGCAGAATAGAGTTATAAACCCAGTCTTCAAATCCTCAATCGAAGTCTCACTTCTTCTTACCTAAAACTACTTCATACCTCTGAACTCACATCGCATGAGACTCTATTAATCACTAAAAACTTCCTTACATAAGTAGTTCCCCTATTCCTACTAAATAGAAAAATGTTATACGCCAGCTCTTCTACTTACCTATAACCACTCCATATGTCTGGTCTCAACATCGCATAGGGCTCTATTAAGCACTGACTGCTCAACACTTAGCTAGAGCTTCTATTCTGGCTAAATAGAAGCTTTTAAAGCACTAACTTATCAACTAAACCAATTAGCTCTTGAATATCTGGCTTACTTACTTGAGCATTTGCTCCTACAGCTTCACCTTTATGGAATAATTCATTTGTAATTAATGAAGAGAAAATAATGACTGGTAAACGATTCATTACTTCACTATCCTTAACCACTTTCGTTAAATGATGTCCATCCATTTTTGGCATTTCAATATCCGTAATTAGCAAGTGAATATGCTCAAACATTTTTTCGCCTTGCTCTTTCGCTAATTTTTCAATTTGCGCTAACGCTTCTGCACCATTGCTGAAGAAGTTCATTTTTGTATATCCAGCTGATGATAATGTTTCTTCTAATATTTGGCGAAGCATCGCTGAATCTTCTGCAATGTAAATTACTTTTTCAGCTCGATCTGTTTTTTGTTCTAATCCTGCAATTGACTTATTGTCATAACCAGTGCCGCTAATTTCACATACAATTTTTTCATAATCTAATAGTAAGATGATTTTTCCATCTAGTTTTACAATACCAGATGTCGTTTCTTCTAGTCCCATAGATAATGAAGCTGGTTCATCAATTTGTTCCCATGAAATACGTTGAATACGATGCACTTCATCAACGCGGAAAATAACTTTCATTTGGTTTAATTCTGAGATGATAAATTTCGTTTGATCAAGTGGCTTTGTTGACTTTAAATTAAGAGCCATTGCTAAGTTAATAACAGGTAAAATTTCACCACGTACTTGAACAACACCTTCAACTGCATGATGAGATTCTGGCACAGTTGTAACAGGGAATGGATTAATGATTTCACGTACTTTCATTACATTAATACTAAATAGGTTTTCACCAACAGTGTACGTAACAATCTCTAATTCATTTGTTCCGCTTTCTAATAAAATACTTTGTGCTTGTGACATAAAGGTGTCGCTCCCCTTCCATTAATTCCGTATATCTAATTATTAAGCTTTATAAAAGAGAAAAAGTCAACTACCTATATAAAAAATATAGATAGTCGATCGATTCATTTTATTAAAAAACAATTAATCTTGTATAAACGAAGCAAGTGCCTCTAATAACACTTCTTGTGCTCCTACAACTTCCGTCGGCATTGCTTCCCATTTTTTCGAAAGCTCGGTCTCTACTCTTATTCTCAGCTCAGAATTCATTTCTGCTAGCACATATTCTTTCGTTGCTATATCAACATCAAGTAGCGCGAGTGCATATAATTCCGGGTCATTTATTTTTTCGAATAATCGTTTTAATACTACTGGTGCTATATGTTTTAATTTTTCAATATGAATTTCCTTATCCGAAAATAGTAACTCATACTGAATAAACGTAACATTTTCTTTAATCACTTTAAAATAACAATTATTTTTTTTATCATTCACAAAATAACCGTTTGGATCTGCAATAATACTCTCTACTTTACGAATTAAATCTGGCAAACTATTCGCCGCCATTACAGTCCGCTGCTCAACCTCACTCGGCGAAATGAATGTAACGCGATACTTATTTTGCGCCATCCTCCTCACCTCTCCTTTTATAGAAATTCAGTCTAATTGTATACTACAACTATCTTAAATTAACTTAAAACTATTTTATATTACCACTTCTTACACTACCACACTACTCTAGTAACGCTACATATCTCTAGTCTTACACATCGGTCGGGACTCTATTAGGCACTAACCGCTCCAAAACATCGCCAGGTCCTCTCTCAAAACCTAAAAAGTGCTTTTAAGAACCTTTCAATAACTCTATGTTATTAAACCAAAACGCTATCTGCTGATCCGTAATATTTGGCAACATAACAAAAAACTCACGACACTTCATCTCATCCTTAAACAGTTGATACTTCCAAACGCTATCGCTACCAACACTTATGAAATAAAACTCATGGATGCGGCCAATGATTGCTTGTTTTTCGCCAAATGAATACGGAGGCACTTGCTTAATTTCAAATTGATCTGGTAAATATACATGCTCTTCTCGTTCTATTTTTAATACTTGCTCGGCAAGTTCACGTTTATTTTCGAAAAAAGGCAATTGTAAAATTCGCTCTTGTCTTGTCATACGAATAAAAAACCCTTTCTACTCCATTACATTTTTTCCTTATGATATATTATCGAATTAAGTTTACAACTTCATTTAATACTTCATCTGAAACTTTAATCACTTTCGCATTTCCTTGGAATCCGCGTTGGTATAACATTAAGTCAACGAATTCTACAGATAAATCTACGTTTGCACCTTCTTGTGCACCACCACGTACTTTACCTGCACCGTTTTGACCAGATGCACCAAGAGCTAAAATACCTGTTGTATTCGTCGCTGTATAGTTACCATTACCTGTTTTCATTAGTCCGCCTTCGTTCGGGAACATCGCAACAGCTAATTGACCTGCAGATTTCATACTTCCATCAGAATATTTTACCATCACATATCCACCGTCAGCAATGAAACAATCTTTAACCGTCGCTGCTGCTCTACCATCTACGTCTGTTACTGATAATGTTTTATCTGTTGGATGGTTTGTTAAATGACTTAAGTCTAATTTTATAGAGCCGCCATCAAATGGAATATTGGCCCCTTGCTCTTTCGGATTTGGATTTCCAACAGCATCAAATGTCATATTACCACCTGCACCTGGAACATCCTTAAACTCTGTTTCTTTTTTCGAGTCATTACGCATTTGTACTTTATATGTATAATTATGTTCGCTCGTTTGTTTAAACTCTACACGCATTGTCCATGTATTTCCCGCATTATCATATACAGGTAAATCTTGTGTAATTTGTTTTTCACCAGTTGGAATATTCCCTTTAATTGTCCCTTTCGATGTTCGAATACCACCAATTGCTGTTCCCATTGGAATTTGCAACGGTCCTGGAATTCCAGATAAATCAACTTCACCAGTTGCCTCATTCGCAGGGTATGCAAATACATATTGACCTTCAGTATTCGTAATATAGTAATCTGAAGATATCACAAACGTACCTTTACGAGTAAATTCCATATTTCCGCCTTTTGAATCACCTACAACGAAGAAACCATTACCTTCCATTGCGGCTTGTGTTTTGCCACCTGTTAACGTAATTGTACCATCACTATAATCCGTAACTGTACCACTCATTTTCACACCATTACCAATACTTTTCGGATTTGTTCCTGCGTATTTACCGTCACCTTTTGCACCAATCGAATTGTTATATAGTAAATCATCAAACATTGCTTTTTGTTTTTTATAACCTACTGTTTGTGCATTGGCAATATTATTTGAAGTTACACTTAATGCATTTTGTGTTGCATTCATCCCTGTAATACTTGTATATAACGCTTTAATCATAACGTATGGACACTCCTTATGAATTTGTAGTTTTTACTTCTTCAGTTACTTTTTGATCGTCTTTCTTTGCGTCTTCTGGGTTCGTTTCCCCAATCGGTTTATCAGACACTCTCTCAACGAAACGAAGAGATACAACCTTATTATTAATAACGAGCTGTACATCGTTATTTTCCGCAAGGCGAACTGTTTCTACTTGACCGGTTACTTTGTTTCCGTCACCGTCAACACCTCTTACGTATTTACCTAAAAACTTCATTCCACCATCAAGTGCTGTTGAATACATCGTTGATTGCAGCTTATCTACTGCTTTCGTCATATTCTGTACTTGTTCCATAAGAGATAACTGCGCTGTCTGATTCATCATTTGATTCATATCCATCGCATTAAATGGATCTTGATGTTGGAAACTTGATAAAAACAATTTTAGGAAATCATCTTTCCCCATTACCCCAGGAGTCTTTTGCGCTCCTGCCGAAACTCCATTACTTTGTTGCACTGGCGATTGTACACCATTAACAGGTACATTACTTTTTTGCGCTCCTGCTTGTAACGGAATATGATTTGTACTCGTTGTATTTAATCCAACTGTTGGCACGCTTTATTCCTCCAATAATCCCGCAAATTCTGTTGATTGTTGTTTTTCATGATTTGTATTTGCTAATTTCTGTTTTTGCCTTTGCTCTTGTTCTCGCTGTTCTTTACGATTTTCATCTTTATCTGAATAGCTAATTTGAATATTGATTTCTTTTTCTTTTAACTTTAATTTCAATTCATCAAAAATGATTTCAACACGTTTTTTCGCATCGTGTTTTTCCATTTCTACGTGAACATCAATTTGATCTCCGTGTTTTTTCATAAACACTGTTAATGTACCAAGTTTTTCTGGATTTAACTGAAATAAAACACGTTCTTGTTTCACTACAAATTTTTGCAGCGCTTCTACTTGTGCTTCCATTTTCTTTCCTAAGTCAGGTAATGAAACTTTCTCAGCACCACTATTTGATTTCCCTACTTGTTCGGTACTCGTCGTTTTATTTAATAACTCTGCACCTGCAGAGCTCGAATCATTTAATGCATCAACCTCTGGCAACTCTACCTTTGCATCATCGCTCTCAAGTTTCGGAAGATCTACGTCTTTAAACTCTTCTTGTTTCTTTGCAATATTACAAGTTTCTGTTTCTACAACTTTCAATGCTTGCATCGTTTGCTCTGGCATCTTCATTTTGTCTAATACCATTTGCATTGTATCTTCTAAACATATAGCATTTTTGATATTCATATTTGAAAGAAGTTCTTGTAATTGTTGTAATTCAGCTGCAGGTAATTCATTAAGTTTAATATTGCCATATTCTTTATATAGCTCTTGTATTTTTTGTATGTATTGATATAACAATTCCGGCTGCACATGTAATTGCTCAATTGCAACCATTTGCTCAGATACAGCTAATAACAACTGTTCTGTCTCTTTTTTTTCTTCTTTCTTTACAATAGGCTCTTCTTTCGTTACCGATTTTTTAGAAAGAATATAATCTTTTTTCTCTTCTGTTGGTGCTTCTTCTCGTTTCGTTTTCTCCGTTTGCGGCTGTTTTTTATTTTCCATTCTCATCGTACGATCGAATGAAGAATCTTCATTTTTTGATTGTACTTCTAGCCCTTTTTCTTTTTGCGGAGGTAAACTTTGTTGCACCGGTAATACAGACTGTATCACTACATTCACCTCATCCATTCATACACATTTTCAAATCCAGAAGCATTTTTTCTTCCAGCTTTTCTTGTGCTTTCGCAAGCTTTTTGCAATTTTCTTGATACATCTCATCAATGACACGTTCTTTTTCTTTTACTTGCTCTAAAAGGCTTTCATTTTTTTGAATAAAACCTTCCGTTTTTTTAATTTTTCGATTCCATTCTTCTATTCTTTCAGGTGAAAACGTATGTGAAGAAAGCATGCCAGCCATAATACGTTGCCCAGTTTGTACGACTTTACTACGCGATTTCACAACATATAAATCATATTCTTTTTTTTGTTCTATTTTTCTTTTTTCAGCTGTTAATTCATACACTTCTTTTAAAATATGTTCTTTTTCTTGATTTATTTGCAATTTTATTGTGTCGTACTGCTGTTTATCCACCTGTTTTCATAGCCCCTTCCTATTATAACGTTCTCTTTTTCTATTATATAGTTTTTTTCCAAAAAAATCTGTGAAATATTAAAAAACAAAAAAATAAGACCTCTTGGGCAGAGGCCTTATACTATATGGTGTATCGCTTCAACGATATCATCAAATTGGAAACTATCCGATCGACCTTGCTTTAAAAATGTATTTATACCTTCTACTTTATTTTTACATTCAAAAATATAAGCATTTTCTTCATTTTCTTGAATCGTTCCTAACTTAAAATACAATTCATTTTCTTTATAAATTGATAAAATTTTCCTCATTTCATTTGCAAGTTGCCAATGATGTGGCGACACGATTTCTTCCATAATCCTACTTACTGAATCTAATACTGAAATTGCAGGATAATGACTAAGCGTTGCAAGCTCACGCTTTAATACAATATGTCCATCTAAAATACCACGTGCTAAATCTGGTACAGGACCATTTAAATCATCCCCATCAACAAGCACCGTATAAATACCTGTTATAGATCCCTTTTGTGTTTTCCCAGACCGCTCTAACAACTTCTTCATATAACTTTCCATTAACAGTGTTTTACCACCAATCGGTAACTCTTTAACAGCAATATCAACACTTCTTCGTGCATCGGCGAAACGAGTAACAGAGTCCATCATAAGTAATACGTTATTGCCTTGATCACGGAAGTATTCAGCAATAGACGTTGCGAGTTTCGCGGCACGAAGTTGCATAAGGTGACTTTCATCTGACGTCGCTACAACAACGACGCTTTTTCGCATCCCTTCCTCGCCTAACTCTTTTCGAATAAAGTCTTTTACTTCCCGGCCACGTTCTCCTACTAAACTAATAACGTTTATATCAGCTTTTGCATTTTTTGCTATCATTCCAAGTAAAGTAGATTTACCAACACCTGACCCAGCAAAAATACCAATCTTTTGACCGATACCAATTGTTAGCATAGAATCAATTGATTTTATTCCTGTTTCAAATACATCAGTAATCTCTTCACGTTCAAATGCATGTATAGGCGGTGCATCTAGTTTTATTTTCTGTAATGGAATGTTTTCAGCTTCCTCATTTAATACTTCACCATTTGCACTTAACACTTTTCCGAGTAAGTGATTACCACGTGGTACAACAACATCTTCTGAAATTAAAGTCACTGAATCTCCATAACATACTTTTTCTGTCTGTTCAAATGGAAGTAGCATATTATTTTCTTTTTCAATGGCAATCACTTCACATAAGACGTTATGTTCTCCAACGAAGCAAACATCTCCGATCTTCGCTTTCGGCCCTTTTGCTACGAAAAACTGTTCTTGTACACTATGAACTTTGCCTACTTTCGTATACAGTGGTGTTTCAATGAACTTATTCCATTTTTCGTTCTCATTCATTAACAGACGGCTCATACATTTTGCTCCTCAAATAACTTCTCTTCTTCCCATTTCTGACGAAGTTTCGCAAATATAGGTGCAAATTTAAATTCAAAGAACTCTTTCTCTTCTTCCAGAACAAATTCACCAAACTGCAGGGAAAAATCATATTTCCATTCTACTAATTGTAGTAACCAATATTCTTTCGTATTTTCCTTCTCTTCTTGAATACGTTCAAACGTTTCTGGATGTACTGTAATGATTAATTTTTCAAACGAAGTTGGCAATGTTTGCACGATGCCAGTTAAAATAGGTAACACATCAAGCGATCGTGAATCTACCGCTTGATTCACGATTTTTTCTGCTAGATGAAAAGATTGATCCCATAATAACTCTGTCCATTCATATGCTGTTTCTTGTTGTTCTTTTTGAAACTGCACACGCGCTGCTTCCATCTGTTCCATTTGTTCATGAATATGCATTTGAAATTGTTCTTTATCTTGTAATAACTGCTGCCGCTCTCGTTCTAGCATTTGCTTCTCTTGCCTTAGCTGATTCATTTCCATATGTAATGACTCTTGCTGGGCGCGAAGCTCTGCATGATCAGCTTGTAATTCTTCCTCTTCTATTTGAACTGAAGCTGGTTTTGGAAATTGTAATTCATACGTTTCTTCAGAAAAAGAAACAGAATTCTTCGGAATTCTGTTTTTAAATAAGGACATCCTCTTCACCTCTTTGAACGATAATTCTTCCTTCTTTCTCTAGCTTTTTCACTGTACCAGTGATCGTTTGCTGTGCTTTTTCAGCATCCGTCATCTTAAGCGGTCCTAAGCCATCTAATTCTTCTAGAATCATCTCTTTACGGTTTGAAGACATACATGTAAATAGTTTCTCTTTAATTTCTTCTTTTGCAATTTTAAGTGCTTTCGCAAGAACACCGTTATCTGTAATTTCTTCTAATACACGGCGAAGCGCAAGATCTTCAAGACCAAGTAAGTCTTCAAAGACAAACATATTTTCTTTAATTTTCTCAGATAACTCATAATCGACTTCATCCAGCTTTTGAAAGACTGTTTTTTCAACACCACGTGAAACATTATTTAAAATGTTTACGATTGTTTTCAAGCCATCAGTTTTATTAATTGCACTGAATGCCATATTATTTAATTTCGATTTTAACAACTCACCAATTTGATTAATTAATTCGCCATCAACTTGTTCTAACTTCGCAATACCCATTACCGTCTCTACTCGTTTATGATCTGGCAATCTCTCAATTAATTGAGACGCAAGTTGCGGTTTAATATAAGAAGCGATAATTGCAATTGTTTGTGGTGACTCATCATTAAGCACTGTAAGAAGTGGTTCTAAATCTGTAAGTGAATTTAAGAATTCAAATGGATTATCTTTGTTATACCAAAGATCTTCCAATAATTTTTCCAGTTCGTCTTCTGGCATGTTTTTAAATATGCGACGAATGTATTCTTTATCTGGAGTGACTAAGTTCAATTCTTTTACATTTAGTTCATATAAGAACTCTCCTAGTACATTTTCTAACGTTTCTGGTTTGTATACACGAAACTTTGCGATTTCACGAAGTAATACTTCTTTTTCCTCAGCTGTCATATATTCAATGACTTTTGCTGCCACCCCTTCTTCTAATGTACGAATAAGGATGGCAGCTTTTTCTTTGGAGGAGATTTCATCTAACATCGTTGTTCCTCCCTTACTGTCCGTTTAACCATTTTTTAATTACTTTTGCAGTTCCTTCTACATGTTCTTTCGTAGCATCCTGCACTTGTTCATCTAACGTTGGTTCTTTCGGTTCTTCTGGTTCAGGTTTTGGCTCTGGCACTATTTTTTCTTCAGGAATTTCCAAGATACTTTCATTACTTGCAGCCACTTCCTCTTCTGCTAAGTATTCTTCATATTCCTCTTCTTCTTTCTTTCTCTTACGTCTTGCTAATAAGAACCATACTAGACCACCGATTGCTAATAAGCCAGCTGTAATTCCACCGAATAACCACCAGTTCATACCACTTTTTTCTGGCTCTTTCTCTTTTTCGGCTTTCGGCTGATCGAACTGAACAGTTACAACGTTAACTTGACCATTTATAAAGTTACCGTTCGGATCAGCTTGAAGTCCTGCCGCTGTTCCGATTGCTTCTTTAAAAGTTGTCATATCCATTCTACGTTTTACTAGCGTATCATTATCTACCCATACAACAACATTTGTTTTCGTTAATTCTGGGTGTTTCTTAATTGTTTCAACTGTTTTATCTATTTCATAGTTTTCGATTTTATTACCATTTTTATTATCATAGACAACTTTACCATTTTGATTATTGTTCGTACCGTAGTTTGGCACTTCACCGTTCGCTGTAATACCAGCACCTTGCTTCGTATCTGTCCCTTCTTGAGCAGTAGAACTTTCCTCTTGCTCTTGTTTACTACGAAGTACACCTTTATCACCATACTTTTCTGACTGACGTGTAACTTCATCGTAGTTTACAGATACTTTCGTATTCACTTTATATTCATTCGGTTTAAACATCGTCATTAACGTTGCATCAATATCTTGCTTTAATTTACCTTCAAGTTGATGCTGCATCTCTACTTCTTTCTCATAAGAAGAAGAACTACTAGAATGTGCTTCATCTGTCCCTTTTGAGATAACACCTTTTTTACTATCAATAACGCTTACTTCTTCTGCCTTTACACCAGGAACTGCTGCACTTATCATTTGCTGTATACCTGCAACTTGATCAGCTGTTAACAATTGGCCACGCTTCACTCCAACCGTAATCGCCGCTGTTCCTTTTGCTTTTTCTTCATCAAAAATTGTCTCTTTTTCAGGCAATGTAATTTGAACATTTGCCGTTTCAACTGTCGCAAAGTTTCTTACAATATCTTGCTCCAATTGCTTCTTCGTACCGACAATTTGCTTCATTTTTTTATCTTGCTCACTTGAACCGAGCGAGCTTTCTAATAAAATTTCCTCACCGCTTTTAGAATTAAACGGTAAGCCCATCCCATTCATTTCTTTTCGAACCCATGGAGCATCATTCTTTTGCACACGAATCGAACCATCGGCCGCTAATTGATAATCGACACCTAACTTCGATAATTCTGCTGTAATCTCTTGTTTATCTGTATCATTTAAATTTTGATATACAACAACATATTTATCTGGCAAGGTGAAGTATAAAAGTGCTCCTGTTACAATCGCTAAAAGCGCAGCACCAATTACTAGCTTATGCCACGTTTTTAACGATTGGATAACATTTTTCATCTTTTCCATTTAAACACACCCGTCCACTTTCCTAAATTTGCATATTAATTAGTGACTTATAATTTTCAATAAGATTATCACGTACGAGAGCAGCCGTTTTCATTTGAGACTCAGCTTTCTTTTGCTGAATTAAAACGTCATGTGTTTCTCCTACCCCTTTAGTTAGTAAATCATATACTGCTGTTTGCGCATTGTTTTGCGTTTGATCCATATCTTCCAATAAATCAATAAACTTTTTCCCCTCAACTACAGATGTTTGAGAAGTTTTCGATGCACCAATTGACTGAATTGCTCCAAATGGTTGTGTATTTAACATTGGTTGGATTTTCATATTACTATCTTCCCCCTTATCCTCGGCCGATTTCTAAATCTTTATCAAGCATTTTTTTATTTGCATTTAATACACTCGTATTTGCTTCATACATTTTTTGAGCAACCATAACATTCGTCATTTCAGCAGTTACATCAATATTTGGATAACGTACATATCCTTCTTCATTTGCGTGCGGATGCGTCGGATCATACACTAAATTTTCCGTTTTGTCTGCTTCAATACTTTTTATCTTCACTCCGTTAGTAGGAGCCCCATCTAGCATACTTGCAAAACTATTGTTTGATTCTAGCACCACACTACGACGCTCATATAAATCTGCCCCCGGAGCCGCCGTCGTATTTGCATTTACAATATTGTTAGAAGTAACTTCCATCCACTTTCTCGCTGTCGTTAGCCCTGAGCCACTTGCATTAATTGCCTGAAACATCCGTTGTCTCTCCTTCTACTTTTAACGTCCGCGTGCCGCTTGGTTAATTGCATATTGTGTATTAATTGCGTTAACTGAAATACCGTATAACTGATTTGTTTTCATTAAATCTAGCATTTCTGTCGTTACATCCACACTATTTCCGTCTTTATTCGTTTGCATTGATTTTGTTTGAATCTTTGCATATGTATTTTTCGTATTTACTGTCGGCAAGTGCATTTCATTCGTTTGATATAAATCTGGATTGCTCTTTAAATCAGCCGCATTGTTTTTATATAATGCACTACTTTTATTCATCTGCTCAGCAAATGTTACATCTTGTGCTTTATAGCCAGGTGTATTCGCATTTGCAATATTACTAGAAACAGTATTTCGTTTCGTCACTAAATAATTCATATAATGGCTTACATCACTCACTAAATCTGGCATATTCCACACCCTTCCTTTTCTAACGTAATGATCCACTGATAGAAGTTTCACTTCATTATTTATTTTCTTATATGCGTTTATTAAAATATTTACTATTATGTACCCTTACATATTTTATTCCATTTTTTCATTATTGTCTTTAGAAAAATACAAAAATATAAAAAAGAATGCAAAAAAACTGTATACACATAGTAATCTATAGAACATTTCAATATATAAACTACAAACTAAAGTCCATTTTTCTATTATTTAGATTACTATTATTTTTTCATCACAGTCATAAAATGAAACCTCAATCAGCGGATTTCTTTATGTAAACGAAGGAATAGATCCCCTTTTAAAAGGGGGATCTGCTTCCAGACGTTATTATTAATATTTACCGTAAAATGAATTAGCCTTCATTCGCCCATCATTTGTCATAATCATTTCTTCCAAAATCTTTTGCTTATCCCGAATATGCTGAGCGGCCTTAATAATGAACGGGCTTACTTCTGCCGCAACTTGCGCACGCGTTTCTTCATCCAATGTCATCATCCAGCGATTTAACATCTCACTCTTCTCAGCAAACTCTCTGTCTGACACTTGCAATTCACCGATTTCATTAAAACAGCTGACAAACGTCCGATAAATATCATTGTTCATTTTCAAGTGCTCCGCGGTAACCGTCTATTAAATCTTGTAACACTTTCACAATTGCATCAATATCTTTCGCTTCACGCGTTACTTTCATCGTTTGAATTTGAATGCTGATCCAATCATATAAACCATAGAGACTATCATATAAATCTTTCGTAATTTCAGGATTTAATTGAAGCTTTAGTTCTTCAAAAATACGTTCTAATTTTTCAAGAAGTGCGTCCCCTTCTTGTAGTTTAAAAGTATGTAAAAGTTCTTCTAAATTACGAAACTCTACAATACATCTTTCATAAATAAAAATTGTATTTTTAATCGGATTACTCGTCATAATATCATTTTGCATATAACGTTGCCATGCTTGCATACGATCACTTCCTCAACTTTCATTAATCATCACTTTTTTGTTTTGTCATTGCTTTAATTGTTTTTAATTGGCTATCAAGCGCTGCTAATGTACTCTCTAGCTTTTGATACTTCTTCACAATTTCATCTTGCTTTTGCAAGTTTTGCGTCTCAATATCTTTAATCTTTTTATCTAAATCACTTACACGTGAGTCAATATTTTTAACTCTCTCGCCGACTACACCTTTATCACCGAATAGTTTATCAAGTGGTTCTTCCATCATTTTTCCTAAACCGTTAGAACTAAAGAAAAATTGCTTCGCTGCATCGGGTTTTTCTTTTAATGCTTGTGTTAATTTTTCATCATTAACTTCCATCGTTCCATCTTGCTTTAATTGAATACCGAATGTGAATAAATAATTACCATCTTGAGAAAATGTTACGACATTGTTCATTGCCTGACGTACACTTTGCATAATAGCTTGACCTTGGAAAGCTCCACCTTTTCCGGCAAAGATATCTACTGTAGAAACAGCTTTATTATAATCAGCTACCATTTTTTTAATAACATTCGATGCATCTGTTACGTTTGAATCACTTACTGTAAATTTTAGATCTATACCTTTTGCTTTTGGATCTGTTGTACCAGCATCTGGCGCTCCTTCTACTTTCGGCTCAGTTACCTTTAACAATTCAATTTTCACACCAGGAAGAGCTTCAATTGTATTAGTAGAACCTTCCCCTTTGATACCATTAATAGTATACATAGCATTTTGCGCTTCATTGATTGTATTAAGCGCTACGCCATCCGCATTAGCTAAACCAATATCTTGAAATAGTGTAGATGTGTTCCCCTCAAACTTAATTACTCCATCTGTTCCTTCTTTTTTCGAGGTCATGAAAATTTTATTTCCAAGTGTATAAGCTGATACGCCATAATCTCCATCATTAATCTTATTAATTAAATCTTTATATGTCATATCAGTTGTTACTTTTAGTTCTTTACCACCTAGTTTTAATGTTTCATCTTTAGGAAGCTTCGCATTTATATCTTTAATGTCATTTGAAGCTATTTGATGACGCTGTGCAAGCTGTGTAATCGTCATATTAAAAGTTCCTGCAATCGCACCACCATCAGCTTTTACATTAATATAACCGTCTTGTGTTGTCGTTACTTTTTTCTCATTTCCTTTAAAAGCCGCTAAGTTTTTAAAAGTTTGTGTAAAAGAACTAAATTCTGATTTTAAACTTGTATATAGTAGTTTATCATTTGTAAGGTCATTCTTTTCTTTCGTATATGGTGTTTTTCTCATATCTAAAGCATTCATTTCTAATTCGACGAAGTTAGAAGTATCGATCATATTATTTCCGAGGTTCCAAATTTGTTGTCTACCACCAATACCTGTCATCGTTGTTCCTGCCATTTTTCTCACTCCTTATAGATTACATGTAGTCTAAAATACTCGTTTTACTCATCGTACTAACCGCTTTAAGCGTCGCTTCATACGTTGCATTTATATATGCCAAGTCAGAAATTGCGACCGCTAAATCAACATCCTCAATTTCTTTACGGTTTTCTTGAAGCGCTAAATTTTGCTCACTTAAAATTGTTTTAAACGTCTCCATTGTGTTCATTGTTGAACCAACTTCAGTTGTACGGTTAATGATGCCATCTAAGTTTTTCTTATTTTCTCCTAATAACGGTTGTAACGCTTTTTGGTCACCTTTTTGCATCGCTTCGCTCATCTGTTTTAACGTTTTTATAACCGGTGATAATAATGCTTCTCCGTTACGAAATGCCTTTAATTCATAACCATCATTTAATTGCCAGTTCACATCATTTTTTCCGCCCTGGTACGTACCATCTTCTGTAAATGGTGACTTTTCTGCACTATCACCACCGAAAATATAACGGCCTTGCTCTTTCGTATTCGCTAAATATACAACTTGTTTTAAAATTTGATCAATCTCTGCACCGATGGCTTTCAATTCTTTTTCACCATTTGGCTCATTTAATGCCTGTACCGTTAATTGATCTGCTCTCGTTAAAGATTTAAAAATACCTTGTAAAGTATTTTCAGTTTGTGTTAATACATTTTTTGAGTCAGCTAAATCTTTTTGCATTTGTTCAATATTCGCCAATGAATGTTGAATCGCAAATGATTTACTCGCTGCAAGTGGATCTTCACTCATAAGAAGGTTTTTCTTCCCTGAAGTTACTTGGTTTCTATGGTATTGTTGTTGCACATTCAAATCCATTAACTGATTCTTTGCCCAGTTTGCATTTTGAAATGTAGATACTCTCATTTCTATCTCCTCCTTATATATTTCCAATCAATTATTATCACTTATCGAATAATCGAAAATAGACTATCAAACACTTCATTCATCGTAGTAATAGCTTTAGAGTTTGCGACAAAATATTTTTGGAAGGCCATTAAATTTACCATTTCCTCTTCCATATTTACACCTTCAACGCTCATTTTTTCTTGTTGAATACCTTCTAGTAAGTCGCCATGAATTTTTTGATAACCATTTACTGCACTTTTATCAGATGCAACACGAACTATAAATTGATCTAATGCTTGTTTATAAGAAAGACCTTCTTTATAATCGTCTTCTGTAACTGCTGCTAGTTTATTTGCTGTTTCAGCAGATATTTTCATTTTCGAAATATCTTTTTGGAATTCTGGATTTAACTTCATATCTTTCGCATGATCTCCAACGAAGAAATCTTTTCCCATCACTGTATTCACTTGATTTTTCATCGAACTCATTAAGTCTTCAAGATTTTTTTTATAATCAACTATCTTCGCTTTCGTATCAATCGCTGATTTTATCGCCCCGCTATTTACGGAGATTTCTGAACCGTAAATCTCAACTGACATTGGGTCTTTCTCTTTATTTAATTGAAGTGGATATGTATCTTGTCCATTTACTGTTAAAATACCATTCATTCTAACACTCGCGATATTAGGATTCATAGATTCATAAGATACTTCGATGTTTGCATACTTAGACATCTCTGTAACGATGCGATCTCGTTCGTCTAAAAGTTGATTCGGCACTTGTGTACCCGCTTGTCCAATTTTATGATTCGCTTCTGCTAAACTAGCAGCAAGACGATTAAATTCATTAACATGCGCTTCAATATCTTCTGCTGTCTGTGCTTCCACTGTATCTAAGTTTTTCGCAAGACGATTCACTTGACTTGTGAACTTCCCAGTTTCAGAAATTAATGTATCGTAGTAGTTTGGTTGCTCTGGATTTTTTGCTACTTCACGAAAGGCATTAAAGAAACCGTCCATTAAACTAGATAATGAATTCTTTCCTGTCGTTCCAACCATAGACTCTACACGTGATAAAGTCGAATTCATGTAGTTATAGTAAGAGAGCTGAGATAATTGATCATTAAACTGCTTCGTTTTTACCTCATCAGTAATACGGTCAACACCTAGCGTTTGTACACCGTAACCAATTCTCTGTTCTGGCGTATGACCATTACTTGCTCCAACAGATCCGTAATTCACCATTTGACGCACATACCCCGGTGTATGAATGTTAGACAAGTTTTGTTTCGTTGTTTGTAACCCCATTTGAGCCGCTAACATACCCGATAGCGGTGTATTATAATCAGATAATCTCATAAAGCTTCACTTCTCCTTTACAATAGTTCGTTCATAAAGATTTGCGAATTATTGTTTCGCTCTAAGTTATATTCAGAAACAGAATCCACAATACTTTCTGTAGTTTTTAATAGTACGTTTAAGTAATATTGATTTTTCAAAAGAATCATTTTTACATTCTCTTCTAATTCAGTTACGTTTTTTTGTATTTCTTCCATTTTTTCAATTTCTTCTTGAGAAAAATACGAAAATAACGCACTTACACGAAACGATTCAACTCCTTGTTCTTTACAGAACTGAACAACCATTTCTTCAAATGAGCTTGATAACCCTTTTAAACCATCAATGTACTGCAATTGCTCTACTTGCAACTTTTGAACCGCATTTACATTTTTATTTTTTAAATTCTCATATATTTGCTCTCCAAGCGCTTGAATATTTTCATACGCTTTTTGAATAATAACGAGTTTTTCATATAATTGTATGTACATATAGCTTCCTTCCTTTTACAAGACTAAATTCACAATTAAACCATGGATTTCTCCAATTTGATTTAACATTTCTAAATGTCCTGTTTTCGTATTAATTAAATTCATCACATCTTCTAATTCATTCAATCCCATTTCTGCCTGTTTCACAATCGTCATTTTCTGTGAATATCCGTAACGTGGGTGACGAGACATGACATCTTTATACTGCAATACATTATCAACGTAAAAATTCAAAAATGATTTTACTGTATTTTTGTATTCCATTACATTATCAAGCGTTAATTCCATTTCAATTTTCTCTTTAATTTCTCCAATATTATCGACAAACGCTTCCATTTGTTCTAGTAATTTATCTTTTTTCGGATCTGCATGCAAATTATCCGAAAATGCAAGTCCTGTCCTGACATTTGCTTCTTTCGGCATTTGAGTAGCAGGCGGTATATGCGATAAAATTGGATTATGCGAGATAGAACGTAGCATATATATCACCTATTTATTTTTTTATTTCTTCCTAAACTTAATCGTAAAATCCAGTTATTTATAATTATACTCTGAACAGTAATATTTTGCAGTTATTTTTTATAAAAGATATGTTACAATTTAGCATGAGGTGGCACAATTCTATGAATATTTTCCTTTGTGGTTCAAATCAATTAACAGCATTAGATCAAGAAGAAATTAAAAAATTTTTAACTGACTATGCTCACAAACATAAAATTTACATATTATGTTATAAATCTATTGAAAATGAGGTTCTTCGTTTTTTTGTTGAGAATGAAAGACTCGCTCAAAATTTATGCCTTTACACGCTGCAACCATTGCAAGCAATAACAGATGAATTTCAAGAAGTCGTTGATTACTTAAAAAAACACGGAGCCGAATATGTTGCTTTTGATCATCCTTCTGACTCCATTTACCGATCAGATTATATGTTTTTTGTTAAACAAATTATTGAAGACACTGATTTAGTTCTCTGTTTTTATAATGGGGACAAACATACATCTGTCATCCCTGTCGATGTTGCAAAAGAAGCAGGTATTGATGCTGTCATTTATGATTTACCAGGATTACATGAAAAGCAAATGAAAAAAAGCTTTGAACAAAAAATTCGTATGATGTAAAGGGGGAGGCACAATATCATTATTGTGCCCATTGTAAATATGATAATTGAACAAGATTATGATCATTTTATCGCGAGTTTTAAACAACAATTCAATATGGATATCGCTTCTTATAAACAAGATAGAATGCGCCGTAGAATCGATGCTTTCATTTCGAGAAAAGGCTTCGAAAACTACACTAATTTTTTAAACAAATTACGCGCTGATCAAAATTTATTTTTAAATTTTATTGACTATATTACAATTAACGTTTCAGAGTTTTTTAGAAATAAAGAACGCTGGCAAACTTTAGAGTCGAAAGCACTACCAAAATTACTCGAACAAAATAGCGGAAAATTAAAGGTATGGAGTGCCGCTTGCGCTGCTGGTGAAGAACCGTACACACTCTCTTTAATTTTATCAAAGCATCTAGCTCCATTTCGTTTTGAAATTCAAGCAACAGATCTTGATTTTCATATTTTAGAAACCGCAAAACGCGGTCAATATACAGAACGTTCTCTGAAGGAATTACCTAATGATTTGAAAGAACGTCATTTCACAAAAGAGAATGATATATATTCATTGCATCAAAACATTAAACAAAACGTTACGTTCAAACAGCACGACCTTTTAATGCAGTCGTTCGATACAAATTATGATTTGATTATTTGTCGTAACGTAATGATTTATTTTACAGAAGAAGCAAGAGTAAAACTTTATGAAAAATTTAGTCGTTCTTTACGAAAAGGCGGTGTACTATTTGTTGGTAGTACGGAACAAATTTTAACACCCGAACGTTACAATCTTCAGCGATTTGATACATTCTTCTACGAAAAAATATAAAAAAGGTCGTCACAATGGAGTGACGACCTTTTTACATAACTCGAATTAAAATAATACCGACAATCCATATAAAGAGAAAAAGAAACGTCATAGACCATTTATGTTCTTGCACCGTATGTTTCAACGCCTGCGACAATTGTGTCATGTTCATTTCCGCAAGCGCTCTCCATACACTTACATCCCGATCTTTAGCAATGCGGTCTGTAACGCTAATTAAAATTGTTTCGTTAGACAGTTTCGTTATATAAGCAGTAATAACCGTTACCATCAAATTTATATTTCCTTCTGAAGAATCACCTTCCACTCTAGAGATAAGTGCACTCACATCTAGTAACGGAATATGTACTTTTCTACCAAATGATAGTTGTACTTCAGCGAAATCATATGTTCCATCTAACAAAGGAAGTTCTTTTATATGCGCCTGCTTAACAAGCCCTTGTAGGCTTCTAATTACTTGTTCAAATATTTTTTCTGTTTGCTTACCTTCTCCAGATAACGTATGTAACTTTTTAAAAAGTTGTAACACTGTATCCATCTCTTTAGAAAGAATTTCCTTCATAATCTTTCCATCACTTAAACTTGCAAGTAAAATACCTATTTCATTATTTTTCGAAATAATTTTAGACTGTCCAGTAAACACTAAATTGCTACGCTTTCGTTCTTTCTGGATTTCATGATCCGAAATAGCTACAGGCTGTTTTAATGGTTGTAACGCCTTATCTTCAATTGTCGTACGTTTAATCTCCATTTAAGCGCCTCCACTACTATGAAATAATTAGCCCCATTCTTTATTACTCTTTAAAACTAAAAACAGTACGAATAAACCTGACATGATAGTAAACACATCAGAAGCTTGCACTCCCTGTTCACCTTTTTCTTCTTTCTTGTCTTTCGGTTCTTCTTTTGGTTCTTTCTTTTTAGAGACAACTTGTTTGTTATTTTTCTCTTTTTGGTCCTTCGCCTTATGTACTTCCTTGTTGTCTTCGAACGGCTCTTTTATAACGTAAGTAAATTCCTCTTTCTCTTTCAACGGTTCTTTTATAAACTTATTTACTATCTCATCTTGCTTCGGAATTTGAACAACTGGCAATTTTTCTTCTGGAAGCGGGTTTTTGACTTTCAAATCTTCTTGCTTCTCATTTTCTTTCTTATCTTCTAATTCATTTTCTAGTTTATTATCTAATTTATCTTCTTTCTCTTTCTCTTCTATCTTTTTATCATCTTCGTTTTTTGGTGCCAAAACAGAAATGATATATTCACTTTTCTCAACAAGTTTATTACCTGCTGCATCTATTATCTCTACAAGTAATTCATATGGACCAGCCGGCAATGCTTCTGTTATTTCAAATACTTTTTGCCAATCCATATCATGCTTGTTGTAGTCTAATAAAAACGAAAGCTCTTTATTTTCTTTCCCTTTTAATGTAACGCGCACTTCTTTTACAACCGATTCTATATCTGACGCTTTTACTCGTATATGTATAGAATCTCCCTGTTTTCGTTCAACTAAGTTCTCTTTTACTTCATCAATAGTAACTTTCTGTAACTTTGGCAATTCTTTATCTATAGTTGGCGTTTCATTTTTAATACGAATGAGCGGGACTTTCACTTCATTTTTTATGAGCTCTTCTTTCTCATTCTCTTTGTAACTTTGAACGAGCTGAAGATTCCAATCACCTTGCAAATCAAAATCCCCTGCTTTATAGTTAGCAACCCAGCTCTTCGTTTCTTCATCATACTCAAAAGATAACATTCTTTCTTGCGCATATTGCTCGCCATTTTTTTGTAACTGCAATATACCTTTCATACTTTGAATGTTTTTCCCATTCGGTTCTACAGCAATTCGCACCTCTTCGCCAACTTTAAGCTCCAGCTTATTTACTGTAATAATTCCCTGTTCTGTTTCTATCTTTCTTTCACTCAATTGTTTATTTGCTACTTCTTGTTGTTCTGCTTCTTTTTGTTTCTCTTCATCTTGTTTCGTTTCCACTTGCTCTGGCGGTTCTTGAGATTCCTTATTTTCTTCTTGTACATTCACTTCACTTATTTTTTGATCTGGCTCAATTTGTTCCTCAGCCTGACTTTGCAAGGGGAAGAACAAGCACACATGTATGCATAGCCAACTCATTAGAAAAAACTTTACGTTTTTCATCTACTAGTTCAAACTCCTATTTCAATGCCTTATAGTGATTTCGTCACTTTTACTCCGAAAAATCCATCTACATTTACAAGTTCACCATACGCCACTAATACATCATTTACATAAATACGAATTGGTTCATCAATATCCTCATCTAGTACAACTGCTTCATTTTCTTGTAAACTTAATATATCTTGAATCGTTTTCACTGTACTTCCAAATACAAATTTCACGTTCATTTCTACATTTTGTAGAATGGACGTGTCCATATATACTGGTTCCATTTGTTTTACTTCTTTAAATTCAATAGGTTGCACAACTGGTTCTACAATTTTTTCTTCTTCAATTTCTTCTGTGGCAATCTCTTCTTCTTCCACCATTGGATACAGAAGTCGCCTTACCATTTCTTTCGCTTCAGAAATTGGCAAAATTTGATACATTTTCGATTGAAGCAGATCACCAATTTCAAGATTGAACGTAATTTGAACGAGTTCGTCCACTTCCATTGACTCTCCCAAATACTCCATTTCTTCTTTTAACGTTACAAATTTAACATTTGGCGGCGTCATGTCCATTTTTTCTTGGAACATTTCTGACATCGCCGTAGCAGCGTGACCCATCATTTGGTTCATAATTTCTTTAATACCGCTCAGTTCTAATTCAGTAAGCTCTTTTTCCGGATCAACTTCCCCTGTTCCCATCATCATTAAATCTACCATTGTTAAGGCGACATCTTTCGTAAATACGAATACATTCTCATTCTTTAGCCCTTCAACAAAATCAACATTTAAAATAACAAATGGCACTGGTACTCCATCATAATGACGAACATTGATTGCTTCCACATTTGGTGTACTAATTGTAACTGGCTGATTTAAAAGCGTTGACAATACTGTTGAAGCGGAACCAATTGAAATATTTGCAATTTCACCAAGCACATCTTTCTCTTCTTGTGTTAAATGCTCTTTTTCAACTTCTTCTACAATCTCAGTTTCCACTACTTCTGCTGGCTCGTCTTTTTCTTCTACTCCACCAGATAATTGCATTAATTTATTTACCATTTGTTTCGCATGCTCAACTGAAACAATTTGTACAAGTTTAGAGTTTACAAGATTATCTATCTTTAAATCAAACGACACTTTAACAATCGTATGATTCCCATCGATTTCAGAGATTTTCTCCATTTCTTCTGATAACTTTACAACATTAATCGTCGGCGGAGACATATCTACTGTATCTTGGAAGAATTCCGACATAGATGTAGCTGCGAATCCCATCATTTGATTCATCGCTTCTTGTACAGCACTTAGTTCTAATTCACCAAGTTCTTTTCCATCCTCCACTTCACCTGTTCCCATCATCATTAAATCAGCAATGGACAATGCAACATCTTGTTTAAGAACAAGAAGGTTTTCCATATCTAATCCTTTTGTAAAATGAATGTTTAATACAACATGTGGAACTTCGACATCTCTTGAATCATATAAATCTACCAACTCTATGCGAGGAGCAGTAATGCTTACTTGCCTATTTAAAATCGTTGATAATACAGTCGAAGCTGAACCAAATGATATATTTGCAATTTCGCCAAGAATATCGCATTCTTGAGGCGTTAAATGCTCATTTTCTTTTTCTAGCACAATCGTGCTCGTATCCCCTTTTGTGTGTTGCTCAGGCATTTTCCCTGCCTCCTCATTTCTGTTTTTCTATCAAATAATATAAACTCTCATTTGATTTTAGCAAACTTATTATATAAAACGTTAATATGTATGTATTCCCATTATTAGATTAGTAACGATTAGCCAAAAAGCTCCCCAATTGTATACAAGTGGGGAGCTTTCCTTCATTCCTATTATAAACCTTCTGGGTTTAAAATGAGGACCACTCGTCCATCACCGAGAATCGTCGCACCAGAGAAATAGTTAGAACTCTCTGCAAAGAAGTCACCTAATGACTTTAAGACTATTTCTCTTTGACCGATAATTGTGTTTACAATAAGTCCATAGCTGCGATGTGTATTACGAACAATTAACACAGGAACCATTTGACCATCATATGACGCAAACGCCTCATCTACTGTTTTTTCACCAAATACAGTACTTAAATGTTTCACTTCAATAATTTGATTACGATAATTTAACACATCTTTTCCTTGTAAGGATTGGATGTCTTCTCTCTTAATTCGAATTGCTTCAACGATATTTCCAAGAGGTAAAGCATAGCGCTTATCATTCGTTTGAACAAGCATAGATTGAATAATAGACAACGTTAACGGAAGTTCAATTCTAAATGTACTTCCCTTTCCTTCCTCAGAATCAATGATTAAATGTCCACCTAAACTATGAATCGTATGTTTTACAACATCTAATCCGACACCGCGTCCAGAAAGATCTGATACAACTTCAGCTGTACTAAATCCTGGTTGGAAAATAAGATCAAACACTTCACGATCTGTTAATCTATTTGCATCTGCTTCAGTTACAACGCCATTTTTAATCGCTTTTTCTAATACTTTCCCTTTATTAATACCGTTTCCATCATCCGTAATTTGAATAACGACATGATTTCCACTATGAAAGGCTTCTAATTTAATAGTACCTGTCTCATTTTTACCTGCATCACGTCGTTTTTCAACAGTTTCAACACCATGATCGATTGCATTTCGAATTAAATGAACGAGCGGATCACCGATTTCATCAATAACAATTTTATCTACTTCAGTATCTTCACCTGTAATTTGTAAATCGATTTTTTTCCCTAAATCTTTCGCTAACATACGTACCATACGTGGGAAACGATTGAACACAGTTTCAATCGGCACCATACGCATATTTAATAGTACGTTTTGAATATCTTTTGAAATATCGCCTAATCGATTTAAATGTTCAATTAACTCCTTGTTTTGAATCGTTTCAGCCAATTCATCAATGCGCCCACGTTCAATTACACTTTCTTCAAACATATTCATTAATCTTTCGATTTTCTCTAATTGAACACGAATTGAACGATTCTCCACTTTAGCATTTTTCGTTTTTGTAGTACTTTTAGCTGGCATAGCACTTGTAGGTTGATTCGTTGCCACTATCGGTGATTCTATCTGCGTAGCCACAGCTGGTTGTAGCATTTCTTCTCCTTGCACAACTTCTTGTGTAACAACTTTTTTAGAAGCTACTTCCCTCGATATAGGTTCTCCTTGCTTTACTTCCACTTTCTCAATTTCAGAAACATGAAGTACTACTTGTTTCAATTCTTCTATACTACAATCAGTATCCATAAATACTGTAAATTCAAATCCGAAAGCATCTGCTTCAATTTCTTCAATACTCGGAGCTGTTTTTTGTATATTCCCTACATTCTGCAATGCTTCAATACACATAATGGCACGTACTGCTTTTAAAATTGCTTGCTGTTCAACTGTTATATGCACTTCATGTGAAACTGCATCATCGTTGTCTATATGATTTTGCTCTACATGTTCCGTAGGAGTTTCTACATTTCCGTTCAATAATGCTTCTAATTTCTGTTTAGTTGAGACTACATCAATATTGCCCATTCCACCTTGTTGCACATCTGCAACCATCTTCTCCAAATTATCAATGCACTCAAAAATCACATCAATAATATCCGCATTTACAACTATATTTCCATGACGAATTTCATCTAACACATTTTCCATCTTATGCGTTAAATCAGCCATCTCTGTAAATTCCATACTCGCAGACATACCTTTGAATGTATGAGCGGAGCGGAATATTTCTCCTACAACATCCATATCAGCAGGATTTTGCTCTAACACTAGCACATTTTCATTTAGCGACTGTAAATGTTCTTCTGACTCTTCGAAAAATATATTTAATAGATCTGTTTGCATTTTTATCCCCTACCTGTCTAACAAACATTTCATTTATGTATAACAATTTAGTGTTTTATAATGAGAAAAAAGGGGGCCACACGTCGATCCGCTATCACTGTTTTGATTCCTTGTGGCACCCCTTCTATATTAACTATTTGCTACTTTTGTTAAAGCTTCAATTACACGATCCGCTTGGAATGGCTTTACAATAAAGTCTTTTGCCCCGCCCTTAATTGCATCTAATACCATACCTTGTTGTCCCATTGCAGAACAAATAACAACCTTTGCACTTGAATCAATTTTAATAATTTCTTTTAATGCTTCAAGCCCGTCCATTTCTGGCATAGTAATATCTAATGTTACAATATCAGGTTGAAGTTCTTTATATTTTTGAATTGCTTCTACCCCATTCTCTGCTTCGCCGATAACTTCAAATTCATCATTACTTTTTAATAAGTTTTTAATCATCGTTCGCATAAACATCGCATCGTCTACTACTAAAATTTTATGTGCCATTCTTTTTAATTCTCTCCTTCTATGTATAAATATATCTTAATATTTCACCTTATCATTCTCACTCATTATACAAAATAAAATGATAAAATTTAATATTTTTTTAAAAGAATTTTCGTATTTTTATTATTTTATTATTAAAATAATAATATACTACTCTTTTATATAAATAACAACGCGACGGTTTTTTTCCCAGTTTTGCGGTGAATCATTTGGTACAATTGGCTTTGTGTCTGCATATCCTACCGCAGCTAGCCTTTTATCATCCACATTATACACTTCAATTAAATGGTGAATCATATTTGCCGCTCGTGCTGAAGATAACTCCCAATTAGAAGGGAATTTCTCGTTATGAATAGGTCTACTATCTGTATGTCCCTCTACAACAATTGGGTTAGGTACGGATTGAAAAAATCCAACTAATTGACTTATTATCCCTTTCGCTTCAGGCTTAACGTTCGCATCGCCTGTATCAAATATTAAATTATCTACTATAACGACGCTTACCCCTGTATCCTCTCGATATACATTCACTTGACTAATACCGTTATTATCTACATACGCTTTCAACTTCTTATATAATTCATCCATTCTCTTTTTTGAGATCATTTTTTCATCATTTTTTTCATGTGAAATATCTGGTATTGTATTTTCCATTACTTTTGCATCTACTTGCCCCGTATCACTAAACTTTTCAAGCATCTTTGACAATTTTACTGCATCTTGCTTTGATGTAGCAACTAGTAATACAAAGAAAGTTAATAATAACATCGTTAAATCTGTAAAAGTCGTCATCCAACGAGGCGATCCCTTTTGCGGTCCTTTACTCATCATACCACTCCTTGAAATATTAGGCTGCTCCTTTTACCTTTTTTACCTTTGTTTCGTATACGTATGTATCCAGTTTCAACTTTAATTTAGAAGGGATTTGTCCGCGATACAATTCTGAAATTGCTTCTATTACAAACTTCTTCTCTGTATATAAATCTTCAATACCACGGTATACTTTTTCCGACAGAGGGATTGCAATCATATTCGCAAGTACAGACCCATATAATGTCGTTAACATCGCAACTGCCATCCCTGTACCAATTTGCGATGTATCTTGTAAGTTTTGGAGCATAATGATAAGACCGATTAACGTACCAATCATTCCCCAAGCTGGAGCAAAATCACCAATTTTATCTAATAATGCCGCTCCTTTTCTTAACTCATACACTTCCGTTTCAATATCTTTCAATAACACTTCTTTTAATTCATCTTCATCGTAACCGCTTAACATTAATCGAATTCCTTTTTGAATAAAAGGATTGTCTACTTGCTCTCCATCAACCTCTAAAGAAAGCAAGCCGTTCTTTTTAGACTTTTTTGAAAAATCAACAAACAAATCCGTTAACTGTTCTAAATCTTCTTCTCTTCTATGTAAAACAGTGAAAATACTTTTCGTATATTTTTTTATTTCTCCAAATCGATATGCCACAACAATTGTCGCTGTTGTTCCCCCTATGACAATTAAAATAGATGAAATATCTAAAAAGTTTTTGAAAGCTTTTATTCCACCGCCACCAAGCATAATCGCCGCTATCACTATGATGAAACCTACTATAATGCCCACTGGGCTAGAAATATCAAACTTCCTTTTTCTTCTTTGTGGTCTAGCTAATACTTGATTTTTTTCTCCCATATTTCTGCCCTTTCCTTTCCATTTTCATATAACATTTTTTTATTTTAATAATACGTTTTCATATATAACATGTATTATACGCTTATCATCTGTTTATCGCAATATACTCATGAAATTGACACATTTCATTTCTATATTAGAATTATGGTATAAAAACATGAGGAGGCTCACGATGGAACACAACATTTTACAAGTCATTGCATTAGCAGAAAAACTAAAATATGAAATGCGACATAGCTGGCTTTCCAACGGGCGTCAAGAA
This sequence comes from Bacillus sp. 5mfcol3.1, assembly GCF_900114335.1. Classification (NCBI taxonomy): domain Bacteria; kingdom Bacillati; phylum Bacillota; class Bacilli; order Caryophanales; family Bacillaceae; genus Bacillus; species Bacillus sp. 5mfcol3.1. The sequence continues at coordinate 698,796 of NZ_FOST01000001.1, read as the reverse complement.
AGTGTTGCCGAACATACATGGCGTATGTCTCTAATGGCCATTTTAGTTGAACCTTATTTGGATCAAAAAGTAAATATTGAGAAATTACTTAAAATGGTTATTATTCACGACCTAGTCGAAGCCGAAGCTGGTGATATCCCTGCATTTGATACGATGAATAGTCACGAATTACAGCTACAAAAACAAAAAAATGAACTAGAAGCTATTTTAAATATTAAACAAACGTTAACAGGTTCTCTCGGTGAGGAATTATATGACTTATGGATGGAGTTTGAAGCAAAAGATACGTACGAAGCAAAAGTTGCTAATGCACTCGATAAACTTGAGGTGAAAATCCAGCATAACGAAGCTGATATTGATACGTGGCTACCAATTGAACATAAAATGACATTCCAAGTAGCAAAGCATACAAACTTTGATTCTTTCCTATCTAAATTACAAAAAATTATTGAACAAGATGGAGAAAAGAAGTTAATTGCTGCCGGCATTGATGTTGAAGCATGCAAGCAATAATGAAATAAGACACTCAACAAGAGTGTCTTATTTCATTATTGTTGATATAGCCTGCTTATAAATAAGCTGTTGTTTTCCATCCACTAAAATTAAAACTGTAAATTTATCTACTCCAACAACTTCTCCTACTATTCTAACGCCACTCTTTAAGAAAATTGTAACTGTACCTTTTTCTTCTTTTATTTGTTTATACAATTCTTCCTGTAAATGTTCCAATTACTATCCTCTCCTTCCTGTGAAACATCTTAATATAAAAAACTATAAATTTTTTATTTATGCACTTTGTCTTTTATATTCATAAACTTATTAATTAGTATATCTAAATCACGACTAAATAACAAAACTTTATCATGATCCAATCCGTGTCTCGCAACAAGTTGAATTAATTCTTTCTTTTTGTTTTCTATTTTATTTTGTAATTGTCCCATCTCCATCTCTATACTAAAACTCCCTTTTCCCATAATATTACTTGTAAAATTATAGTACATATTCTCTCATAAAAAAATAAAAAAATGGTTTTTTTTACAATTTTTTATTTTTCTATGCCTAAATTACAAATCATGTAAAGGTTTATTTACAAATCACTAACATACAATCCTAATGAATCTACAGGCATTTGTCTAATTATAAATGAGACTGGCTCGTTTTCTATACAAAAAACATACTGTATATAGTAGTCCATGAACCATATAGATTAACTTACTAAAAAGGAGGAAAACATATGAGTTATGGTGGAAGTTGCGCTGGTTTCGGCGGTGGATTTGCTTTGCTTATCGTACTATTCATCCTTCTAATCATCATTGGATGTAGCTGTTGGGGTGGCGGCGGATACGGATATTAATATATCCTATCCTTGACAAATGAACGAAAAACTATAGAAAAACAGCTCATATTTGAGCTGTTTTTTTCATACTTTCGTATGAATTTATATCCCTCTTATTTGCGATTTCAACTAGCAACATATTGTTTACTATGGAATAAGAAACATTTTTACTAAGGGGGATTACAATGATTAGAGGTCTTTACGAAGCACATTTACCTGTCCGCAACTTAAAAGTATCAATACCTTTTTATGAATCACTAGGGCTAAAATTATATAAACGAGGAGATAATATTGCTTTCTTTTGGATTAAAGAAAATGAGAGTTGGCTCGGCCTTTGGGAAGGCACAGAATACAAAGTGAATTATCACCCCTCTTTACGACATATCGCCTTTCAAGTAAGTTTACATGATTTAGAAAATGCGATTCATTGGCTAAATCAAAAAGGAATTTCAGCACGAAAAGACTTTGGAATGGAACCAATTGAACCGATTGTTTTTCCGGAATTAGCACATGCAGCCGTATACTTTAACGACCCTGATGGAAATAGTTTAGAATTGATTGCACAATTACCTGTTGGACTTCCTACAGCGGAAAAAGTGTATTTAAGTGAGTGGAAAGAACAAATTCAAACATCGTCATTACATAAGGAGTAATCTATTTATGTCGGTTTCTTATTCCACACTTCTTAAAACAAATAAAAACTTCAATAAACTATTTTATGGGCAAACATTAAGTGTACTTGGGGATTGGTTCCATACGGTAGCTTTATTAACATTTGTCTACAGCATAACGGAATCGCCGTTTATGATCGCACTTACTTTTATAAGTAAAGGTTTACCACAGCTTCTTCTTAGTCCATTCATAGGCTTAATTGTAGATCGTTTCTCTAAAAAGAATATTATGATTTTCACCGATATTACACGAGGAATTCTAGTCCTTACATACTTACTCGCAATCTATAAAATTGAAATCATTTTCATTGCCAATATATGTTTATCCGTACTTTCCTGTGTATTTGAGCCGGCTAAACAAGCAGCCCTAAAAAATATCGTACACCAACACCATTTCGTAACTGCTAACTCTCTTTCTAGTACAATTAATGGTTTTATGTCTATTATGGGGGCTTCTTTGGGCGGAGTAATTGCACAATCTTTACATATTGAGTTTGCTTTTTTAGTAAATAGCCTATCATACTTTCTTTCAGCCTATTTTATTTATAATATGAGTATTCCTGCTCATGATACTTGTAACAAGAAAAAAGCATTTTTCACTGATATAAAAGATGGTTATACATACATATTACAAACAAAAATCATTTTAACATTAATTCTTGTCGGCATTTCATGGGGCATTATTGGAGGCGCTTATCAACTACTTCTAACGATCTATGCCGAAAGAATTTTGCACACTAACATTGGAATTTTATATACAGTTCAAGGTACTGGGCTTATGATTGGAAGCCTCCTCGTTAATCTTTATATGTCTCATAATAAAGAAAAAATGAAAAAAGTATTCGGTTGGGCCTACTTATTACAAGGAATTTTCTTTCTCGGATTCATTCTATCCGATCAACTTATTATCGGTATCATTACTTTATTCTGTATGCGCATAGCAGGAGGAATCATCGTTCCACTTGATACGACATTACTTCAAACTTACACACACGAAAATATGATGGGTAAAGTTTTTTCATTCCATTACTCCATTTACGGATCTCTTATTCAGTTATCGATGTTTTTTACAGGAGGGCTGTTAGAAATTCTTTCTCCTCAAATGATTGGCAGTTTATTAGCTATATGTTGTATTTTTGTAAGTTTTATATGGCTGTTCTTGTTTTATCGTGGGGATCTCAGTGAATAATTTAATGATAATCAATAAATTTTGATCCCATTCATTATTTGTTTCCCCATAATAAAATTGTTTAAAAATGGCAGTCTGATTTTTTAGCTAACGATCCTTATATGGCAACACTATTTAAGAAAAAACTAGATATTTATGTTAAAATACAAGTAAATTTGTGAAATGTTGCACTTAAATAATAGACTTTAACTAGTTAAACTTGATTAAATAGGAGGGCTGTTTTGGGTATCACATTCATTTTCATATGTATTATATTAGTGGCTTCTATTCTGCAAGCAAGTACAGGTTTTGGCTTCTCCATAATGGCAACCCCTTTCTTACTTATGTTATTTCTGCCACAAGAAGCTATACAAATAAACATTATTTTATCTTTAATTATTTCCATTTCACTCATTTGGAAAATAAGAATGGATGTTGATTTTATTCTACTGAAAAGGTTTATTTTTGGAAGTATAGTTGGTGTTCCTTTTGGCATTTTAATTTTCATTTCCGTTAACATAAATACTTTTAAATTAGCAGTTAGCATCCTACTCTTACTATTAACATTGTTGCTAATATGCAACGTTAAGGTTAGATCAACACAATCTAGAGATTTCATAGTTGGCGGATTATCTGGTCTTTTAACGACAAGTATCGGCATGCCAGGTCCTCCCCTATTACTTTATCTTACAGGAACTGATACTGAAAAAGAGAAGTTAAGAGCAACTACATTAGCTTTTTATCTGTTTATATATTTCATTAGTCTAGTAACTCAAATACTCTTTACTGGCACAAACAAAACCATTTGGGAATCAAGTTTTTATGCCATTCCAATCGTATTTTTAGGTTTGTTTATAGGTCAAATGATTTTCAAATGGCTTAATCAACGGATTTTTAAAATATTTACGTACATTCTTTTAAGTTGCACGGGTATGTATCTTCTTATTGAAAGTTTGCATTTATTATAAGTAAGTTTTTCAAAATACAAAATCATAAATAAAATACTAACCAAACGATAAAAAGCGGCTATTATGCCGCTTTTTATTTTCACATTAAATATTTTAAAACTAGAAGCCCAGCTATCGCTATTACAAACACATTGAAAAAAATCATCCAACTTTTTTCGAAATCTTTATATCTCTCTTCTTTCACTCCACATTGTTTTAGCTTTCCAATTAAAACTGTTAATTCTTGATTATACTCTTTACTTCCTAATTGTATATAATTGTTATTTATTTTAATTCCATATACATTTTTCATTTTTTTATGTTGCGAAACTGCTTGAATTGAGTTTACTAATACACTGTATTTATTTAACTTTTTAAAATAACAATCTAACGCTATAATTTGTAACCTTGTATTAGTTAAAACAATGTAATAATAAAATGTAGCACCTGTGGTTAATATATTAGGTATAACTTTAGAATTTACAAGACTTCCTTCTTCCACTAATATTTCACATTGTATTTCCTCTCCTTCTTGCAACTCTTTCCGAACTGATTCTTCCAACATTTGCACCGTTAATTTCTTCAATAACTCCCCGTTTTTCACATAATACTTATCTATATTGATAGACTCATTTGCTTCTTTCTCTAAACGTGTAATTTCTTCCTCTGAATATTGGAGCTCATTTAACATCGATAATAATCTTTTATCCATATTACACACTCCCTTTCCACAGTTTTTGAAGTTTTTTCTTCCCACGAGAAATTCGATTGTATATATAATCTGCCGTTACTTTTAATTCTTTTGCAATATCGTCAATGGAATACCCATCAATATACCTCTTTAAAAAGATATATCGATCTTTCTTATTTAAATCTTGAACAATTTCCATAATCTCTTCTTCTTGTTCTATTTCATACCTATCATGGACACTTGTATCTATTTCTACGTCCTTATCGATTTTATTCTCTTTATATACTTTCTTTTTATATTCCAATGCCTTCAATTTAGTAATACCAATCATCCAAGATTTTAAGTTTCCCTTTTCTGTATCAAATTGGTCGATATTAAACCAAATAACAGTAAATACATCGTTATAACAATCATCCACATATTGTTTTTCAATAGGGGTACTTAATGATTTATGAATAATGTACAAAATTAATTTTCCATATTGATCAATCACTTCTTTCAAAGCATCTTGATCATGTTTTTTCATAGCTATAATTAAATCCTTTTCAGAATTGAAAATCATAAGCCTCTTCCTTCCTCAGTTCCCCTTTAGCAGCTGCTTTTACTTACTATTGGTATTTCATTCTCATTTTCTATCACTTTTGTAAAAAATTATTAATTTTTATTTCTATGTATATGATAACAAACAAAATACCTAAGATCAGAAAGAATAGACAACTTTCTGGCCTTAGGTATTTCTCCTTCAAAAAAAAGCAAACCCGCATCACAGGTTTGCCTCTTTACTCACTTCTTATTTAATCCTTTTTCACTTAAAAACTCTTTCATATGCATTCTTTTTTCTTTAGACATAAACGAACTCATTGATTCCGTCCATGTTACGCTTTTCTTGTTTGATGATCTTTCTTTGTAATACGAGTTCATCGTTTCATCATATTCATTTAATAATTCATCATATTTTTGTTCATCATATCCATTTTCATGAAGAACCGCTGCTACCGGTAAGCGTGGTTTAACTCCATGTTCTTCATCTGGTACACCGACTGTCATTCCGAATACAGGGTATACTTTATCCGGTAAATGAAGCAATTCGCTCACTTCTCTCGGATTATTACGAATTCCACCAATATAGCAAATTCCGTATCCTAATGACTCTGCTGCTAACGCTAAGTTTTGCGCAAAAAGTGAAGCATCTACCGTCGCAACGATAAAGTCTTCCACTCCTTCATGCTTTATTTCTGTACCATGTTTTTCACATGCCATTTCAAGTCGTTTTAAATCTGCACAACAAACAAAAAATGCTGCGCAGTCTTTCACATGGCGATTTCCGGATAGCTCTGCTAGTTTAGCCTTTAGGTCTTGATCTGTTACATATATAACAGAATACGCCTGTACAAAATGTGATGAAGCCGCATGTTGCGCAGCGTGCACCATCTTTTCTACTACATCTTTCGGAATTGCTTCTTCTTTATATTTACGAACTGAAACGTGTTGCTCCATCTTATGTATGATCTCATTCATGAAAATCACTCCTTTTTTCTCTTCATAATGAAAAATTAACATATCTTTTTTAATATTCACAACTTATAAGCACAAAAAGAGCAATTCTTTTTTGAATTGCTCTTTTTTTAAAACGTCTATGAATACGGTAAATGAAATTTTTTATTGTCTTATTACGCCGTTTTCAACACTTTAATACCTTTTACGATATTCCAAATGAAGTAGTAAATTCCTACAAGAATGAACACTGCATATGTGATAATCATTCCAATTCCAGCACCGTCAGATTGATTAAAACCTAAACCGTACATGCCTGATACTGCTAGTCCTCCAAATAAGATTGCGTATGGGAAAACATGTGACCAAAATGCTTTTTTCGCGTGATATTTCACTTCATCTTCTGCAACAAAGTACACGATAATTGGTAGTAAAAATGGTGCAAAAAAGATGCTAAAGTAACATAACGAAGATAAAATATTATTTCCTTTCATCCGATTCACCTCTAAATAGTTTTTGTTACCTTCATTATGTCAGGAAACCATTCTAGAAACTATCGCTTTACCTTTCACTAACGTGACATATTTGTAAGATTTTCCTCAAATTAAATCCCGTCTGAAGTTTCAGACGGGATCACTTTCACTATATTCGATTCATAAACCAATACTGTGTAATTGCTAAATATTCTCGTACATTCGATGGAATGATGATTGGTTTCGGTGTTTTTGCCGGAAGACCTTCTAATTGTAAACCTTGTTTGGCAGCTATTTTTTTCGCTCTAAACATATGAAAATCGTTTGTTACGATCATACCTTTTTTCATATCGGCTGGAATTAACGGTTTTGAGAATGTAATATTCTCATCTGTACTCTTAGATTTGTCCTCCATTATAATACGGTCTTCTGCGATGTTTTGTTTTATTAGTCCTTGTTTCATTGCTAATGCTTCTGAAATGTCTTCACCTTTTCCTTGTCCTCCAGATACGATAGCGATTGTTTTCTCATGTGATTTTAAATATTCAACTGCTTTATCAATACGATATTGCAATGAATAAGATGGTTTCGTTCCATTTACTTTCGATCCTAGTACAATTATGTACTCAGCATCGTCACTTGCATTCATATGTCCATGCTTATAAATGTGATATTGTAAAAACCCCGCATATACTGCGCAAATCATTATAACAACTAAAATGCACTTTATTATTTTCTTCTTTCTCATACTCATATACTCCTATTTTCTTTTACTTCCTTCATGATAATATCCATTTATTTGTTTGTATACAGACAAATTCCAATAAACCCTAAATCATCCTCTGAAAGGTAATATTTATATTACTTTCGGGAATAGTAAGTACAACTTTACACGAAGGAGTGTCTCTATTGCTTCTCTTTTTATGTAACGTGTCGTTCTTTTTCATCTTATTTTTACTATCGCTTAAGTTACTCGGTAAATCCGCGTTAGCACAACTAACTCCTCATGATTTTGGGGCTATAATCTTTTTATCTTATTTAGCTTTCCAGGCCATACCCGTCTCTGGTGCTTTACAAGCATTTCTCGGTATGGTTGTTATTACAGGTTTACATTTACTCCTTACAAAATTAAGCCTATTCAACAAACTAAATCGTTTTATTCTCGGACACCCTATCATTTTAATTAAACATGGTGATATTATTTTTGAGAACTTACAAAAAAGTAGATATCCCATTGCCGAACTACTTTCTAATCTTCGCGTTGCAGGATATCCGAGTGTTCATGAAATTGAATACGCCATTTTAGAAGCGAACGGAGCTATTAGTATTTTACCAAAAAGAGAACTTGTACCATTAACTCCAAAAGATTTAAACATAGATGTTAAGTATGCTGGATTACCAATTGCACTTATTGTCGATTCACAAATTCAATATGATAACTTAAAGTTGATACATAAAGATGAAAAATGGTTATATAAAGAATTAAAAGAAAAAGGAATTACACATATTAAAAACGTTGCCTTTGCTTCTGTTCAAGAAACGGATGGATCTTTTGCGATTAGTTTAAAGGAATAAAAAAATCCCCTTAATTGCTTAGGGGGATTTTCTTCATCATATCGCTTCTTTCTCTCCTGCCATATTTAATGGAACAGGATGTTTCATACGATTCATCGTAAATACGATAATCGCTGTCATTACTTCCGCAACTGGCATAACGAGCCAAATTCCGTTTATCCCAAATAATTTTGGCATAATCCATAACAATGGAATGATAAATAGTAACCCTCGGCTCATTATAATAAGTACTGATTTCTTCGTTTGTCGCACTGATTGGAAGTACTCTCCATACACAATGTTATAACCTAAAAATACGTATTGGATAAAGAATAAACTAATACCTGTTAAGGTTAACTCCAATAATTCTGGAGATTGAACATCAAATAAACCAATGATATATTTCCCGAAGAATAATCCGACAATTATCGCAACGCCTCCGAGGACAACTGCAATTTTCACAGCAAACTTCAATCCTTCACGAAGTCTCTCTGATAAATTTGCCCCGTAATGGAAACTAGCAATTGGTTGCAATGCTGCTCCAACACCGAAGAATAATAGTAATGTCATTGCATGAATACTATTCACCATCGCATAGGAAGCTACTCCTACTTCTCCTGCATATTGAACAAATGCGATATTAAAACCAATCGTTACGATTGCAACCGTACTTTCTGCTGTAAAACTTGGGAAACCAATCACCATAATTTGTTTGACAGTATCCCATTCAAAATGGAATTTCGTCCATTTTAAAATGCTACTTTTTCTAAAGAAATGAGTTAATAATACAAGGAAACCAATCGCTGCCGAAAGTATAGTCGCTGAAGCAGCACCTGTTACCCCCCATCCAAAGATAAAAATAAAGATATAGTCAAATACTATATTTAATACAGCCGTTACAACAAGACCTGCCATTGCTAAATTAGGATTTCCATCATTTCGTATAAATGTACTTAAAATATTTTCTAAAACGTATATCATTCCAAATGTTAATAATACGTGTAAATAGTCTAACGCATATGGTAAAATCACTTCATTTGCACCAAATAAGTACGCTAAATCTTCTATTCTCCATAAACAAATAGCCGCTAAAACACCTACGATAACAACTGCTACCGTCATGGATTGAGTAAAAATAGACCTTGCTCTTTCTCGTTTATTTTCACCTAATGCAATGGAATATAACGTTGCCCCGCCCATTCCGATCCATAATGAAATAGAGAAGAAAATCGAAAACGCTGGAATAGCCACGTTTACTCCTGCTAAACCGTTCGCCCCAACTCCTCTACTAATCATAACCGCGTCAATTACAATATTCACTGACATTAAAACCATTCCAAGAACGGCTGGTATTAAATAAGAAATAAATAAACTTTTAACTGGTTTTTCTCTTAATTTTTCTGTTGCTTCCATACTATTATGCTCCTTTTTCAACGCTCTGTTCACAGTTTAAACCTTCAAGTAACTTGAAGGTCAAGAGAGAATTAAAAAAATAGGCAATTTAATTATCGGAATTGATGCAGGCTTGTAATTAATAAAAGTCCTACACTCTATTTTTTCATTACTGGAATTTGAATTTCTGTTACTTGCTCCTCTGGATTTTCCGTTACAGACCAATCAATTAATCCAATCTCAATCGAATCTCCACTTATTTCATATCCTTCTTGATTAATGTATTCCATTAATTTCTTATATGTTTCACCTGTTTCTTCGTATGATCCATGATGATAAGCGCACGCAAACATACCAGCTTTAATTGAATCTGAACTATGTACTTGATAAGGCATATAATCCAAAAGAATAAATACGCTGCTATATGCTTGAAACTCCTTTTGCATGAATGCTTTTTTGGAAATTGTCACACCTATATCTCCTGAAAATAGACTATCATCCATTTGCTTCATATTTTTTTGAAGCGAATGGATATAATAATCAAACATATCATCTGTCGTATTTGGCGCCACTGCAATCGCTGTTATTTTTCTTTTTGGTATTTTTTTAATAAGTATTCGATCGGTTTCCGCTTTCGTCGCCTTCTTTATTAAATGAATTCTATGTTCCATTTTTGCTAAAGCATATTCAATTTCTCTTTGTTTCTTCAGCATCATTTCTTGTTGTTTTTCCAGTAAATTGAGTGCGTATGTTGGATTTCTTTCATCAATATATTTCTTAATTTCCTTTAACGGAATATTTAACTGGCGTAAAAATTTAATCGTATCTAACAGTGAAAATTGATCGATTGTATAATAACGATAATTCGTTTGAGGATCAACAATGGACGGATGAAAAATTCCTTTTTCATCATAATACCTCAATGTAGATTCTGCGATATTATGCATTTTTGCCATTTCTCCAATTGTAAAGCGTTTATTTAATAACATGTTTCCTTCTCCAATTCATTAAAAATATTGCCTTATTTCTTCTTATTATATAGCCATTCCCTTCATACCTAAATCAAATTCCATCATGAAAATCTGCTATTTTTTCATTGATTTTTAATAAATTTTATTATATATTAATTACAGGTTCAAATTACGAGTTCAAAAGAACTTGTAATCAGACCCTTTTGTTTAATGGGTTTTACATATTTTCATTAGGCAAATTCCGAGAAATCGTATGATAAAATTAAAAATGACGAGGAGAGGATCAGATGGAATTCGAATTTTTCTTTCAAATTGCACTTATTTTATTAAGTACAAAGCTTGCTGGTGATCTTAGTGTTAGATTAGGTCAACCTTCTGTACTAGGTAAATTAATTGTCGGTATCGTTATCGGTCCAGCTGTATTAGGTTGGATTGAAAATTCAGAGCTTCTAACTCAATTAAGTAATGTCGGGGTTATTCTTTTAATGTTTATGGCTGGACTTGAAACAGACTTAGAAGAATTAAACGCAAATCGTAATTCTTCTTTAGCAGTTGCACTCGGAGGTATCATTCTTCCATTCGTAGGTGGTTACGTTTCCGGTCTTGTGATGGGAATGGAACAAGGAAACGCTGTATTCTTAGGATTACTTCTATGTGCGACAAGTGTTAGTATTTCCGTACAAACACTTCGTGATTTAGGTAAAATGAAAACACGTGAAAGTACGACGATGCTTGGAGCCGCTGTATTTGATGACATTCTTGTTGTTATTTTATTAGCATTTGCAATGAGCTTCTTAGGCACAGATGATGTTAACTTAACAATGGTTATCTTGAAGAAAGTTGTATTCTTCGCTTCTATTATTTTAATCGGATGGAAAGGTGTTCCTGCGATTATGCGCTGGTTATCACCACTACGCGTATCTGAGTCTATCGTGAGCGCGGCTCTTATCATCTGTTTCTCATTCGCATATTTCGGCGAATTATTAGGAATTGCTGGTATTATCGGTGCTTTCGCTGCTGGTATTGCAATTTCTCAAACAAACTACAAACATGAAGTAGAAAAGAAAGTAGAACCAATTGCTTACGCTATGTTCGTTCCCGTATTCTTCGTTAGTATCGGTATGAATATTACATTTGACGGTATCGGCAATCAAATTTGGTTCATCTTAGCATTAACTGTTATCGCTGTATTAACGAAATTAATCGGCTGTGGATTCGGTGCACGAATGACTGGATTTGACGCTAAGTCTTCTGCAATTATCGGTGCTGGAATGGTTTCTCGTGGTGAAGTTGCACTTATCATCGCAGGAACAGGACTTTCTTCAGGTCTATTGGCACAAGATTACTTTACAGCAATCGTTATTGTCGTTATTTTAACTACAATGATTACACCACCAATGTTAAAATACACTTTTGGTGCAAAAGATAAAGCAATGAAAGCAAGTAAATAAATTTACTATAATAAAAGGAGATTGCTATTTTATAAGATAGCAATCTCCTTTTTGTTTTATCTTTAAACAATCCCGTTCTTTTTTAACCATTTTCAAAAATAATTCGTGCTTCATCATCATCAATATCATTCCCAAATGAATACACCATAATGCCATAATCATCTATATATTTACCTAGCTTCATTCCCTCCACTTTCTTATAAAAATCGTCTGCCTCATAGTGCGGAATATAAGCATCCCAAACTGGTTCATTTATTCTTTTGTACGCCGTCACTTCTAAATCATATCCGTCTTCATAATATCCGATGTGATAATGTTTGTTAGGATCATATTTCTCCATTAAAAGTCCCTCCTACTAAACAAAAGCGAGCCTTATATTACAGCTCGCTCCTCTCTCTTTTTATTAAATACGTTCCATCGCCGTCTTCAACGTTCCAACAACAAAGGCAATTTCTTCACTTGAAATAATAAGCGGCGGTGCTAATGTTAAGACGTTATTATATCCTGCTGTTGTCATACCGTTTCGTCCTATAATTAAACCCTTTTCTTTACAAGCATTTACAACACTTGCTATTTTATCATTATCAATTGGCTCTTTCGTCTCTTTATCATTTACTAATTCAATCCCAACTAATAGACCTTTTCCTCTAATATTCCCAACAAGTGGATGTTCCCCAATTTCATCTTTTAGTTGCTCTAATAAAAGGGAACCCATTTGTGCAGATCGCTCAATTAAATTTTCATTTTCCATAATCTCTAAATTTTTAAGTGCTAATGCACAAGCTGCTGGATTCCCACCAAATGTATTAATATGGCGGAAAAATTCATATTCTCCTTTACCTTTAAAAGCCTCATATATTTCTTTTTTCACAGCTGTTGCAGATAATGGTAAATATGCGCTCGTAATACCTTTTGCCATTGTAATAATATCTGGCTTCACATCATAATTCATAAATCCGAATGCTTTTCCTGTACGCCCAAAACCGCAAATCACTTCATCACTAATAAGCAAGGCACCGTGTTTTTGACACGTCTCATGAACAGCTTTCATATAGTCTTGTGGTGGCATTAATATGCCCCCGCCTGTAATAATAGGTTCCATAATAAACGCAGCAATTGTTTCACTTAATTCCCACGTCATAACACGATCGACTTCTTTCACACATTCTACATCATAAATATGCTGCCCTTCAATTTCAGGCATACGATAACAATCCGGTGGTGTTACATGTAAAAAACCTGAAGCAAACGGCTCATATTGATATCTACGCTGTGCTTGTCCCGTCGCTGCCATTGTCGCCATTGTATTCCCGTGATACCCACGATAACGTGACATAAATTTATAACGATGTGGTTCACCTTTTTGAGCATAGTATTGTCTTGCTATTTTAAAAGCTGTTTCGTTCGCTTCTGAACCACTATTTGAGAAGAAAATAACATACTCTCCCCCAAGCCACTCATTTAACTTTTCAGCAAGCTTTATAGCTGGCTCATGGGATTGTGACATTGGAAAGTATGATAATGTTTGTAATTGCTTATAAGCCGCTTCTGCGAGCTCTTTTCTTCCATATCCACTATTCACACACCAAAGGCCACTCATACCATCTAAATATCTTTTTCCTTGTATATCTTCAACCCAGCACCCTTCAGCTTTTGCCCCTACCATTGTACTATTTGGACTAAAGGGACGCATTCCATGCCAAACATATTGCTCATCTTTTGCTAATAATTCATCAGTTTGCTTCGTTTTCATCATTACTTCCACCTTCCATAACAACTTATTTTTCACAAAAGCTGCGCTGGTGCCATGATGACTTAAATTTCTCCCTGCTATTTTCATTCCACAAAATTAAGACAAATCCTACTTACAAATCAGTAATATTTACAAGAAAATGACAAAAGAAAAAAGAGCTTTTCTTATCTATCGAAAAGCTCCTCTTTTATTTAATGTGAAGACGCATCGCTAATGCCATGACCAGTATTAGATTTCACTAGAATTTCATCAAATTTCGCTGCATCTTCTTTCTTACTAGATAAAACCGTTCCTAAATATGCTGCAAGAAATCCGAGTGGAATTGAAATAATTCCTGGTGTCGTATATGGGAATAACGCTTCCCCAACAAAAATAGCTTTTCCAGCTACAGGGTTCCAAACATTCGGACTCAACGCTACAAGAACAATTGCTGATACAAGACCTACAATCATACCCGAAATAGCACCCGTTGTATTAAAACGCTTCCAATATATTGTAAATAAAATTACTGGTAGATTTGCACTCGCTGCAACTGCAAATGCTAATGATACTAAAAATGCTACGTTTAATGTTTGGGCAAATAATGCAAGTATGATAGATAGTATCGCTACTCCAATAGATGCATAACGAGCCATGGATACTTGCTCTTTTTCCGTTGATTTTCCTTTACGAATGATTTCATTATAAAAATCATGAGCGAATGCTGATGCTGCTGTTAATACAAGACCTGCCACTACAGCCAAAATCGTTGCAAAAGCAATTGCTGATACGAAAGCAAATAAGAAGTCTCCACCTAACGCTTTGGCTAATAAAGGTGCCGCCATATTACCAGCTGGGTTCGCTTTAATAATCGCTTCATTTCCTACAAACGCTGCCGCACCAAATCCTAAGAAAATCGTCATAATATAAAATGCACCAATTAACCACGTCGCATATACGACAGATTGACGTGCAGTTTTTGCATCACGTACTGTAAAAAAGCGGACTAGTATATGTGGTAATCCAGCTGTACCAAGTACTAGTCCTAAATTTAAAGAAAGTGTATCAAGACCATCCTTATACTTTACACCTGGATTTAAAAATGAATCTTTTAAAGGTGTAGCTGTTTTCATTTGGGCGAACATTTCAGTCACGCTGAAGTTGAATTTTGCGAAAACGATAACAGAAATAATAAACGTACCAGCCATAAGTAATACAGCCTTTACAATTTGTACCCAGCTCGTTGCTGTCATACCTCCAAAAATAACATACACCGTCATAAGTGTTCCAACGATTAATACAGATGTCGTATATTCAATCCCTAATAATAATTTAATAAGTGCACCCGCGCCAACTAATTGTGCAATCATATAAAAGATAGAAATCGTCATCGTATTAAGAGCTGCAACTCCGCGAACTTTTTTCGCATCAAAGCGTGCTGCAATCATATCCGCCAAAGTGTACTTTCCTAAATTTCTAAGCGGTTCTGCAACAAGATACAGTACAACTAAATAAGCAACTAAAAAACCGATACTATAAAAGAATCCATCAAACCCAGTTAATGCGATTGCTCCGGCTATACCAAGAAATGAAGCAGCAGACATGTAATCTCCAGCAATGGCTAGACCATTTTGCCAACCAGTTAATCCCCCTCCTGCCGTATAAAATTCACTCGCATTTTTCGTTTTTTTCGATGCAAAATAGGTTATGACTAGCGTACCAAGAACGATAATTAAAAATAGTGCAAACGCAGTAGTATTCAAGTTCAGCCCCTCCCTTTTTGCATGTTTTGCAGAATTTTTTGGGAGATTTCATCAAATGATTCTGCTTTTTTGCTATAAATCATACATAGTGCCCATGTCATGATAAATTGGGAAAAAGCAAATATCCACGCCCATGTAACGTCACCAAATGCAGGTGTATTAAGCACCTTTGAATACGACGTTAAAATAGGCAGTGCAATAAAAAAACTAAAAAAGAAAATACTCATTGGAACGATAAACTTCTTTTTCGTATTTAATAACAATTGAAATTCTTCCGACTGAACGACCTCTGTATAATTCACCTCATTTTGCAACTTACGTGCTGACGTATCATCTCGTTTCATTAACCGATCCCCTCTCTTACTTGAAATACACTTCCCCTTCGCATACCTAAAGACTAAATTTTATAAATATTCAGAAACTTATACTCATTTTAGACAATCCATACATTCATGCAAAGATTTTTCGATAGACATTTTTCGGCAAATTTCCCCAAATTTTTAATATACTTTTTCAAAATAAAGTGACACCTTACTTTTTTTCTTCATTAAGACAAAAGCAGTGCTTAACGCACTACTTTTGTCTTTTTTTCCTTTTCCAAATTACGAGCTGTTTCGCTTAACTCAACATCTTTTCCGTCTTTAAGTGTTCCAAATATAAAATCGAATACTGGATTTGAAACACCGAACCAAAACTTTTCGTTTTTATAATGGTGTAATATATGTTGTTTTTTTAGCCATCTTCCAAACTTAGTGACGGGACGAATCGGTCTATGGGCAATATAATGTTTCCATTCGTAAACGAGCAGCATGATAATCATTCCGATTCCAAATGAAAGTGTAATAGTAACACTTTTTGTAATACCATATGCTATAAGCAAATAAATAGTAAAACTAGGTATACTAAACCATACAGGTAAAAACAAAAGTTTTAAATCCTCTGGATATACGTGGTGATCATAATGTAATCTTCTTAACATTTTTAATAGAAATGTGTTTTTAGGTGGCTTTATATGGAATAAAAAACGATGTGTCATATATTCATTAAGTGTATAGAAAACAATCCCAAACATACATGCTAACATCCCAAACCACGTAAAAAATTGCATTTTTAAAATAATAATGAAAATAAATAGAATGCTATACATAATAACGATATCATGTTGTAAAAAGAACTCTTTCCCCACTTTCTTCATCCTGTTTCCCCCTTTTCCAAAAAAACAGCCGCAACATATCGTTACGACTATTTCTTTTCTATTCTTATTCTATTCACTTTACAAATTTGCCTGCTGTTCTATTGTCGAGAAAAAATTGTTCGATCCAAATATATTTTGCTTCGGAATAATATGTTCCACTGCAAATACTGTTACTTCTCCTCTTTGCACTTCTCCAATAATGAGCCCAAATATTTCATGATTTACTGCAAACGTCGGTTGCTTTGTTTGTAGCAATCTTGCAGCATTATGAAATACCGCCTCATATAGTGGATTTCTATCAGTAATTTCTTTTCGGATTTTTGGCGCTAACGTAATGATAATTTCTTTTCCGTCAATAGTGGTTCGATACATAAAAATCTCCCCTTCAATCTTATGTGAACAACTGTAAAGCTTTGTATGCAAAATGTATAGAATATCCTACTAAAATAATACCTGCTCCGGCTGTTATGTAGCCAAGCGCTTTTGGTTTTAATAAAGTTCTTCCAAAATGTACAGAAAAAGCAATATTTAAATTCCATAAAATAATACCAGCAATAATGCAAAGACTGTACAAAAAAGCTTCTTGTTTCGTTACCTTCGTAAGTAATGAGCTAAGTGTACTTCCGTATATACCAAACCAAAAAACAAGATTTAATGGATTGGATATCGCAATTAAAAATCCTGCCATAAACGATTGCTTAAGGCCACCTACCTCTTCTTTTTTATATTCCATATTCGAGTGGAAAATTCCTTGTTTTACACTTTGAAATCCTAAATAAAATAACAAGAAAAAACCCGTGCAATACATGAAGGCTTGTACATATGTATACATAAACACAGAAGATAAACCGAAATAAATGAGTAACATAAATAAAACATCTGCAGTCATTCCACCAATTCCAACAACCCAAGCATGCCAAAACCCACGTTCAATTCCTCGTTTTAACATTTCAATATTAATCGGCCCTACTGGTGCAGCTAATGAAATACCTAATACGATTTGCTGTATAATTGCTCCAAACATCACTCTATCCTTTCTACTCTCTTTATTACTAGTTAATGATATAATTTGAAAAAATAGACTAGCTTTCGTAATAAAATACCCTTTTTTATCCAAAATATACAAAAGAGCCATCTAGGTGATGGCTCTTACTTTTCTATCCTATGAAGAAAAGGACATTTCCCTTTTATTGGTTCTACATCGTCTCCTATGAAATATTGTTTCCATTCACGATGCTCTGGGTCACCATAATGACTAATGTTAGGGTGTTTCGGCAATTGATCCCACTTTTCAACTCGCTCACGGACCATTTGTCTTGAATATGCTCCTTTAGGACGATCTCCCTCTAATCCATCAAAAATAGTGCGTGGCTGAAACCCAATAACGAGAGAATTCCCTAAATGTCTAGTTTTTCGTTGTTTATAAGCTGGCGCATTTCCAAATGCAAATATTGGTTCACCACCAAATGAAAATTCCCATAAATGATGGTCTGGATCTTCAGGAATCTGCTTTGGCCATGCTTGCTCATCGTTTTCATGTAAATACTGTAACACTTTCCAAAAGGAATCACGGTAATATTCGAGTGATTGTTCTTCACATTCCGGTTCTATAAAAAGGAAAAAGCCCCTTCTTACAATCGGCCTCTCTTTCATTAACTCTAAAAAAGATAACATTGTATGCGGCAAATGACTCCAATCATTATGAGAAAGAAATGAATAACGAAGTTCATTCTTTTTCAAAGCTGTTAAACCGAAATAACATGGAAAAGTTGGTTCTAACACGACACTTAAAAAAATCTCAAATTCTTTTGCAACCCAATCCGGTATGTCGGTTCTCGTTCTTATTCCTTCATTATCTAATAAATAAGACTTATTCATTCTTTCACCTCATTATGTATAGCATTCAATTAAGAATATTACATACTCGGCCTGTCCTATACCTATTTAAAAATTCGACTGAAAAATTATTTAAAAATACAAAAAATAAAATCGCTTACTTGACTAAATTCTCCCAATTCGTGTATATTTAAATTAATCATTTAGCAGAATATTCAAGAATATAGCATTTTTAGTTTATATTATTTTTTAAATGAATTTCACTAAATGAAAATAGTAAACGCTTTTAGGAGGAATTATAACATGCAAGGAAAAGTAAAATGGTTTAACAACGAAAAAGGTTTTGGATTTATCGAAATGGAAGGCGCTGACGATGTATTCGTACATTTCTCTGCTATTCAAGGAGACGGCTATAAAGCTTTAGAAGAAGGTCAAGAAGTATCTTTCGACATTACTGAAGGTAACCGCGGACCTCAAGCTGCTAACGTAGTAAAACTTTAATCCAACATATAACAGGAGGTTACCTTACTTGGTAACCTCCTTTATTATTCCTTTGTATATTTCCGTTTTACAGAGCAAAAACTATGTGAAATGCGCAATATACAAAGGAGGCAGTAACAATGGGATCAGAAGTAAATGATTTTGAAGAAGTAAAATTCCGTGTAGAAACAGCACAAAAAATGGTAGGATCAGCAACAATTTCAATGGATCCAGATACATTAGAGCATGCTACTACTGCAGTAGAAGCAGCTCGCTCACAGCTTGAAATTATGAAATCTGTTGCAGTAGATTTAGATGAACCATTTTTAATGAACGAGGAAAAGAAACTAAGCAAATGCGAGCAGCAATTAAACGAAGCAAAGCACTAAAAAACATCCAGAGAATTTTCTCTGGATGTTTTTTTATGATAACTGTTCTCCATACTTTTTCAATGTTTCTCCAACTGTACATTGTCTTATACAAAATGAATGAGCATAATACTTACTATTTGTCTTTCGATTATGTTCTCGCAAAAAACATCCTTCACAATACGTTTCTAATAAGTCATTTACCTCTGTAATGAGTTGCTTTTTATCCACCTTTGCACCTCTCTATTCGGTTATTTCTTTATGACTATCAATAACTGTTCCTTCTAATGCTTGCGTTGCTAATTGATGTGCTTCTTTATTTTGTTTTCTAGATATCGGCTCACATAAAAGTTTTAATTTCATTTGCTTCGCCTTTTGTTCAATTTGATCTAAATAATGATTTAAATGTTCATCATAACAAGGCCATTCTCCGGCTAATTGCTGCAGTACCACTTGTGAGTCTCCGCGAAGTGTAACTGCTTCATACTTAATCCCTAGTTCCTCGAGTATATTCATACCGTATAATAATGATGCATATTCCGCTTCATTATTATCATATATACCTTCTATATATGCATTGCGGCGAATGCGGTAGTTTGTATTTCCTTTTTTATAATACACACATATACCAGCGCCAGCTTCTTTCGTTTGCACATCATACCCCCCATCAAAATAAACGAGTATTTCTTGGGGCTCTTCCTCTACTTGCTTACTTAACTTTTTCATCTCTTTTAATGACCATTCTGCGTCCATTTCATCGTAAAATAAAAGTTCCTTAGCTCTTCCTGTTTTCTCAAAATCCTCTGCAAATTGAAGTACTTCTTCTATGTTCATATACTCTGTTGTTAATTCCGTCTGCAATCCACGCTTCGTTTTATACAACCAATGAATTTTATATTTCATACTACATTCCCCTTATGTAAGACTTCTTATATATATCCGGCTAATTGAAGCCTCACTCTATTTTATTATATTTTATCTAGAGTCACAGCATTATATTCAATATGATTACATACAAAAAGAGCTATCCCTATAGGAATAGCTCTTTCATCTATTACATAAATCTTTCAAATTGTACTCGCTTATTAATCCAGTACATTACAGGCATACCGATCGCCATGACAACAAATTCACCAATTGCACAAGTTAACCAAGACAACATAAATGGTAAACCCAATGCAAGATGAAGTTCAATTGCAATCATAAACATTGTAATCGTAAAGATAACTGTATTAAAAATCATACGAGCCCAAACACCTTTAATAAATCGCATAGAAATAATCGTTGCAACTAACGCAAGAATAGATTGCCCTACTCCAAATACTAAATCGTAAGCGATCATAGGTGAGAAAAAGAGATTCGTTAAAAATACACCTAATACAATTCCGTAAATTGCTTTCTTGTTAAATACAACGAGATGATTAAACATCTCTGAAATACGAAATTGTACATTCGTAAAGCCAAATGGCTGAATAAGCATAGAAACAGCAATATATAATGCCGCTAAAATACCATTACCGACTAAAGTTCTAATATTCATGACAAAATCTCCTTAGTTTTTTTACGTGGGATGGTTTCGAACCACGTTATTCGTTTTTTAAGCAACAAGATTATATTTTACGTGGTAGCCCCTCTTTCGTCAATAGATTCCTATCATAAACTACCTTTTTCCTTTTAGACAACGTATAATGAAACATATGAAAGATTTAGGAGGTTTCACTTCATGACAGCAACAATTCAAAATGAAAAAGTGATCGTTTCCATTTCTGACAAAGGTGCAGAATTACAGAGCGTTCGCTTAAAAGAAGACAACACAGAATATTTATGGCAAGGTGATTCTACTTATTGGGGACGCCGTGCACCAATTTTGTTCCCAATTGTCGGCCGATTAGTAGATAATACATACTACGTAGACGGTAAACCATATTCATTAACACAACACGGTTTCGCTCGTGATCTTACTTTCTCTGTGAAAGAACAAAGCGAAACAAAAATCACTTATATCGTTACTAGTAATGAAGAAACATTAAAAAAATACCCATACGAATTCGAATTACTCGTTTCTTATGAGCTAAATGGACAAAGCGTTCATATAACATATGAAGTAAACAATCCTACTTCAAAAGAGATGTTCTTCTCAATCGGAGCACATCCTGGCTTCAACTTCCCTTTATTGGACGGTGAATCATTTACAGATTATCATTTATCGTTTAATGGTTCGGAACGCTTAGAAACAAGCGTATTAGAAGGACCTTATCTTTCAAACAAAAAGCAATTAATCGCTGAAAATACAACTGAATTGCCACTTACATATGATTTATTCAAAAATGATGCGCTTATTTTTGAAAATATGAATACGAATGAAATTTCGATTCGTTCTCATAAACATAATAAATTTGTAAAAGTAGAATTTGATGGCTTCCCATTTGTCGGCGTATGGACACCAGGGGATAACGCACCTTTCTTATGTATTGAACCTTGGTATGGAATCGCTGATGAAATAAATCCAGCAAAAGATTTCAAGGACAAAAAGGGAATTCAATCGTTACAAGCGAATGAAACATTTACATGTCGTTATAGCATCACAATCGGATAACTACTCTATCCCCTACTTCAAAAAGCATTTAAGTAGGGGATAATCTTATAATTTGGAGGTTTCTCATTTTGATTGAAGTATATATTGATGGTGCATCAAAAGGAAATCCTGGTCCTTCTGGTGCAGGAGTGTTTATTAAAGGCGTTCAGCCGCCTGTACAATTATCATTACCACTTGGAACAATGTCCAATCATGAAGCAGAATACCGCGCTTTACTTCTAGCATTAAAATATTGCATCGAGCATAATTATAGCACTGTCTCTTTTCGTACAGATTCCCAGCTTGTCGAACGGGCTGTTGAAAAGGAATACGCAAAAAATAAAATATTTGCACCTCTTTTAGATGAAGCGCTGCAGTACATAAAAAACTTCGATCTCTTTTTTATTAAGTGGATTCCAAGTAGTCAAAATAAAGTAGCTGATGAATTAGCTAGAAAAGCTATCTTACAAAATTAACGGGGGTATGAGTGTGAAAAAAGAGTGGATTGCTCCTCTTGCTTTATTATTTGTCTCTTTTATTTGGGGAGCTACGTTTGTTGTCGTTCAAAACGCTATGTCTTTCGTTGGTCCATTTACGTTTAATGGTATTCGCTTTTTATTCGCTGGAATTATTTTATTATTCGTTCAAATTATTTTCTCACAAAAAACTTCAAAACAAGATATAAAACATAGTAGCACGGCAGGGATAATCGTTGGTTTTTTCTTATTTGTCGGTTATTTATTGCAAACATTTGGCTTACTCTATACAACATCTTCAAAAGCAGGTTTCTTAACTGGGCTAAGCATTGTTATGGTCCCAATCTTATCATTTATCTTTTTAAAACAAAAAGCTACCATTTTCATCGTACTTGGTATTGCTGTAGCTACAACAGGTTTGTACTTATTAACAGCTGCTGATTCTTTCCAATTAAATATAGGAGATATACTTGTTCTCGGTTGTGCAGTCGCTTTCGCTGCCCATATTCTTATTAACGGCTTCTTTTCTAAAAAAATATCACCTTTATTATTAAGCACATCTCAAGTATTAGCTGTTGGTATATTTTCTTCTATTTGCGCTTTCTTGTTTGAAGATTGGGAAAAGTTATTTTCCGTATCACTATGGACGAATCAATCCTTTTTATTCGCACTCTTTCTAACTGCCCTGTTTGCAACATCTATTGCTTTTTTCATTCAAACATCGGCACAAAAACACACTTCTCCAACGAGAGTAGCAATTATTTTCGCAATGGAGCCCGTTTTTGCTGCCTTAACAGGCGTTCTCGTTGCAAATGAACAACTTTCTATTTCTGCTATTATCGGATGTCTATGTATTTTTCTAGGCATGATTTTTGTTGAATTACCTTCCAAAACAAAAAAAGAAGCGCAGGCTGCGTGAAGTTACGCTTGTAACTTCCGCATAAAAGCCTTAGCGCTTTTTTTATCTGTAATTTCTTCCTCTTTCAATCGTTCTAATAACGCAACGAAATAACTACCATCAAACTGTAATTGATGTTTAATTGTCGCTTCTATTGCTGCGTTCACAATCCCATCAGACGCACCAGTATATCCTTGTCCGAACATAATAAACCCTTGCGCTTCCTCTGATAATTTAAATCCTTTCGTATGTAAGAATGAAAGATAATCTTCTACTGTTTGCATGTTATTCCCACCTACTCAACAATTCTCCATCTCCTATGATACATGTTTTTACACGCTATGAGAATGAAATTTCTTTGACAACTTTGTAAATCAATCTTCTACTTCGCTTACAATGGAGGATTTTCTAACAATCTGAAGGAATATGTAAAGTGGAACTTATTTCATATTAAAGGGGAGACACGATGAAACAAGCACTATTAATTATCGACGCTCAACAAGAATTAATTGATGGAAATGAGCAAGAAAATGAAGTTTTTCGTAAAACCGAGCTATTATCTACACTAAATATAGCACTGCAGAAAGCAATAGATTCAAATGCTCTTATTGTTTTCGTAAGAGATATCGATGTTGCTTCTGGTAGTGGCGAAGGATTTGAAGTACATAATCAAATTCAAGTACCCCAGTCTGCAATCCTTATTAATAAAGCAGCAACCAATTCATTCTACGGCACTTCTTTACTTGAACTTTTAAAAGAAGAAAACATTAATCATATTGTTATAGGCGGATGTAAGACAGAACATTGTATCGACACTGCCGTTAGAACAGCAACTGTACAAGGATTTGACGTTACATTAATTAAAAACGGGCATTCAACAACTGATTCTAACGTATTGTCTGCAGAACAAATTATTGGTCATCACAATAAAACTTTACACGGTCATTATAACGTTGATCATTTTTCAGTTGTTAGAGATGTCGTGGAAGACCTCTTTCAACCTACTCATGACCAATATCGTGATTAGATTGGCTATAAAAAAGAATCCTTTTCACGAAAGGATTCTTTTTTCACCCAAAAACTTGTGCTGCAATGCTATACAGTTCATTACTCCTTTTTAATAATTTGTCGCTATTTTTCATCATAATTGGTGGTGTATTAACCTTTTGAAAACCAGTAATCTCTAATTCTTTCATGAAACCATTCTTTCCTTCTGGTACATCCATTCTTAATTTACCATGATGCCCTCTTGCTAAATCATGTACTATTCTCATTGCCATCGTATTATTTTTAGCAACGACTGGTCCAATTATTTTATTTTCTGGCGTTTGTACACTTATACCGTATCCTACTACATTTTCTTTCGTATCCTTTAAAACGACACATCGCTCACTTTGCATAATTCTTTGTTTTAAAAACTCGTTTCGGCTTGTCCCAAATGCGCCTTCATCTATTTTTATTATTCCTTCTAAATCACCCTCTTTATAAACCATCATACATTCTTCATTTTCTGCACATTTATGATTCGCATTGTACGAGTTACAAATATATTTAGAGACATAGCTTACTACCCTAAATCCTAATTTTTCATATAAGGGCTTCCCTTCATCCGTAGCAATAAGCATACTTGGAGTTTGAGCTGATACGCTACTCATGCATGAATTCGTTATCACCTTTCCAATTCCTCTTCCCTTATAATCTGGATGTACAATTACCATTCCGATAGATGCCAACGCCTCCCCGTATAATATTATTGCTGCGCTAGCAATAAGTTCCTTTCGCTCATTCCATACGCCGTATACAATACCTGAGTTAAAAACTGTATCAATTTCTTCTCTGTTATAATCCCAGCCAATATAAGAAGATAATGCTACAATATCGCCTATTTGTTCTTTACTAAGACGCTCCACCCTAATTTCCAATTCAATCATACTCCATCCCCTTATCTAGACATTTAAATCATTATTACTAAATCAACTTGTACATGTTTCCATTCATTTGTCACATACATATGTTATTTTGACCAAGACTATATTGTAAATGAGGTGACAACATGCCCATTACGAATCGATTTTCTACCACCACTAACGGCGCACTCGCTATTACTGGAAATACTTTAGGCTTAAGTAAAATTAGTAATCAAAACCGTGCTGGTACAATCGGGGCAATTGGTGCATTCGCAACTACGAATACTGCTTTACAAGTACCTACTTTTCCTGCTGGTACAACGTTAAACTATACACAAAATAGTTCTACCGCTATTTTAAATATCCCTGCTGGTAGTACTATTCTTTACGCAGAACTCGTTTGGGGTGGAAACTATTTATCTCGTGATCAAAACATTACGAGTGTATTAGGAAACCCAGTTTCTTTTACAACACCTGTTTCAACATACTCGATTACTCCTTCAGCTGTTACGGCTTCAAACCAAACATTCGTTTCAAACTCTATTACCTTTGGCTTTTACACTCGTTCAGCAGACGTAACAACCCTTATTCAAGCGGGAGGTTCTGGTTCCTATACTACAGGCGCGGTTCCTGGACTTGTAGATCCTATAGATGCTTCTAATGGAACAATTAATTCGGCTGGATGGACGCTTATCGTCGCTTATCAAAACGGGACATTGCCAGCAAGAAACTTAACCATTTATGTAGCGGGTAACCGTGTTTCTGCTGATACCGGTAGTGCCGATGTAGCTGTTTCTGGATTTTTAACACCTTCAGGAGGACCTGTAAGCGGGAGATTATTTTTAAGTTCTATTGAAGGAGATGCAGATTTAATAGGGGATCAAGCATTATTTGGACCAAATTTCAGTTCATTAAATGCTTTATCTGGGCCAAATAATGCTGTAAATAATTTCTTCGGTTCTCAAATTAATAATGCTGCAGGAAATTTAGATACAACTGGGACATTTGGAACGCGAAATCAAAGTGCTTCTACAGGTACAAACATCTCCGCTGGAAGACAGGGCTGGGATATTACTTCTATTGATATTTCTCCTTATTTAACAAACTCACAAGTATCCGCCGCAATCCGTTTAACTACTAACGGAGACGCATATATGTTGAATACAGTAGGCTTACAAATTAATATAAACTCACCAAATATACAAGCAACGAAAAGCGTAAATAAAAGTGTTGCTGCAATTGGAGATATTCTCACTTATACAGTTACTATCCCTAACACTGGACTTCTTCCTGCCAATAACGCTATTTTTATAGATAGTCTCCCTAACGGTACTTCTTTTATACCCGGCACTGTAACAGTAGATAACGTACCACAAACAAATGCAAATCCCGCGGCTGGTATATCACTTGGATCAATTAATAATGGTGCTTCTCGCACAGTAACTTTCCAAGCTACTGTCGTTTCTCTTCCAAGTCAAAATCCTATCTCTAACACTGCTAATATTACATTTCAATATACACCTATCGCTGGAGGAACAACCTTTAACGGTCTTGCAACAAGCAACTCTGCTGGAACACAAATTAACCTGGCAGATATTAATGGAACAAAATCAGTTAACAAACTTTTCACAGATATTGGTGAAACATTAACTTACAGTATTGCCCTAGCTAATATAGGAAATATTGCTGCAACAAATGTTATATATACGGATCCGATTCCTAGCGGGACTACTTTCATTCCAGGAAGTGTAACTGTGAACGGAGTTACTCAAGCTGGCGCAAATCCCGCTAATGGTATATCAATTGGATCAATTGCTGCAAATTCTACTACTACTATTTCATTTCAAGTATTTGTTCCTTCTATCCCCCAAACAAATCCAATATTAAATAGTGGTACAACAACATATCAATACATTCCTGTACCAAATCAACCTGCAGTAAGTGGGACTGATACGACCAATATCGTATCTACTCAAGTGAATAACGCTACTGTAACAATGGCAAAAGCAGTAGATAAAAATTTTGCAGATATTGGTGATACACTAACGTACACCGTTTCCTTTACAGGTACAGGTAATACAAATGCGAACAATGTTATTTTTACGGATGTCATTCCTACTGGAACAACTTTCGTTCTAAACAGTTTAACAATAGATGGCACGACACAAGTGGGCGCAAATCCCGCTAGCGGTGTGAACATTGGATCCATCCCAAGCGGCACAATAAAAACTGTTGCATTTCAAGTAGTAGTAAACACAATACCCGCGTCAAATGTCGTATCTAACGGATCAAGCGCTTCTTATCAATATACCGTCAACCCTAGCCAATCTCCCGTTACAAAAAACATTTCTTCTAATCTCGTTTCCACTCAAATTAACAATGCGAATTTAACATTAACAAAATCAACTAACAAACAATTTGCCACAATTGGCGAAACGATAAGTTATACAATCCTTATTACAAACAGTGGAAATGCAACCGCTAATAACGTTCAACTAACAGATCCACTTCCAAACGGAACGATATTGACTCTTGGTACTGTAACACTAAACGGAGTTTTGCAGAATGTAGATTCTCTCGTTGCTTTACCTATCGGCACAATTCCTGGTGGAGCTACTTTTACCTTATCCTTTCAAGTAACAGTCATTAACATTACTGCCCAAAACCCTATTATTAATAATGCTTTCGCCTCTTATATTTACACTGTAAATCCAAGTTTGCCACCGACTTCAAAAACAGCAAATTCTAATTCTGTTACATCAACAATTAGACTAGCAAATCTCCACGTTAATAAATCTGTAGATAAAACGTTTGCGGAAGTTGGCGATGTATTAACTTACACCTTTGCTCTTACTAACGATGGAAATGTTGCAGCGAACAATGTATTACTATCTGATTCAATTGCGAATGGAACCGCCTTTGTCCCAAACAGCGTTATAGTTAACAGTGTTACTCAGCCAGGCGTTACACCAGCTAGCATCAATATTGGTAGCATCAATGCTAATACTACAATTACAGCTTCATTCCAAGTAGTAATAACTAGCATTCCAAATCCAAACCCTATTTCAAATAGCGCTTCCATCTCCTATAACTTTATCGTTGATCCAAACACTTCACCTGTAAGTAAGAACACTACTTCAACCACTACATTTACTCAAGTAAACGATGCAAATGTCATTTCAGCCAAAACAGTGGATCGAGAGTTCGCTACCGTAGGGGATATATTAACTTATACTGTTACTTTGACGAATGCAGGAAGTGTTTCTGCTGATAGCCCTACTTTCGTAGATACGAATCCAGACGGTACTACCTTTATTCCAAACACTTTTCTTATTAATGGTGTACTTCAAAATAACGCAGATCCAAATATAGGTGTTCCGCTACCTTCCATTGCTGCTAACGGTTCACTTACCGTCTCTTATCAAGTAACCGTCACCTCTTTACCAACACAAAATCCAACATTAAATTCATCTAGTACACAGTATAGCTTTATTTTAAATCCGGGCGATCCACCAACTATAGAAACATCTGTAAGTAACACTGTAAGTACACAAATTAATTTAGCAAATGTCGTTATTGTCAAAGAAGTAGATTTAACTATCGCCGACGTCGGGCAACCAATCACATATACAATTTCTTTAGCTAATCTTGGCAATACTACAGCAAATAATGTTATTGTTACCGATATAATCCCTAATGGCACCACTATCGTTCCAAATAGTATTTTTATAGGTGGTGCTTTACAACTAGGTGCAGACCCTAGTGCCGGTCTTCAAGTGGGCTCCATTCCTTCGGGTGGTTTTACAACGATTGTGTTTCAAATAAGTGCAAATGGGCTACCTTCACCAAACCCAATTCAAAACAGCGCTGCACTTCAATATAGCTTTATCGCTGATCCAAACTTACCTGCTCTTGTTAGAAACACTGCTAGCAATATAGTAACTACACAAATTAATACTGCTAATATCGTTGCTACAAAACTAACGAGTACGAACTTCGCTGATGTCGGTGATGTCATACTATATGCGACTATTTTAACGAATAACGGGAATATCCCTGCTGCTAATGTAACATTTACAGATATCATTCCAGCGGGTACCCTCTTCATTCCTAATACTGTAACGATTAATAATGTCCCTATAGCTAATGCAAATCCTGCTAACGGCATTTCGATTGGTACGATAGGAGCGAATTCATCACGCACTGTTGCATTCCAAGTTTTTGTACCAACTATCCCTGCTGTAAACCCAATTACAAATCAATCAGGCACAACATTCCAATATACGTATGATCCATCCAAACCAGCTGTAATGCAGATGGTTGCTTCTAACACTGTACAGACAACTATTAATAACGCCTCAATTGCCGCTACTAAATCGGCAGATAAACAGTTTGCTAACGTAAATGATATTATTACGTACACAACTACTTTAACGAATAACGGGAACACACTTGCATCAAATGTAATATTTACAGATGTAATTCCAAACGGGACATCGTTCATTCCTAATAGTGTTACTGTAAACGGGAATACACTGCCTAATGTCAATCCAGCAAGCGGAATTGCAATCGACCCAATAAATCCGAATGCAAATACAATCATCTCATTCCAAGTACAAGTAAATTCTATCCCGAATCCAAATCCAATCCCGAACCAAAGCAATACAACGTACCAGTATGTCGTAGATCCTAACTTACCTCCAGCATCCGCCAATACGTTAAGTAACGTAATAACAACTCAAATTAATAACGCTACTATTGTCGCTACGAAGTCTGTGAATACACCGACAGCTGCAATTGGTGATATTGTTACCTATACGATTGCAGTAACAAATACAGGTAATATCCCTGCTAGTGCAACTGTTTTAACAGATGGGCTTGGCGCAGGAGCTTCATTTATCCAAAACTCCGTAACTATCAATAATGTTCCACAACCAGGATTAGATCCATCACTTGGTGTTCACTTGGCAGATATTTCGCCAGGAGATACTGTATTCATTACTTTTCAAGCACAAATTTTAGCGATACCACCTAGTGGCACATTAACAAATAATGCTCTTGTAAATTATGAATATACCGTGAACCCAAACCAATCTCCTGCTGTTGGTAGCACCGTAACAAATACAACAGTTACACCAATTATTGACGCTACTTTAGTAATAAATAAAAGCGCTAGTACAACTTTCGCTACAATTGGTGATACAATTACATTCAATTCATCTATTACAAACACCGGAAATACTATTGCGAACAACATTATTTTTACTGATACAATTCCAAACGGTACTACCTTTATCCCAAATAGCTTTAAGATAAATGGTGTAACCGTTCCGAATGCAAATCCACAAAACGGTATCAATATTGGTAACTTGAATTCAAATGCATCTGCTACACTCAGTTTTCAAGTAAACATTACAACACTTCCAAACCCGAATCCCATCCCGAACAAATCATCGCTTCAATATAGCTTTATTGTAGATATAAATGAACCGCCAGTTTCACGAACAGTTCAATCTAATAAAACTTTTACACAAGTAAATACTGCTTCTGTTATCGCAACAAAAACTGCAAGCAGTGCTTTTGCTGCTGTTGGAGATACAATTACGTATACAACTACCCTCACCAATAGCGGAAATACTACCGCAAACACACCTGTTTTTATCGATATATTACCACCTGAACTTTCATTCGTTCCTGATAGCGTACAAATTAATACCATCCCACAACTTGGATTTAGACCAGATAGCGGGATCTCTTTAGACTCAATTCCAGTTGGAGGAACGACAACAATTAGCTTTCAAGCTATCGTTGGCTCAATACCAGCTACCAATCCAACTTTGAACCAATCTAGCACAACATACTTGATCATTGTTGATCCTACCCAGCCGCCTGTGACAGAAACAGCTACAAGTAATCCAACTTTAGTTCAAATTAACGAAGCAATTATTCAAGCAACGAAAAGTGTGGATCGACTATTTTCTGACGTAGCACCTGGAAATTCATTTTTAACGTATACTGTTTTATTGGAGAATATAGGAAACGCAACTGCTACGAATATCATTTTTACAGATCCAATTCCAAATAATACAGTGTTTATAGAGGATAGCGTTCGAGTAGGCGGGGTTTTATTACCTGGGGTAAATCCCGCGAATGGGATACCAATTGGGGATATTATTGCAGGAGATTTTACAAACGTTACCTTCCGTGTGCAAGTAGTTAGCATTCCAAATCCAATTTTCACAATTGGACCTGGGGGGCCAAACTCACCAGTTGTAAACGGAGCTTCCATTGATTATCAATTTATGACAGGACCTAATTTACCACTCGTTTCAAGAAATACGACATCTAATCCCGTTTCGACACAAATAAATTCTGGGGAAATTGTGGCAATCAAATCTGTAGATAAAACTTTCGCAACAATTGGCGATACAATTTCTTATACGATTACATTAAATAACCCTGGAAATGTCACTTCACAAAATATAATTTTCACAGATATTTTACCTGACGGAACGACATTCATATCTGGCACTCTTACAAACGATTCTGGTACACAGCAAATCGGAAATCCAGCTAACGGGATTCAGATTGGAAATATAAACCCAAATGGAACGGCCGTTATTACTCTCAACGTACTTGTTACAAACATTCCAAGTATAAATCCAATTTCTAATTCTAGTTCTGTACAATTTTCACATGTGGTCGACCCTAGCCAACCTGCCGTATCACAAACGAATGTATCTAATACGGTTTCGACAACTATTAACAGTGCGATATTAACAACCCAAAAAAGTGTGGATAAATCTATTATTTCCGTCGGGGATACACTTACGTATACAACAACTATTACAAATACAGGAAATACACCAGCTACAAATATAACTTTTACAAGTGCAATTCCAGCTAGTACTACTTTTATACCAGATTCCGTCACAATAAATGGCATCCAACAGCTTGGTGCACAGCCAGCACTCGGAGTAAATATACCAAATATCGCGCCTGGTGAAACAGTAACTGTTACCTTCCAAGTAAATGTTATTTCTGTTCCTCCTTCAAGTTCAATTATGGGTAACGATACAATTTTATATTCTTATACTGTTGATCCAAACGGAACTCCTGCTACTACTTCTACTTCAACGAATATTGTCACAAACCCAGTATTAGATGCTATGATAACGATGATAAAATCGGTCGATCAAACGCTTGTAACACTAGGCGATACCATTACCTATACGACAATTTTAACGAATAACGGCAATACAAATGCAACGAATATTACTTTCACTGATCTTATACCAGATGGTACAACATTTATTACTGACAGCGTTACAATAAATGGAATCACACAAATTGGATTGAATCCTAATACAGGCATAACGATTGGATCAATTGCCCCTAACAGCTCAATATCTATAGCATTTCAAGTGACTGCTACTTCTACCCCTGTTCAAAATCCTATTGCCAATTCCGCTAGTGCTTCTTACACATTTATCGCTGATCCCAATGCACCTATTGTTTCAAGAAATGTTACTTCAAACACAACGTTTACTACAATTAATACTGCTACCATTCTTTCATCGAAACAAGTTGATAAAGCTTTTAGCCACATCGGAGATACACTCACTTATACTGTCACTTTAACAAACAATGGAAATTCCTCCGCACAAAATGTTATTTTCACAGATGCTATGTCGAGCGGAACGACATTTATTACAAATTCATTTTCTATTAATGGAATTCCTCAAAGTGGTGCAGATCCAACAAACGGTGTAAATATTGGGCCGATAACAGCTGGGGCTACAGTAACTGTTTCATTCCAAGTAAATGTGACCTCATTACCAACCCAAAACCCAATTGTAAATTTCTCATCAACATCGTACCAATTAGTCTCACCACCTGATGCAGAAACTTCAATTAGTAATCCTGTTTCAACACAAATTAAAGAAGCAATATTATCTATGACGAAAAATGAAAGTGTATCCTTTGCAGATATCGGGCAAACTGCTTTTTATACTACTTCTATTACCAATGTAGGCAATTCCGATGCAACTAATATTGTATTCACAGATGCATTACCAAGTGGACTCACATTTGTTCCTAACACATTAACTGTCGATGGCGTTTTACAACCTAACGCGGATCCAAATACAGGTGTATTACTTGCAACACTTCCACCAAATGAAATATATAGTATCGTCTTTCAAGTTACAGTAA
This sequence comes from Bacillus sp. 5mfcol3.1, assembly GCF_900114335.1. Lineage (NCBI taxonomy): Bacteria > Bacillati > Bacillota > Bacilli > Caryophanales > Bacillaceae > Bacillus > Bacillus sp. 5mfcol3.1. The sequence goes on along the minus strand of NZ_FOST01000001.1, from coordinate 665,204 downwards.
ACAATATTCCCCCTAGTAACCCAGCACCAAATACAGCAGCAACGACGTATGAGTTTACTGTTGATCCTGTTAATCCCCCCATTTCAAGTGCAGCTACTTCCAACACTACACTTCTTCAAATAAACAACGCAACTATTATTAGCACAAAAACAGCAGATCTTACTTTCGCGGATATTGGTAATACAATAACATTTACACTTAACCTCCCTAATACCGGGAATGTGACCGCAACTGATGTAACTATTATCGATATTCTTGATAGCAATTTAAGTTTCGTTCCAAATAGTTTCACAGCTAATGGGCAAACCATTCCAAACGCCGATTTATCAACTGGTGTAAATATTGGTTCCATTAATGGTGGTAATACGGCAATCGTTACATTTCAAGCAACTGTTATTACACTTCCAACACTTAATCCCATTTCTAACTCTGCTTCTACCACATATCATTATGTCGTTGATCCTAGCCAGCCACCTATTACAACTTCCAATCAATCTAATACAACGACAACACAAATTAATAGCGCTATCCTTACTGCACAAAAAAATTCAGATGTATCTACGGTAGATATCGGGCAGGATATTACCTACACCGTTACAATTACAAATAGCGGAAATGTGAGTGCAACGAATGTTATTTTTACCGACCTTATTCCAGACGGAACTTCCTTTGAACCGAATAGCTTTACACTAAACGGAACTAGCATCCCAAATGCAGATATCATTACAGGCGTTCCAATCGGTGATATCGCGCCAAACGAATCTGTCATCGTAGCATTTCACATTTTCGCCAATGGAATTCCGCCTATAAATCCAATTACTAATCAAGCTAGCGTTAGCTTTCAACATATCGTTAATCCAGCTAATCCTCCAGTTTCAAAAAATATTATTTCTAACAACGTTACAACAAAAATTGAAAGTGCTATTTTAAATACTATTAAAATAGGAGATAAAACTTTTGCAACGATTGGTGATACAATTACGTATACAACGACTATTACGAACACAGGCAATATTCCTGCTAACAACGCTATATTCTCAGACCCTTTACCATCGTGGACACAATTTGTTGCAGGATCAGTTATTGTTGATGGCACTCCATTACCATCGGCTTCTATCATTGACGGTGTTGGCATAAATACAATCAATCCAAATCAAACTGTTACAATCATATTCCAAGTACAAATCGTAAGTAATCCAACAACGTTCACACCTGAACTCCAAAACTTAGGATTTGTTAACTTCCAATATAACGTAGGCAATGCATTACTGGCTCAGCCTGGCAATGTGGAAACGAACGTCTTCGTTACCTCTATTAATTCAGCAATACTTTCAGCTGTAAAAACTGCTAATACAGCCTTTGCAAATATTGGAGATACGATCACTTATACAGTTTTGATTCAAAATAGCGGCAATACAAATGCAACGAATGTAAATTTCTCAGACATGGTTCCAGCAGGTACGACCTTTGTTGAAAATAGTTTTGCTGTAAATGGAAGTACCATTCCAGGCGCAAATCCAAATAATGGAGTTAATGTCGGAACAGTTAGCGCAGGTAGTTCCTTAACCGTTACTTTCCAAGTCATAGTTACATCAACTCCACCTTCAAATCCGATTACAAACGTAGCATCTATTCAATACGCATTCATCGTTGATCCGGCCTCTCCTCCTGTTACAGGCACAATAAATTCTAATAGCGCTTCAACACAAATTAATAACGCGACTGTTACAACTGTTTTACAAGCAAATCGTTCAATTGTATCTATCGGGGATATAATTACGTATACAGCAACATTAACGAATACTGGAAACTTCCCTGCAAACTCTGTATTACTCATTAACGGAGTTCCTGAAGGAGCATTATTTGTTCCAAATAGTGTTACGCTCAACGGGATTTCACTTCCAGATGCAAGTCCAACTCTCGGTATTCCAGTTGGTATTATCGCACCAGGTGATTCCGCTACTATTACGTTCCAATTTCTTGCAAGTTCTATTCCACCGCAAGGAGCGATTATAAATCAAGCACTTACAAGTTACACGTATATTGTCGATCCAAGTCAACCTCCTGTTACAGCAACATCCTCGTCTAATACGGTTAATACAGCTGTTGTTGATGCATCGTTATCCGTAATTAAAAGTACAGATTCTCTCGTACAATCTACTGACGGTACAATCACTTACACAGTAGTCGTTCAAAACAACGGAAATACTACTGCAAATACAGTTACTTTAACAGATTTGGTCCCAGAAGGAACTGCATTTATTCCGAATAGCGTAACTATTAATAGTATTTCCGTTCCAGGTGCCAATCCTAACGTAGGAATACCATTAAACTCCATCGCACCGTCAGAAAACGTCACTGTAACATTCCAAGTTATCGTTCAATCTATTCCAAGCGTGAACCCAATTTCTAATACAGCCCGTATTGACTATACTTTTATCGCCAATCCAACTGCCCCTATCATCTCTCGAACAATTACGTCTAATCCTGCTTTCACACAAATTTCGGATGCGACTATCCTTTCTTTAAAAGGAGTCAATTCACAACAAGCAACAACAGGTGATATTTTGACTTACACAATAACACTAGAAAATACCGGAAATATTCCAGCTACTAATCTCATATTTTCAGATACTATCTCCCCAAATACTACATTCGTAGAAAATAGTTTTACACTTAACGGAACAACTATACTTGGTGCTAATCCAAATGTAGGTGTTACTTTACCTACCCTAGCAGCAAACGCTACTCATCTTATTTCGTTCCAAATTCTTATTAACGATTCATTCTCGCAAGAATCGATTACAAATCAATCCAATACAACATATACAATCCAACCAGACCCAGGGCAACCGCCTATTACTGAAACATCTACTAGTAATATCGTCATTACAAATTTCGTGCAAGCACAATTGACAATTACTAAAACATCCAATCCAACAACTGTAGATATCGGTGGAACTATACTTTATATTTCTGAAGTGAAAAATATCGGTAATGTTGACGCAATAAATATTAATTTCACAGATTTTATTCCAGCTGGGACTACATTCGTTCCCGATAGTGTCACAATTAATGGTGTCCTTCAGCCAGGTGTAAATCCTGAAAACGGAATACCGATTGGAACAATTCCAGCAAACAGTTCCAAAACGATACTATTTCAAGTGCAAACAAATAATCCACCTACTGAAACCGAAATTGCAAATCAATCTTCAGCAACTTACCAATATGTAAGTATTCCTACAGCCCCACCAGTAAATCGCTCTGCAAATTCTAACATTGTTACAACATCACTTCAAAATGCAAATATTATTTCTGTTAAAAGCGCGGATGTAAATTTCATATCAATCGGGCAAATTATTACCTACACAAATACACTACAAAATATAGGAACCGTTCCGGCTAACAATACCGTGTTCATTGATAACATTCCAGAAGGTACTATATTCATTGAGGATAGCTTAGCAATAAATAATGTAACTCAGCCTGGCGCTAATCCTGAAAACGGAGTAACTCTCGGCACGATACAACCAAATGAAACAGTCACTATTTCATTCCAAGTACAACTTACAAATATACCAGAGGGCAATACAGTCATTAATATTTCAGACACTTCGTACGAATACCAAATTGACCCTAGTTCTCCAATTATTCAGCGTAGATCGTTATCAAATGCAGTAAATACTGAAGTGCGAACGGCAAATGTTAGTGCAATTAAATCCGCTAACAGATCCATTACACGTATCGGTCAAATCATCACATATACAGTCGCAGTTACAAACGCCGGTACAATACCTATTACAAATACTCTCCTACTTGACGCAATTGCTGCTGGCACCACATTCGTTCCAAATAGCATTCTTGTAGATGGCGTACCAAGACCTAACGAAAATCCAATTACCGGTATCAATCTTGATATAATTCTTCCAAATAATACGATTATTGTTACGTTCCAAGTAAGTGTAGTCTCTATACCGCCACAAAATAACATTAATAATATCGCCGTCATTCACTATGAGTATCGACCAGACCCAAGCGGACCACCAATTTCAGAAACAACCTCTTCCAATAGTACAAATATACAATTTATTGATGCTATTCTTATTGCTACAAAATCCGCTAATACTGTATTAGCTAACATTGATGAAACCATTGAATATACAGTATTCATTCAAAATAATGGATCGACTACAACTAACTCCATCTTTTTTACAGATACTATAGCGGATGGAACAGTATTTATTCCAGGAAGTGTAATAGTTAACAATACTGTACTTCCTGCAGCAGATCCGAATATCGGCTTTTCCATTCCTAATGTCGCAGCAGGTCAAATGGCTACAATAACATTCCAAGTTTCCGTTACGAATTTACCTGCTGTAAATCCAACACCTAATACTGCAAACATCGTCTACGACTTTATTTTCAATCCTGACTTTGCACCAATTCAAAAATCTACTACTTCCAATACTACTTTCGTTCAAATTAATGATGCTGATATCGTTTCACTTAAAACTGTTGATTTGACCTCTGTAACAATTGGTGACATTTTAACTTATACAACAACTTTAACGAATACAGGGAATACGGATGCCACTGCTGTTGTATTTACAGACAATATACCCGATGGAACAACCTTTATTGACGGTAGCGTTTTAGTAAATAACATTCCTCAGCTTAACGCCAATCCAGGTGCAGGTATACTTGTAGGAACGATTGCTCCTAATATTTCTATCCCAGTCACATTTTCTGTTACTGTCGTAGCTCTTCCTGCTAGCGGCCATGTTCAAAATCAATCAACTTCTCGTTATACAATAAACGTGGAAGAACAAATATCGACTAGCAATATTACCTCCACTGAAGTTATTTCTGCTAATGTAATTGCGACAAAAACAACGCCTATCCAATATGCTGACCTACAAACTATTATCCCTTATACCATTTCCATTACAAACAATGGGAATATACAAGTAGAAAACATTATTGCTACAGATATCATCCCAGTAAATACGAGCTTTATAGAGAATAGTGTTATCGTGAACGGCAACGCTCGGCCAAATGACAACCCTCTTAACGGTATACAAATTGATACCATTCCACCTAATACGACAGCAACTATTCTATTCCAAGTACGGGTTACTTCGATTCCACAAACAAATCCAATCTCTAACACGAGTACAATTAAATATGAATACACGGTACCAGATCGACCACCTATTACCGAAACTATTATTTCATCAGCTGCCGCAACAGAAATTAATCACGCAAATTTGAATAGTAATAAAGCTGTTGACCTTGCATTTGCAACGGTTGGTGATACGTTAACATATACGATTACACTAAATCAAACCGGTAATGTTGCAACAAATGATGTGATCATTCAAGATATTATTCCTCAAGGTACTACGTTTATAGAAAATAGCGTCATTGTAAACGGAGAAACTCTTCCAGGAGCGAATCCAGTAAGCGGCATACCACTTGGTACTATAACTATTGACGGAAATGCTATCGTTTCATTCCAAGTAACTGTGACTTCTATTCCAACACCAAATGAACTAAACAACAACGCAATTACTACTTTTAACTATATAGTCAACCCAAATAACGTACCTGTTACAAATACGACTACAACAAATACCGTCACAACTACTGTCCAAAATGATAATGTCATTGCCATAAAATCTGTTGATGTAACGAATGCCTTACCTGCTCAAACTTTGACGTATACAATTACGATTACGAATAGCGGTAATGTAACGATTGAAAACCTTCTTGCCATAGACACCGTACCAATAGATACGACTTTTGTTGCTGGTAGTGTTACGATTAACGGAATCAATCAGCCTAATGAGAATCCTGAAAATGGTATTACGTTAGGAAATCTTGCTCCTAATGACTCTGTCTTTATTACGTTCCAAGTGACAATATCTTCTTCTACTCTTCAACCTACAATTAATAACGATGCTTCTGTTTCCTATACCGTTATCATTGATCCAACAAAACCACCTATTACAATTACAAAGCAAACAAATACCGTTACAACGACAGTCATTGATCCGATGGTTCGTATTGAAAAAACAACTGACAAATCTATTGTCGTTATAGGAGATATCATTACATTCACATTAGCGGTATTTAATCACTCCCCAATTCCGACAATCAGCACTTCTGTTATAGACACAATTCCAGCTGGTACAACATTTATAGAAAACAGCGTAACAATTAACGGTACTCCCGTTCCAAATGTTCGTCCAGACACTGGTATTAATATCGGCTCTTTACCTGCAGATTCAGTAGCAACTATAACATTTCAAGTCCTCGTAACTTCTATTCCTTCAAACAGTACAATTATAAATTCTGCAACAGTTACCGCTGCCTTTCAATTGACACCACAGGATCCAATTATTACTTTCATTGTTAATTCAAATATCGTTCGTATACCAGTTCAATTTATAACTACAACAGTCACGAAAAATGCTTCCGTCAGCTCTGCTTATTTAAATCAATATTTTGATTACACGGTGCGCATTACGAATACTTCCAAAATTTCACTCTCAAATATTTCATTACAAGATACTATTCCAGCAGGTTTACAATTTATAAACGGCACTGTCTTTATTAACGGTGAACGCTCTCCACTAGCGAATCCGAATATCGGTTTCCTAGTCGCTACTAATTTGGAACCAAACGAAACAATTATCGTGTTATTCACAGTACAAGTAATAAGTCCACCTGTTAATAATGAATTTAAAAATACGGCCAATATTTCGTTACAACTTCAAGTCTCACCTACCGACCCACCAATTACAGTAACCGTTACAAGTAACGAAAACATCGTCACCTTTGTTCCAGAAAATCCAGATGAAACACTTCCAAATTTAAATTGCTTCTTTGACGGTGAGCGCTTCATTCGTATTACTCCTCGAAATGTACGAAATTACCTTTGGACTTGGATTTGGTGAAAGTAATTGAAACAAAAAAGAGATTGTAGTTTGGTTGAAACCAAATTACAATCTCTTTTTCATTACCTATATTCCACTACGTTGTAACTCGTCCAATGATATACGATTAAACACCATCTCAAGTTATTTTAGTCGTAATAAGTTGGCCAGCTTCATTAATAGTAACTTTCCATTTCACTCCACTAGCAGTCTTCATGATTATACCTTTACTTGCCTCTATTTCAATATCTCCAAACATTCTTCCTCCAGTTGTCGCTAACCAAGCACTCCCATTTTCCATAGAAGATCTTGCAAAAATACGATTAATTCGAAAACGCTTATGGTCTTGAGAATAACCACTTAATGTAATTCTAACTTTATATAACTGACTCGCCTTCATATTCGATATAATTGTATCGCCAACATTTAATGGAACATCCAACGCGATAACCCAGCTTCCAGTTGCACTTAATGCATATTCAATTTTAATTTTCTTTGGGCTCTCTCCCCACCCAAAATACATTCCAAAACAATTTAACATTTGTATTGGTTTTTTCGTAAAATCCAGTTCAATTACAACTGGATTACTATCTGGAACGTCAATATAGTTTACACTTTGTTCATCTATTAAATTAAAGCAATTTGCGAGATTCCCCCCGTAAGGTACTTTCCCACTTACTTGCTTAATCGTATACTTCTGCTGAGCATTTACTAAAATATCATCTTGATTCCCTATTAAATGTGGTTTATTTAACGTAATCGGTAACTGAATTCGAAGAGATTCTTCATAGGTAGACTTACAAACATTGTATTGTCCTTTATCTACAATAGTTGTAGAAAGTAAATTTGAAAAAAGGTAGTTACGATGCGAATTAGAAGAAAATTCAATGACAATCTGTTCACTACTCATCCGGTACGTATCCCAAATCATACAATCAAATGTATTATACGCACCTGAGCAACGAATTGCTTTTTTCGTTTGTTGTCTACATTGCACTTGAATATCATGAAACGTATTTCCTGAACTTTCATTTGGCAAATCACTATTTCCATCTACTTCAATCCCATACACACATCCATCAATAAATATTGATTGAAATACATTGGCGTTAATCCAGCAAGGTGTATTAATATCATCTATATACTCTGTTTTCAAATATATTGCAGTTTGAAAGTTTTTAATTTGAATAAATTTAACTTGAAAGAAACTAATATAATCCCATGCCTTTTGACAATAAAAATGTATAGCTTTTCCTTTATACGATGGAGTTGTATTTATTATATTTATATTTGATATAACAGATTGATTAGGTACTTCGATTTGTTGTGAACCAGAAACATAAATAACAGCAGATTGAAACAATGGATTTATAACTTGAATAGTACCACCAACTATCGAAGCGTTACTTTGTAGCTCAAATGCATTAAAATCTCCATCAATTTGCAGCGTTACGGTAGGATCTAACTCTAATCTTACGTTTGATTTAATAACAATCGGCTTTACAATTTTGTACGTATTTACTCCTGTAATTTTTACTGTCGAAATTCGGTTAGCTACACAATAATCAATAGCTTGTTGAATTGCTAATGAGCTATCATTTACCGAGTTTGGAACTGCGCCAAAACAATCAATGTGAACGCTACTTTCTGGCGCACAATCTTCTTGGGAAGAAATATATTCTGACAAAATAAATTCACTCCTCATATTACCTTTTTTCATATAATATGTGAGTTCTCTCTTAAAAGTTTCTATAATAAAAAAAACAAACGACCTACCCGGTCATTTGTTTAACTCATATATATTTTTCGTTTCTTCTATCATTTTAGTTAACGAGAAATACCTCACTGCTTTCTCTCGTGCTTTCAATCTAATATCATTTACCCTTTCTTCATTCCCTTGTAGTTCTTCAAGTGCACTTGCGAATTCAGATTCGCAATATTCAGATATCAAAACGCCTGACTCTCCATCTATTACCGCTTCATTTATTCCGCCAACATCTATTGAAACAATTGGTGTCCCTGTAGCCATCGCTTCAATTACTACCATTGGAAACACTTCACGAAAAGATAATAAAAGTAAGGCATCCATATTCCCTATAAACTCATGCGGCTCTGAAATATTCCCTATCATCTTCACCCTTTGCTGCAATCCATATTTTTCTATTTCTTTCATAATCGATTCTTTCTCTGGTCCATCACCAGCAATATAAAACATAAAATCATTTCTCTTTTTCAACACATTTGCAATTTTGACAAATAGTTGATGGTTTTTCTCTTTGGATAATCTAGCTAATATCCCTATTTTATATGTAGGTTCTTTCTTCTTCTGCTGGAATAAAAACTTTTCAATATCGACACCGTTATAAATTGTATTTATTTTTTCTTCTGCTACATGAATTGAAATTAAATTATTCTTTTCAAACTCACTTACTGTAATAATATTGTTTACATATTTATTCATGAAATAACGAAAAAGCGTTGGCATTTTCTTTTCTAATATCGTTACATTATGTTTCGTATAAACAATTTTCATCTTTTTTTTAATAAACTTTTGAATTAGAAAAGCATATAATACCATTCGCAAACTATTTGCATGAATAAGTTCTATCTTTCGTTTACAAATTTCGTTTCGTAAATAATAAATATTTCTCAAATGATTCCATCGACTAAGTAATATAAAATTTTCTTTTCTAGTAAGAGATTCATATAGTTCTCCATCACCTGCAGCTGTATAAATCTTAAAATCATCATAACGCAAATTACTTTCCAATTTACAGAAATAGCTCTCGGCTCCGCCAGTTATCAATTTATCTGTCATCAACAGTATATTCATAATTGCGTCTTCCCAACTACATTAATTTTATTTTTTTTATAAGCATGATAAGCATACTTACTAAAATAGTAAAAAATTTGCACCGAATTCAGTCGTTCTTGTTCCCTTAACAATTTCCAATACCGGAAAGCTGCTCTAATTTTATTTCTAGAAACAGAATTTGTAACAATTCTATATTTTGCTAACACTTGCTGTATCCCTTTTGCTTCATACCCTTCATGTAATAAGTTCAGCCATAACGCTGTATCCTCCGGCTGTATACTAGGCATTTCGACATACGGAATTTTTTCACGATCAATCATCACTGTTAAACACCCGATAATTGTATTTCCTACTAAATAATGATAGTCAACAGATTTTGGTACACTCACTTCACGATTTAATTCATTACCATTTTCATCAATTAAACTATACGACGCATATGAAAAAGCTATATTCATTTCTTCCATAAATAACAATTGTGTCTTCAATTTATGTGGCAACCATATATCATCACTATCTAAAAAGGCAATGTACCTTCCTCTTGCCTCTTGGATCGCTAAATTCCGAGCTTTAGCAGCACCAACATTTTCTTTTAATGATAATAACCTAATTCGTGAGTCTCCTTCTATCATCTCTTTAATTTTTGCGGCAGATTGGTCGGTTGAACCGTCATCAACGATAATCATTTCCCAGTTTTCATACGATTGATTCTGTACAGATGAAATTGTCTCACCTATAAATCGTATACTATTATAAGAAGGTGTTATTACAGAAACATAAGGCGGCTCGTTAGGCTCGTTATGTACTGATAGACATTTTACCATCTATCTTTCCCCTTCCTTCATATATTGAAATATACTTCACAACAACTGCTAAAAATAAAAAGAACGCTTCGTTAATAATGAGTGACAATGACATCATCTGAAATAAAAATGCAATCATAGTCAATAGAAGATATGGTTTTTCACGAAACAAAGTATGCTGCGCTAGCTTGAACATTAATATGAATAAAAACGCGCTATATAGAAGAAAACCAATTGTACCCGATTCAGACAAAATTTCTAAAAATGTATTGTGTACATATAATTTTTCATTAAATTGATACTCATAATAATTCGAAAAGTTAAAAGCGCCGATTCCAATATATGGATTGGATAAATAATATTTAAAAGCAGCTTCCCATAATGTAAATCTACCACTTCCATTATCATGGGAAAAATCAGAAATTCGTTTATTTAATATATCATCTAATTGGCCCCCCATTACACTATTCGATAAACTAAAAATAACTACACTAAACAATACTAAACTCATAATTATTTTTATTTTTTTGGCGAAACTAGACATACATATATATACAAAAACGACAAGTACAAGCGCTAATATACCGCCCCTTGAAAAGGTTAATAGACTTGTCGTAACACATAAAATCAATCCTAAGATGTTAGTAATATTTTGTAAATTCGTCATATAGTACATAAAAAATATTGTATTATAAAAAATAAAAATGTTAGGATCATCTAGCAATCCAATTAATCGTGGATATCCTCTATCCACTAATAACCCAGCAAAAATTTCTCTCTCTTCTCCACCGTATAAACTAAAGTATTGTAAACCAATTATATATAGTATTAGACTTACAACATTAAATACTACTCCTACATAAGCAATAGATGATTCAAGTACCACTATTTCAGTATTCCCCAATAAATTCCTCATTATAAAATAGCATCCTAAAACGAGTAGCACGCCAAAAATCATACGAATACTAGCATTTAAATACATAGAAAGAATTCCACTTAAACAATAAATGAAATAAAACAGTAAAAATACAACTTCATGAAAATATAACTTTTGAATATGAAAGTTTTTAATTGTTAAACAAAAATATATGACTAAAAAAATCATATATATCTTCAATGAAAATCCAATATATAAATTGTATTTACTTAACATAACAAATAATATTAGAAGAATAATCCATCCCATCGATACTTTCATATTATTTTCCATAGGCTATATCCCCTGTTTCGTAATATAATCCTTTTTGCGTATTTTTCTTATAAAAGAAAGAAGAAGTTTTTTCAGCTCATAATCATATAGGAATATGGCAACTACTACGATTAATATATTAAGAACAAGCGCAATTAAATGATATGTATGCAATATATATTGCACTCCAATAAAGGTTACACCAAAATAAATTGTATACGGTATTACAATTTGGAATACAATTTTTTTCTTCACTACACTTACCGCTATGTATCCCACTAAAGCGACGATTTCAAATAAAACCATAGCATATGCCGCTCCTATCACTCCACCAATACTACTAAAGCTATAAAGCATAACCCCACCTATCACCAATGCTACACACTGCACAACAGTTCTCTTATTTTGACATCCACTCGTCGTTAAACCGTCAGCAATAGCAATATTTAAACTTTGTAGCACAATAAGAAATGATAATATTTGGAGTGGCTCTACTGCATTGCTCCATTCTTCATGAAAAAATATAGAAATAAAGTATGGTGCTAAATGATATAAACCGATCGTCATACATATCCCTACAATCGCCATTGATTTAATTTGAAGCAAATTTAATTTCGTATGCTCTTCTATATTATTCTGGTTATAATGCTTAAAGAGCACTGGAAAAAATGCACCTGCAATTACCCCTGGTACTTGATATAAAGCTGCCGGCATCCGGTACGCCACTGCAAAAACACCTACCATACTTAATGGCAATGTATAGTTAAGCAAGATAGGTGCTAATTGTGGCGTACTCATTATTAAAAAACCGCTAATAATAAAGGGAGTTAATTGCCAAAATAACGCTTTATGAATTACGACTTTCATATTCATTTTCGTCTTTCTTCTCATGATATATATACTGAATAAACCACCAATCATATACCCAAAAGCATATAAGCGAGCCGTTACATACACCGGTAACTCTCCGAAAATACAAAAACATGTAATTATAATGACAACCGATGCTGATACAACTTTAATGAGCGCTATATACTTCATACGTTCCGTCAGTTGAAAATAGGCAATTCCTATGTTTTGCCAAGTTAATCCTATTAACATGAAAAACATTACGTTTATCATCATATAAATTAAATTTTTATCCGCATACATATAATGAATAACAATATAACCGATTATAGAAATAAGAATAAGTAGAATCATCCTTATTTTTATATACGATGATAAAATCTTCTCTAAATCTGCTCCATCCTTTGCCCCTTCTCGAAGAAACGTATTACTAAGTCCTAAGTCTGTAAAAAATAACATAACAAACGTCACTGCTATGGCAACACTAAACATCCCATAATGTTGTGCGTTAAAAAAGTTTGCTAAAACAATTAAACTGACGGCCTGAAGAAGGTTAGCTAAAATCGTACTATAAAATAGATGGATAATATTGTTTAGAATAGATCTACCCATACAAGTTCTCCTTTGCAAGTAACCTACTTACATATGTTGTTTGTTTACATATATATTTATCTTGCACCATTACCGTTCAATACAATTAAAACGGTTTTACATAAAATACGGATGTCCATCCGAAATGTTTTCATTTCAATATACTCCATGTCCAGCCTCAACTTTTCCTTTGGATCAAGATTATATCCTCCATTTATTTGTGCCCATCCTGTTAATCCTGGTTTTACCATTAAACGATCCTTAAATTCTGGAATAAACGTATCAAACTCATTATAAAAAAACTCTCTCTCTGGTCTAGGGCCTACAAAAGACATATCTCCTCTTAAAATATTTAAAAGTTGTGGTAATTCATCAATTCTCGTTTTTCTTATAAACAATCCAACTTTTGTAATTCTTGAATCATGTTCTTTTGCCCATTGTGGGCCATTTATTTCAGCATCCTTTACCATTGATCTTAATTTAAATACATTAAACTTCTTCCCGTTTATACCTAAACGTTCTTGAAAGTAAATTGGAGCCCCTGATGTTTCTAAAGTAATCATAATACAAAAGAACAACATAATTGGTATCGTTAATAGTAACAATATGATTGAAAATATAATATCAAACAAGCGTTTTACACTTCGATTCAATATGCTAGGCTTTTCTTGAGCCGGAATCGTATACAACTTGGCTTGATTTGTTTCACGAATCATGGATCGTTACCCCCACATTCAAGAATATAAAATTATACCTATTAATTCACATTCTTTCCTATTTATATCCGCTATTACTTTTTGCACTGTACGTAGTGAATCTTTTCGCTTTTTAACTGCTAAGACCACTCCATCGCATTTCTCTGCAATAATGTGCGTAGCAGGAAGATCAAATACTTCAGAAGAATAAAAGAAAATGTAATCAAAATCTTCTTTCCACTTAGCAATCGCATTATCAAATTCATCCATAGCAACTAAGGGCGTCCCTGTGTGTACTGTTTTTTTTGCAGGAATACAATATAAGTATTTAGACAAATTACTAGAAAAAGATTCATAATTACAGGGGAAAGAGCTTATTATATCGTTTACGGTTATCATGTGATCACTTTGTAATAATACATGTAATTTAGGGTCAGAAAAATTCACATCAATAAGTAACACCTTTTTCTTCATTTCTGCAAACACTAGACCCATATTTACTATAAGTGAGGCAACAACCCCTCTGTCCTTCGTTGAACTAACTGTGAATAGTTGTTTTCCAGATTTTTTCAGCTCGTGATACACCGTATAAAACTGCTCTTTCATCAGATCATCATGCAGATCGAATGGCAGCTGTTTCTTTGTCCTAAACATCGACATGTTCACCTCGATATATAGATGATTGTTTATCAATCTCTGTAGATTTCTGTTTTCTATTCGGTTTCACATTTATGTGACCAATAACAGAGACTGTTGTTATTTTCTCTAAATCTTGTTCCGTGTATATACGTTCATCAAAATAATCTCGAAATACAGCTAAACCTATCCCAACAAAAAAACTAACAATTAAAGAAATAGGAATGATCAGTTGAAATTTCGGAAACAATTTTTCAGCCTGTTCCTGTAACTCAGGATCCGTCAACACTTTCACACCTTGTACATTTGTGTACTGTTGAAAACTTTTTTGTGATTGCTCTGCCAATGTCTTTACAATGTCTTTCACGACTTTCGGATTGGAATCTTTTACTGTAACAGTTACAATTTGTGAGTTGTCCGTATTCACTACCGAGATTTTTTGTGCTAATTCATAACTTGATTGCTCTAATTTCAAAGTTTTTTTGACTGTTGAAATAATTAATGGGCTTTTTAAAATATCAACATACGATGTTACTAGTTGCTTATTTTCTTGTGTTTTATTTGTTGAATTTTCCTTATTAAACTCATCTAAATTCCCAACAAGAATTTGCGTTGAATATTGATATGACGGCTTTAAAACATACATAGAGATAAGAACTAAAGAAGCGGTTAAACAACACATCGTTAAAATAATCGTTACGAATCTTCTTTTCAATAATTGTTGAAAATCTTTTATACTCATTTCTTGCTTCAATTATTTCACCGCCCTTTTCTGAATAACATCCTGCGAGTCACTCTTTACAGATACCCCTCTCTTCTTTCTATCCACTTGTTTTGTTACATACTTTCCGACTCTGAATGCAAATTTTTCTACATATATATACGAAAGTATTGCAAATATAAACGAAAATATAAGTGAAAAAATTAAAATAATAGGCAACGGTAATATTTCATGGAGCATGTATATAAGGGAAAACAACGATATAATATGGTATAAATAAAGACTGTAAGAAATCTTACCCAAATATAACAAGTATTTATTGCGTAGCAAGGATGACAAAGTTGATATTGACAAACTTAATATGACAAATAGACTTGCACTTATCGCCACTACGTAGTCTCGAAATATAAAATTATTGAGTACTTTAATTTCTCCAATAAGTCCTTCATACATAAAAAGTAAAATCGCAAATAAAAACCATGCAATTTTCGTATTTTTAGTACAATTACTATAAAAAACTATTAAATTATTTTTATACTTCGCAACTAGTGCCCCCAATAAAAACAGCACCGTATAATGCAACGTTAATGCATAGCTTGTTAATGTTAAGCCCGAGCGAAACAAAAATAATATTACGACAGAACATATACTAAAACTAAACAATAATAGTAATGAACACCTTAACGTTTTTCGTAAACAAATCATCAAAATTAACGGAAAAATTATTGATATTCGCATTTCATGGACAAGTGACCAAATCACACCGTTATATGCATCTGTATTATATTTCCCAACCAATAAAATATGTTGCGCTATTAAGCTTGGAGAACTTTCAATCGTCCATGAGCGATTAAACCATTCACTTAAATAAGAAATACCATATTCACTAATTGTAGCTTGGCATATAATAGCTATAATTATTGCCACAATATAGGGAATATATATTCTGCATATACGTTTTAAAAGGTATGACCCATAGCTACTATAGTTTTTTTGAATAGATTCATACAAAACAAATCCGCTCAAAACAAAAAAGATAATAACAGATTCGTTACCACTACTAAAAATAAGACGAGCAGGCGTTTCTTTTAATAGATACACAACAAATGGTTTATTATCTTCATAGCTGTAATTTTGAAATGCTGAAAAAATCATTAAATGATGACCGATCATTACTATTAATGAAGAAATCCCTCTTATAGAATCCAATTCCTCGTATCTCTTCATCTTTTTACATCAACTCCTAATGAAATGATAATAATCATTTCAAAGCGACATCTTTATTCATATTCCTCTCCTTTCTTTTCATTCCAATTTTTCATATTAAAATGATTTTATAGTATAAATTTGAGTGTATTGTAACATTTTTTGTAATATTATGAATAGCGAATCTCAAAAATTGGTATATACCAATTTCAACCTCGAAAAATGAGTAATATTGATAGAAAAACACTATAAAAATTTCTTGCATATTTACAAAATTAAAGAGATGAATAGCGTTTTTTCAATATAAAATAAAAAAGATAGCCTACATAGGCTATCTTTTTTATTTTATTTAATTACTGGCATCACTATATGCTACATGTCGTTTCTCAATTCTCTCTTCAATTTCTTTCATATTTTCTTTATTATTTAATAGTGATTGTTTATTTTCAATTAATAATTGTTTAAAAGATTTTCTCACTTTTTTTCTCATTTTCATTGTCCTCCTTGGGGGATGGTTTATATAAAAGATAAAGAATTATCTGTGTGTCCTTATAATAATTGATTGTTGTGAATTCTATTTGAACTTCATATGAAAATTCCGTTTATTTTCTGACAACTTTGTGAACACGAAAAAAAGACTCTCTAAAACTATGTTAAAATTAATTCACTTCATTATAAAAATTACTATTTCCATCAACTTTTATCATTATATCTTGTCGAAACATTTATATATTTAAAATTGAGTTCGACATAATTTTATTTACTATAATACTGTTTACAAAAACAAAAAGAAGGTGTCACCAAGTCAAAGTTCGACTTATGCAACATCCCTCTTTCCAAACTATTTATAGCATATTTATTAATATTTCAGGTCTTCCCCAATTCATTTCTTCACAAACAAATCTAAGTTTTTCTTCATCCATTGTGTGTAATCCCTCTTCTAGTAAACATGAAATTGGAACTTCACAGTGAATTTGTGCTAATTGCAACGAAATATTTAAGTTCTCTAAATCACTTTCAATCTTCGTACGCTGCGCTTTTGTTAATGATTCTACATTTTCTAGTACAGCGGATACTGTTCCGTGCTCTTGAATAAGCTTATACGCTGTTTTTTCACCGATACCTTTTACACCTGGATAATTATCACTTGTATCTCCCATGAAAGCTTTTGCATGGACGATTTGCCACGGCTCTACACCTTTTTCTTCCATGATTTTCTCCGGTGTGTAATATTCGTAATTTCCAATTCCTTTACGCAGAAGCATAACTGTAACGTTCTTATCAACAAGTTGAAGTAAATCTGTATCACCAGTTAAAATATAAACTTCAGCTTCATTGCAGTATTGTTTTGCAAGCGTACCGATACAATCGTCCGCTTCGTAGCCTTTCATACCGATAACTGGAATGGATAATTTCGCAGTCATTTCTTGCACTAAATCAAATTGAGGAATTAATTCTTCTGGTGGCGCTGCACGATTTGCTTTATAATTCGAGAACGATTCTGTTCTAAATGTCGTACTTCCCATATCCCAGCATGTAACGATATGTGTTGGTTCGATCGCTTGCGTAGCTGTTAACAAGTGTTTCATATAACCATGAATCCCGTTCGTAGGGGTTCCATCTTGTCGTTTCATAAATTGTCCGTAGACACTTGTTGCGTAAAAAGCACGAAATAATAGTGCCATACCATCAACTAATAATACTTTTTTCATAATTCCTCTCCTATTAAAAAAATAATAACCTCACGTTATCACGTAAGGTTATATAAATAGATTACCATTCTACGTTTTTGCTCAACTTTGTCTATTATACATTGTTTTTGTATATTTAGCACCATTAACACATTAAGACGTTCTACTACAACAAGTATGCAATATGCCTGAATACGTATTTTTTCCAGTAGAAACAACGACAGCCTTTGCACTTCCACTAACGATATGTGAACCTTTAAAACATACATTTTCAAGCTCAAGTGGATTATAATCTTTCATCCGTTTTAATGGAATAAATCGTTTACGTTCAAGGTGATAGCAGCTTTCAAACTTCTCTATACTCGCTTCGTTTCCCGTTAACACAGACTCATTCACTAATAAATCATCTGCATAAATAATACGTACATCAGCTGGCACAGCATCTCCAGCCGAAAGAAAAATCATGTCTCCAGGTACAAGTTCTTGCACTGGTATCTCCATCATTTTCAGTTCACTATTTAGCCCTGTACTACTAGAACATTCTAATCTAGATACAGTAATCGTTTCACGTTGCAATTCATCACACACACGTTGTTTTGAAAAACCTGGAATCATGCCACCAAGCTTCATCATTACTTCTGCAAGAATTGCTCTTTTTGAAGTTAGTTCATTTCGGCCATATACTTGAATACGTTTTTGCGCCTCTTTCATTGATAGTCCGTCTCTTGTTGTTTTAAAGTATGCAAATACAGATTTTACATCTCTTGTTGCAATTTCAATTAATAAATCTTTATTTTTTTGGAGCATTGTTTGTTCTTTTATTGATTTTTTATTTAGTTTATATGACGTGTTACCCACAGTTTTGTTTGCATATAACATATTATCGTCTCCTCCTTTACAACATAGGAAGAAACGCTTTGTTTCTCAATTTATCCACTTTACTGTGAAAGAGTCTAGCGCTTTATAAACGCTACATTGTGATAAATATAGAGGGAGGAACAAATCGTTTCCTGCCTACATCATATATTTTTGATTTGAAGTATATGGGTAACGGAACCGAGTCAGAATTTGACATGCTCCTCACCTCCTCGTTTAATTTTATAGTTTATACTATGAAATTACTCATAGCTTGGTAACAAAAAAGACCCCTACCCTTAAGAGAGTAGTGGCCATTACATACACAAATAAACGATTTCTAATATAATTAGAAATCTACGGACCTCTCCCTCACCGAGTTTTAGCACTGTATAGCATAGGTACATTACCAGCTACGTTAAGAAAAACCTTAATTCGATCATTCCTGTTGACCCATTGGCGTCTCTCGACATTTTTGGGCAGTAGCATTTCTCTATACAGGAGCCTCACCTAACAGAGACTTATTTTCATTACATTGAAAATGTTACTCTTATTTAAAATAGATGTCAACAGTAGCCTACAATTTTTTCAAAAGGTATGGCAAACTAACGTATATAAAGTGAAACTTTAATCAGTGGGGGTTTTGTTCATCCCCCACTGATTATTAGCCCTCACCAATCGGGCTGCCCGGCAAATAGCGGGATAAAATAAAAAACTTTACTTTTAAACGTAAAGTTTTTAATAAGTTATACAACCAGCGATTACAATCCCAATTGAAAGCGATAAAAACATAAGAAAAAGACCGACTGCTTGATTATCTTCTTCGAGACTTTTGTTTATATTAAAGCGTGGTGTAAGCCACTCAGCTAAATAAAAGACGATAATTTGAGCCAAAATCCCAACTGCTCCCCACGAAATCATATCAAGAAGTGAAATTGAATTAGCTGCTGTCGAATATAAAACAACAGCTAACCCAAGTAATCGTCCTCCAAGCACATAGCTTACCGCCTTATTTCCTTGAGCCATTAACTTAAATTCCTTTACTTTCGTTGTCACTTCCATCAAGAACAGACCTATACATAAAAGGCCGAGTGTTACTGCTAAATATAATAAAAAATTAATCATTTTTCCCCCTCCTTTTTATACCTACCGGTAAATAGTACGATTCATTTCCTGTAATCTTTTCTCCCGCACGAATACCGATACTACTCGCTTTTCCAGCAATTAAAAACGAACCAAACACATATGACAGTTTCTCGATCCCTTTTTCTGTTTCCAAGGATACGACTGGCAGTTCGGTATACTTTTGAAATATCGGCAGTGACGCTTTATACGTTTCGTGTGCATTTTGAAGCATAATATTTTCGTCTTTATCGCGAATCGTAATTGTATCTCCTTCTCTCCCAAATGAAGGTTTTTGAACGAAAGAACCTTTTCCTAAAAATAAATCTGGTTCTAAATATGTAGGTAACATATATTCTTTAATCCACTGTTGTTCCTCATTTGTATAAAAGACCTCTTCTTCTGCTAACCCCCAAATAAGACACTGAATTGATTTTGGCTGAAGTAAAAATGCTGACAAAGGATTTATTATAAAAAGCTTTCCGGCTTTTACAAGTTGTAACAGTTCCACACCTACCAAATCTCCTGTTTCAGGAGCTTGATCCTCAATTAAATCTTCTATCGGATATGTTTGGCGATATAAAACATCAATCTTCGCCCCATCTTTATCGACTAGAGCATCCTTTGTAATTCTAAGTTCTGACATTGGCACTACTTTATTTTCAACATGGCATAGCTGACTTAAATACATAGTCGTATTCCAATCCTCGATATGTTCATGATGTGCTGTAAAAACAACATTTGGATTATCTAATCCCTTTGTCGCTTCCATTACTGCTTTCGTTACACCAGAAGATAGCAATCGTTCTTGATCCGAGTTTGGATCATCATAGCCTAGATTTTCACATACTTTCCCATTCATTTGAAAACATTCCACAATAAAAGTTGGTGTATCACTATTAAACTCAAGCATTTTGATTTTATTATCCTCTGTTACAGCAAAATCAAATCGCGAAATTACAGATTCAGGATAAAGCCCTTTCATTCTAATGAATGATAAACTCGCGGATGGAAAGCCAAGATCTAGAAGCTGTTCGTCACTTAAATTACGCAGCAGTCTAGCAGTCTTAAAAAATATTTTCCCCATTCGTTCAGTCGCTAAGTGTAATTGGTCCAAAGTCTGATTTGTTATAGAAAAAACATGAAACAAACTATACTCACATTCATATAAATCCGACCAAAAATTCGGATATTTTAAATAAAATTCTTTTCGATCCCTTATGTATTGCGACATATTTTAGCCCCCAAATCCTCCCTTTGAACCGCTTCCAATTCCACCTTTAAATTCAGCAGACGATTGATACGATTTAAACGCCGATGAATTTTTAAAAGTGGATTTATTTTGATAGTATCGCCCACCATAGAAATAATGCCCACGATAACCTGAACTACTATCATCACACTGCCATACCCCAAGTTCATCATCCCAATCCCAATCAGAACAACTATTATCATTCGGTTTTGGGGGAAGATCTTGTGCGCAGCCAAATAAAGTGCCAGTCATTAAAGACGTTACGACACCACCTACTAGCCATTTCGTTTTTGTCACCTTCGCACTCCCCTTTTTAAATTCTATTCCTATTATATAGGATGGCATGATAAAGTAGAAGAAAAAGGAAGAAGAGGGATTAAATGCGCTTAGAATATCGACTTAATGATGAAACGAAAGGGTATCCTGCTTTATGGAACTACGCCAATATTTCTAATTCTGAAATTATCGCACGCATGACTTGTGAATATTTTATTAAAGAGAAAAATACTTATGTTGTTACTGCAACTTCGGTTGATCCAGACGGAACAGCAGTTATTTATATTCAAAAAGAAGTTTTCGCCAATGACCCTTCAGACCCTACATACTCCCACATCGGTTTTGAAATTAGAGAACTAAGTGAAACGAGTTCAAGCTTAGTAGATAGTCAAGATGTATGGAACTACGAAGAAATTTTACCATCTCTTCATTCAGATATTATATATATTCAGCGAGACGGCATGTCTATGGAATTCTCCTTGGATTCAAGAGAGATTGATGAAGACAGAAAGTGCTACATTTATTACGGAAACTTCACAGGTGAATCAAGATAATATTGATATATCTATGCAACAAAAAAACCTTACGTATAAAACGTAAGGTTTTTATATAGCCCCACATATGCCGTTCTCTCTAGATGTCCATAAACCTGCTCTCACAGGTGGATGCTCTCACAAATGTTTGTAACTTCCTTCTTAAAAAGATGGCTTGTTAGCTACATTTAAATATTGAACTTCCATATTAAACTTATTGGTTTAAGACATGCATAAGCTACGTACACCGTAGGAATTTTATATAAGGTTAGTTGAAATAAGACCCCCGCACGTGCCGCTCCTCGTAAATGTCCAAAAACCCGCTACTCGCAGGTGGATGCCCTCACAGTTACCGTACATCTTCCTCCACAAGGAAGGCTTGATGATGGTCGCTAAATATTGAGCTTCCGTATAACTAACATCGGTTTTAGACATAAATAAGTTACGTACACCGCAGGATGTATTATTTACTTGTCGTTATATTATCACATTGTTTCCAATGTGTAAAATACAAAGTTTTTCGAGCAATCTCTTGCTTGTGACCTTATTTTAATACAAATTATTTTTGCATGCAAGTGATTAATCTTCTTCTTTTGCAATTTGATTTTCTGGATAAGAAATCCAATCACTCCAGCTACCTGCATACAATTTAACATTTTGGAATCCAGCCAATTTTAACGCAATGATATTTGGACATGCCGTAACACCAGAACCACAATATACAATGGTTTCCTTATCTTTCGACAGATTTTGGAATCGTTCTTGTTGCTCAGCTTCATTCTTAAATTGTCCTGATTGCAACATTCCATCCTTCCAAAAATAGTTTGTTGCTGTCGGAATATGTCCTGCTTTATGATCGACAAGTTCCTCTACACCAGCATAACGTTTTGGCTCTCTTGAATCAATTAACGTAACATCTGCACCTGCCTGGATATTCTCTCTTACTGTTTCCATCGATACAAGCATATGATCTTGTATGTTTGTTTTAAATGTTTTTCGTATAACAACAGGAATTTCCGTTGTTGTCGGTAGTCCATTCTCTTTCCAAACCGGGAAACCACCATCTAATATATATACTTTCTCATGTCCTACATAGTTACATAACCACCATAAACGAGCAGCATTTGCACCAGCTTGACTGTCATACGCAATTACTGTCGTATGTTCATCAATACCAACCTCCGAAAGCTTGTCCGCAAACTCTTCAATGCTTGGCAACGGATGGCGGCCACCATGTTCTGCTATAGGACTTGATAAATCTAAATTCAAATCAAAATATAACGCATGAGGAATATGTTCTTCTTCATACTTTTCTCTACCCCAATTAGGATTCGCTAAATCAAAACGACAATCGATTACACGGACGTTCTCATCTTCTATATGCTCACGTAACCATTCGACTGTAACTATCATCTTTAACGACCTTCTTTCTCTTGTAAACGACTTACATACTCCATAACCATTTCTTCTGTAACATATTTACGCTGCAAGGTAACACCATTTTTTGCAAGATCATTAATTTGCTTTGTTACAACATTAATGACATCAACCGAAAATTCTTTCCCATTTGACGCAAGAGATACGGCTGCTTCAATAGCTGCTTCACGCTGCGCATCTAATTGTAAACATGCTTTTACACTTTCATTTTGTTTACGAGAATGTGCTGTAATTGCTTTATGTACTTCCATCTTCTCTTCCCCCTAAATAAGTTATACGTTCTAATTCAATTCCATTGCAAGCCGAATCATATCACGGCATACAATGCCATTTTCAATAATCTCTTCTTCATAATGCTTCGAAAAGTAATCAAAATCAATAGAAAAAATACGAAATCCACATTTTTGATATAAAGCAAGTTGTGAAACACTAGAATTGCCTGTACCAATTTCAAGTTTTGACATACCATATCCTTTAGCAGTTTCTACGGCATGCCTTAATAGCTTCTTCCCAATCCCTTTTCCTTGCAAATGCTCTGCAACCGCAATATTCATGATTTCCATCGTCTTCGGCCTTGTTTCCAAAAGAACATACACACCGATGATGCTATCCCCTTGCTTTGCTACATATGTTAACCCTCTTTGTACATATATAGCTATTTGCCGTTCACTTGGATCAGCAAGTAGCAATAAAGACTTCGGTATAGCCTCTTTTAAAATACGTTCTATTACAAAAGACATAAAAAATCCCCCCATCTCTATTGTTCTAAACCCTCCTTGTCTACCATAAATAATAGAAAGGAGGGATTCACCATGGACAACAATGAGAAAAAATGCAACGTCATCTCTATTGATGGAAAGAAGAAGAAAAGCGACACGTATTCCTATCCAAAATTAGTAGTTGAAAATAAAACATACGAATTTTCTTCATTCGTCTTATGCGGTGAAACACCAGATGGCAGACGACTCGTTCTTACTCATATGATTTCTACCGATGAATTTGCTGGATTTGTCAAATCTTTAGATACTGTACTGCAAAAGAAAATTGAACGAATCTTTTTCTCATAACGACTATATAACATAAATTTCTTTTTCAATCTCTACTAACTGATTGTGCAATTGTTCTTTACTTTGTTCATATAGAGATACATCGATTGTTTCAGCCAATGCAAACAATATACTTTCATAATAGTTCATTACATCTTGTTGCATCACTTTTTGGAATAAGTTCCACTTCATATCCCATTCTTGCTTATAATGATGGACAAATAAATCTTTTTCATCGGCTACATAGTTTGATACAAGCGGTTCTAATACAAATTTAGCGTCTTCTTGCATAAAAGCTTTGTCATTCTTTTCAAAAAAGCTTTTCTCATTTTTAAAATGTGCCAGTGCTTTTTTGAAATCTTTTATTTCAACTGAAGGGAACGGTTCTTTATGTGTAATATCTTTATATTCATACTCAACTGTTCCATTCATAGAAATTGATTGATTTTCTACTTTACAGTTCACTACAATTTCGTCCTTTGCACGCTTCATCGCTTCGTCTATCCATTTTTCAAGACGTAATGATGTCGCACGCATTTCTTGTAATAAATCATGCTGAATAAATGCTACTAATTCCATAACACACTGTTGCAATTGTGTTTTCACATTTCCATCCGTTCGAAGTGACGCCGGATTAATAAATTCAGTAAACACATCGTTATAACGTAGGAATAGACGCTGTTGCACGTAATAAAGCAACTCTTTCACTTCATTTTGCATCGCCTGTTCTTCAGCAAGTACACTATATGATGAAATAATATGAAGTAGTTGATCACGCTCTGCTTCATATTTTTTCGTTTGCTTCTCTTTCTCTTCATTCCCCTGCTTTGCACCATTTATCATGTTTACTAAAAGCTGATTTGCCCCTTGCAACGCACCATATAGAGCATGCACAGAAACAAGCATTAAATCTCTCATCATAAAGGACGTAAATGATTCCTCAAACTTAGTAATTCCAGAGTTTTGTAAAATACCATACTTCTCTTTTTCAACATTCTTTCCTTGTTTCTCTTCAAGCGCACATAAACTTGAAATTGCAAATAAACGCGGATTTCTAATACCGTATTGCAGTAGCTGATCTGCGATATAACCTTTTACCATTTCAAGTTCTTCTTCAGACTCTGCTAAATCCGCCGCATTAATTAAGAAGAACATTTTATCAAGGGCAAAAGTATCCTTTACACGCCCAAGCTGAATTAAAAATTCACGATCAGCACGAGAGAATACATGGTTATAATATGTTACAAATAAAATAGCATCTGCATTTTTAATATACTGGAATGCAACATCCGTATGGCGAGCATTAATAGAATCCGCTCCAGGTGTGTCTACAAGCGCTACTCCCTGCCTTGTTAAAGCACAATCATAATAAAGCTCCATATACTCAACGAAGCATGATTTTTCTTCATTCGCTACATAATCAGAGAACTCTTCTAATGTGACTTGTACTTGTTCTCCTAAATAAGTAGAAACTGCATCATACCCTTTTTGTACCGCTCGTAAAAAGCTAAATGTTGTTTTTTGCTTCCCAGTCGGTGAAGGATATTTCATAACTTTATCAATTTGTGCTAACGCCTCATCTAACGTAGTAATCTCATAATGAAACAGCTTATAAACAGCTTTCATATCTTCTAATAGAGCTTGCTTTGATTTGAATTGAACCATTACTGTTCCGTGTGGTTTTTCCTCTGTAACCGGCAAAATTTGATTAATCGTTGCCGTCGTCGGATTTGGTGATACAGGAAGTACCTTCTCACCAAGTAAGGCATTGGCAAATGATGATTTCCCAGCACTAAAAGCTCCGAATAACGCTACTGTAAATTGTTTCGTTTCCACACGACGCCTTTTTTCTATCACCTCTTGCTGTACATGTTTCAGCGCTGGCAATGGCTCTAATATCATTTCAGCTTTCTTCACTTTCTCTAATATACGCTGAATATTTAAAGCTGCCGTTCCTTTTATCTCTTCTTCATGAGCCGCTACGTTATCATTTACCATTTCCTGCTCTTGTAGTGTGAATTTCTCACTAACAATTTGTTTTTCACGTTGCAATATCTCCTCTATTTGCAATCCTTCTGGTGTAGCAACACGCTCGTGCCAAACATTTTGTAAATAACTTTCATATGTCTCTAAATTGTTACTGTATTGTAATTCCGTCTCTTTTGCCGTTTGCAACATCGTATATTTTTCAATCTCTTCTTCCATACGAGCAACTGCTTCCTTCACTTTTTGCTTTAAAACAACTGCACTTTTATCAAAAATTTGCTGTGCTTTTGTAAAATAACGTTTCTTCAGTTCATTCGCTACATCCGCTGTATAAAGAAGTAAGTAATCACCTGTGAAACCTGCACCTTGTTTAATGACTTCAGCTAACATTTCTGGTCCAAAAGCGATTTCTAAAGCATATATGTCTTTCCCAATTTCCTCCGTGAACAATCCTTCTTCTTTTAAGAAGGCTACAATAAATTCTTTCACATGAAAATCAAGTTGCGTTTCAACAGTCTTTTGAAGGGCAGAATAAAACGCCTCTACACGTCTTTGTTTTTCTTGCTCCGTCTTTCCTTTCGCAAATAGCAAACCAACTTTAAACTTTGTTAATTTCGTTTCTAAATATGCATTTGCCAATTCTCTCATTTCAAATGGCATTAAATACGCGTTATCTAATATAGCTTGTAAACCTTTTATAAATTCGTTTCTCACATGAGATTCTTTACTAGCCTCGCGATGTTTAGTTTCCGTTAGCTCTTCTTTCTTTTCAACTATTTCTGAAATCAAAAGCGGTGATGCTAACTCTTCCTCATATGTCAAAAGAGCTTTTTCATTTTCAGAAACAATAAACGAGAAATGTTCTCCCATTAAATGTTCTGTTTCTCGCTCCATTCCCTCTCTTACATACTGCTCTTTTTCTTTCATAATAGAAGTAATTAATGTTTCTAAGCTTCCAATTTCATTATGTGGATGGTTCATCATTCGTAATGACGTATAATAAACTCCATCTACTTCAATATCCCAGTTAGAGAACGATTGTTTCACACTATCTTTATAATCCTCAAATGATAATTCATTTTCTTTATGTTTATCTATTTGATTTACAACGAGATAAACCGTTTTATTACGTTGTTTCAATTCTTTAACAAATTGCAAATTCACTTCCGATTGGACGTGATTATAATCCATCATATAAAAAATTACGTCTGCTAGATGTAGCGTTGATTCTGTTGCTAGTTGATGGGCATCATCTGTTGAGTCAATCCCTGGTGTATCAACTAACATAACACCCTCAGGAATTGGTGCATCATTCCGATAAATATGAACACCAATTACCTCATCGCCATCTTTACAAATTTGCTTTAATTCTTCTGCTGAATATGCACCGTCATATTCGTACTGTTCTCCAGATTTAATCGTTACAACAACACGATCAAATCCCTTTTCAATTTTAACGACGTTAGCGCTTGTCGGAATTGGACTTGTTGGTAACAACTGCGCTTTATATAGATGATTCATCATCGTTGATTTCCCTGCTGAGAAGTGACCGCAGAACGCTATCATAAGCTGCTCTCGTTTATATTTTTGAATTACTTCAAACAACTTTAAGCTATTCTCTGCATCGCCGTGTTTTTGCCACTCTTCATAAAAACAAACAAGTTTTTTCATACCGTTTGTCTGTACTATGTTTGTCATCCCCTTGTTCCCCTTTATCCAAGATGTATATACTTTTCCCCGCTAATTGCGAGCTCATAACCAGTGAGAGTTACACCTACCCATTGATTACAGTTTCACTTTACTATCATACTAAATTTTCAGCATATTCTCATTAAAAATAAAAAATCCCTTTCATTCTTTTTACAAATGAAAGGGATTTTATGTCATATCACTCATTTTGCTGTTCCTACTCCATTTAAAACATACTTTGCAATAACTGCATATACAGCAACTGTACCTGCTACTAATGCATATACCATACTCATGCACCAACCTTTTTTGATAATGATTATCACTTTTGAATACATTTTATCATTAAAGAGAATCATTATCAACACTTTTCATAAAGAAAGCTCCTTATAAGAAGGAGCTTTACTGCCTGTTTTGAAAAAGGTTAAAACTTGTTGTGCACTCTTATTATATCTCATCCTACATAACTTAACAGTTTAAAAAAATGGAAATATCCCCTATCCCCTCCATCTTACATTTTGTATACTAAAAGGGAATTACTTAACAAGGAGGAAAAAAATGACACAAAATCTCACACAAGGCGAGAGGATACACTCCATTGATATTATTAGAGGAATAGCTGTATTAGGTATTTTTCTTGTTAACTGGCCAATTATTGCCGGGGTTGACTCACGTGATATTACAGGAATTTACGAAGGGATAGACAGCTATATTCGCCTATTTTACGATATGTTTATTCAAACGAAATTTTATACAATTTTTTCGTTTTTATTCGGATTAGGTTTTTATATTTTTATGAATCGTGCTGAGGCGAAGACCGATCGTCCAAAAACTTTGTTTGTTCGCCGCTTACTTATCTTATTATTATTCGGGTTCTTACATTACGTTCTTTTATGGGACGGTGACATTTTACATACTTATGCAATTACCGGGTTTTTCTTATTTTTATTTTACAAAAGAAAGACACGTACTATTTTAATATGGTCAATTGTACTATTAAGTTTCATGCAATTGTTCACATTATTAGGTTCTCTTGTCATGTTATTAGTGCCGGTAGATGAACTAGGCCTTTCCATAGCCATTATGCCGTTAGAAAACTGGGGCTTACAAATTACAGACAGATTCTATTCATTCTATTCTGAAGCAATAAGTAACAGTCTTATTATGCTTCCTGAAACACTAGGATTGTTTTTACTCGGATTATATGCCGGTAAAAAAGACATTTTCCGCCGTGCTAAGGAATTAGATCCAAAACTTAAAAAATGGCAAATCATTATGTTCATTTTAACATTACCGATGTGGTTTATTATGGTTTACTTCTTTATGAACAATCAACCATACACACCATTTTCACTTATGGGCATTACGATGATAAGCGGAAAGACATTGTTCATCTTCTACATTGTCACGTTAATGCGTTTATTACAAAAAGAAAAATGGCAAACGTTATTACGTCCATTCCAATACGTTGGACGAATGGCATTAACAAATTACATCTCGCATACAATTGTTACATTACTTGTATTCGGGCTATTGTTTAAAAATGATTATCTGGCTCCACTATGGGTTGGACCACTATTCTGCATTAGTTTCTACACGTTACAAATCTTTATTAGCCGCTGGTGGCTTTCACATTACCAATACGGACCACTTGAGTACATTTGGCGTCTTGGTACTTACGGGAAAATGATGCCACTTAAAAAGAAAAGCAAGGTCTCATAACGAGACCTTGCTTTTTTACGCTTCTCTTACTGCACTTTGCATAGACACCGGCTCTTCTTTTACTTTCACTTTACGCTGTGGCACCATATTAAATACGATATTTAAAAGTACTGCTGACGCACTTCCAAGTACAATTCCGTTATCTGTTAAAATACGAATGTTTTCAGGAAGTTGTGAGAATAATGTAGGAACAACTGTAACCCCAAGCCCAATTCCGACAGAACATGCAACAATTAATAAGTTTTCTTGTTTGCCAAAATCAACGCTACTTAACATTTTAATACCATATGCCATTACCATACCGAACATTGCGAGCATAGCACCGCCAAGTACTGATTTCGGAATGATTGTTGTAATAGCTGCGATTTTAGGAATGAATCCAAGAACGATTAACATACCACCGCAAGTATAAATAATAACGCGATTTCTTACTCCAGTTAATTGAACAAGTCCTACGTTTTGAGAGTAAGTTGTATATGGGAACGCGTTGAAAATGCCACCTAACACCATCGCTAATCCTTCTGCTCGATAGCCCTTTGTTAATTCTTTTTCACCGATTTTTTTATTGCAAATATCAGATAATGCAAAGTATACACCCGTTGCTTCCACAATCCCTACACAAGCAACGAGAATCATCGTAATAACTGGTGTTAATTCAAATGTTGGTGTACCAAAGTAAAATGGTTGAATACCATGGAACCAATCAGCCTCTCCAACCGCTTGCAAGCTTACTTTCCCCATAAACGCTGCAACGATTGTACCGAACAATAGACCTAGTAAAATAGAGATTGAACGAATAAATCCATCAAAGAAACGATACATAATGATGATAAATAGTAACACACCAAATGCTAATGCTAAATTTTCA
This sequence comes from Bacillus sp. 5mfcol3.1, assembly GCF_900114335.1. NCBI lineage: Bacteria > Bacillati > Bacillota > Bacilli > Caryophanales > Bacillaceae > Bacillus > Bacillus sp. 5mfcol3.1. The sequence goes on along the minus strand of NZ_FOST01000001.1, from coordinate 634,284 downwards.
AGACTACCGAAATCCTTACTTCCTACTCCGCCAGCCATATCATTAATTGCTGCTGGAACAAGTGTAACTCCAATTACAGTAACAACAGATCCTGTTACAACAGGTGGAAATAGTTTTACAAGCTTTCCAAATAATTTCGCAAAAATAACAACGAATAACCCAGCAGCAATAATTGCTCCATAAATAGAAGACACACCGTATTGTTTTCCAATCGCAATCATCGGTCCAACGGCTGTAAATGTACAACCGAGTACAACGGGAAGTCCAATACCGAAAAAGCGATTTGATAATGCTTGTAAAATTGTTGCAACGCCGCACATTAATAAATCAATTGAGACTAAATATGTTAATTCTTTTTGATTTAAACCAAGTCCACCGCCCACAATAAGCGGAACGATAATTGCTCCAGCATACATTGCAAGCATATGTTGCATACCAAGCGATGCAATTTTAAATGGATGCTGCTTCATCGTTTATTTCACCTCCGCAGTTTCTTGCTGTACAAATGTAACTGTGCCGTTATCAAGTGATGCAATTTCTGCTAGTGATTCAACACGAACGCCTTGTTCACGAAGCTTCTTTCCTCCATCTTGAAATGCTTTTTCAATAACAATTCCAATTCCTGCAATACTTGCTCCTGCTTGCTCTACCAAACTCATTAAACCTAAAGCAGCCTGACCGTTTGCTAAAAAGTCATCGATGATTAGCACGCGATCATTTTCATCAATATGATTTCGAGATAATGAAATTTCATTTGTTTCTTGTTTTGTAAATGAATATACGTTTGCAACGTACATATTATCTTGTAACGTTAACGATTTACGTTTTCTTGCAAAGATTACTTTTACACCAAGCTCTAATGCAGCCATAACAGATGGTGCAATGCCTGAAGATTCAATCGTCACGATTTTTGTAATGTTCTCTTCTTTAAAACGTTTAGCAAATTCTTTTCCGATTTCTTGCATAAGTACTGGATCAATTTGGTGATTTAAAAATGCATCCACCTTTAATACATCACCAGATAAAACCTTTCCTTCATTCAAAATCTTTTCTTGTAATACTTTCATGTTTGTTCCCCCTCTTATGCAATAAAAAAACTCCAAAAGCCGCCACCACTCGTTACAAGTGAGAGACGCGCTTTTGGAGTTTCGCAAAAAAGAATGCCAAACAAGCAATTATATTCGTCCTCACTCATAGTCAAAGTATTTACGGTACTTCGGTAGAAACTTGCAGGCCATATCCCCGCGATTATATGAGTGTAGCTAACTATTTATTTTATAGAAGGATTATAACGCACTTTTTATACTTTGAAAAGCATTTATCGAAAAAACACGTACGAATTTTTAAAAACTACTATTTTCGTTCGAGTTTTGTAAACTCTTTCATTTCCAATTACAACTTCGTTAAAATGATTGGCCCATCTTTTGTAATCGCAAGTGTATGCTCATATTGAGCTGATAATTTCCCATCCATCGTTCGTGCAGTCCACCCATTTAAATCTACTTTCGAATATCGCATACCTACATTGACAATCGGCTCAATCGTAATCACCATCCCTTCTTGTAACTGAGGCCCTTGTCCTTGTTTCCCAAAATGAAAAATTGCTGGTTCTTCATGAATCTCTTTACCGATTCCATGTCCCGTAAAGTCTCTTGCGACAGAAAAACCTTCATTTGTTACATAACTTTCAATTGCATAGCCAATGTCTCCTACATGATTACCGATTACCGCCTGATCAACCCCTTTATATAAAGCATTCTCAGCTACTAGCAACAACTTTTCTGCTTCATCAGAAACTTTTCCAACTCTATACGTCCAAGCAGAATCTGAAAGACCCCCATTTAAGTTTACTACCATGTCAATTGTTACAATATCACCCTCAGTTAAAGGAACATCGGCCGGAAACGCATGACACATTTCATCGTTTACAGATGCACATATCGCATATGGATAACCATTGTAATCTTTCTGTTCAGATGTGGCACCATGCTTTTTTAAATACATTTCAACAAACGTATTAATCTCTTGCGTCGTTATACCTGGCTTTATCATTTTCGCAATTTCTTTATGACATGAAGCAAGTAATTTTCCAGATTCATGCATCAAATCTATTTCATTTTTCGTTTTAATTGTAATCATACTACCTCTACCTTTCCTTGCTAAACCTACTATTCGCTACTAAACTTCTATCATACACATCCTTTACCAAAATTTCAAAACCCTCAATTACAACAAGTAAAAAAATATGTATCATATATTTCTAAATCAAAATAAAAAAACAGAAGATCCCTCTGTTTTTTAATCACGTTTACATATGTAGTTCATTTTCAAAAACTCAAAACAACTACCATTTGTTTTCTGTATAAACGTTCCAACCACTTCAAATCCCGCCCTTTTATACACTTTTATCGCTCTCTCATTAAATGTCGCTACTGATAGTGTTATATATTTGCATCCGTATTTTTCTTTGCTAAAAGCTAGTCCAGCATTCACGAACTGTAAACCAAATCCATTGCCAGTTATATCAGGTCTCATTCCAAGTCCTATATCAACCGTTCCATCATTCATTTTACAAACAGTAAAAAAACCAATGAGAATGCCATTTTGCTTCACAGAAAATGTATGATCTCCTCTACTCTCACCATGTAAAAATTCAGCTAAATCTTCTTCATCTGCCTCTATATCATAAAAAGAATATTTCCCTTCATAATGCCAGTTATACGCAATTTCCTCCGCTTCTTCTTGCTTCATTACTGTATATGTATGACCCATTCTATCATCCCCTTTAATAAAAAGAGCTGCAATTAAGCAGCTCTTTTTTTACAACTCATAAATCGCTCTATATTTCGCTTCTAAATAATCGGCTAAGTAGTTTGCATTTAAGCCTTCACCTGTTACATCTTCTAAAATTTCAAGCGGCTTTTTCGTTTTACCATATTGGTGAATATGTTCTGTTAACCATTCACGAATCGGTGTTACGTTTCCTTCTTCTAATAATGCATCAAAGTTCGGAATGTCTTTTAACATTCTTTGCTTAAATTGCGCTGCATACATGTAACCAAGCGCATAAGATGGGAAGTATCCAAATGAGCCACCAGCCCAGTGAACATCTTGCAATACACCTTGCGCATCATTTTCCGGACGAATTCCTAAATATGCTTCCATCTTATCATTCCAAGCTGCTGGTAAGTCCTTCACTTGTAATGTACCATCAAATAATTCTTTCTCTAATTCATAACGCACCATAACATGAAGCGGGTATGTAAGCTCATCTGCTTCTATACGAATGAATGACGGCTTCGATTCGTTAATTGCATCATAAAACTCATCGACTGACATATCATCAAATTGACCATCGCTATACTCTTTTAATAAATCATAATTTTTCTTCCAGAATGATTTATTACGGCCGATAAAGTTCTCAAAGAATAATGATTGTGATTCGTGAATACCCATAGATGTACCACTGCAAAGTGGTGTACCTTCAAATTGTTCTGCAATGTTTTGTTCATATACTGCATGACCACATTCATGAATTGTTCCAAATACAGCCATACGGAAATCTTTTTCATCATAGCGTGTCGTAATACGAACATCCCCTCTATTTAATGTAATTTCGAAAGGATGTACTGTTTCATCAAGACGACCTGCTTCAAAGTCATAATTCAATTGCTTTAATAGTTCTAATGTAAAGTTCTTTTGTTTTTCTTTTGAAAACTGTTCCGATAAAGCACTTGTTTTTAATCCTTTTTTAGACTCAGAGATTTCTTTTACAAGCGGCACGATGCGCTCACGAAGTTGACCAAATACGTGATCTAAAACTTCTACTGTAATACCTGGCTCATACATGTCTAATAATGTATTGTATTTATATGTTTCATAACCCCAATATGTAATAAATTTCTTTTTAAATTCAACAATTTTTTCTAAGTACGGGCGGAACATTTCGAAATCAGATTTTTCGCGAGCTTCTTCCCACACACTCTCTGCTTTCGCTTCTAATTTCACATAAGCCTCATATTCAGCTTGTGGAATTTTTTTATTTCTATCATATTCTTTCCGACACTCTTCAACCATTTTCTTTGTCGTTTCAGAAAGTTTATCTTCACGTATTAAAGCTTCAAGTTCTGTTAAATAGTTTCCCATCTCATCTGAAGTCGACATAGCAAACACTTCTGACGAAAGCATACCAATTACTTCTGAACGCTGATCTACACCTTTTTTTGGTGCACCTGTTCTTAAATCCCAAAACATTAAACTTAATGCTTCTCCGTAATTCTGTATCTTCTTCACGTATGTTAAAAATTGTTTTTCTACCTCATATGTAGCAACTGTCATCGTATAAAAGCCTCCTTTTTCTACCTCAAACTTAATTCGACACGGAAACATAAATTCCTTTTATAATAGAAAAAAGCTTGGCAAGCGCCAAGCTTTCTCCTTATAATTCTTTACCTTCTACTGGCAGTACATTTTTCACAGCTGCAACTACTTTCTCATCTTCTGAATCAGATAAGAAGATTGATATAGCACCTTTATCTTCACTTGTACGAATTAAACGCCCAATTCCTTGACGAAGTCGTAAAATCATATATGGTACATCTACATCCCAGAATGGATCATTTACGTGCTTACGTTTCGCTTCAAACACAGGATCGTTTGGAGGGAATGGTAATGACCAAATAATAACGTGTGATAATGATGAACCAGGAATATCTAAACCTTCCCATAAATGAACCGCACAAAGTACAGTCTCTTCTTCATTTTGGAAACGAGAAACGAGCTGGCTAATTTCCTGATCTCCTTCATATAAGAACGGAACCGACATTTGCTCCTTACTTACATACTCTTTGAACGCTGCAAGCTCTTGCGTTGTACGGAATAATACAAGCGTACGTCCATTTGTTTTTTGTATATTTTCAAGTGTATATTGACACTTTCTTTCCCATTCATTTTCTTTCGTATGCGATAGTAAGTTTACTGCCATTTGCTCTTCGTAATCAAACGGTGAAGCAACTGAGAATGATAAGTAATCTTTTACCCCTAGGCTATTAGCTGTAAACGCGAATGAATCATTGTTCGATAATGTCGCAGAAGAGAAAATATACGGTATTTTCTTCGAGAACACTTTCTCTTGTAATACTTCTTCAACTGCACGCGGCATAATCACTAACGTGAAGGCACCATCACCTTCTTCACCCCAAGTAATTACATTTTTCTCGTGCATGAACAGACGAAGTGAATGTTCTAATACATCTAAATGCTCATCAACAATATTTAAATCATACGTGTTTACTGTATGCATTTCACTTTCGAATACTAATGCATCTCCAACTTCACCGATTTTTGCATAAAGTCGTTTCGCTTCAGCTGTTACTTTTTCTGTCACAGTAATTTCTAAACGATCAGAACCAGCAATTTCTTTTTTGTTTTCTTGTAACACATCAAAGAATCGCTCTGTTTGCCAAATTGTTTCTTCTACTAAATGTGCAAACTCCTCACGAATATCGTTTTGTAGCAATCTCGTTAAAAGTTGCTCCATCATCGTTTGCTTTAAACGGTATGTTAAAGCTTTTTGAGCTGCATATTCTACTAGATGTCCTTCATCGAATACAACGCAGCTACTTTCTGGTAATAACGGAATTTGCCCTTCACGCTTACGAGCATCGTACGTCCAAATATGATCCATATAGAAATCTTGAGAACAAATAATTAAATCTGCTGCTTTACGATAATGTTCACGAGAAAGAGTTTGTCCACAACGATGACGAGAATCACAAGTAAAGCAATCTTGGAAGTAATCCCAATTTACTTTTGACCATTCTTCGTCATTTAAAAGTGGAAATTCTTTCCTGTCACCATAGTGAGTAAAGTTTTGCATCGTACCATGATCGAATACAAACTGTGGTAACTCGTAATATACGTCTTCAATTACTTCTGGAGCTCGTCCACTCATAACATCTTCAAGTTTACGTAAGCATAAATAATTATCCATTGATTTTGCAAGCCTTACATCAACAGATAGCCCTAATGCTTCAGATAACTTAGCGATGTCCCCTTCTTCTTTCACAAGCTGCTCAATTAACGTTTCATCTGCACAAGCAATAATAGCTGGTTTCCCAGTATAACGCGCGTAACAAATTGCATATAGAAGATATACAATTGTTTTCCCTGTTCCTACACCAGCTTCTGCGAACATAACTTTCTTTTCTTGGAAAGCGCGTTCTAACTGAAACGCCATAAAAATTTGTTCATCACGCTCTTCAAAGCCTTTTTCCGGAAGGATGTCGTAAAACACATCTCCAATCCACTCATTCAACTTATCATAAAAATTATCTTGTTTTCCTACTTCAAATGGTAATCTCTTCTCAGTAAACATCCTTAGCCTCCAACCAAAAAGTTTTTCTATAAAAAGATAATAGCAACTGCTACGCATATGCATGCATTTGCTTTCCCCTGTTGCAATACATAGAAATTCACGAAAAAAAATTTTCCTTTCGAAAAAGGAAAATTTTCTTCTATATTAATGACTTTAAATACCGTTTATCAATCGCTGTTTCATGTGAAAGAGCTGACAAATATTCTTCTTGTGCTTTTTGTATTTCATCTACAATCGCACCTTGACTATCCACTTCTTTTCCGAGCTCATCATACGTACGGTGAATAGCTTTTTGAATCATTGATAATTGGAAATTATCCATATCACTTCCTCCTTTACGCATTACATAATAGCCAGTATATGCGCGCTGGAGGAGTTTTATACTATGAATTACGCGGTGGACGTTTTCCGAAGTATTGGTAGTAATCTGTACGGATAAATCCGTTAAACAGTTTACGCTTCTTCGACGCATCTTTTCCGTAACACTTCTCAAATGCTTCGTAGCTTGTTAATACATACGCTGACCATGTATCTAACGGGCGGAATACTTGTCCCATTTCTTTATACAGTTGTTCAACGAGTGCTTTTTCACTTAAACGTTCTCCGTATGGAGGATTCGTTACAACGTAGCCATAATCCTCTTTTGTTGTGAAATCTTTTACTTGCATTTGTTTAAATGTAATTAAATCGCCTAAGCCCACTTCTTCTGCGTTATCTTGAGCAACTCGAATCATACGATGATCAATATCTGATCCAATGATTTGTAATCGTTGATCATAGTTCGCTAAATCTTCAGCTTCTTGACGAGCTTCACGCCAGTTTTGTTTACCTACCCAGCCCCACTCGTCAGATGCGAAACCACGGTTAAATCCTGGTGCAATGTTTTGTCCAATTAATGCTGCTTCAATTGGAATTGTACCTGATCCACAGAATGGATCAACAAATGGACGATCTGGCTTCCAGTTTGTTAATTTAATTAAAGACGCAGCTAATGTTTCTTTTAACGGAGCTTCCCCTTGATCCATACGGTATCCACGTTTATGAAGTCCAACACCACTCGCATCAATTGTTAATGTTGCAATATCCTTGAGCATTGCAATCTCGATACGGAATAACGGACCATCTTCTTCAAACCAAGTTGTACGTTTATATGTTGTTTTTAATTTTTCAACGACAGCTTTTTTAACGATACGTTGGCAATCCGAAACACTGAATAATTCAGATTTTAAAGATTTACCGATAACAGGGAACTCGCCATTCTCTGGAATATAATCTCCCCAGTTTAATGCTTTCGTTTTTTCAAATAGCTCATCAAATGTTGTTGCTTTAAATTCGCCAACTTTAATTTTTACACGGTCCGCAGTGCGTAACCATAAATTCGTGCGACAAATCGCCTTTTCATCTGCTTCAAATGTTACTTTGCTGTTTTCTACTTGACATTCATAACCAAGATCGCGAACTTCTCGGGCAACTAACGCTTCAATACCCATTGCCGCTGTTGCAATTAAAGTAACTTTTCCCATTTGCATTCACCTCTTATGTATATTCAAACAATAATTAATAGCAATTGGTCCTATTAATCATTACATTTTACGAAAATTTTTCTCATTAACCATTTTAACTCATACTTTATAACTTCATACAAATAAAAAGCCCTCCTCTAACAAAGGAGAGCTGAGTTATTTCATAGTTGGTTCATAACGTTCTGTAAGCCATGTTCTGTTCCTTTGTACTACAAACGGCCCACGCCTCGTACTCCGGTGGCAATCATCTATCTACAGGTTATAAAACCTGTCCTTTCCCGTCGTTCATTTCCTTGGAAAAGATTCCCCTACCATTATTTGGGTTTCTCGCTCGTGGGGTTTACCTCGTTCCACTCCTATCATTTCTTCAAGGACTTCGTCACTGTGGCACTTTAAAGGTAGTCAAACCATATCCGAAAGGACTTAGGTTTTTTCCCTGCCGTTAAACCAGCCTTACAGCCAGAATACCCTAGCTTATGAATTGGCTAGGCACGAACACTACAGCCATCTCAGGCCGTGCGAGCATGGACTTTCCTCTACAACGTTGGCGTTGCAGCGATTACCCAAACGTTATGACATCCATTAGTATAGTGGAAACAAAAAGATTTTGCAACGTTTTTTTCTATGTAAAACGCTTAAACCTTTTCCCACCTTACATCATTCGTATAACTTACTTCCAAATACAGCTTTTTCTAAGTTAGATAAGCGTTTTAAAATATCCGTATTCGTGTTGTTATAAACCGGTTGTGCAACTGGTGTTTGTACAGGTTGTTGTGGAACTTGCGTTACTGCTAGTTTTTGTTCCTCTAATTCACGCTTTAAACGAGCATTTTGTTGCTTTAATTGCTCAAACTCTTTGTGGAAAGCTTCATAGTCTTTAATGATCATATCAAGAAACTTGTCTACTTCTTCTTGCTGATAACCTCTCATACCTGTTTTAAATTCTTTTTCTAAAATATCTTTCGCTGTTAATTTAATTTTATCCGAAATCATTTTCTTCACCTCAAATTTTTACCAAAACTTTCATTAACTAAATTTTTTCAGAAACAATGCTTTTTGTCAATCATATATACGAGTACTATATTACATATTACTCTGCATTATTCCACTGTTCCTCTTCTATTATATCTTGTAAATCAGAAAAAAGAATGAAATAACTGTGATAATTTTCTATTTCCCCTTTTTTCTTTGCTGCTTCTACAATATATTTGGGACTTCCTGGTTTTTCTTCATCATATACCGCTAAAAGCGCATCACTTTTTTCAATAAAAAATTGATTTTTTAATTTAAATTGTTCTGGGCTTTCATACTTCCGTTTCGTGATACTATCAACATGGTCTGCTTGAGAAAGAATAAATTCGTAATATTCACGATTATCTTCTTTCCAATTTTCTTCTTGTTCTAAAAACGGAGTAAATACCGCTAATTTTAAGTCTGGATATTCTACTTGAATTTCAAAAACAACTTCAGCAGCCCATAATTCTACACCTAACTGGCCGCTTATTATAACCCACTCTAAACCATCTTCTACAAAAGTGGTTAATTTGCGGTGTAATGCCTTTTTTATACACTCCACCCCTGGATGATCATTTTTAAATATTCCAAGTTCAAATGGCTTATATCCTGTTACTGCAATAACTTTCATATCAACACTCCAATTACAAAAAAAGAACTAGCATTTCGCTAGTTCTAACATATCATTTACTTTTTAAATATTCCACCAACGTTTGGTCCGATATTTGGACCTACTGGTGATACATTGTTTGGTAAAAACGGTGATACATTTGGTCCTGGTCCAAACGGTGATACATTCGGTCCTGGCCCAAATGGAGATATTTGATGCCCGTGGTGATGATGACCATGGCCACATGGTCCACATCCACCGCCGAATCCTGGGTCGATTGGGTCCACAACATTTACATTTGAATTTGTTTGTGGGAAGAAGTTTTGGTTTTTAATTTGTTGATGATGTACATGTGTTGTATGTGTTGGGAAAATGTGTGGCACCACCGTTGTTGAAAAAGAGTGTGTTACGCATTGTTTCGTCGGATGAACGACAGGAGCAGTTGTACAAATAGGTCCTACAGGCTTATGCCCTCCAAAACAAGGATGACAATGATGCATAGTTTTTTCTCTCCTCTCTCGTTAAAAAAATCTGATTACACTTTACAGTATGAGAAAAGAGAGAAAGCCGTTTGTTATATATACCCATTTATTACAAGGAAATTTGTCTAGTCCTTTATTTCATATACAATACTTTCATAGACAACCCTTCAACATTACTTACCAAAGAAGCCTCCAACTTGTTTTACAATACCTGTCACCTGATTCATCGCATTCATCATCTGGCCAGCTGTGTTCATCATTTTATTTACATCATAGTTACCATCTGATGTTTTAAATTGAGAAACAAAACTAGAAAACTGACTTGGCTGTTGTTGCTTTTGTTTACTCTGTGTCGGATACGGTTGTTTTGGTGGATAAAACATCCCTTGTTGATTAGCATAGGGCGCTTGTGGTGGCATATAATATTGTGAATTCATATAAGGCTGCTGCTGTTGTTGATTCATGTATGGTTGCTGAGCTTGTGATTGTTGAGCTTGATTCACATAAGGTTGCTGCTGTTGTGGTTGTTGAGCCTGATTTACATAAGGTTGCTGCTGTTGTGGTTGTTGAGCCTGATTTACATAAGGTTGCTGCTGTTGTTGAGCTTGATTCATAAATGACACTTCAAACGGTTGATAATAATTTTGATTTCCATAATAAGGCTCGAAAGGATACATATTATACCGTAAATATGTATCCGTATTATATTGGTACATATTTTGCTGTGCATATGGATACGTTTGCTGATATACGTTAGATTGTTGAAACATGCATTCTCTCCTCCTTTACATAAGTTTCTACATATATAATATGTACCTATAAAATAATATGTGTGATGGAGTATCTGTCTATTTTTGTCGGAAGTTTAAATTTTTAAAAAATTAAAAAAGAAAACCCTTCCATGCTATGATAATTAAGAAGAAGATTCTCATGGGGGAGGAATCAACATGGTATTAGGGGATTTAAAACAAGCGTTTTCTCAAAAAAAGGGGTATTGCACAGAGAATGCAAATGAATTATTAGACTTTGCGAGACATTGGTATCTCGAAGGAAAAATATGCATATCAGATTATCGAACATTAATAAAAGAATTAGAAATAAACGGCGCAACAAAACCTACAACAATGACAGAAGCATAAAAATAACAAGAGGGTTCTCCCTCTTGTTATTTACATTGCTCAACTATATTTTGCAAAGTATACGAAACGGCTTGGTGTGTTTCAAAGAATCGTTTACCTTTACCTTTATTTACAAAGCATTGTAACACATTCGTTTGTAAATTATCGTATACTTGATCAATTTGCTGTACATGTATATACTTTGGCTTTTCTTCTTTAATCCACGTATAAGCTAATTCTTTCCACTTCTCTAATTCCTCATCTACCATATCTACAAACGGTTTCATATCCTTATAAAAATCGTATTCAATCAGTTCTCTTTTTTTTACATTCGCTTCATTATTATACTGCATGAGTTTTTCTGAAGACTGTATTAATGCTTCATTCTTCATTTCTTTCCCACCTTATTATGCACTCACTACGACGTTTTGAAATGTCTTTACCCAATTCCCTTTTTCTTCGTGATGCACTAATTTATTTTCCATATGTTCAATATGCATTTCTGTTATTTCTATCTTATTGCATATTTTTTCACTCGCATCCTTTAATGCATGATTCATTCTAATCCCTATATTCATTTCCAGCAAATCGAGAGAACTTAACATTTGATCCATTTTTTTCATTACATCTTCCTTCTGAACCATCGCCATATACAAAACGCCTCCTTCTTTGCTTTTCCTTTGTCATGTAATTTCGCCGAATGATTCACCACTCCTGCCCACATGACAAAACTAGTTGTTATTCGTCAAAGAAATCATTTCGTATGTCATTTATAGAAATGGTAACAATACAAAAAGGAGGTGTATTACAATGGCAAAGAACAAAAATGAAAAAAAGAAAAACCAAAACAAACAACAAAATAAACCTGAGACTGGCAATCCAAAGCTAGATGGTCCAAACTTCCCTGCTACATAAAGCGAGACTTTATTACGAACAGGTAGATTTCAAATCATCCTTAATCTCCTACTAGCATTACGTTTTGAAATTAAAGTTGTAGCACGCATAGCAGGATTGTTTCAAATTAAGAAGTCCCGTCTTCAAAATGGAAGACGGGACTTCTTTTTTATTATATCATGAACTCATCCATCCTTTTAGCAAAACGATTTACGATAGATAGCCTATAGATTTGTTCTCTCTTTCTTCTATACCATTCTGTTATATTAACTTCCTCTTTAGGTTCTTCAAGTACAAATAGCACATTCATTTTCATATTTGCACAAAACCAATCTCTCATTTTTATTTCTTCATGTAAAATAACAGGATAAATATCTCTAAGTGTTGGCGTATAAGACTTTCGAGTTTCCTGTGCGTAAACTTCATAATCTTCTCTAGACCCAGTATGTGTAGTTTGCAATGCAAACTTATAAAACGAACCATTATAAATTGGATGAAACAATAACCATGCTAATCTTTTTCCTAGTTCTATACGCTGTTGTAACGTTTCAAATTGATAAACCGAAAATCCATACATCCTCCCTTCAATTGTTGGGAAGATAACTGCACTAATATGAAATCTTTCTTGTACTTTAAAAAGTGCAGTATGGAATACATGTTTTTTAAAATATGTGTTCTCAATGACTGGTTTTTGAATTTTATTTTGTTCATTTATAATAAGCGCCGTCATAAGCCTATTCATATCTCTTCTTTCCCAGAAAAGTAACCATTCTTTTTCCATAAAAATTGATACGCTGAAATATTGCAACAAATGAAAGAGAGGTGCCCGTCTCTTCTTACTTTCCTCATACAATAATAGCTGAGGAAATGCATCTAAGAAAATAATCCAATTAGCTTGTTCGTACAGAAGAAATAAATGTTTTTTTACCGTTTCAGGTAATACAGTGGCATAATATCTCCCTTCTAAATCAGTCATATTCCATCCCGCATTTCTCGAAACCATACTCGCTAAAAAGGCCCACCTGATTTCACTATTTCTTAAATAATATTCTTGATAAGATTGTGTCCGAGAAATATTGTCCACATTAGCTATTTCTGTTTTCTTTTTAATATTGCGAATGATCGCTTTTTCTTTCTCTGTACAAAAATTTTTTTCTCGATTTTGTTTAATTTTCATATAATCATTCCATGTAAACATAAATAAGTCATCATACCTTTCATCAAAAAGGTCACATCTTTTTTCATTTTTTGATATAATCACCTTTGTAAGTAATTCTTAGCAAGTTGGGAGTGGACACACTATGACCATTCGTTACCCAAATGGAAAAAGGTATAATCAAGCTTCACAACCTCAAAAAACACCTATAAAAACACATACTTATAGTAATAGAGGTATGTCCCTTGAAGAGGAATTGAATGAAACAAATCAATATTACTTAACCCATAATATTGCATGTGTACATAAAAAGCCTACACCTCTTCAAATTGTAAAAGTAGATTACCCCGCTCGAAGTGCTGCAGTGGTAAAAGAAGCGTATTTTAAACAACCTTCTACGACAGATTACAACGGTGTATACAAAGGGAAATACATCGATTTTGAAGCAAAGGAAACAAAAAATAAAACTAGTTTCCCACTTCAAAACTTCCACCTTCATCAAATAGAACATATGAAGCAAGTGGTTGCTCATAATGGAATTGCATTTGTCATTATTAAATTTACACTTTTTGATGAATTTTATTTATTAGATGCAAAACATATTATTGCATTTTGGAATCGTCAAAATACAGGTGGACGCAAGTCGATTACGAAAGAAGAAATAGAAGAGCATGGATCCTTATTATCATGCGGTTATCACCCTCGGATTGACTATATCCGTGTACTAGACACGGTTTATTTTTCGTGATAGAGTCATCACTAAGGCTCTTTTTTCGACTTTTGGGGGAGAGAATGAAAGGTAGGAGAAAGTATAATGTCAGATAATTATCGTTCTCGTACAGAACGAAATCATGTAAAAAATCAAGAGAAAAAAACAAATAAAGAAGAAAAACCAAAGAAAAAAGGCTCCTTTTTCAAGAAATTCCTTATAGGTTGTCTACTTCTTGGTATCGTTGGTCTTGTAGCCGGCGTTTCCGCTTTCTTTGTTATGGTAAAGGACGCTCCAAAATTAGATAAATCCAAACTTGTTAATCCTTTATCAACAAAGTTTCTTGATAAAAACGGAAATTTCTTCTATGAATACGGTGCTGAAAAACGAACGCATGTTACTTATGATCAAATTCCAAAAGTAGTTGAAAATGCATTCCTTGCAACTGAGGATTCGCGTTTCTATGATCATAATGGAATTGACTTTAAACGAACTACAAAAGCAGTTATGGAAAATGTCACTGGTGGTTTCGGTTCCCAAGGTGGTAGTACGATTACACAGCAAGTCGTTAAGAACTATTTTCTAACGATGGATAAAACCGCTAAGAGAAAAGTACAAGAATGGTACTTATCTTATAAATTAGAGCAACAATACTCTAAACATGAGATTTTAGAAATGTACTTAAATAAGATTAATTTAGGTAACCGTTCATATGGTATTGCGACAGCAGCGCAAAAATATTATGGTAAAGATTTAAAAGACTTGCAATTACATGAAGCTGCTATGCTCGCTGGTTTACCCCAAGGTCCAAACATTTATGATCCAACAAAAAAGGAAAATGTTGAACGAGCAACAAATCGTCGTAATGTCGTATTGTCATTAATGAATCGACATGGTTATATAACAAAAGAAGAAATGAATAACGCCGTTAAGATCCCAGTAACAGAGGGCCTTCAACCGTCTTCAGAAGTAACTGAGATGAAGTATCAAGCATTTTTAGATGCGGTTGTAACAGAAGTTGAAAAAGAATATCCTGATGTAAATATCGGTTCAGATGGTTTAACGATTCATACAACACTTGATCAAGATGCTCAAGATTACGCTGAAAAAATTATGGATGGAAATCTTATTAAGTATCCAAACGATCAATTCCAAGGATCATTCGTATTTATGGATACACAATCTGGAGAAGTTCGAGCAATTGGTGCTGGACGTAAAGAAAATAAGTCCACTTTCAAAGGTCATAATATGGCAACTAATTTAAAACGCCAAGTTGGTTCAACAATGAAACCTATTTTCGACTACGGTCCAGCGATTGAGAATCTTCAGTGGTCTACTTATCATCAATTAAATGACTCTGAATATACTTATTCTGATGGCACAAAGATTAAAAATGCTACAGGAAGTTTTAAAGGTGACGTTTCACTTCGTGAAGCATTGAAGAAGTCATTAAACATTCCGGCTTTAAAAACAGCTCAAACAGTTGGGCTTAATAAATCAAAAGAGTTTGCTGAAGGTTTAGGCATGACATTTGAAGATGGAGTACATGAATCTACTGCAATTGGTAGTAACGATAGTTCTCCATTAGCAGTAGCAGGTGCATATGCAACGTTTGGTAATAACGGCGTGTATAATAAACCTCATTTCGTAAAAGAAGTAATCTTCCCGGACGGGAAAAAGAAAAGCTTTAAACCGAAGGAACAACGTGCTATGCAAGACTACACAGCTTACATGGTAACTGACGTTCTTCGTGACGTAGTAAAACCTGGTTCTGGTGGTACAGGACCAACAGCATATGTTTCAGGTGTTGACGTAGCAGGTAAAACTGGAACGCAAAACTTTGATGCAAAAGATTTAAAGAAATACGGCATTCCAGCTGATGCAAACAGGGATAGCTGGTTCGCTGGCTATACACCACAATATACGATGGCTGTATGGACGGGTTACGTAAAGAACGGTCCAGACAACTACATTAGTGATCGTTATACTAAAATTGCACAGCAAATGTTCCAAGTAATGATGAGCAAATTCGCTACAGATAAATCACGCTTTGAACGTCCTTCTTCTGTTCAAGAAATAAACGGAGAACTATACGTAAAAGGTGCGAAAAAAGATGCAATTAAAGAAATTAAAGTAGATGCCCCTAGTGGTCTGAATGTCACTTTCGATGGCGCTAGCACAGTTACACTAAACTGGTCTGGACCAGCAGAAGTTGATGCATATGCAGCCAGCTATAAAGCAACTGACGGTTCAAGTGGTAGCCTATCAATAAGTGGTACGACAGCTACTCTTGGTGGTATTAAACCAGGTGTTACTTACAGCTTCTCTGTAGTAGCGAAAAAAGGCACTGGCACAAGCCCAGCAGTTGGTGCATCCTTCACTGCGCCTGGCGGAACTCCAGATGCGAAAAAAGCTGAAGAAGAGGCTAAGAAAAAGGCCGATGAAGAAGCTAAGAAAAAAGCTGATGAGGAAGCCCAGAAAAAGGCTAATGAAGATAAAGTAAAACAAGACGAAGCTAAGAAAAAAGCTGAAGAAGAGGCTAAGAAACAACAAGAACAGCAACAAGAACAACAACGTAAACAGCAAGAAGAAGCTCAAAAGAAAGCTGATGAGGAAGCTAGAAGAAAAGCTGAAGAAGAAGCTAAGAAAAAAGCTGAAGAAGAAGCTAAGAAGAAAGCTGAAGAAGAGGCCAAGAAAAAAGCTGAAGAAGAAGCTAAGAAACAACAAGAACAGCAACAGCAAAATACCGGAGGAGATACACCTCACGCAGACGGTACTGTTATTACAACAGAGTCCTAATAAACAAAAAAGAAGTCCGTTTCTCTTAACGAGAAGCGGACTTCTTTTTTGTTATCATTTTCTTTACATATAGCTTTTCTATTTCGATATACAACTGCGCTAATTGAATATAAGAATGATAATTACTCGGTTTCTTTATTATGAATGAATATCTTTCCATAAAATTAACAGGTTGCACTTTTAATTTATTCGTATTTATTTGCATTTCATTCAAACTATGAACAGGTTGCTCATTTAGCCAATAGACAACCGATAACAAGTGAGCTGCAAAAAGAATCATTGGCCCCTCAGCCTCTTGCTTATTTCTATTTCGAAACCGTATAGCAATGTCTTCATGCTTATTTTTCCATACATTCAACATCACTGGAATACTGTTTTCAATTTCCTTCCATGGCTCATACTGTCTTTCAATATCAAATATAAAGTAAGTATTTTGTATTATTTCTTCAAAAGACTCGTCTGTATGATACTCAATTGAATTTACGCTTTCTTTAAAAAATGGTAAGCAGTGAAATTCTTTCGGTATTTCTATAACTCGCTCCATCCCTTATTTCACCTTCATTCGCTTCTTTCCTTCACGACATACTTCTAACAGTCTGCACTCCTCACATTGCGGTCGTTGTGCTTTACAATGATAACGTCCAAAGAAAATCATACGATGATGCGTAACCCCCCACTCATCCATCGGTACTTTCTTCATTAACGTTTTTTCTACTTCTAACACAGAATCTTTCCATCTACAAATCGCTAATCGTTTACTCACTCGCTCCACATGTGTATCAACAGCAATTGCAGGAATCCCAAACGCTACGGAAACTACAACATTCGCTGTTTTCCTTCCTACACCGGGTAATTTCGTAAGTTCATCTCGATCGCTCGGTACCTCCCCATTATAGTCATCTAATAACATTCGGCATAATTTTTGAATGTTTTTTGCTTTATTTCTATACAATCCGATAGAGCGTATATCTTGTTGTAATTCTTCTAGAGAAACACTTAAATAATCTTCTGGTGTTTTATATTTTTGAAATAAATTTCTTGTCACTTTATTTACAAGTACATCTGTACATTGTGCAGATAACGCCACCGCGATTACAAGTTCAAATGGATTATCATGAACCAATTCACAATGCGCTTCTGGATACATATCCGCCATTGTGTCTAAACAATAACGGATTTGCGTTTTGTTAAGCATATTTCTCCTCCTATATTACTGCTCCAACCAATTATAAAAAGGCACTTTTCCAGTAAATTTCGTCTCTTGTTTTGTCATTTGTTGTGCTCTTTGTTGATTCGCTCTAAATTTTTGACCTTGATTTTGAGCCTGATCTACCGTTTTAATTCCATTCTTTTTCCACTCAAATAAAATACGATCAATATATCGGAAATTTAGTTTCCCACTCATTACAGCTTCTCTAAGAGCTGCTTGAATTAAATTTGGATGATGTTGATCTTGGTCCTCCCACATTCCTAACGTTTCACATTCGAACGGCGAAAGTGGTCTTCCAAATTCTTTTTCAAATACTGTATATAAATTTACTTGCAGCTGTTTTTTTTCTTTTTGCTCTTCCTCTATTGATTCATCCATTAAGAAATGTAATATTTTTTCCCATAACGGTTGTAAAGAATAACTTTCGCACATCATCGCTTCTGATCTTTGTCCACCTTCTAGTGATAAAAAACCTTTTTGAATCAACGCTTGAATTACTTCCATACATTTCATTTCCGTTATCGTCATCCGTTCAGAAATCTCTGAAGGAGTCGGAAACGAATTACCTGATTCTAAAAATGTGTGTACATGAAGTACAACCATAAATTCCGTCTCATTTAAACCTAATTTTTTATAATGCATCATAAGCAATTTTGGAATTGCAATGCTTCCCTGCTCAAACCACTGTAGCATCATTTTCTTTTTCATCACCAAACACCTCGCTCTCTAGTATAACACACCTTTAGCTATTTCTTTTTGCCACAATTCGTCAAAAAAACCTCCCCATCAATAGGGAGGTTTTTTATATTACATGAATGAAATATAAAATTAAGCTTGCACTTTACTTTTCATAAATGTATGGATACGTTCTAATGCTTTCTCTACTTGTTCAAGAGATGTCGCATATGATAAACGAACATTATTTGGAGCACCAAATCCTGTACCTGGTACAAGAGCCACTTTTTCCTCTTCTAATAGAGCCTTTGCCCAATCATCAACTGTTGCATATCCTGATAAAGCTACAGCTTCTTTTACGTTAGGGAATAAGTAAAATGCACCTTGCGGTTTAATACAAGTAAAGCCAGGGATTTGAATTAATTTATCATAAATGATGTTTAATCTCTCTTCAAAGGCTTGACGCATTGTTTCCACAGGTTCTTGTGAGCCTGCATATGCCGCAATTGCGCCGTATTGAGCGATTGAAGTAGGGTTTGACGTACTATGACTCGCTAAGTTCGTCATCGCTTTAATAAGCTGCTTATTTCCTGCTGCATATCCAATACGCCATCCTGTCATAGAATGAGATTTAGATACACCATTAATAATAAGTGTTTGTTCTTTTAATGCATTAGAAAGCTGGGCAATTGAAGTATATTCTACGCCACCATAAATTAATTTTTCATAAATTTCATCAGAAACGATTAAAATATCATGTTCTAAACATACTTCTCCAAGCTGTTGTAATTCTTCTTTGCTATAAATCATTCCTGTTGGATTGCTCGGTGAATTAATAATAACTGCTTTCGTTTTCTCTGTAATTGCCTCACGCAGCTGCTTTGCTGTAATTTTGTACTCATTGTCTTCTAAACCTTCTACATAAACCGGCTTACCGCCAGCAAGCTTTACTTGCTCTGGATAGCTTACCCAGTAAGGAGTTGGAATGATAACTTCATCTCCCTCATCAAGTAATACTTGGAATAATGTATATAATGCATGCTTTGCGCCATTACATACAATAATTTCAGATGGATCATACGCAATACCTTGATCGCGAGTAAATTTCTTCACAATTTCTTGTTTTAACGATTGTAATCCACCTGTTGGTGTATACTTCGTATGCCCTTCTAACATCGCTTTATGTGCAGCATCCATAATATGCTCTGGTGTATTAAAGTCAGGTTCCCCTGCCCCTAATCCAATTACATCATGACCCTCTGCTTTTAATGCTTGTGCCTTTGCTGTAATTTCTAAAGTTGAAGACGGTGTTAAAGCAGCTACTCGCTTTGCTAATTTCATTTGTAGTTCCCCCTACATCTATTTTTCAATGCTATATCGTCTTAAAAATTTTCCATCTTTAAATTCAAGATAGTAATAACTATAACGATTGTCATCATCAATATATGTAACTTCCCATAGTGGTACATCATTTTCAAAGCCTAATTTCACTTTCATAATCTCTTTCGGCTTACTTTTTGATTCCTTACTTTCATTGCCGACTTGTTCTAATGTTCTTTGTATAGCCTCTTTTTCAGAAATACCTTCGCTCTTTTTCCTTACTACAGTATCCCCTTTTTTCTCCGGCACCCAAACGATAAGTTGTTCTCCCTTTTCATCTGTACCTTGCACGACTATATATGCAGATTTTCCGTTGTAATAATCAACAGATTTCACCTTTGTAAGCTTTGCTTTTTCTTTAGCAATTTCTACAAATTTCGACTCTTTTGGAATTTTCTTCCCCATTGCTTTATTATAAACATACGCCCCATATATTCCGCTAGCAACGATAACAATAATGATTGCAAAGATCCACTTTTTCATTGTATCACTACGTTCTGTAAATCGTAAATACAGCTGTTTCTTTATCTTTTTCGTCTAATGCTAGTCCGAACATGAGGTCCTGCTCTTTTAACGTACGATTCAAACTATCAACAATTTTATACAAATCAGACGAATATTTAATACGCGTCGTTGATAGTACTTCGATTTTCTTCTCCATGAAAAAACTCCTCCGTTACACAAAAATTTCTAATTATAGAAGAACGCAATGCGGTTACAATAAGAGTACATTCTTTACAACCCCTGCTTCATCACCCATCTATTATAGCAGGACATGTACAGCAAAAAAAGGTTTCAAGTCGAAAACCAACACATTTTGTATACAAGAAGTAAGAAAAATAAAATTCCTCCTACCCACATTTTTTACGCCTGAAGTTTATAAGTACTTCAGGCGTATTTTTCTTCCATTTTTATTCATTTGATGGTTCTTCTAATTGTACTAATAATTCTTCTAATGGTCCTTCATAAAGAGGTACGTTAGGGATCGATTGTAGAAATCGTTTTCCATAGGAAGAACTCGTCAAACGACGATCTAACACTACTACCGTTCCTGTATCTGTATTCGTTCGAATTAAGCGGCCGAATCCTTGTTTGAAACGTAATATTGCTTGTGGCAGCGCTAATTTAGCGAATACATCCTCACCTTGATTTTTTAGCCACTCACCTTTCGCTTCCATCATCGGCTGATGAGGCGGCGTAAATGGTAGACGGACAATAACAAGACAACTTAAGGCATCTCCTGGAATATCTATCCCTTCCCAGAAACTGCTCGTCCCTAATAAAATTGATTTGTCGAACTCTTGAAACTTTCGAATTAAACGGCTTCGACTTCTATTATTCACACTTTGTGTGAGTAATAAATAACCCTCTAATTCATCATTATTTTTTAAATTCGCATACGCTTCTTTTAACATTTCATACGAAGTGAATAAAACAAGCATTCTGCCCTTTGTGGCTTTCGCTATCTTTGCAATATGTTCCGATACAGATTCAATATATCGCTCATTACTTACTTGCTTAATAAAAGGTACATCCGTTGAAACCATTAATTTCATTTGTTCATCATAACGAAATGGCGATGGAACCTTTAAAGTATTTGGAGCGAAATCATGTAAACCAAGTTCCTCTTTTATATAATCAAACGTATCGTTAACTGTTAGTGTTGCGGATGTAAAAATAACACTCTTTTTTTCTGTTAAAAATTCATCAGCAAATCTTTCACCAATATGAACAGGCTGTGCATATAGAACTGTTGAATGAATCGTCCCTTTCGTTTCAGTCTCCATCCAAGTTACATACGAATTCTTTTCTAATACGAGTAACTGTAATGATTCTGCCATCTTTCTCAGCAACTCAATTAAATGCATAAATTCACCTGTTACAACATGCATCTCCCATTCTAACTTACTTTGCAATATATCCACTTGCTTCTCAAGAGCAGTTACTACCCTTCTTAATTCATATATAAAACGATTTGTTAATTCAACGATACTATCCCACAACTTACCTTTTTCTAGTTCTGCGTTATACCTATAGATGAGCGGCATATTATTCGTTCCTTGTTCTTGCTTTGTTTGTTTAAATATAAAAGTACGTAACATTTGGAAGAGTTCATCCGCATCAAACTTAAGTTCCTTCAAACTATAACTTATCATACGGAAAGTTGAACGAGATGCTTGCTCTGATTTTTTCATCATTTTATATACTTTGGAGAGTACATCTTCTGTTTCTAGCGTCCCAAGACGAGATATAACCAATTGAAAATACATACAAGAGAACTGTTCACCCAATGTTCTACTCGCAGCTTCTTCAATATGGTGAGCTTCATCAAAAATAATATGTTCGCATGAAGCAAACAGCGGTTCTTCACTTGAAAAATCTTGAAATAATAACGCATGATTTGTGATAACGATATCTGCAAATAAAGCTTTATTCTTCGCTCGCTGATAAAAACAACGACTAAACCAATTACTTTGCATACCGCCTGGACTATACGCATCACTACAAATACGATTCCAAAGTAACTTTCCGCCCTCAGGAATATTTAATTCGTCTTGATCACCCGTTTCAGTTTGCAATAGCCAAACTAAAATCTTCGCCTTCGTAAGTGCCATATCATAATTTTTTTCTTCCTCTTGTAAAGCATACTCAAATTTGTGTAAGCAAAGATAATGCTTTCTTCCTTTAAGAAGAGCTACCTCAAATGAAAATGGCATTATTTTTTGTAATAACGGTATTTCTTTTTCTAATATTTGTTGTTGGAGTTGTACCGTTTGTGTACTTATAATGACAGGTTCTTCTTTTCTCTTTGCAAAATAAAGACTAGGAAGCAAATATGCAAGAGTCTTTCCTGTTCCTGTACCGGCTTCAATTAGTGAAAAACGAGAATCTCTTAACGCCGTATATATCTCTTTCATCATCAGTTGTTGACTTTCTCTTCTTTCAAACTTTGGCATATGTGATTCCAATTTATCCATCGTTTTATTCAAGAAAGCATCAAACTTTGATGAACACGTTTCTCCAAGGTTTAAGGAATAGTTCCGCTTTTTCAGCGCAATATTTCGATGTATTTCATACTCCGCTATATCTTCTTTACCATTCATTACTTTCTTTAAAATATTTTCAGAAAGCACATCAGCTATATCACTTTGGAACACATCGCTTAATTCATAAAGCGATTGCAACGTGACAAGTGGTAACTTTTCAATTTCATTTAAAAATTGTAAAAATAATTCCGCTGTTGCAAGAGCATCACTATCCGCACGATGTGGTTGATCATGTTCTAGTTCATGCTTCTTAGCTAAATCACGTAATTTATAACTATCAGCTGTCGGCAAAAGAATTTGAGCCAATTCAACCGTGTCGATTTTAGGACAATGTATTTCTGTATATCCAGCCTGTCTTAATTCTTCATTTAAAAAATTCCAATCAAAGTGAACATTATGCGCAACGAAAGCCGCACCTTGTAATAGCTCAACAATCATCGGGGCTACATCTTGAAATAACGGGGCTTGTTTTACAAGACTTTCATCAATCCCTGTTAATTCTGTAATAAATGGTGGGATCTCTCTCTTTGGGTTAACAAAAGACGAAAAAATCTCCAATATCTCTCCATCTTCTACTACAACAGCTGCAATTTGGGTAATTTTATCCTTCCCATCTTTCCAGGAGTTCCCTGTCGTCTCTAAATCAACAACGACATAACGCTTACTCATATATGTAACACCTCAATTTCTTACCTTTCAAACAACAATAATTTATATAATGTTACTATACCACGTTTTATCTCATCTTAATGAAAAGATGCACAAAAAAGCTATCTCCGCAATGGAGATAGCCTTTCTACTTATAATATCGTACCCGCTTTTTCAGCACCTAACATTTCAATAATTTGATTATTATCGTCTAGTACTGCAATTTTGGGTTCTTGTTTATGAACCTCTTCTTCCGTAACTAGCCCATAACAAATAATAATTACTTTGTCCCCTGGTTGTACAAGCCTTGCCGCAGCACCGTTTAAACAAACAACACCACTACCGCGTTCCCCTTTAATAACGTATGTCTCTAAACGAGCACCATTATTATTATTTACAATTTGGACTTTTTCGTTTTCTACAATATTTACTGCATCCATTAAATCTTCATCAATTGTAATACTACCTACATAATTTAAATTTGCCTCCGTTACAGTTGCACGATGTAACTTTGCTCTCATCATTGTGCGAAACATAGGTGCTCCCCCTTATTTAACCGTTAATGTTATATTGTCAATTAATCTTACATTTTCAAACTTAACTGCAATAGCTAAAATGATTCGTCCTTCGACTTTCTCTACCATTGTTAATGACGGATATGCATATAAATCCGCATAATCTACAGTGCCTTTCGTATGCGTCTCAATATACTCTTTCACAAGATTTGTAATGATTTCCGGATTACGTTCACCTACCTCAATTCTTTCTTTCGCTATACATAGGCTGCGGTATAAATGAAGAGCCTCTTCACGTTCATCTTGTGATAGGTACACGTTACGAGAACTTTTCGCTAATCCATCTTCTTCCCTTACAATATCAACTGGTACGATTGTAACCGGAATATTGAAATCAGTTACAAATCCTTCAATTACTGCAACTTGTTGAGCATCTTTCATACCGAAATAAGCACGCGTTGGCAGCGTAATATTAAATAGTTTCATTAGTACAGTTGCAACACCAGCAAAATGACCAGGTCTTTGTTGACCGCATAATACGTTCGTGCGCTTCACAACTTCTACTGTTGTTGTTTGTTCTGCTGGATACATTTCTTCTACACTCGGATAAAATAAATAATCTACACCGTTTTCTTTTGCTACATTTTCATCTCTATTAATATCACGAGGATATCGATCTAAATCTTCATTTGGGCCAAATTGCAGCGGGTTTACAAATACACTTAAAACTACAATTTCATTTTCTTCTCTTGCCTTACGTAATAAGGTAGCATGCCCTTCATGTAAATAACCCATCGTTGGAACAAAACCAATACTCTTTCCACTTGCACGAAGTTCGTTTGTAATTTGCTGCATCTCTTGCACTGTAGTTACGATTTTCATTATTGTTTTCCTCCGTATAACGCTAAGCATTCTTCCTCTTTCATTGTGAACGAATGTTTTTCTTCAGGAAATTGCCTTGTCTTTACTTCAGTAACATATTGTGAAATCCCACGCACAATCTCCTCTTGAACAGATGTATATTGCTTTACAAATTTCGGCACACGATTCACGCCGTATGAGATAAGATCATGATAAACAAGCACTTGCCCATCTACTTTTTGTCCTGCACCAATCCCAATTGTCGGTATTGTTAGTTGCTCTGAAATAAGTTCTGCTAACTGCATTGGTACACATTCTAACACAAGCGCTATTGCACCAGCTTCTTCACATTTCTTTGCATCTTCTATTAATTTCTTTGCACTCTCCGCATCTTTTCCTTGCACTTTATATCCACCCAACACTCCTACAGATTGAGGGGTTAAACCTAAATGCGCTACAACAGGAATTCCTGCGTTCGTCAAATATTGAATCGTTGATATAACTTCTCCAGCACCTTCTACCTTCAGTGCATGCGCCCCGCTCTCTTGAACGATGCGGCGTGCATTCACCATCGTTTCTTGTAATGATACGTGATACGACATAAATGGCATATCAGTTACAATAAACGTCTCTTTCGCTCCGCGGCGTACAGCTTTCGTATGATGAATCATATCCTCTACTGTTACAGGTACTGTTGAATCGTATCCGAGTACAACCATTCCAAGAGAATCTCCAACTAAAATCATATCAACTTCAGCTTCTTCTGCTAATTTAGCAGATGGATAATCATACGCCGTTAGCATTGTAATCGGCTCACCTTGCTCTTTCATCTTCAAAAAATCTGTTTTTGTTTTCAAAAACTACTCCTCCTTTATGCAGGAGAGAGGAGATGGCCGCAATCATATAAAAAACCCCTCTGGCCATAAAAGGGCAGAAGGGTTGTGTGTTAGTCGGCATTATTCATCCCTCTGTCCCAGTCCGTTATTGGATCAAGGCAGAATCCAAGTTATTATTTTTCGTATTACTTCGAATCATGGTGCAGTTCGCTCTGATACTGCCCACATTCGAACTAATTATAGCAAACTACAAAAGGGAATTACTACATTTTTTTGAAAAAATAATTTTTTATTCTTATTACGGTATATGAAATTTAATAAGAGAGTATATATGCTAGAAAGTGAAACTTTAATCAGCCCGATCCCCACCTAACTTCTTTGCTTCCGCTGAATTTTGAGGTGGAGGTCTTATTGCCCAGTAAATAGCGGGATAAAGTTTTTATAGATAATTCAATCCTGAAAAGATACATGTTTTTTCAACGCATGTTAAAAAATTCCAAGTTAATTTCTTCTGTAATCAATTTAACTGTATAGTATAACTCTTAAACTAATGATGCAGGTTAATTGAGGAAAAGTACTTAACAAAGGAGAATTGCAGATGTCTATGAACAGGTGGTTATTTCGATTCAGCAGTTTGCTTGTAATGATTGTATGGTGGATGTCTTTAGGATCCTTTCATGTATTTGCCTCAGTTAATGTCGTAACACAACCCACCGATGTAATGAACGTGATTGAGGTTGAACTAAATGATGATTACTTTAATCCAAATGTCATCACGATTCCGCTTGAAGGATCAACAACATTACTATTGAAAAATAAAGGTAAAAACGAGCACACCTTTACAGTGAAAAAACTCGGCATTGACGTCGTAGTTGAGTCAGGAAAAGAAAAGAATATTACCGTGAAACCTAAAAATACTGGTACATATGAATTAATTTGTCGATACCATCTCCTTAAAGGAATGGAAGGCAAAGTAATCGTCAAATAACACGCCAGGCCAACTAGACGGAAGATATCTTGAAATGAACTTTAAATATGAAAAGGATTTATTATCATGTTACAAATTTAACTCAAAAATATTGAAATAAAAAGAAGTTCCAAAAGAGGAACTTCTTTTACTTAATTTCGATATCTGCAGAATGAATATGATGTACTTTCCCCTCATGATCCTCCAGAAGTAATACACCATCCTCTGTGATTCCTTTTGCTAACCCCGTAATCGTCTCTCTCATCGTTCGAGCGGTAATTTCTTTCCCGATGCTCACAGCGTAACTTTCCCAAAGAATTTTAATGACAGAGAAACCATTTTGTAAATACTCTTCATATAATTTTTCTAGTTGTAAATAGATTTGTTGCATAAGTTCTGCACGAACAATCGGCTTACCTGATTCAATCGCTAATGAAGTAGCAATGTGCTGAATTTCTTCATCAAAATGTTCTTGCTTTTGATTCGCATTAATACCGATGCCCATAATGACAGCATTAATTTTATCAGGATCCGCTTGCATTTCTGTTAATATACCTACAGCCTTTTTACCTTGAATTAAAATGTCATTTGGCCATTTTATTCCCACGTCTACACCTGTACATTTTTCAATTGCCTGTGCAACACTAACAGCCGCTAACAAAGTAAGTTGCGGTGCATGATGAACTGGAATCGATGGGCGTAAAATAATACTCATCCAAATTCCTGTTCCTTTTGGTGAATGCCATTTTCTGCTTAAACGACCTCTTCCCGCTGTTTGTTCTTCTGCTACAACGATAGTTCCTTCTTCTGCACCTTCATAAGCAAGTTTTGCTGCAATGTGCTGCGTTGATTCAACAGTTTCTTCAAAATACACTGTTCTACCAATTCGCTTCGTTTGTAGCCCTAACTGAATTTCATTAGCAGTCACTTTGTCTGGCTTACTTGCAATTCGGTAACCTAATCGGCGCACAGCTTCAAGTTCATATCCCTCACTCCGGAGATCTTCCATATGTTTCCACACAGCAGTTCTTGAACAACCAAGTTTATCACTAATCGTTTGGCCGGATACAAACTCGCCATCCGCTTCAGAAAAAACTTGTAATAACTGCTTTCTTATAGTAGATTGCATCCTTGCAGCCACTCCCTTATACGCTCTTTCTCATTAACTACGTTTCCTTTTACAATTGCTTCCTCGATTTTCTGAAGCATGTCAGCAACCCACGGACCAGGCTTTTTGTTTGCCCAGTTTAATAAATCATTACCAGTCACATTCATTTCTTGACGACCCTGGATTGGCAATGCATGAAACATTGATTGTACTCGTTTAACAGATGTAGGATCATAGCTTTCAATCATCGCTTCATATACTCTCTCTGCCATTTCAGCGATATAAATTCCCGTTTTATAAAGAAGGACTGTATCCCAATCCTTCTCCTTTCTAGTACGGATTGCCAATAAAACTGCAACAATATCTTTTATTTTTTTATTCGAAAACTTCCATTGACGTAGAAAGACAGATGGATGTTCTTCTCCGATACAATATAAGAAAAATGCCCACGCCTCAATATCCGTTTCGAAAGAATCCCATTTATACTGCGTAGCTTTTAACAGTCTCTCTTCTGACATTTGTAAATATGGCAAATGAGAAAATAGCTTCGTCTCTACTAATTCTTTGAGACCTTTCACACAATATGTACCAGTTAACAATTTCTCAAACTCTACTGTAATGCGCTCAATTGCTATATGTTCTAGCAAATGTCCATACGTTTCAATCGCTTGCTTCGTTTTCGTTTCTAATGAAAAACCTAACGCGCTTACAAACCGTATACCACGCATCATTCGCAGGGCATCTTCTTGAAAACGATCCGCAGCATTTCCAACTGTCACAATTTCTCTCTGTTGAATGGCTTCCTGTCCAGCAAATAAATCAACCATTTCGCCTTCTTCTGTCATAGCAATTGCATTCATCGTGAAATCACGACGTTTTAAATCCTCTTCTAATGAACGAACAAATTGAACACTACTAGGTCTTCGAAAATCTTCATATTCGCTTTCTGTTCGAAAAGTAGTTACCTCATAAGGCTCACCATTTTCTAAAACAATTACAGTTCCATGCTCAAGACCAACAGGAACATTTCTTGGGAATATAGCCATCACTTCTTCTGGTAAAGCAGATGTCGCAATATCAATATCTCCAATCGGCCTATCGATAATAAGATCTCGTACGCTCCCACCAACAAAGTAAGCCTCATGTCCTTGTTGTTTTAATGTCTCAATAATAGAACTAGCTTTTTTAAATCTTTCCATTTTTGTCATCCCTTAGTACGTCATAGTAAATCGTTTCATATTGTGAAACAATTTTTTCTGAGCGAAATTGCTCATAAACACTTTCTCTTGCTCGTTCTCCCATATTACGGTGAAGTTCCTCGTCCTTTAATAGCTGAGTAGCTTGATTTGCCACTCCTGTTGTATCGCCAACTTCACATAAATATCCTGTTTCCCCGTGTTGAATAACCTCTGGAATACCTCCAACCCGTGTTCCGATACAAGGTACACCACACGCCATTGCTTCTAATAAAACAAGACCAAAACTTTCCTTCTCTGATAGAAGCAACATTAAATCACTCATCGCAAGTAGTTCTGCAACATTATCTTGCTTCCCTAGGAATAAAACACGATCTTCAATATGTAAATTCTTCACTATCTGTAAAATCGTACAGAATTCTGGTCCGTCTCCAACAAGAAGCAACTTCGCATCTACTTCTTTAACAATTTTAGCAAATGCCTCAACAACATCCTGCACACGTTTCACTTTACGGAAATTCGAAATATGAATAAGTACTTTTTCACTCTCACTTATACCGTATTCTTTCTTTAATTGAGACATATTACGTTTGAAATATACACGTTCGTCTATAAAGTTATATACCGTTTGAATTTCTTTACTTGGTTTTACAAGCTCATGCGTTTCGTTAATTAATGAATGCGAGACAGCAGTAACAACATCCGATTGCTCAATACCAAAACGAATTAAATTATTTAACGAAGGGTCGGAACCTAACACAGTAATATCTGTTCCATGCAAGGTTGTAACAATTTTAATACGCTCTCCGATCATTTGTTTTGCTAAATATGCACAAATTGCATGTGGTATTGCGTAATGCACATGTAAAATGTCTAAGTTTTCTCTTTGTGCAACCTCTGCCATTTTACTTGCTAACGCTAAATCGTATGGTGGATATTGAAATACAGAGTACTGGCTTACCGTCACTTCATGAAAATATATGTTTGGATATACTTTATTTAACCGGAATGGTAAACCCGATGTAATAAAGTGAATTTCATGCCCGCGTTCCGCCAATTGCTTTCCTAATTCTGTTCCAACAACTCCAGAACCACCTACAGAAGGATAACATGTAATACCTATTTTTAATTTCATTTACATCCCCCTAATAAATCAGCATGTAATAAAACCGGTTTCTTACTCATAAATCCCTCGGCATACAAGACTCCAACTTCTTTTCCAAACATCTTCTCACGAGCAATCACAGTTTCAACGTATCCTTCTGTTAACGGTGTCTTAACACCATCACTTCCTGTTGAAAATTGACTTTCATATGCTTCTAATGCTTCCACCTTTATAGAGAGGTACTCACTTATATCTATACAAAAATTCGGTTTATGAAAACCATTAATCATATAATTATAAAAAGACTCCACACGATGTGGTGAAAGTTCCGGCATATATTTACGGATTCCTGCTGAAAAAATAGCCTCTTCCACAAGCTTTGCACAATTTGCATGATCTGGATGACGATCTTCATAGTATGGCGCAAAAACTAGTTTTGGTTTATATGTACGGATCACCTTGACAATTTCACGTATATACTCTTCTTTCATATACAAACCACGGTCTGGCATCGCTAAATTCAGCCTCGTTTTTACTCCCATTATACGAGCTGCGACCTCTGCTTCTTCTTTTCTCAACTCTATCGTTCCATTGGAAGAAAGATCAGCTTCTGTTAAATCACAAATACCTACTTCATACCCTTGCTTTGTATATTTAGCGATGGTACCAGCCATGCCGATTTCAACATCATCGGCATGAGCACCAAACGCTAATATATGTAATCCACTCATAATTGTTCCCCTCATTTTCTTAACTTACGATAATCTAAATCTCCTCGCTCTAATGCGTGCATCAACATTTCAGCACTTGCCATATTCGTTGCAAGTGGAATCGCATATACATCACATAAACGAAGCAATGCATTCACATCCGGTTCATGCGGCTGTGCTGTTAATGGATCGCGGAAGAAAATCACCATATCTAAATCGTTTTTTGCAATCATTGCACCAATTTCTTGATCTCCACCAAGAGGGCCAGATTGATATCTTGTTACAACTAATCCAGTCGCTTCCATAATACGAAGCCCTGTCGTTCCTGTTGCAAATAATTCATGTTGCTCAAAAATTGGTTTATATGCGTATGCAAACGAAACCATATCATTTTTCTTTTTGTCATGTGCGATTAAGGCAATTTTCATCCGTTGTCTCCCCTTTAGTCGATAATATTTTCTAAACCGTACACAA
This sequence comes from Bacillus sp. 5mfcol3.1, assembly GCF_900114335.1. Classification (NCBI taxonomy): domain Bacteria; kingdom Bacillati; phylum Bacillota; class Bacilli; order Caryophanales; family Bacillaceae; genus Bacillus; species Bacillus sp. 5mfcol3.1. Next base: position 602,871 of record NZ_FOST01000001.1, on the reverse strand, counting down.
GATGATCAAGGTTCATTACTGTCTCGATTGATAGTTTTACACCTGACATAAATGATGCGCGATTGAATGAATCATGACGAACTGTTAACATTTGTCCATCTCCACCAAACATTACTTCTTGGTGTGCAATAAGCCCTGGCAAACGTACACTATGAATGTGAATACCGTCTACATTTGCACCACGTGCACCTGCTAGTTGCTCTACTTCATTTGGATGACCTTGCTGCTTTGATTCACGATTTTGACGAATTAATTCTACCGTTTTTACAGCTGTACCAGATGGTGCGTCTAATTTTTGATCATGATGTAATTCAATTACCTCAACATCTTGGAAATATTTCGCTGCCATTTGTGAGAATTTCATCATAAGAACTGCACCAATTGCAAAGTTTGGAGCAATAATTGTTCCTACTGCTTTTTCTTTTGCATTCTCTGTTAAACGTGCCAATTCTTCTTCTGTAAATCCAGTTGTACCAATAACAGAACGAAGTCCACGCTCAACTGCAAGTGTAACGTGTTGTTTCCCAACTTCTGGTGTTGTTAAATCTAACAACACATCTGCTTCTACTTCATCTAAACAAGTATGTAAATCAGCGTAAATCGGTGCATGTAATGCTGGCATGCCAGGTAAATCAGAAATCTTCTCACCACCATGCTTATAATCCACTGCTGCTACTAAATTAAAATGTTCCGTTCTTTCCATAAGAAGGACTGCTTCATGTCCCATACGTCCTCTTGGTCCGGCGATAATTACTTTAATTTCTTTCATTATTCTTTCTCTCCCTCATCAATACGTGTCCAGCGATCTTTATCACGTGTATTAAATTTATTCATTACAATGTTATGTGCTGTCTCTAAATCAATATTTAAACTATTTGCCATACAAATCATAACAAATAATACATCTCCAAGCTCTTCTTCAATACTTCTTTCTTTTTCAGTTGTTTTCTTCGGTTTCTCACCATAATAATGATTTACCTCTCTCGCAAGCTCTCCCATTTCTTCCGTTAAACGAGCCATCATTGCAAGCGGACTGAAATAACCTTCTTTAAACTGACCAATATATGCATCTACTTCTTTCTGCATATCTTTCATCGTTTTCGCTTCCATACTATTCACCTCTAATCCTTCCTCTTTCATGTTAGCCAATTCATCGCGATTTGACAAATATTATTCCCCGCCAAACACCTATTTGCGACCCTTTTTTGGATAGACTATAATAAAGTGAAACTTTCTTTTGCGCTTTTTGCAAAAGATTAGTTGAACCAATCGGGTTCCTACGGCTGGTTCGCCTTTCTTCAGAGCTTTATCTCCTACCAGCCGTTGGAACGGGGTAAAGTGAAACTTTCTTTTGCGCTTTTTGCAAAAGATTAGCCGATACTAATCGAGTTCTTACTATTTTCACTAGCAACTAGAAATTACTTATTATTATGTTTTACCGTTTCAGCGGAGCAATGTAATCATTACATAATTAGGGGGATTTCTATATGACATCAAAATTGAAGATGCGAAATATTATTTTTATTTTAATCGGTTCCGCTATATTTTCTTTCGGTATTGTCAATATCAATATTGAAAACCACCTTGCAGAAGGTGGGTTTACTGGTATTACACTATTATTGTATTTTTTATTTAAGTTTGATCCTTCCTACTCAAACTTAATTTTAAATATCCCTATATTTTTTATTGGTTGGAGGTTACTTGGCAGAACGACATTTTTATATACATTAATCGGCACATTTAGCGTATCTTTATTTCTATGGATTTTCCAGCGTTACGAAGTGCTCAACTTACATTTAAACTTGCAAAATGATATGACACTCGCAGCTTTATTCGCCGGAGCATTTATCGGTATCGGCCTTGGGATAATATTTAAATATGGCGGGACTACTGGCGGTGTAGATATTATCGCACGACTAGCTCACAAATATGTTGGCTGGAGTATGGGTAAAACGATGTTTATGTTCGATGCTGTCGTTATCGTCGTCTCTATTCTTACCTATTTATCATACCGCGAGGGTATGTATACGTTAGTTGCTGTTTTTATCGGGGCTAAAGTCATTGATTTTATGCAAGAAGGAGCCTATGCCGCCAAAGGAGCGACTATTATCTCAGAGAAAAACGATGAAATTGCTGCTAAGATTTTATCTGAGATGGAGCGCGGAGCAACCTTTTTAAAAGCTGTTGGATCGTATACAAAAGTGGAACGGAACGTATTGTATTGCGTTGTTGCTAAAAATGAAATCGTGAAATTAAAAAATATTATTACTTCTGTAGATCCTCATGCATTTGTTGCAGTAAGTGACGTACATGATGTAGTTGGTGAAGGATTTACGTTAGATGAAAATAAAAACCCTTTACATAATTAAATGTAACTAGAAAAGCGCCTTAGCTTTTCTAGTTTTTTATTACAAGTCTTTTAAGCTTCTCCAAATCCTCATAAATAAGCTCCAATAAACTCCGATTATAAAAAATGGAAGCTGGATGAAAAGTTGGAAAAACATGATATTCATTCTCTGACCATGTAAACTCTGCACTTTGCATATCCTTTAATTTTTGAATGGGCTGTTTTAATAATTGCCCGTGTACATCTGTGATTTTTTTATTTTTTCCTGTTAAACGTTGAAGACCAATATTTCCAAGTGTGACGATAAGCCTCGGATCTATTTTCTCTAATTCATAATCTAACAAAGGCGCATGGGCAACTATTTCTCCTTGATTTGGCGTTCTATTATACTTTTTTTGTATGCTTTCACCATTTCGTTCTTTTTTCTCTCGCCATTTATAAGGTCTACTCCGAACAGCGCTCGTAATATATACTTCTTCCCTCGTAACGTGAATACGCTCTAAAAAACCCATTAATTGTTTTCCCGACCTCCCGCTAAACGGAATCCCATTATGAATTTCTGTTTCACCAGGCGCTTCTCCTAACAACATAAATTTGGGATTTTCAGGACCTTGTCCACTTAAAAAACCTTCTAGTTGATAAGGAGCACTACGCTCTTTCACTTGTTTTACTAAATGGTCTGGATATTTCATTTCCCCCACCGCCTTTCCGCATTACTTCTATTATTTCTATTTGTAATACATTATATAATTCAATCCACACAACAAAAAAAGACTATCAAAATTGATAGTCTTTAGTCGTCGCTACGCTGCATACCAGTATACATTAATACGAGACGTAATAATTCAAATACCGCTACAGCTGCAGCTGCTACATATGTTAATGCTGCTGCATTTAATACTTTACGAGCTTGGCCATATTCATCTGTTGATACGATACCTAACGCTTCAATTTGTTGCATTGCACGCTTTGAAGCATCGAACTCAACTGGTAATGTAACAAGTTGGAACACAACACCTGCAGCCATTAAAATAATTCCTAATAACAATAGTTTCGACATTGTCGCAAATATACCAATCATAATAAATACCCATGATATATTCGATCCAAAATTCGCCACAGGAACTAACGAATGACGAATACGCATAAAGTTATAATCTTGCGCATCTTGAATTGCGTGTCCTACTTCATGTGCTGCCACTGCTGTACCAGCAACTGAATGTCCATAATAGTTATCTGTTGATAATCGAACCGTCTTGGCCGTTGGATCATAATGGTCTGATAAATGACCTGGTGTTTCTTCCACAGCTACATTGTATAATCCATTTTCATCTAAAATTTTTCGAGCCACTTCCGCTCCTGTCATACCTGATGTTGAATAAACTTGTGAATACTTGCTATAGGCACTTCGTACTCTTGACTGTGCATACAACGGTATGATCATTATGATCGCGAAGTAAATTAAATAAAACATCATGAACCTCCATTGAAGTTTTAATTATAGTACTTCTCATTCTATTTTCTTCTGCCACTATTGTCAATGAATAAACCTTACAATCCATATCTTTACTTATTACATTATCTATTTTTAGAATGCACATTACTTTTTCTTTTTTCTCTCTCTCCTTTATACTTTCTCCATCCAACATAAGTTAATGTGAATAAAATAAGTCCCCCAGTAATTGTCATAAACCAAATGAGAGAAGGTGCAATTTCATCCTTTTTTACTGTGTGAAATATCTTTTGCAAATCCCCTTTAATAATCCCTAATTGCATTTGGCCACCTTTCGTTTTTAACATAACGTTACGAAATTCATCCAAATAAGATAAATGAACATTTACACGCTGTACCTCGTTTTCTGGCAAAGCAATCATTAAACTTGGATAAATAATATTGAATTCATTTAAAAATGTATTTAATGTTTGTTGAAACTGCCCAGCATCTTCTTTTTCCATCGCTTTTTCCATTTGAGAAAAGGCATCCATTACTTTCCTTTCTCTTTCCATCCAAAGTGGTTGATATTTCGATACTTGTGCATCAACAGCAAGTTGTAATGCCAACACATTATCCATTTTAGCTTGCTTACCTAAACCTTCTTCAGAGAGCGATTGCTGCGCCTTGTCGTAAGCTAAAGAAATAACTCTAACTTGATCTGGTGTTACTTCATGCTTCTTTTCATTCCCCTTCATTAAAAATTGCTCTGAGAAAAGTTGTAATACTTGTACCGCTTTTTCATCTTCATTACGCTTCACTAACTGTAACGAGTCGTCTAACAACCCTGTTAGCTCATTCCACTCTTCAGCATATATACGTAACGGAAACATTATAATTAGAAATGCTATCAATCCAATTAATGTTCTCTTCATCCCGGTCCCCCCTATAACTACTAGTACAAAATATGTTAATTGGGACAAGAATAGAACAGAACTAAACCGAAAAATATATTATCGTTTTACAAAGAAAAAATTCTCTTTAAGCAGAGAATTTTTTCTTTGACATCCTTTTCTTTTTTACGAAATATCTATATAAGCTATAACAAAGTATACTACCACCTAAAATGAATAATAAAATAGCACACGCAGCATGCATAAAGAACTCCTCTGGTAGCATTAATATAACTGGATCCGTTTCAATATCAAACATCCAATAATCATTACTGAATAAAAGCTTATGGAATAATACAAAGCTCTTTTCAAAATTAATAGCGATTGGTAACATAAGCGCTATCGGAAAAATGATTGTTAAAATCGATCCGTGCAGTAAAAACTTTTCATTTTTCTTTTTTAATAAATAAATTCCACCTATCACTGCAATCATAATTGTCGCATACATCACATATTGAATCTTTACTAAAATATTTTTAACATCTACAAAATGAATACGGCCATTTGTAGACATATCTAATGTTGGCAAATGTAATGCTCCGTCATAAAACGGGGATAAATATGTAATAAGCACATCGTAATTTCTTTTAATTTCATCCTTCGTCATATCCGCTAAATCAGGAATATTTAAAAAATCAATTTCAAAATAATACAGCCATTTTCCATACACAACTGCCGTTGTTGCGAGTGCAAAAATAGAAAATGCTATGCTATATGAAACAACTAAAGTAATCAATCGATCCAATATTTTTGTACCACTCTTATTTTTCTCCATGTTCTCCCCCTAAATGTTCTAACCATCATAAAGAAAATTGTTTCCTGTGCTCACGTAAGCAACAATAATATGTAATACATAGTACAGCAACGCTTAACCAAAACGTAAAATAACCAATTTCCTCTACAAACAAATGCATAATTCCATATCGTGGCATTTGCCAAAATAAATAATCAATTGCATCGTTATGCAACGTCCACACACCCGCTACTATAAAATGCCATTTTTTTATACGGTAAAATGGAGCATATAAAACACCTTGCACTGCCATCGCAAAGTGCGAAAGCATTAACATGTAGCCCATAAGGCCAATAGGACCTTTTACGTAAATCATAATCGCATTTACAACAACAGCCCAAATACCATATTTTATTAAAGTAACAATCGCTAGCGCTTCTATTAATCCCCAGTTTCTCTTTGTCAAAAAAGCAATTAAAACAAAGACAAAAAAGAGACTCGCCATAGGACTATCTGGTACAAACGGCCAAAATATAGGTGACGTTTCTTTCAGTTGATTTCCGTACCATATAAACCCGTAAATTGTACCTAATATGTTAACAACCAATAAAAATAATAATACCGAGCGTTGTCTTAACATTGCATACAAGTACACCAATCTGTATGTCCAACACCTTTCAAGCAAAGTAATTCATTCACTAAATCCTACTCTATTATAACAAACTTCATCCAACTAAATAGAAAAGCTGACTACAAATTTTGTAGTCAGCTTTTTATTATTTTTTATTATACTTTGCAACGAATTCCGAAAGCTTCTTCAGTTCCTCATCTGTACCTTTAAATACACCTTTAGGCATGGAACCTTTTCCATCTTTCGCAATTTTAGCAATTTCTTCTGGCTTTAAAGTTAAGTTTTGCAGTGCTGGTGCTGCCGCCCCGCCCTGTAAGTTGTCACCATGACATGTTAAACAAGTATTTTTTTGCATTAATTTATAGCCATCATCATTTTTATCAACTGGCGCGGTTTTTACAATTGCTCCTTGTTTCTTTGCAGCTTCCCAGTCGTGGTGTGCTACAGATTCCCAAGTTAAAAAGATAATCGATGCAATTGCTAAAAGCATAAATCCAGTTGCTACAGGACGCTTCAATGGACGTCTTTCTGGACCTCGATCAAGAAATGGAGCTAACAGTAATGCACCAAACGCAATCCCTGGCATAATAAACGCTCCAATTACAGTAAATGAACCGGAAGCATAAGAATACTTTAATAACTGATACAAGAATAAGAAATACCAATCTGGAAGTGGTATATATCCAGCATCTGTTGGATCCGCCATTCTCTCAAGCGGCGACGGATGCGCCACTGTTAAACATAAATAACCGATTAAAAAAACTGCACCAACCATCCATTCTTTTAACAAGAAGTTCGGCCAAAATGCTTCTGTTTTCCCTGGGTATTCAGAATAGTCTTTTGGAATATTTGGTTTCCGAGCTACCGGTACCCGAGAATCTCCTACAAACTTCATCCCTTTGCCGCGATGCATAATCTCCCTCCTTTAGTTCTTTCCCCTTTAATTTAGCAATCTCTTATAGTGGACCGGAAATACCTTGTTTGCGAATCATGATGAAGTGGAAGGCCATTAAACCTAGAAGTGCTGCTGGTAAGAAGAAGACGTGAATAGCAAAGAAGCGAGTTAATGTTTGAGCGCCAACAATTTCGGAATGACCAGCGAGTAATGTTTTAATATAAGGACCAATGAGCGGTGTTTGCTCTGCAATTTGAATCCCTACTTTTGTAGCAAATAAAGCTTTCATATCCCACGGTAATAAATATCCGGTAAAACCAAGACCTAACATAACAAAGAAAATAAGAACACCAACAATCCAGTTTAACTCACGGGGCTTTTTATACGCACCTTGGAAGAAAACTCTGAGTGTATGTAAAAACATCATTACAATTACGAGACTAGCACCCCAGTGGTGCATACCACGAACAATTTGCCCATAAGCAACTTCATTTTGTAAATAGTAAACTGATTCCCAAGCATTTTTAATATCAGGCACATAATACATCGTCAAAAACATTCCAGATAAAATTTGAATTACAGTAACGAAAAAGGTAAGTCCTCCAAAGCAATAGACGAATGCAGAAAAGTGATGTGCCGGGTTTACATGTTCAGGTACTTCATGATCAGCGATATCACGCCATATCGGTGTAATATCTAATCTTTCATCTACCCAATCATAAATTTTATTTAACATCTACTTTGCACCCCCTCTTGGCTTCGCTTTTCCTAGATACAGCGTTCCATCTTTCACTTTAGACTCGTACACATCCAGCGGAGCAAGGGGTGGCGTACCTTTAATGTTCATCCCATCTTTTGTATAACGACCCCCGTGACATGGACAAAAGAATTGATTCGGATGTGCTTTGTCCGAATTCCAGTTAACTGTACATCCTAAATGTTTACATACTGGAGAGAACGCAACAATGTCTCCGCTTTCATCTTTATGAACCCAAGCCGATTTTGGTTCTTCAGACTTGTACCAACCATCAACCTGTTTCACTTTAAAATCGAAACGCTTCGGCTCTGTTGTAATATCCTTTACTTGCGCAACAGCAACCATATCTGTTCCGGCTTCTTTTCTTAACACCGGATCAAGCGCAAATCGCGTCATCGGCATTAAAATACCGGCAGCCATAAAGCCTCCTACCCCTGTGAGTGTGTAATTTAAAAATTGTCTTCTTGACACGCGATGTTCTTTCTCGCTCACGAAAATTTCCCCCCTCTATCAGAAATTGTCCCCTCGTGATAAATTATATAAAAAATAAAAACTAGGACACTATCATGATATAATACGCTCATGCACAGGTCAATATCATACTACTCATAATAATAAGAACTTTCTGTTTATTGCGAGTTTCCCCACTTCTCTTCCAACATCACCATTATATTTTTTATATGTGCATGAATAACTTCTCTTTTTGCTTGATCACTAAATTGTTCTAATGCTAATGAAGGAAACCAAAATAAATCTCCCTGTAACTCTTGCATATCCTCTTTCCATGAAAAATCACTTGTAACATAAGCAATATGCTTAAAACCTTCGCTTCGTAAATGATTTGTCCATTCTTGCAAACGACCTTTTTCATTCTTTTGACTTTCTACCAAATACGTAAACGCAGGTAGTAAAAGCACTCTTCCTTTATACTCTCTTTCCAATTCCGTGCTCAACAATTCGATAAATTCACCTTGTTCTACAACCATTTTCATTTCTTGTGCTGCCGAAATTGATAAAAGCGGTATTACTCCTGTATCAACATACTCTCTTGCTTGTTCAAACTGTTCCACATCTTTTACACTCCACTTCAAATTCCTTCCCTCCTTCACTTGTAAATGACAGAACTTTCACTTTATATATATTAAACCATACTAAAAGAGGTAAAAAAAGAAAAACTACCCAATATAGGTAGTTTTTCTTGGTGAAAGTCTGAAATTTGTAAAAATTTATTAATCCAAATAAATTCTATAAAGTCTTTAACTCGGCCGTTAATCTATGAAACGCTTCCTTATCTTGCTTATCTAACGCTTCATCAATTTGTTTCAAAAGGCGTTCTCTCCTAAATGAAAATACACTTTCTTCCAAAAACCTTTCTGCAAGTAAACGATCTTTTTCATTTACTTCAATATGCTTTGGTAGATATGGGTTTTCTTCTAATACAGCTACATAATTCGCATTTTGAAACGATGATTTAAAGTTGAGTTGAATATAAATATCTTCATCTCGATTTAAACGAATATCATGAAACGATTTTTCAGCATCTGTTGTCATAACATTTTGTTTAAAAAAGTGAAACGGTGTGTCTTTCACACAATTCGCTGACATCACTAAGCCACGCGGACAATATTTTGCATGCTCTACGAAGTGGACTTTATGCATCAATTGGTCGTGACTCATTAAATAATTCAGAATCCATACACATTCACGCTGTTTCAGTTGGTAATTATTCAAAAACCATTTTACAAAATCCTTCTTCTCGTTTACAGAAACAGGGGTATTCATAGCAATTAAGTCCCTCCTCTGTCTTTCTCTTTTCTTTTTAGATTCAAGAAGCGGCATTCAGTTTCCTTCCAACTTATGAAAAATCCTCTAAATTATATAACAACTCTTCAATATGAATTTGTGTCGGGTCTAGTTGTAATAACTGGGTAAATACTTCTTTCGCCTCTTTTCGCTTTCCTTCTTCCAATAAGAAATAACCGTATTCTTCTAAGAAGTCTGGATGATTCTTAAAAGAAGTATATGCACTTTCATAGTGTTTTAATGCATCCGAATACATTTCTAATTGTTTTTTTGCATACGCAAGGTCCCAAAGTAGTTGTGTATCTGGTTCTCCACTATCAATAGCACGCTCTACAATTGCAATTAACTCTTCGTACTTTTCTTGTCCTTTTAAGATATACGCATATTTTAATGTTGCGCCTAAATGCCCCGGGTCTAACTCAAGTGCTTTTTGAAGAACTTCCTCTGCTTCTACTATTTTTCCTAATTTCGCCGCAATGTTCGCTAACTCTACATAAAACGGAACTGAAAGCTCATCTACTTTAATTCCTTCATGAAGCGTTTCATAGCTTTCTTGAAGCATTCCTTCTTTTTCATAGCTTTTCGCTAAATACATGTACAGTGATGCGTACTCAGGGTCTAATTCTTTTAGTTCTTGCCAAGCACCGATTGCTCTCTGATATTCTTCACCTTGGTATAATGTGAAGGCATATCCAAATAATGAGTGAATATCTTTTTGTTCCTCTAGGCCTGCTTCATAATAAGAAATCGCCTCTTCCCAGTTTCCAATCGCACTTAACGTTTCTGCAAGGCGAAGTGCGATCACAACACCACCCATTACTTTATGTTTAGCTAATAGCGATTCATAATAAGTAATTGCCTTTTGTTCTTCACCTTTACTACTATATAATTCTGCTAACCCAAACGTAATAACAGGTTCATCAGGCATCATTTCTTTCGCCTTTAATAGTTTTTGCTCTGCTACATCATCAAAACCTTGCATTTGGAATAAATCTGCAACAAGTAATAACGATTGAACATATAAATCGTCATTTTCTGGAATATCATGAAGTACTTCAATCGCTTCATCTTCTTTATCTAGATCAATATATAATTCTGCTAAAAATACAGTGAATTCACTTTCTTCCGGATACAGTAAACGTAAGTCTTCAGTAATCGCTAATGCCTCATCTGTAAATCCAAGTGTATGATAGTAACGAGCGATATCATACTTCTCTTCATCATTTGCAATTTTTAATTGTTCTTTTAATAATCGTAATCCTTTTTCCGCTTCACCATTTTCAATATATGAAACAGCTTGTTCAAACTTTTGCATAAACGTCTCCTTTAATTCTAAAAAATATTCTCTTCTGTTCATTTATCATAAGCAACTCACTGTTAGAACGCAACCTTTAGAATGAGCATGCTTCTTCTTATACTTCTTCTTACAGAGTAGGTAATTGTTCAAAAGGTTCGGATATGACACCGATACCTTATCATCATCTTCTATTGTACCGCTTTCTTTTATGACCGTGCAAATAACTTCTCTCACTAATTATCAAGCCATACAAACCGTGATTTACAGAACAACTTAATTACCAGTCTTCAACCTTTATTTTTAATACGATAAAAAAGGCTCCTATAATAGGAGCCTTCACAATCTCTTAAGAATATGTTTCTTCTTTCTGTACTTGCTCATTTACAAGCTCTTTCAGCAACTCTATAATTTCATCATTTTCTTCTTTCAAACCGACAGTAATACGAATACCATCATCGATACCAAATGCAGCACCAGAACGAACGATATATCCTTTTTTCATTAATCGTTCGAAAGCTTCATTACCTGGTATACCAAGTTTTAAGAAAATGAAATTTGTTTGAGATGGATAATAGAATACGTTATATTCTTTACAAAATGCATAATACTGATTTAGACCTTCAGCATTCTTTTTCACACAATCTTGTAAAAAGGCTTGATCTTCTAATGCAGCGAGTGCTACAGATTGCGCTACAGTTGATGTATTGAATGGTAACCTCGCTACTTCTAGCTGTCCGATTAACTTCGCATCCCCAATCGCATATCCGATACGAAAAGCAGCTAAACCATATGCTTTTGAAAACGTGCGTAAAACCATAAGATTTTCATACTTTTCAAGAAGTGGCAATGTTTGCGGATAGTCTTCTGCTTCCGCGTATTCATAATATGCTTCGTCCATAATAACGAGAGCCGACTTAGGAACTGATTCTAAAAATGAAAGTAATTTTTGTTTCTCAACATATGTACCTGTCGGATTATTCGGATTACAAATCCATACAATTTTCGTTTTATCATCTACTTGCTCTAGCATTGCATCTAAATCGTGAATACCGTCTTTAAGTGATACTTCACGAACTTCTGCTCCTTCAATAACAGCATGGTGATGATATTGTGAAAACGTAGGATTCGCCATTACAACGTTTGTTCCTTCATGTAGTAACGCTCGGCTAATCATTTGAATGACTTCATCTAATCCACTACCAAATAGTAGTTGTTCTGCTTTTACACCTAAATGTTCCGCTACTTTTGTCCGAAGTTCAAAGGCATATCCATCTGGATAAAGGGCATATTGGCTCGCTAAAGAAGTTAATGCTTCTGTCACACGCGCTGAGCAACCGAATGGATTTTCGTTCGATGCTAATTTCACAATTTTCGATAATCCATATTCCCTTTTTACTTCTTCAATGTTTTTCCCAGGCACATACGCTCTCAAAGTTAACAATTGCTCTTTCACTCTCATTTTTCTTCCCCCAGTCATTTCATTCAATTTGATTACAATACAGTTATAGCCCCTTACTGTAATCTTTTATCATAACCGTCACTATTACGAGAATACCTCTAAATGAGCACTTCACAACACTTCGCTATCATTTTAAACCATATCTTTTTGAAATGCCTCTAACGCAATATGAACAGTCTCATCTGAAATAGATACGACATTCACTACCCCATATTCCTGCATAAGCACCATATGAATTGCTCCTGCATTTGCTTTCTTATCTTGTTTCATCAATTGAACGAGGCGCTCTACATTCAAATCTCTTGGCATTTTTGGATAGCCGTATTTCAAGAACCACTGCTTCATATCTTCATAAGCAAGATCAACCTTGTACACTTGCTCACTTAAAAATATGGCGAATAACATTCCAACCGCTACGCCGTCACCGTGAGTAATATTCCCATACCCTAGCTCTTTTTCAAGAGCATGTCCTAACGTATGTCCAAAGTTCAAATGGGCACGTACACCCTTCTCTGTTTCATCTTGTGACACAACATTTGCCTTTACAGGAATCGCCTTCGTTAATATATGGATTAACTTCTCATCACGAAGATCCGCTAATGTTTGCACTTCTTCTTTTAACCAATGATATAGCTCCACATCACCAATAAGAGCATGCTTTATCACCTCTGCATAACCTGAACGCCACTCTTTTTCAGGAAGAGACTGTAAAAACGGTGTATGATATACAACCGCTTCTGGCTGATGGAATGCACCAATCATATTTTTACCTAACGGATGATTAATCGCGACTTTCCCACCTACTGCGCTATCGTGCGCTAATAAAGTCGTCGGAACCTGCACAAAGCGAATACCCCGCATAAAAGATGCGGCAACAAAACCAGCTAAATCTCCAATCATTCCGCCTCCAAGTGCAAGAATTAAAGAATTTCTATCTAATTTATTTTCAAGAGCTGACGTATGAGCCGCATAGAAATTTTCGAAAGACTTCTCTTTTTCGCCACTTGGTACAACAAACGAAAACACGTCCTGCTCCACTTGTAATGCATCGATAACTGTCTGTAAATGTAGTGATGCAACAGCTTCATCTGAAATGATCATTACGTTAGATACAGCTGGCTGCATATTTTGAACGATCATTGTTAAGTTTGACAACGCTTCTTTACCAACATGTACATCATATTCTTTTGATTTCGTTTGAATATGTATGTTTCCCATTAAAATCCCCTCGCATATTCATTATGTTTCTCAATATTTTCACGAATTAGTTCCATACGATCTAATCCGAATTGTTCTATTAAAGCTGTTGCTAATTCCCAAGCCACAACCGCTTCTACAACGACACTAGCTGCTGGCACTGCACAACTATCTGAACGTTCAATGCTCGCTGTAAAAGGCTCTTTCGTATCAATATCTACACTTTGAAGAGGTTTATAAAGTGTAGGTATCGGTTTCATCACACCGCGCACAACAATTGGCATTCCAGTCGTCATACCGCCTTCTAATCCACCTGCATTATTTGTTCTTCTTGTATATCCATGCTCCTCATTCCATAGAATTTCATCATGAACTTCACTTCCCGGTCTATGCGCTGCTTCAAAACCAATTCCAATCTCGACACCTTTAAAAGCATTAATACTCATAATTGCAGCTGCTAATTTCGCATCCAGTTTTCGATCATAATGCACGTAGCTACCTACTCCAATTGGCATTCCTTCCACAATTACTTCAACGATTCCACCAATTGAATCACCATTTGCTTTCGCATCATCAATCGCTTTCATCATTTGGTTACCAGCTTCGTCATCTAAGCAACGTACAGGAGATGCTTCTGTAATACTCTTTAATTCTTCAATTGAACTATACGTAACCTCCTTAGCTTGTACACCGCCAATTTCAATTACATGGCCCGCCAATTTAATACCAAGTTCTGCTAACACCTTTTTAGCAACCGCACCAGCAGCAACACGCACCGTCGTTTCGCGCGCTGACGAACGTTCCAGTACATTCCTCATATCTCTATGACCATATTTAATTGCACCATTTAAATCAGCATGCCCAGGCCTTGGTTTTGTCACTTTCCTTTTTATCTCTTTTTCTTCCTGCTCAGTTAAAGGCTCTGCCCCCATAATTTTTGTCCAATGGGCAAAATCACGATTTTCAACAACGAGTGCAATAGGGGAACCTAATGTTTCTCCATGTCTAACACCACTTAAAATTTGCACTTGATCCGTTTCAATTTGCATGCGTCTACCACGCCCATATCCCTTTTGCCTTCTAGCTAACTCTTCGTTTATATCATCCGCTACTAAAGACAATCCTGCTGGAACACCTTCTATAATCGTTGTAAGTTGCGGACCATGAGATTCACCAGCCGTAATATATCGCATACGTTATTCCTCTTTTCGTATATGTATTTATCTCACTATATTAACTTTTATCATTCTAAAAATATTAAAGAAATTATATCATAAATCGACCATTTTCTTATTCTATATTTCCGATAGGCCTAATTTAAATATCAATATATCATAACAGCTCAAACTTCGTAACTAATTGAAAATAAAAAAAGTGCAAGAAGAATACCCCTATTCTCCTTGCACTTTTTACTATTATCACAGTGATTAAAGCGTTTACAAATTATTTCAAAATAATTAGTAAATCCATTCATTCATTAATTTTGAGTAGTCAACTAATTCTTCTTCTTTAAAGAAAATAGCAATCTCGCGCTCTGCGCTTTCTAAAGAATCAGAACCATGAATAATATTTTTCGCAACAGTTACACCGAAATCTCCACGAATTGTTCCAGGAGCTGCTTCATGTGGTCTTGTTTTCCCCATCATGTTACGCGCTGTATCTACTACACCTTCACCTTGCCATACCATTGCGAATACAGGTCCAGATGTAATAAAGTCTACTAACTCACCAAAGAAAGGTTTTTCCTTATGCTCAGCGTAGTGTTGTCCAGCAATTTCCGGAGTGACTTGCATTAATTTTGCACCAACTAATTGAAATCCTTTTTTCTCAAAACGAGCTACAATTTCCCCAATGAAGGCACGTTGTACACCGTCTGGTTTTACCATTAGAAATGTTTTTTCCATAAAAAATCTCTCCACTTCTGAATTATGTATGTAATTGTATATCCCCACACACATATTATCACCCTTATCACAATTGTGCAATAGTTTTGAAATAGAGAGATTATTTTATTTTTTAGAATAAACATTAAAATTTTCGTTTTCCAATATACTTTGCAACATTTTGTAATGCATACTTTGCTTTTCCACGTGGGAGTGGTTTTATTATTTCTAAAGCTTTATGTAAATAACGTTCACTAAACGCAAATGCTTGATCAATTGCTGGACTATTTTTTACAGCATCAATAATTTCTTGCATTTCACTTGCTGTTGTATTTTCATGTACAGATGTGATTTTTTGACGAAGTACTGGATCTTCCATCGCATATAAAGCAGGGAGCGTTATGTTTCCTTGTAATAAATCTCCACCAGCAGGTTTTCCAAGTTTCTCTTCTGTGGAAACGAAGTCTAAAATGTCATCAATAATTTGATAAGACATTCCTACAAAATACCCATACCAAAATAGACGATTTACTGTATCACGATTAGCACCAGCAGCAATCGCTCCCAATTGACAACTCGCGGCAATTAATAATGCTGTTTTTCGCTTTATTCTTCTTAAATACGTTCTTAAATTTTGGTCATAATTGTATTTATCTTTAATTTGTTCAATTTCACCTTTACAGACTTCTAAAATAGTATGTGATAACGCTTGATGCGCCTCTGGGATTTCGATATTTGTTATACATTCAAGAGACTTAGCGAACAAATAGTCCCCTGTATACATCGCAATACGATCTCCCCATTTCGCATTCACAGTCGCACTGCCGCGTCGTAAAAATGCAGCATCAATAACATCATCGTGAACAAGAGAAGCCATATGAATAAGCTCTAACGCAACAGCAACATGCTTAATCGCATCTAACTTATAATCTCCAAATTTCCCTGCAAGCAACACAAATACAGGACGAATTCGCTTCCCACCAGCTTCAATAAGTTGTAATGCTGCCTCTTCTACTAATGGCTGTTCAGAAGCAACTGTCTTTTTTAATTCTTTTTCTATCACATTAATATCCGATCGTAAAAAAGAGTACATAAGTTGTAACTTCATATTGTTCACCTTAACCTAAAACTTCTTTTTTCTTTTTTCTATTTTGATTCTGGTTTAATACCTAAATGCATCGCTGCTACCCCAAAAGTAAATGGTTTCACTTGCACACGTTCAAGTCCAGCTTGCTCAAACATTTGGGCCAATTCTTTCATCCCTGGGAATGCACTAGCAGATTCTTGAAGCCATGAATATTCTTTATAACTTTTCGCAAACATCTTTCCAAATAACGGCATGATATATTTAAAGTATAAAATATACCCTTGTCGAAAACCAATCATTGTTGGTTGAGATGTTTCTAAACAGATTACTTTTCCACCTGGTTTTACTACACGCGTCATTTCTTTTAATACGTGCATATAATCCGGTACGTTACGTAAACCAAACCCAATTGTTACATAATCAAACGTATTATCTTCAAATGGAAGCTCCATTGCATTCCCATGTAGAAGTTCTACTTGTTTTAATTGTAACGCCTCTACCTTTTGCTTACCGACAGATAACATATTTTCACTGAAGTCTAAGCCAACAACCTTTCCTTGCTCACCTACCGCTCCAGCTAGCGCAATTGTCCAATCTGCGGT
Organism: Bacillus sp. 5mfcol3.1; assembly: GCF_900114335.1. Classification (NCBI taxonomy): domain Bacteria; kingdom Bacillati; phylum Bacillota; class Bacilli; order Caryophanales; family Bacillaceae; genus Bacillus; species Bacillus sp. 5mfcol3.1. Next base: position 585,795 of record NZ_FOST01000001.1, on the reverse strand, counting down.
TCCGCAGCATACATCAAGCGCTTTACTGCCAGGTTGTACATCCATAATTCGCATCGTTTCTTTACGCCACGCTTTATGTCTTTGAAAACTAATTACAGAATTCATCACATCGTATTTATCAGAAATCTTTTCAAATACGTCATGTACTCTTTCTTCTTTTGATTGTTGCATGCTCGTACCTTCTTCCAATGTAAAATTGCTTATGTCTTCTATTTATCCCTTAACACAGAATTTATTTCATTTACGTCTGTGTGATTTTCTAAAAATTGTTTTTCTTTCTTTCTCAATTCCATCATCCAACCATTAATCACTACTTCTGCTTTATCCCCTAAAGCATCTTGCACCGCTTGAAAAACAGGTGAATGTTGTTTATCAGCATACAATTGAATTTCTTTTTGAAGGCGATTTCCACCTAATACGTATGTGATAAATGGCTTCCAATGTGATAAATGAAAATGATCACATGTTTTTTGAAGGAGCGCAGACTCAATCGTTACTACGCTTTTCATTATGTCATCCGTCGTTTCATGCGCTTTTTGGTATAACATAATTTTGTGTTCATTTATCTCTTTAATTCCTTCAGCAAGTGCACGAATTAAAACAATATCACGATTCATAGACAATAAATAATAATATAGTCCACTATAGTAATCGCCTGCAAGTACTGTTAATTGACGACATTTATGGAATTCAATCTCTTCCTCGCCTGCTTTATTTGATACCCTTTCATGCGTATCAAGCGCAATTTGTACAAGCATAATTGTTACTACGTAATGCTCAATTTGTTCTATATGTAAGTTTGCACTCTTTAAAGCACCATATAACAATGCTATCTTTTCTTCATCAATAAATGGTTCTTCAATATAGTTTATAAAATAAGGATGGCGTAATTTCTCCATCAATTTCTCTTTTATACCCGCATACCCTCCGTAGATGTCACACACAAAAAATCACCCTTGTTTTCTAATTCATAAAACTTATTATAACACATACACTCTATTTTCTATAACCAAAACTTGGCTACACCTACCATTCATGTAAGCAATCTTTCTAATCTCACTCTGTCTAGCTAAAACTATATCATTTATTTACTAAAAAAAAAAAGAAAAGCAGTTTCCCGCTTTTCTTTACTTCGCTTTAATAAACGATAAAATTTCACTGCGCGCTGCAGCATCATTTTCAAGCACACCACGCACTGCTGTCGTTACTGTTTTCGCACCTGGTTTTTTCACACCACGCATCGTCATACACATATGTTCTGCTTCTACTACTACCATTACACCATGAGGCTCTAGTACTTCCATAATAGAGTTCGCTACTGTTGATGTAATACGTTCTTGCAGTTGTGGACGACGTGCAATTGTATCTACAGTACGAGCTAATTTACTTAACCCTGTCACCTTTCCACCTTGCGGAATATATGCAACGTGAGCAACTCCATAGAATGGAACTAAATGATGCTCACACATCGAATAAAATGGGATATCTTTTACTAGTACAAGCTCTTCGTGATCTTCTCCGAATACTTTATGCAAATGCTCTTTCGGATCTTCATGCATACCTGAGAACACTTCTGCGTACATTTTTGCAACACGCTTTGGCGTATCAAGTACTCCCTCACGATTTGGATCATCCCCAATCGCCTCTAAAATAAGGCGTACTGCATGTTCAATTTGTTCTAAATTAACTTTTGCCATCCGCTAGCCCTCCCGAAAACCTAAAAGTGATACGAACACATTCTAGCATATTTATGTTTTTAAAAGCAAAAAGAAGAGTTCCCAAAAAGGAAACTCTTCTTCCCTGTTAATATGTAAGGATTATTTAACCGCATCTTTTAACGCTTTACCAGGTTTGAATGCAGGTACTTTACTTGCAGCGATTTCAATCTCCTCACCTGTTTGTGGGTTACGACCTTTACGAGCCGCACGCTCACGAACTTCGAAGTTACCGAATCCGATCAGTTGTACTTTATCACCTTGTTTTAAAGCTTCTAAGATAGAATCAAAAACAGCGTCTACTGCTTTTGTTGCGTCCTTTTTAGAAAGGGAACTTGCTTCTGCAACAGCATTGATTAAATCTGTCTTGTTCATGCCATTCACCTCCTCCCAAAGATAAGACTGTATAATGATCATAAAATGAGTCTTACTTTCATTTGTAGGCAATTTTTACAAATTCTATACTACAAAGATGTAGATAAATCATTATCAACGCCTATATTATACGATTCTCCTTTATAATTCAATATTTTTAAGGAAATTGTTACTCTGAAAATGTGAAAATCTGATGAAACTTGACAATTTACAACAATGTATTAGATAATGACTGTTTATTTTTCTATTTTATAATCGGAAAAACAAAAAATCCCTCTACAGTGAGAGGGATTTTTCTTATAGTATAATCGCAATTAATCCGCCAGATCCTTCATTAATAATTCTTTCTAGCGTTTCTTTTAATTTATATCTAGCATTTTCTGGCATTAAAGATAATTTCGCCTGAATTCCTTCTCGAACAATCGAGCTAAGCGAACGTCCAAATATATCAGAATTCCAAATTGATAACGGATCATCTTCAAAATCTTGCATTAAATAACGAACTAATTCTTCACTTTGCTTTTCAGTACCAATGATCGGCTCAAACGTTGACTCTACATCTACTTTAATCATATGAATAGATGGCGCTACCGCTTTTAACTTCACACCAAACCTTGAACCATGACGAATAATTTCTGGCTCATCTAAGCTCATATCCGCTAGCGCAGGGGCTGCTACACCATATCCTGTTTGCTTAACCATACGCAATGCATCTGCCACTTGGTCGTATTCTATTTTCGCATGAGATAAATCGAGCATAAGCTTCAATAAATGATCTTTCCCTCGAATTTCTACTCCTACTACTTCTTTTAAAATCTGATCATATAATTCATCTGGCGCATATAAATCAATCTCCGCCACACCTTGCCCCATATCAATGCCAGCTAGGCTCGCTCGATCAATAAATTCATATTGACTAAACTGCCAAACAACGCGATCCACATCACGAAGACGTTTTATATCCTTCACAGTTTCTTGAACTGCTTCTTGATAACTTTGACGCAACCAATGCCCTTCATTTAGCACCATTACCCAGCTCGGAAGGTTCACATTCACTTCTAATACAGGGAATTCAAATAGCGCTTCACGAAGTACATTATATACATCTGTTTCTCTTAAACTCTCCACACTCATTGCAATAACCGGGATATCATATTCTTCTGATAAACTTTGGCGTAATTGCTCTGTATCTGGATGATACGGCTGTACCGTATTAATTATCATAATGAAAGGTTTTCCTACTTCTTTCAACTCATTTACAACGCGTTCTTCTGCCTCTATATAATCTCTTCTTGGAATTTCACCAATTGTTCCATCTGTTGTAATTACAACACCAATTGTTGAATGTTCTTGAATTACTTTACGCGTGCCGATTTCTGCAGCTTCATGGAATGGAATAGGTTCTTCATACCAAGGGGTATTAATCATGCGTGGGCCATTCTCATCTTCATAGCCCTTCGCTCCTGGAACCGTATATCCAACACAATCTACTAATCGAATGTTCACTTCAAGTCCTTCATCTACTTCGATAGAAACCGCTTGGTTTGGAACAAACTTCGGTTCCGTCGTCATAATTGTACGACCAGCAGCACTTTGAGGCAATTCATCCTGCGCTCTTTGACGGTCAGACTCATTCTCAATATTTGGAATAACTACAAGTTCCATAAATTTTTTAATGAATGTTGATTTCCCTGTTCGAACAGCTCCTACAACTCCAAAATAAATATCACCGCCTGTTCGTTCTGCAATATCTTTAAAAATATCTACCTTTTCCAAGTGATTCCCTCCCTCAAAATTTTTGGGAATAATTCCGCGTTTATAGTCAACTAATACCTTCTCTAACGTTGCCTATAATATCTGATATAATATAATGGTATTCTAGAAGTTCGGACAATATATCATATAATTTTGTCCAATTTCATATGACTATTAAAAAATATCTTTTGTTTGCATCGTAAGTTGTATAACATAAAAAACCTTTCTTCTAGAACTTATTCACTAAAAGAAAGGTTCATGACTTATGATTTTAAAAAAATTGGTTCTCCGTTCTTTACTGTGTACGGTAAAGAATAAGCTGGTACAAACGGGGAACCTTTCGAAAGTATATTTCGAATATCTTCTCCCTCCGTAAACTGCCCTTCATTTTTTTTCAAAGCGTCATATAAGTCGATTCTATAATCAACAAAAACTTCTCCTTTTTCATTAATTACAAAAGGAAGCCCTTTACCAGAATATGGACTTGTCACTTGTGGCACATCTTTATATCCTAGTTTTTTGAAATCCAATTCATATACACCATCTGAAATTACTTTTTTAAAAGGTGGATATTGATGTTCATCACGATACATCCTAAGTTTTAAAGATAATTCCTGAATTTGTTCAGCCATCCTAACATCAATTAACTTTACTGTTGGATTTGTTTCAACGTCTATTAATACGTATTGATATACTCCTCCACTTTCATATGCATTCCCTGGCGCTTCTTGTATGTAACGCGGAGCAATCTGTTGAAAATCGATTGGATACTTTTGATAAATAGGTGTACTCATATCCCTCGTCTTAATTGGCAATATCCCATCATTTTGCTCCTTAAATGTGACAACAGCTTTTTGAACAACCTGTAGCTGATCTTCATAAGGAACCGCATTTTGCTTCATATTTTCTTTCGGATACAGACACCCCGTTAAAAGGCTCATACAACAAAATATTAAAATAATATGGACTTTTTTCACTAGCATCACCTTTTCATACTAATATAACTTGCTCCGTATGTAGTATTTTCGAGACCATTCCATTTACTGCTGTACAGGTCCACTAAATACAACAAGAAAAATAACAATTCCTGACACAACCATAAGGGTGTACGCTACTAACGCTGTAATCCCTTTCAAAAATTTATTCTTTATTTTATGTCTACTTAATAAAATAAAACTTACTGCAAAAAACATAAATCCAATTGCCCCTAAAGCCAACCACATTTTCATAAGCCCTTCTGACATATACACACCCCTTTTTATTAATCTATTTTTATACTATTTTAACAAATTAAAATCTTTAAACAAATACAAAAAGAACATTTTACTACAAATCGCAAATATGTAACTTTAATCAATAGGTTTTTCAGCATCTTCCACCAATCTAGATAAAAATAAAACCGAAGCGATTATATCTCTCGCTTCGGTTGACCAAATATGCCCAAAAACAGCTCTATTCCCATTCTTTCATGGCTATCATATGCAATCTACAAACTCTTTGTTTCTCATAATTTATTTTTTAAACATTTTGCTTAACGAGCCAAAATCCGCTGGCATATTATTATTAATAATCGCTTTTACAATTTGATCCTCTTGCTCTTTCGGCACTTCACGTCCCGCCATAAGAGCCACTTGATGAATCAATTGACGAAGTACAGTTTCATCACGTAAATTCGCATTTTGCACGGATGATGCTAATTTAAAAATATCCTCTTTATTTACTTTCGCTTCCTTCTCAATATTATTAAAAATGTTATTATCCATTCTTTTCACCCTCTCCTCAAGTTACTCTTCATCCTATGCAAAAATAAATAAATGGTGAAAAGACCCATAAAATAAAAAAAGCGACAGAAGTACAAATGTACTTCTGTCGCTTTTCTTTACAGTAAGTCAGGTATAGCTTCCACTTCATGTTTTCGAACACGTCCCATTAATGAGCCTACCGCATCTTTTACGTTATTCCCATTGAACAGCACGTCATATAAAGCAGCTGTAATCGGCATTTCAACTTCCATTTTCTCTGCCAATTCATGAGCAGCTTTCGTTGTTCTTACACCTTCCACAACCATACCCATGCTTTCTAACACTTCTTCTAAAGAATGTCCTTTTCCAAGCATATTTCCAGCGCGCCAATTTCGGCTATGAACACTTGTACAAGTTACAATTAAGTCTCCCATACCAGTTAGACCAGCAAACGTTAACGGATTCCCGCCCATTTTTCTTCCTAAACGAGCAATCTCTGTTAAACCACGTGTCATCAATGCCGCTTTTGCATTATCACCTAATCCAAGACCATCAGTTATACCAGCAGCTAATGCGATAATATTTTTTAACGCACCACCAAGTTCAACTCCAACAATATCTGGATTTGTGTATACACGGAAATAACTATTCATGAATAAATCTTGTACTTCCTCAGCCGCTTCCATACGCTTTGCTGCAGACGTAACTGTTGTCGCTTGTCGTAAACCAACTTCTTCAGCATGACTCGGTCCAGACAATACAACAACATCTTTAATTAAGTTCTCTGGAATTTCTTCCTCGATTACTTCCGAAATACGTTTTGACGTACCAGGTTCAATCCCTTTACTCGCATGAATCCAAGTAATCGGTTCTGTAACAATTTCTTTCATCTCTTGTAATACATCTCTGTACGCTTTCGTCGGTACTACTAGCAGTACTGTATTTACATCTACTAATGCTTCTTCTAAAGAAGAGTAGGCTACGATTGTGCTTGGCAATGTAATGCCTGGGAGATATCGACTATTCTCATGTTTCGTATTCATTTCATCCATAAGTTCTGAGCGATTTCCCCAAATACGTACATCATGTCCATTGTCAGCTAATACCATCGCTAACGCTGTTCCCCAGCTACCTGCTCCTACTACTGTGATTTTTGTCATAAAATCACATCCTCTCCATTAGTCTCTTGCTCGAGCAATAATGTGAATCGGCGTTCCTACAAAACCGAACGCTTCACGTAAACGATTCTTTAAGAAGCGCTCATATGAAAAGTGCATTAATTCTGTATCGTTTACAAACACAACAAATGTCGGTGGTTTTACCGCAACCTGTGTCGCATAGAAGATTTTCAGACGGCTACCATTATGAGTCGGTGTTGGATTCATCGCTACCGCATCCATAATTACATCGTTTAATACGTTTGTTTGTACACGGATACTATGGCTTTCATTTACCTCATTGATAACCGGTAATAACGTTTGTGTACGTTTTTTCGTTTTTGCAGATAAGAATACAATCGGTGCATAATCCAAGAATTGGAAATGAGCACGAATGTTTTCTTCAAATGCTTTCATTGTTTTTTCATCTTTTTTCACTGCATCCCATTTGTTTACAACGATAATAACAGCTCGTCCTGAATCATGAGCATATCCAGCGATTTTTTTATCTTGCTCAATAATTCCTTCTTCTCCGTCTAAAACAACTAAAACAACGTCAGAACGTTCAATCGCTCTAAGTGCACGAAGTGCACTATACTTTTCTGTACTTTCATATACTTTTCCTTTTTTACGCATACCAGCTGTATCGATGATTACATAATCTTGATCATCTTTACTATATGGTGTATCGACAGCATCACGCGTCGTTCCTGCGATATTACTTACAATTACACGTTCTTGACCAAGAAGTGCATTTACAAGCGATGATTTCCCTACGTTTGGACGTCCAATTAAAGAGAAACGGATTGTTTCATCGTCATACGCTTCTTCTTCAATCTTTGGAAAATGATTTGCAGCTTCATCTAACAAATCACCAAGTCCTAAACCGTGTGTACCTGAAATCGGGAATGGCTCGCCAAATCCTAATGAATAAAAATCATAAATATCACTACGCATTTCTGGATTATCAACTTTATTTACCGCAAGTACAATTGGTTTTTTAGAACGATACAAAATTTTAGCAACTTCTTCATCCGCTGCAGTTACACCATCGCGACCATTCGTCATAAAAATGATAACATCTGCTTCATCAATCGCAACTTCCGCCTGTTGACGAATTTGTGTCAAGAACGGCTCGTCTCCAATATCAATTCCACCTGTATCAATAATGTTAAACTCATGATTTAACCATTCTCCCGCACTATAAATACGGTCTCGAGTTATACCTGGGATATCTTCTACGATTGAAACTCTTTCTCCAACTATTCTATTGAAAATAGTAGATTTTCCTACGTTCGGGCGGCCTACTATTGCTATTACTGGTTTCGGCATATACTTTCATCCTTTCAACTTGCTTCTGTTTATTATGTAAAAAACCCTTCTTTGTGCAAGAAGGGATTTGCATTCCAGAATATTTCTCAACGTATCAAAACACCTCACATTATAACACACGTTCCTAATGTTTCACAATAATATATACATTCTCTTGTAAGCGATGCGCAATACCATCTAAAATTGCCTCTAAATTATTTGCAACAAATTCTAGTTCCTCCATCGACTCACAAACAAATAAAGGAGCACCACCTGCAAATTTTTCTGGCGCTGTTGTAATAACTGCCAGGATAACGCTTTCTAACATCATCTCTTATCTCCCCTTCCTTTCGGGGCTTCCGATGACATATGGACAGCACTTTCTAACGTTGGTACATTTCCTATGACACTTATCGCTTTCTCTGCATCTTGATCTTGCGGTAAGACAAAAATCCCAACCCTGCCATCCTCTAAATCACGCTTTGCTAACGGTACAAGCGCTGGTGTACCAGAATCTCTATAAATGCCTAACGCCACCGAAACATCGTGTAAAATAGCTTGCCGTTGCCCTAAATTTGAGATTGTCACCATCGCATCAATTGATTTCGGTTTTAATATAAACCCCATGCCATATTTCATAATCTCTTCTTGCCTCACTGGCAATCCAATATTCATAATATAAATATTATCGATATAAAGCCCTGCTCCTTCAAAACGCAGCGGAACATGCTCAATATCTACAAGGTCATGGAGTCTTCTACCAGACATTAATTTTTTCGCAATAAAAAATGCGATTATAGCCATAATTACTCCAGCAATCCATGAACGGAACCCTATATACGCAAACGTCGTTGCAAACGACGTTAACATCGCCAAATAGTTGCGACTTTCAAAAACCAATGCAATCCCTTCAATGTACGTATTTCCACGCGGTACGAGCTCATATCCATCTAATTGTTGAAGTGTATTTCTTTCCATATTACGTACATCACGAAATTGTGTCGCTGCTAACGTAAGAAATGTAATGGCAGAAAAATCTTTTTTCAAAATAGATGGGATTGCAATCGCTCCTAAAGCTGCTGCAATTAACCCCATTGCAATATGAATAATCTTTCCATGTAGCCTCGTCGGATATTGCCGTGTATCCGTCCGAAGCATTAACACCCTTGTAACTGTCCCCGCTATTACGCCGCATAAAATGGCTGGTGTATATTCAGTCATGTATTACCCTCGCCTTTCTTTTACGTGTTTTTCTCTTAAACTGTTCCATGTATACTGATGCTTTTGCAATCCAAAACAATACTGCCATGAATAATGTAGAAACGGCGACGATATCAAAAAATGCTAAACTACCGTAATCATATGGAAAATTCAATTTCCGAAAAATAAATGTCACTAGCAACTCTCCTTGTAACATCCCTACATATAGGGAACATAATCGTAATATGCGATCCCCATGCAATAACACCGATGCATACACAAGAGCACTACTTAGCAGAAACACTCTATCCACCACAATCCAAATCGGATCATATATCTCTAACAGATGAAAACTTGTATATAACATCGCAATAATAAGTGCCGAAAGTAAGCTATATAATTTTTTCCAAACAGAATACAGCGCGATCCCTATAAAAGAAATAATACAAAGTAAAAGAGCATTTACTGATACCATGAATGAGGCGATCGTTACATGTAACGGAGAGCAAATTATAAAAATCAATATACAAGCGCCTAACTTCCACCGAATATGGTCCTTTTTCATAAAAAAGGTTACGACAACCCACCCTATCCAAGCTATAAAATAAAAAGTACTTCCATCCATCTACTTCACCTCCTATGTTTTCCATTATGGGAATTTTTTATGAAAGTTAATCCACTTTATTTACGCATAGTTTTTTCTTATAACAGCAACACTTTTAACAAGGAGGTGTTATTCATTATGGGTAAAGATCGCCAAGAACGAAAACTACGAGAATCACGCCGCGTTGAATCTGATCGTGATCAATCACTACAATATCCAGGTGCAACTGGACTTGATACACCAGAGCAGGCTCGAAAACAAAACCAGCACTAATGAATACAAAAAGACGGTTTCGATATTGTACGAAACCGTCTTTTACATAATCATTTTAATGATTTTTATTTATATCGAAATAATATTTTGTGTACTATATCCTCCTATCACTTTTTTTACCTCCACCTATTTCCTTTAGAAAATCAAGCCCTCTCCAAAAATCTAGTAACTAATCATCTTCATTTTTTAACCTTTTTTCAATTACAATTTTTATAAAATACCAATTCCATTTTATATTACGAGAAAGAAAACAAAACAAAAAAATCAACCGAACGGTTGATTTTTTATCTCCTACTATAATGCGCAGTATCAATACCACGCTGCATTAACCAATGATATGTTTCACCTTTTACAACAAGAGGTACAGATTGCAACTCTTCTATCGTCTTCGCACCAAGAGCTGTCATAATAAATTTCAAATCTGTATGTAGAAGCTCAATTTCATCCACTAATTTCTCGATACCATCTTGCATTAAAATACGTAAAAAGTAACCAGCAAACGCAGTTGTATTCGCCCCTAATGCGATTGCTTTCGCTACGTCAAGCGCTGTCTGTATACCCCCTGATGCAATAAAAGAGAGGTTATTATTTGTAGAGGTTGCTTCAATAATCGAGGTTGCTGTTTGTATGCCCCAGTTATTAAAATAAGAAAGCATTCGCTGTCTTCTTTCATTTTCAACAGCAGCAAAATTCGTACCACCTTGCCCACCAATATCAATTGCCGTTACACCTACGTTCGCTAACTGTTGCATTGTTTCCTTGCTCATCCCAAATCCAACTTCTTTTACAATGACAGGAACTTTACTATTTAAAACAATTTTCTCTATGCGCTGAAGTACACCAGTAAAGTCACGGTCTCCTTCTGGCATCGTTAACTCTTGTATGACATTTAAATGAATTTGCAATGCATTCGCTTCAATCATATCAACGGCACGCTCTGCCTGCTCGATAGTTGCCTCACTACCTAAATTAGCAAAGAAAATACCATTCGGGTTTACCTTTCTAATCACCTTATAAGAAGCAGCCTCACTTTCATCTTTTAACGCCGCCATTTGCGACCCTACAGCCATAGCAAGGTTATGCTGTTTCGCTACATATGCTAATTGCTCATTAATATGTAACGTTTTCTCTCCTCCACCACCAGTCATCGCATTGATAAAAATCGGCGAACTTAGTGAAAGTTCGCCGATTTTTGTTTCACATGTTATTGTGTCATAATTTGAATTTGGCAAGCTTTGATGCACAAAATCAATATCATGAAAGCCATGCGTACGAGACTGACCAGTAGAAAGAGCGTATTCAATATGATCTAATTTACGTTTTGCCCTTACCACTTGTACCCCTCATTATTTCTTTAATTTTTTCAGTTGTTCACCAATAATATCACTTAATTGGAAAGTAGCAGAATCAGCATTTGGCTCATACTGACTATAATCTTCAATTACATTATTTTCCTCAAGCGCTTCTTTTATACTTAAAGAAATACGTTTCTCTGCTACGTGAACTTCAAGTACTTTCACTTTTACTTCTTGTCCCATTTCCAATACTTCATTCGGGTTTTTCACGTGACGATTTGCAATTTGAGATACGTGTACAAGTCCTTCAACGCCAGGTAAAATCTCAACGAATGCACCAAATGTAACAAGGCGTTTTACTACTCCCTCACGAATATCTCCAGCTTTTATTTCGCCAGCAACGTTTTCCCAAGGTCCTGGTTGAGCCGCTTTAATTGATAAAGAAATACGTTGTGTATCAGCATCAACAGATAACACCTTTACCTTAACCTTTTGACCTTGCTCTAATACTTCAGAAGGTTGCTCTACACGTTCGTGTGAAATTTGTGAAATGTGAACTAAACCGTCCACGCCACCAACGTTAACGAAAGCACCAAAGTCAGTTAATCGTTGCACTGTTCCTTCAACAACGTCACCTTCTTTTAATGAAGAAATTGCTTCTTTTTTCTTAGAATCTAGTTCTAATTCTACTACCGCTTTATGCGAAAGGATTACACGATTTTTTTCACGGTCTAATTCAACAATTTTCACCGCTAATGTTTTACCTTTATAGTCAGTAAAGTCTTCTACATAATGTACTTCTACAAGTGAAGCTGGAATAAAACCGCGAACACCAAGGTCCACAACTAATCCGCCATTCACAATATCTTTTACAGTAACATCAAATACATGACCAGAAGTAAATTTCTCTTGTAATTCTACCCATGCTTTTTCTGCATCAACAGCACGTTTAGATAAGACAAGATCATCTTCTTCTAATTTAATAATTTTCAACTCTAGTGTTTGATCTAATTCTACAACATCGCTTGCTTTTTCAATATGAACGTTAGCTAATTCACTAATTGGAATTACGCCATCTGTTTTGTATCCAACATTTACAAGCACTTGTTTCTCTTCAACTTTCGTTACAGAACCTGTAACAACGTCACCAACTTGTAATTCTTTTGAATCCATAACTTCTTCATTCATTTTCTCTACCATGGAAATACCTCCCTACAGAATTGACAAAGCATTTTTTTATGTATATACGAAATGAAAACAAAGTTTTCATTTGCATGTTTAAGAATTTCTCATCACATACTCTTTTTCAATACCATTCACAAGAAAATATATTAAACCTATATAAATAGTATACAGCAAAACCAGCTTGAAAAAAGTATGTTTTGAAATATAATAGCGAATATATTCTGACAGTTTTATTCCTCTTTAACTAACTTCTTACAAATCAGCTCATTTGTCAAGGAAAGAGACTCACAATTCACGTATCCTTTACATTTCTATTTCAACAAAAAAAGAAAGAGGATTATCCCCTTTCTTTATTTCGCAAACACTCCTGAAACAATACTCATAATTTTTTGGACAACTTCTTCAATTGATAAAGAAGTCGTATCTAATTCCAATGCATCATCAGCCTTTTTTAGTGGAGAAACTTCGCGTTCTGAATCTAATTTATCACGCTGAGCAATTTCTTCTTTTAGCTGCTCTAAATTAGAATCGAAACCTTTATTTAAATTTTCTAAATGCCTTCTTTCCGCTCTTTCTTCAACAGAAGCAAGCATAAAGATTTTCACTTCAGCATCCGGTAATACATGTGTACCAATATCACGGCCGTCCATTACAACGCCGCCTTTTTTCGCTAACTCTTGCTGACGACGTACCATTTCTTCACGAACAAGGCGATGCTTCGCTACAATAGATACTCGATTCGTCACATCAGGTGTACGGATTACTTCAGAAACATCTTGTCCATTCAAAAATACAAGCTGCGTATTTTCTCCTTGCTGAAATTCAATATTTACATTCTTTACAACTTCCATTAACTGTTCTTCATTCTCAATATCTACTTTTTGTTCAAGGGCTGCATATGTAAGTGTACGGTACATCGCGCCTGTATCAATATAAACGTAAGAAAGTTCCTTCGCAACAACTTTTGCCACTGTACTTTTCCCAGCAGCTGCTGGACCATCTATAGCAATTGAAATTCGTTTATCCATTGTAACACCTCATTTTTTCACTTATAAAACAAAACGAAAAGCAGGTGTTCACCCTGCTTCTTCTCATTTGCTTCACGTCATTAAATCCTCAATTATTGTAGCATAATCCTTCATAGAAGAAAATGAAAACTACCTATTCACCTGCAAGATTTCTGCTTTATTTTTTACCATGACACCTTCGTAATAAACAATTTTAGATAAATATTTCACTGATGACTTATGTATAAATAACAATTGTACAACAGAAAGACAAATGAATTGTATTATTAATATACGAATAAAAATTCTCTCCATCTTTTTCAACATAATTGCCCCCTCCTATACTATATTTGCACATTTCGTTTCGTGATTTTATACATCGTACATATAGCAGTTAATTTTATTGTCATTTTCGAGGCATACTTTTATACATTTCCATTGTCGAATTTACTCAAAACATGTTATGTTCTAAATGTATTTTTTTACTTGAAAGGGGTATAAGCATTGAAAAGAATCCTAGTTTTACACACAGGTGGAACAATTGCAATGGAGGAAGATAAAGAAACTGGGGTCGTACAACCAGGTGAAAAAAATCCTCTTTTAAAATTCATTCCTGATTTAGAAGGCGATGTTGATTTAATCGTTGAAGATGTGTTCCATCTACCATCTCCTCATATGACACCGAGCGAAATGTTACAATTACAAGTCATCATTGATGAAAGAGTAAAACAAGACAACATTCATGGCGTAGTCATTACGCATGGTACGGATACATTAGAAGAAACAGCTTATTTCTTAGATTTAACAGTACAAGCAACCATTCCGATTGTTGTGACAGGTGCAATGCGCTCTAGCAATGAGTTAGGTGCTGATGGTCTATATAACTTCTTATCAGCTGTAAAAGTTGCTAGTTGTGATGAAGCTGCAGAAAAAGGTGTTTTAGTCGTATTAAACGACGAAATTCATTGCGCTACAAATGTAACGAAAACACATACAAGTAATGTCGCAACATTCCAAAGCCCACAATATGGACCAATTGGAATGGTAACAAAACGCGGTGTTGTCTTCCATCACGCTTTAGTACATCACGAAACATATACGATAAACAAAGTATCTAAAAATGTAGTTGTTCTAAAAGCATATGCCGGCATGGATGATACATTATTAGCAGCAATCGAAAATCTTCCTGTAGACGGTATTGTTATCGAAGCGCTTGGACAAGGTAATCTACCTCCAAGAACACTTCCTAGTCTAGAACGATTATTAAATAAAGGTATTCCTGTCGTATTAGTTTCTCGCTGTTTCAACGGTATCGTTCAAGACGTATATTCGTATGAAGGTGGCGGTAAACACTTAAAAGATATGGGCATTGTATTCACATACGGCTTAAATGCACAAAAAGCACGCATTAAATTACTTGTCGCATTAGAGAATACAAATTCTCATGAATCCATTCAAAATATGTTTATGCACGAATAAAAAGGAGCTGTCGAGGTTTTCCCGACAGCTCCTTTTTATTTTTCTCTTGATGCAATAGTTTGTGCAATCGCATCTCCATGAAATCTACCGTTCTCGATAAATATTTCATTTGCATTATTTCCAGCAGCTATGACACCTGCAATGAAAATATTTTCAGCATTCGTTTCCATTCTATCCTCTGTATAAATTGGACGTCCTGTTTCTTCATCAATCTTAACACCCATCTTTGTTAAGAAGCTATGATCAGGATGATAACCAGTCATCGCAAATACAAAATCATTTTGGATTGTAAAATCTTCACCATCAACTGTAAACGTTAATGTATGCTCAGTAATTTCTTTCACATGAGCCCCGAAATGCATTTGAATTGTGTCGTTTCGTACTAACGCCTCAAATTCCGGCAAAATCCAAGGCTTTATGCTTGGTGAATACTCACTTCCACGATACAGTACCGTTACACGCGCACCAGCTTTAACAAGTTCTAACGCGGCATCTACACTCGAGTTTTTCCCACCTATAACTACTACATCTCGATCAAAATAAGGATGCCCCTCTTTAAAATAGTGAGCTACTTTCTTCAATTCCTCACCTGGAACATTCATATAATTTGGATTATCATAATATCCAGTTGCTACAACAATATATTTCGCTATATATATTTCTTTACTTCCGTCACGCTTTGTCGTCTCAACCTGAAAAACTTCTCCATCGTTTTGAACTTTCTCCACTCGCTCAAAAGCATTTACACGTACAGATTTACGTTTTACTACTTCACGATAATACGCAAGCGCTTGATTTCGAACTGGCTTACGATTTTCTGTAATAAAAGCTACATCACCAATTTCTAATTTTTCACTAGAAGAGAAAAATGTTTGATGAGTTGGATAATTATAAATGGCATTTACAATGTTTCCTTTTTCAATTACTAACGGATTTATCCCTACCTTTTGCAACGAAATCGCTGCCGCTAATCCGCACGGACCGCCTCCGATTATAATAACTGTTTCTTTCTGCATACTCGTCCACTCCTAGTCTTCTACCAATACACTATTTATAAAAACAAGAAAAAACCTACTTACAGCAGTAGGCACCTATCTTTATTGTATTCATTTTTCATATATTTGTCATCTAAACGAAACGTACATCCGATAGACATCTGCTAAAAACTGCTGAAATTTAATACCTTGTTTCCCTAATACATTCTCAGGATCAATCTTTCTAGCTGGATCAAGCGTTTTATGTGACACGATATCTTTTTTCGGATTTAAGCCAAAATTTTGGCATAAATACGCATGATACCATGTAAAACGATTATATGCTTCCCAAAAGTTAACATCACCGCCATAACAAAGTTCCACTCCAATGGCCGCCTTATTCGCGTCATAGCCGTATAAGTCATTATCCGTCGGCACACCATATCGAACATGATATGCAACTTCATTTATAGGAATAATCTCCAATATTGTTTTATCATCTATAAATGTATGCGCCGAAGCTTTCGGTTGTAATTCATTAAAGTAATCTCGATTTCCTATCGCATTGCTTCCAGGATTCCCCGTATCATGACTTACAATAAATCTCACTTTAGTTAGAGGAATCCCCGGTCGTGAACTTCCATATCCTATATAGTTGCGCTCTATAGGAAACATCGCCATTGCTACCAACTCCCGCTCTAGAAGATTACCTTACTTCCTTATATATGTATTCGGTAGCAATGTCCTTATCGCATATTTCTTACGCGAAGAGAAAATCGAAAATATTTGAAGTGAACACCATAAACAACAAGATACTTACAGCCACTCCATAAAAACCGTAAAACCAAACACAATCTTCTTTCGTATCTAAACCGAAAAATTTGTTTACCGATTGTAATAATGTGCCACGCTTGCTTTGTTTGTTTCGTAATACTTCCACTCGCTCTACAACATCTGCTGGCATCATAAATCTTTGGTCTACTGTCATTTTCATCATTTATCTCTCCTTAAAATCATTTCCGTTTTGTTTATCTAAGGAGAGTATAGCACGTTTGTTCGCATAGAACAAGCGTTCTTTTTGTTTTTAATTTTTATTTTTATTTTATTTTTCAGCAAGCCAAGTAAAAATTGAGATTACAACGGCAATAATCGGCCCTACTACAACCATACCAAATATCAAAAACAGTAGCCCTTCCCCGAATATCCGAACAGTACTTATTTTTCGAGCTTTCACCGTTCTTGCAAGTTCTCCCTCTAACCTCTTAACCTTTTCTTCTAATTGTTCTACTCGTTCCAGCATTTCATTCTCCATATACAACACCTCATTTAATACTTCAACAAAAAAACGTGATTCCCTCGAAAGGAAATCACGTTTTCTCAAGATATAATATTTTATACCCAACCTCTGAAGCGGCTTGCTTCAGCCATTTTACGAACACCAATCATGTACGCCGCTAAGCGCATGTTCACTTTACGAACTTGTGCTGTTTCATAAATAGAATCAAATGATTTTACCATTACTTTTTCTAAACGTTGTTCTACTTCTTCTTCAGTCCAGTAGTAACCTTGGTTATTTTGTACCCACTCAAAGTAAGATACCGTTACACCACCAGCACTTGCTAATACGTCTGGAACAAGTAAAATTCCGCGATCTGTTAAAATTTTAGTCGCTTCTAATGTTGTTGGACCATTTGCAGCTTCAACAACGATTTTCGCTTTAATATCATTAGCATTTTCTTCTGTAATTTGGTTCTCAATTGCAGCTGGAACTAAAATATCGCAATCAAGCTCTAACAATTCTTTGTTTGAAATTGTATTGTTAAATAGCTTTGTTACTGTACCGAAGCTATCACGACGGTCTAATAAATAATCAATATCTAATCCGTTTGGATCATGTAAAGCGCCGTAAGCATCTGAGATTGCAATAACTTTCGCACCTGCATCATGCATAAATTTAGCTAAGAAGCTACCAGCATTACCGAACCCTTGAACAACAACGCGTGCACCCTTAATATCAATGCCACGTTTTTTCGCAGCTTCGCGAATACAAATTGTTACACCTTTCGCAGTTGCTGTTTCACGTCCATGTGATCCACCTAATACAAGCGGTTTACCTGTAATAAATCCTGGTGAATTAAATTCATCAATACGGCTATACTCATCCATCATCCATGCCATAATTTGAGAGTTTGTGAATACATCTGGAGCTGGAATATCTTTCGTCGGACCTACGATTTGGCTAATTGCTCGTACATAACCGCGGCTTAATCTTTCTAACTCACGGAATGACATTTCACGTGGATCACAGATAATTCCACCCTTACCTCCACCATATGGTAAATCAACAATACCACATTTTAAACTCATCCAGATTGAAAGTGCTTTCACTTCATTTTCTGTTACATTCGGATGGAAGCGAATTCCACCTTTCGTTGGACCAACAGCATCATTATGTTGTGCACGATATCCTGTAAATATTTTAACAGTCCCGTCATCCATACGAACTGGTATTTTCACTGTCATCATACGAATTGGTTCTTTTAATAATTCATATACTTCGTTTGGATAACCCAATTTTTCTAACGCTTCACTAATAACAATTTGTGTTGAATTCAATAGTTCAAAATGTTGTTCCCTTTGTTGTTGTGTTTTTGTTTGAGTTCCCTTTTCGGCTACCATAGTAAGTAAACCCCCTGTAATTTCACTTGTTTAGTAAACCTTCATTGCCTAGTATACACCCTTAAATTTGGAATGCAATAGAAAACGCTAACAAATATATACAAACTATTTTCTGTTGCAAGCGTTTTCACTATTATTATAGTCCTTTTATTACTTTTAGAAAAGTAAAATACTTAAATATTTAAATATTTTTTATTTTCCTCAGCGACGCTCCCATAAAACTGCATATTTTATTTTCAAAAAGTATGTTCGCGTATTTACTATCATCCCTTCCCTTATCCAAATAAAAACAAAACCTCAGCTATGTTGTATTAGCTGAGGTTTTGTTTTTTCACAAAGTAATTGTGTATTTGTTCTATCGCGTTAAAATCCATTAATTCTTTACCGTACTCCATGATGCGATAAATAGTTGCTGTAGACGGATTGCCGTATTCCGCTAAAATAGCTATAAAATCCGCTTTTAACAATTGAATTTGTTCCTCTTCTTCCACCCAAAGATAGAAGCGCTCATCCCACGTATATAGCTTTCCGCCAGTTACACCAAGGTTATATAAGCGATTCGACAGGTTAATTATGTCATCTAGCGTAGCAAACTCATATAATATATGTTCACTTTCATCTAGAGTCACTTGCATTTCAATAAACTCGTCACGGAACTCATCATCCGTATCCATTTCTTGATTTTCTTTCGTTACAATTACAACCATCCCTTGTGCTTGTAGAGAAAACACTTCAACTGCAATCGGACCATCTGCTTCAAATCCTAATTCCTTATTTGCTTCTTGCATCATATCACGAAATAATTGCTGTACTTTCGGCGCATTTCTCCATAAATCTTCTTTCGTTAATCCTCGTTCAGATAAATCATCAAATGTTAGAAAAATTTTTATCTTATTGTAATTTAATCGTTCCAGCCTCATCTCATACCCTCCCTACGTAACCAATGCATCTAATTTTTATTATATGAAATAGAAAATAGATGGTTCTTTTCGAACAACTATTCCGACATTTTTAACCATTCATCCCATTCTTCTTTCGTATCACCAATTAAGATTGTTTCAATGTCCAACTGGTTTAGAACGCCTAGCTTTCCGATAAATCCAACAGAAAGAGATTCCCTTTTTTCTTGTAATACATTTATAAAGTTCATCGTCTTTTTCATTTCTAGTTCGTCAGCAAAAGATACAAATACATATTTCGGCTGTATTTCCTCTACCGCTGACAACATACCATCTTCAGCTAAGCTTGTCCTAATATATATCGCCTCATATCCTTTTAAGCGTAAATAAGTTGAAAAAATAAATCCTTTCAATGCATTCTTTTCTAACACAATAACTTTGTGTAAAGAAGAAAACATTGAGGCATTGTGATACACCATCCCTAGACGCGTTTGTAAAAATGATAGTGCATATTGAAATTGCACCATTGAAATCTCATTATTATTTTTTGACGTTAATAATTTGTCTGTCACTCGAAGAACGATACTGGCAACAACCTTTTCTGTTGAATATATACTAAAAGCTTCGTTTAATAATGCAGCAATTGTAATTTCATCAAATTTTAACAAAGCTTGTAGCAAATCGTCCACTAAAACAACTTCTTTATCGAAATGTATCTCTTTTTGAACTGTACTCTGCAAACGATTCTCTTCTAATAACTGAACTGCTTGTCCAATCATCATACCGGAAGAAACTTTTTCCATTAACCATTTTAAAATTTGAATATGCTCTTCTGTATATAAACGATGCCCAGCTTGATTCCGCTTTGGGGAAATAATTTGATATCGTCTTTCCCATGCGCGAAGCGTACTCGGCTGAACTCCAATTATATTTGAAACAGCTTTTATATTATATTTTCCACTAAGAGTTGGCATCATTTCCCTCCGCACAATGTAATAATATGTGTTTGAGCAGGAGCTCGGAAACGAAGTGGTATCAATGTTGTTCCGTACCCATTACTAACAAAAAGAATCGTATTCAAATGGTTATATACGCCACCTTTTAAATATTTTTTAGATGGGAATAATCGGATTTGTCCTCCATGCGTATGTCCACTTAATACAAGTGAAATCTGTTCATTTCCAGACATCTTTTTTATTATATCAGGGTTGTGACTAACTAAGATACGAAAACCATCTTCTTTACAATCCGCCAATGCCAAATCTAAACGATCACGGTGCAATCCAACATCATCTATACCGAGCAAACAAATTTTCTCGCCTAATTCAGACTCAAATACCACTCTTGTATTATCTAAAACTTTTACGTTATTTTCTAATAATAAAGCATCTAATTCATGATATTCTATCTCATAATCATTGTTTCCCCACACAAAATATACAGGAGCTATCTCTCTTAACTTTTGAATATTGGCAGAGATTTTTGATAAAGAGACTCCTTTCTCTGCTAAATCTCCTCCGATAATTACGAAATCTACTTTTCCTTTTACTTGTTCAATTAACAAATTCGAAATGACTCTTCTATGAATATCAGAAATAAAAAACACATTTACTTTTTGAAAACTTTTCGGAAATTCTTTAAATACTAAAGTATGTTCCAACACTGTATTACGCATCGCTTCTTTATACATCACAAGAAGTAATAAAATCCCCATTCCTATGAGAGTACTGAATAATATAATCCATATCATATTTTTTACTCCCCTCATCATAAAGATAACCCTAGGCTTTTATAACAAACTGCGTTCGCCTAATTCACTAGCTCTCTTGCTTTGTGGACTTATCTTTTATCGGAATTTTTAATTCTTGACCTGCACTCACTTCATCTTCTTGCAAGTTATTATACTTTTTAATTACTTCAACCCCATTTTCATCTAAAAAATATTGCTTCGCTATACTTTCTAAAGTTTCTCCCTCTTTCACAGTATGCGTTATCGCTTTTTCAGACTGTTTCTGCGACTCAGATTTAGCTGAATCAAAGAAGATTACTTCAAACGCACTTTTCCCGGCATTATTACTATCGCCCTTCACCTGAATATATTTATCCGTATACCACAAAATACTAATCGGCAGCAGAATGAATAGAAATGTTAAAACCCGGACGAAAATATGATTTATTTTAAACTTTTGTTTTTTCTCTTTATTTCTATGAATTTCACTACGCGGCGGTAAACTTTCTTTTTCTTCTACTCGCTCAACTTCTAATTCCTCTTCAAAATCAGGAATTCGTTTCCTCATGTTGTTCACCACCACCTTCCATTTATTTTCTTAATTGGAGTCCCATTATAAAATCAACAAGAAAGTGTGCAAAGATTGTTATAAACAAATTCCCTGTCCATTCAAATACATAACCAAAGACAAAACTAATGAAACAGACGAAACAAAACAAAAATGGCTTTGTTATATAACGAATATGTAACACTGCAAATACGAAACTCGCAATTACAATTCCAAAATGAGTCTGCACTACACCTCTAAATAAAAATTCTTCTGCAAAACCGATTACGAACGTAATAATGAGTAAATGCAGAACCGACATTCCTCGAAACATCTTATCGTTAATACCACCATCATCAAACCAAGACTCTGGAAACACTCGCATTGCAACATAATCTAATAACACAATACCAATCGCTAACAAACCACCTATAATAAGTATAGATACTGGTTCCCATCTCCATAAATTAAACACTTCTTTTACATCTTGAAATAATATATATGCTAGTAAACAGCCAATACCGATAATAATTAACTGTGTTATATATAGATTCAGCCTTATTTCCTGCGGACTCATATCTTCAACATTATGCCTTTGAATGTTCATCATTCCCCCATCTTTTCTAGGCCGAAAAGCTTTTGTAACTCTGTTTCCCAATTATAGTCGAAATCCGATTGTTGCGCTCGTCTTTTTTTATAATCTTCTTTTGTAATACCACAATAATCACAGCAATTATTTAACTCTTTCTCTTTCCTATAACCGAACTGTTGCAACACATATTCACGTCTACATCCTTTAACTCGTATCCATGACTTCATATTTTCTAGCTCACTATATTTATTACGCAACCTTATTTCTACTTCAGCTATTAATCGGTTCATAATTTCATCTGACAAACCCTCTAATAATAATCTTCGTTGTTGTATAATTCCAACCTGTTCGAGATGATAACGAACGAAACGCCAATATTGCTCATTAAATCTTGCTGCATTATAACAAATTTCTTCTACATCTTCTATTGGTAATTCTTTCGTTTGAAACATTCTTTCTTGTAGTAAAGAAAATAAAAATTGTATTTGCGACTTACTTGGCAATTCATCCTCAATGATTGAAATTGGTAAATCATGATCCAACGGACTACACAATAAAATAGCTATACTCGGTTCGCCATCTCTTCCAGCTCTTCCGATTTCTTGTAAGTAAGAAGCTATATTAGTTGGATAATGAAAATGAATAATATATTGCGTATTCGCCTTATTTACCCCCATACCAAATGCACTTGTACATATTACAAGCTGCAATTGATCGTTCATAAACTGTTGTTGAATTAACATACGCTCTTCATGTTCCATACCACCATGATAAAAAGCTACACCAGTAACACCTTTTCCTCTCAAGTATTCCGTTAACCTTTCTGTCCACGCTCTACTTGAACAATATACAATTCCCGGCCCTTGTAAATACATCACCTGCTCCAAAAGCGCCTCTTTCTTTTCTTCTATCGTCTCTACAAATTGCACCTCCATTGCAATATTAGGACGGTCAATAGAGTATACATGTTCCGCGGCACCCTTTAAATTTAAACTGTCTGCGATATCTTGTAGTACCCCTTTTGTCGCTGTGGCTGTCAATGCTAATACTGTAGGAGAACCAATATTTTCAATAACTACATTTAGTTTCTTATAGTCCGGTCTAAAATCATAACCCCATTGAGAAATACAATGAGCCTCATCAACAACAAATAATGAAATATGAATTTTCTTCAATTCCCTAATTAATAACTCCGACTGTAACATCTCTGGTGAAACAAAAATAAATTTATATGAAGATAATTTTTTCATCGCTTCTCTTTTTTCATTTAATGTCCGAAAACTATTAAATGCTATCACTCGGTTTTTCACAACATACTTTAATTGTGTCACTTGATCTTCCATTAAAGATAATAACGGTGATACAACAAGCACTGTTCCTTCTCGCATAAGCCCCGGAAACTGATAGCACATAGATTTCCCTCTTCCAGTCGGAAGCATTGCTATCACATCTTTTCCTTCTAATAAATCTGTAATAACTCCTTTTTGACCTGGACGAAATTCAGAATATCCAAACCACTTATATAAATATTCTTCAAGTTTCATTTACACCCTCCATCCGCGCTAATACAAGACGAACTTCAAAATAAGAGATATCTTCTCCAACAGCTTGTTTCAAAACACGTAACTTCCGCGTTTGTAATGCTTCAATTACTTTTATTACTTTGTCTATCTTTTCTTTTTCCATAAACATTTCAATAGAAAAATCTTTTTCTCGCAAAGCAATTTCAACAAAATGATCTTCTATCGTTGCAACCTTTAAATTCCGAATCGTCGCTATTTCTTCTAAAGAACGCCCTTGTCTCCAAAAATTATATGTTTTTTTCGTGGATAAACTAAATAATTCAGCTCTCTCATTTGGATAAGATATAATTTCAGCTAATAGTGGAAATTCATTTTCTTTATCACGAACTTCTTGTATAAAGAAATGCATTGTACCCCAAAATAAAAAATACACCCTGAATATATCTTGTTTTGTAATTTCTGCTAATTGTTGCAATGTACAACCAATACGTTCATAGCCCGTTAGTCGATATGTTACAATCGTCGCTTCTATCGCATTACTCTTTTCCAAAAGATTATGTACTTCCGTCCATAGTTTCCTCGCCAACTCACTTCTTTTATATGGCCTTCCTGTTAGAAAACGTTTTACCCACATCATTATTTCTGTATCTTGTTGAATTGGGATAAACTTCGTATTATTCTGTTGTAAATTTGATATGGTTTGAATAATCAATGATAATCTTTTCCAAAATGTTTCACCTAATTCACCATAATGTAAACCATGCAAATGTGCTGGAAAAGCATAAACTTCCTCCCATTTATGTAACTGCATTTTACCCGTAGGTGTTAACACATATGTATTTTCATGTATTTCTTGAATAAAATCCGCTTGCAACAACTTTACAACTTCACCATCATAGTCATTTCTATTTAATGATTTATATATTCCGAATAAAAAAGAAATCCGGAACATATTTCCATCTTGTAAAGTTTGCGAAGAACGTTTGCCCTTTAGTAAATAATAAATAGAAGAAACGGTTCTTTCACCATTCAATTGTTTTAAACAATGCAACAAAGTATATTGTATTTGCATGACCGCTTCCACCTTCCAATCTTAACTTCATTCTTTTCAGTACAATTACACTATCTACTGTCGCTCATTAAACTTATCATATAAGAACTATATACTTGTATATATTCTATTGTATCAAACGAAATCACATTTACGTATTTTGAAAATCTTATGACATAATTCAAAAATAAGTTGACACTCTAATTGATAAGCATTATCATTATAATTTTATGTTGAAAAGTTTCACAAACCGTTTTACAATAAGGTTATAATTTTTATGGCGAGCTTTTCACATACATATTATCAGGAGGGAAAAAAGATGGCAAAATATACAATCGTTGATAAAGATACTTGTATTGCATGTGGTGCTTGTGGCGCTGCTGCACCAGACATTTATGACTATGATGATGAAGGTATTGCATTTGTAACATTAGACGATAACCAAGGTATCGTTGAAATTCCAGATGTATTAATTGAAGATATGATGGATGCATTCGAAGGCTGTCCAACTGACTCAATTAAAGTTGCTGACGAATCATTCGACGGAGACGCTTTAAAATTCGAATAGTCTTTTATTAACTTCAAAAAACGCCCCTCATATTGATGAGGGGCGTTTTTTGTATCTAAATTTTATTTTCCTTAATAAAAAACCATTAGTAGTTCCACACTACTAATGGTTTTAATATATATTATGCATTTTTCATTTTTGCAAACACCCATACTTTCAGGCGTGAGAATAATGCTACAAATACAATTGTTACAACAATTCCTTTAATTAAATTAAATGGTAAGATTGCCGTTACAACCGTTGTTCTGATAGCTTCGCTAGACATAGCCGGTGAATTTAAAAACCAAGTGTAAGCCGGGAATATGATGATGTAGTTTAATACACTCATAATAAGTGCCATTGTAATTGTCCCTAGCATTAATCCTGTCGTTAAACTCTTCACAGTACGATACTTTCTAAATAAGAAAGCTGCTGGTCCAATAAATAAACATCCTGCAATAAAGTTTGCAATTTCTCCAACTGGTACTCCTGTTAAACTTCCTTGAATCCCGTAATGTAAAATGTTCTTTATCGCCTCTACAATCACTCCTGCTACTGGTCCAAAGATAATTGCTGCAATTAGAGCTGGTACATCACTAAAATCAATTTTCAAAAATGGCGGAAGCCCTGGGAACGGGAAATCCAACATCATTAGTAAATATGCAATACTACTTAGCATCGCTACACTCACCATCTGCACTACACTGTTTTTTTGTTTCATCTTTCTCTCTCCTTTTCCATCGATCATCTCATGGAAAGTGGAAAGGTTCTGCTATGCCTATTTTTTCATAGAACGAAAAAACCCTTTGTGTTTTACACAAAGGGAGAATTTAAGGCACATCAAACAGACGTTCAAATCCATATCTTTTTTGAACGCTTGAACCTCCATCTTCTCCCATCCAGACTATACTGTCGGCTTTGGAATCACACCAAATCCTGCCTTAACGGCTCGCGGGCTTAGAACAAAATCATAAATAGTTCATCACCGCCGGTCGGGATTTTCACCCTGCCCCGAAGATAGACCGATATTCTATTTTCCCCTTCATTATACAACAACCTTATAACATTGTGAACTAAAAAATTGTAACTTATTTAAAATTAGTTATTTATTTTTCGTAACAACAAATGAATTGCGAAATATTTTACAATACAATCCATATTTTTTATTATTCGGCATTTCTCTTTTGAATTACCTAGTCATATATAATTAAAAGTGATAAGATATTGAATTGTTAAGATAAGAACATTTTCTGAGTTATGGAGGAAATGTCATGAAAAAAGAAAAGAGACATTCTATTCGAGAAGCAATGAAAAAAAACTTAAGAAAAGAATACTTTTACTTAAAAAAAGAATTACTTTTCTACTGCCCAATTGATTTAGGCACATTCTCAAACGAGACATACTATGCTACTTTCGATGAAGATGGCATCAGTATTTATCAGTATGATAAGAAAACAGAAAGTAAATTAAAATTGTGTGAGCGTCATCCGTGGAAGAGTTGGAGTAAAGTGAAGATTGATCACTATTTGACAACTTCTCAATTTATTTTTCAGGGTGAGCGAAATTGGATCTTATCTCTTTTTCAAAAAGGAAAAGAAGCTCAAAAAATTATTGAAGAGCATACATCTTTACAAACAGAAGTTGTTTCCCGCTCTTTCTTAAAAAAACTTCCTGGCTTTCGTTCTAATACACCACTGAATAAATACATCGGTAGCATTTGTTACACTGCACTTATTGCATTTTTATTAAAATGGATGATTCCATTTCAAGCACCACAAATCGCCCTGTATTCTATTTCGATTGGTTGTATGCTTCTTGGCCTACTTTGTTTGACAATCGGTTTAATTGAACCGACTATCGTACTGTTTCGAACAAAAGAGAAAACAAGAACAAAAGTTTTTTACTTATATAGCTATTTAGCTATTTCTGGATTTATATGTGTCTTTATTTTTTGGTAAAAGAAACCGTCCCAAAATAAATTTTGGGACGGTTTTCTTTTAAATATAGATACTCTAATTCACTCAATACTTCTAGGAGAAGCGCCCATATAATTTCATTTACATTGAACCTTATTTAAGAATATTCAAAGTTTAATTTTTGAGACGTTGCCTTTACTTAACATATAATTGTTGATTAGGATAAATTAGCTCTTGCTGCAATCCATTTTTTTCTTTAATTTCCTTAAGTGTCATACTAAATTTCCGTGCAATACTAACTAAAGTATCCCCTTTTTGTACGACATATAATGATGAAGAAACAACTTCATTTCTTTGTTCACTTAAAACAAGCAATGGGTTCATCGCATTCTTTTTCGCCATCGTCCATCTTCCTTGATGAAGTTCTAGATGTAAGTGTGCACCTCGCGATTCTCCCGTGTTCCCTACTTCTCCAATTTTTTCTCCTTTTGAAATATAATCCCCTTGAACTACATATCTCTTATTTAAATGTGCATACACAGCCTCATATTCTCCATGTTTAATAAATATAACGTTTCCATAACTACTTGAATAATAAGACTTTGTTACCTTCCCTTCTTGAATAGCTGACACAGGCGTGCCGATCGGTGCCGCTATATCTATACCGTAGTGTTTTCCGTGTCTTGTCCCAAAATAATCACTTATCTGTCCTTCAACAGGCCATGCCCATTGATTTCCCTCTGCGTACACATGTAATTGAGATAAAAACAGTACTGTCAATAACATAATGCCGTATTTTAAAACTTTCATATACATCCTCCGTTTTCTAATTACCACCATACCTTCTCTATTTTGGTATATTACAGAAAAAAGTATACAAAAAAGAAAGTGAATCACTCCACTTCCTTCTCTTTCTTATCACGAAAAACGATTGCACTGCGATTATACTCTACATCTTTTACTTGTAATCGAGCGTTTATTACTCTAGCTACTGCAAATAAATAGTCAGATAATCTATTTACATACTTTAGAACAACTTCATTTATTTTTCCTTCTTTTTGTAAGGACACGATACATCGTTCTGCTCGCCTTACAACTGTACGTGCAATATGAATAGCAGCTGCCGACTCGCTTCCACCTGGTAAAATAAAGCGCTCTAGCGGCGGTGCTTCTTCTATATACGAATCAATCCTACTTTCTAAGTTTTCGACCATTTCAATTTTTACTTTATAAGGTATCTTCTCACCTACTATCGCCAAGTCTCCCCCGCAATCAAATAGTTCATGTTGAATCGTTTCAAGTTCATTGTAAATATCTCCGAAAGGCCCGCCTTGTAGTTTAGTCATTGCATATCCGATATGAGAATTCGCCTCGTCTATTGTTCCATACGCTTCCACACGGATATCATCTTTATCAACCCTACCACCTATTACACTTGTCGTTCCTTTATCTCCTGTTTTTGTATATAATTTCATTTCTTCACAGCACCTCTCTTGTTATTCTTTATTCGAGCAACATAGAAAAAAGTTCTACCATTCTTTATTTAATTGAGTTTACAAAAAAATAAAAAACAGCAGAACTTTATTCATTATCAACTTTAAAAACGTATATCTAAATTATACGATTCGGTAAATAGACAGAGAATGTAGTTCCTTCTCCAACAACACTTGATACAGAAATTTTACCATCATGGCCTTGAACAATATTTTTCGCAATCGCAAGCCCGAGTCCTGTTCCACCTTTTTTTCCACGTGTTCTTGCTTTATCAGCTTTATAGAAACGATCAAATAAAAATGGAATATCTTCTTCTGGAATACCAACGCCCGAATCTTGTACTTCAAAAATGAGACCATTATTTTTCGTATCAATTACAAGTGTTACATGTCCGCCTGCGTTCGTATGACGTATTGCGTTATCAATTAAATTCGTCAATACTTGTTCCATACGATCTGCATCAAACGGGTATTGTTCAATTGGATTTTTGAAATCAACTGTTAGTTCAACTTCTTTATCCTTTGCAATCCCTTGGAATTTACGACCAATTTTTTCAACAAACGGATGTATGTCCACTTCACCTATATGTAACTCTACATTACCACTTTCCATGCGTGCTAAATCTAATAATTCATTTACAAGTTTACCTAAACGAACGGATTCATCATAAATGATTTGAACAAACTCATTAATTTCTTCTTTCGTTTGCACAATATCATCTAAAATTGCTTCACTATACCCTTGCAGCATGACCATCGGTGTACGAAGTTCATGCGATACATTCGCAATAAAGTCTTGACGCATCTTTTCAAGACGACGTTCTTCCGTCATATCTCGCAGTACTGCTACAGCCCCGCGAATTTTCGTTTGATTGTAGAGCGGCGTCATAAGAACTACATAGTTCCCTTTTTGTAAATTAATTTCAACAACTTGTTGTTGTTCGCTTTCTACAACGAGATGGAATAGTTCAACAAGTTCAGAAGGCAGTTTTTTACTGAGCTCTATCTCTTTTTCTTCTTGCCAAACTTGTAAGAAATGTTCAGCCGGCGGATTGATTACTACAACTTCACCTTCTTGATTTAATGTAATAACCCCATCTGCCATACTACTCAAAATACTTGCTAACTGTTCTTTCTCTTGCTGCAGGGCATTCATATTAAACTTCAACTGTTTCCCCATTTGATTTAAGGCCGTTGCAAGCTCACCAATCTCGTCCTGAGATACCATAGGGGCTTTCGCATCAAACTTCCCACGCGACACTTCAAAAGCAACCTCACGCATTTTACGAAGTGGTGCTGTAATTCGAGTAGATAAGAAGAATGCAAAGAAAGTTGTTAATATAATCGCAATCCCTGCTGATAAGAATATAAAATCAGTCGTTCTTTCCATACCTTGTATCGGCACTTGTAAAGATTCGTATACAAACACTGCACTTTGATTTTTTGATTGCACTGGTTTTCCGACAATCATAATATCATTTTCAGTATTTTTATTTTTTCTACTATTAGAGGCTTTTCTAATGTTATTCTTAATTTCTTTTTTGTCTGTAAACACAGCCGCTAATTCTTTATCTTCTTTTAAGTCATCCATTGTAAGAGTGACTAAGCCTTCTTGTTTCGGTGAAGAAGAGATTTCTTTACCATCTTCTACAATAATAATCCTTGAAAGTGGATCAGAGAATTTGTAAGCGATATTCTCAATCGTTTTTACATCGGCACCTTCTTCAATTAACTCTGAAACACTTGTTGCGACTTTTTGAAGCCTAGCTTCACTCATATCAACATAATACGTTCTAAAAAACTGTGAAAGTAAAATCGCAACAAATCCAAGAACAAACGAAACGAGAAGTAATATGGTCATCCATAACTTCCCTACTACACTTCTCCAAAGCATCAGTCGTTCACAACCTCAAATTTGTAACCTACACCCCAAACAGTAACAATCATTTTCGCTGCATCTGGTGATTTTTTGCTTAACTTCTCACGTAAACGCTTTACATGTGTATCAACTGTACGTAAATCTCCGAAGAATTCATATTGCCATACTTCTTTTAACAGTTGCTCACGATCGAATACTTTATCAGGAGCTTTCGCTAAAAATAATAGTAACTCATATTCTTTCGGCGTTAAGTTTACTTCATTACCATCTGCAGTAACACGGTGTGCATCGTTGTCAATTGTTAAGTGCGGGAATACAGTAACATCTTTTGTCGTTGTATCTTGTGTAAAGAATGTTGTTGGTACAGCACGACGTAAT
The DNA here is from genome assembly GCF_900114335.1 of Bacillus sp. 5mfcol3.1. Lineage (NCBI taxonomy): Bacteria > Bacillati > Bacillota > Bacilli > Caryophanales > Bacillaceae > Bacillus > Bacillus sp. 5mfcol3.1. Next base: position 554,490 of record NZ_FOST01000001.1, on the reverse strand, counting down.
ACCGCTTTCACACGTAGCACGACCTCACGTGGACTAAATGGCTTTACAATATAATCATCTGTTCCAACTTCAAATCCTTGTACTCTATTTACTTCTTCACCTTTTGCTGTCAGCATAATAATTGGTGTCGCTTTCTTCTCACGAACCCCTTTACATACTTCAATGCCATCTTTACCAGGCATCATAAGATCTAATAAGATTAAATCGTAATCATTTTGTAACGCCATTTCTAAAGCTGTATCACCATTATCTGCTTCTTCAATTGTGTATTGTTCTCTTTCTAAGTACATTTTCAATAAACGACGAATACGATCCTCATCATCTACAATTAAAATTCTTGATTCATTTTCCATCTCTACCCGCTGCGTACTCTCACTTCAGCGGTTCACACCTACCCTTCTTTACTATTATGTTGCGCTATTCTCGTTTATTTAAGCAATCTTCTAAATGTTTCACTTCCCATATTATGCTTCACAAGAATAATAAATTTTGTTCAATTTTTTTCCAAAACTATGTATTTTTTTTGAACAGTATATAATGTCCTCGACATCATTTTACAAAATCAACCGCTACTTTGTCATGTTTTTCTCAAAAAAGAAGAAAAGTTGACAAAAATAAAATAGGAAAGTGACATGCACTCTCCTATTTTATTTCTCTATGCATATGAATGTAAACCGGCAATAATTAAGTTTACTACAATAAAGTTAAACATAATAATTGCAAAACCAATTACTGCAAGCCAAGCTGATTTCTCTCCATGCCACCCTTTAGATAATCGTAAATGTAGTACTGCAGCATAAAAGAGCCACGTTATAAGTGCCCAAACCTCTTTCGGATCCCAGCCCCAAAAACGCGTCCACGCTATTTGAGCCCAAATCATTGCAAAAATTAACGCTCCTAATGTGAAAACTGGGAATCCAATTGCAATAGATCGATATCCGATTTCATCTAGTAAATCACTATTCGTATTCTTTACTAACGGCTGAAGTGCTGCCGATACTCGCTTCCGTAAAACAAGTCTTAATACAATATAAAGTAATGTTCCAACTAACACTGACCAAATAACAGTATTTAATTTCTTCGCATTTACAATCGCTGGAACTTCAACTGCCGGTTCTAATTTATTTTCTGTCAGTAACTTCCCTTCATGCGGTCCAACTAAAGCCGGAAGATTGTACTTCATTTCCAGTTGCTGTTCATTTTTATCAACCCATTGAAACTTCGCTTCATATTTCATACTAGAAAATACCGTTGTTACTCCAATAAATCCAACTGTACAAACAAGTGTAAATACTACCGTCTCTAGCCAAAATGTCCGTTTACTTCTCGTTGATTGATCTACATTTTTTAATAAATACATAACGCCCGTAATAAAACTAATCGCTAAAATTGCTTGTCCTGCTGCTGCAGTCGTCACGTGAATATGTAACCAATTACTTTTTAAAGATGGAATAAGCGGAGATATTTCCCTCGGAAACATACTTGCATAGGCAATTAATAAAAGCGCAACTGGTAATGCAAATAGTCCAATTATACTTACACGGTACATAAAATACATTACAATAAATGCTCCTACAAGCATCATGCCGAAAAATGTACCGAATTCAAAAAAGTTACTAACTGGTGCATGCCCTGATGCGATCCACCTTGTAACAAAATATACTGTTTGTGCTATAAACCCTAAAATTGTAATTGTTATTCCTACATTTGCCCATTTATGACCCTTTTCTTTAATGGCTCCACCAAAAAATAGAGTCGCAATTAAATATAAAATAAATGCGGTAAAGAGAAAGTTACTACTTATTTGCACCATATCGTTTCCCCACCTTAACTAATTTTTTTATCGATTACTTTATCATTTGGCTGTGGAATTGCTGTACCTTCTATTACTCTTTCAATATCTTTCTTTAAACCGAACCAATTTTTATTCGTATGCCCTGCAATCCACCATTCATCATTAACACGTTGTATCCAAATACGGCGATGATTCCAATACATACCTTGAATGACACCAACCATAAATATAAACCCTCCAATACCGAGAATCCAAAGCGTTAAATCTTTTCTTACAGTAAGTGCTGTTGCATTTTGCATTTCAACACCTGCAAACGACATTTTATATTTGTTGTTTCCATCAGGTTCTATATTTTGCTGAATACCAACAAAACTCACTTCACCATCTGGTGTTTCAGGTGTAAACATTTTAAATACAAATGCAGGATTGTTCGGTAATTTCGTTTTTGTATTTGGTTTTCCATTCTCATCGAAATAAAAATCAGGAAAATAGCTTAATAGTTCTAGAGAATAACCATTTCCTAAATCATATTTTTCCTTAGGATTCGTTAAATCTACTTTAATCGGTCCCCATTTTTGATTATTTTCTTTATTTTGCAAGTTGAAGGACATACTTTTAAATTCACTTTCTTTATAATCCACTTGATACACTGCAAATTGATCAAATTTCAGTGGTTCATTTACTCGAATTTCCGCTTCTTTTACTTTTTCCAACTTTGGTTTTTGCCCTGCTATATTTTCGCCCACAGCTTTATATAATACAGCATTCGTTTGGAAGTTTTTCGCAATCATTTTATCGCCTACACGATCAATCGCTTCCTCAAAAACTTCCTTGTCCTTACTTTTATCATAAACTTCTTTTATAAATTTCTCGTTTTTTAAGTAGTATTGTCCATCCGTCCCTGGTATTTCTTTCGTTTCACCATCACGTAACCAAAGTGCTTCGTCTACGTACATACTCGGTAAAAAACGAAGCATCGCACCGAATAAAAAGATAATAAGACCGATATGATTTACATATGGACCCCAACGCGAGAAGCGTCCCTTTTCTGCTAAAACGTTTCCGTCTTCCACTTTCACGTTATAGTTTCTTTTCTTTAAATTCTTTTGCACTCTTTCCAGGTCACCATCTTTCGGTGTACCAGTCCCATATAATCTCTGTCTCTTTAAAAAGCTAGGATGTCTTTTTACGCCTTGCTTTTTTAAAGCTTTATAAAGTGGAATAACGCGGTCTAAACTACATATCACAAGTGAAATACCGATAGAAGCAATCAAAATCATATACCACCATGAACCGTATAAATTATTAAATCCTAATTGATAGTATAATTGCCCTAAAAATCCGTATTCTTGTTTATAATATTCAGCTGGTGCAATCCCTGGAGTTATGTACATTTCTTGCGGAAAAATAGTTCCTATCGCTGATGCAGCTAAAGTTATTACGATTAGCCATACACCCACTTTTACAGAAGAGAAAAAGCTCCAAATTTTATCGACTATCGTTTTTGTTTGCGTGAGAGATCTCCGTGCACTCCCCTCATAGCGCATATCCAATAGTTTTGCATTTTCATTGCTTTCAAATGGTTTCCCGCAAGCTTCACAAAAAACGGTTCCTATCGGATTAACATGTCCACATTCACATTTAATTTCTTTCAACACTCTCACCGCCCCTGTCTCTATATGTACTATTGTATATTCTAACCTCGAGTTACCGCAATACTCAGAATTTTTAAACCAGAGGCACTATAGACACGCACCTCTTATGTAAAGGCTTTCTTTATTACGGAGTAATTTTCTTTAAATACCCTTCTAACTGTTCTTTCGTTTGTTCACCTATAATTTGCTCCACTACTTTTCCATCTTTATCAATCAAAAAGCTTGTCGGTAATGGACCTACTCCATATGTTCCTATAATCTTTTGTCCTTTATCAATAGCAACTGGGAATTTCAAACCATATTGGTTCACAAAGTTCTTTACTGCAATATCCGTTTCATCCGCATCTAACGCTATGATTTCAACGCCTTTTTCTTTATACTTTGGATATAATTCATTCATATAAGGCATTTCTTTTTCACAAGGTTTACACCACGTACCCCAAAAGTTTAAAAATACACCTTTTCCCTTTAAATCTTTTAGTTCAATTTTCTTCCCTTCTAAATCCGTCACAACAAAGTTAGGTGCTTCTTTTCCGATTTGCATTTTCTCTTTATTAGCAAAGAATCCTTGATAAAGGGTAAATCCTACAGCACCACATAAAATGAGTAGAATAATAACGCGAAATAATAAGCGATTTTTCTTCATATTACCTCTCCTCTCCTCGGTAAATGTTATGTATTATCTTCTGTAAATGTTGTATTGAATAAATCACCAGCAGAGCACTCCACTGGTGAATTTTTAACTCTATAGCTTATCTTGGCTTTGTAGAAGCAAGCGCGCGTAATTGTTTCACCTCATGTGGTGTCAATTCTCTCGCATCACCAGGTCGCAGGCTTCCTACTTCTAAGAAAGCATAACGTTCACGTTTTAATTTCACTACTTTACAGTCTAACGCTTCAAACATACGACGTACTTGACGGTTACGTCCTTCATGAATTGTTAATTGTACAATAGCCATTTCTTTACGCTTGTCCCAAGAAATAATTTTCACATGTGCTGGTGCTGTTTTACCGTCTTCTAGTGCAACACCGCGTTCTAACATGCGAATTTTCTCACCTGTTAATGGGCCTTTTATTTTTGCAACATACGTTTTTTCAACTTTATATTTAGGATGCATTAATATATTTGCGAAGTCCCCGTCGTTTGTCATTAATAATACTCCTGACGTATCATAATCTAGACGTCCGATTGGGAATAAACGTTGTGTAATTTCAGGGAAAAAGTCTGTTACAACACTTCTACCTTTATCATCTGATACACTTGAAATTACACCAGTTGGTTTATATAGTAAAAAATAAACAGGTTCTTCTTTTTCAAGAGGGATGTTATTTACTTCTACTTTATCTTGAGGAGTTACTTTTGTTCCTAACTCTTTCACTATTTTTCCGTTAACTTTCACTTTTCCTTGCTGAATTAATTCCTCAGCCTTTCTTCTCGATGCAATACCTGCTTGCGCAATCACTTTTTGTAATCGTTCCATTTCTTTTTTTCACCTCGAATTTATCTTACCTTACATTAGAAAGACTTGGCAACCGCATACGCTTTACGGTTATTCGCTCCATCTCACTTAAACAACATAGCGATGATATTAAACATATAAAGGTCAAATCATGTTTTTATCCTTTATTATTGTCCATATTTTTCATATTTCTCACAATAAAAGTTCATCATTTTGTCAAAAATACCACATAAAAAAACCACTATTAAGCTACACCTTAATAGTGGTCGTATACGTATTATACGCGAAATAGCATAAAAAATGAATAGCTTTACTGAAACAATAGGGAAACAAAGACAATCGAGCAAATAATTCCGATTAAATCTGCAAAAAGACCTACTTTTAATGCATCTCCCATTTTTCTAATACCAACAGCTCCGAAGTATACTGTTAAAATATAAAAAGTCGTATCTGTACTCCCTTGCATCGTAGAAGCTAATCTCCCAATGAATGAGTCTGGCCCATATGTGGCAATTAAATCAGTCGTAATACTTAGACCAGCAGAACCTGAAATAGGGCGTATTAGTGCTAATGGAACGATTTCTGCTGGAACATGAATTAAATCTAGCATTGGCTTCATTACTGATATCATTGCATCTAGCGCACCTGAAGATCGGAATATAGAAATAGAAACAAGCATTCCAACCATAAACGGTAAAATGGAAATTGCAATTTGAATCCCTTCTTTTCCTCCCTCAACGAACGATTCATACGTCGGCACTTTCTTTATCGTGCCATATAAAAGGATAAAACCAATTACACAAGGGATTACCCATAAGGAAATTGTATTTACAATACTCATTTTTTCCGCCCCTTTCTACTCCTTCTTCGGTAAAAATAGCGGTCAATCCAAATCGCTCCAATCATAGAAAGTACTTGTGCAATAAATGTTACCCCAACAATTTCAGTAGGATTGGCTGATTCATACGTCATTCGAATTGAAATGACTGTCGTAGGAATTAATGTAATAGCTGATGTATTTAATGCTAGAAACGTCACCATAGAACGGCTCGCCGAATCCTTTCCTCCATTTAACTCTTTTAGTTGTTCCATCGCTTTAATACCAAGAGGGGTTGCTGCATTACCTAGACCAAAAAAGTTTGCCATCATATTTGATAGAATAAATCCCATGGACGGATGGTCCTTTGGTATTTCTGGAAACAACCTTTTTACTATCGGCATAAAAAGCGAAACTAATTTTTTTAACAATCCGGCTTCCTCTGCAATTTTCATTAAACCAAGCCAAAATACTAAAACACTAATAAGTCCTATACAAATCGTTACTGCATCTTTTGCTCCGTCAAATACAGCCTTATTCACTTCTTCCATCGTTCCATTTATCATGGCGTATACAATCCCAATGACAGCCATCGCTACCCATACGAGATTAACCATCGTTCCCAACACCTATCATGTAAGAAAAAATTTCTTTCACATTATTCCAGTAAAGTCCCGTTGTAGCTACTAACTTCCGTTTACTATAAAATAAATTCCGTTCTCCAACTTTCTCATTGCCAACATAAACATCTGTCTTTCCAACCTTTACTCCATCCTCAAGCGTTATACTTTTATCCAGTTCAACTTTTAATAACACGTTCTTTCTTTCCTCTTCAGTTAACGGCACGGAAAAACTATTTTTCGTATAAACATGGTTGGCATACTTCTTTTCATTTATTTCAGCAATTGCTCCTTGTCCTAAAACTTTCGTTTGCTTGAAACGTTCGAATCCTTTGTCAAATAGATTCATATGATCATCCCAATCACTAGAAGCACTCAAAGTTACGACAATTAAATCTAGTTCATCTTTTGATGCCGTTGTAACAAGCGTTCTTCCTGCTTTCTTCGTAAAGCCTGTTTTTCCTCCTGTTGCAAATTCATAATAAGACGTTACCAACTTATGTTTATTTTTCCACGGGTAATCCCAAGAATCGGATTTATACGTTTTTGTTCCAAAGATTTTTTTAAATGACTCGTTTCCCATTGCATACTTCGTTAATAACGCCATATCGTAAGCCGACGAATAATGTGATCCATCTCCATCTAAACCATGAGGGTTTGAGAAGTGAGTATCTTTCATTCCAATTTCTTTCGCCTTTTCATTCATTAAATATACGAATCCATCTATACTCCCACCCACACTTTCAGCAATTACTTGCGCTGCGTCATTACCAGATCTAAGCATGAGTCCGTATACTAAATCTTCTAACTTCACTTTTTGTCCAGGCTTTAAATAGATTGCTGATCCTTCCACCCTCACCGCTTCATTGCTAACTGACACCATTTCTTTCATCTTCCCTGATTCAGCAGCTAACAAGGCAGTCATAATTTTTGTTATACTAGCAATTTTTTGAGGTTCATGTTCTGCTTTTCCGTATAATACACGACCAGACTGTTGCTCCATTAATACAGCATTTCGAGCACTGACATTGCTGTTCATCTTTGCATATGTAGGAATTGGCATAACGCTTGCGTACATAATAAGAAGCGTAATGATTACACAAATTCGTCTCATATTTCCCCCCACGTCCTTTTGGCACTTTTTGTACAAGTGTATGCTTGGCCTTTTAAAATATGAACGAAATCTTCCTTCTGCTTTCATTAAAAAAGACGCAGAGAATTTGCGTCTAATATGGTGTCCATTCAATTTGTTTCGCAGTTTCAAACCTTTTTTCTACATCAGGCCAATTTACAACATTCCACCAGTTTTTAATATATTCATCTTTTCGATTTTGGTATTGTAAATAATACGCATGTTCCCAGACATCTAGTACAAGGAGTGGTATCGTATCCCATTGTGTAAATAATTGATGAAGTGTACTTTGCAAAATTTCTAACCTTCCAGACCGGGGCACCCAAACGAGAATTGCCCAGCCTGAACCTTCTACTTTAGAGGCCGCTTCTGTAAAATGTTTTTGGAAACGTAAAAAGCTCCCAAAATCTTGTTCGATTTGTTGTGAAAAAGCACCTCTTGGACTTCCACCACCGTCTTTTTTCATGTTATTCCAAAATATCGTGTGTAAGTAATGACCTGACCCATGAAAAGCCGCTTCTCTCTCCCAATGCTTAATTAAATCAAATTGATTTGTTTTTCTCGCTTCTTCCATCATCTTCTCTGCTTTATTTAACCCTTCCACGTAACTCCGATGATGTTTATCATGGTGTAACATCATAATTTCTTTAGAAATATACGGTTCTAACGCATTATACGGATAAGGTAATGGCGGGAGTGTATGTCCTCCAATTGGAACAGCTCGTTCGCTATCCCCTCTTTCATATAATTCATATTCCTCTTCTTCTTGCATAAATACTTCCTGCAAGTGATGCTGAATGTGTTCTACATCATCACTTATTTCATACATAAACTCTGCATCTGTTTCATACTCATGCTCTTTCATACGCTCTAACAACGTCTGAATTTTATAAGCAAGCATATGGACATCATACACTTCCATTGCGCGGCTATCTAATACGTGAAGAACACTTTCACACCAATTTTCTACTTCATGAAAGTAATCTGTAAATACACCTTGCTGATTCATGTTGCACCTCCCTAATGCTATCCACTTAACTATATTCAATGAAAATCCCTTATATAACTGTACAAAAGGAAAAGAAGCTAAGTCACCTTAGCTTCTTTTCCCCAATCAATATTTGTGTAACATCTTTGTCTGATAATCCGTCTCATAATATTCTAGTTCTTCACGCATCAATTGAAATTTACCTTCTAAACTCTTCATCACTTGCCCCAATGATGCAGGTGGTGTTTGTTGAAAAACGATAGAATTTTTTCCGGTATATGCAGACCGACTATTTTCATACCAATAATCACTCTTCGGTGAAAAAAACTCTGCAATTACTTGATGGTAAATCTTATATAAAATTTTTTCAGCTGCTGTTTTTCGAAATGGCTGACTATTCAACAAAACAAAACATGCATCATGTCCTTCTTCGCAAAAAACGAGAAGTCGTCTCATTGATGCTAATAACCCTTTATAATATTGCTCGTTCCCTGCCGGTGTCTCCTCTAATAAAGAAGGCAACGTATGATAATTTACATAATTGGTTATTAAATGAATAGCATCTTCTAAAAATATAGAAACTTGTTCTGTTTGATTTTCAACCATCAAATTAGACATTTTTCTCTCTCCTTTGCCATTTCACACTATTTCTACTCTTTTATTTTTATGTAATTCAGCCAATATTTCTTGTACTTTCAACACCGTTCCTTCATCAAAATATTGTTGAAATTCTTCCATATTATTTAAATACAAACGTTTTTGCGCACGAAGCTCCCTATCTTTCACTAAACAACATATCGCTACAATATCGCGTAAATATATGTTTTGTTCTTCTACTTTATACACTGGATTTCCTTCAAAAGGAGTAATTTCTTGTAAAACTTCTTCAAAATATCGAACGTATAAAACCGAAAAAGTTTTCTCTTTATCATTTAATATATATGTCACTTCAGATCTGTTAAAAAAATCCTCTGATGTATTAGGTTTCGCTTTTTCTAACTCATATCCTACATAACCTTTTATAATCATATACTCCCCTCTCCTCCTTTTTTTATCTTATTCTAACTTAATTTTCTGATAAACAAAATATTCTTTTAAATATACCTATATAAAAAATAGCTCCCCTATACAGGAATTTACCTTTTTATTTTTCTTGAAGTTTGTCATAATAATATTATTGTCTCAGTTTTCTTACACAAGGAGAGTTGTATTTATGTCGTTTTCATGGAAACGTTTCTTACAAATCGGGAAAATTATCTTCCCATTTGTTGTATTAACAATTGTATTCTTTCAAGCAAAAAAAGAATTAGCGGGCATTTCTTTTTTAGAAGCGATTGATACAATTAAAAACATTCCAACTGGAGGAGTCTTTTTAGCAATTACACTTGGTGCATTCGCTGTATCAACAATGTTCTTTTATGACTATGTTATGCTTCGTTACTTAAAAGCTGATATTCCTGTCCAAAAGATTTTCCGTATCTCGTGGATTGCTAATACTTTAAATGGATTTATCGGGTTTGGTGGTCTCGTTGGAGCCGGCGTACGCACAATGCTTTATCGTCCATACATAAAAGAAAATGGAAAACTTATTAAAAGTATCGCTTGGATGACAACTGCCTTTATTAATGGATTAGCCATTCTTTCATTTCTTGGTCTTATCGGAATATTAGACACGAGATTTATTTTGCATGAAAAACCATGGCTATGGCCTGTTCTTATCTTCTTTGCTCTTTTCGTTCCTATATATATCGGGTTTTCTAAATTAAAAAATAGAAAAGCGACGCAAACAGAGGGACAAGAAGAAGAGGAGAAGAACCCAACCGTTTTATACTCATTAGTTTCATTAGTCGAATGGGTATCTGCTGGTATTGTTATGTACGTCATATTATTATTATTTGGCATTGAAATCGAATTCCAAAAGTTTTTAGGCGTATATGTCATTGCTGCTTTAGCTGGTGTCGTTAGTCTTGTTCCTGGTGGCCTTGGATCATTTGACCTTGTCTTCTTAACTGGGCTTGGGCAATACGGCATCGATACAGGTGTTTTACTCCCTGCTATGTTATTATATCGTCTCGTCTATTACATCTTACCATTCTGCCTTGGTCTCATTTTTGCAGCTTTTGAAATGACAGGAGTAGCCATTAAAAAGTTTGAAGATAAACCTTTTATTGCGCCTGCATTAGAGACAACTGGTGTTATATGGACCTTGCAGCGTGACTTTCTAGGAAAGTTAGGTTCTTGGGCATCTGCTGCTTTAACAGTATTTGCTGGCTTAATGGTTATTTTATCAACCATTCTACCGACAAGTATAAATCGGGCACACGCCTTACATATTCTAGCTCCAAAACACCTTATTCAATTTTCTTTTAGCTTATCACTAACATTCGGTATTCTCCTACTCATTCTTTCACGGGGGATATATTACGGAACAAAACGTTCTTATTATATGACGATTGTTTCTTTAATTGGAGCGGCTATTTTTAATACACTAAAAGGAATTGATGTTGAAGAAACGTTTATTTTATTAATCGTACTCGCTGTATTGTATATGCTTCGTAAAAGGTTTGTACGTGAGAAAATGGAAGTCTCACTTTCCGATATCGTAAAAGTTTTTATATTCCTACTTGTAACGTTATATTTATATAAAAACTTAGGTATTTTATTTGCAGGTGCAAAGGAAGCTTTCAAACCTGATTTTGTCGTTCGTAATATTACACAAGTGAAACGAAGTGCATTAGCAGCTGCCTTTTTTGTTCCTACTTTTTTACTAATTGGTTCACTCATTGCAAATCGTTATCGAAATGAATTTCCCGGGCAACCAGCTAATGATAAAAGATTACAAAACTTCTTAGATGAACATGGTGGAAATGTACTTAGTCATTTAGGTTTTTTAGGAGATAAGCAGTTCTTTTTCAGTAGTGATGGAAAAGCACTCATTCTCTTCTCAATAACTGGAAAACGACTTATTGTACTAGGTGATCCAATTGGTGACCCTTCCTCCTATCGTACTGTATTGCAAGAGTTTTTAGCTGAGGCTGATCGATTTGGATACATTTGTGTATTCTACCAAATTGAAAGTAAATGGATGAGTTTATATCACGATTTTGGTTATAACTTCTTTAAGCTCGGTGAAGAAGCTGTTGTTGATTTAAATACCTTTACAATAACAGGAAAGAAACGTGCTGGCAAGCGAGCTACTTTCAACCGTTTTGAAAGAGAAGGCTATACATTCTCTATTCATGAGCCACCTTTCTCCGACGAATTATATGAAGAGTTAAGAAAAGTTTCAGATGCATGGCTTGGTGGAAAAAAAGAGAAAGGTTTTTCACTCGGATACTTCGATCGTGAATATATTAGTCGCGCTCCTATCGCAACATTATCTGATGCGGATGGAAAAATTATTGCATTCACAACATTCATGCCCGTATATCAAAACGGATCATTATCTGTCGATTTAATGCGATATTATCCAGATGCGCCTAGCGGCATTATGGACGCAATTTTCATCCACTTATTCCAATGGGCAAAAGAAAATGAGTACCACTCCTTTAATATTGGTATGGCACCACTTTCAAATGTTGGTTTATCCACACAGTCTTTCTGGTCTGAACGAGTGGCTGCTGCAATCTTTAATAACGTTCGTTATACGTATAGTTTCAGCGGATTACGACATTTTAAAGAAAAATATAAACCAGCATGGAGCGGTAAATATTTAGCATTTAGGAAGAATCATTCTTTACCAATTACAATGCTCTCTGTAACAAAATTAATAGGAAAAAGAAAAAACAGCTAAATTCTTAGCTGTTTTTTCTTTTTTGAACTTGTACAATAAATTCTTTTTCATACTTCTTACCATTTATATAGAAATTCCCCCACATTTTATACGTGCCCTCGGCAGGAAATGTAATCCGGTATTGTAATTGCTCATCCGTATCTACAGGCATAGCGTATAAAAAGTTCTCCTTCGTTTCATCCACGATATAGAGTGACTCTACTTCTCCTCTCTCTGAATGTAATTTCAATTTTTCACCCTTTTTCGCTTGAAACTGAAATGTTAACGTAACTGGTTCATTCGGATGTAATGCGCCAAATAAAAGAGAAACTTCATACTCTCCTATTTTTTTTGTAAGTACACTGTCGATTGGAAATTTCACTTTTTTCTTATTGTTCTCCTCTTTCGTTCTACCAAAATCTTTCCTAGCGAATGACTCTACGGACTTATTTTTATCTTCGTATAAAAATATTGTATATTCTTCGTCTTTCGCTATTTTGGAAGATAACTTATATGACCCGTTCCCTGCAAATGTAGGTTTAATTTGTTGTATGTGTTTTAACTGTCCATCTACAATCACTGCCCGAATTTGATCATTTACACCACGAATTTCATTATTCTTTTTGTTTAACAACTGAAATAAAATATCTACTTTCTCATTTCCCTTTCCATTTGACACATCCCACTTTACTTCCTGAACATCTCCTACAGTCTCTTCGTTTTCTTGATATTTTTTTATGTAAAATCCTCCTGCCACAATAAGTACTAACGCAATAAGTCCAATGACAAGATTTTTCAAAACATCACCTACCATTTTTATTGTCTCTGTTCATACAAAACTTCTTAAGGTATATATTCTAGATTATGATTTATGAAATCCTCCTATTTTGCACATATTACAAATAATAAAAAGATTTTAATTGAAAGGATTCGTAGTGTATAATGCAAATGATATTGATTTCTATCAATACATTATAAGGAGGACTTTTCATGAGTGTACATATCGAAGCAAAACAAGGCGAAATCGCTGAATCTATTCTATTACCTGGTGATCCATTACGTGCAAAATATATCGCTGAAACATTTCTAGAGGATGTTACTTGCTATAATAACGTACGTGGTATGTTAGGTTTCACTGGAACTTATAAAGGAAAACGTGTATCTGTTCAAGGTACAGGTATGGGTGTTCCTTCTATTTCTATTTATGTAAACGAATTAATCCAAAGCTACGGAGTTAAAAATTTAATTCGCGTTGGAACTTGCGGTGCAATTCAAAAAGATGTAAAAGTTCGTGATGTTATTATCGCAATGACGGCTTGTACTGATTCTAATATGAACCGTTTAACATTCCCAGGATTTGATTTTGCACCAGCTGCAAACTTTGATCTTTTAAAGAAAGCTTACGATGCTGGAACTGAAAAAGGATTACACGTTCGTGTCGGTAACGTTTTAACAGCAGATGTGTTTTATCGTGAAAGCATGGACATGGTTAAAAAACTTGGAGATTACGGTGTATTAGCAGTAGAAATGGAAACAACTGCTCTTTACACATTAGCAGCGAAATACGGTGTAAATGCATTATCTGTATTAACAGTTAGCGATCACATCTTCACTGGCGAAGAAACAACATCTGAAGAGCGTCAAACTACATTTAACGAAATGATTGAAATCGCTTTAGATGCAGCAATTCAACAATAATACACTAAAGAACTTGTCATACGTCTGGCGAGTTCTTTTTATGTGACTTTTTATAAATAACTATTTTATAAAGAGACAGATTTCTCCCCTCTACTTTCTTGTAACGTTTGTTATAATAAAGTGAAACTTTAATCAGTGGGGATTTTTCCCATTCCCCATTGATTATTAGTTGAACCAATCAGGATTTTACGGGCAGTTGATCTCCCGCCTAACTCCCTTGTATTTGCCGAATTTTGAAGTAGGAGTCTTATTACCTGTTAAGGCGGGATAAAGAAATCATTTACAGTATTTCTCATAAGAGGTGACGCAGTGAAAAACAGAAGTATCGTCTTTAAACTATTTTTATTAACATCCACTTTATTTACAATCATATTCCTACTTTTTTTCCTAGGACAATCTCTATTTTTAGAGAAATTTTATATTAATAAGAAAGTAAAAACAGTCCAAACTGCTTTTGAAAAATTCGTAGATAATTATGATAAAAGTGATAAAAGTTATGAGCAGGTTAGAAAACTAAAACAAGAATTTCATGATAAAACAAATGCAGATATGCAGTTTTTGGATTCTAACGGTATTATTAAAAGTGATAACAATTACTATATCGATGTATTTAATCCCAACAATAATAAACAGTATTCCATTCCACTCAATAATCTTTTAACACCAGAAGAATATAATAAATTCGAAAATTTAGGTTTAAAAAAAGATGTAATAATCAATGTTGATGGAGTCGTACAAGAGAATAATATAATCACACCACAAAAATTAGGAACGAATTATAATCAATGGCAGAACGAACATTTCTATTCGGATTTTCAGTCAATTAATGGTAACCCTTCTAAGAACAGACTTGCAAGCCGATACAAATCTACAACTCGAATCGTCTTTACAGGTGTTATAACTAAGTTACAGCTCCCATCCAAAGCTGAGGTTCGTCTTGCAAATGATATTGAAACATTACAAGCCGTTCAATATTTCGCAGATATGATTAGAGAGGGCACTTCTAACTCGAACCAATTAAGTACTTTTATATTAGATGGTGGAGAAAATATAAAAAATAGTATCTTTGTAAAACCGATTATAGAAAACGGAAAGATTACAGAATACGCTTTTGCGATAGCATCTTTGCAGCCTGTTAATGAAGCGATGCTCGTTTTAAAAGATTATTATGTTTATGCCTTAATTATCGTGTTTCTCGTTATTATTTTGTTATCCTTCTACTACTCAAAAATCATTGTTAAGCCATTAATTAAAATAAATCGTGTTACAAAAAAAATGGCTAATTTTGATTTCAGCGAAAAATTACCTGTTACAGCTGACGATGAAATTGGCGGGCTTTCTGGCAGTATCAATACATTATCTGTAAATTTAAAAGATCGAATCGATCGATTAAATGTCGCTAATACAAAGTTACAACAAGATATTGAACGTGAACGTCAATTGGAAAAAACAAGAAAAGAATTCATTTCTGGCGTGTCACACGAATTAAAAACACCACTGAGCGTAATTAGAAGTTTTGCAGAAGGAATTAAAGATGGTGTTAGTAAGGATACTTCGTATTATACTGATGTTATTTTAGAAGAAACAGAAAATATGAACAGGCTGATTGTTGAAATGTTAGAATTAGCAAAGTTGGAATCTGGTACTTACAAACTAGATATGACGACGTTCTCAATCGGTGAATTAACGCAACAAGTCTACACAAAATTATTATTTAGCATGGAAGAAAAACATTTACAAGTGAACATCGATGCAGACCCTTCTATACTTGTTAAAGCAAATCGTAGCCGTATTGAGCAAGTAGTTGTGAACTTACTAAGTAATGCAATCCGTTATACGCCAGATGGAGAAAAAATACAAGTCTCTATTATAGAGGCAGAAGATACCGTAAAAGTCGAAATCGAAAATACAGGAAACCCTATCCCTGAAGAAAGTCTTGAAAAAATTTGGGATCGCTTCTATCGTCTAGATGCATCACGTAGCCGTCACACTGGAGGTACTGGTCTCGGATTATCTATTGTAAAAAACATTTTAGACCTCCATCATGCCGAATACGGTGTGTATAATACGACTAACAGTGTTGTATTCTATTTCAATTTACAAAAAGTAAAAGAAGTCAAATAATTTGTCTTAATTTCACTAGGAGTTCACATGAAATTCACACTCTCCCTTTATAGTAAGAAACAAGTTAATCCTTTCCTTTACACATATAAAAGAGGAGAGTGCGTGAAATGAAACAAGCAGGACAACCTATTCAAAATGAAAAACAATTAGAAACTATCAAAAATATACTTTTACAATCTTCGAAACGTGATGGCTTATTATTCGTATTAGCTGTAAATTCTGGCTTAAAAGTAAGTGAAATCTTACAATTAAAAGTTAGTGATGTAATCGATGAAAATGAAAATGTTCGCCATTCCATTTTATTTTACAATGAAAAAGTGAAGAAACATAAATGGTTTGCTGTAAATGAAGACTTACAGCACGCAATCGAAGACTACATGAAAGAACGTAAAACTTGGAAACGTAATGAACCATTGCTAAAATCTCAAAAAGGAACAAAATCTATTACGAGACAACATGCATGGTACATTTTAAACAAAGCTGCAAAAGAAGTTGGATTAGAAGGGATTAGCTCACATACACTTCGAAAAACTTGGGGTTATTGTGCATACAAATCAGGTGTTGATATTGCATTTTTACAACACTTCTTTGATCACAGTACTCCATCAAAAACTTTAAAGTATATCGGTATTGCTTAATAACTCTTATACATAAAAAAGGTTACCATTTGAAAATTTGGTAACCTTTTTTATATTTCATATTCTCTTTTCTTGTCTCTCCTATACTGTAGTGGTACTCTAATACTAAGGGGGAGAAATTATGAACACACTTACAATTGAATTACCAAAAGAAACGGCTGAAAAACTTGATTTATTAAAACAAGCTTATGAAAAGAAAACAGGTGCTTCTATCTCTGAGAGCACTCTCGTTCAAACACTTATCTCAAAAGAATTTATCCAGGCGATAACTCCTTTCGATTTACAACAATTTGTCAACGGAAAAGAACAGCATTAATGCTGTTCTTTTTTTATCTCTATTTAAAATATACAAAGTTTTTTATATATTTTTAGAAAAACCATTGACAATGATAATGATAACCATTATCATTTATTACGAAGCCAACAATTGATGAATCAACCAAACGCTCAGTAACATTGTTACCCCTCTTTTTCATATAGAAAGGCACTGTACATTCCCCCTGTTTGTACAGTGCCTTTCTTGTTTATTATCATTCAAAAAAATTTAATTGCTCCGGCTTCGGCTCACCATATGTAATGTTCATCATTTTCATAAGCTGTTTCGCATTATCTGCTGCATCCCCACCTGAATTGTTGTTAAACAGTACGTATATATCCTTTGTTTTCTTTTTTAATTGCTCTAGTCGTTCAACCCATTCTTCCAGTTCTTTATTGTTGTAGCGATATAAACAGCGAACCGCTCTCCAATTTTCCCCTTTATCAAGCCAACCATGAACATTTCGACCGTGAAAACGTATTAATGCCATGTCTGAATTCGTAACCTCTAACACGAGTGGCACAGAACCTATCCCAGCCTGTGGTTCATCACAAATTGTATGAACCCATTTCTCCTGTTCTAGAAACTGTAACGTCTTATCTCTCATTTCTGGATAAAACCATGTTTGATTTCGAAATTCTATTGCACATGGTAAACCTTCCATTTTTTCTTTCGTATATCGAAGAAAATCTACATTTTTCTTTTTGCAATCAAACCATGGTGGATATTGAAATAAAATTGTTTTTAATTTATCAGCTTCTAATAAAGGAAGAATAGACTGTTTATACAAATCAAACATCTCATCGAACGTAGAAAAAGGAATTTCACCTTTCATATGTCCTGTCATTCCTTGATACGCTTTTACGACAAAAGAAAAATCTTTCGGCGTTTCCATTGCCCATTTTATATAATTTCGTGCAGGTTGCATCGCGTAAAATGAACTATCCACTTCCACAATAGGAAAATACTCGCTATATGTTCGTAATTTATTTCTATTTTCATAGGAATCTATGTATAAAGAATTATGATCTCCCCATCCTGTCACTCCAATGAACAGCACATATATCCCTCCCTTTTTAACTTCATCTTCTATTCACTTTCCAAACACTTTGCATTATGTAGCCTTTCCTTTAAGAGTATCCTTATAAAAATATGATATACTATATAGAAGAATTTTTAAAATGAGGGGTTATTTATTTATGCTTCCAAACGATGCTACTGTATCTCATGAAAAACGAATTGAAGAACTAGAAAATAAAGTGCGTTTTTATGAAGAACTTGTGAATCAATTACCACATCATTTCACATACAAAAATCCACATATTGGTTTACGAATAAAGAAAACCAGAACAACTCATTCCATTCAAGAAATACCAAAAGAAAATAAAGAAGCTAATTTTCAACTTACTTGTGATTCATTATTTTTATTTGAACAACTTGAAAAACACTTTGTTCATATTTTTGATGCCTTTTCACATCATGTAACCTTTGTCGATAGTAAAGGGAATATTACTTTATGTAATCAAGTTGCCGCAGATGATTTCGGTGTAATACGCAATGATATTATTGGAAAACCAATTCAACAATTACTAAACTTGCCGGAAGAAAAAATTAAAGCAATTGAAACATTAAGAACGGGAACAGAAATATATAATGAAGAAGTTTTAGACAAAAATTACGGTATTATAAATAACCGAATTATTCGTGATTATAACGGTGAGATTTTTAGAGTTATTAGTGTCTTTCATTATTTAAATACAGAACGTGATGCAGAGAAGTTTTCGTTAGCAGGGCGAATCGCAGCTGGAATTGCACACGAAGTACGAAATCCTCTTACAACAGTACGAGGATACTTACAATTTTTACAAGAAAGCGTTTCTACATCAAATCAAGAGTTATTTAAAAACTTGCTTATCCCTGAATTAGATCGTGCAAATAATATTATTACAAAATTTTTAGCTGTTTCAAAAACACGGGAATTTACAAGAGAACCGTTTCCGATCAATACATTTTTACGTGACTATATTCAACAGTTACTAGCTAGTGAAGTCTCCTTGCATAACATTTCAATTGATTATAACTTCTCTAATGAATTAGATGATATTTTAGTCAATATTGATCGACATGAACTTGTTCAAGTGTTTTTAAATCTATTTCAAAATGCCGTCGATGCTCAAGGCGACAAACCTCTTTCTATTCAAATCACTAGTTATCGCCTTGATAACTTCGTTCGGATTACTTTCACAGATAATGGAATTGGTATTCCTCCAGCTATTCAAGAATATATCTTTGATCCATTCTTCTCAACGAAGGATTCGGGAACAGGACTAGGCTTGTCAGTAACAAAAAAAATCATCCAAAATCATAACGGCACATTAAAAATGACTAGTAATGAAGATGGTACAACTTTCACTATTTCAATTCCAATCTTACCTAAAACAACCCTTGAAAAATTAAATCAATGTAAATAAAGGACTAATCCACGAACTACATGCCAATTGTTAAACACTCCCAACAATTAGCATGTAGTTTTTTATGTTGCACTTTTCTTCTTTACATTATATAAACCTTTCTCTATATCTTACTTATTTCTTTCTAGGTGGGCCAATTTCTTATTTTTTTAGAAATGGTAGTTTGTCCATCACGAATTTAGTATAAATTTCATTTTAATATATAGTAATGACTAATGATTCTATGAAAGAAAAGAATGAAAAGATGAACAATAAAAATAAAGGAAAAGTATTTTATGGTAATGATTGTTGAGAAGTAAGAGCATGTAGCCATATTAACATCCCTAAGTCAGAACTTACAGAATTTGTTAGACTTCTTCAAGCTCTTGGTCAAGCTATTCTAGTTCAATATGGATCTGGTTGCCTAGGTGGAGGAACTACGGGGACTACTGGTGCTCAAGGGCCTCAAGGCGCTCAAGGACCTGCGGGCGATACAACTGCGACACTATCTGTCTTCCGAATTTACTAACCACAATTTCCGAAAATATTTTGGGAGAACTAAGCACATTTATAAGTAATAGATGTGATTTTGATTGTCTATTAAATCTCTCTTTTAATAAAAAGGAGCACTTATTTGGGAGGATAAGTGCTCCTTCTTTACGTTTCTTTACCTCAAATTTACTCTATCTTAATCCTCATTTTGTATGATAAATAATGAAGTCAAAGATATGAAAGAGGGATGAAAAATGAGAGTTATGTCACTGATACGCATTTGGATTGCTCTTATGGTATGCATTATTTTATGTGTAGGATTTTTTTTAACTCTAAAATATTCCACTATTTCAAAAGCGGAGAGAAAAACAGTTCCATACAAACTTTTGTATACGAAACAAAACGACATCCCTTATTCCAATTCCACAAATAATGAAAAAAAAGTTATAAAAGGAATGCTTATTACGAAAGCTTCTAACTACGAAACTCTACTTCAAATTGCTGAAACGATTAAAGATCAGTATACAAATAAAGGAATTGATGAAATCACGCTGTCTATCCATAATGAAAATAATGGTAGTTATGAAGAAGAATTACCTTACGAACCGATTAGTAAAGGAACAATAATCGTCACATACGATTCTCAATCTTTTGGCATTACGAACATTACTCTTAATGAATAGTAGCATTTATCTCACTCATTATGAGCTCACTTTATTTTTCACATGAGAAAGAGGCGAATAATGAAATTCGCCTCTTTTTTCACCATAATGATGGAATCCACTCTTTCACTTTATCAAACCACTCTTGCTGTTCTTTTTTCCTTTGTTGTTCCTCTTCTTGCCTTCTCTTTTCTTCTTCTTTTCTTCTCTTTTCTTCTTCAATTGTTTGCAATTGTTTTTTATAGTCAGCCTCAGATATTAACGACAATTGGAACGCTTTTTGGGCTGGGTTTGCATTTGCTTTTTTCATGATGTCCCGGAACATCGTCGTCGTAATTTGACTACCACCTGGCACATAATGCTCGCTATCTGTTTTGTCATATCCCACCCAAATCGCACCTACTAAATCTGGTGTGTATCCTACAAACCACGAGTCCTTCGCTCCTACGCTCGGACCATTTACAAGTTGAGTCGTCCCTGTCTTTCCTGCTGTATCAACATTATTAACTTTCGCTTTTCCACCTGTTCCCTTTTCTACAACACCTTTTAATAAATACGTCATCTTTTGAGCGATTTTCTCACTCGTCACTCGTGTCTCTTTCTTATACCATTTCCCTATTATTTCCCCTTCAGCATTTTGAACTTCTCTAATTGCATGAGCCTCTACTTGAACCCCATCATTAGCGAATGTACTATATGCTTGGGCCATTACAAATGGAGATGTCCCTACATGCATCCCACCTAAAGCAATTGGATACGTACGGTCTTCTGGTACTAATGGAATACCAAATCGCTCTAAAGATTTCAATCCTTTATCTAATCCTATTTGTTCTAATAACCACACAGCAGAAACATTATACGACTTTGCTACCGCTTCGTACATTGTCACATTACCATGAAAAGCCTGATCACTATTTTTAGGTTCATATTCTTTAATATGAAATGGTTCATCCTTTAATATATCGTATACCTCATACCCTTGTTCTAAAGCGGGTACATATACAGCTAGAGGCTTTAATGTTGAACCTGGCTGTCTTTTTAATTGCGTAGCATGATTAAATTGTAAAAACTGATATGGTCCTCTCCCCCCAACTAAAGCTGGAACACCGCCTGTTTTGGGATTTATAAGGACTACACCCGTTTGCATAAGTTGATCTGAGCCACTATCTTTGAAATAACTATCATTATTCACAACATCTTCTACAGCTTGTTGTTTTTTCGGATCCAGCTCAGTATAAATACGATAACCACCTGCTAAAATTTCATTTTGTGTTAATTCATACTTATCCATCGCTTCTCTAACTATATAGTCTACATATTGGGAGTATTTACCTTTATATTTATCATCAACCCCACGTTTTAATACAAGGCCTGACTCTTTTTCTTTATTGTATTGCTCTTCAGAAATATATCCTTGTTCCTTCATTAAACTTAATACGACATTACGTCGTTCAATTGATTTATTAAAGTTTTTATAAGGCGAATACGCAGACGGCGCTTTAATTAAGCCCGCGATCGTTGCAGCTTCTGAAATTGATAAATCTTTTACCTCTTTATCAAAATAAGATTTAGCTGCCCTCTTTATCCCCCAAGCACCTTCCCCAAAATAAATTTGATTCATATACATTTCAATAATTTCATCTTTTGTATAAGTACGTTCTATTTTTTTCGTTAAAAAGTATTCCTTTATTTTACGAGAAAATGTACGATCTTGTGTCAGAAATACATTCTTCGCGAGCTGCTGTGTAATTGTACTTCCCCCTGCTACAACTTCTCCTGCTGTAATATTTTTAAAAACTGCACTTATAATTCCACTATAATAAATACCATGATGGTTAAAAAATCCCTTATCTTCTACTGCAACAATTGCCTGAACCATAATATCAGGAATATCTTTTCTTTTAACGCCTTCTGTTTTCGAAGAAGCTAATTTAGTTGCGACCTCATTATTTGCATCATAAATTAAAGTCGGTTGTGGAACAGCTTGTTTTAATTCAGATATGTCTTGAATGGAAATTATTATATTTACAGCAATAAATAGAGTAACGAGTACACTTCCCAATACAATTAATGAATTACGAAGTTTCTTCCTCTTATTGAACCACTCAAGCATTTTTTTAAAATGAGTGTTCTTCAATTTCATTCGTTCACTTCCTTCATTTATTTACACTCTTCTTTTTAAAAGGAAGAATATACCGCCTTTTAAATTTATTATAATAACGTAGTCATTCCTATAGTGTAAAGCTTTTCTTTTACATTCATACTTTTTGCAAGAAAAGGACATTCTACAAGTAAGATATTCACTATTGGATATTAATATTATTAATAGAACAACGAGAGTTATGTTAAGTTTTTGTAAACTTTTCGATAAAATGTTTTAAAAAACGACAGTTTTTTGTTAGAATTGATTAGCCAATATATTTTACATATATTACTTTTGTGGGGGTAACAATAATGGTCTTTAAATCAAAAAAAGATAAATTTTCTGAAATGTTAATGAATGTTTCCGAAAATTTAAAAGAAGGCGCGCAATTTTTCGTGGAGTATAAAATTAAAAATGCTAGCGATTTAAAAGAGTTTTCTATGCGCATGAAAGAGTATGAGTCAAAAGGTGACTCATTTATTCACGAAATCATTATGGAGCTAAACAAAGCGTTTATTACTCCGATTGAACGTGAGGACATCCTACAACTTGCAATGAGTATGGATGATGTATTAGACGGATTAGATCACAGTGCTGGTCTGTTCGAAATGTATTCTATTACAGAAGCTGATGAATACATGATTAAATTCGTAGAAGCAATTAATCAATGTGCAATTGAAATTGCAAATTCTGTTGAACTACTGTCTAAAAAGAAGTTAGTCGACATTCGTACGAACGCGATTAAGATTAAGGATTACGAATCACAATGCGATGATATTCGTCGTCATGCGATTAAGCACTTATTCTCTCGTGAGAAAGATCCGATTAAGATTATTCAATTTAAAGAGATTTACGAAGAGCTTGAAGAAGTAGCTGATAGCTGTCAAAGCGTTGCAAACGTATTAGAAACAATTATTATGAAGAATGCGTAAGGAGTTTGATCATGGATACACTCTTGATACTGACCGTTTTAGTAGTCATTTGCGCTTTAGCTTTTGACTTTATCAATGGATTTCACGATACAGCAAACGCTATTGCAACGGCTGTTTCAACGAAAGCTCTAAAGCCTAGACATGCAATTATTATGGCAGCTATTATGAACTTTTTAGGTGCAATGACATTTACAGGTGTAGCAAAAACGATTACAAAAGATATCGTTGACCCATTTGCTTTACAAAATGGTTCTCTTGTAATTTTAGCTGCTTTACTTGCGGCGATAGCATGGAACTTAATTACTTGGTACTACGGTATCCCAAGTAGTTCTTCGCATGCAATTATTGGCTCAATCGCAGGTGCAGCCATTGCTGCTGCTGGTATTAGCTCATTAAACCTTAAAGGATTCATTAAAATTCTTGAAGCTTTAATCATTTCACCAATTATCGCTTTCGTTATTGGTTATATCGTATACAGTATTTTTAAAGTGGTCTTTAAAAACTTTAACTTAACGAAAACGAACAAAAACTTCCGTATATTCCAGATTTTCACTGCAGCATTACAAGCCTATACACACGGTACGAATGATGCACAAAAAGCAATGGGAATCATTACGATGGCTCTTATGGCTAATAACTATCATACTTCTAGCGATAT
This sequence comes from Bacillus sp. 5mfcol3.1, assembly GCF_900114335.1. Lineage (NCBI taxonomy): Bacteria > Bacillati > Bacillota > Bacilli > Caryophanales > Bacillaceae > Bacillus > Bacillus sp. 5mfcol3.1. The sequence continues at coordinate 530,138 of NZ_FOST01000001.1, read as the reverse complement.
TCCGTTCTGGGTACAATTATCTTGTGCTATCGCAATGGGGCTTGGTACTTCTGTCGGTGGATGGAAAATTATTAAAACTGTCGGTGGACAAATTATGAAAATTCGTCCTGTAAATGGTGTAGCTGCCGATTTATCATCATCACTTGTTATTTTCGGTGCAACATTCATTCACTTACCGGTTAGTACGACGCACGTTATCTCTTCTTCTATTTTAGGGGTTGGTGCTTCTCACCGTGTGAAAGGGGTAAAATGGGGAACTGCAAAACGTATGTTAATTACATGGGTTATTACACTTCCTATTTCAGCTTCTTTAGCTGCTCTGTTTTACTATCTATTACATTTTGTTTTCTAATCAAAAGTCGTCTTCCTTATTTTTCTAGGAAGACGACTTTTTTGTGAACAAGCCTATTTCTCATTAAAAAGCGTGTATAATAATTGGTGGATAAGTTATTTAGAGGAGTTGGCAATTTTGGAATACATCATGTTACTTTTCATCGGACTAATCGCCGGGACAGTCGGCAGCCTAGTTGGGCTTGGAGGCGGAATTATTATTGTTCCGTTATTAATTGGATTACACAGTTTATCACCACAACTTGCAGTAGGGACTTCTATGGTAACAGTCGTTTTTACAGGGCTATCTTCCACCCTTACTTACATGAAGCATAAACGAGTAGATTATAAAAGTGGACTTATTTTATTTATCGGAAGCGGCCCTGGTGGTATTATCGGATCATGGGCAAATAAATTTTTAAACCAAGACACATTTTCTTTATACTTTGGGATTTTCCTTATATTCGTCTCAATTCTACTTATGCTTCGAGACAAATTAAAACCTCTTTCCCTCTCAAATACGTCTGTAATTAAGCGTTCTTTTACAGATAATGATGGAAATACTGTACACTATCAATTCCCACCGTTTCTTGCTATCTTTATTGCCTTTATAGTTGGGTTTATATCTGGGTTATTTGGAATTGGTGGCGGTGCCTTACTTGTTCCAGCAATGATGCTTCTTTTTGCATTCCCAGCACATATTGCAGTAGCAACTTCAATGTTCATCGTATTTCTATCAGCAATTGTAAGTTCTGCAACTCACATCTCACTTGGAAATGTCAGCTGGATTTATGCATTAATCCTTATTCCTGGTGCATGGATCGGCGGAAAAATCGGGGCTTATATTAATACAAAACTAAGTGGTAACGCCGTAATTAATTTATTACGTATTACGTTAATTATTCTTGGAACTAGATTAATCATTATTTCCCTTTTATAACGTATTCTTTTTAGAATGCGTTTTTCTTATACACATGAATATAAAAATCCTCCGAGGAGAACAAATAAAATTAAACAAACACATAATAACATATAATTTGAAATATGTACTTTCTTCAAGTTGACCACTCCTATAACTGCGACTGTTATCTTTATGATAGCGAAAAAATAGTTCACTTGCAGTTACAGAGTGCTAACAATGCAAAATCAATTATTACAAATTTTATCCTTATATTTCATTTCTTTGTATATTCTATCGATTTAATAAAAAAAGATGTCATATTGACATCTTTTTTAGTGAAGAAGTGACCATCCCATAAAGTCTTCATGTACTTGGCACGCCCTCTTATCATTTCGATCATATAATTCAGCATAACTATCTGTTTCTTCATCATAAGCCATCGTATAAATAATTTGGCCGTCTACTTCAACGGATAAAACGACTCCACCTTTCATCTCTTCTACATGAATGATAGCATTCGCCGGAATTCTCATATCCGTCATTCTCATCGCATCTAACAATATACTAAACCCCCTACAGCGTATTCATTGCTAGTACTATTACACACTAAATAGTATACTACTGTAATAGCATACATTTCGTCAATGAAATTGCTGTTGAAATAGCATATTGTCTATATACATATACGCTAAAATAGAAGAAATAGAAACATATTAATGGGGGGCTAACATTGATTCTACACAAAGGAGATGTACTATTCCGTCAAGGCGAGGACGGTCCTTTATACTTTATAAAAACAGGCTTATTAAAAGTAGTTCGGCTAGAGGAAGACGGAACACCATTTTTATTCAACATTATCGTTCCAGGTGAAACAATACCTCATCATTCTTTGATTTCACCGAAAGAATATCACGGTACAGCTATCGCTTTAATAAAAACAGAAGTTGAACCGATCACTAGTAGTGAATGGTATGAGAGACTTCAAGCAAATCCCGAATCATATGCCAACATCGCTATGCAATTGCAATCTAAATTAAGAATGATGCAACAACGAATTGATCAATTGACAACCGTCTCTCCGAAAGAACGTCTTCATCGTTTACAAGAATGGTTCACATTATATTTAGGTGACATTCCTATATATGAAATATTAACACAAACTGAAATTGGTCAACTGATAGGCATACGCCGTGAAACAGTTAACCGTTTATTACGAGAACAAATAAAAAACGAGGTAAAATAAATACCTCGTTTTTTTGTTTATTCTCATTCGTCTTATTGTAAGCTTGTTGCTGGGCCGAAAAATTCATAATGAATATGCTCTTGTTTCACACCTAAATCAGTTAGTGCAGCATTTATATGCTTCATAAATGCTACTGGACCACAAAAATAAAATTCTGCTTCAGTTGTCGGAATAATAGTTTTTAACCACTCGCTTTCAACGAAACCTTCTTTATCAAAGTTCTTCATTTCTAAATCTTTTTCAGTCGGTGCAGAATAACAAGTATATGCTTTAACTTTTTCATATTCATTTTCTACTGCCTTAACGTGTTCTTTCATTGCATGTGTATTACTATTTATTGCTGCATGAACAAAATATACATTACGTTTTGAATCTTGTTCAATTAACGTATTTAACATACTCATCATCGGTGTAATCCCTACTCCACCACTAATTAGTACAACTGGTAACGTTGAATCCATATTTAACACGAAATCTCCCGCTGGTGCACTTACTGGTAAAACATCTCCTTCTTTTACATGTTCATGTAAGTAATTAGATACTTTACCGTCTGGTGTATCTACACCTTTTTCTTTCTTTACACTAATACGATAATATTCTTTCCCAGGTGCATCGGATAAACTGTATTGACGATTATGTGTATATGTCTCACCTTCAATATTGATTTGAACCGTTACATATTGACCTGGGATGAATGAAGAAACTTTCCCTCCATCTTCAGGCTTCAAATAAAATGACGTAATAACATCGCTTTCCTTCACTTTTTTAACAATCACAAAGTTGCGGAAGTCTTTCCATCCACCTTCTTTATGTGCAGCTTCTTCATACATCTCTGCTTCAATGCTAATAAATGCATCAGCAATGACACCATATGCTTCTCCCCATGCATTTAAAACTTCATCAGGTGCACCTGCGACCTCTTTAATGGCACGTAGTAAACATGTACCTACAATCGGATAATGCTCAGCTTTAATACCTAAACTTCTATGCTTATGACCAATTTGTTTTACAACCGGAATAATTGCTTCTAAATTATCAATGTACGTTGCAGCTGCATAAACAGCATTCGCTAACGCTTGTTGTTGTCTTCCCTTTTTTTGATTCGTATGGTTAAAAATATTCAATAACTCCGGATGTTCTGAAAATAAAATTTGATAAAATCTCGTTGTAATTTCAACGCCTTTTTCTTGTAATAATGGTACTGTTGACTTTACGATTTCAATTGTTTTTGCACTTAACATTGTATCCCACTCCTCTATTTCCTTAACTGTTTTTAGTTTAACTGAATCTTATAATGCAGATTGTGATTTTAATCACTATTAACACGTTGTTTTTGTGAATAATATATGAACATTGCATTTACAAAAGAAAATAAGCTAACTAGAATTCTAGCTAGCTTATTATTTTGTTTGTATAGCTTGTTCAATTACCTTTCTATCTTTCCCATCGCCAAACTCCGTATACCCCCAGATATTCGTTTCACCTCTATATTTATTTACGATAATATCCAAGTCATGATATACACGGTGGGCATACACTACATACTCAATATTTTGAAGTTCCACACCTTTTTTTACAATTTCATAGCTTCTATTTACATCGCGTTTTATTTTTTCATTCTTTATTTCCGTATGTATATTTTTTAAAGATGGTTCTTGTTGTTGAAACCATTGCTTAAATTGCTTCCAATCCCCGTCTGTATAATTCTCTGCTTTACCGTAATTTAAGAAATTATTATAGCTTTCATGTGTCATTCGAATAAAATCTAGCACGTTTGTCTCTTCTTGCACATCTTCTACTTGAGCTATTGTATTTACCTCAGCAGGCTTATTCGCATAATGTAACAGCACTTTCATAAGACTATAACTCGCAATGATCATTACGATAATAATCCCGAATACACTTAACAATTTCTTCATATACAGAACTCCTTCTCTACTAAAGATATTACAATGTATGACTATACTTGTAACATTCTCTCGTAGAAATATAATTCCTGTATTAATTCTTCCTATCATTTCGACAATATATTTCTACACATTTCGTCTTGGCAAATGCTCCTGTAAAACAATATAACCTTCATAAGCTGTATAACCAAGTATAGCTATTAATCCGATATAACAAGCAAATACTGTCCATTTCGTTTTCGTATCCACTTTATAATAGTTTTCTTGTTGTTCCTTTTCTGTTTTCCATTCATTTAATTTTCTTTCTGACGCTTCAAATACTTCTCTTATGTGAATAGTATACTCATCTTTTTCATCTTCATATGGAACATAATCTAACGGTTCAAACTTCGGTAAAAGATACTCTAACACTTCCATTTTTTGAAGTTCACCTATTTGTAACTCTTTTTCCCGTTCTCTTTGTCTTAATGCATTCATCTCATGATGCATCATGTATATAGTCCGATGTACAGCTCCAGTTTCTTTTAATTCCTCTTCAAGCCTAGCAACATATTCTTTCATTCCATCAATTTTATGCCCTAATTCCTTAATCGGCTCATCTCTCTTTATCACTCTGTATAATTCCATACAACCGATAATAACAATAAATCCTCCCAAAATACTTTTAAAGTAAATTGAATAGCCAAGTAATAAAATAAGGCCTGCTCCCCAAATTTTAGTACTGACAACTGAAATAATTCGCCCACCATCTAGCGGCGAAACAGGAATTAAATTAAAGAAATTAATCATACTTCCAAGCAAAATAACAAGCGCCCAAAACGGCTCTTGCGTCATTATATAAAGTGGAATCGCGGGTAAAAATGAAAGAAGTCCGAAAAGCGGCCCCATATAGGCGATGTAAGCTTCATCTTTCGCATTTTTCGGCATCTCTTTCATTCCAATAAGGGCCCCCATAAACGGAATAAAGATTGCTGGCGATGTTGGGATCCCCTTTCTTTTCGCAGCCCATAAATGGCCCATTTCATGAACAAACAACAAATAAATGAGCGCCACTCCAAATTTCCAACCATATAGAACTGCGTATGCGCCAAGCGATAGAAACATACTAAATACCGTTGAAAACTTTGCTAATTTAAAAATTGCAAATACCCACTTTAACTTAGACAGTAAAAATAGACCTATCGCAACAATAATTCCCCATAATCCTTTTTTATTATTTTTCATATTCCTCTCCTTTATCTCTCATTAATGAATCCTATTCATTCATCAAAGCTTGTTCTTTTCTCTATTATGACATATTTTTTTCTATTGTTAGAAATAATGTTTATTTAATCCATTTTTAGCCAAAAATATAAATAAAGGAGGTATATACGAATGAATTTACAATCTCTCATAATAAGTGTTTTATCATTTTTAGCTTCAACTCTTATTTTTTATACAGTGAGCTATGTATTATTATTAGATTGGTTGCCAAATCACTTACTTATCACTCTTATCATTCTTTCCGCTCTTATGATTTCATTTCTTATTACACGAAAATCAATGAATGAGCCATCTGCAAAAGCAAAATAATAGAGAGGGTGTTCTTCTCCCCTCTCTATTATCATTTCCTAGGAAAGGCTATATAGAATTTCAATTCAGTTACAGCCAATAAGGATCTTATCTCAAAATTCAGTTGGAACAAAGAAGTTAAGCGGGAATCAACGCCGAATTGGCAAAGACTATTAATCAACGAAAAATGAGCATCCTCTGCCGATTAAAGTCTCACTTTATCTTTGAAAATTCATTTTTTCACCATACTCTTTAACGATTTGAATTATATTTTGAAACACGCCTATTTTTTCTTTTTCACTGTTTAATATTTTCAAATCATACTTTTCGTAATATGTTTCTAATGATTTTAATTGTGATTCTGAAGCACCTTTTATCGGAACAGTAGCCTTCAATTCATATTGCTTATACCCTTCCTTTACTTTTTCACCTAAAATCATTTCACTCTCTTTTGCTCCAATTAATTTTTGAACTTTTTCTGGGAAAGTGAGTTGCAAATAATACTCTCGTTCCTTCACTAACTTGTTGTATAGTGATTGTGAAATCGTATACCGTACCATATAATTCACGTTTTGATCGCCCGCTTTAATATGAAACGTAGTAATCTGCAAATCTTTTTTTGTTACTTCCGTTAAAGGACCTACCTGCATCTCATCTTCTTTTTGTTCTGAAACATTTGGAAATATAGCCAAAAGCTTTTCCGTATCTTTTTCATTCAACATATACATAGCTTTCTTATATTGCACCCATCCTCGTCTATCTTCTCCCCTTAACCATGCATAATAAGTTTCTTTTTTCCCATCTCTACTAATTTGTATTTCATATTCAGGTTCACCGAAGCTTCCGGTTATTTCTTGTTTCTCAGCTTTATCCAAAATGTCTATTACTAACTTCGCTTCTGATTCCTGCAACTTTTTCTCTTTATGTTTTTTTTGTATAACGGTTACCTCTATTGTTTCTTTCACTTCATTCACCGTCTCTTCTACTTTTTTTGTTTCTTTTTTTTGCTCAGCTTGACCACAAGCTGCTAATAACATAACAAATAACAACAATACATATTTCCCTTTCAAATTAATCCTCCTTTTACGATAAGAAATTCTTATAACCTTCATACATAAAACAAAAACGTGACATCCTATTAAATAAGTTATACTAATCATTGAAAGGAGGTCTTTATCATGTCCATTAATTTTCATGATCCAAATAATAAATACACATACGCAACAAGAAACGCTCATATTTCTTGGGCTGAAATGGTAAAAAACATTACAGACATACAAAACAAGCAAATAATTGATATTGGCTGCGGTGGCGGGATTTATACGAAAGAACTTGCTCTTATGGGAGCCAAAAATGTTGTGGGACTTGATTTTTCAAAAGAAATATTACAAGCTGCAAAAGAAAATTGCGGCAACATTCCAAATATTTCTTTCATCCACGGTGATGCACATAATATCCCATACCCTAATGAAACATTCGACATAGTTATTTCTCGTGCAGTTATTCATCATTTACAAGACATTCCTACATTTTTATGTGAAGCTTCTCGTATATTAAATAAAAACGGTGTACTTATTTTACAAGATCGAACGATTGAAGATTGTACAGTTCCAGGAAGTCCCGAACACATTCGTGGATATTTTTTCTCTATATTTCCAAAACTCATTGAAATAGAGTCAAAAAGACGCCCAAAAACCAACACGATACAGAAAGAATTACAAAAACATTCTCTTCACGTGCTTCCCACACAAACACAATGGGAAGTACGAAAAATACATGATTCTGTAGAAGCATTGCTACAAGATTTATCTCCTCGAACAGGTCGATCCATTCTATATGAGTTAACAGATGATGAACTTTCTCAACTTCTACAACATATACAGACCGCATTACAAAACGTCTCTCCTATTATTGAAAGAGATCGATGGACAATTTGGAGCGCCATGAAGTTGTAAGGAAGGAAGCCTCACAAAATAATGTGAGGCTTCCTTTCTTTCATAATCTAATTTTGCAACACTCTTGATATCCTCCACTTCTGGCCTGTGCACTTCCACACTTCGGACATACTAAATATCTAGACTGATTTGTCAACAAACTACCTTTTTGAAAGAGTAAAACTTCTGCTTGTTTAAACGAACGCGAATAATATAACCACATAAAACCAATTATAGCAATAATGCCAAATAATACTCCCATCGCAAGCATTTCAGTCACCTCTTTTGGTTTGTTCTTTCCAGCAAGTGGATTGTTGTAATATTCTCTGTAAATTCAAATAATCCCTTCTTTACTCCTATAAATATCAACTTTCTCTATAAATTTTACAATTCTCCACAAATTTTTACTCCCATTTTACAATTCATTATTCCTTTTGCAACAACGAATATTACTTTCGATATTTCCGTATATAAATATATCTTTCAAAAAAACATATTGACTTTCTAAAAAAAACATGCAACAATACTGTCAGAATACTTGAATAAAAATTCATTGACGAGAACGAGTACGTTATAGAACTGTTCCCCAGAGAGTTGGCGATTTGCTGAAAGCCAACGTTCAGTGCGTAACCGAAAATCATCTCCGAGAAGTAGAACCGAATGTTACAGTAAGTTCTTACCGGCCGTCCCCCGTTACAAGGAACACGTATCATGTTGTACGTTGCAAAGCCGTATACATATAGATTTATTTCTACATGTGTAAATTAGGGTGGTATCGCGGGTAAATATAACTCGTCCCTTTCTTTAGGGACGAGTTTTTTGTGTTCTTACAAATGAATTTAAAAAAGGAGGAAAAACAATGAACACTGTATCAAAAAAACATATTTTTTTCACGGGTCTTATGCTATTTTCTTTATTTTTTGGGGCAGGTAATTTAATTTTCCCTCCCATGCTTGGCCAAAATGCAGGTGAAAACTTTTGGCCAGCAATGATTGGATTTTTACTAACAGGAGTTGGCTTACCACTACTAACTGTTATCGCAATTTCTCTATCTGGAAATGGGATGCAGCAACTTGCAAGTCATGTTCATCCATTATTCGGAATTTTCTTTACAGTAATTGTATACATTGCTATCGGTCCATCTATGGGCATCCCACGTGTTGCAAATGTCGCTTATGAAATGGGTGTTAGTTCTTTCTTACCAGAAACAATCCGCTCTAGCAGCCTAGTGCTATTTGTATATACAATCATCTTCTTTACTATCGTATTTTGGCTGAGTTTGAATCCATCTAAACTTGTTGATCGTATTGGAAATGTATTAACACCTATTTTATTACTCTCTATTTTCTTATTGTTTGTTAAAAGTGTATTTACACCACTTGGGCAATCAGGACCAGCAATGCAAGAGTATCAAACTTCTCCAATCTTCAAAGGCTTTATGGAAGGCTACTTAACAATGGACACTATTTCAGCACTTGCATTCGGAATTATCGTTGTAAATGCAATTCGTTCTAAAGGTGTGAATGATCGTAAGTCCATTGCCATCGCCACAGCAAAAGCAGGGCTTATTGCCGCTACAGGACTCGTACTTGTATATGGTGCACTAGGCTGGCTTGGGGCAACTAGTGTCTCTCTCGGATATGCAAAAAATGGCGGACAGCTACTTACTGTTATCGTACAACAATTATTCGGTCCGTACGGTTTGCTCCTATTATCTCTTATCGTTACACTCGCTTGTTTAACGACATGCGTTGGACTCGTATCTGCGTGCAGCCAATATTTTTCAACATTATTGACTACATTTTCATACAAAACATTCGCGAGTATCATTTGCGCATTAGGATTATTAGTTGCCAACTTAGGTTTAACAAAAATTATCGCAATCTCTGTTCCAATTCTACTTGTTGTGTATCCAATTGCGATTGTACTCGTACTACTATCATTACTTCATAAATACTTCGGTGGATATCGCTCTGTTTATGTAGGTGCTTTAATCGGAGCAGCTGTAGTGAGCGTATTTGATGGATTAAAACAAGGTGGTATTTCAGTTTCATTCATCACACCATATTTTGAATTTATCCCTTTATATAATGAAGGAATCGGTTGGCTAATACCAGCATTAGCAGGAGCTCTTCTTGGCCTTACAATCGCTAAGTTAAGCGGTACGAAAAAAGTTCCATTACTAATCGAATCTAACGAAGTAAAAGCCTCCTAAAAAAACTCCCAAAAGGGAGTTTTTTTACATTTGATAAGCAGTATGATTAAAACTGCTTATTTTATAAGCTTTCGTATAATATTCAATATTTGTATCAACTGTTTCTACCTTGACAACATCATAGCGCTCTTCTTGCTTTACTAAAAATAAATAGTATTCCTCTGTTGCCTCAATAATCGCAATTTTATCTGTTTCAACATTATATTGTTCACAAAGTGCTTGTAATGCGTTCACATACTCCCCTAATTTTTTAGACTTATCCATTCCGAATATAGTTTGAACTAACATATACATTCTCCCCTTTATATGTACTGTTAACACCTTAATGATAACGCTTACATTGTTTATCGTCAATAAAAACATTCGATGGTTTTAACGCCAAATCTATATTGTAGCGAGCCAATAATCAGCGAGGAATTCCCCGCCAATTAAAGCTTCACTTTATCACTTCGTTAATTGATGCCTAAATGCATAAATAACTGCCTGAGTACGATCACTTACATTCAATTTATTTAATATGTTACTCACATGTGTCTTTACCGTTTTCAGTGCAATAAATAACTCGTCCGCAATCTCTTGATTACTTTTTCCCTCTGCAATTAATAACAAAATCTCAAACTCTCTTTCCGTTAAGTCATCATGCAAAGGTTGCTCTTTCTTTTGACGCATACGGGACATCATTTTCCCGGTAACTTTCGGCTCTAATACTGTTTCTCCATCATAAGTAGCTCGTACAGCATCAGCAATATCACTTGCTCTTGATGTTTTTAATAAGTAACTGGTCGCACCAGCCTCAATAACAGGGTACAATTTTTCGTCATCTAAAAAGCTTGTTACAACTACAATTTTTGCTTCTGGCCATTCTTGAATAATAGCACGTGTTGCTTCGACACCATCCATCTCATCCATAACAAGGTCCATTAAAATAATATCCGGTCTTAATTGCAATGCTAATTCTGATCCTTTTCGTCCATTCTCAGCTTCCCCTACTACTTCAATATCTGGCTGTGTAGATAAATATGCCGATACACCCATACGAACCATTTCATGATCATCGACAAGCAATACTTTTATCATACTTCTCCCCCTCTCTCAATCATAATCGGTACTTTTACTTCTATTTGTGTACCTTTGGCCGGGAAACTAAGCACCTTGAGTGTCCCACCAATTTCATGAACACGCTCTTGCATCGATCTTAGGCCATATGAACCTGCCTTATTAACGCCTACTTCAAACCCAACGCCGTCATCAATAATTTTTAAAATCGCATATTGATCAATTTTTCGAAGGCGCACTTCTGTTTTCTTTGCCTTTGCGTGTCGCAACGTATTTGATAGCGCTTCTTGCACAATACGGAATAAATGATCTTCTACACCTTTTTTTAATTCTATTGGCTCAATAAGCCATTCAATTTTCATATGTTGTTTTCGCGATAATTCCGTTAATAATTCCTCTATACCTTCTGTCAGTTTCTTACCTTCCAATTGTACAGGACGTAAATGAAGGAGCAATGCTCTCATTTCTGATTGAGCATTTACAACCATATTTTCAACAAGTTGTAATTGTTTTTTTGTCACATCTGGAAATTCAGTTATTTGTTCATTAATCGCTGACATCATCATCGACATTGCGAAAAGCTGCTGACTTACTGAATCATGCAACTCCCTTGCTAAACGATGCCTTTCTTGAGAAATCGCTTCTTGTCTCATCTCTTCATTCCAATGAGCTCGTTCATTCGTTACTTTTTGAAAGAGTCCAGCTTGCTCCTCTAATCGACGAGCCAAAACGATTACTTTTCGTTCCACTTCATGAAATTCATCATCTGCAGTAAACGAAACATCGCTCGGAAAATTCCCTCGCTCTACTTCAAATAGAAACGTATTTAATCCTTGTATACGCTGCTCTATATAGTAACCGATTGCATATCCTACAATTCCCCCGATAAGTAAACTTGTAGTCATAATAAACAAGCCAATTGGAACAGAAGCGATGGATTCCTTCCATAATAAATCATACACTTGTTGCTCGCTTTTCCATACATATACAATTGTACAAATGAGTGCGATACTAACTGAGGACAACATAGAATAACGAATATACATCCACGAAATATTTTTTTGTTTCTTCATTATACTTTCCTCACTTCCGTGTCGCCTACGACAAGCGAAGAAATAATTTTAATACGACGAGGAGCCTCTTTATACTGCTCTGTTCTAAATCTAACATTGCGGTTAAACCCTGTCTCTTCATGACCTGGCAAGAGCACACGTCCGACAATAACAGAATGATTTAAAGAAAGTTCAATATCATATGGCACATATAAACGAATATTACCAACGACACCCCGAATAACAATTATCGTTTCCCCTTCTGGAATCATAGCAGTAGTTAAATCTATTTCCACATCACAAGCACCGTATTGAACATTAATATCCTCAAGTTCATAAATATGATCCATCATTCGTACATTGCCTACAAACATATTTTTCAAATATGGTTCTGTACGATATATTTGCTTCTCTTCGTCTATAATCCCTTTTTCTTTAATTTCAACCTTCATTGCTTTTTGCTGATGCCCTTGTTGAATCAATTGATAACCAATTAAAGCTAAACAAGCAAATACGACAAGAACAAATGCTGCTGATGAAAATAAGAAGAATAAAAATACGATACCACCAACAAATAAAAATACATTTCCCCGTACATAACGATTCTTTTTACGATAATGCCTTCCAAACATAAGCATAATAAATGCAAAAATGAGACCACCTGGTTCAAAATGTCCAAGTATCATATCAAGAAAAAGACCGAATCCAAATATGATGAGGAGCATCCCCATTAATTGTGTCTTTGAAAAATGTTTCTTCATTTCAGCTCCCCCCTTCTTGTCACATATACATAGAAGAAAAGGCATTGCTTTCCAACACCTTTTCTCCTATCACTATATCATAAGCCTGTTTTATAATATACTACTATTATTTTGTTAACTCTTTTGTTAACGATACATCATTCTTTTCTTTCATTTCACGCTCAAGTTTTGCAATTTTCATATCAAATGTGTCACGCTCATGCTCTTCATTCATACGAGTTTCTAAGTCACGAATGTGATCTTCAATTTCTTCAAATCGTAAGAACGGATTATTTTCATCCATTTTATGCATCGCAGTATTCATACGACGATTTGCATGTGCCATATTTTCACGTGCCATTAGTTCCATACGCTTTGCGTGCATTTCTTTTAATTTATTTTTCATTTCAGAAAGACGACGCTCTAACTCATCAATTTGCTCTACAACACCTGCATACATTTCTTCTAATCGAGTTACTTGCCCTTCATAATAAGCTACCTCTTCTAACGCACGTTCGTGCAATTGTAATTCGCCTGCTTCTTGAGCAATGATAGCTTGCTTTGATCTTTTGTTAACGAAATAACGTGCTTGCTCAAGCTCACGAGCAAAGTTAGATTTTAATGTTTTATGACGTTCAATTAACTTCTCAATTTTTGTTATTTCACGCTCACTATCACGTAAATATTGGTTTAACATCGCAATTGGATTTTTTCTTTCCTTCTCATCTAACACGTTATGAAAATCAGCTAAAATTGCATCGCGTACACGTCCGAATAAAGATTGTTTCATTATAAATCTTCCTCTCTTCTACTTTATTTATAATTTGATTTATTGTTTTAGTTTTTCATTAATTTGTTCCACTCATCTTCAAAGTTGCTATATGGTTTAGAACTTTCTGGAGCAGATTCAACAACTACATCTTTTTCTTTTTTCCACTCACGGTATCCGTAGTATAAAACCACTAAAGCAGCGATACCGATTAATGCTGGTGAATGAGAAAGCGCAATGGATAAACCGATTAAACCAACAATACCCCAAGCTAACTTTCCAAAAAATGACTTAGCTCGCACAAATGATTTATAGCTCCAATATACAACTCCTGCTCCGATTGCGAATCCTACAATACCAGCAAGACTACCAAGAGCAATTAAAGCCAAAATACCGGCTGCGATAAACGCTAGAAATTGTTTCATCTTGTGCTTGCCTCCCTTCGATTTGATACTCTTATCTTAACTATTTTTTCATCTTTCCATAACGAGCTTAAGAACCGTTTTTAACTCAGACTTAAGACCGAGTCATATTCAGCCCTTTACGCAAAAAAACGTGCAGAGTTTATTCTCTGCACGTTTTTTTAATTACTAACATTCATATTAAATTAAGCTGTTTTATGATACTCTTTTTTCTCAGCTACTTTCGAAAATCTTGGAAATCCAATTAAAATAGAAACAATCCCACATACTCCAACTAAGATTGGATAAAATGCATATGGCAACAATTCAACCGGAGATAACGCTGCAAATCCTGCTGCCGTTAACATTTGGGCACCGTACGGAATTAATCCTTGTACACAACATGAGAAAAGATCTAATACACTCGCTGATTTACGAGGGTCTATTTCATATTGATCTGCAATATTTTTTGCAAGCGGGCCTGTAAAGATAATCGAAATCGTATTATTCGCTGTACACATATTCGTCATACTTACTAAACCAGCAATACCAAATTCCGCACCTTTTTTCGAACGAATATTACGTGTTAATACATTCATTAAATATTGAATACCACCATTATATTGGATTAATTCAACCATACCGCCAATTAATATAGCAAGTAATACTAACTCCATCATACCGCCCATTCCAGTCGTTACACTTTTAAAGAAACTTTCTAACGTGTAACTTCCATCTATAAGACCGATAAAACCAGATAATACAGTTCCACCAGTTAATACAATAAGTACATTCCAGCCAAGTAGCGCTGTAATAAGTACTCCTGCGTACGGTAAAATCTTTATCCAATCAAAGCTATGTGCTTTAATTTGCGTGTCACTTCCTGAAGTAACTATTACTAATAGTACAATTGTAATAATAGCCGCTGGTAACACAATTAAAAAATTCGTTTTAAACTTATCTTTCATTTCTGTTCCTTGTGAACGAACAGCTGCGATTGTTGTATCTGAAATAAATGATAAATTATCACCAAACATCGCTCCCCCAACAACAGTAGCCATTGCAAGCGCAATTGAGATATCAGTTTGACCACTAATACCTACAGCAATCGGCGCTAATGCTGCAATTGTTCCCATTGAAGTTCCCATTGCTAATGAAATAAATGCACCAATAACAAAGATTCCAGCTACGATAAATCCTGGCGGTAAAATAGTTAACGCTAAATTAACAGTTGAGTCTACTCCGCCCATTCCTTTAGCCGTTTCAGAAAATGCACCTGCAAGCACAAAAATTAATACCATAATCATAATATCCGGATTTCCTGCACCTTTAGCGAACCGCTCGACTTTCACATTAAAACTTTCTTTACGATTCATCACTAAAGCGATTCCTACAGCAATTGAAATTGCTACAAGTATCGGCAATTTATAGAAATCACCTGTAATAATTCCAGAACCAATGAATAGCGCCAAAAATATCCCAAGTGGTAATAAAGCTAAACCATTTCCTCTCGTTTCTTTCAAAGTACCATCTCTCCCTAGTTTCAACCTTTTTCTAATGAATAACAAAAGACCTCTTCCGATGAGAAGAGGTCTTATACATCTATAAGAAACGCTCTTCTCATCTTTCAAGCACATGCTTGCTGGATTTGGCACAGCACTCTGAAATCGAGTCCGCTGCCGAGGCATCGTAGGGCCAGTCCCTCCGCCTCTCTTTATAAGAAGGTTTCATATTTATTTTTTAATAATAATTTCTTCCCTAACTTTACTCGCTTACAAAACAAAAGTCAATTATTTTTTGTATAGATTTTTTTGGTAATTATACAAAAATTTGAATACAATAATCATTTTAACTTTTCGATTTCTTCTTCCAATATTGAAATCCAATAAAATTCACTATTTTTTATTGCTTCTAATATCCATTTCGTAGTGTACCAAGCTAACTCATACTCTTCCTTCGTGACATCGCCACTTTTATAAGCATCCTCTAGCTCCTCTTCATCTAATACATACACCTTACCGCTAGGTAATAATACTACATCTAAATATAAATCATCAAAATACGGTAAACCACGATCGTCTATTTCATATTCTTTCGTCACATCAATATAATATTGCACTAAATTGTGCCTATCATCTAACATAGCTGTAATCGCAAAGTTCTTTCCATTAATGAAATATTGAACCCACATATACCCATCACTTGCAATACAAATTTCTTTACCATCATATTCTTTACAACTAGGCTCTCTCACCTTTTTTATATCCAGTATTCCGAGCATTCCCTCTTCCACTTGCTTAAGCCTATAACTCTTTTCTATTAGTCTTTTCCACGAAGAACCGTCACCATATTTACGTTTCATTATGTATACTCCTCTTCTATATACAGAAAAGCTCCCACATATTATGTGAGAGCTTGTTCATATTATAATTAAGCAGCTTGACCCTTTTCAGAAATCTCTTTTAAATAAGCTTGTCCTTTTTCAGCGTCATATTGACCTTCCCACTTAGACATAACTACAGCTGCTAAAGAGTTTCCTACAACGTTAACTGCTGTACGAGCCATATCTAAAATACGGTCAATACCAGCAATGAACGCTAAACCTTCAGGTGGAATACCTACTGTACCAAGTGTCGCTAATAATACAACGAATGATACGCCCGGTACACCTGCGATACCTTTTGATGTAACCATTAATACAAGTAATAATGTAATTTGTTGTGTAATAGATAAATCAATACCGTACATTTGCGCCAAGAAAATAGCTGCAATTGCTTGATATAAAGTTGATCCATCTAAGTTAAATGAATAACCTGTCGGAATAACGAAAGATGTAATTGCTTTCGGACAACCGAATTTCTCCATTTTCTCCATGATTTTTGGTAAAACTGTTTCTGAGCTTGCTGTAGAATACGCTAAGATCAGCTCGTCTTTTAAAATCTTAAAGAATTGGAAAATGTTAATTCCAAATATTTTCGCTGTAAGTCCTAAGACAACTACGACGAAGAAGATCATTGCTCCATATACGACAATTAGTAATTTCCCTAATGGAATTAATGAAGCAAGACCAAATGTAGAAACTGTAACACCAATTAGTGCAAACACACCAAATGGTGCAAATTTCATAACTTGGTTTGTTACATAAAACATTGCATCAGCTACACCTTGGAAAAATTGAAGAACTGGTCTTCCTCTCTCACCAATTGCTGCTACACCTAAACCAAATAGTACAGAGAAGAAGATAATAGCAAGCATATCTCCGTCAGCCAATGACTTCATAATGTTCGTTGGAACAATATTTACAAACGTATCTGCAAATGAATGACTTTGTACTTGCTCTGTCGTATGTGTATATTTCGAAATATCTGTCTTTGTTAACTGCTCCATATTTACGCCTTTTCCTGGTTGGAAAATATTCGCTATTAATAGACCAACAATAATTGCAATTGTTGTAATAATTTCAAAGTAAAGAATTGTTTTTCCGCCTAGTCGACCTAGTTTTTTAACATCGCCAACACCAGCAACCCCAACAACAATACTTGCTACAACAATCGGTACAACGATCATTTTAATTAATCGGATGAAAATATCACCAATTGGTTGTAAGTACTTCACAACAGCTGGATTATCAAAGAAAATCGCCCCAACCGCAATACCAAGCGCAAGCCCTATTAATATTTGCCATGCAAGTCCTATTCTTTTCATATTTGTTGTAACCCCCTCTTCGATGTGTCACTCTATCTCTCATTCTATCTCTATAAAACTAAGAAATTAAGAGTATTACATATTATTCGACAATTCACTACATTTTGTCCCTGTTAAAAATCATAAATCAAAATTTAAAATCTGACAACAAAATAACTTTCCCCGAATGCAAATAATTTTCTTGACAAAAAATAAACCCATGTTAGAAAACCTCACATGAGAACGATTCCTTACTAGTGTTTTATTAGCTTTCTAAGTACTATTTCACCCCATAAAAACTATTACTTTCCTCCTGTATTTTACAGATAAATCCCAAAATATACCTTTATTACAGCCATAAATAAAATGTAAGTACTATGACAATTAAAGTTGAAAAATGATAAATTCCGACAAAACTTAGCAATTTTATAAAGTTTTCTTTACATTATGATTACAACGATAGACACTCTTCTTCTTATGATATATAACATTCATAGGGAAAGGAGTCAGACAACTATGAAAAAGAAATTTGCAGCGTTTAGTGTTTTAGCAGCAGGAACGATTTTTGCTTCCCCGTTACTTTCACCCGTATACGCTGAAACAAATCAAGATAAATTATCTAACATTCAATCTGAATTAGAAGGCAAACAAAGTGACTTACAAAATAAATCAGTCGAGAAAGAACAAATAGAAAAAGAAATTCAAGAATTACAGAAAAAAATCGATGAATTAACTACTTCTATTAATAAAAACGAGGCTGAATTAAACGATACAAAAAAAGAAATTAGCAAAACACAACAAGTAATTACTGACAAAAAGAAACATATAGAACAATTACAAACAAACATAGATACACGTCAGGAAGTTATTAAACAACGATTACAATCTATGCAAGAAAAACCGCGTACAAATATCATTACAGAAGTATTAACAAACTCTACAAACATTGCTGATCTTGTTGATAATATGTACTCCGTAAGTTTAATATTAAACAACGATACAGATATTGTAAAAAAACAAACATCTGATCAAAATGCTGTAACTACAGAAAAAGAAGCTGTTGAGAAAAAAGAACAACAACTGAAAGAATCTGAGCAAAAACTAGAACAAAAACAACAAGAATTACAAAATAACCAACAGCAGCAACAGACTCTTATTAACGATCTACATACGAAAGTAGCAAAAGTAGATTCAGAGATTGAAGGATTAGAAGAATCCAAAGGCATTTTAGAAAATCAACGTCAAGCTGTGCAAAAAGCAATTGAAGAAGAAAAACGGGCCGAAGAAGCTCGTAAAGCGGAAGAAGCTCGCCAGGCAGAAGAGGCTCGCAAACAACAAGCTACTAAATCTGCTCAAGCAACTCAAGCAGCTCCAACACCACATGATACAAACATCGGTGGCTTTATCAAACCAGCAGCTGGATCAAAAACTTCCGGATTTGGTGTACGTTCTTTAGATAACCATAAAGGAATTGACATCGCCGCTTCGGGAACGGTTCCAATTATCGCTGCTGCAGATGGCGTTGTTATTCGCTCAGAATTATCATCTAGTTACGGAAACGTAGTGTATTTATCTCACCGTATAAACGGAAAAACATATACGACAGTATATGCTCATATGAATAGCCGTTCTGTATCGAATGGACAAACTGTAAAACAAGGCGATCAGCTTGGATTTATGGGGAACACGGGCCAATCATACGGACAACATTTACACTTCGAACTTCATCTTGGAGAATGGAATGTCGGCAAGACAAACGCAGTCGACCCATCTCCTTATATCGGATTATAAAAAACCTCGGTACCTACCGAGGTTTTTTATTTACACTTCACACAATATAGGCATTCTACATAGACTATAACTAAATGCCTATAGTTTACGAGGTGATCAATATGAATACGCAATTACAACAAAAAATAGAAGAAGCTAGAGCGACATTTATCGGCCGGATATTTACATTTGGCGGATCAGTTTTATTTTTAATCGGTTCATTCCTCGCAGTCACCACAGCCTATAAAGCGTATAATCGTCTATTACATTCAACAACATAAAAAAAGACGGGAGATCCCCGCCTTTTTTTATGCAAACATTTTAAATACACCTATCACATTTAAAAATACAATTATTACAGTTATCGGAATGACATAACGAAGTAAGAAGAACCAAATGTTAAATAACGTTTTCCCCTTCGTTTCCGTCACTTCTAATTCTTTCATCAACAACTCTTTACTCATTTTATTTGGTACAAATAATGAAATAGCTAGTACTCCTAACGGCAGCAATACGTTACTTACCGAAAAGTCGACTAAATCAAAGAATGTTTTCCCAAATATTTTCACGTCACTCATAATCCCAAATGATAACGCTGATGGAATACCGACTGCAAAAATAAGAATACCAATTAATAATGATGCTGACGGACGCTTCTTCTCATTACCTTTCGCAACAGATGCTACTACAATTTCAAGCATTGAAATTGCTGATGTTAAAGTCGCAAAGAAGAATAAAATTAAAAACATAATAAAGAAAAATTGACCAAATGGTATTTTTGCAAATACTGCTGGAAGGACGATAAACAGTAATCCCGGTCCTTCAGTCGGTTTAACTCCTAATGCGAAAATCGCTGGGAAAATTGCTAATCCTGCAAGTACTGTAACAAAAACAGTTAAACTTACAATAGATGTTGCCGATTTCGCTAAATGTTCCTCTTTCTTTAAATACGAACTATACGTTACCATTACCGAGGCACCTACAGTTAGCGAGAAGAAAGATTGTCCCATCGCATATAAAATTGTATCTGCTGTAAGCTTTGAAAAATCTGGTTTTAAGAAGAACTCTACTCCAGCAAAAGCACCATCGAGTGTTAACGCACGAACAATAATCGCAATAAATAAAATAAATAATAGCGGCATCATGTACTTACTTGCCTTTTCTATACCTTTCTCTACACCTTTACTTACAACAAAAATCGTACAAAGCATAAAGATAAATTGCGCTCCAATCGCACTTAACGGATTTGAAATCGTTTCACCGAACAATTGTCCATAATCAGCTACTCCATTCCAGAAACTTCCTGTCACACTATAATATAAATAAAGTAAAATCCATCCACCTACAACACTATAAAAAGATAGTACACTAAAACAAGTAACAACTCCCATACGACCAATCCAAGGATATAATTTGCTATTTGGCACTAGTACTTTATAAGCTGTAACCGCCTCTTTTTGCGTGCTACGTCCAATAACAAACTCCGCTATTAGAAGAGGCATACCTATAAATAAAGTTAGCAGTAAAAATACAAGGAAGAATGCGCCTCCCCCGCCATTACCTGCAACATATGGAAATTTCCATATCGCACCAAGACCTACTGCGGCTCCGGCTGCTGCGAGTACAAAGCCTATTTTCGACGTCCATTGCTGTGTTTCTTTCATCATAAATTCTCCTTTTCTGAATATTTAAACTTTTGTTAATTATACACTTTCATTTCATACTCGCACACCTCCTTTAGAAAATAAAAAAGTCCCCTACACGCAAATATGCATGTAGAGGACGATA
This sequence comes from Bacillus sp. 5mfcol3.1, assembly GCF_900114335.1. NCBI lineage: Bacteria > Bacillati > Bacillota > Bacilli > Caryophanales > Bacillaceae > Bacillus > Bacillus sp. 5mfcol3.1. The sequence continues at coordinate 508,797 of NZ_FOST01000001.1, read as the reverse complement.
TATGTAATGTAAATACCGTGGTACCACCTCAATTGGATTGATAAATCCCACTTGTTCAAGTACAGGAATAATTCCGATACTCTATCCTTTTAACGGCGGAACCCGGGTTGCCTACTACAATGTTCAACATACCTCTCGCAAGCCCATTCTGTATAATTTATCGTACCGGGCTCCCACCTAACCCCAGCTCTCTGAACGCATCAAATATACGTACTCTTCTTGCTCATCGATTTCATCTATTGAAGTTACTTGTGATTATAAATTATATTTTTATATTTGTAAAGCGCACTTTATCTTTTATTATTTTAAAATCTTTCCCTCTAATTCTCGCAAAAAACTTTCTCTTTCTCTCTCGTTTTGCACATATACTGATTTCAACACTTCTTGGAGTAATATATTTCGTTCTCTCTTTTCTAACTGTAAATCTTTTAACTTCACCCTTACTTCATATAAAAAATCTAAATACGATTCATATGTCTCATCATATTTATTTGCAATCTCATCTCGAATTTTTTTTGCGAGCTTTGGGCTCGCTCCCCCAGTAGAAACTGCTATATTAAGCAAACCACGATGAATCGCTGCTGGAAAGTGAACATTACCACTTTCCGGATTTGTAATAACATTTACTAATTGATTCTCTGCGGCATCTTCAGCAACTTGTTCATTTAATATTGAATCACTACTCGCTGCAACAACTAAAAAAGCATTTTTAATATCACTTTTTTCATATTCTCTTTGATACCAACGAATTTTCTTTTCTTCCACAAGTTTTACTAAATTCGCATCTAATTCTGGACTGATCACAACTATATCCGCACCTTGTTTGAGTAAAGGAATAATTTTAAATCCTGCAACTTTTCCCCCACCAATAACAACAACGCGTTTCTCATTAACTCGCACTGTAAGTGGATACATACTGATCTCCTTTCAATAACTCCGTCGTTTTCTGAATTAACATATCTTGTAACGCTTCATTCTTCCCTAAATATGGACTGATTTTTATCTCTTCCAATGCATATTGGCGCACTTCTTTCTCAATATGTTTCATAAGTAAACCTGTAAATAACAAATAAGGTAGCACAACGATGTTCTCCACTTCCCGTTCTACAACTTCCTTCAATTTCCTCTCAAATTTCGGCTCCGCAGCCGCTAAATAACAAACCTCAACTTTTTTAATTTTCTCCTCAGCTTGAAATAAAGAGGCGATCCATTTTATATCTTGTAATACTTCAGGATCACTACTTCCTCTTGCAACGAGCAGAAGGGTCACTTCAGCCTTCCCTTCCTTTTCAATACCACTTCCGTTATATACTGATTTGATCAGTGTTTCTGATACACCAAACGGATTACCATAAGTCACTTTAACATTCGGATATTGATTCTTGAGCTTTACCAATTCAAATGGAATATCTTTCTTCACATGACCTGCCGCTAATAAAAAAACAGGGATGGCAATAATCTCCGTGGCCCCACGCTTCACACATGTACGAAAACCATCTTCAATAGAAGGATTCGCTAACTCTAAAAAACAAACTTCTTGAATATTCGCTTCTATACGACTCATACACGATGTAATAAATTGAATCGCCTCTTCTTTCGCTGTCTTCAAACGACTTCCATGACATATATATAAGACGGCTTTCATTTTACAACACTCCACTTACTTGATAAGCATTTTCCGTTTGCTTCTCAAACCAATGGATTTTTTCTCTAAAACGGACAACTTCTCCAATTACAATCATGCTCGGATTTTGAATTTGCTCTTTTTTCGCAACATCTACAATTGTTCCTAATGTCCCAACAACTGTACGTTGCATAGACGTCGTCCCCTGCTCAATAATAGCAGCTGGCGTACTTTTATCTTTTCCATGCTTCATAAGTTGCTCACATATGTAGGGCAAATTACTAACCCCCATATATATCGCTAAAGTCTCTACACCTTTCGCTAAACTTTCCCATTTCACTTCTTCTTCAGCACCTTCTTTCCTATGCCCAGTCACAATAGCAAAACTTGCACTTGCATCACGGTGCGTCACTGGAATACCAGCATAAGCAGGTGCAGCTATTCCAGACGAAATACCTGGGACGATTTCAAATGGTACACCTTGCTTTGCTAATGCTTCCGCTTCTTCTCCCCCTCTACCAAATACAAATGGATCGCCGCCCTTAAGCCTCGTTACAACTTTCCCTTTTTTCGCATACTTAATAAGAAATGTATTAATTGTTTCTTGCTTCATCGTGTGATAATTCGGGAGTTTCCCGCAATAAATTAAATCCGCGTCAGGCTTTGCGTGTGAAAGCAGCTCTTTATTCACAAGGCGATCGTATAAAATAACATCTGCCTTCTCAATACATTTCAACCCTTTAACAGTAATTAAATCTGGATCGCCAGGACCCGCTCCAACAATATAAACCTTCCCCATCATCTCTCCTCATTTCTACTATTAAAATGAAACTTCCATTCGTATATAAGAATGGAAGTTTTTATTTTTTCGTATTACTAATCTCTACTCATGAATAACAAATGCTGCACCTTTTCGAATCTTCTTTTTTTCAAACAAAGAAATCTCTTTTACCTCTGGCAACGGTAAAAAATGTTTTTCAAGCTCAATCTCCGCAAGCTTAAATGCCTGTTCTTCACTTTGAGCAACAACAACAATCGGAACAATATCACTCACTAATACAGCTTCAAATCGATATAAATCCATATTGTCCCCCCTAAGACGCTATGACTTCTTCTAACACATTATTTAACGCTATTTGTAATGTGTCTACACCAACACGACCTACAAAATCATAAAATGTTTCGGCTGGTAATTTATTCTCTTTGAAATAACTTATAAATGATGCAAGTACATCAGGTAAATCCTCGCCATCTATTTTTCCTTTTAACTTTTGATTGTAGGCACCGCCATCTAACAACGTTCCACCTACATATATCTCAAATGCTTCAACAATTCCCTTTTCCTTCGTTTTCATTTTCACCCCTTGTAACCCAATGTCAGCAATTTGACGTTGACCACATGAATTCGGGCAGCCTACCATATGAATTCGAACTGGAACATCGAGTGCAATTTGTGTATCTAAGTATTCTGCAATTTTTCGTAATCTTTCTTTCGTTTCTACTAGTGCAAGATTACAATATTCAATACCGGTACATGAAACCGCATGACCAATAAATGATTTTGGGCTTGCAGATATCGCTTCAAACAACGGTTCACTAAGTAATCCTTTTACATTTTCCGGAGGAACGTTCGGAATAATGAAATTTTGTGAATTACATGTACGAATTTGTCCATTTCCATATTGCTTTGCGATTCTTGCAATCTCAAACATTTCTTCTGCATGTAAACGACCTACCGGTACATTAAAACCTACATATTTTAATCCCTCTTGTTTTTGGTCTTGAACACCATAAAAATAGCCTGCATTCCATCCTTTGAGTGCACTTTCCCCTTTACTTTGTAAAGGCCCTGTATACTCTATTAGTTTCTCTTTAAATTTCTCTGCTCCCCAGTCCGCAACAAGAAATTTCAAACGAGCTAAATGACGTTTCTCACGATATCCAAAATCACGGAATATAGTAGCAATCGCAATTGCCACTGCCTTCACTTCTTCTGGTAAAACGAACACATCTAATTCATCAGCTAAATATGGACGGGCTGATAATCCTCCGCCTACTTTTATATGAAAACCAACTTTTTTCTCACCATCTATTTCTTTCGTAGCAGGTGTAAATGCAACACAGTTAATCTCTGCGTTTGCTGAGTTATAAATATTAGAACTAATAGACATTTTAAATTTACGTGGCAAATTAGAAAACTCTTCATTATGTTGGAAATAGTCATATACCTCTTTCACAATATGTGTCGTATCAAATAGTTCATTTGCATCAATTCCAGCAAGCGGATTACCTGTAATATTCCGCGTTATATCACCACAAGCCCCCGCTGAAGATAATCCAACTCTTGCTAATCTTTTAAAAATATCTGGTATTTGCTGAATTTCTAACCAGTGAAACTGAATCGCCTGTCTCGTAGTAATATCTATTACATCACGTCCATAATCCTCAGCGATAGAAGCAAGTACTTCTGCCTGCGCATTTGTAATAATCCCTGACGGAATATTTACCCGCATCATAAAATAACCAGCTTCTTTTGGACGTTGTAAATACAATCCCGCCCATTTAAAAGCATCCCACTCTTCTTTCGGAATAGATTCAAATCCATTTTCCGCATAGTAAGGAATATCATTAAAAATTTCTAAGCCATCTTTTTCTAATTTATTTTTCTCCGTTTGATTTAGTTTTTCATTGTTAGCCCATACTTTTTCATAACTCATTTTTAAATCCCCCTATATAAAGTGAAACTTTAATCAGTAGAGTTTTGTTCATCCCACGCTGATTATTAGCCTTAACCAATCGGGTATTTACGGGCAGCCCGACCCCCACCTAACTTCCTTGCCCCAATCGAACTTTGAGGTAGGAATTTTACTTCCCGGCAAATAGCGGGATAAAACTACGCTCTTGTAAGTACTTCACGATTTGTTCTGCACATTCTTCAATAGAATATTTGTGCGTTTCTACAATTAATTCTGCTTGCTCTGGCTCTTCATAAGGCGAATCAATACCTGTGAAATCCTTAATATCACCTTTTCTTGCCTTTTTATAAAGCCCTTTCGGATCACGTTTCTCACACTCTTCAATCGGACACTTCACAAAAATTTCAATAAATTCATCTGCCGCTAATAAATCTCTTACTTGTTTGCGGTCTACTCGAAATGGTGAAATAAATGCTGTAAGGACAACCGTTCCTTGATCTACAAATAACTTTGCCACTTCGCCAATACGTCTTATATTTTCCATGCGATCACTTTCAGAAAATCCTAAGTCTTTATTTAAACCGTGGCGAATGTTATCCCCATCCAGCACATAATTTCCAATATTCTTTTCAAACAGTTTACGAGCGACCGCATTCGCTACTGTAGATTTACCCGAAGCTGATAAACCAGTAAACCAAATTACAAAACTGTGATGTCCATTCTTCACTCTTCTCTCATCTTTTGAAACCGAAGCTGTATGCCAAGTAATATTCGTATCCATCTCGTTCTCTCCCTATTCTGTTACTACTTCTTTTTTTAAACCTTTAATTAGCACTTCTACTACTTCTTTACGACTAAATGTACTTGGCGGAATCTCACCGTTTCTTAATAATTCTCTTACTTTCGTACCTGATAAAATAACATGATCTTCTTTTCCGTGCGGACATGTTTTCGTTGAAGCCATCGCTTCACATTTCGTGCAGTAAAAACTATGTTCAAAGAATAGTGGTGTAATGCCTAACTCTTCTATCGTAAAATTCGTGAAGATTTCTTGCGCTTCGTATGTTCCGTAATAATCTCCTACTCCGGCATGATCACGTCCTACAATAAAGTGGGTACATCCAAAATTCTTTCTTACTAACGCATGAAATATCGCTTCTCTTGGTCCTGCGTAACGCATTGCAGCAGGAAATACACTTAAAAAGACACGATTTTTCGGATAATAGTTTTGAAGGAGTACTTCATAGCTTTCCATTCTTACATCAGCAGGAATATCGTCCGATTTCGTTTCTCCAACGAGTGGATTTAAAAAGAGACCATCTACAATTTCAAGAGCAGATTTTTGAATATACTCATGGGCACGATGTACCGGGTTTCTCGTTTGAAATCCGACTACTGTTTTCCACCCACGTTTTTTAAATTCTTCTCTCGTTTCAATTGGGTCTAAATGATAAGAAGGAAATTGATTATTTTCAAAGCGTTTTGTTAGAATAATAGTTCCTCCAACGTAAACGTTTGGTCGTTCATATAACTTTTTCACTCCTGGATGAACCTCATCCGTTGTTTTATATACAAGTAACGCTTCTTTTTCTTTATCTGGTACGAAAATATCTTCTATTTGAATAGCACCATATATATTTCCATTGTTGACAAGCTTTACTTCCTCTCCGGTCTTCAGGCTTTCTGCGACTTCTTCTGTTACCGGTAATGTAATTGGTATACTCCACACACTACCATTTGCTAAACGAAGCGTCTCTATGACTGAATCATAATCTTCCTTCCCCAAAAAACCAGTAAGCGGGCTATATCCACCTGTCGCCAATAGTTCTAAATCACTTAAAGCAATGTTGTCTAATTTAATTTCTTTTTCAATTTGTGATACATCATATGTCTCATCTATACGGTTTACTAATTCGTTTACTGTGCTCATTTTCTATATCCCCTCTTAGCTTTATTTCAAGATTCATCTTATTGATAATGAAGACCACATTCGGTTTTCACTTTCCCAGCCCATCTACCATCTCTTGAATCGCCACCATCCCCTACAGGTAAAGTACATTTCTCACACCCAATACTTGGATAGCCAACATCATGCAACGGGTTATACGGCAAGCTATGTTTGTATACATATCGCCAAACTTCTTTCCACGTCCAATGAATGAGTGGACAAACTTTAATAGATTGAAAACGATGATCTTGATTTATAAACTTTGTATGCTTACGTGTTTCTGATTGTTCCCTTCTTAAGCCCGATATCCATGCTTTTTCCACGACTAATGATTTTTCTAAAGGTAAAATTTTTCTAATCTTACAACAAAGATTCGGATTGCTCTCCCACAGTTTTTCACCATGCAACTTCGCCTGTTCATCAAGTGTAAGTTCTGGCTGCTTTTCTATAATATTCAATGAAGGAAATCGTTCCCTCACTCTTTGAATTAATTCATATGTTTCTTGAAAATGAACATTTGTATCCAAAAATACAACTTTAGCAGATGGATTTACTTGGTTTATAAGGTGCAGCAATACCATACCTTCCACCCCAAAGCTACATGCGTAGACGATTTCATCTTTATACTCTTCATAAGCCCAATTTAATACTGATAACGCGCCTTTTGTTTCATCTTCTTCCGAAAACGAAACAACATTTTCTTCCCACGTTTCATACGTCAACATGTTTTTTCCCCCTGTAAAAGCAAAAAGACGGTTTTAACCTAATGAAAATAGGTTAAAACCGCCTCTAGTTTTTCTAGTCAGCGCTTTTCACTTTAAACGTACTTTTTCACTTTTCTCTAACTGAATTACTTTTCCATCTTGCACAACAATTGTAATTGAGCCATATTTCATATCAGCAAGCATCGCTTCAATCTTCTCGGATACTTCATCAAAATGTTCCCGTACACCCACGCGAACAGCCCCCCTTTTTATTCATAAAAAAAATCTTTCCCATTTCGAAAAGACTGTTCGGTAATATATTTTACCTTATCTTTCAAAATGGATTCCATTTTGCTGGATTTAGCACCTTGCTTTCTATAAGCAGGTTGCCGAGCTTCTTCGGGCCAGTTCCCTCCGCTTCTCTTGATAAGCTTTGTATTTGTATTTTATCACAATTCTGATTTTTTTCAATCCTAGTTTTCCGATATATTTTAATTATTTTATTTTACAAAAAAGGAATTGCCCATCCGAACAACTCCTTTTTCTATTTAAACAAGCTCTTTAATACGTATGCGATCGTTCCCAATAATATTTTCATATGTTTCGCGTTCCACAACTACTTGCGATGTTCCGCCTTTTGCAAAGACAACGGCTGGTCTTCGAATCCGATTGTAATTATTCGCCATCGAGTACCCGTAGGCTCCTGTACAGGAAACTGCTAGTAAATCAGCAGAAGCGACTTTCGGTAAATGAATATCCCAAATCAACATATCTCCGCTCTCACAACATTTCCCCGCAATCGAAACGAGTTCCTCATTCTCATCATTCCCTCGATTCGCTAACATTGCTTCATAACGCGCACTATATAAAGCAGGTCTTAAATTATCTGTCATTCCACCATCGACTGATACATATTTCCGAATACCAGGAATATCTTTCACAGACCCAACTGTATAAATTGTTGTCCCAGCATCACCTACAATGCTACGGCCTGGTTCAATCCATATTTCTGGCAATGGATATTCACATACAGTAAATTGTTCTCTCACTGCACTTGTTACAGCTCGCACATATGTCTCAAGAGTTAACGGTGTATCCGACTCTGTGTAGCGTATTCCAAATCCCCCACCTACATTTAACACTTTTACTACATAGTTTGTTTGCTCTCTCACTTCTTCTAAAAATTGGCGAAGAACTTCAATCGCTCGAACAAAGCCAGCTGTTTCAAATATTTGCGATCCGATATGTGAATGAATCCCTAGCACATTATAATTGGATTTTTGTAAAGCAAATCCAATTGCCTGCATCGCTTGACCGTTTGAAACGCCAAATCCAAATTTCGAATCATCTTGGCCTGTTGTAATATATTCATGTGTGTGCGCCTCTACTCCAGGCGTTACACGAATTAATATGTTCACAAACTTTCCATGTTGCATCGCTAAATCGTGTAAAACTTCTAATTCAAAGAAATTATCTACGACAAAACAACCGATATTCGCCTGAAGAGCCATCACTATCTCTTCTTCTGTTTTATTATTTCCATGAAAATGAATACGTGATGCTGGAAATCCTGCTTGGAGCGCAGTATATAATTCTCCTCCAGAAACAACGTCTAATGACATATTCTCTTCACGAGCTACTCGGCACATCTCCATGCACAAGAACGCCTTGCTTGCATATGCTACTTGATAAGAGAAACCACTTTCTTTAAAAGCACGATGAAATGCTCGGCATTTTCCTCGAATAGACTCTTCATCGTATACATAAAGTGGTGTTCCGTATTGCTTTGCTAGCTGCGTCGTATCGCACCCTCCAATTTCTAAGTGTCCTTGCCCATTAATTCGGCTTGTGCCGTGTAAATACATTTAAATTCCTCCCTTATTTCCTCTAAAACTCATAACCCCAATCTTCTATTCATTGCAGCACGCTTTTAGATAGACAAAAAACGCGCGGAACAATGTTCACACGCGTTTCTTATTAGGAAAAATATATATTGAAAAAATAAACGAGTTGTTATCTCCTCAAAATAAGAAACCGCATCAACATCTCCAAATAGCTCTCCATAAAATAAATCTTATGACAGTACTACATTTATTCAATGTAGTCCCAATATATGAATAAGATGGTTATTCTTATATTTCGGCAATAGTCCCTTTCAGCCTATGATCACAGATTCCATGAAATCTCCCATAGCTTACTCTTTCCTATCGCGGCCTCTACCTTTGAGAGTAGATGAGGTAAGTCTATTTAATTTTCAAACATCTAATTGTTGCTATTAACAATACCAAAGGACCATTTTATTTGTCAAACAATTTTTTATATTGTTTTTTTGCAGTTTAATTTTGTATCATTTGGTAAGCGCTTTACTGAAATCTTTGTCACTTCCCATTCGCCTTCTTCGTTATTAAATGTAATCGTTACCTTCTCAAATGGGGGAGCAATTTTCCCAGCAACACGTTCATACTTTGTCACTTCAATACTTGCTTGAAATAAATATGTACCGCTATACACTTTTTTTAAACTAATAATTTTAGGGCATTGATACGGTTTCAAACTTCCATATTGTTTTTCAATTGCTTTATTTATTTTTGGAAATAAAACAGAATAAAGTGCATCTTCCATAAGAGGTGCATCATATTGAGCTATTGACACACTCGGTGAGGTAAAAAGTATAACACTACTGCATGCTATAAAATATAATAATTTTCGCATTATAACCTCCGTATTATCACGCGATTCTTTCTGCGTACGATAATTATCATACATAGAAATTCTGTTTTATTGTCTCCCACCACTCTTTTTCTACTCGATTATTATAAAAAAGCCCACAACTCTCTTTTATTTTCGTATAATGATACTCATAGTATAATAATCATAATAACAAAGGACTGTTCGTATATATAAAATGAGTCGTTAAGCAAACTGACTCACAAGAACTGTCATGCTTTTTAGGAGAGGAGTATATTATGCTACAACATCTGTTTCCAAAACTGCGATTTGCACTCGTTGCAGTCGTTTTACTATGGATTAAAACATATATTGTGTACAAGCTAGCATTTGATATTAAAATTGATAATTTCTTTGAAGAATTCATGCTTTTTATTAATCCACTAGCTGCGTTACTTTTATTTTTCGGCTTAGCTTTACTTGCATCTAAGTACCGAAACCGAATTATAATTGGAATCAGTTTTATACTGTCATTTATTTTATTTGGAAACGCAATGTTTTATGGGTTCTATAACGATTTCGTTACTTTCCCGGTTTTATTCCAAACAAACAATATGGCTGATTTAGGGACAAGTATAAAAGAACTCTTTACGTACAAAACATTACTTTTATTTGCAGATGCAATTATTTTAATGTTTATTTCGCGTAAATTCCCATCATTTGGCGACAAAACACCACTTTCCCGCTCAGAGAAGCGAACTTTCTTTAGCGGTGTAACAGCTTTATTAGCACTACAAATTGTTGTATCAGTTATTTATAAACCACAAATGTTCTCGCGCTCATTTGACCGTCAAACTGTCGTAAAGAATTTAGGTTTATACACATATCATCTATTTGATATTACACTTCAATCCAAGTCTTCAGCTGAGCGTGTATTTGCAAGTGGGGATGGATTTTCTGAAATCAAAAACTATACAGACTCAAAAGACAAACAAGTTGATAAAAACTTATTTGGAGCTGCAAAAGGTAAAAATGTAATTTTAATTTCAATGGAATCTACACAAAGCTTTGTTATTAATAAAAAAATAAATGGAAAAGAAATTACCCCATTTTTAAATGAATTTATTAAGGATAGTTTCTATTTCGATAACTTCTATCATCAAACTGGACAAGGCAAAACTTCTGATGCTGAATTTATCGTTGAAAACTCACTTTATCCGCTAGATCGTGGTTCTGTATTCTTTACTCATGCAACAAACGAATACACAGCGACACCAGAACAATTAAAGAAATACGGATATTCTTCTGCCGTCTTCCATTCAAATGATAAAACGTTTTGGAATCGGGATGTAATGTATCCTGCGCTTGGATATGATCGTTACTTTAATTTAAATGATTACGCAGGAACGGAACAAATGTCTGTCGGTTGGGGATTAAAAGATAAACAGTTCTTTGAACAATCTATTCCAAAGTTAAAATCTTTACCGCAACCGTTCTATACAAAATTTATTACATTAACAAATCATTTTCCGTTTCTTCTAAATCCGGAAGACCAATATGTTGATGAATTCAACTCAGAAAGTGGTGTTGTAAACCGCTACTTCCCAACTGTTCGTTACACAGATGAAGCTCTTAAATTATTTATTAAACAATTAAAAGAAGAAGGACTGTATGATAATTCCGTTATTGTCATTTATGGTGATCATTATGGTATTTCCGAAAACCATAACGCAGCTATGGCACAGTTCCTAGGAAAAGATACTATTACACCATTCGATTCTATGCAATTACAACGAGTTCCTCTTATTATTCATGTGCCTGGTCAAGAAGGAAAAGTTGTTTCTAAAGTATCTGGTCAAATTGATATTAAACCAACGCTCCTTCATTTACTTGGTATTAAAACAAATAAATCCGTTGAATTTGGAACTGACTTATTTATTAAAGAAAAAGACCCGCTTATGGTAATGCGTGATGGTAGCTTTGTTTCTGAAGAGTATGTTTATACAAAAAATATGTGCTACAAAAGAAGTACGGGTGAAGAAGCTGATATGACGCTATGTCAGCCGTATATTGAAAAAGCAAAAACAGAATTAAAACTCTCCGATAAATTAATTTATGGAGATTTATTACGTTTCGATCCTAATAATCAATATAAAACTGGAACGATGACAACGAAATTTGAATAGTAAAGGAAGCAACTTTATACAAGTTGCTTCCTCTTTTTATTTTCACTTAATGTTTAAATCATCCTTCTATGAAATCTTTCACAAATTGGTAATTTCTTTCGTATGAGGAATAAATTTATGGTATGATAAAATAAGTAAACTTTCATACACTAATTAAGAATTTATTACAGAAAGCAAGGGATCAGATTTTGTATAGAGCAGCTATTCCAAACTTATTTACGCTCGGAAATTTATATAGCGGATTTTTATCAATCGGCTATGCATCTTTAGGATATTATAAATCAGCTGCTATTTTAGTACTTATCGGGATGATGTTAGATAGTCTTGATGGTCGTGTTGCTCGTTTATTACGTGTTGATTCACAAATGGGAAAAGAGCTCGACTCGCTTGCAGATGTCGTAACATTTGGTGCAGCACCTGCTGTTTTAATGTATTACACATCTTTCTCAAACTACGGAATCATCGGATTATACATAGCGGGATTATTCCCTCTTTTCGGAGCATATCGTTTAGCACGATTTAATGTAACACCATCTTCTACTTCAATGAAATATTTCACTGGAGTACCGATTACAGCAGCGGGAGGGCTTGTTGCTTTCTTAACATTATTTTCACATACCATTCCAAAAATCGTTCTTATTACCGTATTTGTAACGTTCGCATTTTTAATGGTGAGCCGCATTCGTATCCCAAGTTTAAAAGATGTACCAATTCCACGATATAGCATCATTATTACACTATTTTTAGTTGGAATCATTATTACAATGTATCAAACAGGATTTGGCAATTTTTCTGTTTTCTTATTCATTGCCATTCCACTATATATTTTGTACATGTTATCTCAATTCATTAGACAAAGACCGTCTAAAAAAGCGAATAAAGAAAAATAAGAAAACCTTCCGAGTCCGGAAGGTTTCTTTTTATTTTGTGACTAATACCTTTTGATTTACAGGTGTTACTGGCTCTTCGCCGTTTAATACAGCTAAAATATTTCTGACAGCCATTTCAGCCATCGCATCACGAGTTTCAAACGTTGCATTCCCTACGTGTGGAGCAAGTACTACATTCTTTAATTCTTTTAACTCTTCTGTAATTTTCGGTTCAAATTCAAACACATCAAGAGCTGCTCCTTCAATTTCATTCGTTTTTAATGCATGAGCAAGTGCTGCTTCATTCATAATTGGTCCACGTGAAGCATTTACAATATACGCTGTTTTCTTCATCATTTTAAACTGCTCTTCATCAATCATATGATGTAATTTTGGATTATAAGCACAGTTAATTGTAATAAAGTCTGCTGTTTGTAATAATTCTTCCAACATCACATACGTTGCCCCCAGCTCACTTTCAGCTTCAAGCTTACGATTTGGCCCTGTATATAAAACATCCATTCCAAATGCTTTCGCACGTTTTGCAACAGCCTTCCCGATTTCTCCAAGACCTATAATTCCGATTGTCTTACCATGAACTTCTCGTCCTAAGAAAAATAACGGTGCCCATCCGTTAAATCCAGTCGTACGACATAACGTATCCCCTTCAGGAATTCTGCGCGCCGCTGCTAAAAGAAGTGCAAATGTTAATTCTGCAGTCGCTTCCGTTGATACTTTCGGTGTATTCGTAACTGCAATTCCTTTTTCGCCCGCATACGTGTAATCAATATTGTCGTAACCAGCACCATAGTTTGCAACAATCTTTAAATGAGGCGCTGCATCAATAACTTCTTTTGGCACCTTTGTCGAAAGTAAACTTAACAATGCATCTTTATCTTTTACACGCTCTGTTAATTCATCTATAGAAATTAACTCCTCTTTATCGTACATTTCTACATCATGATCTTTTAATAGTTCTAATCCAATTTCCGGAATTTTTCCCGCTACTAATATTTTTGCCACTACTAACACCTCTTCTATAGAAAATAAGATATCTCTTATATTTCATTGTAAGAAATCCACATATAAAAACCAAGGAATTTGATTATAGTTTTAAAAATCGACACTTTTCCATGAAAAAAGAGGAGATGCAACTCTCCCCTTTTCTTACGCTTTTTCCTGCGATTCTTTTCCAAGCTTCACATCAATCGTTCCTTCTGCAACCGTATCGCTAATTTGCTCCTCAATAACCGATTGAGATTCAGCATTCGTTTCAGAAGTATAAGCTTGTTGCTGTGCACCTTGTACATTTTGTTTATTTTGTTGTTTCGCCATTTCTTACCCTCCTTTTCATTCTTTCTTATTTTGAACAAAAAGGACGGTTTTCATCAAAAAATTGCGTTTCATTTTGAATTTGTTACTTCTTCTTCAAGCGACCTCATTACTCTTGCTCGCTTCGTAAATGTTGCAACCTGAGTAACACCGTGAGCTAGTAATGTTTGTACATTTTCTTGTACATAATTCCCTAAATCATTTGGATAATGGGCATCCGAAGAAATCGTAATTGGAACACCATACTTAGCTAATACTTGTAAATATAGTGGACTTGGGCACATTTCACGAACAGGATAACGATAGTATAATCCTGCATTTATTTCTGTTGCCGAATTCGTTTCTACTAACGCACAGGCAATTTCCTCATAATAAGAAAGCTGTTCATTCTCATCCAATCGATAATTAAATACCTTTATATTATCAAGATGAGCGATAATATCAAATAACTCGGTACGAATCGCACTCTCAACTGTTTTAAAAAACATATCATATAATGCGCGTAGGTCATGCTTCTCAAAATATTCTTTCGTATCTGGATTATCAAATCCCCAGCCATTTAGAAAATGAACAGAACCAATTATATAATCAAAGTCTCCTAGCGCTAATAATTCTTTTAACTCTCCTTCACAACCAATAAAATAATCCGCTTCAATTCCAAGTTTAAGTGTGACACCTCTTTTACTCCATCGTTCTTTCGCCTCTTCAATGACCTTTGTAAAATCATACAGTGAAACTACCCTTACTTGATCTAACCATTCCTTCTGTATACGACCGAGCTTAGAATCACTAATATCTACATATTTTTCATAATATCCTTTCGCTTCATGAAAACGATATAAATGATCAACAATCCCAACTTCTGTTATACCTTTTCGCACAGCTTCTTCTAAATAGAGGTCCATCCATTCTGTTGTAAATGGCCCTTCCTTCACACGCTTTTGCAAACGCTCTTGTGTTTTCATAAGCCAATCAATAGAATGCCTTTCTTGAAGCGGTTCATAACGTTCCAGCGCTTCATTTATTTTAGCAAGCCATCCTATTGAATACGGTCCTTCTTCTAAGTGAAGATGATAATCTACTTTCATATACATTCCCCCTTATAATGTATCTATTTCCCTTCTATCCCCAACTCTCGAAAGCTTTCCATTTCGTTCTTTCACCTCTCGCATGACATCTTCCAATGCGATATTTTTTTCAGCTAATAAAACGAAACAGTGATAAAATACATCAACCATTTCTTTCACTACTTCTTCTTTATCATTATTTTTACATGCGATAATTACTTCAGCACACTCTTCACCAATTTTCTTTAAAATTTTATCTTCTCCTTTTGAAAATAAATAATTTGTATACGATTCAGGAAGTGGGCTTTCCTTTCGTTCTTCAATTGTTTTATACAGCAACTTAAAGGCATTTTCCATATGTATCCCCCTATATAATTTGATAGTGAAAACATGTCTTCTCCCCCGTATGACAAGCAGGTCCTACTTGTTTCACATTCACAACAATTGAATCTTGATCACAATCTAAGTATAGAGATTGCACATATTGAACATTCCCTGATGTTTCTCCCTTATTCCATAACGACTGCCTCGAACGAGAGTAAAACCATGTTCTTTTCGTCTCTAACGTTTTTTCATATGCTTCTTCATTCATATAAGCTAGCATTAAAACTTCTTTCGTACCTTCTTCGATGACAATTGCCGGTATTAATCCTTTTGAAAAATTAGGTTTCATAACCGCACCTCAACATTTGCATCTCTTAATTTTCGCTTTACACTCTGCACTGTCGCCTCACCATAATGAAAGATGGATGCCGCTAATGCTGCATCAACTGTTGTCTTTTGAAAAACTTCTATAATGTGATCCGTATGACCACAGCCTCCTGATGCGATGACTGGAATGGAAACACTTTTTGAAATTTCTTCTGTTAAACGAAGATCATATCCACTTTTCGTTCCATCTGCATCCATACTCGTTAACAAAATTTCACCCGCCCCGAGCTTAACAACACGCTTCGCCCATTCTATGGCATCCATTCCTGTGTCAACTCTTCCGCCGTTGACGTATACGTTCCATTTATCTTCTGCTACTTTTCTAGCGTCAATTGCCACGACAATACATTGTGATCCAAAGTGTTCTGCGCCCTCTTCGATTAGCTTCGGATTTCGCACTGCCGCTGAGTTTATTGAAACTTTGTCTGCTCCAGCTCTTAGTAAATTGTACATATCTTTCACACTTGAAATCCCCCCGCCAACCGTAAGAGGAATAAATACTTTAGCTGCTGTTTTTTCTACAACATCTATAATCGTTTTTCTTCCTTCATGAGTCGCTGTAATATCTAAAAATACGATTTCATCTGCCCCTGCCACGTTATATGCTTCAGCTATTTCAACCGGATCACCGACATCTTGTAATCCTATAAAATTTACACCCTTTACGACTCGCCCTTCTTTCACATCTAGACATGGAATAATTCGTTTCGCTAACATAACTTCGTTACCTGTAACACTTCTTCTAAATCAATCGTTTTCTCGTAAAGCGCCTTTCCAATTATGACACCATATATATTCATATCATTTAACTTTTTCACATCTTGAATAGATGCCACTCCTCCAGAGGCAATGAGACGAATGCCCACACTTTTTTGAAGTAACGCCAATTGTTCAAAATTTGGCCCTGCAAGCGTCCCGTCTTTCGAAATGTCTGTAAACACAATCGTTTGAACATCTAAACTTTCCATTTGTTTCGCTAAACTAATATAAGAAATTTCAGACAGATCAAGCCAACCTCTCGTTGCTACGAAGCCATTTTTCGCATCAATTCCAACAATGATTTTCTCTTTATATAGACGAACTGCTTCCTCTAAAAATGACTTATCATAAAGAGCTGCTGTTCCTAAAATCACTTTTTCTACACCTACTGACAATAACTTCTCCACCGCTACAAGTGAACGAATTCCTCCTCCCACTTGCACAGGAATACGTACCGCCTTACAGATTTTTTCAATGACGGGCAAATTTAACGACTCGCCAGCAATTGCACCGTCTAAATCAACAATGTGTAGTATTTCCGCTCCAAGCTTTTCAAATATGATTGCCTGCGCTACCGGATCTTCATTCATCACCGTTTCTTTACTAAACTCTCCTTGATAAAGTCTAACGCATCGTCCTTCTTTTAAATCGATAGCTGGGAAGATTTCCATGCTTCTACCACCCCTTGAAAATTTTTTAATATTTGCATGCCAATTTCACCACTTTTTTCTGGATGAAACTGTGCACCAAATACATTTCCTTTCGCTACAAACCCTGGTACTTGCATTCCATAATCACTTACTCCGCATACAATTTCATCTGGACAATCCGCGTAATATGAGTGAACATAATAAACGAAAGAACCATCCACTAATCCATTCCAAAGCGGAAATTCTCTTTCCTTCCTTAATTCATTCCATCCCATATGAGGAATTTTATACGAAACTTTTAACTTACGAATTTCCCCTGGTAGTAAACCTAACCCGCTACAATCTTTTAGTTCCTCACTTCGTTCAAATAAAAGCTGCATGCCCAAACATATACCGAGGAGAGGTTTTCCTATATCACAAACCTCTTTTAGTACACACACTAAATCTCTTTCTTCTAATACGTCCATCGCTTTCGGAAATGCACCTACTCCCGGTAAAATCACGCCATCGCTTCTCAATATCTCTTCTTTATCACTCGTTACAATGTACTCTGCCCCAATATATTTTAATGCTTGCTCTACACTGCGAATATTCCCCATTCCATAATCTATAATGGCAATCAATTACAACATCCCTTTCGTTGAATTTACACCAGTAATGTTGGCATTTTTTTCGACCGCTTCTCTAAGCGCTCTACCAAAAGCTTTAAATACTGCTTCAATTTTGTGATGCGTATTACTTCCGTATAGAACGCGCGCATGTAATGTAATATTGGCAGCATGTGCAACTGCTCTAAAAAATTCTTCCGTCAATTCTGTATCAAAATCCCCAAGCTTCGGATTTGTTAATTCCCCTTGAAATACACAATATGAGCGTCCACTTATATCAATTGCGACAAATCCTAAAGATTCATCCATCGGTACATACGCAGAACCGTAACGATTAATTCCCTCTTTGTTTTGCAATGCTTCTTTCAAGCAATTTCCGAGTACAATTCCAACATCTTCAACGGTGTGATGTGCATCGACAAATGCATCCCCTTCTGCTTCAACTTGCAATCCAAATCTTCCATGTCTAGCAAATAAAGTAAGCATATGATCGAAAAAACCAACCCCTGTTTGAATAGATACATTTGTACTTTCATCAAGCTGCAAATTTAATTTAATTTTTGTTTCTGTCGTCTCACGTACTTGACTGGACTGACGCATTATTTTTCCTCCTCAAACCTTATTTGGATTGCTCTCGCATGTGCATGTAACCCTTCTTTATTTGCAAGCTCTACAATGTGATGCTGTACATTTTTTAATGCTTCCTCCGTATAAGAAATAAAACTTGATTTTTTCACGAAATCATCGACTGATAACGGAGAAAAAAATCTTGCCGTTCCGCTCGTTGGTAATACATGATTCGGTCCCGCTAAATAATCCCCGAGCGGTTCAGGTGCATATGACCCAAGGAAAATAGAACCTGCATGTTTCACATAATCTAGAGCATTCATCGGTTCTTTTATATGTAACTCTAAATGTTCTGGAGCAATTTCATTTGATAACTTTAGTGCCTCCTCTAAAGAAGGAACGATAAAGATGGCTCCATTTCTATTTATTGATTCACGTGCAATTTCACTTCTTGGTAACATTTCTAACTGTCTTTCTATCTCTTTTTCTACTTCTTTAGCTAGTTCCATATTCGTTGTAATACAAATCGCCGTTGCTCTCTCATCATGCTCTGCTTGCGATAATAAATCCGCTGCGATATATTTTGCATTACCTGTTTCATCCGCGACAACTACAATTTCTGATGGACCAGCAATCATATCGATATTTACTATTCCGTATACTTCTCGCTTCGCTAGAGCGACATACAAATTTCCCGGTCCAACTATTTTATCCACTTTCGGAATCGATTCCGTCCCGTATGCTAAAGCAGCAATTGCTTGCGCGCCACCTATCGTATAAATTTCATCTACTCCCGCAAGATTTGCAGCAGCTAATATATGCGGATCAATTCCTCCTTTCCTCGGCGGTGTTACCATTACAATCTTTTTCACACCTGCGAGTTTCGCCGGCAATACATTCATTAATACTGAAGAAGGATATGAGGCTGTCCCACCCGGTACATATACACCTACATTTTCTAACGGCCGAATGAGTTGCCCTCTAATTATGCCTTTACTTTCACAATCGAATATTGAGTGCTTCTTTTGCTTTTCGTGATACGAAACAATGTTTTTCTCCGCCTCTTTTAAAGCTTCTAAAAATGAATTCTCTACAAACATACTCGCTTGCTGTATTTCTTCTTCACTTACACGAAAATCTTTCATCTCTACATCATCAAACTTTTTTGTATAGAAAGATAAAGCTTCGTCTTTCCCTTCCCTTACATTTCTAATGATTTCTCTTACACTTCTTTGAACAGTTTCTTCTATTATATTAGCGTTTTCTCTTAGCACTTTTACTTTAGATAATGCCTCCTTAAAGTCTTCATAAATGATTTTCATTTTAAGTCCTCCTATTTCCCTGATAAGATTTCTTGCTCCATCATATTTATAATACTGAATATTTCGTCTTTTTTAGTTTTTAAGGCTGCCTTATTTACAATCATCCGAGCCGATATAAAGTACATTTCCTCAAATACAATAAGTCCATTCTCTTGTAATGTTTTTCCTGTTTCAACAATATCTACAATCGCATCTGCCAATCCAAGAAGAGGAGCGATTTCTACAGAACCTTCTATTTTAATAATTTCTACATCCTCTCCCTTATCATGAAAATAAGTAGAAGTAATATGCGGGTATTTCGTAGCAATTCTTTTCTTCCGGTAACTCTTCGGATTATACGTAGGAATAGAAGCAACACAAAACTTACAAATCCCCACTCCTAAATCCAGCATTTCATAAATATCTTTCTCGTTTTCCATTAAAATATCTTTTCCAACGATGCCAATATCAGCTACCCCATGTTCTACATAAGTAGCAACATCAACCGCTTTTACTAAAATAAATGAAACATTTGTATTTTTACTTTGAAATACAAGCTTTCGACCTTTATTTTTGAGCTCGGAACAATCAATTCCAATCTGCTCAAAAAGTGGAATGACATGTTTTTCTAATCTTCCTTTCGTTAACGCAATTTGAATGTTACGCATGAAGCCTCTCCTTCTTTCTGGACTACCCATTTCTCATTCCATACATATTCCACTAAGTATTCATTCTTTGCCTCAACGACCGTTCCTATTTTATTTTTTCTTGCGAATTGAAAGGTATCGCTTAAATTAGAGAATAGAGATAACCAAGCATTTTTCCCATCCTTTCGAAGTAAATTTCGTAGCCTTTCTGCTTCCGCTAATCTATTTAACTCATAATGAATCACAATATCAATTTGATTTCGTTCATATGGTTCTTGCTGCTCTTGCAGCGCCTTCACAATTTGATTTACTTGTACCGCGAGTCCAACAGCTGGCAGCATTTCTCCAAAATTGCCAATTAGCTCATCGTATCTTCCGCCACTAACGATTTCTTCTCCAATTTCATATATATATCCTTTGAAAATAACACCCGTATAGTAATCTAAGTGTTGAATCATGCCCAAATCAATTGATATGTAAGAACCATATCCTAACGTTTCAATTGTTTCATACATTTCTTTTATTCTTGCAATTGCCATTTTCATTTCATTACTTGAAGCAAGCTTTTCTGCTTCCTCAATAACTTCTAAATTTCCAAATAGCCTTGGCAATTTCTCAAGTAACCTTACTGTCTCATCGCATCGATTTAATTTCTTTTCTCCGATAAAATTTGAGAGGGCTGCATAATTTTTACTTTCTATATACGTTCTAAGTACCCTTTCTTCTTCATCATGGATGGAGAGTTTTTTTACAATACATTTATATAACTGTACTTGCCCAATCTCAATTGTAAAAGATTGCACCTTCAACTTTTGAAGTGCTTGAATGACACTTATTACACATTCAATTTCAGCTCTTACATTATCAATCCCGATAACTTCAATACCACTTTGTACGATTTCATTATATTTTCCAGAATGGGATTCATTCGCTCGAAATACATTCCCGCTATACGTCACTTTAAGTGGCGTATCCCATCTCTGTGTTCCAATAACTCTCGCTAAAGGAATTGTCATATCTGGACGTAAAACGATAATCCTTCCCTTTTCATCAAAAAATTTATACATCTTCTCTTCATCTATCGGTCTATTTTGAAATGCAAAAACGTCATAAAATTCAATTGTAGGTGTTCTTATTTCTTCATAACCTCTCTCTAAAAAAGTAAGCCTTAATTTTTGTTCTACTTCTTCAATTAACGTACATTCTTCGAATAAATAATCTCTCGTTCCATTCGGATTTGCCCGTTTCCATTTTGTCATCTAAATTTTCACACCTTTCCCCTTCTAATGTATGCCTATTTCATTCCCCTAAGCCGAAAATAAAAAGAGCCTTGTAGACAAAATACCTACAAGGCTCTTCAGTAGAGTGTAGGTACAACGGGAATAACCCTTGTACCTACACGTTTTCACGCTAGGTTCAAGGGTTTCATGTATGATGATGTAGTTGTGTAAGCATTGTAATAGATTGCACGATATTCATAATACTTACTCCCTTTCTCCTCTGATTTTCACATAGTATATAACAGTTAATTTTGAATGTAAATACATTTTTAATATTCCGTCATTTTTTTAATGTAAAGCCACTTTTCTTTCATACTCTTTTATTTCTTGTTCATATTGCATTGTAATACTAATTTCATCTAAACCATTTAATAACTTCTCTTTCCACATTTTCTCGATTGTAAAATGGAATCTATGCGTATTCGTTGTCATTATTTCATTTTCTAAATCAACTATGATTTGTTCTCTCGCATCTGTTTTAGCAAGTTGTTCACGCATATCTTTATCCATTACAATCGGTAACATGCCATTTTTCATACAATTCATATAAAAGATATCGGCAAATCCTCCAGCGATAATAACGCGGAAACCATAATCAGCAAGTGCCCATGGAGCATGTTCTCTTGACGAGCCACATCCAAAATTATCGCCTGTGATTAATATACTGGCTCCTTTTCTTTCTTGTGCATTAAGCGGGAAATTAGGGTTTTCTTGGCGATTATTATCATATCGCCACTCATCAAATAAAAACTTCCCAAACCCAGTTCTTTCAATTCTCTTTAAATATTGCTTCGGAATAATTTGATCTGTATCAATGTTATCATTCATCAGTACTGCGGCAGTACCTTTATGAATACGAAATGGCTCCATCATAACTCTCCTTTCTAATATCAACAAAATGACCATATAACGCAGCCGCTGCCGCCATTGCAGGGCTAACTAAATGCGTTCGTGCTCCCTTTCCTTGTCTTCCTTCAAAATTGCGATTTGACGTAGAGGCACAATGTTCCCCTTCAGGCACTTGATCTGGATTCATACCTAGACACATTGAGCATCCGGGCTCTCTCCATTCAAATCCAGCTTCTTCAAATATGCGATGTAATCCTTTATGCATCGCTGCTTCTCTTACCCTTTGAGATCCAGGTACAACAAGTGCTCGCACACCTTCTTTTACTTTTTTACCTTTCACGACAGATGCAGCAATTTCTAAGTCAGAAAGCCTGGAATTTGTACAAGATCCAATGAAAACATGTTGAACTGGAATTTCATACGTACTTTGTCCGGGACTCAATCCCATATAAGAAAACGCTCTTTCGTCATTTACATCATGCTTTTCTGGCAATTTCTCATCGATCCGAACACCCATACTAGGATTTGTTCCCCACGTAACGTACGGTGCTAAATCCGTAACATCTACTAGAATATGTAAATCATAAACTGCATCTAAATCTGTATAAAGTTCTGACCATTTTTTCTTAATAGATTCATAGTCTTTCGGTGCATATTTACGCCCTTTTACGTAAGCAACCGTTTTTTCATCTGGTGCAATAATGCCAGCCTTTGCTCCCCCTTCAATTGCCATATTGCAAAGCGTCATCCTCTCTTCCATATCCATAGCATGAATGGCCTCTCCGTAAAATTCCATTACGTAACCTGTTCCAACTGCTACTCCGTACTTTGAAAGAAGGTGTAAAATAATATCTTTCGCATAAACACCTTGCGGTAACTTTCCTTTTAACTCAATGCCCATTGCTTTCGGCTTTCGTTGCCATAACGTTTGCGTCGCCAATACATGTTCCACTTCACTCGTACCAATACCAAACGCTAGTGCGCCAAAAGCACCGTGTGTTGCTGTATGACTATCACCACAAACAATCGTTTTTCCTGGCTGTGTGAGTCCAAGTTCTGGTCCTATTACATGAACGATCCCTTGCTCTTCATCTCCGATATCCGCTAATGGCACCTGAAATTGTTTACAGTTTTCCCGAAGTGTATCTAGTTGCTGCTTCGCAATGCGGTCGGTAATATTCCAAACATCTTTCGTTGGAATATTATGATCCATCGTTGCAAATGTTAAATCTGGTCTGCGGACTGTTCGATTTGTAAGCCGCAAGCCTTCAAAGGCTTGCGGTGACGTTACTTCATGAACAAGATGTAGATCGATATATAATAAATCCAATCCATTTTCATTAGTCGCAACTACATGTCTTTCCCAAAGCTTATCTAGTAACCTTTTCCCCATTATCTTCCTCTCCCTACTAACGCTTGCTCTTCCATTTCTTGAATAACTGCCTTTGTAAATGAAGTTGTCGTTTCAGTCCCCCCGATATCTGCTGTACATTTTCCTGATTTAAGGACTGCAGAAACTGCTTCTTCAATTGCATATCCTTCTCTCGTTAATCCGAACGATTGCCCAAGCATCATTGCAACAGAACGCATCATCGCAATTGGATTCGCCTTATTTTTCCCCGCAATATCCGGTGCTGATCCGTGAATAGGCTCGTATAATGAAGGCCCCTTTTCAGCGTGACTTGCTGATGGAAGCATTCCTAATGATCCAGCTAATACTGAAGCCTCATCACTTAAAATATCACCAAATAAATTTTCCGTTACAATAACGTCAAATCTTCCTGGATTCCGAATTAATTCCATAGCTGCTGCATCTACTAAAATGTGTTCTACTTCCACATTTGGGTAGCGAAGTGCTACTTCTTCTGTCACAGTTCTCCATAATTTACTAGACTCTAAAACATTCGCTTTATCAATAGATGTTACTTTTTTCTTCCGCTTATTCGCTAATTGAAAAGCATACGAAACGATACGTTCAATTTCATGGCGATGATACGTAAGTGTATCTGTCGCCACTTCTTCCGTTCGCTCTTTCGGATAAGAAAAATAAATTCCGCCTGTTAATTCACGAACGACAACGAAATCAATTTCATCAGCGTTTTTTAATGGTGATAAATGTGCAGTTGCACTTTCTACCGTTACAGGGCGAACATTCGCAAATACACCGAGTCCTTTTCTTAATGCTAATAATCCTTTCTCAGGCCTTTCTTTCGCACTATCCCACCTTGGTCCACCTACTGCTCCAAGTAAAACCGCATCACTCGCTAAACAGGCGGCAAGTGTTCGCTGTGGTAATGGTTGCCCAGTTAAATCGATAGCAACACCACCAAAGTACTCATCTTGCAAATGAAAATGATGTCCATATAGCCTTTTTACCATATGCAATACTTCCTTCGCACTTTCCATTACTTCTGGACCAACACCATCACCAGCTAAACAAACGATACGTTTTTCCATTTTTAACACTCCTTTTAACCGAATTTTCAGAACTTTAATTTGATAGGTGAGGAAAGCTTCTCTCACCTATCAAATATTTATTTCACAAGCGCTATAAGAGATTTTAATTTCCCTGCTGCATGGACATAAGCTCTCGCCGACGCTTCCAATACGTCTTGCGCAACTCCGAAACCTGATATTTGGTGACTACCTTCTTTTAATTCAACATGAACGTGAGCAAGTGCATCTTGACCTTGTGTAATAGATTGTATGCGATAATCTGCCAATTCACATTCTAATTCTAAAATTCTTTGAATCGCATTGTATATCGCTTCAATACTACCAGAACCAGTGGCTGCATCTTCATATACATTTCCTTCCTCATCCTTCAGCACAACTGTTGCGCATTGTGTACTATTTGATACGAAATGCACTTGTAATTGCGTAATGTTATATTGCTGAGCTGCAAATGCTGCTTCACCAAGCATAAGTGCGCGTAAATCTTCTTCAGTAATTTCCTTTTTACGATCAGCCAATTTTTTAAATGCTTCGAATGCCGCATCTCGCTCTTCATTTGTAAATTCATAACCAAGCTCTTTCATTTTTTCCGTAAACGCATGACGGCCAGAATGTTTCCCAAGTACAAAGAGATTTTGAGATTCTCCTATAAGCGCTGGTTCGATAATTTCATAAGTTGTTACTTCTTTTAGAACCCCATCTTGGTGGATGCCTGATTCATGAGCAAATGCATTCGCTCCAACGATTGCTTTATTTTTCGGTACAACCATACCCGTTAACCTGCTTACTAATGTACTCGTTGCCTTAATCTCTTTTAAAGTCATCGAAGGTTCTGCTTTATAAAAATCTTTTCTAATATGAAGAGCAACCGCAACTTCTTCTAACGCTGCATTCCCTGCTCTTTCTCCAATGCCATTAATCGTTCCTTCTACTTGCAATGCTCCGCCTTCAACCGCAGCTAACGAATTTGCTACTGCCATACCAAGATCGTCGTGACAATGACAAGAAAAAATCGCTTTTTCATATGATGGAACGGATTCTTGTAAGTATTTAAAAAGAGAATAATATTCTTCCGGATTCGTATATCCAACTGTATCCGGAATATTAATTACATTCGCTCCTGCGCGAATCGCAGTTTCTACTGCTTCAGCTAAAAATGCTCTCGATGTTCTTGTCGCATCTTCTGCAGAAAATTGTACTGTCGGAAATAATGATTTTCCAAGCGTAACCGAACGATGAATACTATTTAACACATCTTCTTTTGACATACAAAGTTTATATTTCATATGAATATCACTCGTAGCTAGAAATACGTGTAGACGAGGAGATACAGCACCTTTCACAGCTTCATATGCTCTTCGAATGTCACTTTCTTTCGCTCTAGCTAAACTCATAACCGTAGCATTTTGAATTGTATTCGCGATGCGTTTTACCGATTGGAAGTCACCTTCGGAAGCTGCCGCGAATCCAGCTTCCATTACATGAATACCAAGCCTCTCTAATTGCCTAGCAATTTGTAACTTCTCTTGTTCATTTAAATTTACTCCTGGTGATTGTTCGCCATCACGAAGCGTTGTATCCATGAACAAAATCTGCTTCATATTATTTAATCCCTACCTTTACTCGCGGCTGTACGAAAGGCATCATTTCACGTAATTTACGTCCTACTACTTCGATTTCATGTTCATTCTCTTTCTCATTTGTCGCGTGGAAATTTGGTCTTCCTGCTTTATGCTCTGCAATCCAGCCTCTTGCAAATGTACCATCTTGAATTTCTGCTAATACTGCCCCCATCGCTTTCTTCGTATCTTCAGTAACAACGCGTGGTCCTGATACGAAGTCTCCCCACTGCGCTGTATCTGAAACTGAATATCTCATATTTTCAAGTCCACCTTCATACATAAGGTCAACGATTAGCTTCAGTTCATGTAAACATTCAAAATATGCAAGTTCAGGCTGGTATCCCGCATCAACTAACGTTTCAAATCCTGCTTTTACAAGTGCAGTTACTCCGCCGCAGAGTACAGCTTGCTCTCCAAATAAATCTGTTTCTGTTTCTTCTTTAAACGTCGTTTCTAATACACCAGCTCTCGTTGCTCCAATTCCGTCAGCATAAGAAAGTGCTTTTTCAGTCGCAACTCCTGTTGCATCTTGATATACTGCAAATAATGCAGGAACAGCCCCTCCCTCGGCGAACGTACGGCGTACGAGATGCCCCGGTCCTTTTGGCGCTACTAGAAATACATCTACATTAGCTGGTGGTTTTACTTGATCAAAGTGAACATTAAATCCATGTGCGAACACGAGAGAGTTTCCAGCCTGTAAATTTGGTGCAATTTCAGCTTCATATACTTCTGGTTGTAATTCATCAGGTAATAGAATCATTACTACATCAGCTTTTTCCGCTGCTTCTGCTACTGTATATACAGAAAACCCATCTTCATTCGCTTTATCCCAAGACTTACCTTTTCTTAAACCTACTACTACATCAAATCCGTTATCACGTAAATTTTGCGCATGCGCATGACCTTGCGAGCCATATCCGATGATTGCTACTTTCTTTTCCTTTAATACATTTACTGTTACATCTTTCTCATAATAAACTTTTGCCATTTTCATTTCCCCCTATATTTAAATGATTATTGAATTAACATAACTTGCTTATCTTGTTTTTTCATACTACGTGTAAATGCTGTTACACCTGTTCTAGCAATTTCTTTTAAACCGTATGGACGAAGTAATTCAATTAACGCTTCTACTTTATCTTGCGTACCTGTTACTTGCACAACTATGGAATCCTTCCCAACATCTATTACAGCGGCTCGAAATGGTTCAATTAAACTATATAATTCTGCCCTCGCTACAGAAGTTGCTACTTTAATAAGAGCAAGCTCTCTAGCAATCATTGCTTCTTCTGTAATATCTGATACTTTCAGAACATCGATTTGCTTATGAAGTTGTTTAATTAACTGCTCAACTTGCTGTTCACTTTCAACGTGTACAACAATCGTCATTCGCGATATATCTGATGATTCTGTATGACCTACTGAAATACTTTCAATATTAAAATGTCTTCGTGTCATAACCCCTGTAATTCTGTTTAACACACCACTTTGATTTCGAACTGTCGCTGTAACAATTCTCTTCACCCTTTTTCCACTCCCTCCATTTGGTGAACACCTTTTCCTGGTGCAACCATCGGCATAACCTTCTCTGATTGAAGTACACGACAATCGATTACGACTGGCTCTTGTAATTCGATCGCATGCTGGATTTGCTTCTTTGCAAGAAGTGGATCGTCAATACGAACACCTTTTATACCATACGCATTCGCAAGAGCGACGAAATCTGGTTGGCATGGCAATAAAGAATGTGAATATCTTTGATTGTAAAATTCATCTTGCCATTGTCTTACCATTCCTAAAGCTTCATTATTTAAAATAAATACTTTAACGGGTAAAGCGTGTTCTTTTAATACACTTAATTCTTGCAGAGTCATTTGAAACCCAGCATCACCAACAATTGCAATAACTAATTCTTCAGGCTTTGCAATTTGCGCACCGATTGCTGCTGGAAATCCGAACCCCATCGTTCCTAATCCGCCAGAAGTTACCCATTTATCTGGATTTTTCAACGGATAGTATTGTGCTGCCCACATTTGATGTTGCCCAACGTCTGTTGTTACAATCGCTTCTCCTTTCGTGATTTCATATAGCATATCAATCGCGTATTGAGGTTTAATACTTTCAGAATTTCGTTTATAAAAGAATGGGTACTTTTCTTTTCTACTCTTTAATAAAGAGAGCCATTCATGATGATTTTCTTTCTTTCCTTCTGATTGAAGCAATACTTCTAACGCCCGCTTAGCACTTGCAACAATAGGAATCTCTGTTGGCACATTTTTCCCGATTTCTGCTGGATCAATATCGATATGTGCAACAGTCGCCCCTTTAGCAAAAAAAGCTAAATTCCCAGTAAGACGATCGTCAAATCTCGCACCTATATTAATGAGTAAGTCGCATTCATATAACGCCATATTGGCTGTGTAAGAACCGTGCATTCCCCCCATCCCTAGAAATAGCCCATCATCTGGCGGAAAACCACCAAGTCCAAGTAACGTATGCACAACAGGGATTTCATATTTACGGGCAAAACTTGTCAATTCTTTCGAAGCTTTCGCATGCAGTATACCTGCTCCAGCTAAAATTAACGGTTTTTTTGCGGTTTCAATTGCTTGTAGTAATTTGTTTATTTGAAGTAGATTCGGTTCATAATTAGGGTTATATCCTGGTAAATCCATTTGTACATTGCTACATCGCTCACCTTTCTCGACTACCATATCTTTCGGAAGGTCAATAACGACTGGTCCTGGTCTTCCTGTTTTAGCAATATGAAATGCTTCTTTAATAATTCGAGGTAAATCTGAGGCCTTTCGCACTTGATAGTTATGTTTTGTCACTGGCATCGTAAGTCCCATAATATCCGCCTCTTGAAAAGCATCGCTCCCAATTAACGTTGTTGCTACTTGGCCTGTAAATACAACAAGTGGCAATGAATCAATCATCGCATCCGCTAGACCCGTAATTACATTTGTAGCACCTGGTCCACTCGTTGCAATTACAACCCCTGGGTTCCCTGTAATTCTGGCATACCCTTCAGCAGCGTGAATTGCCCCTTGCTCATGCCTTGTTAAAATATGCGGAATTTCACAATCATACAGTGCATCATAGAGAGGTAAAACGGCACCACCCGGATAACCGAAAATCACTTTTACGCCTTCCTTTTCTAGCGCTTCTAACAATAGCTGTGCACCAGTTGCCAGTTTCTCTTCCGTTTTTGAAGACATTGTTCTTATAAGCCCCCTTTTTCAAACTTTTATACAATAAAAAAATCCTACGTCCACACTCCAGCTATGTGCTGAAGGGACGAAAGATTTCGCGGTACCACCCTTCTTTGCAAGAATACTCTTGCCTCAGTGATCCATAAATGGATCTAGCTAATAACGGAGCTACCGTCTAAGCCTAGACAAATGCTTTAGCTTAGCACTCAAGGGCGATGTTCGTCGACGTGAACCATCGGTTTTCAGCAACCACCGACTCTCTGTGAGGCTTCACAATCAACTACTCCTCCCTATCAACGCTTTCTTATGTTAAAAAAGTTGTTATCCAACTTTATTTTCTTCGTAAATTTTCTCTCCATCTTCTACAACTAACTTACGAAACTCTTCTAATAAACGGTTCGTATGTGGACCTGTTTGCCCTAAGCCAATCGTTCTACCATCTACTGTCGTAACAGCAATAACTTCAGCAGCTGTTCCTGTTAAAAACACTTCATCAGCTACATATACATCATGTCTTGTAAATAACTCTTCTCTTACGTCATATCCAAGTTTTTCGCCGATTTCTAAAATGGCGTTTCGTGTAATACCTTCTAACGCTCCAGCAGAACTTGGTGGTGTAATTAATTTATTTCCTTTAACAATAAACACGTTATCTCCTGAGCCTTCAGCTACATATCCTTGATCATTTAACATAAGTGCTTCTTGTACTCCAGCTAATTTCGCTTCAATACGAACTAAAATATTGTTTAAGTAATTTAAAGATTTTACTTGAGGGGATAAAACATCGGGACGATTTCGGCGCGTTGCAACTGTTACAACTGGAATCCCTTTCTCATAATATTCTTGTGGGAATAAAGATAATTGTTCTGCAATTACTACTACATTCGGCTTCTTACATGAATCGGGATCCAATCCAAGATTTCCTGCTCCTCTTGATACAACAAGGCGAATGTATCCATTAGATAATTTATTTTGTCGAATCGTCTCAACAACAATATTTGTTACTTCATCTAATGAATATGGAATTTCTAAAAGGATTGATTTTGCTGATTCATACAACCGGACAAGATGCTCTCTCAAACGGAAAACATTACCGCTATAAACTCTAATTCCTTCAAACACTCCATCGCCATATAAATAGCCATGATCATATACTGAAACTTTTGCCTCATCTTTTGGAACAAATTCTCCATTTAAGAAAATCCATTGCTCATTCACTAGAAGCGCCTCCTATGTTCTATGAATTTTTTATTGTTTCCTAGTTTACTCTCCTTTCTAAATAAATCAAGTGAATTTTTAGAAAATTTATAATTTTTAATCGTACGTACTTCTTTACTTATATTGATTTAACAACATTGTTAACGTTTACAAAAAGTCAAAAAATTTTTTTCGCCAATTTCCACTAAAAAAATATTTGTTTAAAAGAAGGATTTTCATCAATTGATACGAATCTATTGTATTCAATAAACGGACGTCCGATTTTATAAATCCGGGAATATATAACGACTTTTGCTGAAAAAGGGGGGAAATAACAAAAATAGCGCTGTCTAAAAATAACATTCATATTTTTCATTTCGTAATCATAATCCTATTTTTAAAAAACAATTTGTCAAAATGAAGGAGGAAATAAATATGGCGTGTGTACAAATTAAAGGAACGAGACAAGAGGTAGTAGAAATGCTGCAATTATTTGATCTAATGGATACGAAAGGTTTTTGTAAATTCGATAATTACGTAGAGGTAGAACCAAATACGCAAGAACATAATCATTTTATTGCTTCAATCGACATCCATTCAAATACTTCTTCTGCCCAAGATACATTAAACGATCAATTCGTTAGTCAAATGCTTACTGGCGTATATAACGACTAAACAAAGATTTACTTCCTACCGTCTTTTCATAAATGCAGTGAACTTGAGCATACTAGCAATTAGATGGTAGGAGGTGAGAATTATGGCTAGAATTGGCGTTGAAAACTCATTAACAGACGTTCAACAAGCTCTTCAGCAACAAGGTCATGAAGTTGTTACACTTAACTCAGAACAGGATGCACAAGGGTGTGATTGTTGCGTTGTAACTGGGCAAGATTCTAATGTGATGGGCATTGCAGATGCATCAATTAAAGGATCAGTCATTACAGCTCACGGTTTAACAACGGATGAAATTTGTCAACAAGTTGAAAGTCGCACTTAAAAAATGAAAGAGGACTCCTTTTAAAAGGAGTCCTCTTTTTTATATTCACCTAACGGGAAAGTAACATATACTGGATGAAAGCCCTACCTCTCTCTCATCATTACGGTTCCACTGACCGCTCCTTGATTCACTAGTATACATATATAGCTTACAAATACAATTTATAGGGTTTGTTCACAAAAGTTGTTGATAAAATTACCCGATCTTTCGCAAACTTTTCGTATTGCATTCATAAGAGATATTTACTTTACACTAGCTGTAACCGAGACACGAATTGAAATTATAACACCAATACAATAGCTTGTCAATATTTTTCCGCAAATTAAAAACAGACATTAACGGTTTGTCTGTTTTAGAATGGAGCTTTTTCTTTTATTACATATACAACAAAGCCGCTTACTAACATAAATAAGCCAACTACTAAGTTTTTGATATTAATCATAAATTCCTCTCCCTTATTCCACACATCATATATATTTACATTTCAATTATTCCGATCATCCTAAAGCGCACTTTTTCTAATATATCATAATTCCTAAAAAATGCAAGTTCACTTTTGACGACCATTCACAAATTTATCTACAGTGCTTGGTACAGTGTTTAAAGCCTTTTCAATTAAATGTGTACTGCTGTTGAGATGTAATACTTGCACCCCATTAGAACCAACTACTAAAAAAGCTACTGGACTAATAGAAACCCCAGCCCCGCTTCCTCCTCCAAATGGATGCCCTTGCTTGTTCTCTTTATGCTGATTTTGCCCACCGTTATGTTTTTCAGTAATGAAACCCCCTTTAAAATCACTTCCACCAGCTCCAAAACCAAAAGCCACTTGAGATACTGTTAATACAACATTTCCGTCAGCTGTTGAAACCGGGCTCCCAACAATTGTATTTACATCTACCATCTCTTTTAAATTTGTCATTGCCGTTTTCATTAAATTTTCAATTGGATGTTCCATTATGTATTGCACCCTTTCCTCATTATTCCTTTTTATAATTTCCAAAATAGAGGAAGTCATACTAACTTTTCCTATTTCAAGAAAACATTTTCCTCCTTTTAATAGATATTACTGCCCGTTAATGCGGGATAAAAAAGAAAAAGAGATACATACTACTATTGAACCTTGTTATGAAAGGAGCCATGACTTTGACTGAGAAATTTGATGATTATAAAAGAAGAGATAGAATAGATAGTGATTATAGTGACTATAAAGAAGAGTATGCCGCTGAGGTTGCACCACAACGCATTGATTATGATTACGATGATAAAGACGATAAAGATGTTGTAAAATCGTCCGCTGCTGGATCAACTGCTGGTTTTATCGCTCTTGCGCTATCTATCTTATCGCTATTTACATTCCCAACACTATTTGGTCTTGTTTCTGTTTTACTCGGTATTTACGCTTATAATCGCGGAGCTACTGTAACTGGCGGTATCGCTGCAGTTGTCGGTGGGATTGCTGCACTTATCGCAATTTTATTCCGAGTAGCACTTATTGGTTTATTGTTCTCCCTTTTCTAAAAAAGAAAAAGGTATCTCGCTTAACGCGGGATACCTTATCCTGTAAACACATCTTCCGATGGATATTTTATTTTTTGTTTTGCTGGTCGCGCTAAAGAGAACACAAGTGTTAATGGTCCAATTAATCCGCAGAACATAACAAACATAATAATACATTTTCCGAATGCCGATAGCTTTGCAGTAATTCCCATCGTTAATCCGACTGTACCAAACGCTGATATTGTCTCAAATAATAATTGAATAAAGCTGAAGTTTTCTGTAAGCATTAATATAAATACCGCTGCAAAAATAAGTATTTGACTGGCAACAGCAATCGCTAAGGCCCTCGTTACTGTCGACATTTTAATTGTACGCTGAAATAAAACAATTTCCTCCTTTTTTCTAAAGAAAGAAAGGACAGATGTAATTAAGATAACAAACGTTGTTAATTTAATTCCTCCACCTGTTGATACACTTCCTGCACCAATAAACATTAAAATCATCGTAAATAATATAGATGATTCTTCCATACCTCCATAGTCAACCGTATTAAATCCAGCTGTCCGCGGGGTAATACCTTGAAAGAAGGAAGCCCATAGTTTTTCATTTAAAGATAAATTCCCTAACGTCTTCACATTATTATATTCCAATACAAAAATTACAATCATTGCTATAACATTTAGCACTACTGTTCCAATAATCATTATTTTTGAGTGAAGTGATAATTTTCGAAAACTGCGACTATACCATATATCAATTAATACGGTAAAACCGAGTCCACCTATTACAATTAAAGAGCAAATCCCAATATTAATAATGGGATCTCCTACATATCTTGTTAAATTATCTGGCCATAAAGCAAAGCCTGCATTATTATAAGATGCAATTACATGAAAAATACTATAGTATAAACCTTTTCCAAAACCAAACTCTGGAATAAAGCGAAACGATAAAAAGATGACCCCAATAAGCTCAATACAAATCGAAAATATAAAGACACGCTTTACTAATTTTACAAGACCACCTATATTTGTTTGATTAAACGCTTCTCCAATTAATAAACGATGGCGTAATCCGATTTTTTTGCCTAATACCCAAACAATTAAAATGGCAATTGTCATAAGACCTAGACCACCTGTTTGAATTAAAAACATAATAACAATTTCGCCAAACATCGTAAATGTACTTGCTGTATCCACTACTCCCAAACCAGTTACGGTCGCTGCTGACGTTGCTGTAAAGAAAGCATCTACCCAACTAATTTGTGCTTTCGTTGCGAATGGTAACTTTAATAACAAACCGCCAACCACAATTAAGCAGAAAAAACCTAACGCTAATATTTGTGGTGGGTTTAATCGTATAAGACGATTATACAGCCCTTGTTTTTTTGTTACTTCCATATCACTAACTCCCTTATTAAAGTGAAGCTTTCCCCTCATAAATAAAAAGCTTTTTAAAAGCCCTTAAAGAATTGGGACAAACCTTATATTCTTATAATATAGTTGAGCATAATCCTTTTTTTCATAGATTACAACTTTTATTTATATTCAGACTTCTTTTTCTTTTATGCTGGAAAACTATATATCCTAACTCAATATTGCTAGCAATAACAATTTCATATGTACTATTTTTCAAATCCCCATATCTTTCACTCTATGTTCACATAGAGGTCACATTCACCTTTTATAGTATATGTATCGAAGCTGTTCCTCCCTAATCTATAAGACATTCCCCAGTGTCTTTGAATAGCTTCCATCCCTAATTAAATTGACATAAATTGTCCCCTTCCCTTGACCATCTTATATGTGATGGTCTTATTTTTTTGTCTTTCTATCTTTTATTTAAAACTTCCTCTCTCTTTCACTCGATGTTCACACAGAGGTCACATCCACCTTTTATAGTATATATATCGAAGCTGTTCCTCCCTAATTTATAAGACATTCCCCAGTGTCTTTGAATAGCTTCCATCCCTAATTAAATTGACATAAATTGTCCCCTTCCCTTGACCATCTTATGTGATGGTCTTATTTTTTTGTCTTTCTATCTTTTATTTAAAACTTCCTCTCTCTTTCACTCGATGTTCACACAGAGGTCACATCTACCTTTTATAGTATATGTATCGAAGTTGTTCCTCCCTAATTTATAAGACATTCCCCAGTGTCTTTGAACAGCTTCCATCCCTAATTAAATTGACATAAATTGTCCCCTTCCTTGACCATCTTATAAATGATGGTCTTATTTTTTTGTCTTTCTATCTTTTATTTAAAACTCCCTCTCTCTTTCACCCTATGTTCACATGAGAGTCACACCTATCTTTTATAGTATATGTATCGAAGTTGTTCCTCCCTAATTTATAAGACATTCCCCAGTGTCTTAAAGCAACTTCCATCCCTAATTAAATTGACATAAATTGTCCCCTTCCCTTGACCATCCTATGTGATGGTCTCTTTTATTTTCCAAACACAAAATCAATCTATCTGTACTTAAATAAAATCCTAAAAATTCAGAAAATATTGTCAAATTAGGTATTTTTTCGGTATAATTACTTTAGGAAGGAATTTCGCAAAAACAAAAGGGGGATTTTATTGAAACAAACAAAAGCAATCTTAATCGCATTATTTCTAGGTCTAGTTGTTGGACTCACTCTAAATTTAGCCGCTCCATCTATCTTTGAGCCACTAAATCAATATGTGTTCAACCCAATTGGTCAATTGTTTATTCGACTTATTAAAATGCTAGTTGTTCCTGTTGTATTCATTTCTATCGTACTTGGTGCTGCCGGCCTTGGAGATCCGAAACAACTTGGAAGAATCGGTTTAAAATCAATTTCATTCTTTCTCGTAACAACTGCGGTTGCCATCTCTATAGCGGTTACATTTGCACTTATTATAAAACCAGGAGCTGGCGGTAATTTTAAAACAGAAGGTCTTAAGTATGAAGGTGCAAAAACTGAAACATCTTTCGTCGACACATTGCTAAATATCGTACCAGATAACCCAGCAAAAGCGATGGCTGACGGAAACATGTTACAAATCATTGCCTTTGCCGTATTGATTGGACTCGGTATAGCTATTTTAGGAAAACGAGTTCAAGGTATCCATTCATTACTTGAACAGGGCAACGAATTAATGATGTATCTCGTTAATCTCGTTATGAAATTAGCCCCAATTGGAACATTCGGTTTGCTCGCTTCATCCGTTGGTAAAATGGGGCTTGCAGGCGTCGCTGCGATGTTCAAGTATATGATTGTCGTTATGTTAGTACTCATTATTCACGGGGTCTTTGTATATGGTGGCTTATTAAAGGTATTAGCAAAAGAAAGTATTGTTCGTTTCTTTAAACATTTCGGACCAGTAATGGCAATTGGATTTAGTACATCTAGCTCTAATGCATCGCTTCCATTTGCAATGAAAACAGCACAAGATAAGCTTGGCGTTCCAAAAGCGATAAGCTCATTTGTACAACCACTAGGGGCAACTATTAATATGGATGGTACTGCCATTATGCAAGGGGTGGCAACTGTATTTATCGCTCAAGTATACGGAGTTGAACTTACATTACCGCAATTAGCTATGGTCGTATTAACTGCTGTACTAGCTAGTATCGGTACTGCTGGTGTACCAGGTGTTGGACTTGTAATGCTTACAATGGTTTTAAATCAAGTAAATCTACCAGTAGAAGGTATCGCTTTAATTATCGGTATTGACCGTATTCTAGATATGTCTAGAACAGCTGTAAACATTTCTGGGGATGCAATTTGCGCAATGATTGTCGCAAAATCAGAAGAAAAATATAATACTGATCAATCGGCAGCATCGTAAATCAAAAAAGGAGTGAATATATTCACTCCTTTTTTGATTTACTCCCTTTTTTAGAACGATATTCTTTCCCTTTATTATCATTACCAGTTTCAAATTCAGTGCTAAATTCCTGATTAAACTGGCCAGACTTTGGTGATCCTTGATTACCGCTCCCTTTACTACCGTTACGATTCGTCATATTTCTCCCTCCCTTCCTTGTATTAGTAGTATGGCGCTCTATCTTTTTTCATACACATTTTATTTTTTAACATCTATTACACACGAAAGAAGACCTTCCATATATAAGGAAGATCTTCTCTTTCATCACGTAAGCGTTTTCTTGTTTATAATCACTTAAATAAGTTTTTTGGAAATCGAAATCATTACATTCATTTCATCTTCTGAAAGTGTAGAGAATCTTTCTTGTAAATATTGTTTTTTCGCATCTTCCATTTTCGCAACTAAATCTTTCCCTTGTTCTGTAATCTCTAAATACACAACTCGGCGATCTGATGTA
The DNA here is from genome assembly GCF_900114335.1 of Bacillus sp. 5mfcol3.1. Taxonomy (NCBI): domain Bacteria; kingdom Bacillati; phylum Bacillota; class Bacilli; order Caryophanales; family Bacillaceae; genus Bacillus; species Bacillus sp. 5mfcol3.1. Next base: position 471,027 of record NZ_FOST01000001.1, on the reverse strand, counting down.
GAACGTGAACGAGTTACAAAACCTTTATTAATTAATTTTTCTGTAACAGCTGTAATATGACTATTCGACACATTTAATTCATTTGCTACACGCGATACCATTTCTTTATTCGTACGATTTAATATTCTCAGAACGATGAATTCATTCCACGGTATGTAACCACCGAATATTTTTCCGATATCATTACGCAATGTGCGAAACATAGCAAACACATTTGTCGATAGTTCTTCCATTAATTGCTCTCGATTTTGAGACAACTTTGACAGCTCCTTTTATTTCATTTAGTTAAATAAAAACCTTATTAATAATTTTACATGAAATCTTACTTTTTGTCACCTTATTTTCCCATAATTCGTAGTTTTTTAATATGTATTTCATGATAAAATGAAGTTAACTTCCAGAAAAAGGGGGTATTTTAATGCATGAGGAGGAGAAATTCTCAAATCTCAGCCTAAAAGATAAAACGATTATCATTAGTATTATCGCTCTTTTTCTCATTATAATTTTTGCATTTATATTTTTTGTATATGTAGGAATCTTTCAAATTACAGGTATAGAGTATAGTTCACGTACTGCGTTACTTCTCTTTTTTTTATTAATCACTTTCTTAGACAGTATTACATTTTTCATCTTCAGTTTCTTCAAAACGCTGCTATATCCACTAACACAAAACATGCCAAATTGGATTTCTATTACTCTTTTCTCATTCATTGAAATTACACTAGATTGGTTCGTCATTCATACTGCTGATGATTGGATAGAAAGCGTACAAATGTCCAACATAGCTGAATTATGTGTCGTACTATTCTTTTTCCTCTTAAATAAATTATTAAGTGACGAGAAAGAGTAAGAATACAAGCTTTTCTATATAAAAATTGGTACAATGAAAGCAAATCTTACTAAAGAGGTGTTAATTATGAACTTACAACAATGGGCTGATAAAGGTATGTCCTTTGATACATATGTGAATGAAATGCAAGTAAACCAATACGAGCTACTACACATTTACAATAACTTTTTAATTCCAAATGAATTACTTCCTGTATTAGAAGAACGTCAAAATGACGGCTGGCGTGTTATCGTATTAACTGCTGATTGGTGTGGCGATGCTCTTTTATGCGTACCTGTTATGAAACGAATTTCTGAAGTTGCAAATATTGAAATGAGTTTATTAATTCGCGACGAAAACTTAGAATTAATGGATCAATATTTAACAAATGGAACAGCACGTGCGATTCCAATCTTTATTTTCATTGATAAAGATGGAAATGAACAAGCCGTCTTTGGACCACGCGCTCCAAAAGTACAAGAATTAGTAACTTCAATGCGCGCTACATTACCTGAAAAAGAAGATCCAACATTCGAAGAAAAACAAAAAGAAATGTATGCTAATTTCCGTGCTACATTAGCTGATGATACTTCTCTTTGGGAGCATGTAATGGAAAATATGGTGGAAAAAATAGTAAAATAAAAAACCTGCCGAGCTCGGCAGGTTTTTTTATTACATAATGAAGAAATAGAATACCGCAGCTAAAATGAAACGATAATAAGCGAACGGTGTTAGTTTCACACGAGATAATAATTTCAAGAATGAAACAATTGCAAGCATCGCAACAACGAATGCAGTTACAAATCCTGTTACAAATAGCGTTATATCTGCTGAGCTTAATACATCCCAGCTTTTAATTAAATCTAATCCACTTGCAGCTACCATCATCGGTACCGCTAAAATGAACGTATATTCAGCTGCCGCTGTATGCGACACGCGAGCTAATAAACCACCACTGATTGTAGAACCAGAACGAGAGAAACCTGGCCAAAGAGCTAAACATTGAAACATTCCAATTGTAAATGCCTGTTTATATGTGATTTCATCTAACGTTCTTGCTGTACTTGGTTTTGAAAACTTCTCAGCAACAATCATTAAAATACCACCGGCTACTAAGCTAATAACAACTGGTCCTGGACCAAATAAAACCTCTTTAATAGTGCTATGGAATAATACGCCAAGTATCCCGGCAGGAATCATCCCGATAATAATATGTAATAAATTTAACGATGGTCCGTCTGTTACTTTACCTATTCCAACTAACGACCATAGACGCTTCCAAAATATAACAACAACTGCTAAAATCGATCCCAATTGGATAACAACTTCAAAAACTTTCGCTCTCTCATCGTCAAATCCAATTAAATGTCCTGTTAAAATCATATGTCCTGTTGATGATACTGGTAGAAACTCTGTTAACCCTTCAACAGCACCCATGATTAAACCAATTAACCAATCAGCCACAAGTAGTGCCTCCTTAATAACAAATAATATGTAATTTTTTCACACCTTATCATAATACCTTATCCCTTTTCAAAGTGCATCCTTTTTTTATTGGTTTCATATGTTGTAGGCGCGTATTTCTTTTCTAATCTTTGATTAAATTGTATGATAGTAAGAGTTTGTTTTTTTATATGGAAAGGGGATTTTATGAAAGAAACTACTTCATTTTCACAAAAGTTAAAGCAATTTGTATTACTATTTTTTCCGATTTTCGTAACGCAAATGTCATTATTTGCGATGAGTTTTTTTGATACAACAATGTCAGGACATGCAAGTCCAACTGATTTAGCAGGTGTTGCAATTGGAACAAGTATATGGCTTCCAGTTAGTACGGGATTAACAGGAATTTTAATGGCTACTACTCCCATTGTTGCACAGCTCGTCGGATCCAAGAAAAAAAAGGACGTTCCCCACGTTGTCATACAAGCAGTTTATTTAGCAATTTGTGCTAGCTTCGTTGTTATCCTCATCGGTTTCTTCGTCGTTTCACCTATTTTAAACGGCATGCGCTTAGAAGAACCTGTGGAACGAATTGCAGCTCAATTTTTAAGTATTATCGCAATAGGAATTATACCTTTATTCACTTACACTGTTTTACGTGGATTTATTGATGCATTAGGAAAAACTCGCACAACGATGATTATTACATTACTATCATTACCAATTAACGTAATATTAAATTACCTATTAATTTTTGGTAACTTCGGTTTCCCAAAGCTTGGTGGTGTCGGAGCAGCAATTGCTTCCACTGCAACATATTGGTGCATTTTAATTATTACAGTCATTATTATTCAGACGAAAGAGCCTTTTGCCTCTTTCAACATTTTCAAACAATTATATCGCCCTTCTCTTTCGAGTTGGACAACATTCTTAAAGCTTGGCGTTCCTATCGGATTTGCTATCTTTTTTGAAACGAGTATTTTCGCTGCGGTAACGCTCATGATGAGTAATTTTAGTACGACAACTATTGCAGCTCACCAAGCAGCTATGAACTTTGCTTCCTTGTTATATATGACTCCGCTAAGTTTAGCAATGGCAATGACTATTGCAGTCGGATTCGAAGTTGGAGCAAAACGTTACGATAATGCAAAACAATACGGACTGATTGGAATTGGATTAGCCCTTGCCTTTGCTTTATTATATTCAATTCTTCTCTACTTCTTTGATAATCAAATTGCTTCTATTTATACGACAGATGCAAAAGTTCATCATTTAGCAAAAGAATTTCTTATCTTTGCGATTTTATTTCAAATTTCAGATGCAATTGCAACCCCTGTACAAGGAGCTCTGCGTGGGTATAAAGATGTAAATGTTGCTCTAATTATGACTTTAATTGCTTATTGGATAATAGGTCTACCACTAGGTTACATATTAGCAACATATACAGAATGGGCCGCAAAAGGTTATTGGATCGGTCTTATTATCGGTCTAGCATTTGGCGCTGCCTTCCTCCTTATCCGTCTCTTTCAAGTACAACGAAAATATACAACACAAAACAGCCGCTAATAATAAAGCGGCTGTTTTCTTTATGCATATTTTTTCTTGTAACGTATAATATAATGAAAAAGAAAGGTGGGTACATATGGACGACAAAGAAAAAAAGCAATCATTCGATGAAGAATTTGCCCCTGAAATTTCACCTGGATATCGGCAAGATGTACATAAGCCACCTAAATATAAAAACACTTCGTTTTTAATGGGCATTACCATTTTCGCCGCTGTATTACTCATACTTATCATTTTCGTTTATTTTTGATGAAAGGTGGCCTATTATATGAAGAAACAAAATTCCAATCGTTCCAAAAGAACTGTTAAAACACAAAAAGGATATGCAGGCGATTCTGTTCATACACTTAAACAAGTGGAGCAAGGAAATTTATATATTGCTCAAAAAGAACTTGGTCAACAAAATGAAAATCTTTAAAGGTCCTTGATTCCTTGAGGGCCTTTTTATTCCGCATTAAGTAGTACACCCCCAAATGATCTATTGAGCAATGAATTTCCTTTATTGTACGCGCTGCTTTTGTTCTAGCACCATAAATATATTATTAACCTTTACAATTTTCACTTCATAATTCAATTTCATTTCGCTTCTCTTACCATTTTCAGTACCCGCAACGTACGCTACAGCTTGATAGAGAAAACTCTCATCTGTCTCTTCACGTATCTCCTCGCTTGTAAATTTATACTCTAAATCTTGAAAACGATTGGGATAATAATTTTCTATTAATTGTTCATACCCTCTATTTAAAAATAGTTCTTCACCTTTTCGTTTCACATCTTCTTTATTATTAAACTCAAACACGGATAGTTGCTCGGTCACAAAATGCTCTCCTACCTTTTTCATTTCATTATGAGTTAAATTTTCTATACTTTTGTTCTTTAATTCCTTATTTAACTCGTACTGATCAATCGGTTTAAAGGTAGCAAAAACCTCCTCTTTATATGAACAAAACAATACAAAAGCGATACATAGAGAAATGATTAACAGTCTTTTTTTCGTAATACTCCCGCCCTTCTTCATAATGATAGCTATATTTTAACATATAGAAAGAAAATTCTGATATCATAAAGTAGAATAACTTAACTCAGAAACGAGGAACAATTATGGACTCTTACAAACATTATATAAAAGAAGCTTTGCCTAATCTTTCTATACATTCATATAAACAAAATGAAGAAGGTTGGGATAATGTAGCAATTATAGTAAATGATGAGCTACTGTTTCGTTTCCCGCGAAAACAGGAATATGCAATGCGAATTCCGTTAGAAAAAGAACTATGCACACTTCTCTCTTGTTCACTACATGAAATTAAAGTTCCAAAGTATCACCTATTCTATAAAAAGGAGACTGATGCTATTCCGCTTTGTAGTTACTATACTCTCATTCATGGTAAACCTTTAAAAACAGAAATAGTTACTACACTAGAAAAACAAGAACGAAAAGCACTTATTACACAATTAGCAACTTTCCTTGCTGCTCTACATAGTATTCCTCTAAAAAGTGTTACAGCGTTAGGATTCCCTATTGAAAAAACACTTACCTACTGGAAAGAGCTACAAACTAAATTAAATCAGTATGTTACTAACAATCTTACTTCGTTCCAGAAATCAGCCTTAAATCGTTTATTCGAGAATTTCTTTGCCTGTCTAGCTACATCTAATTTTCAAAATACAATCATTCACGCTGATTTTACACATCATCACATTTTATTTAACAAGCAGAACAAACGCATTTCAGGTGTTATCGATTTTGGTGATGCGCAAATTGGCGATCCTGCTTTTGATTTTGCAGGACTATATTATGATTTCGGACATGAGTTTACTACATCTGTATATGAACAGTACAGTACACTTATTTCTCATCATGATCCATTACTCATTCACCGCATTACTACCTTTTATCAATATAGTCCTTTACTACATAATATTATTTATAACTTTGAATCAGAGAATGAACTCGAATTCATTACAAGTACAGAACAACTAAAAACGATATTACAGGGATGAGATTACATTCTCTCCCTATATACTCTCTCCTCATACATCATTAACTTTTTATCCATTTCAACAATAACTTTATACAATTGAAATGCCTGTAAAATTTGCAGTTGAATTTCAAAAGGAGCATTTTGTTCTTTTAACCATTGAAATACTTTCGTTTCATCTTTCATTGATTATTCCTCCCTTTATCCCGCTATTTGCGGGTAGCCCGATTGACCCCCACTGATTAAAGTTTCACTTTATTAAAATCTGCTACAAATATACCGTAAATGATGAAAAGCTTTTCATGTCAATAACAAAAAAGGATGCAAAGTTGCATCCTTTAATGAACTATATTTTTCTTCTGTTTCGCTTCTTTCTTTACTTCTTCCCCTTGGCATTCACTATGAAACGCACAACTTATACACTCAGAACGAAAATGACGCTCTGTATAGTGCTCAGGTTGCTGTAACATTTCTTTCATTCTAGATAAATCAGCCATTCCAGTTATAATATCTTCCTGTTTCGGAATGTACTCATACTTAGTTCCTTCTATTAAATTAATAACTTCAATTTTTCCTGGAAGAACGCCGAAAGCTTTATAACTGAATACTGTCATTAGCTTCTGACAAAGAGCAAGCATTTCCTCATCCGCATCGACAACATACTTTTTAATTACAAACGACTCAGCATTCCACTCACCAACTTCAAATGTCAATGACATGTGGACACCTAACTCTTCCATATATGTTTGAAACTTCTCGTATAAAAACAATGGTGGTGTCTGACTATCATCCCTTTCAACAAACTGTAATAAGTGATCCGTTAGCTTCGCTAATACAATATAGTACTCCGTCTTCGAAGCAAACATATTAATCCTTACTTTTTTCCAATACTTTTCTATTAATATTAAAAGTACAATTTTCGTTTGTTGACCCGCAGGTAGCGTGTAATACTCGTTAATAATTTGATTCACAATCATTTGCGCTATTTGTTGCCATTCAAATGAAGAAGGTTCTCTTCTTTTTATATGACGAAAATAAAATTTATGCGGACACCGCATAAAATCATACAAATGATAATCTGTCATCGTTTTGATTGAGATTTTCTCATGCACTTGCTCTTCAGCTCCCTTCTGCCATTAAGAAAGGTGTTTTACAAATTCAGCTCCAAACTGTAAACATTTTTCTACATCTTCATCTTCTGGCGTTAATTCTACTTTTAGTCCTTCTAACACAACTGCTGCTCCGCGCTCTTGTAGCTTTTCTATTAAAATATCAACCGCCACTCCGTATTTCGGATAAGCCGAATCACATGATCCGAATACTGCCGCTTTTTTCCCAGTTAAATCAATAGAATCCATTGCATCATAAAAATCTAAGAAATCATCAGGAAGATCACCATCTCCCCATGTGTATGCACCTAAAATAATTCCATCATACTGTTCCAATATAGAAGCTTCTGGTGAATCCATAATATCAATAACTTCAATTTCATTTTCTGTTTCACGAATTACGCCGGCAATATGGTCAGCCATTTCCTCTGTATTTCCACTCATACTTGCAAAAATCATTACTAACTTACTCAACTGAACCTCTCCCTTTACTTTGTATCTCTTTTTCTGTTTGAATGCTCTTCTTCTCATCTACATATTCAGACCGAATTACATTTCGTTGCCATTCCATATGCTGATTAACATCTTTATTTTTATCTTTTAATCCCCTCCGTAGAAGGTGAAATTTTTTTCTCATTAACATGTCGCATCCATCCTATTGATAATAATTATCAATTTCAACTATATTTAGATTAATTGACATTGATTATCAATGTCAATAACTATTTTTAAAAAAATGATTAAAATGTACAAGCTTGTCCGTTAGCTATTCATATACTATAAATGAGCATAGTTCTTTCTCAGCCCTCTCTGACGGAAAGAAATAAAAGCAACTGCGATAGAGCGCAGTTGCCTTTTTTTGTTTTTCTATGATTTTAGTAATCTTATAGTAGTCTCTAAGAATAGCTCCACTCCACAAATTAATGCTGATTCATCCACGTCAAATTTCGGATGATGATGTGGATAACAAGTATATATATTTTCATTACCTGTTCCTAATTTAATGAAACAACCGGGTGCTTTTCTTAAATATGCTGAAAAATCTTCCCCACCCATAGAAGGTTCAAGCTTCACAACACGCTCATTCCCAAACAAATGTAGTGCACTTTCTTCTACTATTTTCGTAATATATTCATCATTAATAACCGGATCATATCCATATCGATACGTATATGTATACGATCCTCCATGTGCTTCTGTAATTCCTTTCACAATTTTTTCGATTTTCCCTTCTGCTTCCACCCTCAATGCTTGATTAAATGAACGAACAGTTCCCATTAAAGTTGCTGTACTAGGAATAATATTGTCAGCCACTCCCCCATGAAACTGAGTAACTGAAAGGACTCTTTGCATGAAAGCACTTGTATTTCTAGATACGATATGTTGTAGATTTGTAATAATCTGCGCTCCGATAGCGATAGGATCAATCGTTTCTTCTGGCCGCGCCGCATGCCCTCCTTTGCCTTGGATCTCAACTGTAAATACGTCTGGTGCTGCCATCATCGGTCCATATACAATTCCTACATTCCCACTTTCCAAGCCAGACATAACATGTAAACCTATTACATAATCAACACCGTCCATAACACCAGCCTCAACCATTTCTTGTCCACCACCAGGGTATACTTCTTCTGCATGCTGAAAGAATAGACGAATTTCTCCTACAAACTCTTCCTTCATATTATTAAGCACCTCTGCAGTGCTTAATAATATAGCTGCGTGAGCATCGTGCCCACATGCATGCATCATTCCTTTTTTCACAGATGTATAAGATTTACTTGTCTCCTCTTGAATTGGCAAAGCATCTATATCAGCTCGAATCGCAATTACTTTCCCTTGCTTCACACCCCTTTTAATTGCTAGTACACTATACTTCGTCGGTCTCGTTACTTCAAAAGAAGAAAATGAGCATAGTGTATCATATATAAATTGCGAAGTTTCTTTTTCATGAAATGATAATTCCGGATACTTATGAAAATGCCTTCTCCATTTCACGATATTTTCTTCCGAAATTAGACTCTTCCACACTCTATTCATGATAATTTCCTCCTTTTCAAAAGAACTAGAAATTTTAAATTTTACTCCGTCTTAAATGATTAATAAAAACAAATACTGCATTTTTACGTATTCTTATAGTCCACTTTTATGTATTCACACAATCCACTTTCTATTTACATGTCAAACCCATTACAAATTCATGCTGAATGTAATATAATTGCTAAGTTAGGGATTTTCTTTTTTAGTATTTAGTGCTAATATCAGAAAAGAGCCTTTTGACTTATTTTTACCTAAAATGTGGGATTTTGTTTTTTTCACAATAATGTAGGACATGATACCTACAAAGAGCTATTATTTCATTAAGAGAGGGAAAGACATGGAAAGATTAAAAGAGATATGGTCTCGACCACTCACACAATGGGTTGCAAAGACGGTTTATTACCTTGCAATTTTATTTGCATTACTTTGGTTGTATGGATTCCATGATACAAACACAAGTACATTTATTTACAATGAATTCTAGGGTGGGAACGTTATGAAGTTATTAGAACAAATTGAAAAGTGGGCTGCAGAAACGCCTGATCAAACCGCTTTTGTTTGGCGAGATGCGAAAATTACGTACAAACAATTAAAGGAAGATTCTGATGCGTTAGCACATTGGATTTCTTCTGAGTATCCAGACGATCGTTCACCAATTATGGTGTATGGCCATATGCAACCTGAAATGATTATTAACTTTTTAGGATGTGTAAAAGCTGGACATGCTTACATTCCTGTAGATTTATCTATCCCAGCTGATCGTGTACAACGTATCGCTGAAAATTCTGGTGCGAAATTGCTTTTATCGGCAGCAGAAGTAACTGTAACTGATTTGCCAGTTCGCATCGTAAGTGAAGACAACTTAAAAGATATTTTCTTTACTCATAAAGGGAACACTCCAAATCCTGAACATGCGGTAAAAGGTGATGAGAACTTCTACATTATTTACACATCAGGAAGCACAGGTAATCCGAAAGGGGTTCAGATTACTTATAACTGCCTTGTTAGCTTTACAAAATGGGCTGTAGAAGATTTCAACTTACAAACAGGGCAAGTATTCTTAAACCAAGCACCTTTCTCATTCGATTTATCTGTTATGGATATTTACCCATCATTAGTAACAGGTGGTACGCTTTGGGCAATCGATAAAGATATGATTGCGCGTCCAAAAGACTTGTTTGCTTCTTTAGAGCAATCGGATATACAAGTATGGACTTCCACACCTTCTTTCGCAGAGATGTGTTTAATGGAAGCATCTTTCTCTGAGAATATGCTACCAAACATGAAAACATTCTTATTCTGCGGTGAAGTGTTACCAAATGAAGTAGCTAGAAAATTAATTGAGCGTTTCCCAAATGCAACAATTATGAATACGTATGGTCCAACAGAAGCTACTGTCGCTGTAACAGGTATTCACGTGACAGAAGAAGTGCTTGATCAATACAAATCACTTCCAGTTGGCTACTGTAAATCAGACTGTCGCCTTCTTATTATGAAAGAAGATGGTACGATTGCACCTGATGGTGAAAAAGGCGAAATCGTAATTGTCGGTCCAAGCGTAAGCGTTGGATATTTAGGCAGCCCTGAATTAACAGAAAAAGCATTTACTATGATTGACGGTGAGCGCGCCTATAAAACAGGCGATGCTGGCTATGTTGAAAATGGTCTTCTATTCTATAATGGTCGTCTTGATTTCCAAATTAAGCTGCATGGTTATCGAATGGAATTAGAAGAAATTGAGCATCACCTTCGTGCGTGTTCTTACGTAGAAGGTGCAGTTATCGTTCCAATTAAAAAAGGTGAGAAATACGATTATTTATTAGCGGTTGTTGTTCCTGGAGAACATTCGTTTGAAAAAGAATTCAAATTAACATCTGCAATCAAAAAAGAACTCAATGAGCGATTACCAAACTACATGATTCCACGTAAATTCATGTATCAATCTTCTATTCCAATGACACCAAATGGAAAGGTAGATCGCAAAAAATTATTGAGTGAGGTTACAGCATGACCGCATATGGATCATTTTATTTTTTCGCTATAGTGGGCATTTTATTAATACCTACTATCATAGCTGGATTAAAAGGTAAAATGTTGCGTAAATATAATGCCGTTTTAACATTAGTCATGATTGCTATTATCTTCTCGGATAAACCGAAGCAAGCGATTATGTTAGCCGCATTTATTATTTGGCAATATGCCCTTATTAAAGGCTATTTAATTTTAAGAAAACAAAATAATAGTACATTCATGTTTTGTGTAGCTGTTATTTTATCGATTTTGCCACTTATTTTGGCAAAAGTCGCACCATTTGTACCTGAATTGCATTTTATTGTTTTCGCAGGTATGTCTTATGTAACATTTAGAGCTGTACAAATGGTCTTTGAAGTTCGTGATAATTTAATTAAAGAACTTTCCTTCTTTAATTTCTGGGAATTCGTTTTATTCTTCCCTGCGATTTCAAGTGGACCTATCGATCGTTACCGTAGATTCCAAAAAGATATTCAAAAGCCGCCTAGTGCTGAGGAATATCAAAAGTTACTATATACAGGGTTTAACCGTATTTTCCAAGGTTTCCTGTATAAATTTATAATCGCACACTTGATAACAACATATCTTGTAAAGGCTGTATTCGCCAATCAAGATACACTTTTATCTAATGTGATTTTTATGTACGCTACTAGCATGCAATTATTCTTTGACTTTGCAGGTTATAGTGCGTTCGTAATTGGTATCAGTTATATGATGGGAATTAAAACGCCAGAAAACTTTAATAAGCCATTCCTTAGTCGTAATATTAAAGACTTCTGGAACCGCTGGCACATGAGTTTATCATTCTGGTTCCGTGATTTTATTTACATGCGTTTCGTCTTTTTTGCAACGAAGAAAAAGTTAATTAAAAACCGTTACACAATTTCGTATATCGGTGCATTTTTAAACTTCTTCATTATGGGAATTTGGCACATCCAAGGAAGCGCTGTTGCGCAGTATGTTATTTATGGTCTATATCATGCCGCACTGTTTATTTTATTTGATATTTTCGAACGAAAAAACAAAAAGCATAAGTTTTGGCCAAACAATAAATTTACACACGTCCTTGCGATTGTAATTACGTTCCACGTTGTATGTTTCGGTTTCCTAATTTTCTCTGGACACCTTAACAGATACTTTTAATGCACCCTTCTTATTCCATTAAGAAGTTGCACATATAATATATTTCGGATATAAAGGAGATTTTAAAAATGGCAGAATTCAAAGAGCAAGTATTAGATATTTTAGAAGAAGTATGTGAAAACGATATTGTGAAAGAAAACTTAGATGTTCAATTATTTGAAGAAGGTACCCTTGATTCTTTCGCTGTAGTATCTTTATTAGTTGAATTCCAAGAGCGTTTAGATATTGAAGTTTCTATTTCTGATTTTGACCGTGACGAGTGGGCTACACCAAACATGGTTATTAAAAAGTTGGAAGAAATCCGATGAACAAAGCAAAATTTGGTCCGATGCTTTTAGCATTGGCCCTTTTTGCTGTATTCTTACTTATTCCAACGCGCTTCCTACTTCCACTTTTAAGTGATGAAAAAGTAGAACAAGCTGCTACTTCTTTAAAAGAAGAAAAAATTCAAAGTATGATTTTACAGCAAAAGATGTTAGCAAATCCAAAATATCTTCCGATGTACGGTTCATCGGAATTCGCACGTATGGATGCTTTCCATCCATCTAATTATTTTAAAGTAAAGCCTGAAGGGTTCACACCATTCCTTCTTGGACGCGGCGGAACACAAGACCTTGTACATGTGTTAAACTTCGCATCTACAATGGATCAATTGAAAGATAAGAAAATGGTATTCGTTCTTTCTCCGCAATGGTTTGTACCACAAGGTATTGATGAAACGCACTTTGCACCTAACTTTTCAAAGCAACAAGGTTACCATTTCATTTTCAACAATGATTTAAAACCTGAAATGAAAAAACAAATTGCAAAGCGTTTATTAAACTTTGAGATTGTAAAAAAAGAAACTTTATTAAAAATTTCGCTTGAAGGCATTGCTTATGATGATACGAAGTATAAAGTAAAAGCACTTGCTGCTAAACCTTTCGCTTATATTTATCGTAACATTTTAGATCGTAAAGATTTATTTACAGCTATGTTTAATATTAAACCGCACAAAGAAAAGCTTGATCCTTCATTAAAACAAATGAACTGGGAAGAGGCTCGTAAACATGCGGATCAAACAGGTGCAGTAGAATCTGGATCTAATGAATACGGTATTGAAGATGATTATTTCAATAGCAAAATTAAGAAAAAATTAAAGCAACGTGAAGGTTACTTAAAAAATGATGCTTATGACCAATCGCCAGAATATGAAGATTTACAAATTGTACTTGATTTATTAAAACAATCTGGTGCAAAACCGCTCTTCATTTCTGTTCCTGTCAAAGGTCCTTGGTACGACTACGCTGGCTTCCCGAAAGAACGCCGCGAAGCATACTATAAGAAAGTTCATGAGCAAATCGAAAAAGCTGGTTATCCAATTGCCGACTTCTCAAATCATGAATACGATAAATACTTCTTAAAAGATCATATGCACTTAGGTTGGAAAGGCTGGGTTTACATCGACGAAGCCATCCAACAATTTTATAAAGCAAACTAATGAAAAGACCGCTTGAATTACTCAAGTGGTCTTTTTGTATATATTTTGTAATTGCTCGATTGCATTCTCCGCTTCTTTCATAACTCGCTCCACTACATGCTGAGCTGATTCGATTCGTGCCAACGATGCTGCCTGTCCTGCCCAAAGTGACATATATTCTTCCTTATTTTGCTTCGCTGCCTCTTGGCGTATTTTAGAAGTTAATACGTTTTGCACTGGATACATCGGAAGCCCTTCTTCTTTTCCTTCATGTCTCTCTATAAAGTCATTCCGGATACCCCGTGCATATTTCCCGGAAAACGCACGAGTTACCGTTGTGCTCGTATCTGTACTATGTAAAACCGCTTCTTTATACACATCGTGCGTAATACTCTCTTCACTTGTTAAAAAGGCCGATCCCATTTGAACACCTTCTGCTCCTAGTGCCAATGCCGCAACAAGCCCTTGTCCGTTCATTACACCACCTGCTGCGACAATTGGGATATGCGGAACAGCTTCTACTAACTGAGGTACTAACGCAAAAGTACCAATCATAGCATCTCGTTCTTTCCCAATAAACGTTCCTCTATGCCCTCCTGCTTCGCTACCTTGTCCGATAATAATATCTACTCCTAGCTCGGCAAGTACTTTCGCTTCCTTCACATGGGTAGCTGTTCCGATAACTTTTATTCCACTTCTTTTTAAATCATTTATTTCTTCTTTTTCTAACGTTTGAAATGCAAAACTAACGACTGGTACTTTTTCATCTAATAGCACTTGTAATTGTTCCTTATAGCTTTTTGGAAGCTTTAACGTTCCTTCTACTTCTATACCTAATTCTCTATTCACTCCGCTTAGTAATACTTTCGCCTCATTTACCTTCTCTTCTTCTATTTGTATCTCTTTCGTTACAAGTAAATTAACACCGAAAGGCTTATCTGTTAGTTCTCTTATTCTATAAATCGCTTCACGAATTTGTTCTGGGCTCATATAGCCCGCTCCAAGCGTCCCTAATCCTCCGCTATTACTTACTGCTGCAACGAGTTCTGGCGTCGTAATCGCGCCTGCCATACCGGCTTGAACAACGGGATACTCAATTTTTAATATGTCTGTTACTCGACTTGTAAACATCATTTTCCCTCCTATTTCCCTTATATCTTCTTTATTTGATAAGCTTTCCCCTGCTTATGCAAGGGTTGGACCTCAAATGAAGCGAATATATTGAAAGAGAAGGAGGCTGAGCTTAATGATTTATCCAAATGCATTAAAGCAAGGTGATACAGTAATGATTATTGCACCATCTGGTCCACCTACAATCGAAAATGTATTAAAAGGTGTGAATGTATTACAAGAGATGGGGTTATCCGTAATAATCGGGAAGAGTGTTTACGAGAAATATGGATTTTTAGCCGGAAGTGATCAAGTTCGGCTTGACGATATACATGAAGCATTTACAAATAATGAAGTGAAGGCAATTTTTTGTGCACGAGGTGGTTATGGAAGTGCTCGTCTTCTTCCTCACATTCAATATGAAGTTATTAGGCAGAATCCAAAAATCTTCTGGGGATATAGCGATATTACAGCTTTACATACTGCTGTTTCACGTTATGCAAAGCTTATAACATTTCATGGTCCGATGATTGAAGAACTAGGAAAAGGTATTGATTCCCTATCTTTATCCTCTTTTAATCAGCTATTCCATCCGTATTCAACCATCTTATCTGCATCAGAATGTATCGTACCTAGCTCTCACAGTACAGTTACAAGTACGTTAGTTGGAGGAAATTTAGCTGTGTTAGCAAGTATAATTGGCTCGCCCTACGAGATAAATACGGACAATACACTTTTATTACTTGAAGACATTGGTGAAGAACCGTACCGCATTGACCGTATGTTAAATCAGCTACTTTTATCTGGAAAGTTTAATGAATGCAGGGGCGTTATTTTCACAAGTTGTCACGACTGCACTCCTTCAAAGCCATCTCAATCATTGCAAACAATATTATATGAATATTTCGCGCCATATCATATACCTGTTCTATTCGATTTACCAATTGGACATATAAGTCCAAACATCGGTATTCCACTTGGAGCTACAGCGACAATAAACACGAATAATAAAACAGTCTCTATTTCTTCTGGTATAGCCACTTCATATTCAAATTAAAAAGTAAAAGGAAAAGCGATTACGCTTTTCCTTTTACTTTTACTTATAATAATTAAAAATTCGTCCAGATGCGATATCTGCAATTTCTTCTGGAATAAATGTTTTACTTATATCAGTGCCAACATTTAATACAGCTGTAGCATCTTTCTCAATGCTACCAAATAACTCTTTCCCACGTATCGTAATAAGGGGCGTTCCTTCTGGCAACACATCTTTTACAAATTCCATTTGTGTAAAGAACGGAACGATCCATCTACCTTCTCCTTGGAAATGACGCAAACGAAGTATTCCTTCTGTTGCCCCGTCCTCTGCTTCTAGTGAACCAGCAACATAAAACTCAGTAGATAAGAGCAATTCATAAAATTCCTTTTGCTTCTGTTTATCATCCCCTGCTACAACAAGTACCTCTTCTAATTTCTTTACTGAAATTTGCTCCATATGATGCCACCCCTATTTTCAAAATGATTGTACTTAGATTATACGAAATATTCTTATTTTTTTCTACATAATTCGCAATTATTTTCTTAAAATAATTTTAACACTTCTTTTGTCGTCACAATCGTAGCAAACTCTTCATGTAAATTTACAAGTGTCATATTGTGAATATCCTCTGCACTATACTCCTTACCATCTAAACCTTTACGGTTAAAAGTAGCCGTTGCATCACTCACTAAATATGTTGTAAATCCTAAATTCCCTGCCATTCGTGTCGTAGTTTCCACGCAATGATTTGTCGTTAATCCTACAACCACTACTGCATTACATTTGTTCTTTCTTAATCGCTCTTCTAAATTTGTCCCAATGAACGCGCTGTTAACGAATTTCTGAATAACCACTTCACCAAGTAGTGGTTGCACTTCTTCTTTAAAGTTTACCGTTTCCGCTCTCTCATAAAACATTGACTGAGCATTTTCTTTATTTACATGTTGAATATGAAAAACTGGTCGTTTCCTTTTTCTCCATTCTTCTAACAAAATTCTCATGTTTTCTTCAGCAAAAATATTATTTCTCTCGCCCCAATCTGGTAATTGAAATGCCTTTTGTACATCGATTATGATAAGTGCTATTTGATTTGTCATCATTTCCCCCTTAATTTGGCTGTAATTGAAATAGAAAACCAAGTTGTTGTGACGCAGTAATAAAGCAAACATAGGCGCAAAGCTCTACAATTTCTTTTTCTGTCCAATATTGTTTTAATGCGTGAAACATAGTATCATCTATTGCTTTTCGGTCATGAACAAATGTATGCGCAAAAGTAACGGCTACACCAATCTCCTCTGCCTTTTGCACATCATCTGGTCTTCCCTTTGCCATACAGTACAGACATTCATTCCCATACGCTAATGTTCTTCTCACTTGCTCCTTCAACTCTGCTGAAAGAGTTCCTTTATTGTACAGTGTATCTTCTAACTTACTCCACGAGTGTAATATATCCGAATTATGCCCTAATAACTTTTGAAACTTTGTATCTCCTACATTTGATAATGAAATTCTCTCCATCATTTCCCCTCCTATTTCCTTCTGTTTTATTGTAAAATAAATAACGTTCACTTTACATTTCATATGAATCTTAATTTATATTTTCCCTTTACAAAAATCATTATTTTACTGGAGGTATATTTACAAATGCAATTAGACCGTGTTGATCGAAAAATTTTAAATGAATTATATAATGATAGTCGCCTTTCGATGCGTGAATTGGCTAAACGAGTAAACTTATCTGCTCCGTCTACTTCAGAACGTGTTCGTAAGCTCGAAAGCGAAGGTGTTATTCAAAAATACACAATTGATATTGATTATAAAAAGGCAGGACTAGTTTTAGATTGTATTTTAGAAATCACCTTAAAGAATGGTGATACAACACGTATGCAACAATTTATTCAGTCTTATCCATCTGCAAGTTTTTGTTACCGAGTAACAGGAAGCTTATGCTACATTGTAAAAATTTCTGTTCCTTCACTCGTTGAACTTGAAGAATTTATCAATGATGTTTCTTCATATGCAACGACAGTTTCTCATATCGTATTATCAGAAGTATCTCTTACTCCTGATATTGAACATATCTTCCCAGAAGATTAATTTATTTTTATTCATAAAATATAAAAAAACCCCTTACAATAAGAATAAAAATAATATATTATGTATTAAAATACATAAAGTTCGAGAAAGGGGCTTTACATTGAAAATCTGGTTTTATGAAAAAACGGCACAATTAGATGACTTGCTTGGTATTTGGGACAATGTTCCGACCATCCCGCGAATTGGTGAAAAAGTGGAGATTTTAAAGACAGTCCGCACTGTTACAGATATTAAATATGTAAAGAACGGTAATAATTTTCGTGTAGAAATTATTACAAATTAAAAAGTAGCTCCTAAGAGCTACTTTTTAATTATCTATTATGTGCTTTCTTTATAACGATTTTATCTTCTTCTACAGCTACTGTTACATAATCATTTTCTTCTAACCGAAGCTTATTTACAGCCTCATCTGGTAACTCTATGGCCATCAATCTATCGGTTACGATCACTTGACTATACACTTCATTTTCTTGTGATGAATTCACTACTTTTTGCTCATTTATAAAACGTACTGGTGGCACGCCAACTTCTTTTACTGTACGCCATTGTTTCCAAACATACGGAATTAACCATAGTAATCCAACAACTGTAAGACCGATACCAATCCATAAATTACTTTGCGCTTGTAATTCAGTAATTGAGATTGTACCACTTTCTTCTCCACCGAAAAATTGCATACTTGTTGCAATCAAATTATTTAGAGCGTGCACAGCTATATTCGTCCATATATTTTTTGTTTTTATGTATAAAAGACACATAACGACACCAAACATGAACGCACCAATAACATCAAAATGTCCTAGGCCAAAAATAATTGAAGATATAATTACAGCTTTTTTAATTCCCCATTTATGAGCCATCCGCTGTAAGAAAAATCCCCTAAAAATAACCTCTTCCATAATAGGTGCTAACACACATGCTGAAATGAAAGTAAATATCGTCATATATACGTTACTCGTATTAATAACATTTCCGTCTTCTAGCATAGTAACTAAGAAATTCGGTAACGTATGTGCTAATATGTAAAATTGAATCTGAGATATGCCAACTGAAAAAATCATCCCCATTATCGTTGCTAATACAATTAATCCCCAAGATAAACGTCCTGGCTTATCAAAAAAACTGTTAAATACAACATTATTTTTATTTGTTTTTACGTATAGCCAAAGTAACGGAAATACAAAAAATACAGTTATTTGTGAAATAACCTCCATCGTATTCTCAGAAACATTTGCTAGACCTAATGGTATCATTATAAGGAACACCCCTATAATCATCCATCCAAAAAAGCTACGTAGCCTTATACGTGAAAATGCATAGTGCATATAGAACACCCCCAAAGATAGTAAAAATAAAATAAAACTTTAATCAGTACTTTATAGGCAATCCTTTCCCTATAAATAGCAGGATAACTAAATTATAATATGAATATAGTTGAAATCCTTCCTATTTTTCTCAAATCATTTCAAACAGCATAGCTCTTAAAATACCATATCGCTGTTCTTCAAGTTGCAATCCAAGTGAAATTTATGTAATAAAAATCCCCGTTTTTACAAGCGGGGATTTCTTTTATTATAATACGTCACGTTTTTGGAATAATGCACTTGATGCTACAAGTAACACAACAAAGTATGCAGCTACAAGTAATAATGAAGTTGTAAACGTAAATTCTGTAAATGTTGGTTCCATTCCACCATTGATTAATTTATTACTATCGTAAGCTCTTAAATCCAAATGGTTGAATACTACAAACTTCGCTACACCTTTTGCAAACATTATTAATACCATGTTAATTGCACCTTGTAAGAAGAATAGGAACATCGTAATAATTAATGGTAATACAGACTTTCTAAAGACATTTGCTAGGAAAAATGCAAGTGTTGCAAAAAAGAATGGTGAAAGTAGTTGATATAAAGTGGACTTCATTACGATTCCTAACGTTAATTCTGTTTTACTACCATCCATTACAATACCGCCAATAATCATTGCAATTAACATACCAGCTAATACGATAAATAACATTGCTAATAACACTGTAATATATTTAGAAAATAAAACTGCAAGTCTTTTTCTTGGACGGATTAACAATTGTTTAATTGTACCTTTTTGGAACTCATCAGTAAGAGTACGGGCAGCAAGTGTAATCCCAAAAATCGTTGTAAATAAAACAATTAAGCCAATCTCTGAGTTTGCATAATCTAAATATGATCCCTTAAACTCATCACCTTTTCCCCACTTCAACATTGCTAAAGTACCTAAAATTTCGAGTGCCGCAATGACACCAATTAAAATATACATACCTTTTTTCGCATGCAACTTTAAAAATTCATTTTGAATTAATTTAAACATTACGCTTTCACTCCCCCAGTAATCGCTAAGAACTCATCCTCTAACGTTTTATTTTGAACAGTAACTCCGTATACAAGCACATCAGCATGAACAAGTTTTTTTACAAGTTGCGGAATGTTGTCTTTTGTTACAGATGCTACAATTACATTCCCTTTTGCTTTACCTTTAATGATTTCATTTGCTTTCTGAACTTCATCTACTTCAAACGCTACAACGACTGCCTCATCATGTTTCACTTTTTCATGTAAGTTGTACTCTTGTACAAACTCACCTTGTTTAATAATAACAACGCGATCACACATTAATTCAATTTCACTCAATAAGTGACTTGATACGATTACAGCAATATTCTCTTCTTTCGCTAAACGTTGTAAATAATCACGAATTTGGCGAATACCAGCTGGATCTAATCCATTTGTCGGCTCATCTAAAATTAAGATTTTCGGCTGATGAAGTAATGCTTGTGCAATTCCTAAACGTTGTTTCATACCAAGTGAATATGTTTTCACCTTTTTATGAATCGCATGCTCTAATTCAACAAGCTTTACAATCTCAGCAATGCGCTCTTTACTAATTGGAGTAATGGCCATGTTCGCAAAATGATTTAAGTTTTGCATTCCTGTCATATAATCATATAGTTCAGGATTTTCTACAATCGCTCCAATTTGCTCTAGTGCCTTTTCACGCTCCGAGCGAATACTATGTCCACAAATTGTAATATCGCCCTCTGTCATTGAAATAAGACCTGTCATCATACGGATCGTCGTCGTCTTACCGCTACCGTTCGGCCCAAGGAATCCGTATACTTCTCCTTCACGAACCTCAAATGATAAACCACGAATAATTTCCGTTCCACCAATCCTTTTTCGAACATTCTCTAACTTTACTACTACGTTTCCCAATGCTGATTCCTCCTTTAGACTTCTAGTTTTTTATCGATAATATAAGCAATTACATATATTATTAGAGCACTAACCATTACCATGAAACTTATATTAAAAATGTTAAATCCATTTTCTTGAAACATATTAATAAACAGACTCTTGCTTTCACTATGATATTCTACTCTTCGCAATACTTGGAAAGCTGGAGCTAATTTTCCTAGCAAGGTTGTCGCTAAAGTAATCGCTATATTTATTACTAGAAAAATAATAACGATTAGTATATTTTGCGCCTTTTTCTTTTTCGTAAGTAACTTAACTAGAGTAATTACTAATATGATTTGTAACACACTAAACAAAAACTCAAATAAATCGCTTATCGTATATATTAAATTATTAATTATGCCTACTTGCATAATCTCTTTTGCCTCTACATATACAGAAGTCGTAGGAAAAGCTAATATATAACTTACGTAGAAAAGAATTCCACATATCCCATACCATATAGCCATTGCGATAAATGAGAAAATAAGCATAGAAATTACATATTGTTTCCCAGATATCGCTGTAAGTCGTAACATCGGATTAGTTAGTAAGCGTGAATATGATTTCATTGTTTGTATAAACATATAAACAATATAAAAGAAAAATATAATCATAATGATTCCAAATATATCCTCTTGTCTACTGATAGCCGCATCACTTTTTCTTACAATCATTTGTGAAAATAACACAGCTTCAATTAGCACAAAGAATAAAAAAGTAACAATATATCTTTTCTTATTTACATTCCATAAATAGGAAAGTACTGACTTCACTTACTAAACACCTCCTTAAACAATTCATGAACTGCTTTTCCTCTCTGAAAACGAATTTCTTCTACATTTTCATATAGAACCATTTCTCCATCTTTTAAAAAGATCACTTCATCAAAAATATTTTCAATTTCATTTATTAAGTGAGTGGAAATTAATATCGTACAATCTTCTCTATAGAACTGTAGAATTAGATCCAATACATGTTCTCTAGAAAGAGGATCTATCCCGCCCAATGGCTCATCCAGTACGTATAGCTTCGCTTTTCGAGAAAATGTTAAAATGATTTGCAGCTTCTCTATCATACCTTTTGACAATGCTGTAATTTTTTCTTCTAACGGTATTTTAAATTCTGCAATCGTATCTACCGCTTTTTGAATATCGAAGTCTTTATAAAAATCCCGGTAGAAAAATAAAGCGTCTTTTACAGTCATCCAATCATCAAAGACTGGCTTATCGGACATAAATGAAACGATTTCTTTCGTCTGTAATCCTACCTTTTTACCGTCTATTGTGATACTGCCTTCAGAAGGGTGTTGCAAGCCTGCAATCATTTTCAATAACGTCGTTTTCCCGCTCCCGTTATCTCCAACAAGCCCAACGATTTTCCCTTCCGTAATCTCTATGTTTAATTCACGGATCACTGCTTTTAATCCGTATCTCTTCCATAAGTTTTCTATTTTTAATAGCTCTGTCATTGGCTCTCCTCCCTCTTATCATGTAATGAAGAACGAAGAATTGTAAGAATTTCTTCTTCTGAAAAACCTAAATTGTCCATTCCATCTATAAAAGAATGAAGTAATTCTTTCGCCATCTCTTTTCGCAGCTCCATAATTTTCTCCCCTTCATTCGTTACATACCGTCCCATTCCTCTACGTGTTACAACAACTCCATCCCGTTCTAGCTCTTGAAATGTACGCTGAATCGTATTTGGATTCACTTGTAATTCACTCGCTAATTCACGGACAGAGGGAATTTTATCACCAGGCAATAAATGTCCTGTTACGATCTCTTTTTTTATGTATTCCATTACCTGAATGTAAATTGGTGTATTTGGAGAAAACTCTATTTTCATTTCTTCCCTCCTTTTGTATCGGTGTACCAGTTAAATAATACACTGATACAAAAAGTTTGTAAATACCCATTTAATTACAAAAAGTTCTATCCGTTAACCGAATAGAACTTCCCAAACATAAATCGCTATATAGAAATAATAGTGTTATGTAAACAAAATTATAAAGAAAAGCTGTCTTATCAATGAATAAGACAGCTTTTCTTTATAATCCTATATTAAAAGTTAAACACGAAGTCATCGTCAGCTAACTTTTCAACGTTCGTTGCTTTTACGTAACCATTTCCTTTTACAGAGAAGAAATCATGGTTTTTCGTATCTGTACGTAAACCATTTAAAACGATTGGGTTAATTTCTTCTTCTTCAAACTTCGGCTCAAGTCCTAAGTTCATAAGCCCTTTATTCGCATTGTAACGAACGAAACGATTTACATCTTCTACAAGACCGATAGAAGTGTAAATTTCTTCTGTATAGGCCATTTCAATTTCATATAGTTCCATTAATAACTCTTGTGTTTCTTTTTGCACTTCTTGTTGCTCTTCTGCAGAAAGTTCTGCGAAGATTTGTTGTGCTAAAATACCGACGAATACGCCGTGAATTGACTCATCCTTTACCTTCACATAAGTTCGCTACTCCTATGCCGTTTATACAGCTTACAGTTTCCTGTAAGAAGAGACTATATCATCTACCTTCTCAGGTAGCCCTCCATTTCGATTTAAGGGATTCTCACCCACCGCTTGGCCCTACTCCTCTTGCGGAATTTCACCGCCATTGGGATAGTCGTTGAACGTTCCTTTATCTACGTATCGCACCCACCACTGTTTATACAGTTTTCGATGTCTGATACGGCTTCCTGTGCCGCTCGATAACCCATGTTTTCTTTCAATGGATGCATTAGATTCACCGGCTTGTAGCATCTGAACGATATCCAAAAACATTTCAAGAGTAACACGTCCCCTTGTTTTCAGTTGGTGTTCAGATTTAACCGGCAAATAATTTTGTACTTTTCCCCAAAGATATTTATAACGTTTCTTATGTCGAATTAAAGATACATAATTAGGATGAAGATTATACATATCAGCAATTTCTGGATTTGTCTTTCCGCACTTTAGTAGTTCTACAATCTCAAAAAATTGTGCATCTGTAATTTTTGATTGTGGATTTTTTTCACCTATAACACGTTGCCTTTTCTTCTCTAATTGTTCTTCAGTGAATTTAATTCCACCCAATCCTTCTCCG
Source organism: Bacillus sp. 5mfcol3.1 (assembly GCF_900114335.1). Classification (NCBI taxonomy): domain Bacteria; kingdom Bacillati; phylum Bacillota; class Bacilli; order Caryophanales; family Bacillaceae; genus Bacillus; species Bacillus sp. 5mfcol3.1. Next base: position 446,826 of record NZ_FOST01000001.1, on the reverse strand, counting down.
CCTAATGTCAAGTTATAGCCATTATTATAAGAATCATACAGCCAAATATACTGTTGCTCAATCTCACTCAATTCTTCCAATGAACATTCTATTTCCTCTAGAATTCCATATTCTAAAGTGGATTCATATTTACAATATACTGCTTGTAAATACCTATTATAATGTGTACCACTCTTTAACATCCACATATGTTCCCTAATTCGTTTTAAATTTGAAACGTTCACATCTTTACCAATATAATACTTCCCATTGATTTTTAAATAGTAAATTCCGTACATGTTATCGCTAGATAAAGGCTTCGCTGCTGATTGCCCTATCAGCTATTCTCCTTTCCATCTATTGATAGTTAGAGAATAACCTGAATGCATATATTCATCAATAATAATACAGATAAATTTACAATAGGGGGTCCCAGCAATTAAAAGGGTTTTTCAATTGGTATCTCTACCAAAAGCCGCCATAAGTTAACGGATAATAAGGTTAATAATTTCACCACTTGCCGTCAGTTTACCTTGACCAGCTAAGTAAAGTGGATAGAAGAATCCACTATAGAATAAGTAACTTTCTAAGAACACACTTGCTACCATTGCCATGTATAACTCTTTTTTCGTTACTTCAGGCTTTAATAAACGACGATAGTAACTAGTAATAATACCAGCTTTTTTCTCAAGTAACGGATGATTGTCTACCCAGTCAAAAATATCATCAATTTCTTCTTCTGTAGCTAATGTTGTGAAAATGTGACTATAACTTTTCGCATGTACTTCTTCCATAGCTCCCATGAAAGCTAATACACTTTTCGCCTGTAAATTTTCAAGATGAACAAGTACAAGTGGCATTCCTTCGCCACCTTGTTTCGTATCTAAAAGTGTTAAACCACCTAATACACGCTTATAAGCAATTTGCTCTTCTTTCGATAATTGCACCCAAGTATTTTTGTCAGACGAAACCGCGATTTCTTCTTCTGTCCAAAACTGAGCGATGTTTTGCTTCCAAAACATTAAACTGAAATCATCTTCCTTTTTATTCCAGTTAACAGCGCGCATTGAATCACCCCTATATCTATTATTGTTCTACTGAACGGTTAAATTTCCATCTAACAATGAAAAGCTAACCGTTTAGTAGAACAAACCAAGTATGAGCAGGGTTCATAACCCTGCTCATACTATTGGGTTATTCATTTAGTATGGCAATATGCCATTAAACGGTACACGCCACACACTCTTCCACGCTTAATTTACGTGTTCTCGTATAATACAGACTCTTTAAGCCTTTTTTATGTGCATAGATGTAGTAACGTGCTAATTCACGTGTTGAAATATCACTATTAACGTAAAGAATTGTACTAATTCCTTGGTCAATATGTTCTTGAATTTCTGCGATTAAATCAATTAATTTAAACTGATTCATATCGTAAGAAGATTTATAGTACCAGAACGTATCTTTTGATAAATACGGCATTGGATAATATGTTGTCGCGTTCGCATATGTTCTTGATTCGATTTGACTTACGATCGGCATTACGCTTGAAGTTGCATTTTGAACGTAACTGATTGATTGTGTTGGAGCAATGGCAAGACGATACGAGTTGTATAAACCATTCTTTTGCACTTGCTCTTTTAAACTTGTCCAATCTTCTTTTGTTGGAATATGAATTCCTTCAAATAGTTGCTGAACTTTTTCAGTTACTGGGCTGTAATCTGTCGTTTCATACTTTTCAAAGTATGTGCCATTCGCATAATCAGATTTATCGAAGTCTTTAAATGTCTCGCCTTTTTCTGTAGCGATTTCCATACTTTTCTCAATAGAGTAGTAATTTAACATCATAAAGAATGTACGAGCGAATTCTTTCGCTTCTGCACTTTCATAAGCGATTTTATTTTTTGCTAAATACCCGTGTAAATTCATTGCTCCAAGTCCAACTGAATGAAGCTCGTCATTTGCTTTTTTCACGGTTGGTGCATTCGGAATGATCGTCATATCAGAAACAGCTGTTAAAGCTTCCATTCCTGCATGAACCGCTTCACGAATTTCTTTATTTTCCATTACGTTTACGATATTTAACGATCCTAAGTTACAGTTAATATCACGACGGATAATGTCATCTGTACCGTAATCATTTATTTCTGAAGTTTCTTGAAGCTGGAAGATTTCTGTACATAAGTTCGACATCTTCACAGTTCCAATATCCTTCAATGGATGTTGATTATTTGCATTTGATTTAAACATTAAGTATGGGTAACCAGACTCAAGCTGAATCATAGCGATTTTAATAAGCATATCACGTGCACTAATATCTAGTGGCTTCTTCTTCACTTTCGGATTGCTCATTAATTCATCGTACATTTCATCAATATCAATATCATCTAAATGCTTGCCATATTCTTTATAAACCGTATAAGGTGCGAAAACATGGAAAGGCTCATTTTTCTCAGCAAGCTCAAAGAACTTACTTGGAACGATAATTCCGATTGATAGAGACTGAATACGGCTCTTCTCATCGGCATTTATTTTTTTTGTATCAAGGAATTCAATAATATCCCAATGGAAAATGTTTAAATATACTGCACCGGCACCTTTTCGTTGGCCAAGTTGATTCGCATATGAAAACGAATCTTCAAGCAATTTCATAACAGGTACTACACCACTTGCAGCATTGTCGATACCTTTAATTTGCTCACCACGTGCGCGTAGCTTAGATAAGTTTAAAGCTACTCCCCCGCCGATTTTCGATAATTGCATCGCAGTATTAATGTTAAAGCCGATCGAATTTAAGCTATCGTCCATCTCTAACAAGAAACAAGACACCATTTCTCCTCTTCTGCTTCTTCCCGCATTTAAAAAGGTTGGTGTCGCTGGTTGGTAGTTTTGTTTTACAATCATGCTTGCGAATTGTCTTGCCTTCGAAACATCACCGCGTCCTAAGTATAATGAAACAATTGCTACACGATCTTCATAGCTTTCTAAGTATTGTTTTTGATCATTCGTTTTTAACGCATAATCTTTGTAGAACTTAGATGCTGCCATATAAGATTGGAACTCGAAGTTTTCACCATAAGCGATGTTATATACTTCCTCTACTTCCTCCAAGCTATACTCGTCCAGAACGTTGTAATAGTAATCATGTTCTTTCATATACTCCATTCGCTCTGCCACGCTATTAAAAGGAACGGTATTCTCTCTAGCTTCTTCCATAAAGACTTCTAATGCCTCTTTATCTTTATGAAGCTGATAAAAACCGTCCTGCATTTGCGTGATTTCATTATTCAGTTCAATGTGTCGCAATCTCCCGCACCCTTTCCTTAAAATATTCTACATCGTTATTTGTTCCAGATAACTCAAATTTTGATACAATAGGCACTTCATATTTAGTAGAAATCTTGTCAGCACTTGCACCGAACATGTCTCCCCAGTTACGATTGCCGCTTGCAGATACGCCTTTTAATTTTTCATTATTGCGCTCTAAAAAGTCTAAAACACGTTCTGGTACATTGCCAAAACCTGTTGTATACGTAATAAGAATAAAGTCTTCATCTATTACTAGATCTTCATCAATTTGAACGGCCGGCATATTTAATTTGTGAATGAAACGCTTCACGTTTCCTGTCATAGAATCATATGCAACTAACATTTCCGACCCTCCCTCTCAAATCTATATTCTCTATATGTTGTTCTTGATTTCTCTATATATTGTATTACGTTTCAAAATAAGACACAAGATATATGTATAAATTCTTTCTTTTTTTAACTTTTACTTTTCGACATGATAGCCGTTTTTTTTCAATACAATGACTATGAAACAACATTCTAAAACTCATGTCAATAAAGTGCTTTTCAAAAAAGTTGTCAACGAATTTAACCTTATTTTTAAAAAAGTTAACAATATATTTTGTCATAAAACGGTAGATGCTGAAGAAATATATTTCTCTAGCATCACGCAAAAAAGAACAGATATGAAACGATAATCTGCTCTAAAAAACGATTACATTTATCAAATTTACCTTATTAAATATATTATACATATACTTTCGTCTCTCGTTACATACTAAAAGATAACTATTATAGAAAAAGATTATTATTATGGAACTTCAATTTATTTATGAAAAGTTTATTCAGAGTGCTCAATACGCAAAATATCTTTTACAAATATGTGATGTGGATTTTCATCTTTATCAAGCATTGTACATACAGGAGCCTCTTCATCAAAGTATACAATCATTCCTTCTACATACTGATATGTATGTTGAACTTGTACAGTTACTTTAATTTCTATCGCTTCTTCATATGCTCTTTTTATTTTCTGAAGCATTTTTGCTGAACATTTTCGTTTCTCTGGATACATAACCATTCCCATAAATCTATTGCCGGCTCTATCTTTCCACATATAATCCCAATGTGGTAAAATGCCTTGTTTAAAATCGCCCATAATTCCCCTCTCCTTTATCTTTTATTTATCCCGCATTAAACGTCCAGTTGGTGAAGGATGCCCTGCTGATCAAAATTCCCCTTTATGAACGTGGCGTTTCTGAATATGTATAAATCACTTGCCCGCCTCGCTGTGCGTTACCAATGAAATGCTTAAAGTCTTCTCTATTTACAACAACTTCTCTGAACGTATAAAATACATCTTTCGTAACAACATACTCCGTTATTTCACCATTTTTCAGCTGATCTAAAATTGTATTTGCTAATTCTTTATCCATGTATTTCACCTCTCTGCAATATTTTATTCTATCGTATATTCTATAGGTCAACAACTGTAAAATTATCCCGCTATTTGCGGGTAGTCCGATTGGTGTTGACTACTAATCAGTCGTGGAATGAACAAAAAATCTTACTGATTAACATTTCACTTTATCTTGTTGTTATGCCATGATTTTATTTTCGTTATTTCGCAAACAATATCGTTTTACTATATGTCCACTAAATATCATATACTAACATAGCTACTTCTCTATATCAAACATTTCGGCATTCAATTATGCAAAGTTCCATACCACTATGCTACAATATACAAATAGAACTAGGAGGGATACTATGATTCGGAAAGCAAAAAAGACAGATGCAATGGCAATAGCTCCTTTATTGTATAATGCTCTGCATGAAATTGCTGAAAAAATCACAGGTAGCACAGTTGAAGCAGAAGTATTACTAGGACTTGAGACATGGTTCTCAAAAGAAAATAACCGTCTGAGCTACGAAAACTGTTTTATTTATGAACAAGACGAGAGTGCAGTTGGAATTATTGTCGCTTATCACGGTAGTGAAGCAACACAGCTTGACGCACCAATTGTACATCACTTAAGAGAATTACATAAAGATGAATCAATTACGTTAGAAAAAGAAGCTGAGCTTGATGAGTATTACATTGATACATTATCAGTTTCAAGTGCACACGGTGGAAAAGGTATTGGTTCTAAATTAATTGAAGCTGCCGAAATCTATGCAACTGAAAAAGGGCATGAAAAAATCGCTTTACTTGTTAATTTAGAAAACACACGCGCCTATTCACTATACGAAAAGTTAGGTTATAAAAAAGATGAAATTGTTATGCTAGTAGGCGAACCTTATGCTCATCTCGTAAAACCATTAAACGTCAAAATTTCTATATCTTAAAAAGAAAGCACACGATTTATATAAATCGTGTGCTTTTATGTTAAATTCGTATTTAATATATTTCCATCCATCGCCTCGTGAAACGTATATGTTGTACATCCCCATGGCTTTCTATGCAAAATAGGAGAACCAGACCATCCCATTGCCCTCAGCTCCGTTCCAATCATCGAATTAAAATAATTATGACCTACAAGAGCAATACTTCCATGTACGAGAGCATAACGATGTAACAGGTAAGCCGCTTGCTTTGCCCTCTCTCTTACTTCCTTATAAGACTCAACATCTTTATGGTAGCCAAGTATCCATAATGTGCGCCCAATGAACATCCATACCTTAATTGTGCATTTCAACCACTTCGGAGCAAAAAAGTATGAAGGAACTTCAGCTTCTCTAAAAAGAGAGTTTTGCATAAAAGATAAAGAATCCGTTAATTCAGCTGCTGATTGTACAGCACGCCTTTGATCACTTGTTAAGACAAATTTCGCTGCTTCAATTGCCTCTATTGTTTCTATCGGCATTTTAGCTTTTTGTATCATTGACTCGGAATCATACTGTTTCATCCATTCGTGAAATGAATTAATTGTCATCGGTTCTCTTATACGACCTAAACAACCATGACGAATAAAAGAAATCTTCATTCTTTTCACTCTCCATTCATCACTTACGAACTCTATTATGCACTAGTTCTAAACATCATACCACGCAAGAAAAGAAAGTCATATACCTTTACATCTCCCCACCACTATCATGCGTTATCGAAGCATGGATACCATCCATCCCATCAAAATATGTACTCGTATCATATTGACGAATCTTTTTTAAATGCATATAAGAAAATAAAAATAAAATTAAAGCTATAACACTCCCCACAAATTCAAACATCATTTTACCGCCTCTAATTTCTCCCACTTCAGCAGGTTATTCTACTTTTTCATTATACCTCGATATAAAGATTCCCGCATTTTTGCTATTTTTTTCAAATAACATGGATTTTCTACATATTTTCTTACAAAAAGTGAATATTTTTCGAATTTTTACTTTGGAAACATTTACAAAGTAGGAAATATGGTTCAAAATAGGAGGAAATAAAAAAAACCCAAATTTATTCTTTTTTTGGGAAAACTGTAACAAGGAGAGTTGCTTATGCAGATCGCAGAAACTGGAGATATCATCGAATTTAAAGGTGGAATGCAAGGCCGTGTTCAAAAAGTAAATCAAAACTCTGTTATTGTTGATATAACAATTATGAAGAATTTTAGAGAACTAGATATGGAACCTCTTACAGTTGTAAGTCATAAAAACTATACTGTCATTAATCAAAATGCATAATATAATAGAAAGAAAGGGCCTGTATAGTATACAGGCCCTTTCTTTCTATTAACGATTATCAATTGTTTCCGGATATAGATCGTGGTTCATCATGCGGTAGTCAGCCATTTGTTCATACTTCGTCCCTGGGCGACCGTAGTTGCAGTATGGATCAATTGAAATGCCACCACGTGGTGTGAATTTCCCCCATACCTCAATATAACGTGGATCCATTAATTTAATTAAATCGTTCATAATAACGTTCATGCAATCTTCGTGGAAATCACCATGATTGCGGAAACTAAATAAATACAACTTTAAAGATTTACTCTCTACCATTTTTTGCTCTGGAATATAGCTAATATAAATTGTTGCAAAATCTGGTTGTCCTGTTTTCGGACATAAACTTGTAAATTCAGGACAATTGAATTTTACAAAATAATCACGGTTTGGATGATTATTATCAAATACCTCTAATATTTCTGGGCTATATTCAAATAAATATTTTGTATTTTGATTTCCTAATAATGTTACATCTTTTAAATCTTCATCTAATCTTCCAGTCATTTTAAACATCCCTTCTCGTTATACGCCGCGTTTATTTCCCCATACTAACGCATGAAGCTGAGGCAATACTTTTGCATCATTCATCTCTTTACAATTTACAGCTTTATCAATCAGCCACTCATACTTATCTAATAATTTTTTAATAAGCATCGCATCATCCACTGTTTTTGTATCATCGTTTCCTACTTGCAGGAAAAATGGTACACCTGGATAACGTTCGTGCATCTTAACTGCATATTCAAAATCATGATCATCGAATACTACTACTTTTAAACTAATATCTTTTCCTGCTAGTTTCTGAATAATAGCATCTAACTTCTGAAAATCTGTTTTCATCGTCGAACTTGGTGGTTTTGGAGAAATTGTTACCTCATCAATTTGAAGTAACCAATCTTGCCATTTACTCCCTTGCGTTTCAATTGCCGTTCGCATTCCATTTTCTTTTAATATTGAAAGAAGAAACTCAATATTTTTCAGTAATGCCGGATTTCCGCCTGAAATCGTAACATGAGAAAAATTTTCTCCTCCAATTGCAACAAGCTCATCCCAAATATCTTCTGGTGTCATCTGTCTAATTTGATCTTTAGCTGATCCATCCCACGTAAAAGCAGAATCACACCAAGCACAGCTATAATCACAACCAGCTGTACGGATAAACATTGTCTTTTGCCCTACAACCATTCCTTCACCTTGAATAGTCGGACCGAATATTTCTAAGACAGGGATTTTACTCATCAAGCATCCACTCCCGTCTTACTTCCGCATAACTAGTCGGCGTCTCAAAGAGACGAACAAATTCAACGCGAGCTCCTTTATATTCGTTCACTCGATTCTCTTTTGTTAGTGCTTCTGCCATCTTTTCATAAATCCAAACGACCATATTTTCAGCAGTCGTATTCATTGCAGGTAACGTTTCGTTTAAATAACGATGATCTAAATAAATTTCGATTTCATTCTTCCAAATTTCTTTTATATCTCCAAAGTCAATTGCAAGACCTATTTCATTTACATATCCACTAATTCCAAATACAACTTTATATGTGTGACCATGTAAGTTTTTACATTTCCCTTCATAACAGTGTAAATGGTGTGCTGCATCAAATGTAAATTCCTTGCTGACCATTACTCTTTTATTATGGTATTTGAGTTGTTTACGCTGAATATCCTTGTCCATTTTTTGCAAATTCTCTACGATGCGAAATCCAAAAAAGTTATCCATTAGTTGTTCGCTCCTTCGCGTTCTTGTAGGTACGTATCTAATCCTGCTTTACGAAGTTGACATGCTGGACATTCACCGCAACCATCACCAATGATTCCGTTATAACATGTTAATGTTTTTTCCCGAACAAACTCAAATGCTCCAAGTTCATCTGATAATTTCCATGTTTCAGCTTTATCAATCCACATAAGTGGCGTGTGAATGACAAACGGGTAATCCATAGATAAATTTAAAGTAACGTTTAACGATTTCACAAACACGTCACGGCAGTCTGGATAACCACTGAAATCAGTTTCACATACACCGGTTACAATATGACGTGCTCCAACTTGTTTTGCCAATACAGCAGCAAATGATAGGAAGAGTAAATTTCGTCCATCTACAAATGTCGACGGCAATTCACCTTCTTCATGTGTAATCTCCATATCCGTTCTCGTTAACGCATTTGGAGCAAGTTGATTTAATAGACTCATATCTAGTACCGTATGCTTTATTCCTAGCTCTTTTGCAATTTCCGCTGCACAATCAATTTCTAGCTTATGACGTTGATTGTAATTAAATGTTACAGCTTCTACCTCCGCAAACTGCTCTATTGCCCAAAATAAACATGTCGTACTATCTTGTCCTCCACTAAAAACAACAACTGCTTTTTCTTTTTTCATTTCACTCATTCTCCTTCTTTACTATAAATAAGAAGAAAGAACGTTCTTGAACTGTCACAATAAAAAAACAAAACAATACCTAAGGATATTGTTGTTTCCATAGTTTTTTATAGAGGGAGTTCGCGAACCTCTCCCGCGCGGTGCACGGAATTTCTTCTTTCATTGACACAGCTTATTGTAACATATTGTATACTAGCGTAAAAATTTCTGATTTTTCCGCTATTTATCATTTCATTTCTTTCATTTTATAGTATGATTAATTTAATATAAGAAGAGAGGAGGCATCCCACTGAAATCCTTTATTATTTATCTCTTTTTAAATATATTATTCATCCTGATTACAATGCTCGTATATCATTTATTTTGGAATCAAAAAGGGAAACGCTCTCCTAAATTAAATTCAGCTATATTCATTGTACTCTGTTGCCTCGCTACCGTACTCTGTATTACATTTGCAGCAAAAACAAATAATGGTTTTCAATTTGATATGCGCCATATTGTATTAATTGTCGGTACATTAACGGGAGGGCCTATTGCTGGTGGTTCTATCTTAGTTGTATTAAACATATATCGCTTATTATTAGGTGGGATCGGTGTTTTCCCATCTCTTATCGGTTCTGTTCTTCTATTTATTGTTCTACTATTAACATATAAATTTTTCAATCGAACTTCTAATCGTATAAAAATAACACTTGCTATTATCTACAGTCTCACATACGGATTTAGTTGGATACCCTTCTTCCTTTCAAAGGTTACAAATAAGACTGATTATATACCGCATATTATTGTGTATGAGTTATGTTCAATGCTTGGTACGATTCTAATTTTATATTTACTACACATATTACAAACTCAAGTTCGTCTCCAAAACGAACTTATAAATGCTGAAAAATTTCATTTAATTGGTGAAATGGCAGCGTCTATCTCTCATGAAATTCGCAATCCATTAACTTCAACAAAAGGGTTTTTACAACTGTTACAATCAGATACATGCACTGAGCAGGAACGAAAATTATATATCGACATTGCCATTAACGGCATTGAACAAGCAAATCATGTTCTTACAGATTATTTAACCTTTGCTAAACCAAGCATTGAAAAAGAACAAACATTACAGTTAGAAGAAGAATTACTACATGCATTGTCGTTAATTACACCGCTTGCTAATTTAACAAATGTACGTACTCATTATATAAAGCAAAGCACTTCTTTTTTTATCGCTGGAGAAAAGCAAAAACTAAATCAATGTTTATTAAATATTTTAAAAAATTGCATTGAGGCTATGCCAAAAGGCGGTGATCTTTATTTCACATTAGTTCCTGATCATAAGCATATTCAGTTATATATAAAAGATACAGGAGTCGGTATGGATTCAGAACAAGTAAAACGTCTTGGCTCGCCTTTCTATTCAACGAAAGAAAAAGGCACTGGACTTGGAATGATGGTCGTATTCAGTGTTGTTCAAGCTATGAATGGAAAAATTGATATTATAAGTGAAAAAGGAATCGGTACAACCTTTTTATTAACTTTTCCACTCATACAAAAAACGTGATGAAATAATCATCACGTTTTTTCTGTTCCTTCAACTAATTCAGCAAAAGCTTTCACTTTTCCGTGCGGTTGTTGATTTTCTTTACGCGCTTTCCAGGCGCGCTCTTCTTCTCGCTTCTTCTTAGACATATTTTTTCAACTCCTTCTTTTCTTTCTCCATGTAGTATTCCAAAATAAGAAAGAAAACTATGCACGTATCAAAAAAAGAAGTGGTTTCCCACTTCTTCCACTTTAGCGCTGCAAAATTGCATGTTTCGCCTCTTTTAATTGCGTAAGATGTCTTTGTTCATGCAAATCAAGAAATTGAACCCATTGATACAAATTCAGATCATTAAAAACAGGATGCTTTAATCCATTTTCAAATAGATCTTTTTCATCTATAACACTATGAAGCGCATGTAATAGTTCTTGTCGTGAATGTTCTAGTAATTGAATTCCTTGCTGTTTTTTCATTAAAGTTTCTGTTGGTTGCATTTGCTGAGGAGCTTCTCGTTTATGTGTGCGATCAAGCGTAAGTTGGAGGTCTTTAAATGGAGTCATGTTTCTTTCATTTTTTTGTAAAGCATATACAAGGGCAGACGTGACAGATTGTTCAACTAAATGCAAGTGGTGTAAAATTTGAATAATACTCCATTTATCACGGCGTGGCTTTACATTCACTTCTGTATCATTTAACATTTCAATTTCTGATAATAGCGTGCTTCGAGTAGACTGTAATGAGCTTACTAAACTTTCTAAACTCACATCCATATTAGATTGAAGCATACTTCTTTCCCCCCTTTTTGTTGGTGAAAAGAGGTGCTCCTTATTAGAAACACCTCTTTAGTATTCTGAATTTTCTTTTATTATCTCATCATTTTCCCATTATGTCGATGTTAAACATGTGAAAAAAAGCGCATGTTTTTTACAATTTTGTGTCGTCAATCGCATGTAACCATGCTTCAATTTCTGTAATAACACTTTTCACACAGCCTTCAGCAAATGGTGATGTTAAATTTGCAACTTCTACTAATTCTAAGAACGATTTACTTCCACCTTGTTGGCACAGATTCACATAATCTTCCCATGCCCCTTGTCTATTATCTCTTGCACGTTTCCAAAATTGTAGCGCACAAATTTGAGCAAGCGTGTAATCAATATAATAGAAAGGTGAGCTATAAATATGCCCTTGACGTTGCCAAAAACCACCGCGCTCTAAATAATCATTATCCTCATAATCACGATGCGGTAAATATTTCTTCTCTATGTTACGCCACGCTGTCTTACGCTCTTCAGGTGATGCTTCAGGATTTTCATATACATAATGTTGATATTCATCAACAGATACACCATAAGGTAAAAACAGAAGTGCTGAACTTAAGTGAGAGAAGTAATATTTATCTGCATCTTCTTCAAAGAATAGCTTCATCCATGGCCATGTAAAGAATTCCATACTCATAGAGTGGATTTCACATGCCTCATATGTTGGCCAATTATATTCTGGAATTTCAAATTTACGACTTTCATATACTTGGAAAGCATGACCTGCTTCATGTGTTAATACATCAATGTCACCAGATGTTCCATTGAAGTTTGAGAAAATAAACGGCGCTTTATAATTCTCAATATATGTACAATATCCGCCACCAGCTTTTCCTTTTTTCGCAACTAAATCTAATAAATCGTTATCTAGCATGAAATTGAAAAATTCATCTGTTTCAGCCGATAACTCTTTATACATCGTCTTTCCATGATCAACAATCCAATCCGCATCTCCTTTTGGAGTTGGGTTACCTGTAGCAAACTCAAAGTTTTCGTCGTAATAAGCTAACTTCTCTACACCGATACGTGCTTGTTGTCGCTTTCTTAATTCCGTTGTAACGGGAACGATATAATCCAGCACTTGCTGACGGTAATTAGCCACCATCTCCGCATTATAATCTGTACGGTACATTCTTGCATATCCAAGTTCAACAAAGGTTTTGAAACCTAAAGATTTTGCGATTTTCGTTCTCACTTTAACAAGCTCATCATAAATACGATCTAGTTCTTCCTCATTTCCAGCTAAAAATCCGTAGTATGCTTCACTTGCTGCTTTACGTTCGCTTCTTTCTTTTCCTTGCATAAACGGAATCAATTGCGATAACGTTCTTTCTTCTCCAGCAAAGTCAATTTTTGCAGATGCTAATAACTGTGTATATTGCGACGATAATTTATTTTCTAATTGTAAATCTTTCACGACTTCATCTGAATATGTTTTTAAATCACATTCTGCTAGAGCAAATAATTGTTTTCCATAATACGCCTCTAATTCTTCACGAAATGGAGAATTAATAAGTGCCTTATAATATTTTGTACCATATCCTTGTACAACTGGAGAGAATTCATCAAAGAAATCCTGCTCCTCCTTATAAAAAGTATCCGTCGTATCAACAGAATGGCGAATGTAACAAAGGTTTCCCATTGTACCAAAATCGTTGCGAATTTCATTAATTGAATGAATGACTTGTTTTTGTTCTTCTACAGTTTTTGCGTTATCAAACTTCTCTAAAGCAATAGTAAATTTCTCTTTTAACTCTTCAATATTTGGGCGTTTATATTCATAGTCTTTAAATGACATGAACGAGCCTCCTCTCCATTACATACCTTTATTATAATTCAATACGTATTCTCGAATTCCCTCTTAATTTTCAACAAAATTCGGCAGTGACTACTCTGAGTTCATTGCAAATAAAAAAGCCCTGGATTTATTTATCCAAAGCTCCTTTGGAACATATTATTATTTTTCATACTTCCCAATTTTTTTTAATAGATCAAGTAATTCATCTTTTTCATCTTTCGTTAACATTTCAAAAGACTGATGTATAACTTTCTCATGCCCCGGAAAAATAGAAGCAATAAAGCTCTCGCCAGACTCAGTTAATTGCGCGTAAATAACACGTCTGTCATTCGGACATGGGATTCTCTTTACTAATCCCTTTTTCTCCAGCTTATCTACAACATATGTAATGCTGCCACTGGCTATTAAAATGCGCTCACCAATTTGCTGGAGTGGTTGACCGCCTTTATGATATAGCAGTTCTAATACAGCAAATTCAGTTGGATTTAATCCGTTACTTTGTATAGATTTATTTGTAGTATCCATAACAGAACGATGTACACGAGATAATGCAATAAATACTTTTAAAGATTGAGAAATATCTTCTCGTTCATTATTTGATGTCATACAACTTTCAACCCTTCACTTAAATTCTCACCAATAAAAAGAAAATGCCACTTCATACTTCATGTGAATTCCGAATGAGCATTCACTCATCCATTTCCTCTCCCCTAATATATTAAGAATCATTCTTGAATAAAAACATGACAATTTTAACATAGTTTATATATAATGATAATAAAAAAAGAAGGAGTACCACATTTGAAAGTCAAATTCCAAAGCATAATTATATATATATTGCTTGTTATCCTACCGACAATAGGGATTGGTGCTACATTTTATTCGTATCATACATATAAAATGAAACAGGAAAACAAATTATCCGCTCATACAGTTCTCTTTTTATATAGAGATTATTTAGATCATCATCTTGGTGAAGCAATTTCTGCTTTAGACATGCTTGCAAAAGTTGTAGGCACCGAGACTGGTAATATAAACGGCATTAAACAAATTGTACATGATACAGATGGGAACGATGCACGCTTTTCTGGTTTATATTACGCTACACCAGAAGGGGTCATTACAATCGCATCTGAAGATGAATCAAAGCCTATAGATGTTTCAGACCGTAAATATATTCAAGACGTGCTACAAACTAAAAAAACCACTGTATCATCAGTCATTACTGATCGCGTTCTTGGACATAAAGCTATTATGATTGCTACCCCCATATTCAATAAACAGAAAGAGCTCTCAGGATTATTATTAGCTAGTTTACGCTTTGATTACATTTCATCTTCTTTAAATGCCATTAAACCACAATACCATTTTGAGGTAACTGATAAACATGATGTAGTTTTTCTAACCGATGATAATAACGACACAAGTGATACGCATTCTAATATGCTTACTATCCCACTCCAAAGATTAAATTGGAAGGTCTCTGTTTCTCCATTACCTATTCATCAGAAAACCTTATACCAGTGGGTTGCAATAGAGTGTATCGCTACTTTATTTTTAATATCTATTTTATTTTTACTTGCTCAATATATGTTGTTAAAACGTCAAACAAAACTTGAAAGACAACAAAACGAACTACAGAAAATTGAATTAGTTGGAACTTTTGCAGCAAGTACAGCACACGAAATCCGTAATCCTCTTACTGGAATTAAAGGACTCGTCGCTCTATTAAAAGAGAAATATAAAGATGAACAAGATCAGTTCTACTTTTCCGTAATTGAACAAGAAATAGAGCGAATCAATGAAATTGCAAGTGAATTTCTTATTCTCGGAAAGCCAACCGCCATCATCGAACAAACATATGATGTAAGAACAATTCTAAATGAGGTAGCATTAATTATTCAATCTGAGGCGAATTTACATAACATTGTATTCCATTTACATTTGCCAGACCATCCTGTTCATATCCGTTGTTCGAAAGACCATATGAAACAAGTGGTTTTAAACATTACAAAAAATGCAATTGAGGCTATGACTTCTAATGATACACTAACCATTGTAGTAAAAAACAATGAAACACATGCACAATTGCAGATTATAGATACTGGGAAAGGGATTCCACAACATATTCAAAAACACCTCTTTCATCCGTTCTTTACTAATAAAGATACTGGAACAGGTCTTGGACTTGTCATATGTAAACGAATTGTAGAGATGTATAATGGGCATATTTTTATTGACAGTACAGAAAACGAAGGAACGACAGTTCATATCGAAATTCCGTTACACATAGTATAATTATCCTTATCCTATAAGGGTAATTATACTTATTTCATAAAACCAGCGACAAGCATTCGCCAAAAATTATTTGATTTTCCTTCATACCCGATTTGGAAAATAGGTATTTTTATAATTGAAAACCATTTCGGTGTTTGTTTTTCTTTATAACACTGATATTGTAAAATAAGCTTGTCCAATTCTTGACTAACTTGAATTGTCTCCTTACTATTTAGCCCACTTGTTAATCCTAGTTGAATCATTTCTTCACGTTTCATATGAATATCACGTGAAAGCTTTTCTAATGTGTACTTCCTTTTTACAGTAAACATCCATATCCCCCTTATTATACTTCCATGCTCTCAAGTTCACTTCTCCATTGACTTTTTTAACTACTTAATCATATGCAAATTTGAAGAATCAGAAAATTTAACATTTTCTCCCTGTAATTTACAAATCTTTACCCTCACTTTGAGAATTATTACAAATTATTCTATCTTTGTAAATACATTCGCAATAATAGACATTTTTTTCATCTTCTTTTTTTACAAATTCTACGTAAACCGGGGATTCTTAATTTTCCACCTACTTTTCTTCGACATTTTTTGTTTAATTTATATAAAAAAGCAAAACATAATGATGATTGATAAAGTGAAACTTTCATCAGTGTTTTTTGTTCAGCCCCACTGATTATTAGCATTCACCAATCGAGCGTTTATTGACAGTGAATCTCCCACCTATCCAGCCCAATGTTGAGGTGGGAGTCTTACTACCCACAAATAGCGGGATAACAAGAGAAAGGAAATATTTATATGCGAAAATATACGATTGCATTATTCATCATTGTTTTGTTTTTACCGTCCTTCTTATTTCCTATTCAAGCAACTGCTCATACGAATAAAGTTGCTATTGTCATTGATGATTTCGGCAATAATATGAAGGGGACTAATCAAATGTTGTCACTTCCAATTCCACTAACTGTTGCTGTTATGCCTTTTCTTCCTTCCACAAAAGAAGATGCAATAGCTGCCCATAAAAAAGGTCATGAAGTTATTATACATATGCCAATGGAACCTATTAAAGGTAAAAAAGAATGGCTTGGACCAAAAGCCATTACAACCGATTTAAGCGATGAAGAAATAAACAACCGACTTGAACAAGCAATTCAAGAAGTTCCGCATGCAATTGGAATGAACAATCATATGGGGTCAAAAGTAACAGCAGATGAAAGAATTGTTCGCCTTATACTTGCTGCTTGTAAAAAACACGGTTTATTTTACTTAGATAGTAAAACGAATCCTAATAGTGTCGCCCCAAAAATAGGAAAAGAATTAGGAGTTCCTATTATTGAAAACCAACTATTTTTTGATGATGTGTATACAGCAGGACATATTTCAAAACAAGCCCAATTACTCATCAAAAAAATTCAAGAAAAGCCTATTATGGTAGCTATCGGGCATGTGGGCCCCCCAGGTGAAATTACATCACGCGTTATTGAAACTTCTATCCCTAAAATTCGTGAGCATGCAGACTTTATTTTTTTATCTGATCTAGTATTATCCCCGCCTCCTGTTTCAAAATAAAGTTCATTACTCACATATAACCAGCCCTCACCAATCGGGCTTTTACGGGAAGCCCCCCATTGCTTTCACTGAATTTTGAGGTGGGGATCTTACCGCCCACAAATAACGGGACAAAAAAGTACCTATCTGTATATAACAGATAGGTACTTTTCTTTTTAACTTAAATATAATCTACATGACTCACTCTGAATCCTTTTTTCTCTATTTTTCCGATTAATTGCTTTAATCTTGTTTCATCTAACTCATCTGATATATTTACAATAACCCGACGGATATATTGATCACCGTTATCGAGTGTAAACAAACCACCGATATTATATGCTTTTAACAATGTCCCAAGCTCTTTAATCGTCCCCTTACAATCTTGTGTTGCAATTGTTAATATATAACCACCTGTTCGCATACCAAATGAATCTTCAATAACATCAAATATATTCGAATGCGTTAACATACCGACAAATTCATTATAATCATTTAGCACGGCTAAAAACGGAAGCCGACGAATTACATAAAAGGCTCTGAAGAAGGAATCCTTTTCAAAAATAAATGCATCGGAATTGTCAAGCATATCTCCTGCACTTACATGATCTAATCCGCTATTGCATTTTTTTTCTAATAAATCTACTTTATAAATAATCCCCGTGAATTTCTTCTCATCTTCTGCTAATACCGGGATGGCTCGAAATCCCGTTTCGTTCATCATTTGCAGTGCCTCTTCACCAGAATCATTTATTTTGCAAAATGTTACTTGCTGCTTTGGCAGAAAATGATATTTAACTCGCAAAATATGTTCCTCCTTACATGTCAACATGTAATCTATATATAATAAGGAGACCTATATTTTATGAGTGAAATTATTTTTAAAACGCTTTCATTTATTTATTAACTTGTATCCATATCACATACATTTTTATATAACAGAGCTCCTTGCGCCCTTAATCATTAATAACTTTACATGATAGTTCATTAAATATTCTATACCCTCTAGCCATTTTTTCGATTCTTCTGGCGTTTTCCCCCACACAATCATGCCATAATTATGAACAAGAACTACTCCTCCACCTTCAATGAAATTCGGAACATTACTTTCTAATAAATCAGCGAATTTTTTTTCATCTTCTACAATTGGAATTGTCATTTCTGTTATACCTTCTTTTCCGAAAACACGCTCCACACTGCGTTTATCGAACGTTACTTCTCCTTCTTCTCCATATAACTCTGATATTAAATGACTATCTACAGTCTGCACTTGTAAAATACATCCTGCACTACTTTTTTTATAAATATCTGCATGCATAAATGACTCTGCAGCTGGTTTTTCTTCATTTTCAAATACTGACTCGCACATGCAATTTACGACAATAAAATCTTCTTCCGAAAATAGCCCTTTATCTCTTCCCTCAACATTTACTAAGAATGTTAACGGCTCTTTTGACGTACATAGCGATAAACTAATTTTGGTACCATAAAACCAATCACGAAGTGCTAATTCAGATTTCACATCTTTTAATTCATTCCATTTCTTCAGAAAAAATAACATTTCGTCACCCCCGGCATAATATTCATATAAGGTTCGAATCCTTTCTATGTAAAAGGAATATTTTTTGATTATTCTAAAAATTTAATTGAATTATCACATGAGAACGCTTTTTTGTCAATATAGTTTCGTGGTTCTTCTTTAAAATAGGCTATTCATATGTCTATACTCCTATCTATTTCATTTTGCACATAAAAAAATACGCTATTCTTTAATTAAAGAATAGCGTATTTTCCTCATTTTTTATCCCGCTATTTACCGGGACAGTAAGACCCCCACTGATTAAAGTTTCACTTTATTTCTTTATTGCATTATATAAAAACTGTGCGTATTGTTCACGTGTTACGAAATTATCTCCTAAAAAGTTCCCTTCCCCGTCACCTTTTGATATTTTATTATCTACTAAAGCTTTCACATATCCTTTCGCCCAATGGCCATTTGGTATATCTTTAAAGTTCTCTGCACTATTTTCATTTTCTTTTAACTGAAATACTCTTTGTAGTACTACTGACATTTCATATCGAGTTAATACTCCATCTGGACGGAATGTATCATTTCCATACCCTGTCATAATCCCAGCTTGAACTACTGCATCAATAGCCGTTTCATACATATTTCCTTTCGTATCTGTAAATGTCGTTTTTGGTTTTAGATTATTTTCTAATTTTAAGTACCTTTGTATTAGAAGTGCTACTTGTCCACGAGTAATGTTATCCCCAAATCCAAATTCACCATTTCCATAGCCTATAAATAACTTTTCTTTCGCTAAGTAATTAATTGCTTCTTCTGACCAATGTCCTTTTGGTACATCTTTAAATTCTATCACTTCTGTTTTCTCATCTTCTTTAGATGTATTACCGTCTTTACTTTCTACTACATTTTGAATAACAGATCCTGTAAAGAAGATTCCTGTATCCGCGAATGGATCTTTCACACCAAATTCATATACTTTCTCACCCGGTGTACTCCATTTCACTACACCATTACTATACGTACCGTTATCGCTCTTCAGACGGATTTTCGTAGAAACCTCACCATCTTTTTCATATATAGGTACTTTTACTTCTTTATTTACTTCTGTTTCCTCTAAAAATACTTTTTGATTTTGGACATTAATATAAGCCGTCTTACTTAGTTCTATAACTGGTCGGACATCACGGATTTCATTTGCAACAAAACTTAGAAATACTAATTTTTTCAAATTGCTCACTGGTGATAAGTCTGAAATATAATTCGCTTCTAAATCAAGCTTTTGTAAGTTTACTAGACTTGATAATGGCGTAATATCCTTTAACTCATTGTTAGGTAAGTGTAATTGTTTTAACTGTGTCATCTTACTTAGAGGAGTAACATCTTTTATTTCATTTTTCCCGATCCACAATTCTTCTAATTGCTTCATTTGCTCAATGCCGGATAAATCTTTAACTTTATTACGTGTTAATACTAAATCTGTTAAAGGTAATGAATATAACGCTTTAATATCTTCAATTTGATTACCTGCTAAAGTTAAGTATGTTACATTTTTCAAAGCGCTTAATGGAGCAACGTTCGTAATTTTATTATTTGCTAAATTCAAGTAATCTAGTTGTTCCATTTTCGCTAATGCTGTTACATCTTCTATTTGGTTGCCTGATAGATATAAACTTTTTACATTTTTCATTTCAGTTAGTGGTGTAACGTTTGTAATTTTATTATTACTTAAATCAAGAGATTCTAAATTATCCATCTTAACAAGTGGCGTTACATCTGCAAATTCATTACCACGCAAAGCTAAATGATTTAATTGCTTTAAGTTCGCAAAGAACGACGGGTCTTTTATCTTCGCATTCGCAACTGTTAAAGATTTTAAATTTGGCATATATTTTAATGCACTATAATCAAGTATCTCATTTGTATTTAAAAATAAATCCTTTACTTGTAATAACTCTTCTTTCGTAATTGGTGTATTTAAATCTTTTCTATTAAATACTTTTTTATTCACAAGTTCTCTTAATTTGTTATCTGTTATCATATTTTGATTATCAACTGGATTATCCGTTTCCGTATTGCCTGAATTAGAGTTATCATCTGGTTTCTCTGTTTCTTTGTTACCTACAGTTGGATCTTTAATTTCAAATTGAACTTGATATTTGTGATCATATCCAATAGCTGGAATAAGTATATGCATTTGCATATTGTGCTTCTTCTCAAACTCGCCAATTTCAAATTGGACTACTTTCGTTCCGTTCTTCCTCTTA
Source organism: Bacillus sp. 5mfcol3.1 (assembly GCF_900114335.1). Lineage (NCBI taxonomy): Bacteria > Bacillati > Bacillota > Bacilli > Caryophanales > Bacillaceae > Bacillus > Bacillus sp. 5mfcol3.1. Next base: position 425,670 of record NZ_FOST01000001.1, on the reverse strand, counting down.
TCTTCTGACAAAACCTTCACATCATGAAATACACCAGGCTGGTTTCTATCTTCTATTCTAAGATATTGAAAATAATCGCTATCTTGCATTGTTACAGTGACAATTTTTTTACCAGCTGCAATCGTTACTTTAGGATCTTTTATATATTGAGAAACCATAGATGGCTCGTCTTTTTGGTCCTTATATATTTTAATTTCAGTATCATACGTGCGATCACTCGCTGCTGCTACCGATTGATTTGCTTCAACTTTTAATGCCGCTAATGCTGGAGTAGAATACGTAGCAAATGGAATTGCTAATGTTGTCGCTACTACTAGCGCCTTCATATAATTTTTTTTCAAAATAATATCCCCTATCATATACAATTTTTATAATTGATAACCCTTATCAATTACCTACAAATAAATGATAATGAATATCATTATCATTGTCAATGAGAATATTACATTAAATTTATATTTTTAAAGATAAAAATAAAAAGCCCTTTATTCAAAGGGCTTTTTTACCTATCGTATGAAGAATTTCACTTTTTTCCTTCTCATTGATGACACCAATTTTTTGCAAAATATTCGCGTACAATACAAGTTTATTATATATTCGTTCTGACATGTTCTCCCTTCTTTCCTTCGACCAACTTTTTTTGTATTGGTAAATTATATGAAAGAGATGAGAAAATGTGTCCACTTTTTGCATAAATGCAAATCTTTTATTTTACGATTTGCAGACAATAAAACTCCCTCCTAAAAATTAGGCGGGAGTTTAGGTACTTTCACTTTATTTAACAAACTGTCCACTGAATATTATGCTTCATAAGTTCTTCTTCAAAACTATATGGCATTTTTTTATCACAAATTACATGTTGAATACGTGAAAATGCTGCTATACGATAATTCCCTTTCACGCCTACCTTCGTATGATCACATAAAATATATGTTTTCTCAGCTAATTTCATCATCGCCTCTGACAATTTCGCTTTCTCTAATTCAAAGCTGGAAACTCCAAAGCTAGGTAATAACCCATCAATCGAAACGAACGCTTTATGAAAATGGAATTGCTGTATTACTTGCTGAGAAATAGACCCTGATACACGCGAATGCTTTGGAGATACTTTTCCACCTATAAATAAAACTTCACCGTGAAACATCTTTTTATTAATAGAAGAAATTAATTGTGTTGCGACTGGAAATGAACTTGTTACAATCGTTAAGTTTTTACGATGAACAAGGTATGGAACCATTTGAAGCGGTGTACTTCCATCATCAATTGCAATGACATCACCATCTTCTACAAATGTCGCTGCTTTATAACCAATTCTTTTCTTCTCTTCTATATGTAGCATTTCTCTTTCTAACATTGGCGCCTCTACCCCAGCGCCTGGAAGTTGAACAGCTCCACCATACACTTTTTTCAGCTTCTTTTCACGATCTAATTCTTCTAAATATCGACGAATCGTTTCTGTTGATACAGCAAATTCTCTCGCTAATTCTGAAACCTTTACTTTTCCTTTAAATTCTACCTTTTCAAGAATGGTTCGCTTTCTTTCTTCTCCTACTACAGACATAGATTCACCTCATTTATATCTCCCTCATAAGCTTCCTTGCTTATACAAAGTTATAATTTTCTTTGTAAGTAGAAACTTCTTCATGAATATGAATACCGCGCTTTGCTAGTTCATCAAAAATTAATTGTGGATTTTCAAAAGCTTCTTCAGGCGTAACAACACCCACCCTATTTACATTTCCAGTTGCAATTAACTCTGCAGCAATCCCAAATGGAATACCGACGTTTCTCGTATACGCCCTTAATTTTTCCCATCCTACAACAGAACCATCAGATAACGGATGTGTATGATATAACACATGTCTTTGCTTCTCATTATTTTTCATACCTATTACTTCTACATGAAGTGCATAACCATAAAGCTCTGTTTCTTGTCCTTCTTTCGATTGCAATAAATACTGCGAAATACAATCCATAATGCCTATTTCTTTCCCGTTTATTTCAATCTGATCATTACGCAATATGCCGTAATCATATAAAGCACGTACAAGTTGCATATTTTGCTTCGGCCAAGTCCCTCTCGTCTCTATCAGTTTGACACCTTTATTTTCTAGTGCCTTTGCTAACGTAATCGTTTCAGAATGCGGAATGATATACTGCGTTTCCTTACCATAAGGCGCTGGCAATTCTATTTCTCTCGGACGCGCAAACGGAAGTACTTGTTTAAATTCACCATCTTCATACACTGTACGCGATGGTAAATCTGGATCATATTCATATGTCGTTGTCTCTGTAATTGAAGCAGAAAAAGCAATCGGACGATACGAACCGTGACTTACGCGGACAGACTCTACAGTATCCAGTTGATTTGCTGCATGCATTGCCATCATTTGCGTTACACCTGGCGTCATGCCAAACCCAGGCAAACATGTTTTTTCATTTTGAACAAATATAGCATGCGATTCATTTTCTTCACCAAATCCATTTAGGTTCACACCGTGGCAGCCTGCTTCTGCAATACAGCGAGTCGACAATCCGTTTAGCTTTATCGTCGTACCGTCCATTACAATGTCGTAACCTTTCATTTTTGCAACCGTATCCTCGTGATTCGTTACATCTACTTTTACAAAATCAACACGAGGATCGTTGAGCCATTCTACTACTTTACAGCCCTCTTCCTCGTTAAAATCGGCTACAGTAATCGTCTCAAAAGATGAAAATTGAACTAAATCCAAAATAGCTTCACGACAAATTTTACCTGCTCCACCTAAACAAAATACTTTCACCCAATAACAGCTCCTTTAGCAATACTATCAACTAAGCGATTAATATCTTCTTCATGTACATCACCTATATTTCCAATCCGGAACGTATCTACTTTCGAAATTTTCCCAGGGTAAATAACAAATCCATAGCATTTTAATTCGTTATATAACTGTTGAAACTCGAACTCCCCTTTTGGATAAATGAAAGATGTAATAATAGGAGATTGATATTTCTCATCTACTAGTGGCTTAAATCCGATTTCTCCCATTCTATTCACTAGTAGTTTTTGATTGTTGTAATATCGATTGTAACGCGCTCTTACTCCACCCTCTTTTTCTAGTTCAAGTAGTGCTTGATAAAAAGCATGTACAACATGTGTAGGTGAAGTAAAACGCCATTTCCCATTTTGTTTTTCCATCGTTTCCCATTGATCATATAAATCAAGAGATAAAGAGCGTCCTTGCCCTTTACACTTCAATAATTCATCACGTTTTGCGATTACAAATCCGAATCCAGGAACCCCTTGAATACACTTATTCGCACTACTAATTAAAAAATCAATTTGTAAATCAGCAATGTCTATTTCAATCCCGCCGAAACTACTCATCGCATCAACAATTGTAACCTTTCCATACTGCTTTCCTAATTTACATACATCTACAATTGGATTTATAATGCCTGTCGTTGTTTCACAATGAACAACTGCAATATGCGTAATATCTTTATCTTCTTCCAATAACTTTTCTACTTCTACAATATTAGTAGGTTCCCACTCTTCTGTTTGGCTGACCACTACATCAATCTGTAACATCTCTGCCATTTGTACAATGCGCTTACCGTACGCACCATTTGTACAAACGAGAAGCTTCCCATTTGCCGGAATAACAGAACCAATTACTGCTTCAACTGAAAACGTACCGCTTCCTTGCATTAACACTGTTGTATATTTCTCTTCTTCCTTCGTCGCTAACGATACAAGTTTAGCTCTTACTTCTTGCACCATCGTATTATATTCAACATCCCACGTACACCAATCGTATAGCATAACTTCTTTTACTGATTTTGTTGTCGTTAATGGTCCTGGTGTTAATAATAAGTAGTGATTTTCATTCATGATCCCGTACCCCTTTTATGAAATAATAAGTTCTTGTTTCTCGATATGTTCCATTACGTTTTCGAGCTCCTGCATCGTTTCAATCGTAAAATGAGCCCCATTTTCAACAAACCGATTACGAACTATTTCTATTTTTTCACGAAGCTCTACCGAATCCATACTCTCCACTTCCTCTTCCGTTAAACCGAGCTCACTACTTCCAAGAATTACACCAACTGTCCACATTCCAGCATTTCTACCTTCTTTCATATCTGATACTGTGTCCCCTACTTTTATCATATGGTTCATCGGATACACACCAAGTTCCATTGCATTTTTATAGCACATCCATGGGTATGGGCGGCCTGCTGGAACATCATCTGGCGTAACAAGAAAATCAGGTTTATATCCTTGTAACGCTGCTTCCTTTGCTACAATATCCATCATTTCTCTCGTATAACCAGTTGTTGAACCGATTTTAATGCCTCTCTTACGTAAAGAAGCGATTACTTCTTTTACCCCATCAATCGGCTTAGCATAATTTGGCAAAATAGAAAAGAGAATTTCTTCAAACTCTTCATACATCTCATGAATGTCTGCTTCTGTTGGTAAGTGACCAAAGACACGCTTCCACTCATCCGCAATACGAGGCATTTCTGTTAGTGCCCTTACATGATCTATTTTTAATAATCCCATTGGCTTACGTGCTTCTTCTGCTGTAATTTCAACGCCGCGTTTATGAAAAATCTTCATGAATACTTCTAGTGGTGCAAAGCATCCGTAATCAACCGTCGTACCTGCCCAATCAAAAATAACTGCTTCAATTTTCATTCTGTCCATCACCCTTCTTACTTATCTTTTTTGCCATTGTGAAGTTCGGTTACGAAGTGCTTTCGTTCCCCATTCATATACAACTCTCACTACAATATTTGTAACAACAATAAGTACACTCATTGCAGCTGCTGGCGCTACATTTCCTGCATCATCCATATTTACGATTGATACGGCAGCTAGTTTAAAATCAGCTGCATATAGGAACACAACTGCCGATACAGTTACCATTGAATTTACGAAGTAGTACATTACCATTTCTAAAATTGCTGGTAAACACATTGGTACTGTTACTCGGAAGAATGTTTTATAAAACGGAATACCCATCGACTGCGAAACAAGCTCAAACTCTCGGTCTAATTTCTTTAAGGCAGTCGTTGCCGTGACAAATGTTACAGAATAAAAATGAATGATATTTACTAGTACTAATACAGCGATTGTTCCGTATAAAGAATGAAACGGATTCGTTACTGATAGTCCAAGAATTTGAATCGTTGGTTGACTAAAGAAAAAGACATATCCTAATCCGAGTACTAAACCTGGTATCGCTAACGGCACTATAGAGAAAAAGTAACCTGTTTTTCTAAAAAATTGTAGCTGGTCTATTTTCTCAATTGCATATGCGAATACAAATGTTAAGATCGCCCCAATAACTGCTGTAACTGCTGAAACAATTACGCTATTTTTAAATGCTTCAAGTCCATCTCCTGTTAAACTGGAAAAATTAAAATGCTCAAATGTAAAACTCATATTATATGGCCATACTTTCACACTTGCAGCAATACCAACTGCAACAAATAATAGAATGATCATAAGGGTAATCACACTACAATATATGAATGAGATTACATCTCTTTTCTTATTAGCTATTATTCTGTATGGTACTGCTTTTGAAGATAAGAAATTCGCCTGCTTTCTTTGCGTAATACGATCAACTACAAATGCGAATATAGCTGGGATTAATAAAATCATTCCGACAGTTGCACCCATCGGCATATTTTGCTGTCCAATTACTTGTTTGTATACGTCAGTAGCAAGCACATTATATTGCCCACCAACAATTTTTGGTGCCCCAAAATCAGTAAAACTAAGTGTAAACACAACAAACATTGCACTAATTAATCCGTACTTTACACTAGGTAAAGTAACCGTGAAAAATTGCTTTGTTTTACTGGCTCCTAACATATTAGAAGCTTCATATAAACGATAATCAGATCCTTGAAAGGCAATTAGCAATATGAGAAAGGCTTGCGGAAATGTATACATAACTTCAGCTATTACAATTCCTATTGGTCCATATAAAGGGATTTGTATACCTTCAAATAAACCAAACATTCCTTTCGTTACTAGCCCTTGATTACCAAATAAATATGTAAGTGCTATACCGTGCATCATCGTTGGTGCAAACAATGGTAATAACGCTACATACTGAAATACGCGCTTTCCAAAAACATTCGTACGGGCAATTGCATATGCGTAAACGAATGCGATTGCAACTGAAATCATTGTTGTTGCGCCCGAAATCCATACTGTATTTTGTAAAGACTGAACTAAAGTTGGTGTTGTGAAATATTTACTGAAATTCGCTAAACCAATGAAAACTCCATCTTTATTATAAAAAGCTTGTGGAAATAGTTGTAATAGCGGTAATACAAGTATGATAAGGAAGGAAAGAATCATACCGATAATTACGAGCCTTTGGATCCATTCCTCTTTCCCTATACTTCTCTTAATCTTTTTTTTCGTACTTTCTACCTTATAGTTTTCTAACATCTCCATCTATACAATGACCTTCTTTCCATATGACAACATATGATTTTCTGAGAAAGAGATTTGAATCGGCTTTCCTTTTCTAATAGCCGTTGCTTCTACTTCTGATGCTAATATATCCACTACAATTTTCTCATTATAAAGGTGTGTGTTTTCTTCTACGACTCGCACTTCCGTCCGATATACAGATCCGCGAAATTCCATACTTTCCACAACTGTTTTAATACCGTCCTTTTGTACAATTGTTACATGTTCAGGACGAATTGCATGTTCTTCGTTATTTTTCGAAAAGAAATTAATAGAACCAATAAAATCTGCCACAAACGGATTGGCTGGTCTTTGATAAATCTCCTCTGGTGTTCCAATCTGCATAATTTCCGCATGATTCATTACAACAATTTTATCAGCCATCGTTAATGCCTCTTCTTGATCATGCGTTACCATAATCGTCGTTATTCCTATTTTCTCTTGCAAATCACGCATTTCCCTACGTAATTTTTCACGCACTTTTGCATCTAAAGCTGATAACGGCTCATCGAGTAACAAAATATCTGGAGACAGAGCGAGCGCACGTGCAAGTGCTACTCGCTGCTGTTGTCCACCAGACATTTGAGCAGGATATTTATCTTTTACATTCAGCAAATCTACAAGTTTTAACGCATCTAGCGCTTTCTCTTTCACTTCTGCTTTCCCATATTTTTTTGTCTTTAAGCCGTATTCAATATTTTCAAGTGCTGTTAAATTCGGAAATAAAGCATACGATTGGAAAACCATTCCGAAGTTTCTCTTTCCAGGAGGCAATGCTGTAATATCTTTTCCATTCACAGCTATACTGCCAGTCGTTGGTTCCTCTAGTCCCGCTAAAATGCGAAGCAACGTCGTTTTCCCACAGCCACTCGGGCCTAATAAACAAACAAACTCATTTTTGTTCACAGTAAAAGAAATATCTTTTAACGCTGTAAATGCATCAAACTGTTTTTGAATGTGTTGAATTGATAAATATTCGCTCATTTTTCTCTCTCCCACTCACTTACTTTTTCGGTTCTGCTTTTTGGCCAAACTCTTTTTCCCATTTTTCTAAGATTTTGTCACGATTTTCTGCTGCCCATTTAAAGTCATTCTTTTTATATAATTTTTCAGTAACATCTTTCGGGAATCCCTCTGGAAGTTTATAATCATTTTTAATTGTCGCAAATCCATTTTTCTCAAAGTATAACTTCATTACATCATCAGTAATTGCCCAATCTAAAAATGCTTGTGCTAATTTATCATTTTTCGCATTATCTTTCTTAATAAGTGCGTTCGCTTCTACTTCCCACCCTAATCCTTCTTTCGGCAGTACAACTTCAACTGGTGCACCTTTTTGTTTCTCTTTTAAAGCACTATAAACCATTGATACACCGACTGGATATTCACCTGCTCCTGCTAATTTCGCTGGTTTTGATCCTGAATGCGTATAACTTGCCATATTATCATGAAGTTTCTTCATGTAATCCCAGCCTTTATCTTCACCCATGATTTGTAGCCATGCAGAAACTGTTAAAAATCCTGTTCCAGATGATGCTGGATGTGGCATAACAAGTGTTCCTTTATACTCTGGTTTCGTTAAATCTTCATATGATTCTGGCATCGGTAAATTTTTCTTCTTTAACTCTTCTTTATTTACAGCAATCCCCGTCATAAATGCAGTATTTCCTACCCATTTTTCAGGTTGCTTATCATCTTTAAATTGTGGAAGAACACGATCTGCTCCTTTTGGAGAGTATCCTTTTAACATATCTTTTTTATCTAAAGCTAATAGACTTGATGCCGCAGTTCCCCATACAACATCTGCTTGTGTATTTTTCCCTTCAGCTAGCAATTTCGCAGTAATAACTCCTGTTGAATCACGTACAATGTTCAATTTCACATCAGGATATTTCTTTTTAAAGGAATCAAGATAAATTGGTACAAGCTCTTCTTCAATTGCTGTGTAAACAGTTAATGATCCAGATAATTTGTCATCTTTCACTTTCGCTCCAGCACTTTCTTCCTTCTTTGCACCACACCCCATTAATAACGAAAATACCATTCCAGTCGCTACAGCTTTAAAGATTGTTTTTTTCACTGTTTCTCTCTCCTTTTACAAATCTTATGTACAACTCAAATATAAACAACTAGTGTAAAAGCAGTATTAAACCAACATTAATCTTTTGTTTGTTGTTTGTTTTTGTGTAATACGTTGCTACTTCTATGTTTTTTCGCATTTTTCTGCTAATAGAAAACACTAAATTTACAAATAATTAAAAAAACCTTTATAATCCCACAAAAAAATGAGGCGTTTGTAAAAAACGCCTCATTTTTGTTTCCCTTTTTTTGAATTACGATTAGCATACTTTGCGCTATTTTCTCCTTCATACTCTAATGCAAATTCTGCATCTGGTAAGCTTTCTTTCGGAGTTTTATTATTATTGATTGCCGCATTTTGTTTCACTTTTCTTTTTACCAATACATTCACCTGCTCTCAAGAAATCACTTTCTACTCTAGTTTGAAACAACTTAAAATAATTATTACTGGCAAGTGTTAACAAGTACATAAGGGGCGTTAGATGGAAATACTACATATGAAGAAATCATTATAAAAAGGAGCGATAATTTTGAAGAAAAAAGAAAAGATTCAATCACCAATTTTAGACGAAACGCTCCCGCATCAAATGAATTTTCCATCTTTTAAAGGAACAGGAAAAACGATGCAACAACCTTTTGTGAATCAATATAATGTTGTAATTGGAGACAGTAAATATAATTCCGAGAACAGTCCGCTTAACAATTGGAGTGATGAAGTAGATCCTGCCATTATGGCTGGCGATGAGTGGATCCATCCGACAAATGATATTGGGTGGATTTCAGAAGAAAATCAAGAGTTACTAAAAAACGAAGTGGATAATAAAAATGAAGCTTTTATGCATCCACAATTTGGTATTAACGACTAAAAAACCATTCTACCTAACGTAGGTAGAATGGTTTCATACTATCCAATAATAATCCGCTCTTTCGGGTATTTATAGCGAGGTGGTTGTTCCCTTCCACCACTAGCTAAAATAAATGTTAAAATACCAACGCGTCCGATAAACATAAGCACAATGAGTACAAGTTTCCCAACAGTTGTTAAATCAGGCGTAACACCTGTTGATAGTCCCGTCGTTCCGAAAGCAGAACAAACTTCAACAATTAAGCTCATAAGCGGTACATTTTCCGTAATAGATAAAATGAATAGCGCAGTAGCACATAACAAAATCCCCATCGTCATAACGACAGATGCTTTTAGTACATCCTCTTCATGTAGCTGACGTTTGAAGACTCTAACTGTTCTACCGCCCCTTGCAAAGGTGTATAGTGACAATATACTAACAGCAAATGTAGTTGTACGTATTCCGCCCCCAACCGAACTTGGAGATGCCCCTATAAACATTAATATACTCATAAATAAAAGCGTCGGTTGTGACAATTCACGTATATCCATCGTAGCAAGTCCACCACTTCGCGTCGTCACAGATTGGAATAATGTATAAAATACCGTTTCATGCCATGACTTTCCTACTAAAAAGTGATTTCTCTCCAGTAAAAAAATCATAATTGTACCAACAACAACGAGTGCAAAAAATGTTGTTGTCGTCAATTTTGTAAATAATGAAAAACGAAATAATTGTTGTCCTCTTTTACTAAGGAATTGCTTCACTTCCATTAGCACAGGGAAACCAATCGCCCCTAAAATAATTAGTAACATATGAATCATTTGAACAATATAATCTTTTTTATACGGAATTAACGATTGTCCTGTTAAATCAAATCCACCGTTCGTAGTCGCACTAACTGCTGCAAAGAAACCGTGAAAATAAGCTTCTTGCCAAGTCGGAAAGTAAAGTAAAAATCTTGTACCTAATAGGATTGCTCCAATAAGTTCTATCGAAATAATTACAATTAAAATAGAACGCATCAATTCTACAAGACCCGATAAATTTCCTTGATTATGGTCTGCCATAATTAATCTTCTTCTTTGCAAACCAATCTTTTTCCCCGTAATGATCCAAACAAATGTACCAAGCGCCATAATTCCTAAGCCGCCTAATTGTAAAATAAGGGCTAAAACAATAATTCCTGCTGTAGTAAACGTATCTGAAATCGTAATAACAGACAGCCCCGTAACACTTACCGCACTAACCGATGTAAAAAGGGCATCTATAAATGTCCATTTCACACCAGGTTTCGTAACAAACGGTAAACTAAGCAAGATTACCGATACAACTACTGCTAATAAATAAAATAAAACAATGAGTTGTACTGGACGTAATTTTTGTAAAAACTTTTTTATATCTCTCATTCCATCACTTCGCTACCTTTTTTCTATCGATTAAATAAAGAAAAATCTTCCCTTTCTTTATTTGTAAATAACTGTTCAAATAATTTGGCAAAGACCATTCCATATACAGTTCCATTACCTCCATACGGCAATGCGTAAAACAAATTATGTATCTTTTCGTCTTCTTTTAAAATGGGGAGACCATCATGAGTACCACCAAATGCGGCTGCCCAATAGTAGTCTGCCTGTATATTTTTATACTGCGGGAACATCTCTTTTACAATATTAATAAGGATATCACGCTTATGCAATAATTTCGTATCACCGATTGTTTGAATTTGCATCGCTTCATCTAATCCGCCTACAATAATGCGGTTTCGATACGTTCGAAAATATAAGTAAGGCCGTTCCGTTTCCCAAATTAACGATCGCTCATGCCAGCCTTCAAACTGATCTATTTCATTTGTTACAATTGCATAAGAAGTTTCTACTGTTGTATTTTTTTCTTTCTTTCCAAAAAGCGCTTCATAACCTGTCGCCATAATAATATTCTTTGCTACAATTTGATTTCCTGTTTTCGTGTAACAAATTAAATCATTTTGGCGTTTTTTTATATGTATTGCCTCTGTATGTTCATATATATTAGCTCCTATTTGGTTTGCTTTATGCAAAAAACTATGCGCTAATAAATACGGATTCACCTCAGCATCACCTTGCGTATATAACGCTGCTTGTTTTGCAAAAGAATAACGTTTCTTAATATCAGCTTCTGTAAAATATTCAACTGGAAATCCATAATTCTGTAACGTATTATATTCCTCTTGTAAAAATGAGACATCCTCACTTTTACTTGCATAATATAAACTATTTCGCGGAATAAAATGGGGATCAATATCAAGAGTCGGTATAACCTCTTCCATTGTTCTTAGCGCTTCATAACAAAGCTTATATGCTCGTACCCCTTTTTCTTTACCAAATGTATGGATAAGGGAGGTTAACGATTTATCATGAAGGAATTGTAGTAAACCTGTATTAGCAGCTGTGCTACCACACCCAATTGCTCTTTTTTCAATAAGCGTAACACTCATGCCAATTTTCGCTAACGAATGCGCTATATGAGCACCAGCTTCGCCGCTTCCGACTACGAGCACATCACATATCATATCATTTTCTAACAGTGGATAACAAGGTACAGAAACTCCTGTATTCCAAAACAACTTACCATTCATAAGTTTCATAATTATACTCCTAAAATATAAGTTTCTCCTTTCTATGTTTTGTTATTTTCCATAAAAAAATCCAACTAACATAGGCTAGTTGGATTTTTTATTTTTAATTAGAACGCTCTTCAAGCCAATTTCCAATCGTCGGATATGTTTGTTTTACAGCTGTTCCACCGTAAACGATAGACATATGCCCTGTCGGTAAACATACATATTGTTTATCTGTGCTAGAAATATGGTCTAGTAATGCTTCTACTTGACATGGCAAAGCAATATGATCACGTTTCCCGGAAATATTTAAGACATTCGCCTTAATATTTGCAAGGTCTACCTTTTGTCCGCGAATAACGAGTTCACCCTTAACCAGTTTATTATTTTGATAAAAATCACGAATCCACTGTCTGTATGATTCACCTGGGAACGGAATACCATCACCAACCCACTTTTGAACCAATCTCCAGCTTTCGACGAAGCGCTCATTCTCTGAACGATCTACTAAAGCAACATATGGACCGACAAAGTTCGTAATTGGTTTTAACATTTTGTTTCCGAAATCAATCATTTCTGGCGGAATATTTCCAAATGTATCAACCGCTTTATCTAAATTGAAGTATTTCTCATCTAACAAAGGACCATACAATCCTGTTTCAGAGAAATCAAAAGGACTTGTCATGAAAATTAAATTACGAATTGGCATGTGCGGATGAAGTGCTGCATAAATAGAAGTTAGCGTTCCACCCATGCAATAACCAAGTAAAGAAATCTCGTCCGATTTTGCAGTTCGCATTACTTTTTTTACTGCTTTTGCAATATAATCAAACACGAAATCATCAAATTTCAAATGACTATCTTCTAAACCAAATGTGCCCCAATCAAGCATATACACATCAAAACCACGATCCACTAGATATTCCACTAAACTATTTCCAGGAGTTAAATCCATAATATATGGTTTATTGATAAGAGCATATATTAATAGAATTGGAACTCTTTGTGTTTTTTCTTGTTTTGGAATGTAGCGATAAAGCTTCGTCTTATTCTTCGTCCAAATAACCTCTTTCGGCGTTAATCCTACTTGCGGCTCTGGTTCACGTAATAAAATTTCACTCGCCCTTTTCACTCGGCGGTATGCTTTTCGGTACTCTTCTGGGTATAGCTCTAATTGCTTTTCCCATTCTGTTGCGAATGTAGTCATTTTTTTATCTCCTTTTTGGTCGATTTCCTTCTTAAAAAAAGAAGTGCATTCCTGCTATGGATATGCACTTTTTTCTTACTTCATTACATATATAATCCGCCGTTAATGTTTAATTGCTGACCTGTGATATACGCACCGTCACGGCATAGGTATACTACACCTTTTGCAATTTCATCAGCTTGACCAAAACGTTTTTTCGGGATTTTTGCAACGATTTTTTGACGTACTTCTTCTGGCACTTCTGCTACCATTTCAGTATCAATAAATCCTGGGCAAATTGCATTTACAGTGACATTTGTTTTTGCAAGTTCTAACGCTAATGATTTTGTAAATCCTAACATACCCGCTTTTGCTGCTGAGTAGTTTGTTTGGCCAAATCCACCTGCTTGACCAATAATAGAAGAAATGCTAATAATTCTTCCTTCTTCCGCTTCCGTTATGTATGGAAGAACCGCGCTTGTCGTATTAAATACGCTACTTAAATTCACGTCAATTACGCGCTCCCAATCTTCACGATTTAACTTTTTGAATGTACGATCTCTTGTAATACCAGCATTATTAACAAGAATATCAACTTTACCAAAATGATTCACAGCTTCTTCTACAAGTCGGTTTGCATCTTCTACTTTAGAAACATCCGCTTGCACTGCATAAACGTCATGTCCGTCTTTTCCTAGTTCATTTACTAAGTTTTCAGCTGCTTCTTTACTGCTATTATAGTTAATAACAACTTTAGCGCCCTCTTGTGCTAACGCTACTGTAATTGCTTTTCCAATCCCTTTTGCTCCACCTGTTACGATTGCTACTTTTCCATTTAATTGAACCATTTCTTTTCCCCCTTAAATGAATTTGTGAACGATTGTTATGAATCATTTTGGTACTCATACTGTAGAGTCCCTATATAATTATGTTTCGCCGTTTACATGTGAAAAGAGATTCTCCCTCTCTCTTTTGCCTGTTATAAACAAGCGCTTTTATCATTTTTTATTTTCCGGCTTATTCGCAGGCTTTATCTCTTCTTTTACAGGTACTTGTAGTTTAGCTAGTACTGCATTTTGCTTTTCTAGCAATTCTAAAATTTGATCTACTTTTGTTTCAAGCGTACGAATATCTTGTTTCACTTTTGTCACATCACGCTTTAATGTAGGAGCTTGTCCTAAAGAATCTACTTTCTCCTCTAGAAACTCCTCAATGTTATCTACTTTATTTTCTAAGTTAATAACAAGCGTAGCCACTCTTGCGATATCCTCTTTCGTCGGCACATTTACTTGTTCTAAATAGTTTTTTGTCGTATCATTTAATGCTTTTTGATAAAACAAATTCAAATCTAGAACGCTGCCCATCCAAGCAGAATATTCTTCTGTTTTAATTGTTTCATTGAGCGCTTTTCCCCAAAATGTTTCGGTTTGTTCATAAGCATTTTTCCATGCTTGTAGTGGATCGAATTTTTGATCAATCACTTTACCTACACTCCCTTTTTCTTTTTTGAAACAATTCAACCTATTCACTATTTTCTAATATTCTGAATAAAACTTCAAGTCTATATTTTATTTTTTTCTATTTTCTAACAAATGTGTTGACTTTAAAAACAGATAGGTGTAAATTGCACTTATAAGCAAAAAATTCCATCTAACTGATTCATGAGGTGATGCACAATCATGCTACAAAATGAACCAGAACAACGCGAAAGTTTGGAGAACAACCAAGCGAAACAACCAAACTCCATGCCAAAAAACTTCTTAGTTCCCTTCTTACTTCTCTGTCTAAAAGACTGGAGTCTTCATGGTTACAAACTTATTCAAATGCTAATGGATATCGGCTTTTCTTCTGTTGACCAAGGTAATGTTTATAGAACACTACGCAAATTAGAAAAAGAAAACCTTATTTCTTCTACTTGGGATACAAGCGATGGAGGGCCGGCAAAAAGAATTTATTCTTTAACTGAATATGGAGAGCAATATTTAACAACATGTGCGACTTCTTTTGAACATTATCAAAATATGTTGCGGACGTTTTTCACGTTATACACCAATGCATTCTTTCCATTTTCTACTTCTCCAGAAAAGGATGAAAAGGATTCTTCATCTTCACCTGGTGGTACAGCAGAGTAATCTGCGTTCACAATATGTAAAAAAACATTTGGGGGTCAAACAATGGAAACTAAACCATACGAATTAGTCGATGCATTTTGGAAAAACTGGTCTCAATCACTTTCCCTTTTTTCTTCAGCTGGGAAACAATTAGAGCAACTTACTTTAGAAACATTAAAACAACAACAAGACGCTTTGCATAAATTAACATCAGGAGTAGATGAACTAGAAAAAGAACTACAACAAATCACTGCTCAGTTCAATAACCAATATACAGATTACGTGAAACAATTAACTGGTAACTCCTTAAATGATCAAATTAACGAGTGGCAAGACAAGTGGAAAGAACTTTCTGCTCATATGCAGCAGCTTACTGTTTCTCCTACAAAAACATCTTTGTCAATTCTTACACAAACAAGCGGTCAATTTGAAGAAACAACAAAACAATTTATTGAGCAACAACAATTACAACGTGAAGAGGCTCAAAAACAGTTAGAGGGTTTTTTGGAAGAGTTCAAGTCAAAACAGTTGGAACTCGCAAAAAAGTTCGAGGAAAACTCAAAAAATCTATTTACTTCCATCAAGTAAGAAAAATGTGGGAGCTAACTGCAGCACAAACAAAACTCTTTCTTCCTCCTACTACATCAAGATGGCTAACATTTTTCGATATGGAAAAGAAGGAGGACAAAATGAATCCATTTCAAGAAGCACAAACTGTTCCGGAGCTTCGTTATGATGAGATTCAAGTCGGTGATCAAGCATCCCTTACAAAAACAATTACAGATGAAGATGTTATCAATTTTGCAAAATTGACTGGAGATGTGAATCCTATTCACATTTTAGATTCTTTTGCAAAAACGACAATGTTTAAAGAACGTATTGCTCACGGTATGCTCGTTTCGAGTTTTATTTCTACCATCCTTGGAACGAAACTCCCAGGCAAAAATACGATTTATTTATCCCAAAATGTTTCATTCCGTGCCCCTGTCAAAATCGGTGATACACTTCGCGTTGTGGCAGAGGTTATTAAGAAACGTGACGATAAAAAAATCATTACGTTGCAAACAAACATATATAATCAATCAGATGATATTGTCGTGGAAGGAACAGCGACAATACTAAAAAAAGAGTAGCAAAGTTGCTACTCTTTTTTTCTATCCAAGAACTTCTAATCGCACCGATTACTTCCGCGTATGAGTATGTCATTTCCACATAAAATAACGTTACCAGTTTAGATAAGAACTTAGCTGAACTGGACTACTCATAAGGATGTGTATCAACATGGTAAAAACAAACAAATTATTAGTTCCAGGTGCAGAACAAGCGCTTGAACAATTTAAATATGAAATTGCACAAGAATTTGGTGTAAGCTTAGGTTCTAATACAGCATCTCGTTCTAACGGTTCAGTTGGCGGTGAAGTAACAAAACGTCTTGTTGCTTTAGCTCAACAACAATTACGTGGATAATTATATAACATATGGCTTAGAGGCAGATATTATCTGCCTCTTTCTATTTTCAACATACATAATAGTGCTTTTTCACATACTAATCAAAGCAAAACGAAAGGAGCAATATGTGACATGAAACGGATTAATATTAGCATGAGCCCTCCCCGCGTTCTTACTTTATCTTTTATTGTATTATCAGTTGTCGGCACATGCTTATTAAAACTGCCAATTGCTACGACAACGTCCATTTCATGGCTCGATGCCTTATTTACAACCGTTTCCGCTTGTACTGTTACTGGGCTTGGTGTTGTGGATACTGGAAAAGTGTTTACTTTATTTGGACAATGTGTCATTTTAACGCTTATACAAGTTGGCGGGCTTGGCATTATGAGCTTTGCGGTCTTAATTGCTATTATGCTCGGAAGAAAAATCGGTCTTCAAAACCGTATTTTATTACAACAAGCATTAAATCAAACGAATATCGGCGGCGTTATCCGTCTTGCCAAAGCATTATTTTTATTCTCTTTTACAGTCGAATGTATCGCTACTTTAATTCTTTCTTTTGAATGGGTACCCAAATATGGGGTTGCCAAAGGGATCTATTATAGTTTTTTCCATTCAATCTCAGCCTTTAACAATGCTGGTTTTTCTGTGTGGAGCGATAATTTAATGTCCCATTCTCATAGCATTCTTGTCAATTTCGTCATTTCCTCTCTCATCATTTTAGGTGGAATTGGTTTTACAGTAATTGTAGACATAAAAAGAAAGAAAAACTTTAAAAACCTTACACTACATTCAAAACTTATGCTCACTTCTACTCTAATCGTCAACATTATTGCTACCCTTTTTATTTTTATATTCGAGTTCCATAACTCCCTTTCTATGAGAGGTTTTACCCCATTTGAAGAAGGAATGGCCTCTTATTTTCAAGCAATTTCAACACGAACTGCCGGGTTTAATACTGTTGATATTTCTACATTGTCAAAACCTTCCCTCCTATTAATGATGCTCCTTATGTTTATTGGTGCTGGTAGTGCTTCAACGGGTGGTGGGATTAAGTTAACAACATTTTTAATCATATTTTTTGGCGTATTTAAATTTTTACAAGAACAAGAGGATATTGTCGTATTTAAAAAATCCATTAAAGATACTCTCATTGTCAAATCATTAACCATTACTATTATTTCCATTTCATTTATCTTTTTTGCTATTTTAATTTTGAGTATTACTGAGCGAGTTCCTCTATTGATGAGTGCTTTCGAAGTATTTTCAGCATTCGGGACTGTTGGCCTCAGTATGAACTTAACACCCCACTTAACTATAATCGGAAAAGCTATTATTATCTTTATGATGTTTTTTGGGAAAATGGGGCCTTTAACATTGGCTTTTTCATTTGCTCGTAAAAAGAACCGGAAAATAAAATATCCTAATGAAGATATTTTAACAGGTTGACAACCGTATCAATTATCCATATAATGAGAATACAATAACATATCTCCAAAGGGGAGTAGCGTCCAAGAATATTTCTTGGAAACAAAGTCGTCATTACGTAGAACTTAGTTCTTCCGGCTTTGTTGGCATTTTTATTACATATGTCTAGCAAGACCTTTGCCTATTAACGGCAGAGGTCTTTTTTGTATTCATTTCCAAATTCTTCCAAAGTTAATAGGCAGGAGTATGGGGAAACTAAATAGTGGGGAAATTCTTCACTTATTTAGAACTTATAGAGATGAGAGGAGAATGTACATGGATGTATCATTATTATTGGAGTATGGTTGGGTATTACTCATCCTAATTGCACTTGAAGGGATTTTAGCGGCTGATAACGCTCTTGTTCTTGCAATTATGGTAAAACATTTACCAGAAGAAAAACGAAAGAAAGCACTATTTTACGGATTAGCGGGGGCATTTGTTTTCCGATTTGGATCGTTATTTATGATTTCGTTCTTAGTCGATGTATGGCAAGTGCAAGCAATCGGTGCCATCTACCTTATGTTTATCGCTGGTAATCACTTATTTAAAACATATGTTAAAAAGAATACAGATGAAGAAACAGAAGAAAAAGAAGCAAAGAAAAAACAAGAGAACTTCTGGTGGACTGTATTTAAAGTTGAAGTTGCTGATATCGCCTTCGCAGTTGATTCAATTTTAGCTGCGGTTGCACTAGCAATGACTTTACCAAAAACAGGATTAGGTACAATTGGTAGTCTAGATACTGGGCAATTCGTTGTTATCTTTGTAGGTGGACTTATCGGATTAATCATTATGCGATTTGCAGCAACTGCATTCGTGCAAATCTTAAAACGTAAACCAGGACTTGAAACTGCAGCATTCTTAATTGTAGGTTGGGTTGGTGTGAAGCTAGCAGTTTATACATTAGCACACCCTGCATTAAATGTAATTCCACATTCATTCCCAGAATCCACTCCGTGGAAGCTTACATTCTGGATTGTATTAGTCGGAATCGCAGTTGGTGGTTGGTTCTTCTCAAAAGAAGTAGAAGTAAAAGTAGAAAAGAATTTAGACGAAAAAGCGCTGTAATTACAGCGCTTTTTCTTTTTCCTTTCTTCCTCTCAATGTCCAGAAAAAATTCCATTATACTACCTTTTGTAAACGTTTTCTTAACGTATGTATGTCCTTTTTGTGAAACATTGCACAAACTTATTGAAAGTGAGAACAATTCCATGTACTTTATTCATATAAGGAGTATTTATAGAAGATTTACTAAAGGAGCGTATTACTCATGCTAGAACAAGGACTAGATTATGTTGTCAAACTGGCTAAAAGCAAAAAGAAAATGCTAGATACAAACCCAATGCAATATTTTATTCGTGCTGCACTTGCGGGTATTTATATCGGTTTTATTATTGTACTATGTTTTAAATTAGGTAACTTTTTTCACATTGCAGATTCACCAGCAACTTATTTAGCTGCTTCTATGTTTTTCGGGATTGCTCTCGTACTTATTATATATGGCGGTGCTGAATTGTTTACTGGAAACACAATGTACTTTACTGTAGCAACTTTAAGAAAAGAAACAACGATTTCTGATACACTTCGTAACTGGGTTGCTTGTTATGCAGGTAACTTAGCCGGCGCGTTATTCTTTGCCTTACTATTTTACGCAACTGGAATTTTTGAAGCAATTGATCACGGTCACCTAATGAATAAAGTCGTTGAAGGAAAGATGAACACACCTACAATGCAGTTATTCTTTAAAGCCATTTTATGTAACTGGCTCGTATGTCTTGCTTGCTTCTTACCATCTCAGGTTAAAGGCGACACGGCAAAAATAATGGTCATGATGCTACTTGTTTTCACATTCTTCTTATCTGGTTACGAACATAGTATTGCAAACTTGTCACTCTTTGCTTTATCTTTAGTTTCACCACATCCTGAGACAATTTCTTTTTCAGGTGCTATTCATAACTTAATTCCTGTTACAATCGGTAACATTATTGGCGGATCAGTATTTGTCGGTATGGTATACCACTACTTAACAAAAAAAACACCTGAAGTTCAACAGGAAGAAACTGAAATCGCAGCAGCTCAACAAGAAGAGATTATTCCTTTACAAGCACATATGAAACATTAAAAACTCCAAAGTTTTACTTTGGAGTTTTTAGCTTCCCACGTATTTAACAACAAGGTGAGGATTAATTTCTCCTTCTTCCTTTCCCTTATCCATTCTCTGTTTCATCTTGTGCATACCGATGACATTATTCGTATGAAGGTGAATTTCATTTACATATAACCCCTCTGTACAAAAAGCTTCTACAAAATCCAGTCCATTTTTTGCTCCCCACCCCATATTAAAATCAAGGGAAAGAATATTCACATCATAATCCCGAACCATTTGCAAAGCACATTCTACTGTAGTTGCGGGCACATACCCGAACGGGCAACTTCTTTGATCATCCATATATACGTTCATTTTCTATTCCCTCTCTAATTTGAATATGCGGCCAATACATAACATATTGCCCCAAGACTAATAAAAGGACCAAATGGAATTGGTTTTCGTACTTCTATACGTTTTAATACGATACCCACCCCAAAGAAACAAAGACTGAAACAAGATGCTAAAAATAAAATGATAAAAACGCCTTTCACTCCTACTATAAACCCAAGTAACGAAAGTAGTTTTATATCACCTCCGCCAAGCCCTTCTGGATATATCTTTTGCATGCAATATAACAAAATGAATATAACACCACTACCAACTATACTATCTGTCCAAGTAACTAATTGTACAAAAACACTTTCAAGAATGAGTAAAATGGCAAACGAAATTAAAATACAATCAGGAATTAACATATATAAGTAATCTGTAACTGAAATAATAAGAAGTAGCGAAAAAAGGGATAAAATGATAATAAGCTCTCGTTCTATTCCAATCATATACACGGTAAGAAGAAATATACTTCCTGTTATACATTCAAATGCTACATACATAATTGGAATTTTCCTCTTACAATTCGTACAACAGCCTCTTTGTATATAAAATGAAATGATGGGGATTAGTTCTTTTGGCCTTAGCACATATTTGCAATAATAACAATGTGAACGCGGGGTAATAATAGACGCACCTAATGGAACCCTCATCGCAACTAGCATAAAAAAAGAACCAAACACCATCCCTGCTAACAGTGCATATAAATAAGTGAACATCCCTTCCTCTCCTTTCCCAAAAAACATAGCAAAAAAAGGAGAGAACTTCTACTTCATATTATCCTTTATTCTACTAAAAAGCAGGCCATTTTCTGGCCTGCTTTCCCCTCTTTTATACGATGAAATATACTGCTTTTAATGGTCCATGTACTCCGACAACAAGATTCATCTCAATGTCAGCCGAGTTACTTGGCCCTGTAATAAAGTTAATACAAGATGCCGCTGTCTCCCCATTTTCTACGCGTAAGTTCATATCCTGAACTGCTTGTGTAATACGAGGCACAAGTGTTTCACGTGGAATAATAGCAAAATATACAGTCGGTAAAAAGTGTAAAGAACGTCCTTGCCCTTTATGACTTTGTACAACAATTGTACCAGATTCAGCTAATGTATAATCACTAAATGCAATACCAATATTCGCTTTTTCAGCTAAACGCATATTTTCGTCTTTTCTCTCTGGATCCCATACGTTTACTTCAACGTCTCGCTTTGGAAGTTCTTCTTTAAATAAAGATGTTAAACCATATGCATCAAAACGCTCATCTGCTGATAATAAAATAGGTCCACCGCCGTTTTCCATGATTACTTTTTGAAGGTCTTCACCTAATCGGTCATTTGTCGTTTCTACTACAGTTGTATGAATGTTTGTACATTGCTTTTTAAACACTTCTAGTAATTCTTCTTGTGAACAATCTTTTAACGTTTCTATATTCACATTACTTTTCCATACTGGTCGCTCTACACCTTCTGTTTTACGCGCGCGCCCAAGTTCTTTTGCAATGTTATCTAGAAAGGCATCACGGTTTTGAATTAATCCTGTCATTATTTATCCCCGCCTTTCTTATGATCTTTATACCAATCACGGAATCGCTCTTTACTTGGAGCTGGGAATTCCCGAATATCCGTCCAGTTTTTAAGTGGTCCAACACCTTTTGATACACGATTACCAGATGTAAATGGACTCATTGCCGCTGGTGCCATTTTTGACCCCATTTTATATAAAGCAGCTGAAGAAGCACCCATACTAAACATTTTCATCGCTAGTTTTTCTGCAAGTGGTGCACGACCTTCTTGCTCAACAATAACTTGACGATGTTTTAATAATAAATCATGCAATGGAATTTTTACTGGACAAGCTTCTGTACATGCTCCGCATAAACTAGATGCATAAGGAAGCTCTTTGTAATCATCATATCCACCTAGAAGCGGTGTTAATACCGCACCGATTGGTCCTGAGTAAATCGATCCATATGAATGTCCACCAACGTGACGATATACAGGACATACATTAACACAAGCAGCGCAACGAATACATTGTAATACTGAACGGAATTCAGATCCCAGAATTTGAGAGCGACCATTATCAACAACAACTAAATGGAATTCTTCAGGTCCATCAACTTCCTCTTCTTGAATTGGTCCTGCTACCGTTACATAACTTGTTAATTTTTGACCTACTGCACTACGACATAGTAAACCAACTAAAACATCTAATTCTTCCATTGTCGGAACCATACGTTCCATACCCATTACCGCAATTTGTGTTTTCGGAATTGACATAACAAGATCTGCATTACCTTCATTCGTTACTAGACAAAGAGAGCCAGTATTTGCAACAGCAAAATTACAACCAGTTACACCAATTTCTGCATCCATAAATTTCTCACGAAGTTGTTTACGAACAAACTTTGTCATTTCATACGGGTCATCAGAATTTTCATAGCCTAGCTTTTCTTTAAATACATCGCGAATTTGCGTTCTATTTTTATGAAGTGCAGGTGCAATAATATGTGAAGGTGGATCGTTATCTACTTGCAAGATATACTCTCCTAAGTCACTCTCTAACACTTCACAGCCAATCTCTTCAAGCGCATGATTCATACTGATTTCTTCTGTTACCATCGACTTTGATTTTACTACTTTTTTCGCTTGTTTCTTTTTGGCAACGTCTTGAATATACTTTGCTGCTTCCTCTTTCGTCTTCGCAAAGTACACGTGTCCGCCTCTTTTTGATACATTTTCACTTAACTGCATTAAATAATAATCAAGATTTTCTAACGTATGTTGACGAATTTGTTCACCTAGTTCTCGCCACTCTTCCCAGTTTCCTAATTCATCTGCGGCTTTTAAGCGATTCGTATATAAACGCGTTTGTGCAGAAGAAACTGCTCCGCGCATAAACGAATCTTGAATTCCATCACCAACGCGATCATTAAATTTTTTCTCACTGATTTTCATAGACATAGCTTATGTTCCCCCTTCATGAGCGACTATTCAGTACCTCAGCAATATGCATTACTTTTACTTCTTTTCCTAAACGCTCAATACGTCCGCCAATGTTTAACAAACACCCACAATCTGCACCGATTAAATAATCTGCACCTGTTTCCATTACACTATCTACTTTTTCGTCTACCATTTGCTCAGAAATTGGAGTCATCTTAACTGAAAACGTTCCCCCAAACCCGCAACAATTTTGCACGTTTGGTAAATCTCTCACAGTTAATCCTTTTACATTTGATAATAAAATTCCTGGTGCTTCTTTTATTCCGAGCATACGTGTCATATGACATGATTTATGAATAGTAGCTATCCCTGGTAAACTTGCACCAACATCTGTAACTTTTAAAACATCTACAATAAACTGTGTAAATTCATAGGTTTTATCAGCAACTTTTTGTGCACGTTTAGCCCACTTTGGATCATCTTTGAAAACATGCGGATACTCATGAAACATTGTCGCACACGAACCAGATGGCGTAACGATATATTCTGCATCTTCGAAAGTTTCAATCATATGTTTCATCGCTTCTTTTGCTGCTTCTACATGGCCACTATTATAAGCAGGCTGGCCACAACAAACTTGTGCTTCTGGAAATTCAATTTCACAACCTAAACGCTCCAACACTTCAACTGTTGCTTTGCCGACATTTGTTTCGAACATATCGACTAAACAAGTAACAAATAAAGTAACTTTCATAACTATTACTCCCCCTTTTTACAACTTCACCAACAAACATATGGTCATCAGATGACCTAGTAGAGAAGAAATAGGCTCAACCATGGCCTATCCTCTCCCTCTCCTAAAGAAAACGCTTACTTAATCTTTCTCTATTTTATCAGAAAATTAAATTTTTAAAAGATTAAATTACGAATTTATATCGTTTTTACCTGTGACAATATGTTCTACATTTGTTAAATGATCTAGCATTGCTTGCTGCGCTAATTCTACATCTTGTTTTAACACCGCATCATATATAACTTGATGCTCTTCTATAAGTCGTTCTGATGTCGTTTGTTCACCATATAAAATAATGCGTCTTGATTCACCAATCGTTTCAGCAATCATCTCTGAAACATGATTCATGAGTTCAAGCAAAATGTTATTATGCGAAGACTCTGCAATTCCCATATGGAATTGAAAATCGGCTTTTTCGCCAGCCTTTTCATCTCCAATGCTCTTTGCCATTTCATCTAACCAATGTTTCATATTTTGTAAATTATCTTCCGTACGTTTTGCCGCCGCTACTCGAACTGCCCCCACTTCAAGCACCTTTCGTACTTCTAATAAATTCAAAATATCTTCTTTCTTCATTAATAATCTATTGTTTAATGATTTCGTTAATGAAGAAGAATCGAAGTTCTTCACATATGTACCTTCTCCTTGTTTCATCTCAATTAAGCCCATCGCTCTTAGCGCACTTAGCGCTTCACGAACAGCAGATCTACCAACTTGAAACTGCTCAGCTAATTGATGCACAGGGAGTAGTTTGTCACCAGGTTTTAACGTACCATTTTTAATCATTGTTAAAATAGCTTCAGATACTTCTTCGTAAATTTTTTTCGGTTTAATAGATTTGTACTCCAGTTAAATCACCTCAGTATCTTCCAAACAACAATTGAAACGATTTATAAGAACTTTGCATCATAACTATTTTAGACCGAATTGATAAGAAGTACAAATGTTTTGTTCATAAAATAGTCAAATTTTCGATATTTATTACATATTAATTTATATTTTTACGTATAAAGTGAAACTTTAATCAGTAGGGGTTTTGTTCATCCCCCACTGATTATTAGCCCTCACCAATCGGGCTTTTACGGACAGCAGGGCCTCCACCTAACTTCTTTGCTTCCGTTGAATTTTGAGGTGAGGGTCTTACTGTCCGGCAAATAGCGGGATAAATATTTTCTTCAATATAAAGAACATGTCCTAAAAATTAGAACATGCCCCCCTCATCCTGTACATTCAGTTTAATAATAACCGTTGTTCCCTTATCTTTTTCACTTTCAATTTTCCACTGTCCACCATGTATATGAACAATTTGTTTCACAATAGCAAGGCCTAAACCTGTTCCACCGTGTTGACGACTTCTCGCTTTATCAACTCGGTAAAAGCGTTCCCCAAGATTCTCCAAATGCTCTATATCAATGCCAATTCCTGTATCTTTTATTTTCAATTCACAGTAATCATCGATTTGCTCTAAAGTTATAACGATATTTCCGTTTTGATTTGTATACCGTATCGCATTATCTAACACATTATGAAGCACTTGTTGCATACGATCCTCATCAATCATGACAATGATCTCTGGATTTAAATTGGTTGAAATATGAAGTTCCTTTTCTATAAACTTAATCTCATACGTATCTAATACGTCTTCAATCAGCTGTGAAAAAACGATAGGTTGCTTCTTTAACGGAAAGTGCTCACCTTCTAATTGTGCTAAGTCTAACAAGTCATGAACGAGACGCTGCATACGACCTGCTTCTTTATGAATTAGCTGCGTTACTTTTTCCTGCTGCGGTCCCTTGGCAACGCCATCTAAAATAGCCTCGCTATACCCTTTTATATAACTAAGTGGTGTTCTAAGTTCATGCGAAACATTTGCTAAAAATTCCTTACGCTTTACATCTTCTGTTTCTAATGAATTGGCCATTTTATTAAATGCTTTTCCTAGTCGTCCAATCTCATCCTCTGAAGAAACTGTAATCCGCTCCGAGAAATCTCCCGTAGCCAAATGATTTGCAACCCGTTCCATTTGCGAAAGTGGCTTCGTAATTGCAATTATAATTTTTCTTCCAACCCATATAGTAATTAAAATCATAGCAATTGCTAACGGTGCTAAAATAAGACCCATATCATAGATTAAATCTTTTATACTTTTTAAAGGAATATACGAATAGACAATTCCGACTAATTTTTTATTTTCCAATACAGGGATGACAACCCCCATAATATTACGGTCAAAATGTTCTTCATATCCTATTTTTGTCACAGTTTTCCCATCTAATAGCGTTTGCCTATCTCCTTCACTTATAAGGGAATGATGATGCACATCAAAAGGTAAACATGCACTTAAATCACGCGGATTAGACACGAAAATAACGTCTGAACTAGATATTTGATCAAACGATCTTACTTTCTCTTCAAAAGTTGATATTCCTTCGTGCTTATCATATTGAGCAGCAAGATTTTTTCCTTCCATTACTAATGAACCTTTTAAATTATCAACGTATAGTTTTTCATACGAGTATAAAGATACGAAATAAAGAAAGGACACTGTTACACATACTGCACATACTACTGTAAGCCAAAGTTTTTGTACCATTGTAAACATACGTTACACCTCGAATTTATAGCCTACACCCCAAACAGTTTGAATGTAGTTTCCACTTTCTCCAAGCTTCAAGCGCATCGTTTTCACGTGCGTATCTACTGTTCTTGTACTTCCGGCATAATCATATCCCCATACCTTTTCAAGTAATTGCTCCCGGCTAAATACTTGTCCTGTATGCTGGCAAAGAAAATATAGTAAATCAAACTCTTTTACAGTAAGAGAAATCGACTCACCATCCGCCTCGATTCTTCTACTTTTTTCATTGATAAGAATTGGTCCAAATTGAATCTCTTCTTGCTGTTCTTGTTTTGTATATCTTCTTAACACAGCTTCCATACGGGCAACCAATTCACCAGGACTAAACGGTTTTACAATATAATCATCTGCTCCCATACGTAAACCGTTCACCCTATTCCACTCTTCACCTTTTGCGGTTAAAAATATAATCGGTACATCTGACGTTTTTCTAATTTCTTTACAAACTGAAAGTCCATCCATTTCTGGCATCATAATATCTAATACAACGAAATCATAATGATCCGTTTCTAGTTTTTTAAGAGCCTCTTTTCCATTCTCAGCTTCTCCCCACTCATATCCAAAGTTATCCAAATACATTCCAACAAGCTGCCTCATATCACTTTCATCATCTACAACTAGTACTCTATATTTATTCATTGTCCTTCCCTTCCCTCTCTATGAGTTGAAACGGTCCTTTTCCGACTTTAATTGTTTGTTTTATTTTCAAATTCTTCATATCCATAACACACACTTCATCACTATCATAACTGGCTACATATCCTTCTGCTCCGCTCTCCAAAAATGCAAATGGATTCGACCCTACTTCTACAGAAGCTATTTCTTTATATGTGCTAATATCAAACTTTCTAAGTGTATTCGATCCATGACTGAGTGCATATACGTACTTACTATCCTTCGTTATATTCACAGGCATAAATGGAGCGTGTAAAGAACGCACCATTTCTCCACTCTGTAAAGAATACACTAATACTTTCTCATTTACTTGATTTCCATCACCATGTCCGCCAATCCATATTTCTTTCCCATCAGGACTAATCGTCGCTCCTGTTGATGCTGGCGGAATCATAAAGGATTGAATAACTTCTTTTTTCTTCGTATCAATTGTCGTTAGTTTCGTATCATAAAAGTTTAGTACAGATAACCGATTCTGATACTCTACCATCGTTATAGGCCCTTTTCCTGTTGAAACATTTCCTGTCTCTTTCCCATTTATCGTAAAGAACCTTACCTTTTGAGCATTTTGATCAGCAGCAAATAATTGTTTTTTATCTGCTGATACGACCACATTTACAATGCCTTTTCCAGTTTTATATTTTTCCACTTGCCTTCCTTCCGTTAGTGAATATACATACATATATTCTAATTGCTTACCGTATACAAGTATTTCCTCACCATTTGGAAGCAGTGTGATTCCGGCCATTGGCTCATTTAGTTCCCATGTCGTGATTAACTTTTTATCTTTTTTATCAATAAAACTAATACTGCCTTCTTTTATATTCGTTGTTATAATAACATTTTTATCTTTAGCAATTGGTGTATACGAACTTCCTTGACACCCTACTAATAGAAATAAAAAACAGAGAAGAAAAACATACTTCCTCAAAAGATTCCCTCCATCTTCGGATGATTTCGTTATAATTGTAAAATAACAAATAAATGTGTGGAAAGTGTGAAATTTTCCTTTCTTACTCAATTTACATATATAATGTACAACAAATAGAATTTGAGGTGTGTCAATTATGCTATTTCCTGATTTAGCGAGTAAAATTGTACGAGAAGTACGCAGACTAATTACAGAAAATATTATTATCATTAATATAGAAGGCGTTATTATCGCAAGTACAGATACAGAAAGAATTGGTCAATTTCATGAAGGTGCACTCCGCTGCGCCAAACAAAAGAAAACCGTCATCATTACAAAAGAAGATGAAAGGCGATTGCAAGGTGTAAAGGCTGGGATGAATCTTCCTTTATTATTTCATGATGAAGTAATTGGTGTCATTGGAATTACAGGAGAACCTGAAAATATTTCACGCTACGGCGAAATATTGCGTAAGATGACCGAATTATTAATTCATGAAAACTACTTTTTAGAGCAACTAGAACTTGAGCACCGTTCTTATGAAGCTTTCGTCTTTGATTGGCTTCAAAATACAGAGTGGTCCCCGAGTTTTCTTGATCGCGCCAAAACACTTGGCATTGATTTATATAAGAAAAAACAACTTATTTTGTTTTCTATTGACAAAAATGACACGATGCTCCAGCGTAAAATATGGCAACACATACGTAATATTTTAACAAAAGAGCATCTATTTGTTCGTTGGGGAAATGATCGTTTTATTTTATTTACAGCAACGAGCTCCAAAGAGCAAACTTATCAATTTTTAAAACGTTTAAAACAAGACTGCGAAACTTTATTTTCTATTCCTTTATATATCGGGATTGGACAAACAGTTACCTCAAACAATATGAACATATGTTACGAACAAGCATTACGCGCTCTTTCTGTATCATTGGAAACGAAAAAAATTGTATTTAATGAAGATTTACGTTTAGAAATGTGTTTACAAGATATTTCTGCCGAAACGCGTGAACAATTTCTAGAGCGTACCATCGAAAACTTATTATCATTTCCTGAGCTTATGCATACTTTGCGCTTATTTATCGATTATAACCAATCTTATAAACAGACGGCTAAACAATTACATATACACATTAACACATTACATTACAGGCTAAAAAAGATTGAAGAACATACAGGACTTGATCCAAAACAATTCAAAGACTTAAACGTTTTATACTTCGCACTCCTCCTATTAGATGATCATACAAAAAAGAACGATAAAACAGATTAATCTTTAGATGATTATACATAGAAAGAATCCCTCGACTTTTTTATCATTATAATGAAAGCACTGTTACCACGTTGTTTATTATAACTAAACACGTTAACAGTTTGAGGGGGATTTCCAATGTTAGAAAAGCAAATTATTCATTCATTCGTATCTATTGTTGGCGAAGATAATGTAGATACATCCAATATGGGGCGTTTAACTTATAGTTATGATGCCACTCCAAACTTCCAAGCAATGCCTGATGCAGTCATTGCTCCTCGTAATACAAATGAAGTAGCTGAAGTGTTAAAAGTATGTAACACTCACAAAATTCCTGTGTATGTGCGCGGGTCTGGAACAAATCTTTGCGCAGGAACATGTCCACTTGAAGGCGGTATCGTCCTTATTTTCCGCTATATGAACAATATTTTAGAAATTGATGAAGAAAACTTAACAATTACTGTACAAGCTGGTGTCATTACACTTGATATTATTAAAGCGGTAGAAGAAAAAGGTTTATTTTATCCACCAGATCCAAGCTCGATGAAAATTTCTACAATCGGCGGTAATATTAATGAAAACTCAGGTGGATTACGCGGTTTGAAATACGGCGTAACACGTGATTATGTAATGGGGCTTGAACTTGTCTTACCAAATGGCGATATTATTCGCACTGGTGGTAAATTAGCAAAAGATGTAGCTGGTTACGATTTAACTCGGTTATTTATCGGTTCTGAAGGAACACTTGGCGTGGTAACAGAAGCTATATTAAAACTTGTTCCTATGCCTGAAACAAAGAAAACAATGCTTGCACTATATGAAGATATTAATGAAGCTGCACGTGCTGTTTCTTCTATTATTGCAAATAAAATCATTCCAGCAACACTGGAGTTCTTAGACCAACCGACAATTGAAGTAGTAGAAGAGTTTGCGCAAATCGGTTTACCAACTGACGTAAAAGCAATTTTATTAATCGAACAAGACGGCCCGCCCGAAGTAGTCAATCGAGATATTGAAAACATGGCTAACGTTTGCCGCTCTATGAATGCAGTTGATGTTCGCATTGCAAAAGATGAAACAGAAGCAGATGCGCTTCGTACTGCTCGCCGTAGTGCTCTATCAGCGCTCGCACGATTAAAACCTACTACAATATTAGAAGATGCGACTGTACCACGTTCACAAATCGCTCCAATGGTTGAAGCTATTAATGCCATTGCAAAAAAATATAATATTCCTATTTGTACGTTTGGACACGCTGGTGATGGTAACTTACATCCAACTTGTATGACAGATGCTCGTAATGCAGAAGAAATGCACCGAGCTGAACAAGCTTTTGCTGAAATATTTGCGAAAGCAATTGAACTTGGTGGCACAATTACTGGTGAACATGGTGTTGGTGCAATGAAAGCTCCATATTTAGAAATGAAATTAGGTAAAGAAGGTATTGCAGCTATGCAAGGAATAAAGCAAGCTTTCGATCCAAACAACATTATGAACCCTGGAAAAATGTTCGCGAAAGACACTCGAAAAAGAGTGGTGGTTGAGCGATGACCACATTAAATAAAGAAAATATTCAAAAAGAATTTAAAGAACGATTAAGTGAAGATGAGCTACTTAACTGTATGCGATGCGGTTTTTGTTTACCTACTTGTCCTACCTACATTCAATCCGGATATAAAGAGTCACATTCACCGCGCGGACGTATCGCATTAATGAAAGCAGTCGTTGATGGTTTAATCGAACCAGATGAAGATGTTGAAAATACATTAAACGTTTGTCTTGGTTGCCGTGCTTGTGAGCCTGTTTGTCCATCTGGTGTAAATTATGGACATTTATTAGAAGAGGCTCGAGATATTATTAATCAAAATAAAAAATTCTCAATGCCAGTGAAAGCTGTTCGAAAAGTCGTTTTTGAAGGATTATTCCCCCATCAAAATCGAATGCGAACATTAACCGGACTAATCGGATTTTATCAACGTTCTGGTTTACAAACGCTAACACATAAAACAGGTATTATGAAGTTATTCCCTGAAACACTTGCAACGATGGATCTCGTTTTACCAAAAGTCCCTAAAATGAAAGCCATGAAAGATCGTCCTTCATTTTTACCTGCAGAAAGTACAAAGAAAAAACAAGTTGCATTCTTCACAGGCTGCTTAATGGATACGATGTTTTTAGAAACAAATAACGCAACGATGAAACTTCTTCAATTAGCTGGTTGTGATATCGTTATTCCGAAAACACAAAGTTGCTGCGGTGCATTGCATGGACATGCTGGTGAAAAGAGTGGCGCAAAAGAATTAGCAAAGCGAAATATAAAAGCATTCGAAGATTTAAACATCGACTATATTATTACGAATGCAGGTGGTTGCGGGGCTTATCTCGTAGACTATGATTATCTTTTAAAGGATGATCCGGATTGGGCTGAACGTGCTAAGCAGTTTGTTTCTAAAATTAAAGATATTACTGCTATACTAGTAGAACTAGACTTCCATAAGCGAACTGACTTACGACTCACACCGCAAGTTATTACGTATCAAGACTCTTGTCATTTACGCAATGTTATGCGCACATCTTCTGAACCTCGTATGTTACTAGAGGCTATCCAAGGTGCAACATATCGAGAAATGAAAGATGCCGACCGCTGCTGTGGCTCTGCTGGTATTTACAATATTGTTCATTCAGAGTTATCAATGGAATTTCTAGATTACAAAATGGACCGTGTGCATGAAACAGACGCAGCAACCATTGTTACTGCAAATCCAGGTTGTTTATTACAAATGAAATTGGGCATTGAGCGAGAAGGGCTTTCTCATAAAATGAGAGGAATTCACATTGTGGATTTATTATTAGAAGCAATTGAAACTAACTCGTAATAACTCGTAACATACGTAATAATAGGAAAACGGCTATCTCCTTCGTCTATGTAAAGAGATAGCCGCTTTTTTGTCTGCTACAACATTAAAAATATGTTACTTTATTATAAAAAAGAACAACAGAAACATTACAGTTTTGTAAAAATCAATCCATTATATTCCTCAAAAAATCGCTCAAACCATTGATACAATAGGATTCTTCATTTTCTATTTAGGTAACTTTATCCAAAAACCCCCTCTTAAAACCAAGTATAAAAACACTATAAATTCCTTTTATACTCTATATTTCTCTTATTTTTGCTCCCTTCTTCTCTTAGGATAAATTAGGTAATTTTAAAGTCTATGAATTTTTTTCCATCTTTTTTCTCGCAAATTGTATGCTACGATGAATTTGTCAGTCAGACAGGCTGTCAAAAACAAATCGTGTGAAAACAAATTAAAACTTTATATAGGGGGACACACATCATGAAAAAGCGTGTTTTATTATCTGTAGCTGCTGCAACAGCTCTTACTTTAGGAGTATCTTCTCTAGATGCACAAGCTGCAACAGTACAACCATCTAACATAAAGGTTCAAAATATTCAGCATTCAAAAATGATGATGAAGCAAATGAGCCAACAAGAACTACAAGCATTCTTACAATCTATGGGAGTTGAATCATTAGCACAATGGCAACAAGGAAACTTCCAACCAAACTGCTTCATTCCTGGTCAACAACCTACTGAAAATGTTGTAACTGAGCAACCAACAGCTAAGCCAGAAACTCAAAAGCCTGCTGAGCAAAAACCTGCCGAGCAAAAGCCTGCTGAAGAAGTTCAAAAACCAGAAGCTCAAAAGCCTGCTGAAAACAACAATACGCAAAAACCTGCTGAACAAAAACCTGCTGAGCAAAAGCCTGCTGAAGAAGCAAAATCTTTAAGCGAGTTCGAACAACGTGTTGTTGAATTAACAAACGCTGAGCGTGCAAAACAAGGTTTACCAGCACTAAAAATCGATACTGAATTAAGCAAAGTAGCACGTATTAAGTCTGAAGACATGCAAAAAAACAACTACTTTGATCATAACAGCCCTACATACGGGTCTCCGTTTGACATGATGAAGAAATTTGGTATTTCTTATACATCTGCAGGTGAAAACATCGCTCAAGGCCAACGTACACCTGAAGAAGTGGTACAAGCTTGGATGAACAGCGCTGGACACCGTGCAAACATCTTAAATAACGGCTTCACTCACATCGGTGTTGGTTATGTAGAAAGCGGCAACTACTGGACACAACAATTTATTACAAAGTAAATAGATTAAAAGAGTCTTCTCATAATGAGAAGACTCTTTTTTAAGTTTCATAACTTTCTATTATGTATGAATAGAAAATATATAACATAAATAGCATAGATCCACAGCTTATTACACTAAGCAATACATAAAATCCCCACTCTAAGTTCAAAAACAATGAAAACAATATGCCACATGCCATCACTTGAAAAATCCGTCTACTTACTAAACGAATTTTTTGTAATTTAATTGGGTCTTTTTCTTTGCCTTTTATTTTCTTAAATTCTTTACTTAGCATAAAAAGAAACATACTAATCCCAATCGTTAATCCTGTTTGAAAGGATATCAAATCCTCAAAATTAATAAAGAGGATAAGCATATGAATAAACAACATAAATAACGTAATTTTCTTTATAAATCCGTCTATAATACCATGCTCTCTTTCATTAAACTTAAATATATTATGTGAAATAATATACAAAAATCCATATGAAAAAATAATAAAACAAGGAATAAATGCTACAACAACTTGTTTACTCATAAACTCGTTTGGCTCACCATTTACATTCCAATGTACTGCCATACGAGTTGGTAAATAGGGATAGAGACATAGAGTAACTAAAAGACAAGCGAAAAATATTCCAAGTACATACTTATATTTGATCAAGTGATTCTCACCTCTCTTTTCTCTTAACGGCTTCGCTCCTTTTAGAGAAATCCCTGCAAAAATCTACTTTTTTCAAATTAAAACTTATACTTTACGCATTTTCTTTTTGAAATTCTCTTATTTTATTATCTAACTTTGTAGGAAACGGCACATCAACTTCAATCGCTTCTTTCGTAATTGGATGCAAGAAATTTATCTTCATCGCATGCAATGCTTGACTGGACATATATTTTGTTTGTCCACCATATAATACATCCCCAACTAGTGGATTACCATTATGGCTCATATGAACACGAATTTGATGCGTTCTACCCGTTTCTAATTGTAACGTTACGAAAGTCGTGTTTTGCTTCTTAAAATACTTTTCTACTTTATAATATGTGATAGCTTGGTCACCTTTTGGAGAAATACGACGCCTTGTAGCATGATGGCGATCCCTTCCAATAGCAGCATCAATCGTTCCTTGTTTCTTCTTTACTTTCCCTTCAACGAGCGCTGCGTACGTCCTTTTAATTTTTCGTTCCATTAATAAACGATCCATAATTGCACCAGCAATTCTATGCTTAGCAAATACGACACCACCTGTCGTATCTTTATCTAAACGATGAATATGACGCACCTTCGCCTCTAAACCTTGCATTTGAAAATGAAAAGCAACAAGATTTGCAAGCGTCCCGGTTCCACCTTTTTCAGCAGGATGTGTGTCCATTTTCTCTGGTTTATTTACGATGAGTACGTGATCATCTTCGTATACTACATGCAATTCACCATATTCTGGATCCACACCGTACTCTTCCTCCGCAAACATATGAACTTGTAACTTATCGTTCTCTTTTAAAAGCTCATTCCATCTTCTTTGTTCTCCGTTAACCGTAACACCTTTTTCCATACGAAGCTGATGTAATAGCTTTTTCGGTATTTCCCATTCTACTTTTAATACCGATTCAATACTTATACCATTCCATTTAGCTGGAACGGTAATTTCACACCATTCGCCCTTTTTCTTTGTTTCCATACTGTTTATCACCTTATTTCTATTGATTCTCTCATTGTAACGGAAAACACACTTTGGTGCACCGTCAAAAATAGAGGACAGTCTTATAATAGACTGCCCCTCAAGCTCTAAGTCTTTTCATTTCTAACAATACTTCTTCAGCTTTTTGTTCATACGATAAATCTTTAAAGAAATCCGCCAACCTTTTATAGTCATTGTAAGCATCTAATAAATCGTCCATCCTTTCTATTTTCATCACTTGTTGTTTTTGTTTCATTTTTACTGGATAACGATAACCTGATACTTCTTGTATTTTGTAATACTCATCCTCTACTTGAACGACCTTTACAAGTTCTTCCTCCTCTGCATCCATCGTATACCCGTCAAATTCTCTAAGTAGTTCATAAATGATATGAGTCCATTCATCTTTTGGATAAAATCCCTTTTCTAACCGATAACCGACAATGCGATACATATGCCCATCGTTTTCTGCAAACTGTACTGTATCATTTAACTTAAACTTAAAATAACGAAACATTGCCTTCACCTACTTGTATGTAATGTTCTTATCACATACTATTTGCAAAATGTAGGTCTTGCTATTCATAAAAAAATGCTCATCAATATGATGAGCATTTTTTTACGATGATTTTTCTCGTTTTTTTCGAAATGGTAACCACCAATTCCAGTCTCCAAATAACTTCATTAAGCTTGGAACGAGCATAAGACGAATAATTGTTGCATCAAGAAATATTGCTAATGCCACGCCAAGCCCCATCTGCTTTACTGGTAAAATATCAGTAAATGCGAATGCACCCGTTACAACAATCATAATTAATGCAGCTGATGTAATGATTCTACTTGTTGAAACGAGCCCTTCTAACGTTGCTTGATCGTTATCTCCTGTTTCTTCATAGAGCTCGTGAATACGTGAAATAAGAAATACTTCATAATCCATACTAAGCCCAAATACGAGGCCAAAAATGAAGATTGGTAAGACAAACAGAACCGGACTCGCTTCTAAACCGAAATGACCACCTTCAAATAACCAAACAACAATTCCAATGGTTGCACTCAAACTAAGTATATTCATAATAATTGCCTTAATTGGAATGAGTATAGATCGGAATGCAAATAATAATATAACAAAGGTCGATCCAAATATAACAGACATACCAATTACAACTTTATCTTTAATTTCATCTTCTAATTCTTGTTGAAACGTCGTCATTCCGCCTAGATAATACGTAACATTCGTTTCTTTATAGTTCTTTTTAAAGTCACGCACCCACTGTTTTGCAGTCTCTGTACGTGGTTTTGTTTTCAAAAAAACTTCTATCGTCGTCTTATTCCCTTTTGTGTATGCTTCAAATACAGGAGTTAGTTTTGCTGCTTCTGGCGACTGCAATATTCCAGCAACTTGATCTGCTTTCATTCCAGTTAACCCGTCGTATAAACTTCTTACTTCATGTACTTTTTTATCATCTTTTAACTTTTGAACGACTTCTTCTATCTTTTGTAGACTTTCTTTTTCTTTCATATCTTTTTTCGTCTCTACAACTAACGTAACATCAGCGTGTGTTTTGACAGTTTTATTAAATGCTTCTTCATACTTTTCATATGCAATCCTTGTATCACTCTTTTCAGGTAAAGCTTCAACACTAGGGAACTGCAAATTAGCTGTACGTAACGGTAATAAGCAAATAACAATAAATGTTGTAACAACAACAATCATTGCAATTGGATGTTTCATCACAAATTGTGCAAATTTACGCCATGCTTTTGCCGGCGTATGTGCTACTTGATTCTTTTTTAATATTTTTTTACCGATTAACGATAATAACGCTGGAAGAAGTGTGAGTGAGAATAAAATGCTCATAATCACAACAATCATTCCGCTAATTGCGACAGATTGAATATAATCTATCTTAAAGAAAAACAAACCGGATAACCCAACAAATACGCATAATCCTGAAAATACAATTGCACGTCCTGCCGTCTGATATGTAATTGCTATCGCTTCTTTTACCGTTCGTTTAGCAACTTCCTCTCGAAA
Organism: Bacillus sp. 5mfcol3.1; assembly: GCF_900114335.1. NCBI lineage: Bacteria > Bacillati > Bacillota > Bacilli > Caryophanales > Bacillaceae > Bacillus > Bacillus sp. 5mfcol3.1. Next base: position 387,884 of record NZ_FOST01000001.1, on the reverse strand, counting down.
ACGGTTCACAAATAATAGCGCAAAATCAATAGATAGTGCAAGTCCAATCATCGGTGCAACGTTTAACACGAAAATAGATAGTTCTTTATCCACACCGATGAAATACAATATACCCATCGTGCTAATAACACTAAGCGCTCCATTCAAAATCGGTAAAATTGATGCCAAAAGGCTACCAAACGAAAATAGTAATACAAGAAACGCAATTGGTAATCCAATCATTTCTGCTACTTTTAAATCATTTTGCGTTCTTTCATTAATCTCTTGATTAATTTTCGGAAATCCTGTAGGTGTTACTTTTAATACTACATTACTTTCTTTCTCAATCTCATTAGCAAATTGTAATGTCTTTTCCATTCTTTCTTTATTTGTTTTCCCGGAAAATAAAATTGTCGCATAACCGATGTCATCTTGTAGCATTTCTTTATTTTGGATTGGGTGATGGAAAGATTCATAGTTCTCTTTCTCTTGAACATTCTTTACAATTTCATCTATTCGCTTTTTAAATTCCTCATGCGAAGCATCTTGATTTTTCTCAAAAACGAGCAGAAGCGTATCTTGAGACTTCTTAAAATCTTTATCTAAAATTTCTTTTGTTTTTTGATAGTCTCCTTCCGTTTGGAAACCGTCACCACCTAATACTCCCGGTAGCTTTGGAGCAAAAATCCCAAGTGCGATTGCAAGCAACAGTAACGCTACAATTACTGTATAACGAAATTGATACAAAAAAGCTCCTAACTTCCCCCACTTATCAACTTTATGAACATTTGTCTTCACACATTTTCACCTACTTTAAATAATTCAATTGTCACTTATACTGTATCATATCTTTATACAAACAAAAAACGCCTAGGAACACTATAATGATAGTTTTTCCAGGCGTTTTTTCTATCTCTCTTTATTAAGGCTCAATCTCTCAGTAAGTAAACGATGATAGTAAATAGCGATAACTAACAAAATACCACCTACGCAGTAACCAGCTAAAATATCAGTTGGGTAATGTACATTTAAAATGACTCTACTTAATCCAATCGATAGGATTACTATACCCATCAAAATCGTTATGACACATTTCCCAGCTATGCTTTTCAAATTAGCAGCAATGATATAAGCAAGAAATCCAAATGTCATAATCGATAGCATTGCATGTCCACTAGGAAAACTATATCCAAGTGCATCTAACGCTTCATTTAATGACGGACGTTCTCTCTTTACAATCTCTTTTATCCCTTTATTCACAAGATGTGTTATTAAAATTCCCATTGGATACACAATCATCGCAGCATAATAACGCTTCTTCCAAAAAACAAGCAAACTTATAACGAGCGTAGCAGCTATCCCAATTGCTGACCCCAATTTTGTAAAGTACGAGAAAAATGTAAGGGAACTTTCCGTTTGTAGCCCTTTTACTAATCCGCGGACATATGTATCCATTACTGTAACGCCACCTGCATGTACGCGCCAAGCAACAATACTAAATACAGCAAATAATAAACCGATACATATTACCTCATACTGATGTAACTTCTTCTTCAAACGATTTCCTCCTACTATGAAAAAATGCGATTTCTACTTTAGAAACCGCATTTTCTTACTTATTTACCTTTTGTTTTTAGCTCTGTCCAGTAACGATCATAGTCTTTTAACTTATCGTCTACATCAACAAGCCATTCTGTACGATCTAACTCTTCTTTCGTTAAGAAAATCATGTGATTATCACGGTATTCTTTACTATGAAGAGGATGAGCTTTTTCATTTGGATTACTGTAACCAATTGACTCGTAGTTTTTCACACTTACTTTTTCATCAAGTAAGTAGTTCATAAACTTCTCAGCAAGCTCTTTATGTTTTGCACCTTTTGGAATTGCTAACGTATCAGCCCAAATTGTGCCGCCTTCTTTTGGTACAACGTATTCTACATCTTTATTATCTTTTGCGATAAATGCTGCATCTCCAGACCAAACTGTTCCGATCCAAGCATCTTCTGTAATGAATTTTTGTTTAATGTTATCTGTATCAAATGCTAATAAGTTTGGAAGCAGCTTCTTTAAATCATCTGCTGCTGTCTTTAACTCTGCATCTTCTTTCGTACTGTTTGAGAACCCGTGCTTCTTAAGACCCACTCCTAATACTTCACGAGAATCGTTTAATAACGTTACATGTCCTTTATATTTCTCATTCCATAAGTCAGCCCAGCTTGTAGGTGCTTCTTTCACATACTTTTTATTGTATGCAATCCCTGTTACACCCCAAGTGTACACTAAAGAATATTTATTCTCTGGATCAAACGCAGGTGTTTTGAAATTAGAAACCATGTTTTCGATATTTGGGATATTCTTTTTATCTAACGGCGCTAATAAATCCATTTTTGCCATTGTTTTAACCATGTAATCAGATGGTTGAATTAAATCATACTTTGCGCCACCAGCTTGTAATTTCGCAAGCATTTCTTCGTTACTTGCGTACTTATCATAGTTAATTTTCACATTATACTTCTTTTCAAAATCTCTTAGCACTTGCTCATCAAAATTGTCAGCCCAGCTATAAATATTTAATTCTTCTTTCTTTTCACCACAACCAGCAAGCACACCAGCAACAAGACTAAAGCTAATTGCTGCGCCAGCTATTCTTTTCATTAATTTCATCGGTTTATTACCCCCTCGTACTTTCTATATCGTTCGTATTATAAAGGAAGGTGTCCTCCAGAGTTTTCTTCACCATCTGCACCTTTGTTACGGAAGATTTCAGATAGAACCATTAATCCTACGATAGCAACAATTAAAATTGTAGAAAGAGCATTAATTTCTGGTGATACTCCGCGCTTAACCATACTGTAAATGTATAATGGCAATGTTGTTGATCCTGGTCCTGATACGAAGAAACTAATTACAAAATCATCAATTGATAATGTGAATGTTAATAATGCTGCTGAAATAACTCCCGGTGCAATTGCTGGGAACGTTACAAAACGAAACGTTTGCCAAGGCGTTGCTCCTAAATCATTTGCAGCTTCTTCTAAGTCACGTCCCATACTTGAAAGACGCGCAGCTAAAATAACAACAACAAACGAAATACTAAATGTAATATGTGCAATAATAATCGTTGTTTGTCCAAGTTCCATTCCTAGCTGACTGAAAAGAATTAGTAAAGATAATCCCATTAAAATATCAGGAATTAAAATTGGTAAATATACAAGGCCATTAATAGCCCCTTCGAAACGATATTTATAACGATGTAAAGCAATCGCAAAGAATACACCAAGTACCGTTGTCACAATCGTTGTTATAACTGCAATCGTAATACTATTTACAAATGCATCAATAACATCTTGTTTTTGAAATAAATCTGTATACCAATGGAATGTAAAACCTTCCCACTCCGCATTAATGCGAGAGTCGTTGAAAGAATAGACCATTAAAACCATCATTGGAAAATACAAGAATAACAAAATTAACCAAGAATAAGAAACTAAAAACTTCTTCATCTTTGCCTATTCCCCTCCGTTCTCATTATATTTATATACTTTCGTTGCACGATAATATAAGTAAATTAACAGAACAGAGAATAGAACAACGATAATCGATAACGCAGATCCAAACGGCCAGTCACGTGCACCTAAGAATTGGTTTTGAATAACGTTTCCGATTAATGCTACTTTCGATCCGCCCATCACGTCTGATACAACAAACATTCCGATAGAAGAAACGAATACTAAAATAGAACCAGTCGCAATTCCTGACATTGTCATCGGCACTGTTATATTCCAAAATGCCTTTATTGGTGTTGCTCCTAAATCATAAGCCGCTTCTAGCTTACGCTTATCCAGCTGCTCAATTGCTGCATACACTGGTAAAATCATAAATGGTAATAAAGAATAGACCATTCCGAGTATTACAGAAGGCGTATTATATAATAAATTTAACGGTTCACTAATAATGCCGAGTTTTAATAACAACGTATTCACAAGACCTTGTGAACGTAAAATAACAATCCATGCGTATGAACGAACAAGAAAGTTAATCCAAAACGGGATCGTTGCCAATAATAAAAGAATAGAACGATATTTGCGGTCAACAATTGTAATTGTATACGCAAATGGATAACCAATTAATAAACATATTACTGTAGTAATAACTGCAATCTTAACAGTTTCCCATAACGTTCCTAAGTACAATGGATCAAACACACGGGATATATTCTCCAGCGTAAATTGCATTTCTACTGTCCCGTAAGCTCCGCGCTGCATGAAGGCGAATCCTAATACGAATACGAGCGGGATTAGGAAGAAAATTAACAGCCACGCGACTGTAGGTAGTGCGAGTAATTTCCCTTTTTTCAATTTAAGGTCACCTCGTCCTCTTGCTCCCAGCCTACATATACATTATCTCCAATGCTCCACTGCGCTGCCTCTTCAGCAGTTTGATATGCCATTAGTAATTCTGATGTTTTCTCATCACGTACATAAAGCTTCTCCATATTTCCGACAAACTCAATATCTTCAATATGTCCAAGATGGTATTCTTTTAAAATTGGTTCTTCAACCGAACGTACTTTCACATTTTCAGGACGAATTGCTACATAGCCTTCCCCATTTTTCACAATATTATTTTCACCGATGAATGTCGCAACGAACAATGTTTTCGGCTTATTATAAATTTCTTTCGGCGTTCCAATTTGTTCGATATGGCCTTTATTCATAACGACGATACGATCGCTCATGCTCATTGCTTCTTCTTGATCGTGCGTTACGTATATAAACGTAATTCCTAAATTACGTTGTAAGTTTTTCAATTCACGTTGCAAGTCTTTTCGTAACTTAAAGTCAAGCGCTCCAAGTGGCTCATCTAATAGTAATACACGCGGATTATTTACAATCGCTCTTGCAATTGCAACACGCTGCTGTTGTCCACCAGAAAGCTTAGCAGGTTTACGATTACGGAACTCAAGTAACTGCGTTAAACGCATTGCCTCTTCAGCACGCTCTTTCTGCTCTGCTGCTGATACTTTCTGCATTTTCATACCAAAACAAATATTCTTCTCTACTGTCATATGCGGGAATAGTGCGTAATGTTGGAACACTAGGTTCATATGACGCTTATATGGCGGCAAATCGTTAATTCTTTCATCATCTAATAAAAGATTCCCTTTAGTTGGAGTTTCAAATCCTGCGATCATACGAAGTAAAGTCGTTTTCCCGCAGCCACTCGGCCCTAAAATTGTTAAAAACTCTCCCTCTTTAATATCTAAAGAAAGAGGTGGGATAATCACTTGATTTCCAAAATGTTTTTCAACTGCTTCAACTTTAATAATCTTTTTCATTTTCCCGTCCTATCTACCTTAAATTTTAAATTTTTATATTCATGAATAAATATTTATGTTCTATAGACTATTTTTTGTTTCGATCCAAACAAAAATGGTTATTTAGCAAGCGTTCGTTTCTATTCTTTATGTAGTATGTTTGATTCATTTTCGCATGATACATAACGTCGAACAGAAAAACCCCTTCCATCGCGAAGGGGCTATTATCATACGGCTACGCCTACTGATAAACACCATCATCATTTTAACAACTTTCGTATGAATTTTAAAGCACTTTTTGTAGAAGAGTAACGAATTTTCATGTCGAATGCTGTAGATTGGGCTAAAATGCTTTTATAATGTGAAAAAGTCCGAAAACTTTCTTTCCCATGATAACCCCCTAATCCACTACTTCCAACACCCCCAAAAGGTAAATATGGCGTGGCAAGATGGTAGACAACATCATTAATACAGCCTCCACCATATGAAATATTACTCGTCACTTTCTTTTGTACTTCTTTATCTTCCGAAAATACATATAACGCTAACGGCTTCGGATGTTGCTGGATTGTGCCAATTACATCTTCTATATTGTCGTACTCTATGATTGGTAAAATCGGACCAAAAATTTCATCTTCCATAACAGCATCTTGCCATGTAACATCCGCTAGCACTGTCGGTTCAATATGTAATGTATCTTTCTTATAGTTTCCACCAATTACGACTTGACCATCTTGTAAAAATCCACATAATCGTTCAAAATGACGCTCACTTACAATACGCACGTAATTTTCATTTTGCAAAGGTTCTTTACTATACTGCTCTGTGATTTCATGTCGCAGTGCCTCAACTAGCTGTTCTTTCACGGAAGAATGCACGTACATATAATCAGGCGCTACACATGTCTGCCCTGCATTTAAAAACTTACCCCAAACAATTCTTCTTGCTGTCATCTCTATCTTTGCATCTTTATGTACAATACAAGGACTTTTCCCGCCAAGTTCTAACGTAAGCGGCGTCAACTGTTTCGCTGCTGCTTCCATTACAACTTTTCCAACGCCAACACTACCAGTAAAGAAAATATAATCAATTGGTTCCCTCAGCAAAGATGTACTCTCTTCAACGCCACCTTCTACTACCGCTACAAGCTCTTCTGGGAATAATTCACCTAACATTCTCTTAAGCACTTTTGAAACGCTTGGCGTTAACTCTGACGGCTTTAAAACGATTGTATTTCCAGCTGCAAGTGCTCCTACAAGTGGTGCAATTGCTAATTGAAAAGGATAGTTCCACGGTGCAATAATAAGCGTCACACCATACGGCTCTGGCACTACTTTTCCTTTTGATCCAAAATGAGTGAGTGCTGTTCGAACTCGCTTCGGTTTACTCCACGATGACATATGTTTCAATTGAAAGGAAATTTCTTTTAATACATATCCAACTTCCGTTGTAAACGACTCGTGAACTGACTTATTTAAATCTAATTTCAATGCCTGAAATATTTCTTCTTCAAAACGCTGAATGCCTTCATAAAGCTTCTTCAAATTATTCTTTCTCATTTCGATGCTTCTCGTATGCCCTTTTAAAAAATATTCCTTTTGCCTACTTACAATAGAGGTAATACTCATTCACTCACCTTCTCCCACTATTTTTATCCAATTCTTTCATTATTTATATAGACTTCATATATAACAAATTTCTATTCTTAAAGTTACATTATATATGACTTTTTCAGCTATATAAAATTCATTGCTCACAAAAAAACTACCGAAAGAAAATCTCTCGGTAGTTTCACAGTATTAACGATATAAACGAACAGCACCTGCAGAATTATCATCAGCTTGTCCTACTACTTCAAACTTCAGACCAAGCTTCGGTAAAATACGTCCTGCATCTGGAATCTGTTGATTAATATACGTTTTCGAATCATCAAATTTCGGTACACCCGCTAAGCCATCATACGTATACGTTCCACGCGTTGGAGATACAACTTTCCAAGCTGGCGTTTTATCGAATGAGAATGCAGCATCAGCGATTTGGAATCGTGTACTACTTTCAATTGTCGGTTTACCATTTAAAGTCCCTACAATTGCTTCTGGATGAGAATCAACTACACCAAGGAAACCATGTCCTGGATGTAAACCAACCCAGTTATCTGCGTAAGCTGAGTCTGCATACCATACAACCATACCTGAGTTATATTCTGGACCGCGAGCAAATTTCAATGCGCTATCTGATCCAGTATGGTTTCTCCACTCTACGTAGTAATTATGTTTTTTCTTCTCTGTTCCGCTAGATACAACGAAACCATCTAATTTTAATTGTGGTGTACCTTCTGCATCATCAGAGAATACTACTTTACCATCCACTGTTAATGAAGCATTATCAAGTAGGAAACCATTTAATGCTAAACCACCATCCGTAATGTACTCAAACGTTAATTTTACTTTTTTACCTTTGAATTGACTTAAATCATATGATTTGTCAATCCATTTTCCATTTGTCGAATCTGCATTTCCATTATTTGCTTTCTCGCCAAGTCTTTCAATTAACGTTTTTTGACCATCTTCTGTTACAGCATGTACTTCAAGGAAATCATACTCTGCTTCGATTTCATATAACGATTTGAAATCAAATTTCGCATTCGTTGCATTCGTTAAATCGAACAGTGGTGTTTCTAACGTTGTATGAAGATTGTCACCTTTTGTACTGTAGTAATACTGTTTACCAAATGCTGGTGCAATTGTTTTTACATCTTTATCTGGTAAGTTAACACGAATCATACCTGGACGGTTAGATTTCGTAACACTTTGATCTAAATATGTTGCTAGACCGATACCTTTATTTAATTTCTCGTAATCTACTTCTACGATATTTGCCCAGTTACCACCGATTGTTTTTTGGAAAAACTCTTTATTTTGTGGTGAGAAACTCGTCGGTGTTGTTCCAGCGATTTTACCCGCCCAGCTGCCGCCACTCATAACAGACCAAGCTTGAATTGGCTCACCATGACCCGTATAGTCTGTATCATACTCATCTGGAAGACCTAAATCATGACCATATTCATGCGCGAATACACCAACTGCGCCATCTTCTGGTTCAATTGTGTAGTCGAATGCTGCCATCTTTCCGCCCCAATATGGAACTTTCGCTTGTGTACCTTCAATTGCGAATGGTTTTGGTCCAACTGTCCAGCGATGTGACCAAATTGCATCATCACCTAATTTACCACCGCCAGCTTCTTGTCCAACACCCGCATGAATAATCATTAAATGATCGATTAAACCGTCAGGTTGATTTTGATTTCCATCACCATTTACATCGTATTGATCGAACTGATCAAACTGTGATAAATCAAGACCGCTATCTACAGCTGCCTTTAATGCATCTTTTACTAGATCACGTGGTCCTTTTGGTCCTTTATTATCATGACCTGTAGCAGCATCTGCACCGTAATCAGCAGCTTTACCAGGAACTGTTAACCATTTTGTAACTGTTCCGTCTACTGTATAACTACCGCCAGATTGCTCTTCGTAATATTGTTTAAACGTTTCGATTTTGCTACCATCCTCTAATGCGAATGGCTCATTACCAAATAACATTTTTTCATAATGTTCTTTGTTAAAATCGTCAGTATACATATAACCAGGTTCTTTATCAATATTGTTATGTTTAAAGTCAGCGTACTCTACAAGTAAAACGAGTACTTTATCTTTACGAACTTCACCGTTATATTCTTTTCCCTTTGCTGGAGAAGTTGGTACTTTACCATTTAGACCACCCTTAACTGGGCCTGTCGCTGCAGGTGTCCCTGTTGCTGGCTGATTTAGTTTTTCTTTCGTGTCTGCTTTCGCATCTTTCACTTTCTTTAAAAAGTCAGATGCTTCTTTCGTAAGTTGATCCCCATTTGTTGCTTCTTTCCCAGGATTTTCACCCTTTTTGTTCTCTACATACTTTTCAACAGCTTTCTTTGTTTCTTTCTCTGAAGCTGAAGAATCAATTACCCCACGTTTTTTCAGTGCATCTGCTAAACGTTCTTCTGGAATTAAATGATCATCGACTGGGCTCGTAGCTGTCTTATTCACAGGTGTTTCAGCATATGCAGATTGAGTGCCAGCTCCGAATGAAAGGCCTAATACAGCTGTTAAAGCGATTGATGACAAAACTTTGAACGGTTTCTTGTTCATCCCATATTTCCTCCCCTAATAAATAATATGTATTACAAATTGAATTTTATTAAAAATTCAATATTTTTTCAATATTTAGTCATATTATGTAATGTTTTTAATATATTTGTAAAAATTTCATAGTTAGCATACGAATATATCACAATTCAACAATGTTTTCTGAAAATATTGAAAGTTTTTATCGAACAATTTATAATTTCCATAGAGGGAGTTTAATGGGGATTTTATCTTTGTTTCATCTACAAAATATTTGATAATTCACTATATAAAACACAAAATCCGATTGCATTATCATGTATTCTGTAGCAGCAATTATGACCGATAATTAGGGAGGAATTACATTTGTACAAAGATAAGACAGACGCACTGGATCAAGAATGGATTGATTTAATACTTGAAGCTCTAGATGCCGGTATCGCCATGCAAGACATTGAGCAATTTTTCCAACGTATGAAGCCATCCAGTCAGGCTCAATAGGTTTGTTCTTTTTAACGAAGTTTATGTTATAATAATGACATCATAAGACAACTACATATTGATAGAAAGGTGCGCAAATATGATTGGAGAACGTATAAAACGCCTTCGTTTACAAAAAGGTATTTCATTAACTGAACTTGCCGAAAAAGCTGGCGTTGCTAAATCTTACATTAGTTCTATAGAACGAAATTTACAAAAAAACCCTTCCATTCAGTTTCTTGAAAAAATCGCAGCAGTTCTACAAATTCCAGTTGATACTTTACTTCATGATGAAACAACAAAGGAAACTAACCTAGACTCCGAATGGACACAACTCGTTAAAGATGCAATGAACTCTGGTGTCTCCAAAGAACAATTTCGTGAATTTCTTGAATTTACAAAGTGGAAGCAAAATCAAAAATAATAATAGAAAGAAGTGCTTACAACCAGCACTTCTTTTTCTTTATAAAAAAAAGCGGGAATACCCGCTTTTTTATTATTTTTCTTCCCCAGCTTCTTGGTTAGCATTGAATGTCCATTCTAAATTCAATGTATCACCTTGGAAGATATTTTGGTCTTTTCCGTCATCTACAAATTCAAATTGCACCCATAGATAATCCTCTGTACCAGCTGCTAATCCACCCTTTTCTCCCCACTCAGGAGCAAAGATGTCTTTAGCTAAAAGATCTGGATCCACATTTTGTAAGTCTGCTAAAGTTGTTTCGTATACAGGCTCACTTTGTTTATCCCAGTTCCAAAGGAATTTTACTTTAACGTGCTTACCAAAGTCTTCACCAGCATTATCACCTTTTGCATCTTTAACAGTATACTTTGTTGCTAATTTAACGTCTTTAATAGTTAACGAACCGCTGTTTTGTAATAAGAACTCTTTCTTAACAGAATCCCCTGGTTTTAAATCTTTAATATCTACAAGCGTCTTAGGGTTTAATGTAAGGTCTAACGTCCCAGCTGCAAATGTATTGTTTGATACTTCTTTATCGCTAAAGAATGCAAATGTTCCTCCACCAATTAAAGCTAACCCCAATGCTGCTGATGCAACTCCCATACCTAATTTCTTTTTCAGACTCACAATCAATTCCCCCTAGCTTTTTTTTATATTTTTATCACTTATTTTTCAATAAGAGATGTAAAGAAAACTATATTAGCTTAGCTAATATGTGTTCTTTTTTAAAAACCTCATGTTCATTATAACGAACAAACCTATATAAACACAACACATATTTATTAATATTTTCAGTTATTTTTATTTCTCAATATTATTTAGACTTTTCAGAAAAAAGAATGATAATTTATTTATTTTTTCACACTCAAATCATTTAATACTATAAGAAAAAAGAAAAATAAAGAAGTGAGGGCTAACGTTCCCTCACACTCGTATAAATATTACTAGTCTTACTTATTCGTTCACTCTCTCTTACACCACATTCTTGTTTTCTGACTGTTTCACTAAAGCAGTTACTCCGCTTTCTTCTGCTCTTCTAGCTTTTTCTGTTCTTCCGCTTTCTTTTGCTCTTCTACTTTTTTCTGTTCTTCTACTTTCTTCTGTTCTTCGGCTTTCTTTTGTTCTTCTACTTTCTTCTGTTCTTCTACTTTCTTCTGTTCTTCGGCTTTCTTTTGTTCTTCTACTTTCTTCTGTTCTTCTACTTTCTTCTGTTCTTCTACTTTCTTTTGTTCTTCTACTTTCTTTTGTTCTTCGGCTTTCTTCTGTTCTTCTACTTTCTTTTGTTCTTCGGCTTTCTTTTGTCCTTCCGCTTCAATTGCAATGTTTAATTGTTGCTGAAGAGCCTGAATTTGCTCATCAATAGCTTTCAAGCTAATTTCTTTCTCAATATAGTCACGCTTCTCTTTGATACTGCGGAAGCCTTCATTTACATATATGGACACTTGCTGCATCGACTCATCTTTATTTACCTTTAATTCTTCTTGTATTTGATTGTAAGGAGCTTCTATTTCAGTATATACATTTTGCAGGGCTTCCTTCTCAGCAACAATTTTCTCACGCCCTTGTTGCCATACAGAAATCGCCTGTTTTATTTCTTCAATAGAAGTTGCTTTCGATTTTCCCTTCATCGTTCCATACTCACGCTCAATAAACTGTTTATGTTTCTCAGATTGCTCTTTTAACGTATTAACTGTTTTCGGAAATATAATTGCTGTAGAAAACGTCGCTTCTACTTTCGTTTCATGAATGAACGCCGCTTCTGTATGCGTCATAATTTGAGATCCTAAATAAAACGTAATAGAACACATACACGGCAATATAAGCATCTTTTTAAAATTACGCGGTCTTTTCAGCATCTTAATCTCTCCCATCGAACATTACGTTCTTTATACAGAACATTATCTATATTATAGTAAAGAACTATTAAAATTGATAGACAAATACTAGAAAAATAGAAAAAGGGCTATCCATGTGATAGCCCTTTTTGTTATTATCTTTCTTCACCTGCTGTTTGTTGTGCATCAAACGTCCAATTTAATTGTAACTTATCGCCTTGGAATTGATTTTGATCTTTTCCATTATCAACGAACTCAAATTTCACTTTGAATTTATCAGATTTACCTGCTGAAATACCTTTTTCATCCCAGAACCAAGCCGATAAATCATTATCTACAGCTGTAAGTGTGTCACCTTTTAATTTATCTAAAGTGGTTTGTTTCACAATTGTCTCATGCTTATCTACATTTTTTAAGAATGTTACTTTAATATGTTTACCAAAATCATCTTTATTATCTTTCTTTACATCTTCTACATTATAATCTGTTTTCAGTAAAACCTTTTTAATATCTAAAGAGCCTTTATTTTCTAGTTTAAATTCTTTTTCAATTGTATCCCCAGGTTTTAAATTCGATACGTTAACAACTGTTGATGGATTTAATGCTAAATCCAGTGTCCCAGCCGCAAATGTATTGTTTGACACTTCTTTATCACTGAAAAATGCAAATGTTCCTCCACCAACTAACGCTGCTCCTAGTACTGCTGATGTAATACCCATTCCTAATTTTTTCTTTAAAGTCATGTCCATATCCCCTTAATATATATATATTTGTTAACTTCCTAAACGGAAAGTATAACCAAACGAACTAGACGGATTGTTCTACTTTTTTATCTTTCTTTTCTCCGTCAATGCTACGAATAGCCCCAAAAATAGAAATCGCGGAATATCCAAGTAAAAAGACTCCTGGAATAATAAGAAGTAATGCTGCTCCCGCTTTTGAATTCGCATAATTCAGTAAATAACCAACGTACGGAACTGTAATATCTGCATACTTTCCAACTACATTTTCTGCAAGTACTGGCTCTAAATCTGGTCCGTTGTTGTTATCCCCTTTTGTTTCATACATTACTTTTCCATTTGTATCTTTCACACCGATAATACGGTGAGTGATAATTTTTTGATCTTTCTCTTTAAAGGTAATAACATCACCTTTTTGATATTTAGAACCATCTTTGTTTGGTTCTATTGCAATGATTGATCCTGTTAAAAACGTCGGCTCCATTGATCCTGAAAGAACGCTCTTAAATTGATATCCCATCACTGTCGGATCACCACCGCTCGCTTTTGAAGAAATAACTACAAAAGCTAAAAAAACCATCAATGCAAATAAAACAAATGAGATCGCGTTGCTAATTACCTTCCAAATTAATTTCATCGTCTCTCTCCCTCTCCGTTGTTTTATATTATTTGAAGTATGCAATATCCATTACGTTCTTTAACAAGAACACAAGTAAATGATATAACGAACTTTAAGTTATTGCAATAAGAAAATTTACAATTATTAGTTATTTAAAGTATAAAAAAAAGACTGTGCCAAAATTTCACACAATCTTTTTATTAGTAATTTATTTACCTTCTGATTTCATTCCTTTTGTATTTCGGCGCAACACTACATATAAAATTGCTCCAAATAATACAATCGCACCTATCCCAACACTTATTACTTTAACATTTGAGTCTTTTACTTCAGGCATAGTTGTATCTTTTTTAGGCATCGCAAAAGTGACATCTTCTGTTGAAAGAACATTTACCGTCGCAATTGTTTGATTATTTTTCGTAATATCAACTGCACCAACTACCTCACCACGATGTATTCCTTTATGATATAAAGATTCTTTATCTAATGAAGCCGCCCGGAAAATAGTTTTCACATTTTTTCCTTCATCTTTCTTAAGCATAAGCTCCGCACTTTGTTCCAACTCAGAATTAACATCTTTATTTAAATATGTTGTTTTTTGATGCCAATTATGTTTATCCAGCACCATTTGCTTCGTAAATTGACCGAAAGAATATTCCGCCATCTGCTTCAAATCTTCATAAATTTCAGGTCTTTGAGAAGCCATTACTACGCTTATAATACGGTTTCCATCTTTCTCATTTAATAAAACAAGCGTATTACGCGCTTCATTCGTAAACCCTGTCTTACCGCCAATGCTATATGGATTTTCAAAAAAATTAGATTTATTAAAAATAGACACCGTCTGCCTAGACGTCGTAACTGTCGTTCTTTTCGTATTCATCGCTTGTAAAATTTCAGGATACTTTTGCACACCCTTCGTAATCATAGCCATATCATACGGCGTCGTATAATGGTTCGGATCATGCAGTCCATTCGGTGTTACAAAGTGGCTATCTTTCGCCCCTAATTGCTTCGCTTTCTCATTCATCATATTAGCGAAATTCTCAACACTCCCGCCAATCCGCTCCGCAATCGCATACGACACATCATTCGCACTCAGCACCATTAAAATCATAAGCGCAGTATTTCTATTAATTGTCTCTCCAGGTTGAAACTCAATTTGATAATTACTCTTCTCTTGATCTAATGCTAATTGTGAAAATGTAAATTGATCCTCTGGCTTTGTATGCTCCATGAGTAAAATCGCTGTTAACACCTTCGTCGTACTAGCAGGATATGCTCGGTGATATGCGTTTTTGTCATACATAACATCTCCTGTTTTCGCATCAATTGTCGTTGCAAACTGACTAAAAACATTCGGTCCTTCTGCAGGTGGTGGTGCAACTTGTTCTGGATTTACTCCAATATTCGTCTCAGCACGCAATGTCATAGGTGTCAACAAAAACAAACAAATAACTGTAATAAAAACCAAAATTTTCTTAAAATTTACCATATGACTCTCCCTTTTCCATTTACTCCTCTAACAAAATAAGAAATCTACCAATCATATGTAATTTGTATTAAACTGGAAGAATTTTCACTATTTTTTACTATATCATATTTTTACGATAAAGAACATAAATATACAATAAAAATAAGAAGGAATTACTCTTTCTTATCCTTCTCATCTATCAACGAATCTATTAACTTTTGACTAGCTTCCTCGGGCGTAATCTCATCGGTTATCCCCATAAACGACCAACCTTTAGAATCAACCCACTCAACAAACTCTTGTAAAAATTCATCATGTGTAACATCCACATCAAGAATCGAGCCATTAATCGAAATCGTTCTATTTTTAGACACGCGCATCTTGAACGTTTTTCTTACCATTACAACTTTTCTCCCTCTACTTCTGAATATTTATAAAGTGAAACTTTCATCAACCCTCACCAATCGGACTTTTACGGCCATCCCGACCCCAACCTAACTTCTTTACTTTTGCTAAATTTCGAGGTAAGGGATCTTACTGCCCGCAAATAGCGAGATAAAATAATCATGTATCTCTGTTATACATGATTTTCAGTAAATTGTAAAAAGGATATATTGGCCAATTTAAATAGCAAAAATGAAAATCTCTTACCTACGTAAACGTAATACGACATACAATCGCTCATAAATTATTAAATAAATCCATAAAAATATACACTTTAAAACATAATTGAGTAAGCCATTCTAGTCTTTTGGAAGATATTATCTAAAATAGTATACTAAACGGATAAAGGATATTTGAATAAAGAAACTGAGGCTTTCTATTTAGCTGGACTCTTAAGTTGTAGACTTAGAGACTGATGCCGGAATTCATATTTAATTTCTATTTCTGTACATAATATCGTAAGAAAGAAGGTAGTACTGTGAAAACAACAGAAAATTTTACTGACAGGGCCGATATATATGCAAAATATCGCCCTAGTTATCCTAATGAATATATTGATTACTTGCTTTCAGCTAACCAACTGAAAGGAAATCGGATTGTGGCTGATATTGGTTCAGGTACGGGGATATTTAGCCACCAGCTGCTTGAAAGTGGTTTACATGTTATTGGAGTTGAGCCAAATGATGATATGAGAAAGATGGCTGAGCAATCGTTAAAACTATATTCTCGTTTTCAATCCATAAAAGCAACTGCTGAAAATACCACTTTAAAAGAAAATAGTGTAGATTTAGTAACTGTTGCCCAAGCATTTCATTGGTTTGATAAAGAGGCTTTCAAAATCGAATGCCAACGAATTTTAAAACAAAAAGCAAATGTTGCACTTGTTTGGAATAGTAGAGGTTTAACTAGTCCACTTATTAAAGAGAATGCAGAAATTTGCCAGAAAACCTGTCCAAACTTTAAAGGCTTTAACGGTGGAATAGATGAAACTCCAGAAGTATTTAACAACTTTTTTAAAGATGGAAAGTATGATTTTAAAGAATATCAAAATGATTTACTTTTTGATTATGAAGGGTTTTTGGGAAGGAATTTATCAGCATCTTATGCTCCGAAAGAAAATGACGAACAGTATAAAAATTTTATTTTCCTCCTATCAGAGCTATTCGAAAAATACAGTAAAAACGGAAAAATTATTCTCCCGAATTTAACACGAAGCTATCTAGGCAATGTATAAACAGCCTGATACAAAGAGACTTTGAACGGAATTAAAACAAGCCTAGCCCCTTCCTGAATGTAGAACGAGGTTAGGCTTGTTTTGCATTTTACCACATCAAATTCAAATGACTTTCGTACAATAAAGTAGAATATATTAGAAAACACCTTAAACTGAGGAGGAACTCAATGGCGCGTTGTACGTATTGTAAAACGAAATGGAAAGTAAAAGACGTATGGTCGATACTCTTGGCATTTGAAAAAGATTGTCCGTATTGTTTTGGGAGGCAATATCTATCAAAGAAAACAGTGAACGCTATGCCAGAACTTATAAGCTTACCTTTACACTTCTTTTTCCCTTTTCTTGTTGATTTGAGTGATGAAGGTCCTTTCGATTGGTATCGGAAATAATATAACCTCTACATCCAAAGACTACTTTCTACTAAATTCGCTTCTCATCATTATCCCTTCATACATTACTCTCATAATCGCTTATACTTTCCCTTTTAAAGATCCCATAGCTCAACAGGAAGAGCGTCCCCTGAACAAATTTTATCAATTATGACTAAAAAAAACAGTGATATATGTATACTGTTAAACATAAAAAATTAGCATTAGGTTCCAATTAAATATTAATTGAAACCCAACACTACTTGTATTCTGTAATTCAGAATACAAGTAGTGGTTTTTATTATGCATTTTTGCATACAGGATTATTTTCTCTTGTAAATAGATAATAATGGTATATAATAAAACCAATGTTTTACCAATAAAAGGTAATAAAAAGTGGTGGGATAAGCAATTAACCAAAACGTATTAACAGATTTGTTCTATGTAAATCATGATACATATATGGAATCAAAACTATGAAATTTTATGTAGAGATTAGATTACTACAAGATGAAAGATTCATAGCGAATGCACTCGAGGAAAAAAGTGTTCGATTAGATTAATGTTATAAAACTACTTAATGTGATATCTATCGAACGAATTGAAAATATACTTAGGGGGAATTTTAAGTGAAAGCATTTGGTAAAGTATTATTAACAGGAGCTTTAACTTTAGGCGGTTTAACAGCTATGAACATTGATACACCGAAGGCAAATGCTGACGGAGCAAGCGAGTTCTGTCGTTATATTTGTGGTCCTAGCGAAACGTTGAATGGTTTCACAATTCAATTACACGCTACAGAGTACAGCTACGGCCAAAATATGATTGCAAAAATCACAAATGATAGAGCTGAAGATGTGCGCTATCGTGTAACTATTGAAAAGAAATGGGCAAGTGGCTGGGGTTACTATGAAACTGACTTCAATTTCGGCTCCGAATTACCAGCTGGAACAAACGAAGAATTTTACAATACAACTGGTTGGGGTGGACAACTTCCAGAAAACGGGGAATATCGTTACAAAGTTAAAATTACAAATGCTGACGGTTCTGTAGATACAATTTATACAGCTTCAATGACACTTACAGGAAGATAGCTCATGAACGAGCTCCATTATTTATACTTGTATTTTTGATGATATCATTGATAATTGCAGTGATATTATTATTATTGAAATAAGCTCTTCGGGGCTTATTTTTTATATACAAATTGGAATGATAACATTCAGAAAATTACATCTTTACACTATTAAAGTTTGTTGCTATTATAGGAATACATCAAATGTTACAATATTCAATAAATTATACAAATCCTCCAATTACACGAATGAAATGAAAACACATTGCTGATGGTAACATTTATAGTTGGGATCCCGTAGCTCAGCAGGGAGAGCGCCACCTTGACAGGGTGGAGGTCGTGAGTTCGAGCCTCTCCGGGGTCATATGAAAACCCCCTTGATAGTCAAGGGGGTTTCTTTATGTAGCAAATAAATGATTATTATTAAAACTAAATTTTTCCCTACTTCTTTTCTCCATTTTGGAGAAAGACATAAATTATATTAATCATCGCTCTACGTTGTTCGCTAGAACTCGATTCTTTACTCTCTTTTGGGAGCTTTTTAAAATTCTCTTTGAAAAATAGCCTAATACGGCAATTTTTATATTTATTTATATAAATTTCCCAACAAAAAAGATCTACACAGTTTAACTATGCAGATCTTTGTAAATTTAAGTTTAAAAATGAATAGACGAATCCTATTTTTGCCCTAACTTGATTGCCTTTTTGATATTACTAAATGCACCTTTACCATATATTAATACGCCACCGCGGTAAACACGACTCGTTAAACCAATCATCATACATATTGTTGCAATTAGAATTGCTAATGCAAGCGCAATCTCCCATACTGGGATATTGAGGAATCCAATTCGTACAAGCATAACAATAGGAGTGAAGAAAGGTACATAACTAGTAATGGTAACAACCATGCTGCTTGGGTTTGACATTCCATAAATCGCTATATACAAAGCAGCAAGTAACATAAACATCAGCGGCATAACAGCTTGAGAAGATTCCTCTATACGCGTAATGATAGAGCCAAATAGACAAGATAATGAGCCATATAATAAGAATCCTAATGTGAAGAATAGAATCCCATAAAACACTAGAGTTGGAGCAACAGAATTTAAATCAATACTATTTAAAATATCATTTTTCGAATCATTAATTGCTGTTTTATATCCAACAGTTGCGACCAAGCCCCAAATTATGATTTGCGTAATACCAGCCAATAATGTCGAGAATAGCTTCGCATATAAATGTTTGGCAGGCGAAATACTTGAAACAACTAACTCCATAACACGAGAAGATTTCTCTGTTGCAACATCTGTTGCTAATTGTGCAGCATACATTAATATCATTACATAATTTAGCATGATAAAGACATTAATTAAAATCCCTACACCCTCAGTATGTTCTCCATCTTTAACCTTATCTGAAACCGTTTTGGTATGAATTTCTACTGGCGTTGTTAACACCTTTAATTCATCTTGCGATAGATTCAATTGCTGGGCGAAGTTAGAAGATTGTATTTGAGATAAAATCGTTTGAACCTTGCTAACATCTTGCTGATTTACATCCGTCTCAGTTATATACGTAGCCTTTAATTGTTTATTATTCAATTCCTCTACAACGATTGCATATGTATAATCACCATTTTTAACACCTGATTCTGCTTTTTGTTTATCCGTGCTACGTTTAACTTGTATCTTACTATCGACATTTTTAAACACTTGATGAATGGTTGAATATAATTCTTCTTTTTCTGTAACAACAACAACTTGATCGTCCTCGTTACCTGCAAACAAGTTATAAATCTTGTCAAAATTCATCAATCCTATAATTAACAGAGAAACTATTATTGTAATAGCAAAATATGATTTTGATTTCACTTTAGATTTATAGTTTTGTAAAAAAATTGTCCAGAAACTACTCATTTTGTGCACCTACTTTCGCAATAAAGATATCATTTAATGTAGGCTCTTCTACTGCAAACTTTTTAACATATCCTAATTTTGTTATCTCTTTAAATAAAACATGTGAAACTTCTTCATATGAAATTTTAAGAGTAACTGCATTTTTACGTTTCTTCATACTTTCTACACCTTTTATTTCTTTCAAATGGTCAAAGTCATGATCGCCAATGATTACAACGTTCTTTTTACCAAAATCACTTTTAATTTTGGCAATGTCACCCTGAACAACAGGTACACCTTTGTGCATAATACAAATGTGTTGGCATAACTCTTCCACATGTTCCATACGATGTGAACTAAAAAGAATTGACGACCCTTGTTTTTGCATATCAAGAACAGCGTCTTTTAACATTTCAACATTTACTGGGTCTAAACCACTAAATGGTTCATCTAAAATTAAGAGTTCAGGCTTATGTATAATCGCTGTTATCAGCTGGATTTTTTGCTGATTCCCTTTAGAAAGTTCTCCTACCTTTTTGTTCAGATGCTCAGTAATATTAAAACGCTCCAGCCAATAGTGAAGTTCTTTTTCTGCATCTTTACTTTTCATGTTCTTTAATTTTGCAAAAAAGTTAACTTGTTCTTTGACAGTCATTTTCGCATAAAGACCACGTTCTTCTGGTAAATACCCAATTTTATCTGTAACACCATAATTTATAGGTTTACCATTCCATGAAATGGTCCCACTTGATTTCGATAAAAGTCCAAGTATCATTCGAAATGTAGTCGTTTTACCTGCTCCATTCCCGCCCAAGAATCCAAATATTTCACCTTTTGGTATCTCGATATTCAAATTATCCACTGCAACATGCTCGTCAAATTTCTTTGTTAAATCTTTAATTAGTAAACTCATTATCCACACCCTTAATTCTCAAGATGATTTATTTATACAATTGTATATCCATAGTCAACTACAATATTTTGCCCTTTAATGGCGTCACTCTTATAAGACATTAAAAATAAGATGACATTTGTAGAATCTGAATTTTCAACAAATTCCCTATAGGAATCTTTTTTAATAACTTATTTCCTTCAATGGACTTCAAATAGCTTTCGTTATTATCGTTTATGCTATAGGACAGTGAATTGTATACCACTGTAATGATTCATTTTTTATCTTTCAAAAATGAATCATTACCAACAAATGTTATATTTCGCATTATAAGGTTAGCATAAGATTTTAAATATTTAATATGCAATTCTGCATATTTTAATACTCTCAATTATTTACATAGTGTTTGACCATCTTTATTTAAAGCAGCCCCCACATTTACAAAATTCACTTAAAACAAGAATTTGTTTATCCATACTTTTTCTATAATTTTTCATGGAAGAACTGAAATTAATTAGTACCCCTGTTAAACACCTAAATCTGATACTTAAACTAACTAATCTTCCTCTAATAAATTGTTGTCTTATTTAACTTCACAATTAATAGTATCCAGCAGGCATAGTCACAACATCTTCGTACACCTCCTCATTAAAGCTGAAGGAACACTAATTAAAATCTGGTCCAGAAATTTTACCTTTCTACGTTACAGGATCCGCATAAGAAAACATAGAATACAGTACCTCCTCTGTTACAACTAGCTTTATGTCTTGAATTCAAAAAACATAATATCTAATTTATATAATTAACTTCGTGCGTTCAAACCTCTCCAGGTTCATAAAAAAGAGACACCATATCAACCTTCTACGTGATATGGTGTCTCTTTTTATCTAATTCAATCACTTTCCACCAAACATCTTCTCCAACGACTTCGCATTAGCAAACAATACTTCTTTCAAGTTATCATCTGCAACGATTTTATAATCGCCATCTTTGTTTTTCTTTAAGTTCAAGGTAACTTCGCGAGTTGCCATTGCTGCATCTTTATCCGTTAAGTTTTTGATGATAGTTGAGGTCATTGTTTTTTCGATCGCTTTTTCAGATTGTTCTTTGTCTTCGCTAAATGCGCTAGCGAAAGCCATTGGCATAACTTCTCCCACTGCTTTTGTTACAGCAACGGATAGATCAGCAGATGTAATTTTCACTTTCACTTCTGCTTTGTCCTCCTTTTTCGATACTTCTTCTATCTTTTCAAATTTAAAGTTCTTTGTAATTGCACTTAGCATTGCTTTTGCCTCAGCATCATCTGTTTTTTCATTTAGTTTATTAAATTCCTTGTCACTCTCAACAAATGTACGAGCCTTTTCTACATCACCTTTTTGTATCGCTGTTAAAAATTCTTCTGTAGTATCTTTCGGATTTGCACACCCTGCTAAAACACCTGCTGTTAATCCTACTACCATCATTAATAGCAATAATTTCTTTATCTTTTGCACGTTCATTCTCCTCTTATCTTTTCTAGTAAGTCAGCATCATACAATATTATGAAACTGACATTACAAACATTTTTAGTATAGCATTTATATGATTCGTTTTCTATTAATTCCCAAAAGATAAAGGACCTTGCAGCATTCCTACAAGGTCCCTCTTCTATCAATCTGTATCCGTAGCACAAATGAACCACATTTTCTGTTCCCTACTATCTAACACCATCCAAGTAACATCCCACGCAACATCGTAAAACCAATCTGTCCAAGGGCGATAGCTTTCGAACACTTTAATATCTTCGTATCGATCTTGGAACATATATTGACATACATTGACTGCTAATTGTTTTGCGATAACTGGTCGTTCCTTAAACCCTTCATATGCTCCGCCCCACAAAATTTGCGCAGCAATGCTACCATCAAGCATAACTGCCAGCTGCTCTTTAAAACGAAACTTATATTTGTCTGATGTATGTATTTTTAACTCTTCTAAGTTATTAATTATATCTAAAGAGTTGAAGATTCTTCTAAAGAAGTGCTCATGTCCATCTTTCGAATGTGGTATTTCTTTAAAAAAATTTTCGTTATGCACTTTAAAACAGCTTATTATTGCTCCACCAATTAAGTTTTGTTCCTTAAACGTGTTTATAAGTTGCTCAACAGATGAGTCAATCGTGTCTATTTTTTCAAACGTTCCCTCTTTCCATCTCATAACGCCCACTACTCTCTATTAAAAATTTGTTTCTTCATTATAAATAGCAAAATAAAAACCAGCAACTTTAAGGTTGCTGGCTTAGCTCTTATTCATATTCGAAAAAACAATAACAACTGCTCCAAACAAATAATGCCCTACTACCATCCACATACTCCAATCAAAAATCATAAGCAATAACCAAAGTGATATATTCATAGCAGCAAATAATAAATATAAAATCTCTCTTTTGTATCGCTCCTCTATTCATCAAAATGTAAACAGCACCGATAGGAGGAAAAAGACAAATATTTTTCTTAACACCCACGGATACGAAATTACTGTCTGCATATGAATCTCCTTTTCATCATAATACTTGCTTCAACATCGGCCTCACTACCCTATATTTATCACTATAAGCTTCCTTTATGATTAAAGGCGGGTAATCACTTTTTTCTTCCTCAATCATTGTGAATACTTCTGTTTTCTCTTGTAATGTATTAGATTCTTTATTTTTAGTAGGTTTTTTACTTGTTTTAATTTTCTTTGTTACTTCGCCAAGTTTTTGCCCAACTTCTTCTACTTTGGCAGGTTCATTCGTAACATAGTATTCTTGTTCGTCCCATACTAATATAGGTGGCACTTGTTCTCGTTTGTTACATATTATAATAAGCAGTACTAGCTACAAGTAGTAGACAAGTTAATAAATAGAAGATAGTTTTTTTATTCATATACTACACTCCTTATCTATCATTTCATTGGATTATATAATATAAGTTATTTATAGTAAATGGATTTAGTGGTAATTTTTAGGTTTAACAATAAAAAAACCTTACCGCAGTAAGGTTCCGTTTTTACATTCTATAGTGACCGACTTATTAAAACAATCATTACAATAATCGCAATAAACATAACAACTAAACAGCCGATCATTTTATAAAAGCCTCTTTTCGTTAACGTCCCGCCTTGAACGTCTTTACGAATAAATAAGAATACTGCTAAAAATAATACAAGCCCAATGCCAAAAGCATACATCATTTGCATATGTTAATCTTCCTCTCTCTCTTCCATCTTAATATCTTTTTGCCAAAACAACAAATGAGATAAAAACGGTACTCATCGTAAGTGCCATAAGTATATTCAATAATTCAGTAGCAGATAGTGTAAGTATTTTTAAGTTTAAGCCGATAGAGAAAAGAAGATAATATGCTGTTAATGCAAAAAAGGTTACAAACATTCCTTTATAACGAATAAGTTTCATTCGCTCGTCTTTTTCTTTAAATTGCGGGTGCAAGTAGCTTAGACAGAAACTCATAATCATCATCCCAAGCAATGGATACGTTATAGCTGGCGGTGCAGAATGCGTCATTATACCTGTTAATATCATAAATCCACTCATAAATAGAAAAATAATCCCCATAATTACAAAGTACTTTTGTGAATAATTCATCCCTATTCCCCCTCTTCTTTTCCTTCATAAATAAATACATGTTCTATCGTTGTCTGAAATGTTTTCGCTATTTCAAATGCTAGCGGAAGTGATGGATCGTATTTCCCCTTTTCAATTGAAATGATGGTTTGTCTGGAAACTCCAAGTTTCTCAGCCAACTTTTCTTGAGATAGTCCAAATTTTTTTCGGTATTCGACCATTTTATTTTCCAAGGAAATTTCTCCCTCCTTCCATATATCGAGTATATATGTAAAGTAAACTTTACGTCAAGGTTCCTTTACATTTATTCCAATCATTTTTCACTCTATTTATATAGAAGAAACTTGTTCGATTTGAGCACGTCTATTTTGTAATAAAACATGGAACACTGTATGTAATCGTTACTATATTTCCTCCTCACCTTTTTTAAAATTTAATATCTTCATATTTGTTTTATCCTTTTAAAATATTTCATTCTCTTCTTTATTAGATGAAATGTGTTATTGGTTTTACGGTGTTTTTTGGCATATTTATAGAAACTAACGGGTTATGAACCATTTTTTATGTTTAGCAACTTTTTTTGTAGAAATCCTTCATTTTCCTTTCGATATTTAACACTATCGAAATAAAGTTTACGATAAATTCATAATTTTTTATTTTTTATACTATATTCCGTTATATTGTTGTATAATATCTATGAAAGCGCTTATTATTTCAATATACATAATTCAAACTAAATTTCATCAAAACATTCTAACTATTATACCTATATTTAAATGCAACAATTATAGCTATTAGTATAGGCATACCAAATATATCCACCCCATTTTTCTGTAAAATTACTTTATAAAGTGAAAGATTAACTTGGGTGATAAGTTATTGTGAATGTTTTTTTACAAAACAGATAAGTAATAGTGTTTGGTATTATGTAAATTATTGTAATAACATAAGAGTAAAGAAAACATTTACATTGATTATTGATTCATTACTTATTGAAAAAGAGCAAAATGCACCTTTGTATGGAAAAGGATTATATGCATTGGGAGGTTTAAACAAATGACGAGGAAGAATACAACGACAAACCCTTGGGCCAAGTTCCACGGTCCGAACCTTGGTTATGTTATTGAGCAGTATGATCTTTACGTAACTGGAGCAGGTTCTGTTGATCCGGAATTACAAGAGCTTTTTGAAATTTTTGGAGCTCCTTCGTTTCAAGATGATGTCGTAACAGGGGACAACACAGCAACACATTTTTCTCCTCAAAACACAGGTAACATTGAAAAAATTCTTAAAGTCGTTCAACTTGTTGAGCAAATTCGTTCTTTCGGGCACACGTTGGCTCACATTAACCCGATGGAAGATGCTGCAAATGGACAATCACTTCTTGAGAAAGCAATGAGTGAACTGAGCGATGCTGACTTGAAAGCGATTCCAGCGAAAACAGTATGGCAAGATGCACCAGAAGGTATTCACACTGCACTTGATGTGATTCATAGATTAAAAGACGTTTATACAAAATCTTTAGCTTATGAATTTTCTCATATACAAGATAGTGAAGAACGCGCGTGGTTGCATCAAATGGTGGAATCAAATTCATTGCGTCAACCACTATCAAATAAAAAACGAACTGCTCTTTTAAAACGTTTAACAGCTGTTGAAGGTTTCGAGCAATTCTTGCATAAAACATTCGTTGGGCAAAAACGTTTCTCTATCGAGGGCGTTGATATGCTTGTACCTGTTTTAGATGAAATTGTTCTAGAAGGTGCTAAGAACGGCGTAGAGGATGTCATGATTGGTATGGCTCACCGCGGTCGTCTAAGCGTACTTGCTCACGTATTAGAAAAACCATATAGTCACATGTTTGCTGAGTTCAAACATGCAAAAATAGAAGGCGCAGTAGCCAATTCTGGCTGGACTGGCGACGTAAAATACCACCTAGGTAGAGAACAAGTCGTTAGTAACGAAGAAGTTAGCACTCGCGTGACATTAGCAAATAACCCGAGTCATCTTGAGTTCGTGAATCCTGTAGTAGAAGGTTTCGCACGTGCTGCTCAAGAGAATCGTAAAAAATCTGGTCTTCCAGATCAAGATACTTCAAAATCATTCGTAATTTTAGTTCATGGTGATGCTGCATTCCCTGGTCAAGGTATTGTATCTGAGACACTCAACTTAAGCAGATTGAACGCGTATCAAACAGGCGGAACGATTCATGTTATCGCAAACAATGCAGTTGGTTTTACGACTGATAGTTATGATTCTCGTTCTACGAAATATTCAAGTGACCTTGCAAAAGGTTTCGATATTCCTATTGTTCACGTGAACGCTGATGATCCGGAAGCTTGTCTTGCTGCTGCTAACCTTGCGATTCAATATCGCATGTTGTTCAAAAAAGACTTCTTAATCGATTTAATCGGTTACCGCCGCTACGGTCATAACGAAATGGATGACCCAGCAGTTACGCAACCACAAGTGTACAAAAAAATTAAAAATCACCCAACTGTAAGAGCAATTTATGCAGATCAATTACAAGCTGCTGATGTTCTAAATGCAGATGAAGTTGAAACAATTACGCAGTTTATACAAGAGCAATTAAAATCCGACTATGCACAAGTACCACCAGCTGATACGGGTGATGCAACAATTCACGTTAAAGTGCCAGATGTTGTTGCAAAAGGTATTCAACCAATCGATACTGGTGTTGAGATTGACTCACTTCGTGCAATTAATGAAGGTCTACTATCTTGGCCAGAAGGATTTAACGTATATCCAAAAGTGAAGAAAATTCTTGAGCGCCGTAAAGATGCTCTTGAAGAGAACGGTAAAATTGAATGGGCACTTGCTGAGTCGTTAGCATTCGCTTCTATTTTACAAGAAGGTACGCCAATTCGTTTAACTGGTCAAGATTCACAGCGTGGTACATTCGCACACCGTCATATCGTATTACACGATACTGATACAAACGAAACATATTCACCATTACACCGTTTACCAAACATTAATGCTTCGTTCTCTGTTCATAACAGTCCGTTATCAGAGGCTGCTGTTGTTGGTTACGAATATGGTTATAACGTATTCGCTCCAGAAACTCTTGTTATGTGGGAAGCGCAATATGGTGACTTCTCAAATACTGCGCAAGCATTATTTGATCAATATGTTTCAGCTGGAAGAGCAAAATGGGGTCAAAAATCTGGTTTAGTTCTTCTATTACCACACGGTTATGAAGGTCAAGGACCAGAGCACTCTAGTGCACGTCCAGAGCGTTTCTTACAGTTAGCTGCTGAGAATAACTGGACAGTTGCAAACTTAACGAGCGCGGCACAATACTTCCATATCCTGCGTCGTCAAGCATCTATCTTAGGAACAGAAGCTGTTCGACCATTAGTACTGATGACGCCGAAGAGTTTATTACGTCACCCACTTACGCTTTCAACTGCTAGTCAGTTAAGCGAAGGACGATTCCAACCTGCTTTAGAACAAGAAAACCTTGGTATGAAACCAAATAAAGTAAAACGTCTTGTTTTAAGTACAGGTAAAATGGCGATTGACTTAGCAGCAGAAATCGAGTCTGGTAAACATGAGTACAACTTAGACGAAGTTCATGTCGTTCGTATTGAGCAATTGTACCCATTCCCTGCTGAGAAAGTTCAATCTATTATTAAACGCTTTAAAAACTTAGAAGAAATCATTTGGGTTCAAGAAGAACCTCGTAATATGGGCGCATGGCATTACATGGCTCCAATTCTGTTCGAACTTGCTGGAGATAAAGTGAAAACAGGTTACATTGGACGTCCTGATCGCTCTAGTCCATCTGGAGGCGATCCATTCGCTCACAAAGCTGAGCAAGAACTAATTGTTGCACATGCTTTAGATGTGAAGTATAACTTCCGTCAAGATAAACAAGAAATTGAAGTTTACAGCAACTAAAAAGTAACAATGAAGGTTTCTAGCTTGTTCCTTGGGCAGAATATCTGCCCAAGGCCAGGCTAACAAATGGAGATTACCGAAGACAAAAGAAGAAAAAACACACCGTTAGGCAAATAAGGGGAGGACATTTAAAATGATCGAAATTAAAGTACCTGAGCTTGCAGAATCTATTACCGAAGGAACTATTTCACAATGGCTTATCAACGTAGGCGACAAAGTTGAGAAAGGTGGCAGCGTTGTTGAGCTTGAAACTGATAAAGTCAATGTAGAAATCATTGCAGAAGATTCAGGTATTGTATCGAAGTTACTAGGCGAACCTGGGGATACAGTTGAAGTTGGCGCAACTATCGCAATTTTAGATGCTAATGGAGCACCAGTTGCAGT
This sequence comes from Bacillus sp. 5mfcol3.1, assembly GCF_900114335.1. Lineage (NCBI taxonomy): Bacteria > Bacillati > Bacillota > Bacilli > Caryophanales > Bacillaceae > Bacillus > Bacillus sp. 5mfcol3.1. The sequence goes on along the minus strand of NZ_FOST01000001.1, from coordinate 358,989 downwards.
AAGTACACCTGCTCCAGCTGCTGAGCAACCAAAACAAGAAACAGCTGAAGCACCGAAAGCTGCGGCTCCAAATGCTGAACAAACTACGGGTCTACAAGGCTTACCAAATACGAACCGTCCTATCGCATCACCAGCTGCTAGAAAAATGGCTCGTGAATTAGGAATCGACTTAAACGACGTACGTAGCACAGATCCACTTGGACGCGTGAGACCACATGATGTACAAGCTCATGCTGCAGCACCAAAAGAAGCACCAGCTGCTCCAAAGAGCCCAGCTCCTGCTCCAGTTGCAAAAACTGAATTCGAAAAACCAGTTGAGCGCGTGAAAATGTCCCGCCGCCGTCAAACAATTGCAAAACGTCTTGTAGAAGTTCAACAAACATCTGCAATGTTAACAACATTTAACGAAGTTGATATGAGCGCGATCATGGAATTACGTAAAGAACGCAAAGATGCTTTCGAGAAAAAACATGATGTACGTCTTGGCTTCATGTCATTCTTCACAAAAGCAGTTGTTGCAGCATTAAAACAATTCCCATTATTAAATGCTGAAATTCAAGGTGACGAGCTTATCATCAAAAAATTCTATGATATCGGTATTGCAGTAGCAGCTCCAGATGGATTAGTTGTTCCAGTTGTACGCGATGCTAACCAATTAAACTTCGCTGAAATCGAAAGTGAAATTCGTAATTTAGGTATGAAAGCACGCGATAACAAACTTTCATTAAAAGAACTACAAGGTGGTACATTTACAATTACAAACGGTGGTGTATTCGGTTCTCTAATGTCAACACCAATCCTAAATAGCCCTCAAGTTGGTATTTTAGGAATGCATAAAATCCAAGTACGCCCAGTTGCAATTGATAACGAGCGTATGGAAAACCGCCCAATGATGTACATTGCTTTATCTTACGATCACCGTATTGTTGATGGTAAAGAAGCAGTTAGCTTCCTTGTTGCTGTTAAAGATATGCTTGAAGATCCAAAGTCATTATTATTAGAAGGTTGATAGATTAAAATCTATTAAAGGCTGTAGAATGAATCATTCTACAGCCTTTTTTTATTGTGTTCATACGGGACAAATTTCATGACATAAAGTAATAATGTATGCCTAAACGTAAGGAGGATTAAAATGAATAACCTTCCAATTCATGCAAAACTTAAAGTAAATAAGGACACTTTCTTCCTCCCCGATTCAAACGGGGGTGTCTATTTTCGAAATAACGCCAGTTCATTTCGCATGGACGGTGATGGAATTTATGACTGGATTGAAAAATTAATGCCCATGTTTAACGGTAATTATTCTTTAGCAGAAATAACTGATGGACTCCCTCTCCCCTATCAAAATCGTGTATTTGAAATTGGAGAGGTTTTATATGAAAATGGTTTCGTTCGTGATGCAAATCAAGATGCACCTCATGAATTAAACAGTACATTACTCGACAGATATGCTTCACAAATTGAATTTTTAGAAGCTGATTCTCATTCAGGTGCTTTAAAATTCGAAACGTACCGCGGGGCAAATGTACTTGTACTTGGTTCTGGGGATATGCTTACTTCTTTAGTTTCTTCTTTATTAGAATCTGGTTTACCTACATTTCATTACCTCGTTACAGATCGGGATGAAACAAACTATGACAGAATACATGAGCTAATAGAACGTGCATATGAAGTTGATAACAGTGTACTCCTTCAAGAAATCGATACTACAATTGACCGTCCCTTGCATGAAGTGTTCGAACCTTTTGATTGGATTTTATATGTTTCCCAAAATGGAGACATTGATGGTTTACAAACAGTTCACACTATTTGTAGAGAAACGAAAAAGAATTTCATACCAGCTATTTGTTTATCTACACTCGGTATAGCTGGGCCTGTCGTAACGGAAAATCGTGATGAATGCTGGGAATCCGCATGGCATCGACTACATGAAACGAATTTACAAAATGAAAATTCATCTGATTCCTTCTCACCAATTACATCTGCAATGTTAACAAATGTAATCGTTTTTGAATTATTTAAGCATGTCGCAGATGATTCACATCGGGAAAAAGAAGCACAATTCTTTTTATTAAACTATGAAACACTTGAAGGAACGTGGCATTCTTTTATAAAACATCCTCTTGCAACTGATGAAAGTTTTACAATTGATACGATAGAAAATCTTTCTGAAAAACTTGAGCATCGGTCGAACCAACATACTTCAACTGATGTATTCCGATTTTTTGACTCATTAACTTCTAAAGAAGCCGGTATATTCCATGTATGGGATGAACAAGATTCATATCAATTACCGTTATCACAGTGCTATATTCAAGTAGCCACTCCACTATCAGATGGCCCAGCTCACCTTCTGCCTCTTATGACTTGCAGTGGATTGACTCATAATGAAGCACGCCGAGAAGCCGGTTTAACAGGAATTGAAACATATGTAGCAGAAATCATTCACCGCCTTATTCCTGAACATAACGATATCGGTATCGGTGCTGGAGAAACGATGACAGAAGGATTTTACCGGGCACTACAGCAACATTTAAACAATAAATTGTATGAGCGGCAGTCACATATGCTAGAAGAACTTACAACGATTGATTTAACTGATATTCACGATAAACATTGTAGATTTTATTACGAAGCTCTCTCTACAATTCATGAAACACCTAAAATCGCAATGAGTGAAGAGATTCTCAGTTTTCCAGCCGTTTGGGTTGGTATAAATGATAGATGGTACGGTGCATCTAATATTAATATGACGTTAGCGTTACGAAACGCACTACAACTATCACTCTTTCACGTTCAAAATGAAGAAATTCCTTACAGAGCTAATATTTTGTATGACTCATCTATTATTTTATATGACACTGATTCTTTTAGGGTGGAAATACAAGCGGAAGAAGAAATTCCAAGCGTACAATCTTTGCAACTCGCCTTACAACATTTAGAAGAACATAATTTTTATCCATTCGTATTTGATTTAGCGATTGAACCATTTTTGAAAGAAAACTTAGACGGTGTGTACGGAGTATTAATTGCAAAGGAGGACGGTTTATGATTCAAAATATATTGCTTATAGGAGATGGCCTACTTGCAGACTATGTACATGATCAATTATGCGAACAATATTCCATCATTCGTCAACATACCCTTACAGAAGAACTCCCTGAAAATATTCATCTCGCTCTCGTATTACATGACGGATCTCCTTCTACTATTCATCATGATGCCGAACTTATTTTTCGCTCAAATCATATTCCGTGGCTTCGTGGTTTCACTTCATTTGGCGAAGGTATTATCGGTCCTTACATTCATCCTCTTACGCCCGGATGTTCCCATTGTTCTGATGGACGCCGTTTTATCGCTGGCTTTGATCAAAAAGAAATGTGGGAACTACAGCGGAAATATGCCTTTAAAGCCGAAAATGGAACGAGGCGTGATGTACGTGCCACCCAAAATGGAATGTTACAAATGTGCCATCTTATTTGCGCAGAAACAGAAAAAATATTAACTCATAACCATTCTTCTTTAGAAAATGAACTTATTTTACTAAACTTACAAACATTACAATGTACGCGGCATTCTTTTCTTCCAGATCCTCTCTGTCCTGTATGTAGCAATTTACCTGATGATACTGCGGATGCGGCGGAAGTTTCTTTACAACCGAGTTTAAAAGTAAGCACCGAAACGTATCGCTGCCGTTCCATTCATGAATTAAACACATTTTTAACGAAAGACTATTTAGATTATCGGATCGGTATGTTGAACGGCAAAATGCAGCATTCTTTATTGCCATTTGCTGACGTCATTATAAACATGCCATTAATGTTTGGAAATGAAGGTGTTGCAGGCCGAACTCATTCATTTGCAGTGAGTGAAGCAACTGCTATTTTAGAAGGTTTAGAACGATATTGCGGTATGTCGCCTCGCGGGAAAAAGACAAATGTGCATGGTAGTTTTCATGATTTAGAGGAACATGCACTAAATCCCCTCACACTCGGTGTACATACAAATGAACATTACAATCGTGATAATTTTCCATTTAAGCCGTTTGATCCTGATTATGAGCAAAACTGGGTATGGGGATATTCTTTATCACAAAACAGACCGCTTTTAGTTCCTGAATCAATTGCTTATTATAGCCTCGGTCATCGAGATGCTTTCGTGTATGAAACATCAAATGGATGTGCAATTGGCGGTAGTTTAGAAGAAGCGATTTTTCACGGCATTTTAGAAATTGTAGAGCGTGATGCCTTCTTACTCACTTGGTATGCCGAATTACCTCTTCCCCGCCTTGATCTGAGTTCAGCAAATGATACAGAATTACAATTAATGATTCAGCGGTTACGTACGATTACTGGATATGAATTACACGCTTTTAATGCGACGATGGAACACGGCATCCCGAGCTTATGGGTAATTGCAAAAAATACACGTGAAAATGGAATGAACGTTGTTTGTGCGGGAGGCGCTCATTTAGATCCTATTCGAGCTTTAAAAAGTGCCATTCAAGAAATAGCAGGCATGTTACTTATAACAGACGATGAGCTCGAGCACAAAAGAGAATACTATGAAAAATGCTTACAAGATCCTTATTTCGTTAATAAAATGGAAGACCATAGTATGCTGTATGGATTGAAAGAAACGGAAGAACGTCTTCACTTCCTTTTACGAGAAGATGCACCGGTGCAAACGTTCCAAGAAATGAATGTATCACAGTCATTTGATATGGATTTAACATCCGATCTCCACCAACTTTTAAATCGTTTGCATCAATCTAATCTTGAAATAATCGTTGTAGATCAAACCGTTCCCCTTATAGAAAAGAACGGACTACACTGTGTAAAAGTCATTATTCCAGGCATGTTACCGATGACATTCGGCCATCACCTTACTCGTGTTACAGGATTAGATAGAGTCTATACCGTACCGATGACACTTGGATATAGCACTGAACCGTTAACAAATGAACAATTAAATCCAAATCCGCACCCGTTTCCATAGTAAAGGAGGGATTTCATGCAGCTAGATACTTTTTTACATCATCTCCATTTCTCTATTGATGAAATTATGCCGAATCATGAGGTGGACTGGAAAGACGCACCGCTTCCTTATAAATTATATCGAAATGTACCTACCATCCCGCTCTCCTTAGAAATCCCGTTATCTTTATCGAACTCTTCTACTACACCTACTCTAAATGAGATTGGTCACTACCTTTGGTATTCATTTGGTGTAACACAATTATGTCAGCTAAATAGCGAGAGAAATGTATTACGCAGATCCATTCCTTCAGGCGGTGCTTTATATCCGAATGAATTGTATATCTATTTAAAGATTGACGATTATCCAGACGGCATTTACCATTATGACGCCGCGCATCACCGACTTATTTTACTTCGCGAAGGAAATTTCGATTCTTATTTAGCAGACGCACTCGGTAATCGCTGTAATATACATGATTGTTTCGGTGCCGCATTCGTATCCACTATGTTTTGGAAAAACTTCTTTAAATACAATAACTTTTCATATCGCCTTCAAGGATTAGATAGCGGGGTTCTCATTGGACAATTACTAGAATGTGCAAAACAGTTCGGTTATACGAACGGCGTATACTTTCAATTTCTAGACCGTGCACTGAACCATTTACTCGGATTGTCAGAAGGTGAAGAAAGTGTGTATGCCGTTATTCCTTTAAGTACAGAGCCAGAAACTAATTGGTTTCACAATGATTACCGTGAAAATAAAACAGTTACTTCTCATGAGTTGTTGCAACAAATTCCGCCACTCGCACATGAACATTTCGTTCGCTCAAAACATGTAAATGAACATCCGATGATAACAAAAATAAATGAAGCTTCTATGATTGAATCAACAGAACACTTCCAAACACTACATCATGAAGAGCACTATCAACATAATACGTACGCTGTACAGCTACCGAAAGTAGAACGGTTATCGTATGATTTCCTACAACTTTGTAAAAAACGATATTCTCCTGATGCGGACTTTATTTTAACGAAATGGGATGCAGCTGAGCTCGCTACTTTACTACAAGAAGCGAGCCTCTCCTTCCCCTATTACAGCGACCTTGATGGTAAGTATGTAAATGAAAATGCACGCGTCTCATTATATGGATGTTTCTATAACGTAAAAGATATAGAAAACGGTGCTTACACTTATAACAGGAAAACACATTCCATACAACCAATTCGGTATGGGGACCTTCGTTATCTCCTTCAATCTAGTATGACGATGGATAACGTAAACCTTTTTCAAGTACCACTTTGCTTACATGTAGTCGGAAAGAAAGATTACTATACAAATGCATTAGGCTATAGAGGATACCGTATTCACCAAATGGAAGCTGGTATCCTCGTTCATAAACTCGTTTTTGCTGCAACTGCTATGGGGATGGGCGGGCATCCTTTACTAAGTTTTGATACAAATTCATGTGATCAATTGTACGGAATTGATGCTGGGAATGAAACGTCTCTTATTCAAGTTCCAGTTGGGGCATATCGGGCGCGGAATTGGTTAAAAGGGGCTTTGCATAATTAGAAGCACGCCGGTAGACGGCGTGCTTTTTTTAAAGGACTTAATTTATAAAAAGCGAAATGAGTATATATTCTTACATAAAAGGAGAATGTAACTTGAACATTTTACAACGATTAATTCAGCAAGCAAAAAACCCTCGCGGGACAATTGGTTCTTCCATGCTTTGTATTATGAACGCTGCACATATGAGACTAACAAATTGGGGATTACAAAAAATACATATACGTAAAGATGCAATTACTTTAGATATTGGTTGTGGCGGCGGCAAAACAATACATACTCTTTCAAAACGAATTCCATTTGGGAAAATATATGGAATTGATTATTCAGATCAAGCTGTTGAAAACTCAAAGAAAGCCAATATACAGGACGTAAAAAAAGGAAAAGTAATCATTCATCAGGCAAGTGTCTCCTCTATTCCTTACAATACAAACTTCTTCGATCTCATAACCGCTTTTCAAACACACTACTTTTGGCCCGATGTGGAACAAGATATAAAAGAAATATTTCGCGTCTTACAACCGAATGGATCTTTTTTATTAGTAGCTGAAACTTTCAAAATTCAATATCATATGGAGAAATGGAAAACGAATGAAGAATTAATAAACCTATTTTATAAAACAGGATTTACAAGTGTGAAATGCTATGAAGAAAGAGGTTGCCTTTGTGTAATAGGAATTAAGTAAAAAGCAGACCCTTTGAGGTCTGCTTTTTACTAGATTAACTTAAAAATACTCTTAATTTGTCTAGCAAATAACCAATTTTTCGTACCGTAGTTATCATTTAAACTATCTAAATTAATAGATTGTCCGTTAGCAAACTTTAATTCTAACGTTGTATTTTTGTCATTTGTTTTTAAATTACTATTTGTAATGGCATCATACTTTAATTTTTCAATCTCAATATATTCGTCTTTTTCTTGTCCGATCACGACATGGTCTTGGAAGAAGAAAAATACTTCTACTTTTTTACCGAAACAAAATACATTTTTCGTATAAATTAATGTCGCGTTATCAAGTCCGACACATACTTCTTTCATTTCTTCCACAACGTGTCCAAAGTCTTCTTCATGTCTTGTATTTGATTCAACAATCCATTCTTCGATTGTTTTCATATTAATTGCCATACTGCGCCCCCTGGTTCGTTCATTGCTTCGTTAAAAAAATAAATACTATATGAAAATATAAGCGATTAGTAATATGTTTTCAAGGGGGAACGGTATATTCAAAATAAAGCGAAACTTTAATCAATAGGGGTCTTCATCCCCACTGATTATTAGTTGAACCAATCGGGCTTTTACGGGCAGTTGATCCCCCACCTAACTTCTTTGCTTTCGCTGGATTTTGAGGTGGGGGTCTTACTGTCCGCAAATAGCGGGATAAAGTTAAATTTCAAAGTAATATAAAAGGAAAACCAATTTCATTAAATTTTAAACGTTTGAACGAGACATTCTTCATCATCAATTAACTGCTCTCTCTCATCAAATTCAATGTTCAGTTTTTTATATACTTTCTTCCAAAACGACACTGCTGGTACATTTTTTACAAGTTCGATAACGAAATATTGTCCTCTTTTCTCTTCTAGTAAATTCTCAACAGCTTGTTTACCTATTCCTTTTCCTTTATATTGATTCAATATGAAAATATCATTAATACCAAAATCATTTTCCTTCTTCAAAAACGGACGTTCCAGTAGTAATAAGAATCCTACAATACTATGATCAACTTTTATAAAATACGGCGTGATTCCGTCATTTTTCCAAAATATATGCAAATCTTCGTATTCAAAAAATCCGTTCGCTCCGATAGTTATATTCATAGTGAACTTAGAAAGGTCATGAAGATATAAAGCGTACAAATTACGTAATATTTCTTTTTCTGATTCTTGAACTTTTTGAAGTGCTACAATCATAAAAAAACTCCCCTTCCTCATATGTAACTATTTCCCAATCCTCTTCATTCGACAAAAATGATAATTCCCCTTTAACAAAAAAATAGCACTTTAAAAAGTGCTATTCTGCTCTCCTTGCCGCTTGCTGAATTGGATCCCAAACGCTGTTATATGGTGGTGCATAACTTAAATCGACATCTTCTAAATCATGAATGCTCATTTTATTGAAAAGTGCCATCGCGATCACATCAATACGTTTATCTACGCCTTCTTCTCCAATTACTTGCCCGCCCAATAATTGTTTCGTATCGGAGCGATATAGTAATTTCAAGTAAAGTGGTTTTGCATTTGGATAATAGCCCGCCATATTTGTAGAATCTACTTTGACCGTTTTATACGGAATGTGTAGCCCTTTTGCTTCTTTTTCATTTAACCCTGTTCTTGCGAGTGTCAAATCCATAAATTTAATAATGCCTGTGCCTAACGTACCTTTAAAAGCTCTTCGTTTATCAAGCATATTCAGTCCAGCAAGTCGCCCTTGCTTATTGGCAGTCGTTCCGAGCGGGATATGATCATGAATTTCCTTTATAACGTGGTAATGTGTTGCGCAATCACCGGCTGCATATACGTCTTGCACATTTGTTTGCATATATGCATTTACTTCGATTGCTCCTTTATGATTCTTACGTATATTTGTCCCTTCAAGAAAATCAGTATTTGGCTTCACTCCAACCGACACTAAAACAAGATCTGCTTTATACGTACCTTTATCCGTTTCGATTGCTTCTACTCGTTCATTTCCTTTAAATGCTTTTACATTTTCATTCGTTAAAATTTCAATATGATGCTTATCTGCTTCTTTATGTATGTACTCTGCCATATCTGCATCATAAATCGTACCGATATGATCATTTCGCTCAATCATTCTTACTTTCTTACCAAGTTCGACGAATGTTTCTGCCATCTCAAGTCCAATGGCACCACCGCCAATAATCGTTACATCTTCAACTTTATTCGTTTCTAGCGTTTTTAATATGCGCTCAGCATCAGGAATTGTTTTTAAAAGATGAACGCCTTGTAATTCCCGTCCTTCCCATTCTGGCATAACAGGACGCACTCCAGTCGCAATTAATAATCGATCATATGGAAATTCAAAGACATCCTTCGTCTTCGTATGCTCTGCGTACACCATTTTCTTTTCCGTATCTACTTTCGTTACTTCATGACGCACTTTCGCATCAATTCCATATTTCTCACGAAACGTCTTTACGTTGCGCGCGATTAACTTTTCAGTTGAAGCGATAGCACCACTAATGACATACGGTAATCCACACTGAGCGTATGAATAAATTTCACCTTTTTCTAAAGTTACAACATTTGCATTTTCATCGTTTCTAACAATTTGCATAGCTGCACTCATACCAGCTGCATCTCCGCCAATAATGACATAGTTCACTTTACCACTCCTTCTTTTTTACATACTCTTTACGTTTTCCATATTTTATAGAAATAACACCTACTTCCATTGTAAAGAAAGAGAATTTCATCTTCAAATTTGGTGCACAAACTTATGTATGAATAGGTAACTGTCGTGTCTTATAAACAACATGTTTAATATGCTATAACAGTAACCAATTGAAAGTAGGTGAAATATACATGTGCGCTGGTCTTCTCGCTCAGTTTCCAGAGGAACCGAAAGAACCAAAACCCGCCTTGTCGCTTGATCAAGAATTTTCTATTAACGCAACCATTTATAGTGCTCGTGCTTGGTTATCTAATGATGAAACTTTTCCACAAACGATTTGGAAAGGCTCTCGCTTTGCTTCCGCATCACACGCTGGCAAGTCCATCTTACCAATCGGTACTGTAAAAATTTTAAACTTATCTGATGATACAATAACAGTTACTGCATCATCAGAATCAGATGATACTCTCAAAATAGTCGTACCCCCTCATTCTGAAGGTGTTTTAACATCTAACGCATTATCTGACGTGCAAGCAAGTACATCAGGAGGAGCAAGTAAAGTCACATTCCTCTTTCATATCTTTTTCTCAAGGGATCCTGGTTCAGATAAAAAACCATAAAAAAGGTACAGTTATGCACTGTACCTTTTTCACGCGCTCTATTCTCTTGATTTGATTAGTTCAATATTATAAGTTTCGATATCTGTTAACTTTCCTTTAAAATAAGGATTTTCTCTATACCAAGACTGTGTTGCAAAATACGCTTGCATATCTTTCGTTTGAAAAATATGTCCATGCCTTGCATATATTTCATTTCTAGCAATTTTCAACTGTTCTTTCGATAAATAGGTTAAATCTGTGCTCGTTAATTTTCGAATATCACTATCAGGAAAGATGAAACCATTATATACATACCCAGTCGTAGGTGGCGGGGTAACATTATAAACAACTGTTTTTTCTGCACTTTTCGTTTGGAATGGAAGATTATAAGACGAAAGTGCCGTTACCGTCTCTACTTTTGTCGTTTCCCGTCCATTTTCTCCATTTCGTTCTAAATAAATTTTCGCGCTTCCATCAGTCGCTACAGGCCCCCATGTAATTTCTTCTCCTGCGAGCGCTGTAACTGGTTTTTGATTTACGTACAATGTTGCACCAGGCGCGTTCGTTTGAACTGTAATATATTGACCTTGCAACGTTAAATCTATCGTTACGTTATTTTGGCTTTGTTTCATAAGTACAACCTTTTCCTCACGTGATAGTTTTACATAGTCATTTTTATATTCTGATTGAAACACTTGATTTCCCGGAAGAAATGGCCCATATTGCTTCTCAAACTTTTTGTCATCTGTCTTATCAATTTCTTTTCCGTTCATTTTTAACGATACGCCTTTTTCATTTGTAAGCAAAGTTGTATAGTACGTCTTCGCTTTCAATTTATACCGATCAAATATAAAGAAATACTTTCCGTCTTTCGTTAATGAAAAATCAGCTCTTTCTATTCCGTCCCGTTGTTTTTCACCTTGTCTCAAATATCCTTTTAATTCATTTACGTAAGATGGATTTTCTTTTATATATGAAAATAGAGGCGTTAAACTCTCTCTCGTTATCATAACCGACGGATCATCTGCCGTAACGATCTCAGCTAATTTCTCTCCGTCCCGCTCTTGTAAAATCGTAATCATCCGGTCTACTTGTGCCACCTGCGTATAATACGATGATCCGTACAAATACAATCCAATAATCGCTATAACAAATAGTGCTAACAGTGTAATGCCAACTTTTGTACCACTGCTCATGTTCTTCTTTACTACAGGACTTCCCCTCTTCATCCCGCAGTTTTGACAAAATTGTACACCATCTTCAAACTGAACTCCGCACTTTGTACATACATTCATTCAGTCAACCACCTTTTCATTAGAAGCCAGTTATTCCCTGTGTTAAGGCTTGAATTATCGTGCTAATGTAAGACCAAAGTACAATGAACGTTGCAATTCCAATTAAAACATTTGCAATAATAAGTGTGTAAACGAGATCTAATCCGCCATTGTCTAGTTTTAATACGGCTACAGTTATACTAATCCCTATATAAGTTGCAACTACCGATAATAATATCGGTAAGAAAAAGATTAATAAAAAACTAAAAAGAAAAGAAAGAACTAATATGACAATAGCCGGCGTCGCTATCGTTCCCCATATACCAAATACTTCAAGAAACGAAAAAGATGATTTCATCATCTTACCACTTACAAAAATAATAAATCCGACAAATAAAGTTAAAATTAATAAAAAGAAAAAGACCGTTATAGATTCTCCCAAAAACGTGGGAGTAGATATATCTGGTGCAAATGTTCTCGTAACTGCTGATGCTGCACTCATCATTCTATAAAAAATACATGCTCCTAAAAAACAAATAAGAACAAGACTTACAATTCCATTTCGCACTTCAATAGTGCCGCTTTTCATAATCGCTGTCGGTGCTTGTAATGCATGTTTAAAAAATTGAAAATAGCCGCTCGCAAACCGCTTCGCTTGTTCTACCGTTTCATTTGGACGCGTTTCCTTTTCTTGTGCCGCGCGCGCTTGTTCCTGCCCTTCTTCTTTGCCACTACTTGCCACTACTTCTTCCGTTAACGAATGTCCACAATTCCCGCAAAACTTTGCCTCTACTGCATGTTCTGTATGACATGACGGACATTTCATTCTCTTATCCCTCCTTAAGCATATACCTTATAGGGTGTTACAAGTTCAATATATGAATTTGTACATAAAACATGACTACAAGAAAAAGATTCTGAAATCCTTCTTCCGAAAGAAAATATATGTGCTAGCAATCTTGAAAAAAAATGCTATTATGAAACAGAATAAATAATATTTTTAACAGATTGGATGAAAGAAAATGGAATTGGTAAACTCAATTTTTCAAATACTCCTTACAAGCGTAATCCAATTATTATCTTTAATTGGCGTTATCATTGTAATTGGATTTCTATTAGGCTATTTAGAATCTCTCACACGCATGTATTGGTCGAGAGCTTTCGGAAGAAAAGGATTCCTTTTAACGGCTTGGATTGGTGTTCCGATTCACGAACTTGGACATGCCATTATGTGTGTGCTATTTCGTCATAAAATTGTAGGAACGCAGTTTTTCCCAACAGATACAAGTCAAGGTGCTTTAGGATACGTACAACATCAATACAATCAAAAAAGTGTATATCAACGAATTGGGAACTTCTTCATTGGAATTGGTCCTATTATTTCTGGTATTACTGCGTTAATCCTTTTAATGCGCTATTTCGTACCGAATTCATATTTCTTATTTAATACAACTCTCGAAAAAACAATCGCTTCTACTTCTATTAATATAGAAATGGTTCAAAACATGCTCTTGTCGACGTTTGTATTATTGAAAAGCTTATTTACAATAAGTAATTTATTGAATCCTTCCTTTTGGCTATTTTTATTTATCGCCATTTGTATTTCTGCACATATCGCTTTAAGTAAACCAGATATTAAAGGATCAATAGACGGTGTTGTCGTCATGTTTATCGTGTTATTTTTATTCAACATAATAGCAGGACTGTTTCAATACGACAGTAATCAACTAATTGGCAAAGTGATGAAATATAATATGTACCTCATTGCATTTTCTAGTGTGGCACTGCTGTTCTCTTGCCTTTCTACACTTGTTAGTTTTGGGTTTTATAAAATAAGAGGAGGGCGTTCGTTTTGAACGCCCTCTTCTTATTGATTTGAATCTATAATTATATCCTTTGTTTTTAAAATCATTAATTTTCTCTCAGTTGTTGATATATAATACGTATCATTTTGACTAGAAATAATATTCCCCTTTATACGTTTCAATTTTCCATCCCATATATACTCTATTGTCTGATAATTATTTGGTTGAAGAATTAAATACATATATTTTCCTCCTTGAACCAAAGAATATAGAGTTAAATTACTTATAATAAAAAACACCACTAACATATATAATATTACCGTGAACGGTTTCGTAATATATAGTGGCTTTGTAACTCCCCTACGCCCTTCATCTGCTAATATTTTTGTCGTCTTATCTTCTCCCCTCCGTACTCTTATATAAATCATAGTATTAATAATAAATACAGTGAAAATTGCTTTAGCCCATGCGTCTACATAAATATGTAACCCTAGCATTAAAAGTATCGGAATTATCACAATGGATTTCAATATTTTTTTCACTGTAAATAAAATCATTTGATTTTTTATCTGATTTATTAGAAATATCGTTGGTGCACCAATAATAAACATTAATATAAAAAATTCAAATCTGGATAATAAATCCCCTAGCGATGTTAAATTAAAGTATTTGGATATTATTATAAAACTAATATATGTAGTGTAACAATATACCTCATAACTTATAAAAGTATAAAAATCTTTAAAACAAAAATAAAAATTTGCACTTATAAGTACAAGAAGTAAAGGTAACACCCAAAGTAATAACGTCTGAATATATGCCATAAATGTTATTTCTGCTGCAAAAAAATATACAATCGCTATGTTTGTTAAACCTAATGCCAACGCTATTAAAAAAGCTGAGTCAAAACTATCTTTATTTTTTAATATAGCTACAAAAAACAAAACAATAATTCCAATTAAGATGATGTAAAAGAAGCCCACAGAAAAAGCTATCACACGATCAATAGGCACTAAATTAACTGCAACTGATAACAGTGATTGGTCCTTTTCACCTCCAAAATAGTATCCCCATAAAAACAGATATCCGGAAAAATATGCCACTGACGATGATATTAAAATGATTATAATTGAAATAATCCGCTTACCAAAGAATCCTACTTTTATAAAAGAGAAATTCTTTTGTAAAAATTCTTTTGTCCTTCGCAACATTTCTAAATATTCAGTTTTACCCAAGAAAAAATCTCCTCCTAGCATTTTTAAACAATACATATAACATTATATTAATATATACTGTTTAAAAATTCAAATCATCTCCCTATTATTTAGTATTGCAAATTAACAACAATTTTTTTAAAACAGAATGTACTCCAACTAGAAGAGCTAGTCCATTTCAGACTAGCTCTTCTCCTCACTTATTCCCCTTATAATCACAATGCTCAACCGGAACACGAGCATGCCCCTCTTCATCGGTACACCATGACTGTGATTGGAAGGCAAGAAAGATACCAATCCATTCTTCTTCCTTTTCAAAGTGAATGAGTATTCCTCCGTCTTGCCATATACCATTATCAGCTTTCCATTTCTCTACATTCCCTTGATTCATGTGAATATCATGTATACCGTTTCCTGGTTTGAAATGAAAATAGGAATCTGGTGTATTTTCTTCTGGTCCCCATCTTTCGCCAAACGCGTAAATAATTGCTTTTTCTTCCATCGCTCGCTTTATATAACGTTCTATTTTTTCGTTTAAATCATTATCTGCACCTGCTTTTTCGGGAGGCAAAGGAATCATTTGTTTTGAGTCAAATAGATTTCCTCTTACATAATCTAAAGCTACTTTCGGCTCATTATTTTTTACTTCCGTAAAACCAAATGGTAATGTCGGTAAAATATGAATCGCCTCTGACCTAATATTGTTACTCGCAAAATATAAAACTTCTGACGGATAACTTTGCGACTTTACGTTAATAGCAATACGATAATCTACTCCAGTCTCGCCCTGTAAATGAACTTGATAATGAGGTGTTTTCCCTTTTCCAATCTTTGATTGTATAACTGTACCTTTTAACACACCGTAGTTTTTTAGGGGCATACATTTCATCTCCTATTCATTTAGTAGAAGCTATTCATATTTAAATCATTATCCACTCATAAAAAAAATCCTCCTATGTTAGGAGGATTTTTAATTTCTCAACATATACCAAACGATAACTTCTACCATTACAAGCAAAACCGCACCAAAGATCATTAACGTCGTCTTCTTTAACAGTTCATTTTCACGGTAAGGGATATTACATAAGTAAGCACCTAGTGTAATCCGTGACGGGCAAGCGATTGTCGCTACTGATGATGCGGTGTTTTGCAGTGTTGTGACGTATTGCCACGGGAGTGCTACGTTTTGTGCGGTTTGCATTTGTAGTTTTATAAACATTGCATTTGATCCTGCGTTACTACCTGTTAAAAATCCACCAATAGCACCAATAAACGGAGCAACGAAAACGAAAAAGGTTCCAAATGTATCACCAGCTGTCTTTGCGAGTAATGAATGCATGCCTGATGCACCCATTAGTTCTGAAATGGCGATAAACATTGTCGTAGTAATAGCAAAAGGAATCCATTGTTTGATTGTTTGCGAGAGTGATTGTTTAATAATATTAGACGGGATGCGGAAGAAAATAATAGTAAATAAGCAAGTCATACCGAGCCAAAATCCTGGTGAATATAGTAACTCTAGTTTGTAAGAGTATGATTTCAAATCAAGAACCGCATATGATCTGAACAAATCATGTAATGCTGGAACGAGGCGAGAAAGTAAAATACAAACTGTTAGAAATATATAAGGGCTAATAATTTTTATAATGGATACTTCTTTCTCCGTTGCAGCCGCATGTTCTGTTATAAGATTTTGCCCACTTTTTCCTTTTAATTTAATGATAAGAAAGCCAAATGTAATCGTTACGATAGAACTTAATATCCCGGCTAGTTCAACACTTACGTACGCATTAGAAAGATAGATTCCGAGAGAAAATAATAGAAAGAATCCTACTCCTTCTTTCCACTTTTCTATAACCGCTTGCCAGCCGCCAACAACGTGTAAAGAAAGAATAACAAAGTAAGCAAACATCGGAATACTTAATAGCGCTGTATTTGTACCAAGTGTTGTAAGAGGCATATTTATTAGCTGCGAACCGATAATCGTACCAGTTGCCATTGCGCCCCATGAACTAGCTAGTAAGCCGATAAATGAGAGCAGTACAGCTTGAAATGGTTTATATCCTAGTGAAAGAAAAATAGGTGCTGCAACCATGAAGCCAATTCCGAATCCACTTACCGATTCAATTAGTGGGCAAATACCAAAGCACATAAGAAGCATTTGTAATAAACGATCTTGCGTCACTTCTTCTAAAAAACGCGCTACTTGGTCGATGTACCCCATTTTGTTCATGAGGTGAAATAAAAAAATACCGAAAAATAAAACGTACCCGACAATAAAACAAATTAACCATCCTTTAATCGTTGCGTGCACAGTTTCACTTATCCCTAATTGAAACATTGGCGAGAGTAAAACGATTCCAACAGACACAGCATAAGAAATTAACGAAGACCTTAATGACGTTTGTTTAAATAAAAATAAACAAATGAAAATCATCATAATTGGGATAAGTGCCAACAATATGGCCATGTTATCATCTCATTTCGTTTAAAATACAATTTTTAACTATTATATAACAGATGTTGTAATTTTCAATTGTTTTTAAGACAGATTTAAAAAAGGAGCCAAACGGCCCCTTTTCATTCACTCCCATTTTCTATTATCCTGAAAAACTGTCTGCTGTCCGATTATTTTTTTCAACACAACAAACACAATGTAAGTACATATTGCTTGCAATGCAATATTCCAAAATTTCATTAATGTAAATGAATGAATCCGTAGAAATAATTCGTTTAATAATACAATCGAAACGATACTAAATAATTCTATACTAATCGAAAATAGACATATTTCTAAAATAGACTGTTCTTGAATGCGATTTAAGTTGGAAAAGATAAATACATATCCTAAAAATAGAGCCATCAACTCTATTTTCGTCATGCTAATGAGCCAAGCGTATAGCGGTACAGTTAAAAGAAGATATAGTAGTTTACGTCTTAGCATGCCTTCTCACCCTCTAGATTATATGTATTTTCTGTATATTTTAACATTTATTACGCAAAACAAAAAGAAGAGACTACGCCTCTTCTTTTTGTTTTGTTGCCTGTATTAATTCAAATATTTCTTCTCGTTTTTCATTTTCTAATAACTCAATCACTTTACTTCCAACGACAACACCGTCACATATTGTAACCATTTCTTCTACATGTTCTTTTGTTGAAATGCCAAATCCAGCGACTACTGGTAAGTTGACGTGTAATTTTACTTTTTCTAAGTAACTATGAATCTCCTCTTTAAAGTTTTGACGTACTCCCGTTACGCCCGCTACTGTAACAGCATAAACGAACCCTTCTGATTCACTCGTGATTTTTCCAATTCTTTCAATAGGGCTCGTTACGGTAACGAGTGGAATAAGCGCAATGTTTGCCTCTCGAAGTAACGGCGCAATAATATTTTGTTCTTCATACGGTAAGTCTGGAACGATAATACCATCCACACCGGCCTCTAAGCACTTCTCTACAAATCGTTCTTTTCCGAATGCGAGTACTGGATTTAAATATGTCATGAGTACAAACGGAATTTGCACTTCTTTCCTTACCTCTATTAATGCTTGAAAAATACCTTTTACTGTTACACCGCTATCTAGCGCTCGTTTCCCTGCTCTTTGAATCGTTGGACCGTCTGCGACTGGATCCGAAAACGGAATGCCGATTTCAACGATGCTCGCTCCTGCTTCATCTAAAAAACGAATTCTTTCTTTTAATTTTTCAAAGCCACCATCTCCGCCCATTACGTACGGAATAAATGCTTTCTTACCATTTTCAAACGCTGCTTTAATTTTTTCTACTCCCATTTTTTACACCTCTTCCATATAACGTTTTATACTCTCTACATCTTTATCACCACGGCCAGATAAACAAATAACAAGTCCTTCATCTTCCTTCATTTTCGGAGCTAATTTTAATGCGTATGCGACAGCATGCGAGCTTTCTAACGCCGGGATAATGCCTTCTTTTTTCGTTAATAATTGAAATGCTTCTAATGCTTCTTCGTCTGTTATCGAATGATAAGAAACGCGGCCAATATCTTTTAGCAAGCTATGTTCTGGACCAACACCTGGATAATCAAGTCCTGCTGAAATAGAGTGTGCTTCTTGAATTTGTCCTTCTTCGTTTTGCAGAAGATACATCATTGATCCGTGGAGAACGCCAACGCTTCCTTTCGTTAAAGTTGCTGCATGCTTTTCTGTATGAACGCCTTTTCCAGCTGCTTCTACGCCGTAAAGAGCAACTTCTTCATCGTGTACGAACGGATAAAACATCCCCATCGCATTACTACCACCGCCAATACAAGCAACGACTGCTTCTGGTAACTTTCCTTCTAACGCCTCATATTGTTTTTTCGTTTCATTTCCAATTACACTTTGGAAATCACGGACAATTTGCGGGAATGGATGTGGTCCGAGAACAGATCCCATAATGTAGTGCGTATCATGCACATGTGAAACCCAGTAACGAAGCGCCTCGTTTACCGCATCTTTTAATGTACCGCTACCTGCCGCTACACTTTCTACTTTCGCTCCGAGTAATTCCATTCGGAACACATTTAATTTTTGACGTCTTACATCTTCTTCTCCCATAAAAATGACGCATTCTAATCCGAGAAGAGCACATACAGTAGCTGTTGCAACTCCGTGTTGTCCAGCTCCTGTTTCAGCGACAACTTTTTTCTTGCCCATTCGCACTGCAAGTAGTGCCTGACCGATTGTATTGTTAATTTTATGAGCTCCTGTATGATTCAAATCTTCACGTTTTAAATAAATCTTTGCACCACCGCAATACTTCGTCATATTTTCAGCATAATATAGCGGTGTTTCTCTTCCGACGTACGTTTTTAAATAATGATTCAATTCCTTTTGAAATGCTTCATCTTGCATCGCTTCTTTATATGCTTCTTCTAGTTCTAGTACAGATTGCATTAACGTTTCTGGAACGTATCGTCCTCCGTATATACCGTAATGTCCTTTTTCATCTGGATATGCGTAGTTCATTTGGAACACTCCTTCGCTTTTATAATAAATTGTTTTATTTTCTCTACATCTTTCTTTCCTTCTGTCTCTACTCCGCTGCTCACATCGACCATATATGGCCGAACAGTTCGAATTGCTTCTTCTATATTAAGAGCGTTTAATCCACCAGCTAATATCATTTTCTTTCGCAATTCTTTTGGCATATCTCTAAGTAGTTCCCATGAAAATGTCTTTCCATTTCCTCCATGAAACTTTTCTTTCGGGCTATCAAATAATATATAATCCGCTTCATACCCTTGGGCGTTTTTCATATCACTCTCTGAAGTTACTCCTAGTGACTTTATAGACGGAATATTCAATCTTCTAATTTGATAATTGTCTTCATCCCCATGTAGTTGTACATGTGTTAACCCGCACTCATCTGCAATTTTCTGGATCACTTCTACTGATTCATTTACGAAAACACCGATTTTTAACACGTTGGCTGGAAGCTCCTGAATGATTTCTTCCGCTCTCTTTGGAGTGATTTCCCGCTTACTTTCTGCAAAAACAAATCCGAGTGCATCTGCGCCATATTCGCACGCACTTTTCGCTGTTTCCACATCAGTGATGCCGCAAATTTTCACTTTCATATATTCACCTTACAATCTTCAAAAAAACTACTAATAGAAGATGATGTCATAAGCGCCTCTCCAACTAATACACCTTCGGCTCCAGCTCTTTTAACACGAATAATATCTTCTTTTGAATGAATGCCACTTTCACTAATCCAAAGTAGTTTCTCCTCATTCAATCTTTTTCCAAGCTTTTCAGTTTGGCTTAAATCTACTTCGAACGTTTTTAAATTACGATTATTAATGCCAATAACGTGCGGATTTAATACAATCGCAGTTTCTAATTCCTGTTCATCATGAACTTCAACAATCGCTTCTAATCCTTTTTCTAACACGTAGCTATACAGCTCTTTTAACTTCTCTTTCGTTAACGCTGCTACGATTAGTAAAATAATATCTGCTCCCGCTTCATACGCTCTATCGATTTGAATCTTATCGATTATGAAATCTTTACATAAAAGCGGAATGTTACTTTCTTCTCTTGCTGTTTGTAAATCGTGAAACGATCCTTTAAAAAATTGACCATCTGTTAAAACAGATACTGCTCCTGCACCACATTTCTCATATGTTCCCACTTGTTTTCGTACGTCAACGTGTAAATTGATATCTCCTTTTGATGGTGATGCTCGCTTTACTTCTGCAATGACAGTAAACTGCTGTAACGCTTCTACAAGTGAATGTGTCTTTCTTTTTGTTTTTACTGGTGTATATATTTCATATAACTCCGCAACTTCCTTTTTCTTCTGTTCTACAATTTCATCTAAAATCGTCCCCACTTTAGTTCACCCTTTCTAATTTTTCGTTGCTTGCTACAATTAATAAGTTTAATTTGGCTAATGCTTTTCCAGAGTCAATGCTATGTGCCGCGAGTTTAATTCCTTCTTCAATCGTTTCCGTTTTTCCATTTGCGAAAAGAGCTAGACCTGCATTTAATAAAACGGTATCGCGATAAACACTCTTTTCTCCGCTCAATACGCCGACTGTAATCTTTGCATTTTCTTTTGAATTCCCCCCTCTAATTTCTTCATTTTTCACTCTTGAAAAACCATACTTTTCTGGATCAATACTCATTTCCACTATTTCATTATCTTTTAAAAGGACTACGTGATTTTCCCCTTGTAATGATGCTTCATCTAAAAAACCACTTCCATTTACGACAAGTGCTTGTTTCCGGCCTAACTTTTGTAATACTTGCGCAACTGGTAATAACATATCTCGTTTATAAATACCGACAAATTGTGTTTCTAAATTCACTGGATTTGTTAAAGGGCCAATTAAATTAAAGATCGTCGGCACGTTTAACTCTTTTCTTATTTTCATAATGCGCCTTAGTGCTGGATGCATCGCTGGTGCAAATAAAAATGCAATGCCCACATGCTCTAGTAAATAATCAATTTCGCTTGGCGTACTGCTAATATTTACACCTAATTCTTCTAATAAGTCCGCACTTCCTGTTTTACTAGAAACAGCACGATTACCATGTTTTGCAACCTTTACACCTGCTCCTGCCAGTACGAATGCTGAAGTTGTGCTAATATTAAACGTTTGAGCACCGTCACCACCCGTCCCGCAATTGTCCATTGCTCCTTGTATATGGTTCGAAAACGGCAATGCCTTTTCGCGAAGAGCTCGAACAAGGCCGTATATTTCTTCTGCAGTTTCACCTTTCGCTTTCAGTAAGACTAAGAAAGCTGCAATTTCACTTTCTAATATGTTTTCACTTAATAAAAGTAGTCCTGCTTTATACATTTCCTCTTCTGTTAAATGTTGACCCTCCACTAATTTACGAAGATAGTTATTCATACTCTTTCCTCCTCTTTTACTTCTGTTAAAAAGGCACGTATTAACTTTCCGCCTTCTTCTGTTGCGATTGATTCCGGATGAAACTGTAATCCGAAGAGCGGATAATAATTGTGACGGACTGCCATTATTTCTCCATCGTCCATCGCTGTCGCTAATATGTCAAAACACTTTGGCAAGCTCGTGTGCTCTGCAACAAGGGAATGATAGCGCATCGCCGTTAGCGGCTGTGTAGCGTATGAAAAGATTGACGTTCCGTTATGTTTCACACGCGATGTTTTTCCGTGTTTAATACGTTCTGCTCTAACAATGTCTCCTCCAAATGCAGCTATGATCGCTTGGTGGCCTAGACAAATCCCTAATATGGGAACGTTCTTATAAAAATGGCGGATGACGTCGATACAAATGCCGGCATCCTCTGGTTTTCCTGGTCCTGGTGAAAGTACAATTCCTCTTGGATTCATCTCTTCTAACTGTTTTATCGTTATTTCATCATTTCTTACAACTACAATTTCTTCTTCATGTTCGCCTAACAGTTGGTACAAGTTATATGTGAACGAATCGTAATTATCGATAAGTACAATCATTTCATAACCTCCAAAAGCGCTCTCGCTTTATTTAATGTTTCTTCATATTCAGCTACTGGATCTGAATCGTAAACGACTCCTGCTCCTGCTTGAACGTATGCTTTTTCATCCTTTACGACCATCGTTCGAATGGCGAGCGCCATATCAAGATTTCCTGAAAAACTAACGTATCCAACTGCTCCGGCGTATACATTTCTTTTTTCATTCTCTAGCTCATTTATAATTTCCATCGCTCTAATTTTCGGAGCTCCCGACACTGTTCCTGCTGGTAGGCAATACGCTAATGCATCAAATCCGCTCATTTGTTTCCGCAATATTCCGTAAACTTCAGATACAATGTGCATAACGTGAGAGTATTTTTCTACTTTCATATATTTATCTATCGTAACCGAGCCGATTTCGCTCACTCTACCAATATCGTTTCGCCCAAGATCTACAAGCATCATATGCTCTGCTCGCTCTTTCTCATTGCCTAACAGTTCTTTTTCGATTTCCTCATCTTCCCTTTTCGTTTTCCCCCTCGGTCTTGTACCAGCAATTGGATTCGTCATCACTTTATTCTCTCTTACTGATAGCAAACTTTCCGGTGAAGAACCGAGTACAACATAATCTTGAAAATCAATATAGAACATATATGGTGATGGATTTGCAATTCGAAGTTTTCGGTATAACGCGAATGGATCACCAATACATTCACTTTGTAAACGCTGTGACAGTACGACTTGGAATATGTCTCCAGCTCTTATATGTTCTTTCGCCATTTCTACCATCCCACAAAACTCTTTTTCCGTTATAGAAGAAGTGAATGATAATGTGGATTGTATTGCATTTACTTCAGTTTCTTCTCCTTGTAGCACTTCCTCTTTGTATACTCGTAGCCTTTCGTATACTTCCTCATAATCTGCTGAATCATCTTCCCTGCATACATATACAAACGACAACCTTTGGCGTAAATGATCGTAAACGATAAACTCACGATATAGTAAGAGGTGTACTTCCGGAATATTTAATGGGTCGTGTAAATCCGCTCCAATGTTTTCATACTGCCGAATGACATCATATCCAATATAACCAACTGCTCCTCCGCAAAATGGAAATGGGCTGTCTACTTGTGATGGTGCGATTATTTCTTCTAACACTTGTAGTACGTTACCTTGTAACTTTTCTGCCCGGCCGAAAATCGTTCGTTCTACTTCCGTACCAACGCTTTTTACTTCTTCATAAGGATTACATCCTAAGTAAGAATAACGCCCTTTATCTTGATGAAGCTGTGAACTTTCTAATAAAAATTTCTTCTTTCCTTTCATACGTCTATATAAAGAAATTGGCGTAATGCTATCTCCTTCTTCTTCAGTAATTACTAAAAATGTCTTTCTCTCTCTTTTTTGTTTTATAAATTCTTCTTTCGTCATCATGTCCTTCACCTCACTCTGAAAAATAAAAAAGTCCCCTACATATCGAAAATATGTAGAGGACGATAAATATACCGCGGTACCACCTCGTGTTGGATGCAAAAGCATCCCGCTTTGTTCAGGTACAAATTTTATACCTTATCCTTGTAACGGCGGAACCCGGGTTGCCTACTAAAAATAATTGTTCAGCATACCTCTCGTAAGCCCATTCCGTATATGGCACCGTACCGGGCTCCCACCTATTCCCGGCTCTCTGTAACGTCTCCAATATACGTACTCTTCTTACTTAAACGATTTCATTTATTTAATTTTTTATACACAAAAAGGGAGTACTCATCCTATAGAAAGGACGGGTACTCCCGTGGTGCCACCTTAATTCGTTACAAATGTAACGCACTTTACCGTATCAAAAACAATACGTGTCTCTTGTATCGATGAGATCATGTCGCCAAAGCCTACTTCTTTCGTTTCGGTTTGGAAGCTCCGAAGCCCATTCCACATCAATTCCATACTGATTCGCACCAACCATCAGCTCTCTGACATGTTCATCATGTGTACTCTTCTTCATCAACGCTTGCATTTTTTTAAGTTGCACTCATTATAGACCTGACTTTTTTCACAAGTCAATACTTTTTTAAAAATTTTATTTTTCTTTCCTTTCAATATTATATTGACAAAACAACCTCTTTTTATGTAAATATAATAAATACTCTATTAAAAATAAGGTTTTTTGTATGAATATTATATATTAAAAAAGTAAAATAACATCAAAAAACGCCTACATTTCTGAAAATTCGTATTTCTATATGGATTTTTCAGAATAATCATGATAGATTATAAA
Organism: Bacillus sp. 5mfcol3.1; assembly: GCF_900114335.1. Taxonomy (NCBI): domain Bacteria; kingdom Bacillati; phylum Bacillota; class Bacilli; order Caryophanales; family Bacillaceae; genus Bacillus; species Bacillus sp. 5mfcol3.1. The sequence goes on along the minus strand of NZ_FOST01000001.1, from coordinate 333,966 downwards.
GTGAAACTTTAATCAGTAGGGGTTTTGTTCATCCCCCACTTATTATTAGTTGAACTAATCGGGCATTTACGGGCAGTTGATCTCCCACCTAACTTCCTTGCCCATCCAATTTTAAGGTGGGAGTTTTACTGCCCGTTCATGCGGGATAAATATGCATAACGCATCAAAAGACATGACAAAAGAAAGGGGAACTACATGAGTACGCAGATGTTAATTTTAACTTCTATCTCTATTTACATGCTTGGGATGCTAATTATCGGCTATTTCGCTTATAAGCAAACATCCAACTTAACAGATTATATGCTTGGCGGGCGTACACTAGGCCCCGCAGTAACAGCATTAAGTGCTGGAGCAGCTGATATGAGTGGTTGGCTTTTAATGGGCTTACCCGGTGCAATGTTTAGCGTTGGATTAAGTAGTAGCTGGATTGCGATTGGCCTAACATTAGGCGCATATGCAAACTGGCTTTATGTCGCTCCTCGCTTACGTACCTACTCTGAAATTGCAAATAACTCTATTACTATCCCAGAATTTTTGGAACACCGTTTCCACGACAAATCCCATATGCTACGTTTAGTATCTGGATTTGTTATTATGATATTTTTCACGTTTTATGTAGCTTCAGGATTTGTCTCTGGTGCTGTATTATTCGAAAATTCATTTGGACTCAATTACCATGTTGGTCTTCTTATCGTTGGTGGAGTTGTCGTAGCTTACACATTATTTGGTGGATTTTTAGCTGTAAGTTGGACAGACTTCGTGCAAGGAATCATTATGGTAGTCGCTCTTATTCTTGTTCCAGTCGTAACAATTATGCACGTAAATGGACTTGGTCCAGCATTTGAAACAATTAAATCTATCGATCCGGCATTATTAGATATTTTTAAAGGTACTTCTGTATTAGGAATTATTTCATTATTCGCATGGGGCCTTGGTTATGTTGGACAACCACATATTATTGTACGCTTTATGGCGATTTCTTCTGTAAAAGAAATTAAAAGTGCACGACGTATTGGTATGAGCTGGATGATTTTCTCTGTTGCTGGAGCTATGTTTACTGGCCTTATCGGTATTGCATACTATTCAAAAGCAGGTTTAAAACTTTCTGATCCAGAAACGATTTTCGTTGAACTTGGCACTATTTTATTCCATCCACTTATTACTGGATTTTTATTAGCAGCTATTTTAGCAGCTATTATGAGTACAATTTCTTCTCAACTTCTCGTTACTTCGAGTGCAGTAACAGAAGACTTATATAGAACATTCTTTAAGCGTGATGCTTCTGATAAAGAACTTGTATTTGTCGGTCGTATGGCTGTTCTTGTTATCGCTTTAATTGGATGTGCATTAGCGCTTAAACAAAATGATACGATTTTAGCTCTTGTTGGATACGCTTGGGCTGGGTTCGGTTCTTCATTCGGACCTGCTATTTTATTAAGCTTATATTGGAAACGTATGACGAAATGGGGCGCGCTTGCTGGTATGATTTCTGGTGCCGCTACTGTTATTATATGGACTCAATTCAAATTCTTAAAAGATTTCTTATATGAAATGATTCCAGGTTTTGCTATTAGTTTACTAGCCATCGTAATTGTTAGTTTACTAACACAACCTTCAAAAGAAGTTGAAGAGCAATTTGAGGATTTCGAAAAACAACATCGTCATAATTTATAAAAAAATCTCTGCTGTTATCGTAACAGCAGAGATTTTTACAGTTCGACAATCTTCTTATCAAATTTAACAAATTCTTTATGTTTCGTTAAATTTAACATAACACTACTCCTTTATAGTATGAGTATCAGCACTTATACAGAAAGGGGACTCCAACATGTTAGCAGCTTTCCAGCAACAACAAACACGAAAATTTTCACCTATCACAAATACTTCTGCGTCTTGTTTAAACATGCAACCTAACCCGCCTAAAATTTCAATTGCTCCTTCTGTTATTTCAGTCATCGGTGTTCATATGGAAAAACATAAATTAAAAATAAAAACGGGACAAAACATTGTGTTATCAGCTTCCATTTTGCCAATACAAGCAACGAATAAAGAGCTTATTTGGTCAAATATGAATTCTGATATCATCACCATATATCCAAAAGGCGACACCGTTACAATTACTGGAAAAAGCGCAGGTAGAGCAGTCGTAATTGTCACAACTGCTGAAGGCAAATTCCGTGACCTATGTGTCATTCATGTACAACCTTATATGACAAATCCAAAGTAAAAGAGTGGCTTCGTAGCCACTCTTTTACTTGATTTCAATATTTGAGTTTTTACTTTTTACAAGATTAATAAATTGTTCTTTATTTCTTGGAGAAATACTTTCTGTTTTATGTGTATCGTAAACAATTTCAAGTCGGTCAAATGATAATGCATGGGCTGCTATTGGATTTTTCGTATTTGAAATTTGTTTTATATCTCGTATAAAAATACGTTTTGTAACGAGACCCGATCTAATCGTAATTATTTCTTCCCGGGCAATATATTTTGCCAAAAAACAACTCCAGCTAAACAACATTGCTAATGGAATTGTAAAAAGCAAAAGAAAATATTCTCTCCCTACAAAAATTGGTGCAAAACAAGCACCCAAAACAATAAAAAAATTGGATATAACCATGTATCTTTTTTTGATGGAAACTCCATTTCCCTTCCCCTTCTACGCCCGTATTTCTATAAAACAAAAAGAGAAGTATCACAACTTCTCTTTTCTCCCCTAACACTATAATTCCTGTGTGTACACCGGCTCGTTTACGACATTTTTTGCTGTTCGCTTTTGTTGCTGCAGTAAGAAAACAGATACACCAAACAATACGAGCATGCTACCGATAATTTGCATTGCATTTAATTTTTCTCCAAGTAAGAAGAACGCAAGTATAGATGCTCCAACAGGTTCTCCTAAAATACTCATTGAAATTGTCGTTGCATTTACATAATTTAATAGCCAGTTATTAATTACATGTGACACTGTCGGCACAACCGCAAGTAAAAGAAAAACGGTCCAATCCCACTTCGTATAACCTGTAAAGGGTACTTGCAATATGACATTATAAATCCCCATAAAAAGACCTGCGAATGCAAAGACTGTAAAGCTATAAATCCAGTGTGATACTTTCTTTACTGTCGTTTGCCCGATAAATAAATAACCGACAACTGCTATTACACTTAGAAAGGATAATATGTCTCCATAAATTGCTTGCTTACTTAAACCTAAATCTCCCCAACCAATGCACATTACGCCTAGAATAGCGATTCCCATCGTTGCAATGGCTGAATATGTTGTTCTTTCTTTAAACAGAAAAAAACCTCCAACTAAAGATACGATCGGTTGAAGTGCCAAAATAATTGTTGAACTAGCAACTGTTGTATGCTTTAAAGATTCAAACCATAAAAGAAAATGAAGTGCTAAAAAGAAACCAGATCCAATTAAAAAGCCCCAATCTTTCATTTGAATCCTATTAAATTCCTCTCTTTTTTTCCATACGATAGGCAGCATAATAAGTACGATAATCCATAAGCGGTACATACTTAATATCGAAGATGGTGCTGAGGACATCTTTACAAAAACTGCTGCAAAGGAAATAGCAATTATAGAAATAGCCAATGGTAGTGCGATTGATTTTTCTTGTTTCAAATCCTGTCTCCCCTCTCACCTGTCAAAAATCCCACTTCATTATATCCGTTTTCTTTCGTAACTTAAATACTAATTTTTTAGATTCTTCGTACCATTATGGTAAAATAGAAATTAAGGCACCAATTAGTGAATATTTATTTCCTTTTTCACTACAAGCGTCGCTCTTACAATCGGTTACAGTAAATTTTTATTTAGGGGGATCTACATGAGTCAAACAATAGGGAGAATTGAAGAAATTTCATTTTATAGCGCATCACTTCAAGAAGACGTTACGCTTCTCGTTTATTTGCCAGTAAATTACACACCACTGCACAAACATACAGTCGTAATTGCACAAGATGGTAGAGATTATTTTCAGCTTGGTAAAGCGCACCGTGTAATTGAGCGCCTTCGTGAAACTGAAGAAATTGACCGTACAATTATTGTCGGTATTCCATATAAAAATGTACAGGATCGTAAAGAAAAATATTTCCCAAGTGAAGTGAAAAATGCTGCATATATTCGTTTCCTTGCTCATGAACTTGCACCATATATTGATGAAAATTATCCAACGTACCAAATGGGAAAAGGTCGTGTTTTAATTGGTGATTCTCTTGGCGGAACAGTTTCCTTTATGACTGCACTTATGTATCCGCATACATTCGGTAAAGTCGTTATGCAATCACCATTTGTGGATGAGACAGTGATGAACTTAGCAAAAGACTTCAAAGATCCACAAGCATTAGAACTGTATCACGTCATTGGTACAGAAGAAACGGCTGTAAAGCGTACTGATGGACAAGTATCTGATTTCGTAGAACCAAACCGTGAGTTAAATACACTTCTCACAGATAGAAATTTCATTACGCATTACGAGGAGTTTGAAGGTAATCATACTTGGAAATATTGGCAAACTGATTTACCGAAAGCCTTCTCTCATATTCTATCAATGAAATAATAGAGAGCAGTATTCAGAATAATTTGATATAATAGATAAAGAGATTTATTTATCTCAAAATCTAACTAGACTTACAAAGGGAGGAATTGGAACATGAAATTAGGCATTGTAATTTTTCCATCTAAAATGATTCAAGATAAAGCGAACGGATTGCGTAAGCGTTATGACCCGCACTACGCATTAGTTCCGCCACATATTACATTGAAAACACCCTTTGAGACGCAAGATGAACAATTAGAATCGATTGTAAACGAGCTACATACAATCGCAGGTAAAACGAATCCTTTCACCCTTCATGTTGGGAAAGTTGGTTCATTCGCACCTGTTAATAACGTCCTTTATTTTAAAGTAGAAAAAACACCTGAACTTACTTTCTTAAATGAAGAAATGCATGGCGGGTTATTCACACAAGAACGCGAATATGCTTTCGTACCTCACTTAACAATCGGACAAGGCTTATCAGATGCAGAGCATGCTGATGTATTGGGTCGATTACGTATGAAAGATTTCTATTATGAACAACCAATTGATCGTTTCCATCTTCTATATCAATTAGAAAATGGAACATGGACTGTACACGAAACATTCCACCTTGGAAAGGGGAACAACTAATTTGCACGCACAGATTGTACAAACGGACGAACAACTAAGAGATGCATTCTCTGTACGTAAACAAGTGTTTGTAAATGAACAACGTGTCTCTGCTGAAGAAGAGTACGATGAGTTTGAAGAAACTTCAACACACGTTGTTATATATGACAATGATGTTCCAGTTGGTGCTGGACGTTTTCGCACCCTTGATGGTATAGGGAAAATGGAACGCATTTGCGTGCTAGGTTCCCATCGTAAAAAAGGTATCGGAAAAATTGTTATGGATGCGCTTGAAGCGTATGCAAAAGAAAATTCGCTACCAAAATTGAAACTTCATGCTCAAACACATGCTGAAGATTTCTATAAAAAACTTGGCTATGTAACGAGTTCTGATGTATTTATGGAAGCAAATATCCCGCACGTCGTAATGATAAAAGAATTATAATTTGAAAGCAGGAGGTGACCCCTCCTGTTTTTTACATTGCTATTTTCTTTTTCTTCCGCTAAAGTTAAATGTTGATGCTATAGTTTTGAAGGTGAACATATGACACAAGAAAAATTTTCACAAAAATCGTTAACACACGCCGATATTCCGCGTGCGACATATCATATTCCGAAAACATCTACCCATTTAATTATGGAAGAAGATGTAGATGCGGCTTATTTCCGCGCTCTCGAACAACAAAATGTTTTTTTAAACGAAAAACAATTAGAAGCCGTGCGCACAACAGAAGGTCCTGTTCTCACACTAGCTGGTGCTGGAAGCGGGAAAACATCTGTTTTAACAACTCGCGTTGGCTATTTAGTAAATGTAAAACAAGTTCATCCACGAAATATTTTATTACTTACATTTACACAAAAAGCAGCTGAAGAAATACGAAGTCGTGTTGCGAAGTTACCGGGTATGAATCATGCAGCAAGTAGCTATGTTGTTGCTGGTACATTCCACTCTGTTTTCTTAAAATTGCTTCGTAGTCAAGGGTATAATCAGCAAATTTTAGCAAATGAAAAACATAAACAAATTATGATAAAGAAAATCTTAAAAGAATTGCGTTTAAAAGACGATTATGATGCGGAAACGATACTCGCGATGATTTCACTTGAGAAAAACAAATTAAATCGTCCGAAAGATGTAAAAGCGAAAACACCAGTGGAACAAGAATTTAAAGAAGTATATGAACGTTTTGAAGAAGTAAAACAACGATACAATTATATTGATTTCGATGACATCTTATTGGAAACATATTATATGTTAGAAAATAATGCTCCTTTACTAACTCAATTACAACAACGTTTTCACTACATTGAAGTAGATGAGTTTCAAGATACATCGTATGCACAATATGAAATTGTAAAATTGTTAGCCACACCAAGAAATAATTTGTTCATCGCAGGTGATGATGATCAAGCTATCTATGGCTGGCGAGGGGCAAGTCACCAAATTATTTTATCTTTTCCAAAAGAATTTGATAACACAACAATCATTGCACTAAATACGAATTATCGATCCAATCCCTTTATCGTCGGGCTTGGAAATGAAGTTATAAAATTAAATCAAGAACGTTTTGATAAAGAGCTATACTCCGTTCGTGAGGAAGGTGTACAACCTTTTTATTCAAGACCTGCTACGACTCTTGATGAAGCAAATCAAATTTTACAGCTCATTCAAGAAAAAGTGGATAGCGGTGAACGAAACTATAAAGATTTTTGTTTACTGTATCGCACACATTCTGTAAGCCGTTCGTTACTTGATCAGCTTACCATTCATAAAATCCCGTTTATTAAACACGGGGCGAGCCAATCATTTTATGAACATTCTTTAATTAAGCCTGTATTAGATCATTTAAGACTCGTGATTGAGCCGTTTCGACTAGAATCACTTTCAAACATATTGCCGACGATGTATATCGGACGTGATGATTGTATTTCATTTATTGAGCGTGAACAATGGAAATATGGTGAAGGCCGTTTTCCTTCTCTTCTTCATTTCTTATTATTAAATCCGAGCTTAAAACCTTTTCAAGTGAAAAAAGTAAATGAGCGTATTGATTTTATTAAATTTATTAAAGAATTAGAACCGAAAAAAGCATTAAAAGAAATCATTCATGGTAAAGGAAAATATTTAGAGTACTTACAAAGTAACGATCGTTCTTCCTTTACGATGCATAAAGACATACAAGAAGAAATGTTGGAAGAATTAATGGAGTCTGCAACTCGTTTCACCGATATTCCAGCTTATTTACAATTTATTGACGAAGCAATTCAAGGTCAAAAAGAAATGGAAGCATTAAAAACAATGCCGCAAAAAGATGCCGTTTCACTTATGTCAATTCATAACGCAAAAGGCCTTGAATTTCCATGTGTCTTTTTACTTGGAGCGAGTGATGGGATCCTGCCGCATACTTCTTCTTTAAAAGATGCAAATGATCGTGTTACGGAAACTTCTGAAGCATTAGAAGAAGAACGCCGATTACTTTATGTCGCCATTACACGTGCGAAAGAAGAACTTTACATTTCTTCTCCGCAATTTTTCAGAGGAAAGAAATTAGATATATCTCGTTTTTTATATACTGTGCGAAAAGATTTACCTGAAAAGACATCCACTAAATAAGGATGTCTTTTTTTATAATGCGTTATGTACATCCCTCCTATATAAATTCCTTGTTTTTATCATAAGAATTAACGTAATATCAACCATATCCCACTCATATTGTAATAGTGTATGTCAGAACTCACGAGAAGGAGTGAACATAATGAGCTGCAATTGTAATGAAGATCATCAACATGAGTGTGATTTCAACTGTGTATCGAATGTTGTTCGTTTTATACATGAACTACAAGAATGTGCAACGACAACATGTGGATCTGGTTGCGAAGTTCCATTTTTAGGTGCACATAACAATGCATCAGTAGCTAATACACGTCCTTTTATTTTATACACAAAAACTGGAGAACCTTTTGAAGCATTCGCACCATCTTCAAGCCTTACTAGTTGCCGATCTCCTATTTTCCGCGTAGAAAGTATAGATGATGATGACTGTGCTGTATTGCGTGTATTAACTGTAGTTTTAGGTGATGGTACCGCTGTACCACCTGGTGACGACCCAATCTGTACGTTTTTAGCTGTACCAAATGCAAGACTAATATCAACCTCCACTTGCATTACTGTTGATTTAAGTTGCTTCTGCGCTATTCAATGCTTACGCGATGTTTCTATTTAAAACTAAATAATGAGTTAAGCATGGATTGGGTGGCAGATAATTCTGCCACCCAATCCATGCTTAAAGAGTATTCTTATGTAAATTTCTTAAAATTGGGAACTTGTCTAGAACATAGAACCTGTCCTTTTCATTAACTGAAAGTAGAAACAGATAAAGGAGTGAAAAACATGTTCTCTTCTGATTGCGAATTTACTAAAATCGATTGTGAGGCGAAGCCAGCTAGTACACTACCTGCCTTTGGTTTTGCTTTCAATGCTTCTGCACCTCAGTTTGCTTCACTATTTACACCACTATTATTACCTAGCGTAAGTCCAAATCCAAATATTACTGTTCCTGTAATCAACGATACAGTAAGTGTCGGAGATGGCATTCGAATTCTACGAGCTGGTATTTATCAAATCAGTTATACATTAACAATTAGTCTTGATAACTCACCTGTTGCACCAGAAGCTGGTCGTTTCTTCTTATCATTAAATACGCCAGCTAACATTATTCCTGGATCAGGTACAGCAGTTCGTTCTAACGTTATTGGTACTGGTGAAGTAGATGTATCCAGTGGTGTTATTCTTATTAACTTAAATCCTGGTGACTTAATTCAAATTGTGCCAGTTCAGTTAATTGGAACTGTAGACATCCGCGCAGCAGCATTAACAGTTGCACAAATTAGTTAGTAAAAAGCGGTATTTCTAATACAGAAATACCGCTTTTTATATAATAAAAAACACTCACAGTAGCATGAGTGTTTCATTCTTCATATTGTTTTATTGCGTTCTTCTTTTTCCCACAATTGCATCCCTTTTTCTTCACAAATCCTTGTTGTTGTAATTGTTCTTGATATGCCTGTTGTTGTGCTTGGTGTTGTTGCTGTATATGATACCACTGCTGCAGGTCATATGAATTTTGCCTTGGATTATTGCTCACAGCAAACATCTCCTCTACTGTCAATTCTGTCTATTTACTATATGAACAACTCTTTATTTCCGTTCCCTGATTCTTTTAAACTCCGCTTTTTCTCTTATTATGAAAAAATATTATTCTCCCATAAAATATCCTGTAACTGTTTCAATGATTGCTGCTGCACCTGCAATGGCTAATAATGCAAGTAACGGCTCCGCAATGATAGGAATCCAATTATATAAAACTAATAAAAAAGCACTAACCCATACACCTGTACACCAATAACAGCTTAACAATTCACCAATCCACTTTCTTAATCCTTTACCTTTTACTTTTGTAAATGTTGATACACTTCCATCCGGCTCCGTAATCTCTAATTCATCAATAAATGGTCTTCGCAAAAAGGCTGTTATTTTATCATATACAATTAAACGAGTGAGCCTAAAAGCAGCTAACGCAAAAATAAAAAATAAAAGCCAGCTTGTAAACAGCATAATTCCACCTTCCCTTATCCTCTTTCGCCTATTTAAAAAAAAAGGTCTTGAGATTGTGACCAAATCTCCTCGACTCCAATATCTTATTAATGTAAATACAAACAAGAAGATAAGGAGTGACATTAATGAGTTGTAACGAAAATAAACACCATGGCTCTTCTCATTGTGTAGTTGACGTTGTAAAATTCATCAATGAATTACAAGATTGTTCTACAACAACATGTGGATCTGGTTGTGAAATCCCATTCTTAGGTGCACACAATACTGCATCAGTAGCTAATACACGCCCTTTTATTTTATACACAAAAACTGGAGAACCTTTTGAAGCATTCGCACCATCTGCAAGCCTTACTAGCTGCCGATCTCCAATTTTCCGTGTGGAAAGTGTAGATGACGATAGCTGTGCTGTACTACGTGTATTAACTGTAGTTTTAGGTGACAGTTCTCCGGTACCACCTGGTGACGATCCAATTTGTACGTTTTTAGCTGTACCAAATGCAAGATTAATATCTACAACTACTTGTATTACTGTTGATTTAAGCTGTTTCTGTGCAATTCAATGCTTACGCGACGTTTCTATCGTTAAGTAAACTAAAAAACTATTGGGGTGGTAGAAGCTTTCTACCACCTTTACATATTTAAAAGCCAGCCATACTAATCGATTGGATATCATCTATAGACAACCTAATATCTCTCATACTATTTTGCGGCATAATAGATACAATGCCATTACGATACGATATGATCGATCCAACATAAGAAACTGTAGTTGTTTTTATTCTGCACCTTACTTTCGGAATATAATGAGGGCGGTTTAATAAAAAATGAATTTTTTCATCATTATTCATATCCTTAAATGATTTATTATACGGGACAGTTCTTACTGGTTCTTGTTGTTCTTGTTGTTCTTGCTCTTCTTGCTCTTCTTGTTCTTCTTGTTCTGCGTGTTCTTCTTTTTCTTCTTCTATTTTTTCTTCCCCTTGCTGCTCTTCTTGTTGTTCTTGTTGTTCTTGTTGTTCTTGTTCTGTTACCTCTTCCACAGCACCGCTTACAATATTTTCTTGTCTATCACTTTGCTCTTTTTGATCTTCATTTTCAAAGTTTGTCAGGATAATCCTTTTTATTTTCGGTGCAGCAAGTTCTAAACTTACTTGCGCAATATATAACAACGGTTTTCCAACTGTTGAACTTTTATTTTTATTCTTCACACTCGTCCCTCCCACTTCCATACGTAGCTGAATAAATCGTGTACTATTATAGTTATATTCATCACGTGGTAAGAACTTTCGTTAAAAATCGTTCTTTCTCAGAACAAATAAAAAGGACAATCTCAGCATTTAGAGATTGTCCTTTAAAAATTAATATTATATTTATCCTAGGATATGATACCCTGAATCAACGTGAATGTTTTCTCCTGTTACTCCACGTGCTAAATCACTGAATAGGAATACTGCTGTATCGCCAACTTCTTCTGGAGTTGTTGTACGACGAAGTGGTGCGCGCTCCTCAATTTCTCTTAAGATTGAGTTGAAATCGCCTACACCTTTTGCAGACAACGTACGAATTGGTCCTGCAGAAATAGCGTTGACACGAATACCATGTTGACCTAAATCGTTCGCTAAATATTTCACGCTCGCTTCTAATGAAGCTTTCGCAACACCCATAACGTTATAATTTTTCACAACGCGCTCGCCGCCAAGGTATGTTAACGTTAAAATATTTCCGCCTTCTGTCATTACTTTCTTCGCTTCTCTTGCTACAGCTGTTAAAGAGAATGCACTAATATTTTGTGCAAGTAAAAATCCATCGCGAGAAGTATCTACAAATTCACCTTTTAAGTCATCGCGATTTGCAAAAGCAATACAATGTGCTACACCGTGAATAGTACCTACTTCTTGTTTAATTGTTTCAAAGCAAGCTGTAAGTTCCTCATCATTCGTTACATCACAAGGTAATACAAGTGATTCTTGTCCTTCTAATGTGTCCGCTAATTCACGAACGTTTCTTTCTAAACGTTCTCCTGCATATGTGAATATTAATTTTGCACCTGCATTATGCAAAGAGCGAGCAATTCCCCATGCAATACTTCTTTGGTTCGCAACGCCCATAACAACAAATGTTTTCCCTTGTAATAGTTCCATGATATATCCTCCCAGAAATACTTATACTTGTTATTAGTACCTGATACTATAATTATAGTACCATAAAACCGCTTAAAGGCAAACAAAAAAGTCATTAACAGAAATTTGTTAATGACTTTTGGTTTCTATAAAAAACCGCTCTAATCCTTCTTCCCAAGAAGGCATTTGTGAAAAACCATTTAATCGTAGCATGTTGTGTTGAAAAATAGAATATTTGGGCCTCGCAGCTGCAGCCCCGAATTCTTCCGTTGAAACAGGTAATACATTCACTTTCATATTTGCATACGAAAATATCTTTTGTGCAAATTCAAACCAAGAGCATGAGCCTCTGTTTGATACGTGGTATGTACCGTATAAAGAAGTATGAATGAGCTTATTAATAACCATATTTAAATCCGCCACATACGTAGGCGAGCCAACTTGATCCGCTACAACAGATATTTCATCTCTTTCTTTTCCTAATCGCATCATCGTTTTCACGAAATTATTTCCATATTTACCATATAGCCACGATGTGCGAACGATAAAATATTTATTATGTAACTCTTTGACGAACTGCTCCCCCGCATACTTAGAGGCTCCATATATATTTATCGGCGCTGGACTATGAAATTCGTCGTATCCATCTGGTCTAGCGCCTTGAAATACATAATCAGTACTAATATAAACTAGCTTCGCCCCTACTAATTGTGAAGCAACCGCTACATTTCTAGCTCCGATTGCATTTATTCTATATGCAAGATCCTGTTCTTTCTCCGCATGATCTACTTTCGTATAGGCAGCACAATGAATAATTATATGTGGTTTTATTTCTTGTACCACTTGTTGTATTCGGGATATATTTGTCACATCTAATAACTTTTTATCAAATGGATATATATCATATTCTTCAGAGTTTAACTCTTCAAATAGTTGCTTTCCTAATTGACCGTTTGCTCCTGTTATGATAACCCTCTCTTTCATGTAACATGCCCCTTACTGGTCTTTTAGTGGTTTCCACCATTCCTTATTCTTTTCATACCATTTCACCGTCTCTTGTAATCCTTGTTCAAACGTATATTTCGGTTCCCAATCAAATTCATTCTTCATTTTCTCTGCATCAATCGCATAACGACGATCGTGCCCTAAACGATCTGTAACATATTCAATGTCTTTTTTTGTTTTTCCTAAAAGAGTAATAATTTGTTCCACAACTTCTACATTTGTTTTTTCATTATTTCCACCTATATTATATACTTCTCCTACACGTCCCTTATGCAAAACAACGTCAATCGCACTGCAATGATCCGTTACATGTAACCAATCTCTTACATTTAAACCATCACCATATAACGGTAGTTTTTTTCCTTCTAGTGCATTCGTAACCATTAATGGAATTAATTTTTCAGGATACTGGTACGGTCCATAATTGTTAGAACAACGCGTTACTATAACCGGTAATTGATATGTTTTATAGTAAGATAGAGCTATCATGTCCGCGCTCGCCTTACTTGAAGAATATGGACTATTTGGAGCTAACGGCGTTTTCTCTGTGAACTTCCCTGTTTTTCCTAAAGAGCCATACACTTCATCCGTTGATACTTGCACAAATTTTATATGCGAATATTTTTTAACTAGTTCTAATAAAGTGACCGTCCCAATTACATTTGTATCATAAAAAGGAATCGGATTTTCAATACTACGGTCCACATGTGATTCAGCTGCAAAATTTACAATCACTTGTACGTCCCGCTCTTTTATAACGTGTTCTAATAGCTCTCCATTTTGAATTTCTCCCTTTACAAAAAAGTAATTCGGGTGATTCTGAAGAGATTTTACATTATTTAAATTCCCGCTATATGTTAATGCATCGTAATTAATAATTTTATATGATTCATAACTTTGTAGCATGTAATGAACGAAATTACTTCCAATAAATCCAGCCCCACCTGTTACTAATATATTCATAAACAACGCTCCTACTTAAAAACTATCTTCATATTCCTCTAATAATGGTAATATCTGATCCTTATCGGACAATATAGGATCGGTTACTGGCCAAGGAATTGCTAGATCTTTATCTTCCCAAAGTAATCCAGAGTCATGCTCTGCGCTATAATATTCATCTACTTTATACATAACGATAGTATGCGGGACAAGCGTGCAAAATCCATGTGCAAACCCTCTTGGCACTAGTAATTGCCGATGGTTATCTGCACTTAAAATATACCCTTTCCATTGTTTAAATGTTGGTGATTTTTTTCGTAAATCAACGATAACATCATAAATTGCCCCTTGCATAACTTGAATGAGTTTCGTTTGTGCTTTCGGTTTTTTTTGAAAGTGTAGTCCTCGAATCGTTCCAGCCTTAGCCGAATAAGATACGTTATCCTGTACAAATGAATACGTAATCCCTAATGTTTCTAGCACCTGCTTATTATAACTCTCTGAAAAAAAACCACGCTCGTCTCCAAATAACCTCGGTTCTAACAATTTTGCATCGGTAAAATTTGTTTCTACAACTTTCATATTCTCACCTATTCTCCGTTAAACTGTTTCCCAAAATTAATACCCCGTGCTAACGTATTCGCCTTTTGAAGCGAAGCATGAGTTCCCGCATCAGTCCACCAGCCGCTCATTTCATTATAAGTAAGTACCCCTCGTTTTAAATACCAATTATTTATATCTGTAATTTCAAGTTCTCCCCGTGCAGAAGGTTTTAATTCTTTAATATAAGAAAAGACTTTCGAATCATACAAATAAATTCCCGTAACCGCATAAGAACTTTTCGGCTCTTTCGGCTTTTCTTCAATTTCAACTATTTTTCGGTTTTGAATATGTGCTACGCCAAATCTTTCGGGATCTTCTACAGATTGCAATAGCACTTTCGCACCTTCTTTTTGATTTGCAAACTCTTCAACATACGGAAGAATATCATCTGAAAAAATATTATCCCCTAATATAACTACCATACGATCATTCCCGACGAAATCTTCACAAAGCCCTAACGCCTGTGCAATACCGCCTGCTTTATCTTGCACACGATACGTAAAGGACACTCCAAATTCATGACCACTTCCTAAAAAGCTAACAACATCCCCCATATGCTCTTTACCTGTAATAATCATAATATCTGTAATATCACATTGTTTTAGCTTATATACCGCATGATAAATCATCGGATACCGACCAACAGGAAGTAAATGTTTATTCGTTACTTTCGTTATTGGATATAATCTCGATCCAGTACCACCTGCTAAAATAATTCCTTTCACTTTGCATCTCTCCTTTATGATGGAGATAATATATCTTTGTAATGTTCTACAAACACTTTCCGGTACTTCTCATATGTATCCGCATCAAACTCATCCCCGTTGTAATGAATACACCATAAATTTGCTTGATTTGGGATACCGATTAAATAACCAGCCCTTTGAAACTCTAAAGACTGTGATATATCATAAAAGTGAAACCCTTGAAACAAATCTTCTCGCCACGGAATATCATACTGCGTTGCCATGAATAAACCATCAATTGCCTGAACTGACAAAAATGGTTGATTACCATAAAAAACCTGATCTAAATTTAATAATTGATAATTCTGTCTTCTATACTCAATCACTTTCCCTACTAAATTTTTTCCTTCCCACCATATCCCGTTATTCGGTAAAAACTGAGCTCCAGCGACTCCTATTAAACCAAGCTTTTCATTTTCTTTAAAAAGAGATATAAGTGTAGAAAACATGTCTCGATTAATAAGATATGTATCTTGATGTATATACACTTTGTATTTCGCTGGATATGAAAGGGCTCGGTTGTATGCACTCGCCATACTTTGTGCATCTCGTATCGGAAAAATTTGTACGACATAACCAGGGGGAACAAAAATATTTCTTATTTGGCTCTCACATTGTTTGAAAAGCTCCTCATTATTTACACAAACAACGACTAATATTGTATGATCTTTCATTTTTGTCCCCCCTTTTATTCTTCCTTATTTACATCTGACATATAGTGTTCCACAAATATTTTTCGATACTTTTCATAGTTCGTCATATTCACATCAAAATGATAATGGATACACCAAGCATCGCGCTGTACAGGTACACCAACTGTATATCCTGCTTTTTTAAATTCAAACGATTGAGATACATCATAAAAATCAAATCCGTCAAATAAGTCTTCTCGCCACGGAACATCATATTGTGTCGCCATTAATAAACCATCAATACATTCTACAGGAATAAATGTTTTTGATTCATGATACGGTTGTTCTAAACTTGCCATATAAAACAAATCATTCATATAACCAATGACCTTCCCTACAATTCCACGCCCTTCGTTCCATACACCAGTCGGAGGAACATATTGCGCTCCAACCATCCCAATCATCCCAAGGTGTTCATGTTCCTCAAATAATTGAAGTAATCCGTATAAAAAAGCCCTATTTATAATAAAAACATCTTGATGTAAATAAACTTTATACTTCGCAGGATGCGAAATGGCTTGATTGTATCCACTCGTCATACTTTTCGCATTTCGAATCGGCATAAATTGGACAATATATCCTGGCGGTACTAACAATTGCAATATATGTCGCACGCAGTTTGCATACAATTTCCGATCATTTATACATGTAACAAATAATATTGTTTTGTCTGCAGCACTCATAATTGTGATTTTTCAGCTTCAATAATATACTGAAATACAACTGTCTCAGCCATGAAGCCACTTCCAAGACGATATTTTTTACAAATTCCATATAACTCCTCAATAAGTGGTTCATACATTTTATGATCAACATATACACGATCTACTTTACTAATTGAATATCCTGCTTTTAAAAACATTCTTAGCATTTCATTGAATGTAAAGAAACGAATATGTGTTTTATCTAATAAACCATATTCTGTATACGTCCAATTTCCAGCAAGTAAGGGAGCTAATACTGAAATATGAGCAACGTTTGGTATACTTGCTAAAATCACACCATTTTGCTTTATATATGGCTTTACTTTTTCTATTACAGCCCACGGATCAAATAAATGCTCTAATACATCCCCAAATATGACGCAATCAAATTGCCCCTCCTCATAAGGAAGATCTATTTTTTCTATATCCCCTAAAATAACATGATCTAGTCTTTCTTTCGCTTTTTCTGCCGCCTCTGGAAATGCCTCAATTCCTGATACACGTGTACCATTTTCTTTAATAGCCGCTCCCAATGCACCGCTCGAGCAACCAATATCAAGAACTTCTTTCCATTCCTTTTTTATATGCTTTAATAAATTCGGATTCGCTGCATTATAATAATGCTCGGATTTTTCTTCATATAAAGAACTTTTTTCGCGATTCATTTCACACACTCCTTATGCAAATTGAATTAGAAATATAAATCTCATATGAATTCTATAAAGTGCAGATTTTGTTCATCCTCCACTGATTATTAGCCCACAAATAGCAGTATAAAATCTTTTATCTATATTGGTTACGTTACCGATACTCTAATATATAACCAATCTATTAGAGTTAGAATAAAGATACATCATTTCTAAGAAACGAAACCTATTACACTTTATACGGTTTATCAAAAACCCCCCGAAAATATTTACGGTTATATTCAATTGCAGCATTATTCGGAACATAAGAAGCTGCTAATTCATTGTAATAATACGCTTTATCCTGCTCTCCTAACCTGCTATAACAAATACACATTTGTAAATAGGGTAGCCATGTGTAGCTAGCTGGACTATGGAAAGGACTTTCCGTTGCCATCGGTACTTCCGTTGCAAGTTTAAACCAAAATATCGCTTCATTATATTTTTCTTGTTCCATATATATATATCCTATTCTTGTACAATTCTCTCCTCTAGGGACGTCATACCGAAACGACTTCACACAAGATTCGATTGCCTTCTCCCACATTCCGAGCTTCGCATAGCAATCTCCTAGCTTACCACATGCATAAATTTTTTCTTCATACCATCCTTCGTCTTGATTAAGAAATGTTTCATATAGAAGAACTGCATCATCATATTTTTGGTTATCCGTAGATTCATTTGCGTAATAAAATAAATCTCTCGGACTCAATTCTTCACCTGCAGCTACAGTATTTTGAAAAATTTTCAAATTACGATCTGTTACTTTTTTTTCTTTTTTATGTGTAATAGCAACATTACTACTAAAAACCTCACCAGAAATAGCCAAATACTCATGAACCTTTCCAAACCATTGAAATTGTTTTTCACGCTTTACAAGTCGATTTCTTTTTGTACAATATAAAGGTTTCCCGTTAGAATCCATTGCAAGGTGATAAGGCATCGAAACAGCATCAATTTTAGGATCTAATTCTCTTTTTAAAAGTTTCAATGCTTCTTGAGCATCTTCTAATAATACGTCATCTGCATCTAGCCACAATATATACTCTTGCGTCGCTTTTGAAAAAGAAAAATTTCTTGCTGCTGCAAAATCATCAATCCACTGGAAATCATATATGTTAGAAGTGTATTTCTCTACGATTTCTTTCGTTCGATCGACGGAACCTGTATCAACTACTATAATTTCATCCACAATTTTTTCAACTGTTTCTAAACAACGGGCTATTGTCTCCTCCTCATCTCGAACAATCATACATAAACTAATTGTAATTCCTTGCTTGTTCAACATAATCACCCTCTTCCAAATCAATCATATGTTATACATATACTAAACTTTCCATTTTTTTAAATTGTTCAAGTAGTTTAAGATTTCTTTTCAATAATTCAAATGTCCGTGTCATTTTCTTTCGGTTTTGCATCTACTATATAATGAACGCTTTATGGAGGTGAATTTATGTCAAATAATAATTATTCAAATGGATTAAATCCCGATGAATCTTTATCAGCTAGTGCATTTGACCCTAATCTTGTAGGACCTACATTACCACCGATACCACCGTTTACCCTTCCGACTGGGCCAACCGGGCCGACTGGACCGACTGGACCTACGGGGCCTACTGGTGACACTGGGGCTACTGGACCTACGGGGCCTACTGGTGTCACTGGGACTACTGGACCTACGGGGCCTACTGGTGTCACTGGGTCTACTGGACCTACGGGGCCTACTGGTGTCACTGGGGCTACTGGACCTACGGGGCCTACTGGTGACACTGGAGCTACTGGACCTACGGGGCCTACTGGGGCTACTGGACCGACTGGACCGACTGGCCCATCCGGACTAGGACTTCCAGCAGGATTGTATGCATTTAACTCCGCTGGAATTTCTTTAGATCTTGGACTTAATGCTCCAGTACCATTTAATACTGTTGGATCTCAGTTTGGTACAGCAATTTCTCAATTAGATGCTGATACTTTCGTTATTGCTGAAACTGGATTCTATAAAATCACTGTTATCGTATATACTGCGGCAATAAGTGTATTAGGGGGGCTTACAATCCAAGTAAATGGGGTATCTGTACCAGGTACTGGGGCTACTTTAATCTCAGTTGGAGCACCTATCGTTGTTCAAGCAATTACGCAAATTACGACAACTCCATCATTAGTTGAAGTAATCGTTACAGGACTTGGGCTATCATTAGCTCTTGGTACAAATGCATCTATTATTATTGAAAAAGTTGCTTAATTTTTTACTTAGCAGTAAAACTGTTATCAGTTTTACTGCTTTTTCAATTTTAAATTCAATCATGAAACATTCGCTATCTACATAATCATATTGTTGTATGACATTTTGCAGGAGGCACAAATATGGAAAGTAAATCTGCGGTTCAGCTTTATCTCGAATTGCTAAAGAAGACAATTTTATTTGAAATATGGTTGGAATATGAGGCATACTTACCCGCATCTCTACATATTTCGAAAGAACTAGAATTCGAACCAGTTACAGTCCCCCTCCCTTTATTCATTAAGCAATATGCTGAAAACCATAACTTAAAAATTGTAAAACCAAATGTTTCAAAAAGTGAACGTCATGATGGAATGGATTGGCCAAGAGCAGCACATAGCATGATTGGTCGAGAACGTATGAACCAATTACAAGAGGCAATGGAAACCGTTGTTCGTGAAAATATAGAAGGAGATTTTATTGAAACAGGTGTATGGCGCGGAGGATCATGCATTTTTATGAATGGTTTTTTACAAGCAAACAACATTACGAATCGTAATGTGTGGGTCGCAGATTCATTTGAAGGTTTGCCAGCACCGAATCTAGAACAATATCCAAAAGATTACGGTGATTATTTACACACATTCGATTACTTACGCGTCTCTTTAGAACAAGTACAAGAGAATTTCAAAAAATATGATTTACTAAATGATCAAGTGAAATTTTTAAAAGGCTGGTTTAAAGATACTTTACCAACAGCACCAATTGAAAAAATAGCAATTGCACGGCTTGATGGTGATATGTACGAATCTACAATGGATGGTCTCGTGAACTTATATGATAAAGTTTCTAAAGGTGGCTATATAATTATCGATGACTACGGGCTACCGCCATGCGCTGAGGCTGTGACAGACTTTAGAAATCAACGGAATTTAAAAGCCCCTATTACTAAAATTGATGTATTTGGCGTTTATTGGAGAAAAGAATAAAAAAAGATTTAATCTATAGGAGATTCCATTTCTACTCATCCTTCTCTCACTTCTAATCCAATTAAGTATTCTTTTTCGGAATCTCCTTACATATAACAATGGTTTTCCTGTGTTCTCTCACTACAAATTGAAAATTTTATTAATAGATTTACTGCATCTTCTCATACAAGAAAGGGGTATACTCATGAGCGAACTTAACAAAGAAATGACTTTACTCCCCCCTCCTGAACTCGTCCAGTATGTAGGTGGCGACTTCAAAAAAGTTGGAAAAGAGTTCCTAAAGCATTTTATTCAAATTGGCGCTTTAAAATCAAATGAAAAAGTATTAGATGTAGGCTGCGGCGTCGGCCGAATGGCTGTACCATTATTGAATTACTTAAATGATGATGGAGCGTATTATGGATTTGATTTGTTTAAAGATGGAATTATTTGGTGTCAAAATAACATTTCAACTATGCGTAATAATTTTCACTTTGAACATGTTGACATATACAATCAATTCTATAATCCAGAAGGAACAGAAGATGCCTCTCAATATCGTTTTCCCTATGAAGATGGGACATTCGATTTTATCTTTTTAACTTCTGTATTTACACATCTTCTCCCAAAAGAATTAGAACATTACGTATCTGAAATTGTACGTGTATTAAAAAAAGACGGGAGATGTTTCATTACATTCTTTCTAATAAATCCTGAATCGTCCTATTATTTAAATGCAGGACAAAGTACATTAGGTTTTTATCATCGAATTGAAAATTGCTACGTTGTGAATAAAGATATTCCAAATTTTGCAGTTGCTTATCCTGAGACAGATATTTGCAATCTATTGAATAAGTACGGCCTAGAAATAATCAATAAGCCGCATTACGGTTTATGGTGCGGCAGACATGAATATACAAGTTACCAAGATATTGTTCTTACAAAAAAAAACTTCTGAAAGGAAGTTATGTATGATGAATGAAAAAAATCTACCTCTCGTTTCCATCCTTATTCCCACTTATAATCGGCCTCATTATTTTAAAATTGCTCTAGAAAGTGCATTGGCACAAACTTATTCAAATATTGAAATCATTATCGGAGATGATAGTACAAATGATGAAACAGCAACTTTAATACGCGAACAATACTTACCAAATTATAAAAATATAACATACATTCGAAATATCCCTACTCTAGGACAATTTCACAATGACCTTATGCTCATAGAAAAATCAAATGGTGAGTATATAAATTTTTTAATGGACGATGACGTGTTTTATAAGCATAAAATACAAAAAATGATGACCTATTTTGAGCAAGATCCCAATAAAAATCTTGCTCTTGTTACTTCTTATCGAGTACGTATTGATGATCATGGAAATCTAATAGGTGATTCCCATCCAACACAAAGGTTATATAGTGAAGACACTCCATTAAACGGGATATTTTTAGGTAATTGGATGTTAAAGGGCGGGCACAATATTATCGGTGAGCCTACAACTACTTTGTTCCGAAAAGAATTGCTCACTGATCCTTTTGGTACTCTTAAAGAGCGACAATATTCTTGTAGTGTTGATATGGCCTCATGGATTTCTTTACTTTCTAAAGGAAATGCAATATACATTTCTGAGCCTTTAAGTCAATTTCGCTACCATGCTGGACAACAAATACACAATAAGCTCCTTCAAGGTTGTGAAGATTTCACACACCTCGTTATAACAGCAAAAGAATATGGCTTTTTACAAAATACTACGGACTATAGAGCAGCTCTACTTAGTGCTTACCAATGGTGTAAAAGTTCCTTAAAATACTATCTTCATCAACTAGATATTTTTCCTGACGCACATGTACGTCTTTCCCATTGTTTGGATATAATTATTAAAGAGTTAAACAATTAAATTACTCTGCAAAATTAAAAGTGTATGGGCTATATGCGAATCATTCGTATAGTTCATACATTCTTTCTCATACTATAAAATCCATTACTATAAAGAGCATTAGAAAGGAATACCTACATTGAAAGATCCAAATTCTCAATATCAAATAGACTACGTATTACTATTTATTTTATTTGCCATTGGGATTGTTAGTTGTTGTGCTATTGCAAGTGCGCAAGCCTCTTTACCGCCATTTTTACAAAACGTCAATTTTGTACTAAAGCAAATCCAATGGTATTTCATTGGATTTATAGCCATTGGTGTTATTATGATTATCGATTTCGATCGTTATCAAAAAATTGCTTGGTATTTGTATAGCTTTGCAATGGTACTACTTATTGGACTAGAACTTCAAGTACCAGGTGCCGTTACAATTAAAGGCGCTACCGCTTGGTACAGGCTCCCAGGCATCGGGAATTTTCAGCCTTCTGAAATTATGAAATTGTTTTTAATTATCGTCATTGGAAGAATTATAGCAAATCATAATGAGAAATATTTTCCCCGAACAATGCGTGATGATTTTTTATTACTTGGAAAAATATTTGCGACAAGCTTGCCACCACTACTACTTATTGCAAAAGAACCAGATTTAGGAAACACAATGGTCATTTCAGCGATGCTTGCAGCAATGATACTAGTTTCTGGCATACGATGGCGTTTTATTTTCGGATTAGTTTCAGGTACTTTCGTTGCTGGATCTACATTAATATATATTTTTTTTACTCACACAGATTTCTTTAAAGCACACATTTTAAAAGAATATCAATTAAATCGCTTCTACGGATGGTTAGCACCTTACAAATATGATGCACAAGGCTATCAATTAAGACAAGCATTCTTAGCGACTGGATCCGGAGAAATGCAAGGAAAAGGGTGGGAAAATGGACAAGTATATTTTCCAGAACCACATACAGATTTTATTTTCACTAATGTCGCTGAACAATTTGGATTTCTAGGCGCAAGTGTCATTATTTCTCTTTTTTTCTTACTCATTTTTCGAATGATTCATATTGCTTTAGAAAGTAATGACCCCTTCGGTAGTTACATTTGCGCTGGTACAATCGGAATGTTTACTTTCCAAGTATTCCAAAATATCGGGATGACAATCGGATTACTTCCCATTACAGGGATAACATTACCTCTTATGAGTTACGGAGGAAGTTCACTGCTTACATACATGATTGCGATTGGATTCATTTTAAATGTTCGCTCAAGAACGAAAATCTTTATGTTTAAATGAACAACACAAAAACGCTATATTTTTATCTCTATCCTTTTTTAGATATACTAATGAAAAATACGATGGAGGTTTAAATATGAAATATGACATTATAGGAGATATTCATGGATGCTTCCAAGAGTTTCAAAATTTAACAGAGAAGCTAGGATATAACTGGAGTAGCGGTCTACCGGTTCACCCTGACCAACGTAAACTTGCATTCGTTGGCGATATTACAGACCGTGGTCCTCATTCATTACGTATGATTGAAATTGTATGGGAACTTGTCGTACATAGAAAAGAAGCTTATTACGCTCCTGGAAATCACTGTAATAAACTATATCGATTTTTCCTTGGGCGTAATGTAACAGTCGCTCACGGACTTGAAACAACTGTTGCTGAATATGAGGCACTTCCTTCTCATAAGCAAAACATTATAAAAGAAAAGTTTATCACTCTTTATGAACAATCACCGCTCTACCACATACTAGATGAAAAAAGAGTAATCGTATGTCACGCTGGGATTCGGCAAGATTACATAGGAAGACGAGATAAAAAAGTACAAACCTTTGTATTATATGGCGATATTACAGGAGAAAAGCATGCCGATGGCTCACCTGTCCGTCGCGATTGGGCGCAAGAGTACAAGGGGCAAGCTTGGATTGTATATGGACATACACCAGTAGCAGAACCTCGATTCGTCAATCAGACAGTCAATATTGATACTGGTGCTGTATTTGGTGGCAAATTAACCGGATTACGTTATCCTGAAATGGAGACTATCTCTGTCCCTTCTTCGTTACCTTTTGTCGCTGAGAAATTCCGTCCAATTTCATAACTACCTTACTTAGCATTATTTAGGCAGATTTCATATAAAACTAGGTAAAGTAATTAAAAAAAGATGCAATAAAGTGCATCTTTTTTTAATTACCCTACATATAATGTCGCAGGAGGTGACAGAATGAAGAAAAAATCTTCTAAACAAAAAAGAAAATTTCCCCCTTTATATCTGCCCATGTACGGAATTAACAACTGGTGTAGTATTCGGGCTGCAGCGATAGAAGAACTGGAAGAACAAGAGTCATCAAAAAAAAGCAAAGTAAAACCAACATATGTCTCTTTAGAAAATGCTGTGATGAGCCGCATAATCGATCGTAAAAAAATAAAGATGAAACAAAAAAATAAACAGCTCTCAAATCAAGATGAACAGGTACTACATTCTAACCAAACAGAAGAAAAGGCCGAAGAAAATATTTCTGTAGCAATAAATAAAAAAGTGGAACCAGAAATTCCAGCTGCTATTATAAACAAAGTAAAAAAAATAAAAGAGGCATTGGCTTCATCGAATGATATACAAACTGAAAAACCACTCATAATTGAGACACCTACACCTGAAAATACAAAAGTTAAAAGGGGCGGCCGATATGCATATGCGGAGGGGCTTCACTCTCATGCGGAGGGCATGGCAGCACATGCGGAAGGCTTATTAACACACGCAAAAGGTTCTTTCTCTCATGCAGAAGGATCAAACTCAAAAGCAACCGGACATAGTTCGCATAGTGAGGGAAGTGAAACGACAGCAAGCGGTGCTTATTCTCATGCGGAGGGTAAACAGACGATTGCTTTAGGCGAAGCAGCACACGCAGAAGGAACCGCAACTATCGCTAACGGATCCTCTTCTCATGCGGAAGGTCATCATACATCAACAGCTCATTTTGCAGGTAGCCATATTATGGGGCGCTTCGGCACTGCAGAAGAAGCTTATTCTTGGTTTATTGCAAATGGTGTAAACGACACCGACCATAATATCGGGGCTAAATGGCTCGCCCATAATGGAGAAATGTACATTGAGGGCGCGTCTTACAATGCAAGCGGAACGGATTTTGCACAAATGTTTGAAACAGAAGGTCATAAACCTATTGATGTCGGTTATTTCGTTGCATTTAGTAGCGAAGAAAAAATTCGGATAGCTACTTCACACGATTCTTTCATTTTAGGAATATCTAGTGCAACCCCTGCACTTATAGGAAATAGCGGGGCTTTAAGTTGGCAAAAACGCTATAAAACAGATAACTTTGGAAAACGCCAATATGTATGGACGGAAACAGAAGAAATACAACCTCTTTTAAATACAGAATGGGATCCAGCTTGCAAATATGTAGCAAGAAAAGATCGCGCCGAGTGGCTTCCTGTCGGATTAATTGGACAAATGTTAGTACGTGATGACGGCACTTGCGAAGCACATGGATATTGTCGTCCAAATGACAATGGCATTGCTACAAAAGCCGAAAGTGGATTTTTCGTTATAAAGCGTACGGGTGAAAACCAAATTTTAATATTATTCCGCTAAGAAAAAAGGGAACAAAATTCTTTATAATATAAGAATTTTGTTCCCTTTTTAAGTATGCCGCAACACTTCTTGCATATCGCTTGGAAGCTTTATAGTGAAAGACATCTCTTTCTCTAAAATAGGATGATAAAACGTCAAAGATTTACTATGAAGTGCTTGCCGTTTCATTTCATCCCTTCTCCCTCCATATAAGCTATCACCAAGTAATGGATGTCCTATATGAGCCATATGCACACGAATTTGATGCGTTCTTCCTGTCTCAAGCTCAAGCCCTACATGTGTCTTATCATATGTACTATCAATTACTTTAAAATGAGTAACTGCCCTTTGTCCATCTTCACAAACCGTTCGCTCAATAATGCTATCAGATTTTCGACCAATTGGTGCATCAATCATTCCTTCTCGTTCTACAATCTTTCCGTGAACAATTGCTTCATACGTTCGTTTCACAGCTTTTTGTTGATGCTGCTTCGATAAAAGATGATGCACGAAACGATTTTTTGCAATAAGCATAAGCCCTGAAGTATCACGATCTAACCGTGTTACAATGTGCACTGTACTTGCAAGATGCTGCTTATCATAATGAGATAAAATCGCATTGGCAACACTCCCTGTCGGATGTTCTCTAGACGGAATCGTTGACATGTTCGCCTCTTTATCAATGATAAGAACCGCATCATCTTCATATACAATGCATAAAGGGATATCTTCTGCCATCATCCCTTCACTTCTTTCCTCGACTGGAAAAAAGACACTTAATTCTTCACCAGCGCGCAACTGATGACGAACACTCGCATGTTGACTATTTACTTCAATTGCCCCGCCGTGAAACTTTATATCCGTTAAAGCGGCTTTAGAAATACCTTTCGTTTTCAAAAATTCCCTAACTAAAGTTCCCTCTTCAGCCAGCCCTATATCCCATTTCAATGTAAATCTGTTCAAATATATAACCCTTTCTATTTATCTGCAACAAACGAGTCACGAACTCGTTTCCAGAACGGGAACGGGCGGAAACGAACAAATCGTACTTTCTCGTTTGCGACGCGATACTGGATTGATTTCACATCTTGATGGACCATTGTTAAATGATCCACTGTAATTTGTAAGTTCATTCCTGCAGCCGGCTTTAACACACATGTATGATGCTTCGGCAATACGAGTGGCGATCCTACAGTACGAAACACACGATTGTTAATGGACGCCATTTCTGCAATTTGAATCGCTTCAATAGATGGGTGAATAATTGCTCCGCCAAGCGCTTTATTATACGCAGTACTTCCTGAAGGAGTAGAAATACAAAGACCGTCCCCGCGGAATGTTTCAAAATATTCTCCGCGTATTTCTACTTCTGTTACTAATGTACCTTCTGCACTTTTTACAGTCGCCTCATTCATCGCTAAATACTGTGACTCTTTACTTCCATTCACATAGCGAATAATAACTTCTAAAAGCGGATATTCCACCACTTGGAATGGTGTTTTTGCAATCGCAATTACTAATTTCTCTACTTCTGTCGGTAACCAATCTGCATAGAAACCTAAATGTCCTGTATGTACACCAACAAATGCTGTTTCATCCAATCGATTATAATAACGATGAAACGCATACAAAAGCGTTCCATCTCCCCCAACAGAAATTACAATATCGGGTTCCTTTTCATCCATTATAAATCCAAAATCTAGCAAGTACTCTTTCATCGTGCTTGCCAGTGTATCTGATGATTGATCTCCCTTTGACATAATTGTAAATTTCATCGCCCAACACCCTTTAGTTTATGATTCGGAATCTTTCGTTTCTTGCTTTCTTGAAAAAGCCTTTTGCGCTTCTTGAATTTCAAGACGAATAGAAGACATTTCTTCATCTAATAAAAACGCCGCTTCAGCTGCACGTTGCAAGCGTATTTTAATATCTTCAGGAAAACGTCCACTATATTTATAATTTAAAGAATGCTCAATTGTTGCCCAAAAGTTCATTGCTAGCGTGCGTATTTGGATTTCTACCAATACTTTTTGTTCACCCTGAATCGTTTGAACAGGATAACTAATGACAACATGATAAGAACGATAACCGCTATCTTTCTTTTGCGTGACATAATCACGTTCTTCCACGATTTCAAAGTCATTTCGTTTTCGAAGATATTCTACAACAGGCTTAATCTCATCAACAAATTGACACATCATTCTAAGCCCAGCAATATCCTGCATATCTTCTCTCAATCGGTCTAGCGGTACATTTCTCTTCTCCGCTTTATCAATAATACTTGCAACCGACTTTACCCTTCCTGTTACAAACTCAATTGGAGAATGCTCTGTTAACATTGCAAATTGAGTACGCATTCCTTTTAGTTTCACTTTCAGCTCTGCCACCGCTTGGTGGTAAGGTGCTAAAAATTCTTCCCAATTTCGATTCATTTCAACCACCACCAAAATCAATCCATTTGCTTATAGAAATACTTTTTCTACAGCAGTTACTAATTCTTCTCCGTAATTTGCATTACCTTCAATATTTTCAACTAAATATTCTACTTCTTCTTTTAATCCTTCTAATTCCATTTCAATGTCATTCACGCTAACGAACATAACCACATCGTTATTCATCGCTTCATGCATTGCTTCCCAGCATGTGTGCGGAATACTTACATAAATAAAAGATGATTCATTTTCTAAGATATATAAAAATGATAAATTGTCTGAGTCTACAAGTACGTGATTACGTGCACTTAACTCCTTTACCTCTATTTCACTATTTTCCGCACAAAAAATAAGAGCATTCTCTCTCTTTTCTACGCTCTTAACTTGGATTTTATTTTGCATGCTCTAACTCCTCCATCTCAACTTCCTGTCTTACTTAACAGTATTATTGTATCATAACATGGACGCAAACAAATAAAACATTGAACCAAATTTATGAAAAAGCGATAATGTGTAAAGAATTATTTTTCAAAAGGAGATTATACAATGACACAAGAAATTGAAATTGAATTCAAAAATATCGTTACAAAAGAAGAATTCGATACATTATGCAAATCGTTTTCTATTGAAGCATTTACGAAACAAGTGAATCACTACTTTGAAACACCTGACTTCTCGTTAAAAGAAGCTGGCTCTGCACTTCGTATTCGTCATAAAGGAGAAACTTATACGTTAACGTTGAAACAACCTGCAGAAATCGGTTTATTAGAAACGCATCAAATCGTAACAGAAGACGAAGCAAAAATGATGATGGAAACAAACACAATCATTCAAGGAGCAGTAGTAGATCAATTACACAAATTACAAATTCCTGTTTCTGCTTTAACATATATGGGTAGTTTAACAACAGAAAGAGCAGAAACATTATTTAAAGGCGGAACGCTTGTCTTTGATCATAGTTTCTATTACAATCACGATGATTATGAAATTGAATTTGAAGTGCAAGATGAAGAAACAGGAAAAGCTGCATTTATTCATTTATTAACGCAACATAACATACCTGTTCGTCATACAAATAACAAAGTAAAACGCTTTTTCCTTGCCAAACAAAACAAAGCACGCTAAAGTGAAAATTCCACTAGTGAATATGTTTCGCTAGTGGATATACCTCACTAAAAAAATTTACATCCGTAGAATAAGCAAAGAATCTTTGAGAAGGCTGTTTATTTGCCCTCTCGAACATTCCATTGCTACAATAGATATACATTTCATGGAAAAAGGAGTTTATAAAGGATGAGCAAGCAACCGATGACACCATTTGAAGCAATTGGCGGTGAACAATGCATTGCAATATTAGTAGATACATTTTATTCCTATGTCAGTAAACACCCTGACTTATCTCCCATCTTCCCGGAAGATTTAACAGAAACCGCTAGGAAGCAGAAGCAATTTTTAACACAATATTTAGGTGGTCCTAATTTGTACACTGAAGAACATGGTCATCCTATGTTAAGAGCACGCCATCTTCCGTTTGAGATTACTCCAAAACGAGCAGAGGCTTGGCTATCATGTATGGAGCAAGCAATGGATGATACTGGAGTGCATGGTCATATAAGAGAGTTTGTTTTTGAACGTTTAGCATTAACCGCTCAGCATATGGTTAATACTCCAAACGAAACAGGTGAAGTGTAATGGATAAGCAGGAAGCAAAGCATATAAATATGCCATCTCCTTCCGCATGCGAGCATAAGTCTGTAGAAGCATATTTATTTATTGATCCACTTTGTAAAGATTGCTGGGAAATTGAGCCTTTTATTATTAAACTATGGCTTGAATACGGGAAATACTTCTCTATTCGTCATATCGTAACAGGAAAAGTGGATGGAACGAACGCTTCCTCACACAAATGGAATAAACCTGCTAATATTCGATTTGTGTGGGAAAAGACAACAAGTTTACAAGGTTTTTCATGTGATGGAAAGGTACATATGCAAGAAGCATCGTCAACACCATATTTAGTTTCGATGGCGATTAAGGCAGCGGAGTTACAGGGCCGAAAAGCAGGTTCGAAGTTTTTGCGAAAACTCCAAGAATACATTTTCCTTGAAAATGTATCAACCCCTGACTGCGAACTATTACTTGCATGTGCGAAAGATAGCAATATTGATGTAGAAGAATTTAAAAAAGATCTACATTCTGCTAGTGCAAAAAAAGCTTTCCAATGTGACTTGAAATTCACGAATGAAATGCATATTACAGAAATACCCTCCCTCGTCTTTTTTCATGCGAACTCAGATGAAGAAGGTATTAAAATCGCTGGAAATTATTCCTACGATGTATACGTACAATTATTGAAAGAACTTGTAAAATGTGAAATTGAGCCAGAACCATTACCACCTTTAGAAGTGCTACTAGAAGCAACACAATTTATATCTTCAAAAGAAGTAGCATTTATTTATGACTGTCCGCAACAAGAAATTGAGCGCGAGCTTAAAAAATTACAACTGAAACGAAAAGTACAAATGATTGAAGTAAAATGCGAACGTTATTGGAAATGGATAGCAAAAGAAAAAGACCTGGTGTAAACACCAGGTCTTCTTCTTTACGGCTTATAAAAATATTAAAGGGGATGGGAGAAATTTTCACGTTCAAACAAAGGGGTATATGTTTGTATGTGAATTCGTTCACGCTTATTATATTACAAGATTCGACGTCAGATGACAACCCCTTTTGTCGAATTTCACACTTTTGTCACATTCTAAACGTTTTCATTTTTGAATAAGCTATAAAAAAGGTCATTTAGGGGGTTTATTTATGAAAAAATCTTATATTGCTCTTCTCTTTCTAGCTGTCATCGTTTCTTTTTTCTTGTACATCCTCTCTCTATTACAAGCTTTTCCTAAAATTATTGCCTTACCTCTTTTATTCGTAATCATTGTTATCACTCTCTCTTATTTCAATCATAAAAAACGATTCAAAGGGTTTTAATTTCAAAAATCAGCCGTAAAACTATCCTTTCAGTTAGAAAAAACAAAGAAATTCACCTTGTTTTTTCGACATATATCGACATTTAATCTATTCAAAAAAAGACGAGGATACAATCCCTCGTCTTTTTTCATTACTTTTCTTCAAATAATAATGCTTCTAATTCATTTAATTTCTCTTCAAATACTTGTAGTGCCTCTTTTACTGGTTCAGGAGATGCCATATCTACTCCTGCTTTTTTCAGCACTTCAATTGGATAATCAGAGCTTCCTGCTTTTAAGAACTCGTTAATATAACGTTCTACTGCTGGTTGTCCTTCTTCTAAAATCTGTTTAGATAGAGCAGTCGCTGCACTAAATCCTGTTGCGTATTGATATACGTAATAGTTGTAGTAGAAGTGTGGAATACGAGACCATTCTAAACCAATCTCTTCGTCGATTACTAAAGCGTCACCGAAATATTTCTTATTTAAATCATAGTAGATTTCCGTTAGCATATCTGGCGTAACAGCATGTCCTTCTTGTACTTTCTTATGAATAATATGTTCAAACTCTGCAAACATCGTTTGACGGAATACAGTACCACGGAACCCTTCTAAATAATGATTTAATAAATATAGACGCTCTTTCTTATCTTCTGTCGTTTTTAATAAATAATCATTTAGAAGCGCTTCATTACAAGTAGATGCCACTTCTGCTACAAAGATGGAATAATCACCATATACGTGCGGTTGTGTTTTTCTTGTATAGTAACTATGCACCGAATGACCAAACTCATGAGCAAGTGTAAATAAATTATTTACATTATCATGCCAGTTCATTAAAATATACGGATTTGTTCCATATGCACCAGATGAGTATGCCCCGCTTCGTTTTCCTTTATTCTCATACACATCTACCCAGCGATTTTCATATGCCTCTTTCAAAATATCAACATATTCATCACCAAGTACGTTTAAAGATTTTAATAAAAGGTCTTGCGCTTCTTCGTATTTCACATTCATTTTCACTTCTGGTACAAGTGGTGTATATAAATCATACATATGAAGCTCATCAAGTCCTAATGCACGCTTACGAATATCGATGTAACGGTGTAATAAATGTAAGTTGTCATTTACCGTTTCAACGAGTTGATCGTATACTGCTTCCGGAATATTATTATTGCTCAGTGCAGCTTGGCGAGCAGAATCATATTTACGAACACGCGCATTGAAATTATTACGTTTTACTGCTCCACTTAACGTACTTGCGAATGTATTTTTAAATTTCCCATACGTTTCATATACAGCTTTAAATGCATCTTTGCGAACACGAGGATCATCACTTTCTAAAAACTGAATGTAACGACCATGTGTAATTTCTATTTCTTCTCCGTCTTCACCTTTAATAGATGGGAATTTTAAATCTGCGTTATTCAACATACCGAATGTATTGCTTGATGAACTCATTACTTCAGATGCTTCCGCTAATAAAGCCTCCTCAGCTTCTGATAATACGTGCGGGCGTTGACGTGTAATTTCTTCTAATGCATGTTCATATACACTTAAATCTCTATTTTCCTTCAAGAATGTTTGCAGTGTATCTTCTGAAATTGATAAAATTTCAGGCACAATATACGCTGTGCTACTAGATACTTGTGAATATAAATTTGTTGCGCGATCATTTAATGCTTGATATACAGAGTTTGTTGTATCTTGATCGTAACGCATATGAGCATATGTATATAGCTTACCTAATCGCATTGAAATTTCATCTTCATATTGCAATGCCTCAAGTAAATTGTCCGCAGAGTCACCAAGTTTCCCTTTAAATTCAGTTAACTTCGGTAATAGCTCTTTAATAGCCTGGAATTCTTTTTCCCATTCTGCATCCGTTTGGAAAATATCTTCTAATCGCCACGTACTTGCTTCTTCAATCTCGTTACGATCTGGTAATGCTTTCGCTTTGTTTTGTTCAGACATTCTTTAAGCCCTCCTTTAAATATCTCTACTTAAGTACAATTCGTTTTTTCTTATGTAATTCCTTCACAATCATTCTTTATTATATCCCCTTTTCCTCCTCTCATGTTAAAATTTGCCTCAAATAAAGATAGCGCATGTATTAAGCAAATCTCATCATGTTTCATAATTTCCTCCTCTGTTTTTAACATCACTACATCCCTTATTTTTCGGTACGTATAACTTCCCGCTTTATGCAATACACCTATATAGCATAAAAATGTCATATATTCAGTAACTGCCACTTTCCATGTGTGCTGTGAAAAGTACGGAAGTATCCGCCTTTTCGTATACCTTTTTACATAACTACACACATATTGAAGAGAAATACACTCTCCTACTGCAAGCCCCCCTATACACTTCATATATAGAAAAGCTTGCCATATAAATGGGTTTGTTTGAAAAGCAAATCCAGAAGGGAGTGGAACACCAATTTCAGAAGGAAAGCTCGCTGGGGTACATTTAAATTGATATAAGAGGCGTAATAATGACTTATAGTTATAATTCCAAATAGGCAGAGCGTTTTGCCGAAAATAATCCTTTCGCTTCTTCCATTCTCGTTCTAATATTTCCTTTTTGAAAGGAATAGGAGAAAAAAGCATTTCAAAAGTAGTCGTTTCAATTGGTAAATATATAATATGTGAGAAAGAGACGCTTGTAGAAAATGAAGTGATAAATGCACATTTCATAAATGATTTTTCTTTCGAACAGAAGAAAATAAGAAATGGTTGAGGATAAGATTGTAAGGAGAAAGCCATAAGTGAGGAGAATTTCATCCAATATGCCGATTGCTTTTTCAATTGATTTCCACCAACGATCCAAATGACCTGTATACCAGCTCGCCAATATGAATAGGTTCTTTTGTACAGCTGCTCTATAGCAAGGTTTGCACATTGGTATTCAATTGCAATTTTTCTGCCCGCCCTCTCTACAAAAATATCTGGTCGTTGCTTAATTTCCGGAAGGTAGTACTCAATATCCACCTGAAAGTTTTGACGTTTGAACCATCTATATAACAATTCTTTACCGTGCATATGATACGTTGATTCCGCTTCATAAAAGGCAAGACATGAATCCACTTTTTTATGAGCAAAATGCCAACTTTTTTGTTTCCCTAATTTCATTTGCACTTCCTTTCCACAAGCTACACAAAAGAATCGTTCCTGTTGGCGCATACGGCGCAAAAGCTCTTCATTACAATTATAGAGTAAATGAATTTTTTCTCCGTTTTCTCTTTTAGCTATAAATATCGGAATCACACCCTTTCAGCTCCTTATATTCTACAATTTATTACAAATTCCTTTTAAAAAAGAGATGTCCCAATTTCGGACATCTCTTTTTATAATAATGGCGATAATAACCGGTACGTTGATTCAACAATTCGTCTATGCAGACGCCTTTTATGAAAACGATCGACGTGAATTTCACTGGATTCTTCTAAATCGTCTTTAAAGTCTTGAACAAGTCTTTTAATGCTATCTGTATCATATAAAAAGGCATTTACTTCAAAATTCAAATGAAAACTTCTCATATCCATATTAGCTGTCCCAATTGAAGCTAAATCAGAATCAACGATGACAATTTTACTATGAAGAAAACCTTTTTCGTATTCATATATCTTTACTCCTGCGTCTAAAAGCTCTGGGAAGTACGATCTCGATGCGTAAAAGACAGTGCGCTTATCAGGTTTACTCGGCATCAACAAACGGACATCAATACCAGCAAGTGCAGCAACCTTTAATGCGGATAAAATATCATCATCCGGAATAAAATACGGCGTTGCAATCCAAATAGATTTCCGAGCAGAAGCGATCATTGCGAAATATAAATGCTTAATCGTTTCCCACTTATTATCGGGGCCGCCTGCAACTAGCTGCACTCCTCCCCAATGATCACCCTCAACTGCTTTTGCTTGTAAATATTCAGGAGCTAGCACAGCCTCTCCAGTCATATAAAACCAATCTTGAAGGAAAATAAGCTGTAAACTTTGAACCGCTTCACCACGTAAATACAAATGAGTGTCTCGCCAAAAGCCAAAATATTTACTTTTTCCTAAATACTCATCACCAATATTTAATCCGCCCACAAACCCTTCGTTCCCATCAATCACAACAATTTTCCTATGATTTCGATAATTAATCTTATCGTTTAAAATCGGAAAGCGCACAGGAAAGAACGGAATCATTTCTACACCTGCATCGTTTAATTCTTCAATATACGATTTCGATAACTTAAAACTTCCAACCGCATCATATAAAAAGCGAACAACAACGCCCTCTTTTGATTTTTGTATTAAAATATCTTTAATTTCTGTTCCTAATTTATCATCACGCACAATGTAATATTCCATATGAATGTGATGTTTCGCTCGTTTTAACCCATTTAAAATGGCCTGAAACGTTTCATCTCCATTTGTTAATGTCCTCGTTTCAGTTTGAAATGAAATATTTAAAGCACCTAATCGATCCGCTAAACGAAATAACAGTTCTTGATGCTTATGATTGCGTAAAATTCGTTCTTCGTAATCTTCATGCCCTTTATATTGTAAAAACGCCTGTTCATCAAGTAACGCCTTCTTTTGAAACATTCTTTTTCTCCGAAAATTTTGTCCAAATAATAAATAAGCAAAGAAGCCAAACACAGGAAAAATCCCTAACACAATTAACCATGTAAGTGTTTTAGATGGGTGGCGATTTTCTAAGAAAATAACGCAACCAATTAAAAACGCAGATACTGTAAATAAAATACTAATAATACCTAAAATCGAAACATCTTTTATCCCAATCACATCTGAATAAAATGCTACATCAATAAACATACGTAACGAAACAAATAATGCGAACAATAGCAAGATAAAGAAAATCAGCTTTAACGTATTTTTCATCTCTTACCTCCTAACTAAGAAAGCTTTCCTATTCTTCATATAAAAAGCCGATTTCATACTACAGAAATCGGCCTACGTTTTAGCAGGAAAATTATTGCGAATCGTTTCAAGCGCATGCTCTTTCACAATTTGTTTTCCATACTCACTTACACGATGAATTGTTAAAGTTGATTCTTCCCCATATTCTAAAACAATACTTAAAATACGATCGATTTCTTCTTCATCATGTAGCACTTCATCGAATTCCACATATACATAATAGCGGTCCTCAAATGAATACAGCTCATCTTTTATATCTTCAAAGATAAGACGATGACTTAATGAAATGACATCTTCAAAATCATTAAATTTAATTAAAAAGCCAAACGTCCCATCTTCATTAAAGTTTGTTCCTGTTTGTTCTTCTACCTCTTCGACTAACTCTTGTTGGAATAATGATTCAATGCCTTCATCTAGAGGAATATCTATAATTTTGTCTACCCCTATCGGTAGTTCCAGCTTTTGCCCATCCTTTGAAAGCTCTGCTTTCGTGACAAGTACTTCAATCCCTTTATCGACTGCTTGCACTTGGATCCATAACGGCCCATCAATAAAGAAATCGTCATGATCACGAGCTTCGTCCATCATCTCCCAAAAGAGCTCTTCACTTCGTTCGCGATCATACCAAATTTCTTCACGATTAAATCCTCTATCCTCTATATCAATGTACGTAATAAAAAATTTCATCGTATGATCATTAATTCTTTCAATATCCAAAATACAACTCTCCCTTCCTGCTTAGAATTGTTATGAAGGGATTCCCCACTCATATGACAAATCAATAGATTCTTGTACTCTCATTTTATGATAAGATTCTCCAGAATGGAAATAAAATCGATTTATTTTACAAAAATAGTTATATGCCTATCTTTACTCGATCAACTACATAAATATATTATTATAACGATTTCTTACTTACAAAAAATTTGGACATACATTTCCACATTCCCCCGTACACTGTAATAAGGTGAAACTTCTATTAGAAGAGATTATTTAACAACAACTTTCTTCATCACATACATACAGTTCGCTTATTAAAACATCATAAATGGAGGCAGACGAATGGACTTAGAGTTTTTAACATCCGTACTAATGATTGTCGGTATCGATGTTGTATTAGGTGGTGACAATGCAATCGTCATCGCACTAGCTAGCCGAAATTTACCTGAATCGAAACGAAATAAAGCTATTTTGATCGGTACTCTTTTAGCAATCGTACTAAGAATTGTCCTTACTATACTAGCTGTCTATTTACTCGACATTCCATTTCTACAATTGATTGGCGGGGTTTTACTTACATTAATTGCAATCAATTTATTAACTGATGATAGCAATGACCTTTCTGCCATTCAAGGAAAAACAACTTTATTTCAAGCTGTGCGGACAATTGTTTTCGCGGATCTCGTTATGGGGTTTGATAATGTTATTGCCATTGCAGGTGCAGCTCACGGGAGATTTTTACTCGTCATAATCGGCTTACTCATTTCTATCCCTATTATTATTTGGGGCAGTAAACTTATTTTAATACTTATGGAACGATTTCCATTCCTCATTTATTGCGGTGCAGCAATTCTTGCCTATACTGCAGGGAAAATGGTTACACATGAAGACAGACTTGCAATCTTTTTTCATAACAACCCAAGTTTCACCGCAAGCATTCCTTATTTGTTCATTTTCACTATTTTATGCATCGGCTTTATCGTAAAACAAGTTCGATTACGCAATGTGAAACATTAAAAAAAACCTTCTACTATATAATAGGTAGAAGGTTTTCATATTATTATAATTAATTTACAAGACGTTGTGCTTCACGTAATTGGAACGTTCTTACTGTACGTGGTAAGAAACGACGAATTTCGTCTTCGTTGTAACCAACTTGAAGGCGTTTCTCGTCAATCATAATTGGACGACGTAAAATCCCTGGATAGTCACGAATCATCTTATATAAATCTTGAAGTGGTAAAGACTCTAAGTTTACATTCAATTCTTGGAAAACTTTCGAACGAGTAGAAATAATCTCATCCGTTCCGCTTTCTGTCATACGTAAAATCTCTTTAATTTCCTCAATCGTTAATGGATCTGAGAAGATATTACGTTCTGTATAGGGAATATGATTTTCCTCTAGCCATAATTTCGCCTTTCTACAAGACGTACAGCTTGGAGAACTATATAATGTTACCATACAAAGCTCACTCTCCTTAAAGAGTACAAATTCTGTACTAAATACAGTTTTAATTTCTAACTTCAGCAATTTTTCGCGATAACTTGTCTTATTGAAAAGTACAAAAATCGCATTTCATGTAAGCAACAACTTATAATAAACAACAATTACTTTTAATAAGTAACTTCTATAATCATTATACAATAGATTTTGCAAGAAATATACAGTAAATTTCCTGCTAGTTGAGAAAACTCTTCCGTGTATTCCACTGCTATGTAACATGATTACGCTCAATTTAGCTGTACTTGAACAATAACTTTCAATCCTTTTACTACTCACTTCTCATAGATTTTTCATATAATATATAGTTATTTATCTATAATCTTCCCTATGAAAAAGAGAACGTTTTCTTACTTTTTCCTGATAAATCAATTAAGAAATGTAAGACTATATAAATGAGAATAAAAGGGAACGTTTGTTCTCATTTTAACAAACATTCTCCCTCCTGTCTACACGATTTCTAAAGTAAATTAAATATTTTTCTGACATTTCTTTCTTTTTCATTTTTTATCTCATACAATAAACATACAGACAAGCAAAGGGGGAGTTTTCAAATGATTGCTTTTTTTATTGATTTTATTACGGTTGCTGCCCTCATCATCGGAATAACAGCATTGATTGGTGTCATTACAAATAGCATCGGCGAAAAGCTCTTTGGTGGAAAAGAAAAAATGAAGTTTGTTAACAAAAGTTTGGATGTACAATCTGGCTGGAACCAAGTTGGCGGAAAAGGCATTTATAAAAAACGCACGTATTAAAAAAAGCAGGTGGTTAGCCTGCTTTTTTTATTTTCCTACGGATGCCCACTTAAAGCTTAATTCACCGCCATATTTGTGGATATACACATCTTTAATCGTTTCTCTTTCTAATATAGATCTGCCGCGTTGGAATACTGGCGCAATTGCTGCATCCTCAAATAAAATTTTCTCTGCTTTTAACAGTTCATTCCAACGTCCTTTTACATCTGAGCCTTCTTGCTTTGCCTTTTTAATAATGTCATCATACTGAGCATTAGAATAAGCCATTTTATTTTGTGAACCATCTGTTATAAACATATCAAGGAATGTGATTGCATCAGGAAAATCAGGTCCCCATCCAGTAAATGAAATATCAAACTGTCCACTATCTTCAAGTTTTAATTTTTGCGCAAATGGTTGCATCTTAATTGTTACTGTTAGACCTGGTAAGTTCTTTTCTAATTCTCCCTTTACATACTCACCAATTTTCTTAGATTCTTCATTATCAAAGTTTAAAAATTCTAGTTCTATTTTATCCTTACCTAATTCTTTCTTGCCTGCTTCCCAGAATTTTTTAGCTTCCTTCACATCGACTTTCGAAAGCTTTCCATTTTCTTTTCTGAAATCTTGCTTATCTGGTCCCTTAACAAAATCAGATGGTACTAAACCATAAGCTCCCTTAGAACCGTTGTTTAAAATAACCTCTCCAATACCATCTCGATCGTATGCACTAGAAATAGCCTTACGAATATTTTTGTTAGCTAATGATGGATTTTTTTGGTTAAAACGCAAGAAGAATACAGTTGGATCATTAATTGTTTTAAAGTCTTTTTGTCCTTTATATTTATCAACTAACTCCGCTGATAAACCAACTCTGTCAATCGCATTCGTATTATACAAATTAACAGCTGCTCCTGTATCTTTTACAACATTAAAGTTAACTTCTTCTAACTTCACTTCTTTTTGATCCCAATAATTTGGATTTTTCTTTAATTTGAAACTTTGTTCATGTTTCCATTCATTTAATACAAATGGACCGTTATACAGAGTTGTATTTGCTTCCAAACCAAATTTTTCTCCCTGTTCTTTCATATATTTCTCATTTAATGGGAAAAATAGTGGATACACAGTTAAATCGAGAAAGTATGGAACTGGATTATCCAATTCAACTTCTAATGTATAATCATCTATTGCTTTAACACCTAATTGATCCGGTGATAGCTCTCTTTTATTAATTTTTTCTGCATTTTTTACATCTAACATAATATATCCTGATTTTGCTGCCGTATCAGGATTAACAGCTCTTTGCCATGCATAGACAAAATCTTTTGCTGTTACAGGGTCACCATTCGACCATTTAGCGTCTTCCCGCAATTTAAACGTATATTTTTTACCATCTTCTGATTTTGTATGAGATTTTGCCACACCTGGAACTAACTTATCGCCTTTTCCAAGTCGATACAGCCCTTCCATTGTATTATTCATAACTTTTGAAGAAGCAGCATCCGAGGCAAGTGTTGTATCCATTGTCGGAATTTCAGACACTTCTGTTAGATTAATAACTTGCTTCGCACCGCTTTTCCCGCTATCCCCTTTTGCGTTTGCTTGCGGTTCATCTTTTTGATAGCTACATGCCCCTAACATCATGCTCATCGCTACTGTTGATGCTACAAAAACTGGTATCTTTTTTTTCATACTTCCACCCTCCAAAAAAATGTTAGCCCTTTCATTTTCAAACAGAAAGAAATATATATATGTTCTAATAATTCATATTATACACACAAATATATTTTTTGTATATTTATATTTCTATTTCATTAAAATTTTATGTAAAAAAATATATCTTTGTAAACGTTTTATATTGCTGATTATCTTTACTAAAGTACCAAAAATAATTATTTTTATATTTTTCTAAATTATCAGAGAAAAATAAATTTTATATTTTATAATACTTTATGTATAATTATCCCAACCTTTTTAACATAAAATAGCAGTCCCTTCATATTAAAAATATGTAGGCTAAAATGAGTGCAAAGGATAAGAAAGTATGTTACGATACATTTTGCTAAAAATAGATATCGGTAAAGAGGGGACGGACATGACAGCAATTCAGGAAAAAAATGGGCCGACAGAGAAATTAAGTTTATTCTTATTAACATGGCCTATTTTTCTAGAAGTTTTTCTTTTTATGTTGATGGGGATCGCTGATACTTTCATGTTAAGTGCATTATCAGACGATGCTGTATCTGGGGTTGGTGCAGCGAATCAATACCTCCATATCGCTATTTTGGTATTAGAAGTCATCGGGAACGGCGCAGCTATCGTCGTATCTCAATACCTCGGTTCCAAACGCTTTATGGAAGCATCTAAAATATCAGCATTAGCCGTCACATTAAATTTAATAGTTGGGCTCGTTATAAGCGCTGGTTTTCTTTTATTTTCGAAACATATGATGCTCGCAATGAACTTACAAGGCGATGTACTAACGTATGCGCAAAACTACTTATCTATCGTCGGAGGAGCCATCTTCCTACAAGCTATTATTAACTCATTAGCCGCAATTATCCGTGTACACGGTTTCACAAAGCAAGCGATGTTTATTTCACTCGGAATGAATATTATTCATATCGCTGGAAACTACGTACTCATTTTCGGGAAATTTGGTTTCCCTGAGCTCGGTGTACAAGGGGCTGCAATTTCTTCCGCTATCAGTCGATTGATCGCACTTATTGTTTTCTTCTGGTTACTATACCGCGTTATGGAATATCGCGTGAAATTACAATATTACTTCACTTTATCCAAAGAATACATTGGGAAAATTTTAAAAATCGGTATTCCATCTGCATTTGAACAAGTGATGTATCAAGCTTGTCAAATCGTCTTCCTTTATTACGCAACGTACTTAGGAACGGAATCATTAGCTGCTAGACAATACGCTACTAACATTTCCATGTTCACTTATTTATTTGCAATTGCGATTGGTATGGGAACAGCCATTATTATTGGCCGCCTTGTTGGTGGTGGCGAAAAGGATGAAGCATACGAACGCTTATGGAAAAGTGTAAAATGGGCGATTGGTGTAACTCTATGTATGGTCGCTCTCGTTATTACATTCCGTACACAATTAATGGGACTGTTTACAGATAATCCGCACATTATCGGGTTAGGCGCAAGTGTTCTTTTACTAAGTGTACTACTTGAAACGGGACGTACGATGAATATCGTCATCATTAATTCGCTTCGTGCAGCTGGTGATGCAAAATATCCTGTTTTAATCGGTGCATTCTCTATGGTGTTAATGAGTTTACCACTAGGTTACTTTTTCGCCTTTCATTTAGATATGGGGCTCGTTGGTATTTGGCTAGCGATCGCCATCGACGAATGGACGCGTGCCATTATTATGTTCTTCCGCTGGAAAAGCAGGGCGTGGGAACGTTACGCACTTGTGAAACCAGAAGAGCAAGACGAGATTGGTTCTGTTCAGGCACAGTAGTACTTGTTTGATCATGATGTATTTATTAATAAATGCAATTTATATCGACTTACCGACAACTCATTTATATAGTATAGAAAAAAGCCATCCTTCCTTAATGGAAGAATGGCTTTTTTTATTATTGATAAATCTCTTTATATTTCTTATACTCTGCTTCAGAACATAGTACGAAATGTCCTGGGCGAATTTCACGCATTGTTGGCAC
Organism: Bacillus sp. 5mfcol3.1; assembly: GCF_900114335.1. NCBI lineage: Bacteria > Bacillati > Bacillota > Bacilli > Caryophanales > Bacillaceae > Bacillus > Bacillus sp. 5mfcol3.1. Next base: position 291,028 of record NZ_FOST01000001.1, on the reverse strand, counting down.
TTCGCTACCGTAATCATGCTGCGATGGATCGTATACGATACGTTTACGATTGCGCTCATAATCTGGATCTGGTAGCGGAATTGCTGATAATAGTGATTTCGTATATGGATGAACTGGATTCGCATATAACTCTTCACTTGTTGTTAGCTCAACGATTTGACCACGGTACATTACACCGATGCGGTCACTAATGTATTTTACCATTGATAAATCATGGGCAATGAATAAGTATGTTAGACCTTTTTCTTTTTGTAGCTTTTTCAGTAAGTTTACAACTTGCGCCTGAATCGATACGTCAAGTGCTGAGATCGGCTCATCCGCAATGATAAATTCTGGTTCTACAGCAAGCGCTCGAGCGATACCGATACGCTGACGTTGTCCACCTGAGAATTCGTGCGGGAAACGGTTCGCGTGCTCTTTATTTAAACCAACTGTGTTTAATAGTTCATGAACACGGTCCATGCGCTCTTTTTTACTTTTCGCTAATCCGTGAATATCAATACCTTCTGCGATAATATCCCCTACTGTCATACGAGGATTTAATGATGCGTATGGATCTTGGAAAATCATTTGCATTTTACGGTTGAATTTCTTCAATTCTGCGCGTGATTTCTTACCATGTACGTTTTCACCATCGAACAATACTTCACCAGCAGTTGCATCATATAAACGAATAATCGTTCTTCCAGTAGTTGATTTACCACAACCTGATTCTCCTACAAGACCAAATGTTTCTCCGCGGTAAATATCAAATGAAATATCATTAACCGCTTTGACAACACCACCACTCACGTCGAAGTGCTGCTTTACATTTTTTACTTCAATTAATTTCTCACGTTGTTTAGTCATGTTGTTCACCTGCTTTCATTTGAAGAATACGTTTTTCAACGACTGCCGGCGGTTTTACCTCTGGAGCTTGCTCGTGAAGTAACCAAGTTGCCGCATAGTGTGTATCACTTACTTTAAATAAAGGTGGGTCCATTTCAAAATCAATTTTTAGTGCCTGTGGGTTACGTGGTGCAAAAGCATCACCCTTTGGCGGCTTTAATAAATCCGGAGGCGTTCCAGGAATTGCATATAACTCTTCCTCTGAGCCATCTAAACTTGGCATAGATGCGATTAAGCCCCAAGTATATGGATGTTTCGGATTATAGAAAATTTCATCTACAGTTCCAATTTCAACAACTTTACCAGCATACATAACTGCCACTCGGTCAGCAACGTTTGCTACTACACCTAAGTCATGCGTAATGAAAATAATTGCCGCTTCTGTTTTTTGCTGAATGTCTTTCATAAGTTCTAAAATTTGTGCCTGAATCGTAACGTCTAGCGCTGTTGTCGGCTCATCGGCAATTAATAATTTCGGGTTACAAGCTAACGCCATCGCAATAACTACACGCTGTCTCATACCACCTGAGAATTGGTGAGGATATTGTTTTAAACGAGCTTCTGGATTTGGAATACCTACAAGGTCGATTAATTCTAAAGCAACTTTACGTGCGTCTGCTTTACTCATCCCTTGGTGTTTAATAAGGCCTTCCATAATTTGATTTCCAATTGTCATCGTTGGGTTTAATGATGTCATTGGATCCTGGAAAATCATCGCGATATCTTTACCACGTACTTGCTGCATTTCTTTTTCTGTTAATTTCGTTAAGTCACGACCTTCAAATACGATCTCACCATTTTTAATGCGTCCAGGAGGATTCGGAATTAATCCCATTAACGCTTTAGAAGTAACTGATTTCCCTGAACCAGATTCTCCTACAATCGCCAATGTCTCTCCTTTTTTCAAATCAAAAGTAACGCCGCGTACAGCTTGTACTTCACCTGCATGTGTATCAAAGGAGACTTGTAAATCTTTTACCTCTAACAATGTTTTCATCTTTGCCTCTCCCCTCTTTTACTTACGCATTTTTGGATCTAACGCATCGCGTAATCCGTCTGCCATTAAGTTAAACGCTAAAATTAATATACTGATGACAACCGCAGGGATGAACATCATATGCGGATACGTTTGAATAGATTTATAACCGTCATTTACAAGAGAACCAAGTGACGCGAATGGTGGCTGAATACCTAAACCGATGAAGCTTAAGAACGCCTCACCAAACACCGCCGTTGGAATTGTAAACATTGTCATTACGATAATTGGTCCCATTACGTTCGGGATTAAGTGTTTTACAATTAATTGTGTATTTGTTGCACCTAATGTACGAGATGCTAACACATATTCTTGGTTTTTTAATTTCAGGATTTGTCCACGAACGATACGCGACATCCCTATCCAACCTGTAATTGCCATTGCGAGTGTAATTGACCATATACCAGATCCCATAATGATTACCATTAAGATAACGATGATTAAGTATGGAATACCGTTAATAATCTCCATAATACGTTGCATAATATTATCTACTCTGCCGCCATAAAACGCTGAAATACCTCCGTATGCAACCCCAATTACTAAGTCAATTGCTGCTGCTAAAAGAGCGATATATAATGATACTCGTGTACCTTCCCATGTTCTTGTCCATAAATCACGACCAAGATCATCTGTACCAAACCAGAAATACTCTTTAATATCACGTTTTTCATATTGGTCAACACCATATTGATCTGTACCGTCAAATGGTAACCAATGAACATTTTCAATAACAGGAATTTTCGGTGGCATTTTCGCACGACCTAAATCTTGCTCTTTATACGAGTGTTTACTTACCATCGGTCCAAAAATTGCTAGTAATATAATAAGGCTTAATAATACGAAACCAAACATCGCGCCTTTATGTTGGAACAAACGTCTTCTTACATCTTGCCAAAACGTTAAGCTTGGACGGGCAATGACTTCATTATCCACATTATTTTGATTGGCTTGTTGAAATAAATCTGGAGATAATTTTTGTACATCTTTCATCACTTTTTCCCTCCCGCTAAACGAATTCGAGGATCAATAATTCCGTATAAAATATCGACAATGAAAATAACTAAAATGAAGATTGCACTATAGAAAATTGTAGTTCCCATAATAACTGTATAGTCATTCACTGTAATAGATTTAACGAACTGTTCCCCTAGTCCTGGTACAGCATAAATTTGCTCAATAACTAATGTACCTGTGATTAAACCTGCAACCATTGGTCCTAAAATTGTTACTACTGGAATTAACGCGTTACGAAGTGCGTGTTTGATAATGATAACGCCTTGGCTAATCCCTTTCGCCTTTGCTGTTAAAATGTAATCGGCTTGCATAACTTCAATTAACTCGGCACGAGCGAAACGTGCGATTGTTGCAATAACTGCCATCGATAAAGCAATTGTAGGCATTACTGTAAACTCTGGTCCTTTCCAGAACGCTACTGGGAACCAACCAAGTTTTACCCCTACGAAATATTGTAGTAAAGCGGCGAATACGAATGATGGTACCGACATCCCGAGTACGGAAATAATTGTCGCTCCATAATCGACCCATGTATTGTTACGAAGTGCCGCAACGATTCCTAAAATTAAACCGATAAATGTTCCTAATATAATCGCTTGTAAACCAAGCTGTGCTGATGGTCCAATGCGATCCACAATCATATCTGTTACTGGACGGTTATCATATTGGAATGATACCCCTAAATCACCTTTTGCTAAGTTACCTAAGTAACGTGCATATTGAACTGGTACTGGATCATTTAAACCATATTTTTCAAGAATGATTTCTTTTTGTGCCGGTGATAGCTTCTCCTGATTTTTAAGCGGAGAACCCGGAAGTAATTTCATCAAAAAGAAAGTCAGCGTAGTAATTAAAAATAATGTCAAAGCCATGTACACGAAACGTTTTAATACATAACGTCCCATAGTCAAGCACCTCCCCGTTTTTCTCAAAAGCAATAAGATAGTTTAAAATATTCTTACTTTTATTTTTTTAAAATAAGAGCATATGCCCATCATAGGCATATACCCTTATTCATGATGGAAACCATTTTTAATTTTTGAGTTCAACCCACTTATAGCTAAATTCTCCGCCATATTTATGTTCTAATAGGCCAGTAATTGAGCCACGTTGTAAATATGCTTTTCCAGGTTGATATACTGGAGCAATCGCAGCATCTTCAAGCAGTTGTTTTTCCGCTTTTAATAGTGCATCCCAGCGAGCTTGTACATCAACTTCTGTTTTTGCTTTTTTAATTAAATCATCATACGCTGAATTTGCGTAATTTACTTTGTTTTGCGCATTACCTGTTGTATACATTTCAAGGAATGACATTGGATCCATATAATCTGGACTCCATCCTGCATACGACATCGCATAATCTCCACTTGCTTCAAGTTTTAATTTTTGTGCAAATGGCTGCATTTTTGTCGGAACTGTTAGACCTGGTAAGTTCTTTTCAAATTGGCCTTTTAAATACTCTCCGATTTTTTTAGCATCATCAGTATCAAAGTTTAATAGCTCTAACTCTACTTTCTCTACACCAAGTTCTTTTTTACCAGCTTCCCAATATTTTTGAGCTTCTTTAATATCCTCTTTTATAAGCTTTCCGTTCTCTTCACGGAAGTCTTTTCCATTCGGACCTTTTGCTAAGCCTTTCGGAACAAAACCATATATCCCCTCTGAACCATCGTTTAAGATAACTTTTCCGATATTTTCACGTTCAAAGGACATTGCAATTGCTTTTCGGATATTTTTATTTGCTAAAAATTTATTCTTTTCATTTAAGCGAATAAATTGTGTAGATGGCCTCTTAATCGTTTTGAAATCAGCATCTGATTTGTATTTATCTACAAACTCTGATGTTAACACTACACGATCAATTGCTTTCGTTTCATATAAATTTATAGCAGTTGAACGATCCTTAACAATATTGAAGTTTATTTCTTCAAGTTTTACTTCTTTATTTTCCCAATACGTTGGATTTTTCTTAAGTTGGAAGCTTTGTTCATGCTTCCATTCATTTAATACGAATGGACCATTATAAAGTGTCGTATTGGATTCTAATCCAAATTTTGCTCCTTGTTCTGTTACAAACTTCTCATTCAAAGGATACAATGTTGGATAGACTGTTAAACTTACAAAATAAGGAACAGGGTTATCTAATTCCACTTCAAGTGTATGATCATCAATTGCCTTTACACCAAGTTCTTCAATTGGTAATTCTTTTTTGTTAACTTTCTCCGCATTTTTAACATCAAATAGTATGTAAGCAAACTTGGCACCCGTATTTGAATCTACAGCTCTTCTCCAAGAATAAACGAAGTCTTTCGCTGTTACAGGTTCACCATTAGACCATTTCGCATCTTCACGTAATTTAAATACATACTTTTTGCCATCCTCTGATTTCTCATAAGATTTTGCGACACCTGGAACAAGTTTATCATCTTTCCCCAGACGATATAATCCCTCCATTGTATTATTCATGATGTTAGAAGATGTTGCATCTGTTGATAACGTCGTATCCATAGTTGGAATTTCAGCTGTTTCGGTTAAATTTAACACTTGTTTGTTTGAGGATTTTTCTTTTGCGCCTGCTTTATTGTCCTCTTTTTGGTAACTACAAGCCCCTAGCATACTGACTGTCAACGTCGATGCAACTAATAACGGTATCTTTTTCTTCATGTTGTGTTGCCTCCCCTACTTGCACTTCCTGTACCCTCACTTGTTAAAAAGTAGAATTGAAAGAATAATCTCCAAGTTTCTACAATTTTCATTATACATATAATATAACAATTGTGAATATAGTTTTTTGTTTTTTTGTTAAAATTTTTAATAAAATGTTTATATTTTTATTTTTTTGTAAAGGGATACGTTAACATTGATACCATCATCTTGAAATCAGACCTTTAATTGCGTATAATTTTCAAAAAATTAATTCTAGTACATATTATAGCTTTTATAGTATAATAATTCTAGTAATATTTTGACGGAGGGGAACATTTTGAATAAAGTTTTTTTTCATACTTGTATACTAATTTTCATAGCGATAATCGCTTCTAGTATTGGCGCATTCCTCATTTCATCGCAATTTTTGTTGAATTTTGTCAACATCTTGTTTTATATTGCACTGTTTTTTATTCTTATCGGCGGTTTTTTATACATATTTCAAAATGGTTTTTTCAATGTAACCATTTACGCATTCCAAAGAGTATTTGGTACGAATAAAAAGATTGACTCTTTAATTGAAGAAGTCGAGGAACCTACAGATAAGAAAGAACGTATTTATAAAACATATTCATTCAAATGGACATATCCAATTTGTATTACAGGTATCGTTCTTGGGTTGTTCTCGACCCTTATTAGCTTTACTATTTTGATGTAGTTTGCAAACACTATCCCATATGATATAATAATCAGCAAAACATTTTGTTATAAAACTTTAGTTCTTTCATATTAAAAGAGCTCAAGTAACAATAAATAAATTTATATGTATGCGATGATAAAGAAGAGTACATATTGAGGCAATTTCAGAGAGCTTGTGGTCGGTGTGAACAAGTAATTGTACAGTATGGAATGGGCTTTTGAGCACCAAACCGAACCGAAAGTAGTAGGCTTTGGCGTTATATCCAAACGTTATTATGGATTAGAGAGATTTCACAGTAGTGAAATAATTAGGGTGGTACCGCGGTCCATTCGTCCCTATAGTTTTTGGGATGAATGGGCTTTTTTGTTTGCCTTCTCTTCCCCCATCACGCATTCAATTTTAGGAGGAATTACTTATGTCAGTTATCTTTTCTGGTATTCAGCCAAGTGGAACGATTACACTTGGAAACTATTTAGGAGCCATGAAGCAGTTTACAGAGCTTCAAAATGAACACGACTGTTATTTCTGTATTGTAAACCAACATGCGATTACAGTACCTCAAGATCCCGTCGGGCTTCGTAAAAACATCCGCAGTCTTGCTGCACTTTATGTGGCATGTGGCATTGACCCTGAAAAAGCTACTTTATTTGTACAATCAGAAGTACCAGCACATGCTCAACTAGGTTGGATCATGCAATCTGTTGCTTACGTTGGAGAATTAGAGCGTATGACGCAATATAAAGATAAAGCTTCTGGTAGAGATTCAGTTCCAGCTGGATTACTTACGTATCCACCATTAATGGCTGCTGATATTTTACTTTACAATACTGAAATCGTGCCGGTTGGTGATGATCAAAAGCAACATATCGAATTAACACGTGACCTAGCAGAGCGTTTCAACAAACGTTACCGTGAAATCTTTACAATGCCTGAAATTCGTATTCCAAAAGTAGGAGCTCGCGTTATGTCATTAACAGAACCTACGAAAAAAATGAGCAAATCTGATCCGAATCCAAAATCAATGATTAGTATGCTTGATGAGCCAAAAACAATTGAAAAGAAAATTAAGAGTGCTGTTACTGACTCTGAAGGTATTGTGAAATTTGATAAAGAAAACAAACCTGGTATCTCTAACTTATTAACAATCTACTCTTCATTCTCTGGAAAAACAGTTGAAGAAATTGAAGCAATGTACGAAGGAAAAGGATACGGCGACTTCAAAGGCGACCTAGCGCAAGTAGTCGTAGAAGCAATTCGTCCAATCCAAGACAAATATAACGAACTAATCAACTCACCAGAACTAGACGAAATTCTAGACAAAGGTGCAGAAAAAGCAAACCGCGTTGCATTCAAACAACTACGCAAAGTAGAAAACGCAATGGGACTAAGCAGAAAACGTAGGTAACATATAAAGCGGAGGCGGCTAGTTTAGAATGTGAGGGGGATGAAGCTCCTGACGTAGAGGCGCTTTTTGCCTCGCAGGAAGGCGCGAAGCCACCGAACATTCTTGCCGCTGGAACTAGATTACTACAAAATTAAAAAACCGCCAATTGGCGGTTTTTTAATTTACCTTTTGCTCATTTTCCATTTCCCATAACTTTTCAAAAAATGGCTGTCCTTTTACGAGACGCTCGCATAATTGTTCATGTTTCTCAGACCAGCCAGCTTTCGCTTCATCATACAGTCTAGCCCAAATATCCTCGAACTCCATATGTTGAACCGTTCCATATGCTGATGGATCCCACTCTGTGTACCAATAGCGAATCTCTGCTGTATTTTTCGTTGTATGTAATTGATCTAACGCCATAAATAATAATTGTTTTAGCTGTCTTTCTTTACGAGTCAAGCCATTCATAATGAAAGGCGATGGTGATAAAATGTGATGTTCTTTTTCTGTTTCTTCTACTTGGAACTCATACTTTTCTGCTTGTACGTTTTCTACCATCTCATATACCATCTGCTCTTGGCGTGGTATAAGTCTGCTTTTGCGAATTGGTACATTGTAACCAATTGTGTCAATCGCAATAATTCCTTTTCCATCTGTAACAACAAAGCAATACTCTTGCTGCAAACGTTCATGATTTTTACGAATATAAGCCTTATGATGTACGTCTTCCAGCATTTTTTGCGGAAGCTCTAACAATTCGTTCTCGATGTAATGATATAATGTGGCATCTACTTTTAATAATGGCACTTGATCTAATAGCTCAATCGTATCATCTTTCCGCCATTCGTAAAAATGACAAACGTTATACCCATTCTCTTCACCTTCAAACCAATTTACCCATACATCATGTAGATATAACATTCACTACCCCTCACTTCACTACTGTTTGTACCAATCATTATGTTCATTTTTGCTTAACTTTATTCCACTTGAGGAAATATATTCTAATTATTATTTTTTCTTCTATTAATACTAAAAAAAACAGGAAATAGAGCCCCTGTTTTTTTATATATGAAATGTATTTGCTTTATTCAATATTTCTTTTGCATCTATAGATAATAAAGAAAGTGTATCTTCTCCTTCCAAAGTTACACAATCTTTGACAATATGAAATCCAAGCGCATAGCCAAGCATCTTCGGATAAGAGTGAAAGCCATTTAATAAGATGTCATGTTCCCTTGTTCCTCGTTTTATACTTATTCTTTCATGTACAACATTTTTCCAATAATAAATAGCCTCTTCTTTTGAAAGATACGCCGTCCACGGTGCATTGTTTTTTTCTGAATATCTTTCCGTCACTGCTTGCTCAGCTAGCCCTTCCATAATCATTGTATCAAGTAATGTATATTCTGTTTCTTTCGTCTCAATTTGATGTAACCTGCATATGTGATGGTATTCATGCGCCAATAACACTTTTAATTCTTCTACCGAATTCCGTCCACATACGAATAAGAAAATAACATGACGCATAGATAATCCAGCCCTACCGTTATACTCTTCTTGCACAGTTCGATTATAGGAATCTGATAATAAAATAAAGACAGGGACATCCGGACCTTTCAACCAATTTTTCAATTTATCATACTCCAGGCTCAACTCTTTCCAAATTTCCTTTTCCTCTAATTCTTTAATTTCCTTTTCCCCGCGCATGATCGGGCGATACATCCCTTTTGAAATTAAAAAGCGATACAACCTTTCTTTTGGCAACGGAATATACTTCGTAAATTTCTCACAAAGTTTCTCTGGCCGTCCATAATATAAATGTAGCCATTCAGCTGTTTCAACAATCCCCATCTTTATCCCTCCTTTTTCTTATGTATATGCTACAGGAGAAAAAGACGTAAAAATAAATAAGGAGTTTTTTCGCAATATAATGCGGAAAAACTCCTTATTTTATCTATTATTTATACGATTTAAATACTAACACTGCGTTATGACCACCGAATCCTAATGAGTTACTTAATACTGCATTTACTTCTTGGTGTCTCGCTTGATTCGGTACGTAATCTAAGTCACATTCTGGATCTGGTGTCTCATAGTTAATTGTTGGAGGAATTACTCCGTCTGTAATTGATTTAATAGAGAAAATCGCTTCAACAGCACCAGCTGCTCCTAATAAGTGACCTGTCATTGATTTCGTTGAGCTAATTGCTACTTTATACGCATGCTCACCGAAAGTTTCTTTAATTGCCATCGTTTCATATTTTTCATTCGCATCCGTACTTGTACCATGCGCATTAATGTAATCAATATCTTCTGGCTGTAGGCCTGCATCAGCTAAAGCTTGACGCATTGCACGCACTCCGCCTTCACCACCAGGAGCAGGCATTGTAATATGGAATGCATCACCAGTTGCACCGTAACCTGCGATTTCCGCGTAAATGTGAGCACCACGAGCTAATGCGTGCTCTAATTCTTCAAGAATTAAAATACCTGAACCTTCACCCATTACGAAACCGCTACGGTTTTTATCAAACGGACGGCAAGCCGTTGCTGGGTCTTCATTAAATGTTAATGCTTTCGCTGAGCTAAATCCTGCGAATGCCATACTTGTTAGCGGCGCTTCTGCTCCACCTGTAATCATTGCATCAGCATCACCACGCTGAATTGCTTTAAATGCATCACCAATTGAGTTTGCACCAGATGCACAAGCCGTTACAGAACAAGTGTTAATTCCTTTTGCTCCTGTTGCAATTGATACTTGGCCTGCTGCCATATCTGGAATCATCATCGGTACGAAGAATGGACTCACGCGGCGCGGGCCTTTCTCAGTAAAAATCTTAAATTGTTCTTCGTATGTTTCCATACCACCAATACCAGATCCAATCCATACACCAATTCGAGGTCCATTTTCTTCTGTAATTTCAAGCTTTGCATCTGCAACTGCCATTTTCGCTGCTGCTACTGCATATTGTGTAAAGCGGTCCATACGGCGCGCTTCTTTTTTATCAATATATTTCTCGACTTCAAAGTCGTTAATTTCCGCTGCTACTTTTGCTGGAAATAGTTCTGGATCAATTCTTGTAAGTCGCCCGATTCCAGATACACCCTTTTTAATGTTTTCCCATGCTGTTTCAACATCTGTTCCGACCGGTGTAACAGCTCCTAGTCCTGTAATTACGACCCTCTTTTTTTCCATACAAAATACACTCCTTTTTTTCTCTCAGTCCTTATTTACCCCAACGAAGAGCGACTGCTCCCCATGTTAATCCGCCGCCAAAACCAACAAGTATAATTAAATCACCATCTTGAATACGTCCATTTTGCAATTCCTCTACCATTGCAATCGGAATTGAAGAAGCTGATGTATTACCAAACTTTTCAATTGTCATACTCATTTTTTCTTGTGGTAAATTTAATCTCTCTCTTGCAGATTCCATAATACGAATATTCGCTTGATGCGGTACTAAGAAATCTACATCCTCTTTTGTAAGACCAGCCTTATCCAGCACGCGAAGACAAGATTCACCAAGTTGACGAACGGCAAATTTAAAGACTTCTCTGCCATTCATCATAACATACTCGTCTTGATATAGATGCTTACCGCCGCTTCCGTCTGCTCCTAATTCGAAAGATAGAACGCCTCTTCCTTCTGAAACTGCTCCCATTACGATAGCACCGGCTCCGTCTCCAAATAATACCGCTGTATTTCGATCATTCCAGTCTACAATTTTAGATAGCTTATCACTACCAACTACTAATACGTTTTTATAAGTCCCCGTTTGAATAAATTGCTGCGCTGTAATCATTCCGTACATAAAACCAGCGCATGCTGCACCTACATCCATTGCAGCTGCATGTTTCGCTCCAATCGCTTCTTGAATGACACAAGCTACTGCTGGAAACGCACGATCTGGTGTTACTGTCGCCACTAAAATAAGATCGATATCTTCTCCGCTAACCCCTGCATCTTCAAGTGCTTTTTTCGCAGCCTCTACGGCCATATATGAAGTATCTATTGTATCATCGGCAATGCGTCTTTCTGCAATTCCCGTTCTCGTACGAATCCATTCATCGGATGTATCCATTATTTTCTCTAAATCGTGATTTGTGACTACTTTTTCTGGCACATATCTTCCGATCCCTAAAATGCCCACGTTCACATCGCAGCCCTCCGTTTTATATCAATTATTATGACTTGGTACTAATTTTAAAACATAAATGTATTTTTGTCTAGAATATATTTCGCATAAAACAGAAAGCTAACGCATTATCCACTTTATTTTTCATTAAAAGAAACAGAATCATACCTTTTCGTGTTTCATTCCAAATAAAAAGGCCCGAACCGCTTCTACTCACGATTCGAGCCTCCCCTCCATCAAAAAAGAAGAATTTTATTCTTGATCTGCTTTTCTTCTAAACTAGAGAGTTCTCTTCACTACTTTTCCTTTATCCTATTCATATCTCTGATTTTCCCCCAGGCGAGAATAAAAAAGGCCCTGACCGCTTCTATCCACGGTTCGGGCCTCTCTTCCATCTTAAAAAGATGCTTTTTATTCTTTATCTGCTTTCCCAAGCTCATAAGCTTCGTTCATAACTTTCATTAACAACTCTAACACCGGCTGTGCCTTCTCCATATCAAGTGCAATTCCGTTATCATCTAAAATTGCCTTCGCTTCCGGTAAATGCTTCATTGCGATTTGTAAAAACTGCATGCTTTTTTCGTTCATATTATACTCTTCCTCTCCATTAAAACTTTCACATACAATAGTGTAACACGCGTGCTACTCTTCGTATAACTCTTTATATTTTTTCATGTGTGCCAGTTGCTTATTTAAACCGTATTCTAACGGAGTATTTCTTTTTATCGAAATGACTTCAATAGCCTCATCTCTTATTTCATTATTATTTTTATTTACTTTATCATCCGCGCGTAAAAGATTCATACCTTTTTCCCATAATGACTGTTTACCACTAAGTAAATTGTATATACCAAGATGCGCCCCGTTCGTTCCATTTTCCCATAAGTATTCACATACATCTTCAATGTAAAGCAAATCACTTCCTTTTTCCTCACTCGTACAACGGCACTCTTTCTCGTCTAATTCTGATAAAATGAGCTGATGATACATCATAAAGGACGGTTGCCACGGTCCATATAATGTAGGAACTCGAAATACACTATATTTTAAATTCCCTTTTTTCAATCCTTCTTCTACTTTCAAAAATAGGCGCTTATTTTCGGATTCACCTGTACTACTTACTTCAATAGAAGAAATTAAATTTAACTTCACTTTTTGTTCTTCACACATTCTTATAATTCGCTTTAAATATTGTAATATGACTCTTTCATTCCGAAATCCACATTGCTGATTTGGCTCATATAAGCAAAAGTAGACAGTATCGAATCTCTCTTCCTCTACCGATCTCCATCCATCTTCATCTCTTATCGAATAATACGTAAATAACGCATTTCGCCCAATTAACAATAACTTCTCTTCATTAATTTTGGTCATACTATCGAATTCATCAAAATCAAGACCATACACTTCTACTTCTTCTGCGATCATTTTATTCACAAGGTGATAACCTACAAACGTAAGTGCACCTATTATCAGCACGCGTTCCATACCACCAACCCTTTCCCTTTGAAACAAATAGCTCCTCATTTATGTATATGGGAGCTTCACAATTCTTCTTCATATTTTTTAAAGAAATCGGTCGTTTGCCTAACCATTTTATATTTCACATCTTGCAGATGGAATAAGACAGAAGTATCACATTGATTTAATTGCCTCATTTTCTCATATCTCCGCAACTGCTGTTTTCTTCCTCTTTTTTCTTGTGTTGATACGAAAATTTTAACAGGTACACAAGATGGAAGAAGCGTAAATGATTTCTTATTTATTTTTAAATCTAATTCTTCTTCTTTGGAATCATACGCCAAACTTAATTCCTTCACGAGTCTCTTGTAAAAAAACTTATGCTCTTTCTCAAAACCCACATATTCTGGTAAATCTAAACACGGATTTAACATAACAACAGAACGAATACATTCAGGATATTTGTTCATCATTTCAAGTGCCACAAGCGCTCCCATACCATCTGCCATAATGTGCATCTTCGCATTTAACGTCTCTTTTCTCAAAACAACATCATATAAACGTTTTGCCAGACGAACAGATTGATCGTTCCCCCAATGTCTTCCGTATAAATTAGAGGAAAAGACCGTGTAGCCTTGCTCAATAAGACCATGTAAAAAATAAGATTTACCCGCATGTTGTGTCCATAAACTTGTACCATTCTCAATAAAGTAGTTATAATCACCGAGGAGCATAACAGAAAATCCATTTGGCTTCTCCGGTAAATAAATGACACATGGTTCTTTTTCTAAGTAAAAAAAACGTTCCGTAATACTCATTTTTCCCCCGCCTTATTTTCTAAACATATAAAAGTACTCTTTTATAATGTATGAACGGAATGCAAATTTGCGTTGAAAAATCTACAAATATTTTTCTATATTCTTTTTTCAATTGTGTTACAATAAGGACAGATTGAACGAATAGAGGTGTAAAATATGCGTTTCATTTGGGCATTAATTTGGTCGTTCTTACTTGTACATATGATGAGCTATGTAATCGGCTCTATGACTGGCGGTACATACGACTTTAACCAAGCGTCTATTTTCTCAGTTGTTCTTGCTGTGTTAGTACTAGCAATTTCAGCTGCAATTCCAAACGAGCCAGTAGAACAACACTAAAAAAAGAGTCCGGATTTTATCCGAACTCTTTTTTATTTTTATTTCACATGAACGACTAATTCGTTATTTTCTACATCAACAACTACGTGACTATTGTCAGTAATTGTTCCTGCAATTAATTCTCGTGCTAATTTCGTTTCCACTTGACGCTGTACGTATCGTTTTAATGGACGAGCTCCGTACATTGGGTCGAAACCAGCTTCTACAACAAATTCTTTTGCTGCATCTGTTAATTCTACTGTAATGTGACGGTCAGCTAGACGACCTTGTAGTTCTTTTACAATTTTATCAACAATGCCTTTAATTTCATTCGTTGTAAGAGGTTTGAATAAAATAATTTCATCAACACGGTTTAAAAATTCAGGGCGGAAATGTCCTCTTAATTGTCCCATTACAAGATCTCTTGATTCCTCTTTAATCGAACCATCTTCTTCTAATCCATCTAGTAAATGAGCAGATCCAATATTTGAAGTCATAATAATAACTGTATTTTTAAAGTCCACTGTACGACCTTGCGAATCTGTAATGCGCCCATCATCTAACATTTGTAATAAAATGTTGAATACTTCTGGATGTGCTTTTTCAATTTCATCTAATAAAACAACGGAATATGGTTTACGTCTTACCGCTTCTGTTAATTGACCACCTTCCTCATATCCTACATATCCAGGAGGTGCACCAATTAAGCGTGACACTGCGTGTTTCTCCATATACTCAGACATGTCAATGCGAATCATTTGCTCTTCACTATCGAATAAAGACTGCGCTAACGTTTTTGCAAGTTCTGTTTTACCAACACCTGTTGGTCCTAAGAAGATGAAAGAACCAATCGGGCGGTTCGGATCTTTAATACCAGCGCGAGCACGAAGAACTGCGTCTGACACTAAGCTTACTGCTTCCTCTTGTCCGATGACACGCTCTGATAAGATTTGCTCTAAGCGTAATAATTTCTCGCGTTCACCTTCCACGAGTTTCGCAACAGGAATACCCGTCCAGCGTGAAACAATATCTGCAATTTCTTCTTCACTTACTTCCTCACGTAATAAACGATTTTCTTGTTTATTATGCGCGCCCATTTCTTCCGCTTCTTTTAACTCTTTTTCAATTGCTGGAATTTTCCCGTGACGAAGTTCGGCTGCTTTATTTAAATCGTAATTACCTTCTGCTTCTTCTAATTCACGACGCAGACGTTCTAAATGTTCACGTAAGTCACGAACTTTGTGAATGTCTTCTTTTTCTTTCTCCCACTTTGCTCTCATACCACTTGCAACTTCTTTTAAATCCGATAATTCACGTTGCAATGTTTTTAGACGCTCTTGGCTACCACGATCCGTTTCTTTTCCAAGAGCCGCTTCTTCAATTTCCAGCTGCATAATGCGGCGCGTTACTTCATCTAATTCTGTTGGCATAGAATCGATTTCTGTACGAATTGTTGCACACGCTTCATCAACAAGGTCAATTGCTTTATCAGGTAAGAATCGATCTGAAATATATCGATCTGATAAAACTGACGCTGCTACAATCGCACGGTCATGAATATTTACACCGTGATAAATTTCAAAGCGTTCTTTTAATCCACGTAAAATTGAAATTGTATCTTCAACAGTTGGTTCTTCTGCTAATACTTGTTGGAAACGTCTTTCTAGCGCTGGATCTTTCTCAATATATTTGCGATATTCATCGAGCGTCGTCGCCCCGATACAATGCAGTTCACCACGCGCAAGCATCGGTTTTAACATATTTCCTGCATCCATGGCTCCTTCTGTTTTACCAGCTCCAACTATTGTATGAAGTTCATCAATGAATAATAAAATGCGTCCTTCACTCTTTTTAATTTCATTTAATACAGCTTGCAGACGCTCTTCGAACTCACCACGGAATTTCGCACCAGCTACGAGTGCACTCATATCTAACGCAAAAATCGTTCTATCTTTCAATCCTTCAGGTACATCCTTTTTCACAATACGCTGGGCTAGCCCTTCAACGATTGCTGTTTTACCAACACCTGGCTCCCCAATTAAAACCGGATTGTTTTTCGTTTTACGTGAAAGAATACGGATTACACGTCGTATTTCACTATCACGGCCGATTACAGGATCGATTTTCCCTGCTCTCACTTCCGCCACTAAATCACGACCATATTTTTCTAACGCTTCATAAGTTGCTTCTGGATTTTGACTCGTCACTCTTTGATTCCCCCGAACTGTCATTAAAGACTGTAATAAGTTATCTTTCGTAATATGCAATCTTGTAAATAATTGATTTATATCGCCTTTTTCTTCAGAAAAAGCAAGCAACACATGTTCTACTGAAATGTAATCATCCTGCAGTTTTTCTGCTTCTTTCCCTGCTCTTACAAGCAGTTGTTGCAGAGCGCTCGTTACATACAATTTTCCAACTTCTGCACCGCTCCCCGTTACAGAAGGTTTCTTTTTAATTAAACTTTCAGCACCTTGCTTTAATGCTTCTATATCAACATTCATTTTTTGAAATATACGTACTGCTAATCCATCTTGCTCTTCTAATAATGCAAGTAATAGATGAACAGTATCCACCTCTTGGTGATGATGAGATACCGCTAAAGATTGGGCACTCATAATCGCCTCTTGTGTTTTTGTTGTCATTTGATTTAAGTCCATCTTTACAGCCCTCCAAAAGTTTGACTTTCTTTGACCTTTGATTTGATTATACGCCAACTGACTTTTTTATACAATAATTTTGCCTATGTATTTTCAAACTTATTATTGGAAAAAGAAAACAGGAACATTCATTACGCTGCTCAAAACAGTACGGTAAATGAAATTATAATGTGTCATGACAAAAAAGCCGCAATAAAGATTGCGGCTTCTGTTACGGTTTTCTTTTATATGTCCACTGACGGTTATGATTCGTATTATCTGGAAACTTTTCACCGGCAGTTAATTGTACCATTTGCGGATTTTTCACCATACTTCCCGTTTCACCAATTTCTACATAAACCCCATCATTTGGCGCTTTTTGTCCAGAACGAAACCTGCGATTTTGTCCCATTTTCATTCTCCTTCCATGACGTCTTTGCCTCATTAGTATATCCATTTTAAAAGAAAGCTTTTCTGTCATGTTTAGGAAACAGTACTACATCTCGTTCTTGTACATATATATGAATGACACAAGCGTAAGCAGGGATTTCTTTCCTACTTGTAGAAAAAAAAGAAACCAACCTACTCTAGGCTAGTTTCAAAGGAGAGTCAAACATATACGAGAAGATTACATGTTCATTATAAGTCTCATCACACGGGCAATGTAACCCTTTTCACAATTTGTACATAATGAAAGAAACATTGTTTGAACTTTCTAAAAAGATGTTGACTTTTCTTAATTTCCAACGAGAAATAGTAGACACCGCAGCACTTTGAGACGTAAGATGGATATATAGTGAAATTTTCATCTATGGTCATTTCACCAGGTCTAACCTCTTATTTCTGCATATTAAAAACGGAAATACAGATAGATACAAAAAAATTATTATAAGAGGTGAAATTATGAACAAACAACATTTAATCGCATTAGACTTAGACGGTACTTTATTAACAGACAACAAAATAATTTCCACTCGAACGAAACATACAATTGCAAAAGCAAAGGAACAGGGACATATTGTTGTTATTTCAACAGGACGTCCATTCCGTGCTAGTTATGATTACTATAAAGAACTTGCTCTTAACACACCTATCGTAAACTTTAACGGTGCTTACGTACATCATCCTCTTGATTCAAGCTGGGGAACACATCACTCTCCTCTTGAGCTAGCAACAGCGCAAGAAATTGTACGAGCTTGCTTTGATTTCGGCGTAAAAAATATATACGCGGAAGTAATGGACGATGTGTATGTTCGTGAAATTGATGAAGATAAAAAACATATTTTCGAATTCGGCTCTCCTAAGATTTTTACGGGAGACTTATTAAATATTTTAAACGATCATCCAACTTGCTTATTAATTGATGCACATGACGAGCATTCCACTGCAATTCGTCAACATTTAACGGATATGCACGCGGAAGTAATCGATCATAGAAAATGGGGCGCACCTTGGCCGATTATTGAGATTGTGAAAAGCGGATTAAATAAAGCGGTTGGATTACAAAAAATTTCTAGTCATTACAACATTCCACAAGAGCGAATTATCGCTTTCGGTGACGAAGATAATGATTTTGAAATGATTGAATTTGCTGGTCACGGCATCGCAATGGGGAATGCCATCCCTGAATTAAAATCACTCGCAAACCATACGACGTTAACGAACGAAGAAGATGGTATCGCTTTATATTTAGAAGAGGTTCTTGGGTTGTAATCTAAAAATTCCCTACTTATAGTTTCCTGCCAAATGTCCATACTATAAGTAGACGCAAGAGACATCGCGTCGATTGTTTTCAGCTAAATAAAGGGGGTTTTTCGAATGGGTAAAAAGAACAAATCAAAACGTTTTATCCAACAAGGAGCCGATGCTGTTATGAAGCATGATGCAAGATTCCCGTACAGAGGTACATTAGCTGAGGCAGAAAAAGCAAGAAGTAACTCTTCTTTTGGAGGGGTTTAAATGGGGAACTTACTATTCCAACAAGCTAGAGATGCTGTTGAAAATGCCGTATCTTGTTCAAGCGGTACTGAGCAACAAGATCTCGTGTATAGAGCAAAAAATGCTTTGCAATCCGCTTACGCAAACTCTTCAACTGCTGAAAAAGTTCAGCTCCGTGAAATGCAAGAGCAATTGCAAAACATTACGAATTTACATTAAAAAAGAGGACCAACTTTGGTCCTCTTTAATCTTTCCGAAACAATCCGAACACCCCAACTGTTTGCAATATATTTGTAAATGCACCTGGGTCCACTTGTCTAATAATCCTCTCTAATTCGTATAACTCGTAACGGGTAATAACCATCATTAACATTTCTTTATTTTCATTCGTATAAGCACCTGTTGCTGGTATCGTTGTAATCCCTCTTACTAATCGCGAGTGAATCGCCTTTCTTACGTCTGCCCCATTCTTCGTAACAATTAATGCTGTAATCTTTACATGACGAGTATGAATTGCATCAATAATTCTCGTTGATACATATAAAGTCACTAGCGTATACAACGCTTTTTCCCATCCATATACATAGCCAGCAGCGATAATGATAATTGCATTAAAAAAGAAAAAGTATGTACCGACAGGCTTATCTTTTATTTTTGATAAAATCATGGCGATAATATCTAATCCACCTGTAGAAGCACCCCACTTTAAAGCAATCCCTACTCCAATTGCCGAAATAATCCCGCCAAAAATCGCATTTAATATGATATCATTCGAAACCGCTCTAACAGGGATGATTTCTAGAAACAGAGTCATAAATATAACACAAAGAAAACTAAAAAAGGTGAAGGCCTTTCCAACCTTTTTCCACGCTAAAATAACGACAGGAATATTAAATAAGCTAAACAATACTCCCGTAGATATGTGAATCGATAAAAAATCACCTAATATTTGTGATAATAATTGAGACAATCCAGCAAAGCCGCTCGCATACACTTTTGCTGGCGTTAAAAATAAATTCATCCCAATCGCGTTTAATAAACCTGCGATGATTACAACGATTAACTTCTTTATAAGTTCAGTATAATTCAACTTCAAATCCATTTCGAATCCACCTTTACCCTTCATAAATGCACCGCTATACATAGTCTTTACGAAAAAGGAAATGATAAACGTACAACGTTTAGAAATGGAGTTGATACATATGCCACATACGAGTGATAACGACAAAAAAGCACGCGATAATAACGCAAAACGCACACAAAAAAATGAGCAAGAGCAAAAAAATATTCAGCAAGGTAAACGTGCATACTCTAAAAAGACCGATCACCTTTGATTCCATCGTACATCAACAATTATGTTGATGTACTTTTTTACATTTTAAAGGAAAAAAACATTAAAAATTCACTTCATGTTCACTTCTATATTCTACAATAGCGATAACATATTCGGATGAGGTGTTGGCATGAGAGGGAAACATATTTTCATTATTACTGCACTAATAAGTATATTGATGTTATCTGCTTGCGGACAAAAAAACGGCTCAGCTACAGTCGCTACAGCAACAGACTCGACCATTACAAAGGATAACTTCGAAAAACAATTGAAAGATCGTTACGGAAAAGACATGCTATACGAAATGATGGCACAAGACGTCATCACAAAAAAATATAAAGTATCTGATGAAGAGGTAAATAAAGAAGTAGAAAAAGTAAAAAAACAATATGGAGATCAATTCAAAAAAGTATTAGAAAATAATGGTTTAAAAGATGAAGAGGATTTCAAAAATCAAATTAAGTTCAAACTTGCTATGAATGAAGCGATTAAGAAAAGCATTACAGAGAAAGACGTAAAAGACCACTATAAGCCAGAAATTAAAGCGAGTCACATTTTAGTAAGTGACGAAAATGAAGCGAAAGAAATAAAGAGTAAACTAGATGCTGGTGCTTCATTTGAAGAATTAGCAAAACAAGAATCACAAGATCTACTATCAAAAGATAAAGGCGGAGACCTTGGATACTTCAATTCAGGTACAATGGCTCCTGAATTCGAAAGGGCTGCCTACAAACTAAATGTTGGACAAATTAGCAATCCCGTAAAATCATCAAACGGTTATCACGTTATTAAATTAACTGATAAAAAAGATTTAAAACCTTACGATGAGGTAAAAAACTCTATTCGCAAAAACTTAGAGGAAGAACGTACTGCTGATCCTGTATTCAGCAAAAAATTGTTACAAGAGGAATTAAAAAAGGCAAATATTAAAATAAATGATAGTGATTTGAAAGATACGTTTACTCTTGTTTCACCGCAAGGAAATTAAAAAAGCACAACCTTATCTTTTTACATAAGGTTGTGCTTTTTAATCTTTCATCAATATTTTTAACTGTTTCTTCAAGCTTTTATAATGCCAATTGATGTGATCTAATTCTATCTCCACTTCAATTAACGCATCTATTAAGTCTTCTTTAGACTGTTGTGAGTTCATAATATTTTCAAACAATTTTTCAAAACTTTTACTACTCTCATATATATCATTTAAATCCACCGCTAATATTTCACGTTCTTTTTCAGTGGATAATACGGAAAGTCGTTTTATTAATTTTTCTAGTACATTATCTTGCATTATCATAACTCCCTTTTCCTCATGGATTGCTTCTATTACCGTC
Organism: Bacillus sp. 5mfcol3.1; assembly: GCF_900114335.1. Taxonomy (NCBI): domain Bacteria; kingdom Bacillati; phylum Bacillota; class Bacilli; order Caryophanales; family Bacillaceae; genus Bacillus; species Bacillus sp. 5mfcol3.1. The sequence goes on along the minus strand of NZ_FOST01000001.1, from coordinate 269,371 downwards.
ATAGAAGAATAAGTAATTTTAAATAAAAAAGTGTATCCCAAAATCAAACTAACTGTTTAAATTTTGAGATACACTGAATCAACTTTACTTTATTTTTCTTTTTCAAAAATACTAGCTAAGAAGAAAATAATACCCAGAAAAATTACAATTAACGTGTTAATTGTGTAACCAAAGAACGACATATATGAAGTAAAACTTACTAGAATTGTATATATGAGACATACTACTAACACTATTACAGCTCGATAGTTTTTCCTTTTTAACATAAACACCGATGCAGCTATAATAAAAACAACATTATATATACCAATTATTATATGTGTCGTCTCCATTTTACTAATCTATCTCCTTCTTTTCTTAGAATTAGTTTTTTTCGGTCTATACTCCGTATACCCTTTTTTATATCCTTTATAATATCCATCTACATAAACTACCAAGTCCGGGATCAGCCCTATTCCCCCAACAGCTTTACTGGCAACAAAAAATGCTCCTTTAACCGCTGATTTCACTGTATTTTTTATGATTTGCTGTTTTGCAACACGCTGTCCAGGAGATAAGTTTGCAATTTTCTTTTTCGAGTTATTTTTAGATGTTTTCCATCCATAATTTGCCCCCACACCAAAAGTTAGCAACTTATTCATTACATTTCCAAACCCAACAAATCCTGCATAACTATCTCTTACCGCAATCAACCCAGACTTAACTCCCTTAACATGTGCATATGCTGTCCGATTATTATGATACGGCATCGGCGTCGTACCCCAAAAGCGATATGCCCAATGCCCATCCGGATCCACCATCATCACCGGATTATTATCACCATACGTATACCCATTCTGCGTCACTGGATCATCACTATCACCCGTATCTGGATCCACCGATAAGAACACACCATGGTCTGGGTTATAGTATCTCGCGATCAAGTAATACATACCAATCTCTTTATCATACATGTATCCCGCATATCCGAATGGGTTGTCTGCTGCGATTCCTTTTGCTTCGCTCTTTAAGACGTTACCCCATGCATCATATTCATAGCTTGCGACTATTTGTCCATCTTTGTCGGTCATTGCTATTACGTCACCGCGCGGGTTGTAGTGGTAGTATACCGATTGATCTTGGATTTTCATTGCTAGGCGGACGCCGTCTTTGTTGTAAACGTATTGACGGAGGACTTTTCCGTTCCCGTCTGTTTCGTATAGCGGGTTAATGCTGTCACCATCGTAGAAGTAACGGGTTACTTGTCCGTTTACATTTTTTTCAATACGACGGTTTTCGTTGTCGTTTTCTCCAAGTGATTCGCTTTATATTCATATGTTGTCGTTAACTTTAAATGCTCTGCATCTACAACTATTTTTGCTGGATTACCAGCTTGATTATAGCTATGCACCGTTTTACGAGCTTTAGCATCCTTCAACGTTACCTCTTTAGCTGCATCGTTATAAGATAATACAGATTCCTTTCCTAGCGGGTCTGTTACCTTTACTAATTTATTATTTTCATACGTATATGTCGTTTTATATGGTTTTGTTTCCGTATGTTTCGGATCAAACGTATAACGTAGTTTTCCATTCTCATAGCCATAACGATACTTCTTTCCTTCTGGTGTCGTGGATCCTACTAACTGATCATTTTCGTATTCGAACGTTACAGTGCTATTTTCTGGCCCTATAAATTGAGAAACAAATTTCCCTGTATACGTAATAGTAATAGTACGTCCTGATGCATCTGTAATCTTAATCGGCCTTTGATTTGTATCATATTCATACTTCACAACATTTCCAAAGCTATCTTTCTCTTGTTGTACTTTTCCTTGCTTTGAAAATGTTATAACGGATTGATCTTTATCTTTTAATTCAAATCCATCAGCTATTTTCTTTACTTCTAAATGAACACCATTAGGTGCTTGATATTGATTATCACCTGTTTTAGTAAATAGTAATGTGGATTTGTCTCTCGTTGTATATAAAATATTTCCAGAAGATTCTTCTTTCATCACTTCTTCTAATGAACTATGCCAGCCTTTCCCGAATAAACCAGTTCCGGTATCTTGACTATTATACGTTCGATCAATAGATACATTCGGGCCTTTTCCAGACAGATTAAAATCCGTCTCATCCATAACAAAATTCCCATTAATAGCAGTAACCTTTCCACCAATTACATTCACTGCTGCCCAATAATCTTTCGTGCCAAGCCAAGAAACGTCATTCGAAAAAGTTGGTGTAAACTCTTGTGAAATTTCACTTTCTGCATGACCCGCTTTACTATACGCTGTTACTCGGAACCAATAGTTTTTGGAACCACCATATATACCACCAGAATTGCGGTAGACTGGAGATGGATCTAGCGAAAGCTCATTTCCTTTTTGGTCATGATGAAGTTGATATTTCCCACTAGAAATTTCCGCTTCTGTCGGCCAAATATTTTGTCCTTGCGTTGTCCATGTTGTTGTATTACCAACATCAAATGCTTCATAGTCTTTCCCGTTATAAATCCATACTTTATAACCACTTGCCTCTGGAACAGGATCCCACTTTACTGATACATATCCTGTATTACTACCTGGCCCATTTGTATAAGCTGATCCAGCTGGCCTCTTTACTTGTTCTAGCGGAACATAGGAAACTGTTTCATCAGACAACGGACTATCACCGTATGGATATTCCGCTACGATTCGAATCCAGTACCCACGAGCTGAACTATAATCCCCATATGGGCTACCTGCCAAATAAGCATTTTTGTACATTGGGCCAGGGCTTACGGAAAAATCCGTCCCCTTTCCATCTTTATGAAACTCAAATTTCCCTGCATTTATTTCATCTTGTGTAGGGAAGATTTTCTTATCTTTCGTACTCCAACTTGTTACATTTCCGACAGGAATATATTCATAGTCATATCCATTAAAAATGGCAACTTTATATCCTTTTGCACCTTGAACTGCGTCCCATTGTATATTGAAATGCCCTGCTTCACTTCCAGTTCCATTCGAATACGCTTGTACCCTCGGTTTATTCAATTTTTCATATGAATAATTAACCGCTAAATATAGCGCATTCGAACCATTTTGAGCTGCGACAAACTTCTTCCAATGCGTCTGTCCATTTCCGTTAGCATGTAATTTGAAGCCGTAATTCGGTCTCGTTCCATCTACCCACGCTTTTACTGTATTTGTTACATTAAATTGCGCCCACTTCCCGCGACCTACATTTGCTTGAGCAATATTATTTGATCCTGGCTTATTACTCCAATTAATATTAGAAACATTCCAATTTCCCGTTACTTCATCAAGCCATACACCATTTGGGCTATCTCCGTAATAATGCCATATAGCATACGTATGAAATGTTGCACTTTGAATTGTTGCACCTTTTAAATTAGAAATATCAGATTTAATAAAAGCATCATTTGTGCCTGTTCCTGCATTAAAATAACCGACTTTTAACGTATATGCCTTTTGTCCTTCATCCCATAAACTACCGCCTGAATAATTAATATTAGGATCTGCACTTGATGCATACGCATTTTCAAATCCCCTTACCGTAACCGAAGGATCTATAAAAACAGGATACTTACGTTCGGCTGATTCTAACCATTTTGGATCTGCAGTAACTGTTAAATTGTATTTCTTCCCCCCAGCAGGAGTTATCTCATATTTCACATCTTGAGATGTAACAGCTTCTCCGGATTCTTGATTAATATTTGAGTCAGCCATATAAGGCTTTGGTAGTACAAATACATTCTCCTTTTTTTCATTTTGAAAAATAATAGAACCATCTTCTTTTAAACTCGGCTGTAAATCTGTCTGTAATTCGAATGAAAAAATGTGATGCCCTGTATATTGATGGAGTACAAAGTCTTCCTTTACATTTTCATTAAATGTTGTACTTTTTAAATCAATACTTGGAAAAATCCCTTTATACCATACTGTATTCTCTTCATGCGACGCTGTAACAGCTGTCGGTTTTAATTCACCCTTTTCACCACGTGCGCCTGTCAATTCATACTGAATCGTATGTCCATCCACTTCGAATTGAACATACTTTCCATCCTTTACTACTTTCTCAAACTTCGGCTTTAATGCTGTATTTTCTGTTACGATTTTTTTATCTGGTGATTCTACTAAATTAGTAGAAACCTCTTCTAATTTCCCATTCTTTTCTGCATGAATTGGTTCAGTATATATTTTTTTAGTAAACGTACCATCTTGATTATCAAAAACCTTTTCTGTCTCCGTCCGTTCTTCTACAACTTCAGTCGGCTTAGCTTTTGCATTGGCATTTTTTTGTTTTATCTGATCTGGATGTGGAGCTGGTAATTCCTTCTCGTCTTTCTGTTCTACTTGTGGACTTGGTTCTGAATTTGGCGACGGTGTAAACGGCGGTGCCGTTTCCGCCAGTCCATTCATCGGTATAGAAGTAACAATTAATGCAACTACCATAAGCTGTATGAAGTACCTATACCACTTTTTCTTAACTTGCTTCTTTTCCATACATTCACCCCTAATTCGCATCGGTTTTATTCTTACAATTAACAATTTAAAGAATTTTCCGAGGGGCTTCAACATAAAAACGACAATATTGTGACATTTTTCTAAAAATGTATATTTTACGACAATTTACCATTTTATATTCCTTTTTCCTTATAAATACAGTAAAATATTTGTAGATTAAACGTTTTATTACACTTTATTTACTTTTTATCTACTTTATAATAAAAAAGAACTATCTCTTCTCTTAAAAATTCAGAGAAAGAATAGTTCTTTTTTCATTTACTTTATTTCTTAAAGTAAGTCCAACCTTCTTCTTGGTAAACTTTTTCTTCTTTCATCAATTTACCAAGTGCGCGCTTAAATGCAGCTTTACTCATGTTAAAGCGTTCTTTAATATCTTCCGGATGGCTCTTATCCCAAAACGGCATTGCTCCGCCTCGTTCTTCCATATATGCATAAATTACTGCAGCATCGTCTTCCATTCCTTCTTCTTTACGAGGAAGAAGTGAAATGTTAATTGTACCGTCATCTTTTACGTCAATAATACGTCCTGTTACACGCTGACCGATGCGGACTTGTTCTTTTCTTTCTGTATGGTGTAAGAAAGCACGGAAATGCTCATCAGTTAGTACGAATGAACCAACTTGAAGCGAACGATATACACGTCCATTTACGTTTTTATTACGCATAGATGGTGTCGCATCTACAACGATTTCTTGCATATCACTATCTCTTGCTGGAAGAGCAATTAAACAATCACGATTCGTTAATTTTAACGTACAATATAATTCGTCTCCAACTTCTGGCCATACCGGCATATAAATTGGGAATTCATCAGCTGGAATTAGTATATCTTTTGATACACCAATATCAACAAACACACCTAAACTAGGAATGACTTCTACAACCTTTACCCAGTTCCAATCATAAGTTGTAATAATCGGTTCCTTCATTGTTGCTGAAATACGATTTTGGTGATCAAGGTATAAGAATACATCAATCGTATCACCTTCTTCAATTTCTCCAGCTACTTCGTTTTTATGTAGGAAAATTTCTTCTTCTTCATTCCCAACCATATATCCGATTTCCGTTTCGCGTAAAACAGTTACCTGTTCAATCGATCCTATTTGCAAATACATATTTTTTAATTCCCTTCTATATATATAAAATTATCTTTTTTATCATTCCAAACAAAAGTTAATTATAACATGATTTTTCCTGTATTTGTCCAACTGCCCAAAATTCACTATAATAAAATGAGGTTCCATGAATATAAGTACGAAAACACTTAAGTCTAGACTCGTTTTCAGCTATACTTTAGTATGTACAGTACATAACAAGATTAGAAATTTATTTGGAGGTGCTAACTATGGCAAAAGATAGTTCTTTTGACATCGTTTCGAAAGTAGAATTACCTGAAGTAACAAACGCAATTAATATCGCATTAAAAGAAATCCAAAACCGATATGACTTTAAAGGAAGTAAAAGTGATATTAAATTAGAAAAAGAAGTACTAGTTTTAACTTCTGACGACGAGTTCAAATTAGACCAAGTAAAAGACGTTTTAATTTCTAAACTTGTAAAACGTAACGTTCCAATTAAGAACTTAGATTACGGAAAAGTTGAAGCTGCAACTGGCAACACAGTTCGCCAACGCGCAACACTCCAACAAGGTATCGATAAAGATAACGCTAAAAAAATTAACAACATCATTAAAGAAATGAAATTAAAAGTAAAAACACAAGTACAAGACGATCAAGTACGTGTTACAGCGAAAAGCCGTGATGACTTACAAGCCGTAATCGCAGCTGTTCGTAGCGCTGATTTACCAATCGACGTACAGTTCATTAACTACCGCTAAAAAAACTCCTCTTAATTAGAGGAGTTTTCTTTTTAGCCCTGCAGAGACAATATTACAAGAACAAACCATAGAAAAAGGGTATGTGCGGTAAAAATCGCTAAGTAAATTGAAAATAAGGAAAAGACACCTTAAGACGTTTTCCCTTCGATTTGAATTACTTTTCTTAGTAATTACATCCTAGGCCAAAGTCATCTTAAAAATTGCTATAACTCATAATTCCTCTCCTCGCCAAAACGTAACAATTTATGAGTATAAGAATATTTTCCAACCTTTAATGTAATGTAAAATTAATAAGTATTTTAAAAAATGTTAATTAAAAAAGAGTTAGAAGTGGTTATTTGAAGAAATTAATATTATGGTTTTTATTGGCCACATTCTCCCTAAATACTGTAGGATGTTCTAATAATACGAATACACTAACGGATAAGTCTAACTGTATCAACAAAGCTTGGTACAAAAAAAATATGTCATGTAATCATTTAAAAAAACATTAAATAGTTAATGATAAAGGTCATAAAAAAAAGACACCTCAAAGTGCCTTCCTCCGACTTGAATCATCTCAATCTTAACAATATTTGGATGTAATTAAAAAGAAGCATAAATTGTTAATAAAGATGCAGACTTCAAAATAAAAAGTACACTAAGTAAACTCTTATTCAAAAATTTATATTAAACACTAATATTTTAGAAGCAAGTTTATAAGTGTAAAACCTACAGGGATTTCCCCTGTAGGTTTTATTATATTTCAAGTGATTTCCAAATGTATTATGAGTGGCTTTTTTCAGTTTGGTTTTCAAAATATTTTTCTTTAACCATTTTTATCAGATTTTCTTTTTCTGTTAGTTCAAATATAAATAATGCTTTTTTCATGTTATTGGCAATATCTTCTTCATTCTGTTGTTTAAATCTTAATAAATTCCATCCTTTTAAATAGTAAAGTTCACCTAATAAGTATAGAGTATTTAGATTAATAGCTAATTTGATGCCCTTATCAATGTATTTTACCGCTTCTTCATATTGATAGGTCATACCTAAACATTTCGCTAAATTAAAAATGATTTTTAATTTAATCGCTTTATCTCTCGGAAAATCTAACTTATTAAAATTAGTTAAACATCTTCCTAATATAGTAATACTTTTATCATATTCTTTATTTTCCGCATAAAATATAGACATTGTCTGCATAATATCTATTTCTCTTTCTGATAAAAAATCAACATTGGTTAAAGTTAGTTTTAATGCATTATTTAAAAGCTTTAAAGCAGTTTTTATGGATCTGTTCACCTCAAATACAGCAATTGCTTCATGCCATAGGAGAAATTGTTTATCTTCTTTTGCCTGGAAATTTTTTTCATCTTTCTCTTTTTTCACGATTTCATAAAGTTCTTTGTATTGTTTTTGCTTTAAGCAATCTTTTATTACGCATTTTACATTTTCTACATATTTTAGTTTTTTGTTTTGAGTTAATGCAAATATATTATTTGGGTCAATACCAAGTCTTTCTGATAATTGATATAACAATATACTAGATGGATAAATCACACCTTTTTCTATTTTGCTAATTTGACTTTGCGAACATATTCCATGACATAATTCGGATTGTGATATATTTTTTTTAATTCTAAGCTCTTTAATGGTAATACCCAAATCGTAAAACTCCATTTTCCCACCTACTATTTAGCACTGTATTAGTATAAGAGTATTCTCTAACTTTTAATGTAATGTAAAATTAATATAGTTGCAATTATTGATTTTTCAAAGATTCTTCCCTATCGGTGCTAACACAAAAAACAGGTTAGGAAGAAAATCCTCTTCCTAACCTGGCCCTCCTCTCACTAGGGACGTTTTCATTCTCACATCGTTTCTCTTAAGAAATTTCATACCAACAGAATAAACACTATCGCGCCACCGAACAAACTTACATATACAATAAGAAGACATGAACATAGAGCCAGCAACTTCTCATCTTATCTACGCTTCCTTTTAACTGCAATTAAAAACGCAATAAATAATACATTCACCCCAACGATTAAGGAGATAAATAACCAATTCACACCTGTTTCTCCGTTAACTTTATACACGTTTGATTCTTCACGCTTTAAAACGAGATAAAATTTCCCGTTTTCCTCTCTTATAATTTCATCCTGCAACAATCCTCTTAACTCTTGTTTTTCACCAATCGTACTTGCAGGTAAGGAGACTTTTTGTGTTTCTTTCGTATTATTAATTGCTACTAAAGTTACTTCATTTTTATATTTTCGTTTTAGTATGCTCATACCGCTCTTATCATACAGTAGCTCAAACGTACCGCGTCGTAAAGACGGTCTCACCTGTCTAAGTTCACCTAGTTTTGTTATGTGCTGCATAAATTTTTCGTCTGACTTAAAATCCATTAATCGTCTATTATCGGGTACACTTCCTCCATCTAATGCAATTTCAGTTCCGTAATAAAAATTCGGAATTCCAGGTGATGTTAACAAATAAGTAAGCGCCAGTTTTAAACGTGATGGCGGATAATACATATTTTCTTTTGCAATACGCGCATATCTTTTTGTTTCTTGATTATCTAAGAACGTAACAAATTCTCCTTCTTTTTTACTCACATCGTATAACGATTTCACCGATACATCTGCTTTAGAAAACGATTCTACTATTTTTTCGTTGTATTCGCTATCCTCCTTTGTCATAATACGAAAATCTTTCTTTATCACTTGCATATCTTTTTGCGCGTCATCCCAAAAGGAACGCGGCTTTTTTTCACTATGTATAACATAACTTCCGTCTAAATCAACTTCTTTTATCCACCATTTCATTGCGTCAATTACCTGTTGTTCGTTTTCTCCAAGCGGAAATTGAAATACAACTTTCATTCCTTTTGCATGAACTTCTTTTACAAGTTCTTTCACATCATTGTCTGTCCCGAAATGTTCATTTACCTTTTTAAAATTTCGCACGTCTAATCCATCGTACTTTCCACTTTCAAAAAGTGGCGAAAGCATAACGGTAGTAAAACCCATTTCTTTTATGTAATCCAACCTTTTTATAATTCCTCTTATATCCCCTCCTTGATACCCTTCTAATTTACCAACTTCTAACTGTTTGTCATTTTTCGGTTCTCCATTATTGAAGCGATCAATCATAATGGAGTATATAACTTCATCTCGCCACTCTCTTTTTTCGTCTGCAAAAGTATGTATTGGTACAAACAAAACAACAGCTAAGCAAAAACAAATGAATAGTTTCCTAGTCCGTATTTTTCCCACACGCATCCCCCAAGCTTTTTAATTGTAAGAATATTATACCAATTATCCGAATGAAACGCATATGTCGATTTTAATCCTCACAAAATAATTCATGTTAGCTTTTATGACATCATGCATATAATTTTCTGAATTTTTAGTTGATTTTTAGTTTAATTTCGAATATGATATGAAACATAACAAATAGATGTTATTTTTTCTAACATTACAGGAGGAGAGATCATGGATATGGGAGATACAGTTTTTATGTTTGTGACGACAGTAATGGTCATGTTGATGACACCAGGATTGGCACTTTTTTATGGAGGTATGGTTCGCAGCAAAAATGTACTCAGCACAACGATGCATAGTTATAGCGCAATGGCTATCGTTTCGATTCAATGGATTGTTATCGGCTATTCTTTATCATTCGGACCAGATTGGCACGGGCTTATCGGTACACTTGATTGGTTCGGTCTAAACGGAGTTACCTACGCACCAAATCCAGACTACTCATCTACTATTCCTCACAATTTATTCATGATGTTTCAACTCATGTTCGCCATTTTAACTCCAGCTTTAATTTCAGGTGCATTCGCTGAAAGAATGCGATTTTCTGCCTTTCTTATTTTTATCCTTCTATGGACAACGATCGTTTACAATCCTGTCGCTCATTGGGTATGGGGCGTCGGCGGGTGGCTAAGGGAACTTGGTGCACTAGACTTCGCTGGCGGAAACGTCGTTCACATCACTTCCGGAGTTGCTGGTCTTGTATTAGCTATTTTCCTTGGAAAACGAAAAAACATAAATGGTTCTTCTCCTCACCATTTGCCATTTACAATGTTAGGCGCAGGCTTATTATGGTTTGGCTGGTTCGGTTTTAACGTCGGCAGCGCATTATCCTTAAACGACGTAGCTTTAACTGCATTTATTAATACAAATATAGCCGCTGCTGCCTCCGCTCTAACTTGGATGCTTTCTGAATGGTTCTTCCAATCAAAACCGACTGCGATGGGAGCTGCTTGCGGAGTTGTTTCTGGTCTAGTCGCTATTACACCAGCTTGCGGGTTCGTTACACCTTTCTCCGCTCTTCTTATCGGAGCAATTGGTGGTATATTATGCTTTGGCGCCGTTTTCTTCTTAAAAACAAAATTCGGGTATGACGATACACTTGATGCCTTTGGATGCCACGGTATCGGAGGAACTTGGGGCGGTATTGCAACAGGACTATTTGCAACTACTACCGTAAACGGGGATGGTGCGAACGGATTATTTTACGGAAATGCCGCTTTACTGTTTAAACAACTGGTAGCAATTGGAGCAACATATGCATTCACAATAATAATGACTTATGCCATTATTAAAGTTATTAACTTCTTCCTCCCTGTTCGGGTAGATGAGCACGAGGAACATATGGGACTTGATATTTCGATGCATGGTGAGAAAGCTTATGAACATGCAGAGCGAGCAAACTAAAAAAGAGATGCAATCTATTAGTAATAGATTGCATCTATTTTTTGCGCACCGGGCAACATACCCCACCTAGTATAAATGTAAATATATCATCGGTTTTTTGGATATATCAACGATTTTTCAAATATATCGATTGTTTCTTTCAATATATCAACGGTTCGACACAACATATCGATTTACAAACAAATTCCGACATAATTTACAAGCAAAATACCCCACATAACGTTATAGAAAAAAGACGACCGAAACCCGGTCGTCTTTTCCTATTTATTTCGGAGCATTTCCTACATATTGCGTAATATCAACATTTAATGCCTGCGCTAAACGCATACCGTATTCTTGATCTGCACGGAAGAAGTTACAAACAGCTAATAATTTTGTGCGTTCATTTACGTCTTTTAGATCATTTGTTAAGTTTGCAATTAAGTTATCTTGCTCTTCTTTAGAGAATGAACGGTAACGCTCACCTGCTTGTTTGAAGTCATTTGGTTTCTCGATTTTTTCACGAGATACATAGCCTTCTACTTTCATAGTTGAATCGCGGTAAGCTTTGTCTTCAACCGGATTCTCTGCATGACGGCTCGGTTCGTAGTTGATTGTAGATGGGTTTTGATTTACTTGCATCGCACCATCACGTTGTTGATTATGAACAGCTGCGTATGGGCAGTTTACAGGAATTTGTAAGTAATTTGCACCAAGACGATAACGCTGTGTATCTGGGTAAGAGAATAAACGACCTTGTAATAATTTATCTTCCGATGGCTCAATACCATTTACAGTTGCACTTGGAGAGAACGCTACTTGTTCTACTTCTGCAAAGAAATTTTTCGGATTACGATTTAACGTCATCGTCCCTACTTCCATTAATGGGAAGCGATCTTCTGGCCATACTTTCGTTGGATCTAATGGATCAAAGTCTAAAGAGTCCATTTCATCTAATTGCATAACTTGTACGTGTAAATCCCATTTCGGATGATTTCCTTTTTCGATTGCGTCGAACAAGTCACGAGTTGCATGATTGAAGTCTTTCCCTTGTACTTCTTGCACTTCTTTCGCATTTAAGTTACGTACACCTTGCTGTGGTTTCCAGTGGTATTTAATATAAACAATTTTACCTTCTTCATTAATCCATTTAAATGAATGGACGCCGAAACCTTCCATTTCACGATAACTTGCTGGTGTACCGTAATCAGAAAATACCCATGTCATCATGTGTGTAGATTCTGGAGTTAACGTCATGAAATCCCAGTAACGATCTGGCGTTTGAATATTCGTATCAGGTGCTGGTTTTAAAGAATGTACCATATCAGGGAATTTAATTGCATCACGAATGAAGAAAACCGGTAAATGATTACCTACGATATCGTAGTTTCCTTCTTCTGTATAAAATTTAACAGCGAACCCACGTGGGTCACGTGCTGTTTCAGGAGAACCTTGACCATGAATAACCGTTGAAAAACGAACAAATACAGGCGTTTCAGTTCCTTCATTTTGTAAAAATGCCGCTTTCGTATATTGCTTCATACTATTTTTCGTTACGAATACACCGTGAGCACCTGCACCACGTGCATGCACAACACGCTCCGGAATACGTTCACGATCAAAGTGCGCAAGTTTTTCTACTAAATGATAGTCTTCTAATAATACTGGTCCACGACGACCAGCTGTACGAGAATTTTGGTTATCTCCAACTGGAGCACCTTGGTTTGTTGTTAAGCGATTATTTGGATTCATCTAGGGGGATCCTCCTCTTTCTTTCGTAGTAATTATTATTTATTTAAAATTATTATAAACTAATTATTATTCAAAACTAAACCTTTGTCAACTATTTCCTTCACTTTTTTTGAAACAATTTCAGCCAAACAGTCGATAAATGCAGATTGTGCATTCGGCATACTTGGTCTAAAATATTTGGCATTTAATTCATCAGTTACAACTTTACATTCATAATCGTTGTCATATAAAACTTCTAAATGCTCCGCTACAAAACCAACTGGGCAATATACGAAAGATTCGTACCCATGCTCTGCATATAAATCTTTCGTTAAATCTTGCACATCTGGACCAATCCATGAATCAGGAGTATTCCCAGCACTTTGCCAACCGATTGTATAGTTTTGAATATTTGCAGCTTCTGCAATTAAATCTGCCGTATACTTTAGTTGTTCTACATATGGGTCTCCTGCTGTAATAATCTTTTCTGGCAAACTATGCGCTGAGAAAATTACGACTGCTTTCTCTTTATCATCAATTTCTGTAAACGTTTCTTTTATTTTGTCTGCCCAATACGAAATAAATTTCGGTTCATCATACCATTGTTCAATTGGTTCAATAACAGGACCACCGATTTCTTTTGAAAGACGAATAGCACGATCATTATACGCTTTAATGCTAAATGTAGAATAGTGCGGTGCTAATACGATACTAATCGCCTGCTCAATTCCATCTCGCTTCATTTCCTCTACAGCATCTTCTATAAATGGCGCAGTATGTTTTAAACCTAAGTAACAAGTAAATTCATACTCTGTAAATATGTTATTCATTGAATCTGTTAATTTATGCGCCTGCTCTTTCGTAATTTTTGCAAGCGGCGAAATTCCACCAATCGCTTTATAGCGCTCAATTAAATCTTCAAGCGCTTCTTCTGACGGCTTACGCCCGTGACGGATATGTGTATAATATGCCTCTACATCGTCTAATGATTCTGGTGTTCCATACGCCATTACGAGTAAACCTATTTTTTTCTTTGTCATCTATATAACACCTCAATTTTATAAATGAGAATCCTTTTCAGAACGTTTGTTTCCAATTATAACAAGCAATAATAAGTACGTCAAAATAATAATTCTAATTAAGTATTATTTATAAGGTGATTTTGAATTTTATATGAAAATTTATTTAATAAAAAGCGACTTACATAATTGTAAGCCGCTTTTCCCTTATTCCTTAATATTTACCCCATATTCTTTAAACCAAACGTGAATTTGTGCTAAATGAGCTAAAAGCTGTGGCCCAGTCATCAATTGACCAAACCATGGTGTTTGAAATGCACTGCCACCAGACTGAATTAATCCGTTCAACTGCTCTTTATCAAACAATTCGTGTAAAATTGAACCTTTATCCGTTAATAGATTTTGAAGCCATACTGTTACTGCTTTTGTATAGTGTGGATTGTGCGTTTTCGGATAAGGACTCTTCTTTCTATATAAGATGTCATGTGGAAGTACATCTTCTAACGCTTTACGTAATAGACCTTTTTCGCGGTTTTTATACATTTTCATTTCCCAAGGAATATTCCACGCATATTCGACAAGGCGATGATCTGCAAATGGAACACGTACTTCTAAACTTGCCCCCATACTCATGCGGTCTTTTCTGTCTAATAATGTTGTCATAAACCATACCATATTTAAATAAAATAATTGGCGTCTTTTTGCTTCTAGCGGACTTTCTCCCTCTAAAATAGGAACTTCTTGAATCGACTCTTCATAGCGCCTTTGCACATATTGTTGTAAATTTAATTTATTTCTCCATTCTTTCTTTAGCAGTTGTTCACGTGCTTCTGTAGAGCGCATCCACGGAAAGGCACTCGATTGTAAATCATCTTCTCTATAAAACCACGGATATCCACCAAATATTTCATCTGCACATTCCCCAGATAAACCGACGACAAAATCTTGTTTAATTTCACGACAAAACCATAATAATGACGAATCGATATCTGCCATACCAGGCAAATCACGAACGAGTACTGCTTCAGTTAAATACTCTGCTAATTTTTCATTCGAAATGACGCAGCGATGATGGGTTGTTTGAAATGTCTCAGTCATTAAATTAATAAACGGAGCATCTGAATTTGGCTGGAACGCATTCGCTTTAAAGTATTTGTCATTATCTTCGTAATCAATAGAATACGTGTGTAATTGCCCTTTTCCTGATCTCTCGTATTCTTTCGCTGCGATAGCTGTAATAGCGCTCGAATCTACACCACCTGATAAAAAAGTACATAGTGGTACATCAGAAACAAGCTGTCTTGTAATGGCATCTTGTAATAAAAAGCGCGTTTTCTCTACGGTTTCTTCAAAAGAGTCTTCATGTTTTTTACTTTCTACATTCCAATATCTCCATATACATAAACCGTTCTTTGAAAATGTCATCGCATGACCTGGACGTAATTCTTTTATACCAGCATAAATACCATGGCCAGGCGTTCTTGACGGTCCGAGGCCGAATATTTCGGATAACCCTTCTAACGTTACTTCCGCCTTCACATCTGGATGAGCCAGTATCGCTTTTAACTCTGAACCAAATAGTAATCGCCCACTATCATATTTATAAAATAGCGGTTTTACACCTAGTCGATCTCGCGCAATAAATACTTGTTCTTTCTGTTCATCCCATACAGCAAACGCATATATACCGTTTAAATGATCGACACATTCTTCTTTCCATTCAATATAAGAAGCTAATAATACTTCTGTATCAGAATGACCTTTGAACGTATATCCTCTTCTTAATAATTCCTTTCGAATGTCTTCTGTGTTATAAAGTTCACCGTTATAGCAAATGGCGTAATTCGTTTCATCTTTTAAACAAGTCATCGGTTGTTTCCCGCCCTCAGGGTCCACAACGATTAAACGTTTATGCCCAAATGCGACATTGCCTTTAATCCAAACTTTATTATCATCCGGCCCACGTTTGGCTAACGTCTCAGCCATCTTCGTAACGACATCTCTTTCTCCTTCTAATGAGCGTTTATAATCCACCCATCCTGTAATCCCGCACATATAAATCATCCTTCCATCTTATTTCTTTTCTTGAACGTGCAGTAATCCCCACCCTAAGAGTGCGGATCAAAAAATGGAAAACTTGACGATAACCTACTATCCACATATGGAATAGCATTCTCACTCAGTAAAACGTGTTTTATTGTATGCCCACCTATGTCTAGATGTGTCTAGTTATAAAGAATGCACGAACTGTCTATAACAGGAATAACTACTTTTTATAAAGGAGAAATCATGTATGATACAACGTAACCATATTTTATATAACCAGCCCCGCGCTCATACAGTCGGTAATGTAGAATATATAAACAATGAATGGGTATTCTTTGATGATGAAAATGATGAAGCATTTTTATTAGAAGATATTGCCGAAGATGGTTTTGAGATTTTATATAACAACAACTGGCTACCAGCTCGTTTCTATGAACAAGATATATTACAAATCGCCAACGAACAGCACCACCTGCAAAACGGGGAAATGATACGTATTCGAAAAAAATTACTTCTTAGCTATAATGAATGGCTCGAGGAATTACCTGACTCTGTGTTCACATTATTAACCGAATCATTGCAATCACTTCACTACTCTTTATATGATTGCATGTATTGTCATAATTATTTATCTTTCTTACCGAAAGAGGAGTCACGCGAAGGAGTAAATATTCTTTTGTTTGATAACGAAGAGATGATCTGTACACTACAGCATCATTTCGTCCGTCACACTACATCCAATAAAAACATGTTCCGTTTTACGAAAGTAAATGGAGAAGAGTTACATATCGATGCGACATAAAAAGTAAAAACCACCTTAGCTCCCAAGTCTTTGAGATTATAAGGTGGTTTTATTTTCTTTATTAGAATACTTGCCAACCAATCGGTAATTTCAGTCCAAGGTAAAATACTGCTACTAATGCAACAATAAATAGCCCCCAAACTGCCCCTGTTGCTTTGTTCTTGCTCATTTTCACAAGAACCATTTCCATTCCACCGATAACTAAAATACCAGCTATCATTTTTAAACCATACCACATGTGCATGTTACTTGTTGCAGTCTTCATAATCCCCATGTACAACATGAAACCTGTCACAATAATGATAATGTACATAAGACGAAGCCCCATATGTACACCTTTACCTTTTCTTCCTGCTGAATAAAGTGAATACGCAACGAAGAATAAAATTAAACCTAACGCCCATGCTGTAATATGCATATGTACCATCGTATCCCTTACCTCCTCTTTTCACACTTTTTCACTCTATATGATAACATGTTCATTTATTTTCAGGAAATGTTTCGCTTTTTTACATTTAAATGCTATAATATTTAGAGTATTTACAAACTTCTTGTAATAACAAAAGGGGGAACAATCATGATTCAAACTAAGGATATTATCGAACTTACAGACACATATGGAGCAAATAACTATCACCCACTTCCAATCGTTATTTCTAAAGCAGAAGGTGTTTGGGTAGAAGATCCTGAAGGAAACCGCTATATGGACTTATTAAGTGCATATTCTGCAGTAAACCAAGGTCATCGTCACCCGAAAATTATTAACGCTTTAATTGACCAAGCTAATCGTGTTACGTTAACTTCTCGTGCTTTCCATAGCGATCAATTAGGTCCTTGGTACGAAAAAGTTGCGAAACTAACTAATAAAGAAATGGTACTTCCAATGAATACAGGTGCTGAAGCTGTTGAAACTGCAATTAAAACAGTTCGTCGCTGGGCTTATGATGTGAAGAAAGTAGAAGCAAACCGTGCTGAAATCATCGTTTGTGAAGATAACTTCCACGGACGTACAATGGGTTCTGTTTCTATGTCTTCAAATGAAGAGTACAAGCGTGGATTTGGTCCAATGCTTCCTGGCATCGTTGTAATTCCTTACGGTGATTTAGAAGCATTAAAAGCCGCAATTACACCAAACACAGCAGCATTCATTTTAGAGCCAATTCAAGGTGAAGCAGGAATTAACATCCCACCAGCTGGTTACTTAAAAGAAGCTCTTGAAGTATGTAAAAAAGAAAACGTTTTATTCGTAGCAGATGAAATCCAAACAGGCTTAGGCCGTACTGGTAAAGTATTCGCTTGTGACTGGGACGATGTAACTCCTGACATGTACATACTTGGTAAAGCCCTTGGTGGCGGTGTGTTCCCGATCTCTTGTGTTGCAGCAAACCGCGACATTTTAGGTGTATTTGAGCCAGGTTCTCATGGTTCTACATTTGGCGGTAACCCACTTGCATGTGCTGTTTCTATCGCAGCTCTTGAAGTTTTAGAAGAAGAAAAATTAACAGAGCGTTCTCTTCAATTAGGAGAAAAATTAGTTGGGCAATTAAAAGAAATTGATAACCCAATGATTACTGAAGTTCGCGGTAAAGGTTTATTCATCGGTATCGAATTAAACGAGCCAGCTCGTCCTTACTGTGAACAACTAAAAGCAGCTGGTCTACTATGTAAAGAAACACACGAAAACGTAATTCGTATCGCACCA
This sequence comes from Bacillus sp. 5mfcol3.1, assembly GCF_900114335.1. Lineage (NCBI taxonomy): Bacteria > Bacillati > Bacillota > Bacilli > Caryophanales > Bacillaceae > Bacillus > Bacillus sp. 5mfcol3.1. The sequence goes on along the minus strand of NZ_FOST01000001.1, from coordinate 251,024 downwards.
CCTCTAGTAATCTCTGAAGAAGATTTAGAGTGGGCATTCCAAAAAATTAAAGCTGTATTATCGTAATAATAGAGAGGTTGTCCAACATGTTGGGACAACCTCTTTCTTTTTATATTCAATTATATTAAGATAAAATTGTAATTTTCTGTATTTTAAATTCATAAAGGAGGTGCGATATGCTACTAAGATATGGTAAACATATTAACTATTTAGCTACAGCGTTTATTTTAGTTACATTCTTTAGTTTCCTACTTTCCACAACATGGCTTCATTACTCAACTCCTACTACACTCACACTACTGAAAGCATCATTTTGGACTGCTGTTATTCTTACTATTATTGGATTTGGACGAGAAAAAAGCGCACTTGCGGTTATATTATTTGGCATTTGTACACTTGCATTAATTGGTCTTTACACTTTTGCCGTTATAGATTATCTCTATAATCCGAGACCATAGAAAAGAGCTATCTTTATACAAGATAGCTCTTTTCTCATTTCACTACATTTCGCAAAGTACCAATTCTTTCCACTGTAATGACCACTTCATCACCAGCATGTAAAAACCTCGGTGGTGTAAAACCTTTTCCGACACCAGCCGGCGTTCCTGTTGCGATAATATCGCCTGGTTCTAAAGTCATTCCTTTGCTTATCGTTGAAATAATTTCTTCTATTGAAAAAATCATTTTATTTGTGTTGGAAGTTTGCCTTACTTCTCCATTTACTACCGTTTCAATGTGTAATGCATTCGGCGTTTCAACCACCGATTTATGAATTAAATACGGTCCCATCGGACAAAATGTATCGAAGCTTTTCCCAAGGAAAAACTGTTTATGTTTTCTTTGAATGTCTCGAGCTGTTACATCATTTATAATCGTATAACCAAAAACATGCTCAAGCGCTTTTTCTTTTTTAATTTGCTTCCCTCGCTTACCAATAATGATAGCTAGTTCTCCTTCGTAATCTAGTTCGTCCGTTGCGTGAGGGTGACCATTAATTTGCTCATTTATGCCAATAACTGTTGTTGGTGCTTTCGTAAAGATCATTATATTTTCTGGAATAGACTCTACTCCGCCCATTTCTACCGCATGCTCACGATAGTTTTTTCCAACGCACAAAATATTCTTTCTTGGCCTTGGAATCGGCGCTAATATTTTCACCTCTGTTAACGGATAATACGCCGCTTCCCCGTTCTCTTTTGCCCAATTTACAATTTCACATACTTTCTCAAAGCATTCAGTCCCTCTTTCAATACACTCTAACATTGTAATAGGGATTGTAACCTTTTCCCCTTTTTGTCTTTGCGCTTCTCTTAAGTGTAATACCTTTTCTTCTTCTTCATCCACAATACCTACAAATACCTTTTCTTCTTTCTTCGCCGTTACAAAACGCAATATTTCCACTCTCCATCCTAAAACTCATACCTTTTAATTGTATTCGCATCCGCAAGAAAAAAACCTTCTCATGCACGCTAATTTTTACAATATTCTTCTCGCACTTATTCGTTACTTATTCATTATTTAGCATAAAATGTAGAAATTTTACTTTTTTTAGCGAAGGTATTTCTTTTTTATGGAGTTTTTGTATAATATGTACTACATATATACTAAAAATTTCATTTAGAGATGGAGCCGATTTCAATGTTTGAGCAAGCTATTGAAAAAAAACGTGAAAAAATGATCTATTTTGCTGAACGCTATGGAATGACTTCTCAAAGAACAGTGGATTGTAGCCAAGAACTGGACAGGCTCTTAAATGTAATTTGTCATGTACATACGGATTTACACCCTACTCAAACGTTCAACACACACACGCAATAACGCGTGTGTTTCTTTTATTTCAAAAAAACACACATTTTATTGGAAACGCCCATACAATAGTAGAAAAGAAAATTTTAAAAACGAAGGGTGTTTTGTATGCCAGCTATGGTCGGACATATTCGTATCGTCAATATTGGATCAAGTGGTATTTTTCATATTGGAGATGTATTTGCGATTAGGCCTATTAGTTACTCACGTGCTTTCGCCGGGGCCGGCTCTTTCAACGTTGGAGATAATGTTTCTGTCTACAATTATCAAAGTGCAACGACTGTCAACGATTCAGATGTAATCGATCAAGCGATAATTGGCTCAACTTAAAGGAGGCAATTGCATTGAATTTTTATGTAAACCAAAGTATCATCATCAACAGTATTAAAATTGATAGTATTACAACCTCTTCTGTGTTCCAAATTGGTACTGCCGGAAGTATTAAAGCCCTATCTAAATTTTCAAATACGGGCGGATTTACGGAGCCGCTTCGCCCATTACAGGCAAAAGGACAAATTATTTCTATCAAACCATCAACTAGTTCTTCTTAAGACATCCTTGTCATAAATATATAGCAGGAATATTTTTACCCTCCCTATTGAAAAGGAGGTTTCACAAATGAATCAAGATATATATACTTACTTACACCAACTTCAACAAGCTCTTCAAACACAACAAGCAGCCATCCTAAATTTAGAAGAACAAGTGCGCCAACTCCAAGAAGAGCTTAACGAATTAAAAAATCGCCCCTCCTCTTCTGTAGGAAAAGTGGAATACAAATTCGATCAATTAAAAGTCGAAAATTTAAATGGTACTTTAAATATTGGTTTAAACCCATTTTCAGCAAAAGGACAACAAATTGAAGATTTTCAAGTGGATACAGAAACATTGAAGGTAAACCCTGAAACCGAAACAAACCCAGACTTTTATCAAGGTATCCTCCAAGAAATGCATCGATACTTAGATGAAGAAGCATATAATCGTATTCTCCATTTTGAACAAGAAGAGAGAACACCGCTTGATGAAATGTATCGACAAATGATGGTAGATGACATAAAAAAACAGATGGAGCATCGACTCCCTTATTATTTATCACAAGCGCAATCATATGAAGGTATTTCAACAGATCCAGATTATTTACGAGATATCATTATTCAGGCAATGAAACAAGATATTGACAAAGCCTTTCTCTCCTTTATTCAGCACATACCGGGAAATTTCCGAAAGGAGTAAGTATGTATGAACCTTAACGTTGTAAACCGTGAGTTAAAAGTCGGACAGATTAAAATGAACGGTGTATCGTCGTCCGCACTCTTTTTAATTGGAGATGCAAATCTCCTCATTCTATCTTCTATTCTCGATACACCATTTGAAACAGTTACAGAGGGTCCATTTGTACCATTAGTAACAGATGTCCCTCCTACTCCAGGTTAAGGAGACTGAGAAATTATGTTGCATCATGTGTCCATTGTCCAAAATGTTTCTATTATTTCTTTAGGAATTACTGCCGTATTGCAAGTTGGAGATGCAAACCAAATGGAATTAAAAAGTAGAGCTCTTGCCGTCCACCGTGAAATTCCTTGTTATATAAGGGGAGAAGGTCGTTTTGATGCTTTTGAAATCTTTACAGATGAACACATTACAATTCCAAAACGAACGACAGATGTAAATTTAAATATTGTAAATGAATGCCCTTTTATTGAAGTTAATAACGTTGAATTACGGACACTTTTAAATTCTGGTTGCTTTCAAATTGGAAATGTTGATTATGTTTTTAATAACTCTCGTATTATGCAAATCCGCCAATATATTACAGATGAACCTTCCGCACAATAATTCATATAGTAATTAAAAAGCTTAGTAAAGTAGGTGGATGGTATGCCTTCGGTTGTAGGAAATCTCGTCGTTCAAAACAGTAACGGCTCTTTCAACTTAGGAGATTTTTATAACGTATCTCCGAAAGAAAACACGAAAGCTTATAATGGATCCGGAGCTTCTAATGTTGGATTTGTCGTGAATACTTTTAACGGTGTTAGTGCAACAAATACGTTTGATTCTGATGTGGCGGATCAAGATCAGATTGGAACAGCGTAAAAAAAGTAGGAGATATTCTCCTACTTTTTTCTTTTATCTAATTCAAATTATTAAAATGAAATTTTAATCAGCAAGAGCTTTACTGTTCACAAATAGTGGTATAAACAAGTAAGTAGTGAAGAGGCACTATTTCATTTTATTTAAATGATAATCCGCTCTCCTCCAAAGCTTGTCTAAGCTTCGGCAAAGACGCAGGTCCCATACCATGCAGTTTTAAAATTTCTTTGTCACTATATTTTGAGAGTTCTTCTACAGTTTGAATTCCATGGTGTTCTAATGCCCTTCTTGCTGGCGCTGAAAGAAGAGAGAGAAAACCTTCTTTTGGTTTTCTCTCTTTCTCACAGGTTGGGCAAGTTGGACAATCGCTACTTTTATAGTACTCGTGTCCCTGTTCACAAGTTTTTAACGTTGTCATTTTTTATAGCCCCCTTCTGTTGTCTATCCTTCAATATTTACAACGTGATTCCCATCAAAGAAATATAAACATTTCTCTTTGACAGGATGTTGTAAGCTTTTCTCGAGTGCTTTTGCATATAACGAAAGTTGCACTTTATATCGATCTTCTAAAATTGGTTTTGCTTGTTGGAATCCGCCTGGGAATTTCCCTTCAATCGTATCTGTTTTGAAGTCGATTAACGTAATGCCATCTTCCTCTTCAATCATGCAGTCGATAACCCCTTGGACAAGAATCGTTTCTTCACTCTTCCCTTGCCAATCTTGATATGCTTCTTCTGCTGCAAGCATCATCGTAAATGGTACTTCACGCTCAACACTTTTCGCCGCTAATACCCTTTTACCTAAGTCACTGTCAAAGAATGAAATTACTTTTTCAATTGCTATTTCTTCCGCCTGCTCGAATGTTAATAATTCCTTATTTACCATTCCTGCGATTTGTTCTTGTAGCGTTTCGGCCGTAATCGGTTTCTTCAAATCTACATGCTGCATAACGGCATGGACTGCTGTTCCACGCTCTGCGTACGTTAACCCTTTTTTCTCCATAAAGCGCGGACGTGTTTTAATTGGTGCACGTAGTTTTTTAATAAAGGCGTTATCGCTACCTTCTTCAGATTGATAATTTCTCTTTATTTCTGTAACAGATTGCTTCGCACGATGAGATGTCGCATCCTCATATCCGTACTTCCACATTAATCTGTCGTACACTTCTTCTTTCCGTTTACTTTGCAGGGGAACAGCCTTTTTCTCACGAAGCGCTTCTAACAATTCTTGTTTCTCTTCTTGAACTGGCTCTGGTGCAAGTAGCGTGTTACCGTCCACAACTTCTACTTTCCAGCTAGTGTCATACCCGTAAATTTCATCCGGAATGCTTCCTTGTCCTAATTCAAGAAGCATTTCACTATCACGATGTCTATATAATGAAGGTGCAATCCAGTCTAAATAACAAGACGCTCCGGCACGTATGTGATCTGGTAATAACCATTCATTATGTTCCCTCGCATCAAGCCATTTTTCCATTTCCTTAGTTGCATCCTTAACTGTTCCGATTAAAATTAGCTTCTCTTTCGCACGCGTTAACGCTACGTATAATACGCGCATTTCTTCTGCAATTAATTCCATTTTCATTTTACGCTTAATCGCAAGCTGTGATAATGTCGTATATTTAATTCGTTTACGCGGATCGATAAATTGTGAACCGAAACCGAAATCTTTATGCAGTAAGAAACGCTTCATTAAGTCTTGTGTATTAAAACGACGACCGAGTCCAGCTACAAATACGACCGGGAACTCTAGCCCTTTACTTTTATGAATCGTCATAATGCGAACGACGTCTTCTTGTTCACCAAGAGCTCTTGCCGTACCCATATCATCACCGCGTTCTAAAATACGTTCAATAAAACGCAAGAAGCGGAATAACCCTCTAAATGATGTTGCTTCATATTGTCTTGCACGGTCATATAGCACGCGCAAGTTTGCCTGCCTTTGCTTTCCTGCTGGTAAACCGCCAACGAAGTCGTAATAACCTGTCTCACCGTACACTTTCCAAATTAAATCAGAAAGGGATTGTTGACGGGCAAATTCACGCCATCCTTGAAGTAAATTATAAAACCACTCTAATTTATCATGAAGTTCTTGCTCTTCTTCAAGCGGTGCTCCTTTTAAGAACGAGCTCATTACTTCATAAAATGACCCTTTCTTCCCATGAGCACGAAGCGTCGCAAGGTCTTCATCATTTAGTCCCACAATCGGTGAACGAAGTACAGCTGCAAGCGGAATATCTTGCATCGGATTATCAATAACGCGGAATACGTTCATCATAATATTTACTTCTGTCGCTTCAAAATAACCAGTCGCAAGGTCAGCATATACTGGAATTCCTTGCAATTTTAACTCTTCCATAATTTGCGGCGCCCACGGCATCGAGCGGAGTAAAATAACGAAATCACGGTATTGTACAGGGCGCATACTATCCGTTTTACGATCATACACTTCATAACCTGAATCAACCATCGCTTTAATACGCTGCGCCATAAGACGAGCTTCTAGCTGTGCTTTTTCGACTTCTGCACCTTCTTCTCCATCCATTACTTCTTCTTCCGTTTGCTGAATACATAGTAATTCTGCTGCTACATCTTCACCTTCTGGATAGGTAGCACCTAGCTTTAGTTCAGCGTCAGCATCGTAGTCAATTTCCCCAACTTCTTCGCCCATAATTTGTTTAAAAATAAAGTTCGTACCTGCTAGTACTTCATGACGACTACGGAAGTTTTTCGCTAAGTCAATCTTCATTCCGCCGCCCAATCCTTCTTGTGTGAAGCGTTTATATTTTCCTAGGAATAGTCCTGGCTCGGCTAGTCGGAAACGATAAATCGACTGCTTTACGTCACCAACCATGAACAAGTTTCCTTCACTCTCAGAATCTTTCGTTACGAATTTAATAATGGATTCCTGTACAAAGTTCGTGTCTTGATATTCATCGACTAATACTTCAGCAAATTTATTACGATATTGGAGCGCCACTGCTGACGGATTCATTTCACCATTTTCACTTTGTTCACTTAAAATTTGTAAACAGAAATGCTCTAAATCTGTAAAATCGACCATTCCTTTATCTCGCTTCATCGCTTGGAAACGCTCTGTAAATACTTTTACAAGTTGAACAAGCTTTTCTAATACTGGGTGCATATCTTGAAAATCTCGTAAGAAACTTTCCGGTTTGCGGCTAAATAACTCTTCCTGTAATTTCTTCACTTCATCTTTCGCTTTATTACGAAGAGAGTCTACTTGTTTTACAACATCTTCATTGTAATCACTTTTCTTAATACGCTTTAACGTTTGCCACGATACGTTTTGCATCGCTTCATACAATCTTGTCCACGACTCACGAGCAGCTGATGATAGCGTTCCAAGTAAAGCTACATCTGCTTGCAGGGTTTCAATGCGAGGCGCTGGACCGTCAGGAAGCATTGCGAGTTCAGTTGCCTTACGAATATGCTGTTCCGCTGTTTCAAGCTGGAATTTCACATCTTCTAATAAATAAGAAGCATATACTAAATCCTCAATTGTCTTTCCTTCTACGTCATATGCTTCTACTAATTTATCAAGCCATTTTTCCGGATTTGGATGCGCTCTTGATTCTGTATGAAGCGCTAAAATCATACGTTGTAAGTCATCATCACTACGGTCACTCGTATAACGATCAACGAGTTCAAAGAATATCGTATTATCTTCGATGCCATACTCTTCTTCTAATATGTCATCTAGCACTTCTTCTTTTAACAATTCATTTTCTGTTTGATTCGCAATACGGAAACGAGGATCAACATCAAGCATGTAGTAATATCCTCTAATTACTTGTAAACAGAATGAGTGAATTGTTGAAATGGAAGCTTTATTTAATAGGCTCAGCTGCTTTCTTACGTGTTGAGAGCCTGGTTCATCAATTAATACCTTTTCTAACGCTTCCCCGATTCGGTTTTTCATCTCTTGCGCTGCTGCATTCGTAAATGTTACAACGAGCAGGCGGTCGACATCGACTGGGTTCTCTTCATTAATAATCTTTTTAATAATACGTTCAACTAATACTGCTGTTTTACCTGATCCAGCTGCAGCCGCAACTAAAATATCACGTCCGTTCGCTACAACAGCTTTCCACTGGTCATCTGTCCATTGACTACCTTCTGGTTTTTTAGGCCAATTTTCTATCATTCTCCGCCAACCTCCTCTCTTATTTTCTCCATCGCTTCGCTATCTTTCATATCTTTTAACGATCGGAACTGATTATCTTCAAGTGACTCATCAAATTGACAAACAGATTTGAAGTTACAGAACGTACATGCTGCTTTATTTCCCATTTTATAAGGAGCAATATCGATAACACCTTCTGTAATATCTTTTCCAATATTTTCAAACGTATGGTGTACATATTTTTGCAGTACGTTAAACTCTTGCTCACTTGCAATACTTGAACGCGCACTAAAGCTACCGTCTTTTTTCAGGCCAGCAGAAATAATATCTGAGCTTCCTGTTGAAAGTTTGTTATCCATTAAACGAACAACGTCAGCATCTCCTAATACGAGTCCTTTCATTTTAAATTTCTTTAAAATTTCTTTTTCAATTTCAGCTTCAGATGCGTCACCTTTCATCTCAACGATTGGGTTATGAATATGGAAATACAATACACCAGCTGGTGATGCTGCGTGGCCTTTTTTCATCCACGTCTGTGCATTCGAAGTAACAACATCTAAATACGTTAACATTTGAAGTGCTAATCCGTAATACACTTCCGTTAAATCTAACGCTTTTGAACTTGATTTATAATCAATAATACGTAAGAACGTCCCGTTTTCATCTTCTGCCTTATCAACACGGTCAATACGACCGACTACTTCCATCTTTACACCATTTGGTAATGAGAATTCCATTGGCGGAAGTGACCCTGTACCACCCATACCGAACGGCACCTCTAAATCAACTGGTACGAATCCGCTCGACTTCGCATGTTCACGAAGAATGATTGACGTGCGGAAAATAATTTGTTGTAGTTTTTGTTTTAAATAGAAATGACGATTTGAACTTAATAAAATTTGTCGTTGTAATAACGGTGCAATTTCTTCTATTACTAAAACAGAAAGATGTTCACATTCTTTTATTGATAAATCCGCCCAAGTGCGGTTTTCACGCAATAACTTGTCCGCAATTTTCTTTAATGCCGCATGGAATAATTCGCCGATATCTGGCGCATCAAGTTTGAAAATATCACGCTCTCTAAGCGACAAACCATGCTGCGCGAAATGAGCGTATGCACAACGATTAAATAGTTCCATACGAGAGACGCTTCCTTTAATTGTATCTCCGTATAAATCTCTACTTACTGCTGTACTTAGTTTCTGCGCACGATTTCGGTAAAATAAACTTGATAGCACGCGACTACTTTTTTGTTTCCATTCATCTGACGTTACGTAGAAATTATATACATCCCACCAAAAATCTAAATTCCCTTCAAATCCGTATCGTTTCCACGTTTGTAGTTGCTGCATAACGTAAGATAACGTCACTTCTGGCGTTGCTACATATGAAATTTGTTCTGAGCGTGATAAGTCGTTTACATCATTCGTAATAAACGAATCTTTCACATTAGGGAACATTCTTTTTATTTTCTTAATAAAGCTAGACGCAAGTAACGTCTTTCCTTCTTCATCTGCAAGCGGGCATGAAATGTATAACTTCTCAGATGCTCTCGTTACCATTTGATACATAACGAACTGTTCTTCTAACAAAGTTTGTCTCGTCGTTGGCGCTAATTCAATCCCTGCTGCACCAAGAACTTCTCTTTCCTCATCAGAAAGCATACCTTCATCCATAGGTGCTGCTGGAATGACACCCTCATTTACACCTATAATAAACGTCGCTCTCACATCAGATAACCTGGAGTGATCAATATTAGCAATTAACACTTGGTCTAATGACGGCGGAATGTTAGCAAATTGAAGTGCCTCAAGACCTGTCGACATAACGTCAGTAAACATAGAAAGAGACATTTTCTCTTCCCCAAGAATCTCTACAAATGTATCAAGAAGGCTCATTACTTCTTCCCATACTTGTTCATGATCTGTCGCAAATAAGAAATCTCCACTTTCTTCTGCACGTATACGTAATTCTTCTAGTTTCTTCGGAACATCCAGTTCTTCTAAAAACAAGTAAACTGCTTCACACATTTGCATAACTGTTCCTGCACGCTTTAACCTTTTTTGCATGCGAATAACAGGTGTTCTTACAACGTCACGTAGCCTATTTATTTTCTCTTCCATTTCACGTTCACTGTCTGTAATCATCCCGTTCGTATCATCAAGAGAACGATAACGGCGATACATCCATGGATCTTCAGCAGTCCATCTCTTTCCTTGTACACCGTACGCTAAACAGTAATTTTCAAATTCATCCATTTCTTCACGCATCGCTTCTTTTCTTACGTCTAATGGATATAAAAGCTCTGTTTTCACGCAACGGAACACCGCATCATAACGCCAATTCCCACTAATAATCTCGAGTGCAGAACGAATACATTCTACCAATGGGTGGTGTGACATCGGGCGCTTTTCATCGATGAAGTGCGGGATATTGTAATCTGTAAATAACGTTCGCATCACATCGTAATAACTTTCCCCATTACGAAGAAGCACTGCAATATCTCGGTAACGATATTTTTCGTCCGCAACAAGTTTACGAATTTCACGAGCAACACCTTCTACCTCCGCTCGTAAATTCGCAGCTGTACTAATCGTTACACTCGCTTCACCGTTAAATTTTTCATTCGGACGCGCTTCATAATGAGCTTCTAAATGCGCTAATGCTGGAGAATGAAAACGCGGCTGTTCCATAAGTGGAATTGTTTTTTCAATTTCTATTTTCTCTTCACGCGCTACTTGTTTTATTTTTTCATACGTTAACGTCGTTTCATAAAATAAATCGAGTTCATTTACTGGCTGTGCTAACGTTTTTTCATCTATCGTTAACGTGATCGTAACTTTCGCTCCGCAAATCATAAGCTGTCTTACAATCTCTAACTCTTGCGGGGAGAATGAATGAAATCCATCTATATAAATTTCCGCACCATTTACATATTCAGACTGCGGAAGCTTTTCCACTAGCAATTGCAGGTAGTCTTCTGAATCTAAGTATTTTCCAATTAAAGCACGTTCAAAATCATCGTATAGTAACTGTAAATCATACACTTTATTCGCTAGTAACTTTTGTTCGGCACTGCTACTATGCGCATCTAATTGTTGCCACATTTCATATACGTTAGATGGCGTTACATTGTAACGTTTAAACTCCGCGATCATACTGCCAAGATGTTCAAAGAAACCGTTTTGCTCCGCTGCTTTTTGGAACACCGATAATCCATCTTTACGAGACTCTACAATTTTACGGAGTAACATATGTACACCAGCTTCATCAATATGAAGACGACTCGCTCCGCCAACTTCTTGCAGCACCTTCCACGCTAATCGTGAAAAACTAAAAACTTGTGCCCGAATAGAACCTCTTACATCCTCACTTCCAATTAACGCCTGCTGCGTCTGGAATGTCATCTGTTCTGGCACAAGATATAATATTGTTTTCCCTCTCGGGCGCTGTTTTAACTCTTCTTGCACTTCGCGTAAACAAAGTGTACTTTTTCCACTTCCCGCTCTACCAATCACAAATCGAAGTGACATGTAACCCCACCTTTCACTTACATAACGAACGTTAGTTTGCTACTATAATTGTATTATAGTACACGAAAAAAGACAAACTGAGTTGTTTGTCTTTTCTATACTTCTACTTCATTATATCAACCTTTTGAAAAATTCGTTTGCACCTCTTGAATTGGCCAATATCGCAAATCAACTTTACCGACGACTGTATCAGCTTTTACAAAGCCAAAGTGTCTACTATCCCAGCTCCCGAGCCGGTTATCACCTACTACAAAAATAAACCCGGGTGGCACCAGCTTTTCTTTCGTTAACTCTTCTAATGTAAAGTCGCCTGTTAGTTGCCTTCCATTTATCTCTTTCTTATACTTCTCTAGATACGGCTCATCAATAAATTGTCCATTTATATATAACTTATCATGCTTATATTCAATATGATCTCCAGGTAAACCGATAATTCGCTTTACATAGTCCTCTTTTTTATTCGCATGAAACACCACAACGTCAAATCTGTTCAAGTCCCCAACTTGATAACTCACCTTATTTACAACGAGCATATTGCCATCTTGCAATGTCGGCATCATTGACTTCCCCTCTACAACATACGTTGAAAAGAAAAACGTTCGAAAAAATACAGCTAATAATACACCAATTAAAATTGTTCGTATCCACTCTATGCCTTCTTTTTTCAAAGTTTTCTTCATCTGCTTCTCCCCTTATCCTTTAATACTGAAGCTTTCCTTTACAAAGAAGACTATTCTTAATGTAGTTCTAATTTTACTTCAATTTTCTTACCGACATACCATAGAATAAAAATACCAATCGCTACAATGACTGATTTCACCGGATTATGAATAAATGACATTAAATCATGACCGATATACGTTAAAATAAAAATCATCACAAGTTTTCCGAATGCTAACGCTAGTCCAAACTGTTTTACACTAATTCGGGATAAACCAGCGACAACATTTATTAGCGCTGACGGTGTAAACGGAAAACAAAATATAACAAAAATCGGTGCGAATCCTTTCCTTTCAATCCACCCCATTGCTTTTCGTACTCTCTCATGCTTATTTACAAACGAAAAGAAACGGCTGCGGCCAAAATGGCGGATGATGAAAAAGACAAGTAATGCACCCATTACTGATCCAATCCATGAATAAAGAAAACCGAGCCAAAAGCCAAATGCAACAGCATTCGCCAGTACAAATACAATAAGCGGTAATGCTGGAATCAACGCCTCTATCATCGGTAAACCAATACCAAGAAGTGGTCCGAACGCTTTATAACTCTCAACAATATGATCCATATTTTCTGGTGAAAAATACTCTTTGATTGTCTGAAAATCCATTCTACACTTTACCCCTTTACTCTAAATACTATCCCTACTGTATCATTGCTTATATGAAAGAGGAAATGGTAGATACGACATATGGAGATGTATTTATTAAAGTTTCCATATCTTTCATAAGAATTCCTTCATTATTTAGCTATGATAATCTATCAATATTTGACAATATATTACATATTAATAACACCCTATCCAACAATATCCTTATATCTCTTCAAAAATAGTATATTACAAATAATTTATTTAAATATAAAAAAATAGTATTTTTTACATTTTTTATTAAAATAACAACATAAATCTGTTATACTAAATATCGCAATATATTTATTTTATGTTTTTAGGAGGAAATACTTTGAAAGACACAGTAAAATTATTAAAATGGGTTACTGGTGCCTTAGAGGCTTTACTGGGAATACCTGTACTCGGAGGAACTATTGTTGTTTCTTTACTTTGGTTACCACTTCTTTTCATGCTAGTATTACATATCGTTACTTTAGTATTGGCTAAAAAAGTTAATATGAGTGCTAACGGTAATGTGCTAGGAATTGTAACTTCTTGCCTTGCATGGATTCCGTTTGTAGGAATGATTTTGCATATTTTATCAGCTATCTTCATTATGATGGATGCTGCCCGTAAGGAAGAAACTTATTAATATTTAAATAGCAAAAAAAGCTGTCCTAGAATGCCACTTAAGGCAACATTCTAGAGGCAGCTTTTTCTATATTACACTTCTTCTTCTCTAACAACATACACTTTCTCATAAGCTGGTCTTAATGTTGATTCTTCACTTTTATCAATTTCTTTAAAACACGGATTCCCTTGTTTTTTCCTACGATCTTCATATTCAGTACGTAATTTCGCTGTACGATTTTGTTGATTTTCAAAACTAGTTTTTGATATTTCTAATTTCACAGCAAAGCCATTTATAAATCTAATAATAAGATTTCCATCTTTTAATTCTTTATTACTTTCAATATAAAAATGAGACAACCAAGCGCACTCTTTTCTAGAGTAAGAATAGGTAGGGAAAAAATAAAGTTGATCTGTAGGACTAATCGCAATTGGTGCTTTATGTGTAATATGAGTTAACTCTTTCGTTCCTTCTTTTCTGCCTAAGAAACTCGAGCCATGCTTGCGGCAACTTCTTTCTATAATATCTAGAGGTTTTTGAAATACGAAAAAAGAATCATTCATTTCAACGACTCGAGTAACAATTTTCTTTTCACTTAGAATAACAGGAAGTAAGGCCATCGTATTTTTCGTTACAACATAATTTTCGACATAGCGTTCCACTTTACTTTCCATGCTCTATTATCTCCTTTTTTCCATTTATATTAGCAGCTGCATATATAATTTTAGCACCTATGAAAAGAAAACGGATTGCATATTCCACTATTTTACATAGATTTATTATTTATCAACCATTCTTTAAATTTAAAATTAACTATATAATAATAAAAAGATAATAATGTACACAAAAAACATTTATACTACTATAAATATTTGAAATCACTTCCTCATTTCACATCATTACAACAACTAACTTTGCTATAATTAAAATATAAATCCAATATATGGAGGGCCACTATGGAAGAAAAAGAAATCCAACCATCGATTCAAATGAAAAATAGCAGCGTCATTATCGTGAAAAACTCAGCTAGTATTATATTCGGTTTATTTTTCATTCTTCTATTCTTTTCCAAACCATTTCGTAAATCAAAATGTCCAGAATGTAAAAAACGTGAGAAGAAAAAATTAGAGAAAGAACAATAAAAGGCCTTCCTTTATGGAATGCCTTTTTACATTTGTAGTATCATTTTATTTATTCTTCTTCACCCTAAAAAACAACTATATTTTCTTCCAAGATTCTCTACATCTTTTTTGATTTGTATATGATCCTTATATAAAACATGAGAAATAGTATTTGTACTTGTTACTCGCTTTTAATTTTTATTAAACACTTCAAATTTGTACATCTTTATCCATCACTAACAATTCGTTAATTAGTTAACTTTATAATATAAGTTTTGTATATAATTTCATTCAAAAACACAATATATATAAGTGGTCATTTTATAATTACATTGCTTTTTATCGAATTCCAAAAAGGAGCTGTATACTATGGATAAAGAAAACCTATTAAGCCAGCAGGTTAATAGCATCCCCTCAGATGCTCTGAATACCCCTAGTAAGGAACAAGAACAACTGTTAGAAACATCATCTCAAAACGTACAAAATTCCAACAACAACGCTAACAAAAAAGATGTTACTCAAGGTCTATCTGGAAAAGATTTCCCCATTTCAACAGAGAATACAAATTTATAGTTATTTACTATCATACGCAGCAAATGCTCTTGCTGAACTAATTCTTCTACAGAAACTAATACGCATTCCAGATATTTTTTTACCAGTTGTAACATCCAAAAAGAGATTTAGATATAAAAACAGACTCTAAAAAACTTTCTCCACAACAAAAAAAGGATGGCATTAGCCATCCTTTTTTCCATCATCAACTATAAAATTATAGTTTGATTACGTTTTTAGCTTGAGGTCCACGGTTACCGTCTTCGATTTCGAAGCTAACTTTTTGACCTTCTTCTAAAGATTTGAAACCGTCAGTTTCGATTGCTGAGAAGTGTACGAATACGTCGTTTTCGCCTGGAACTTCGATGAAACCGAAGCCTTTTTCGTTGTTAAACCATTTTACTTGTCCTGTTACTGCCATAATTATTTCCTCCTAAGAAAATACAAATTTTAATTTTTTTAGTCTTCCTGTCTAAAAAAAGAATCCACACATTATCAAATACGAAACATAAACTAGTTCTCACATACTTTTTCTCGTTCGTTTCCAGCACTTGATAACATATGGATTGCTTAATTTAACTATTCAACTGACATCATCATAGCATACTTAAAATGAAATGTACAATCTTTTTTGAAAATGGAATTTCTAATTTTTAGTATTTCTTATAAAATATAATTATCTCTATTCTAAATAAGGAGGAATTTATGACCAATAAAATTCCTAGAAAAACATTAAAAAGAATCGAAGAGGATATTGAAAATAATAATCTTGGAAAAGCAAGAGACAGATTGCACGGCCTCATCTTTACATACCCAAATGAATTACATCTTCGAAAACAACTCGGAGATATTTATTATAAATTACAATATCCAGAAATGGCTGGACGTTACTGGTATCTAGAGGAGCATAAAACAGATATTATGCATGAATCATGTTTATTATTTGAAAAATCAAGGGGAAATAGTCCTCATCATATTGCACGTGCTTTAAAGTTTAAAGGCGATTCTAACCATATAAAAGGTTTGCATAAAGATCAACCTTTATCTTCAGTACAGAAGAAAGTAGCAGAGGAGTTAATTTATGAGTATAAAGAAACATGGCAAGATAAGCTAGTTCCTTTTGGCTGTCTAGCATTCCTTGCTTGCCTTCTCTTTTCTGCCATTATTGGTCTATTTACTATTTGGAATTGGATTTTTTAATCACAGGGGGAATTTTCACATGTCAAACTACGCTAAAGAAGAAAGGCTAACAGGGGGAAACGTCTCAAACGTATATCGTTCTGAAAATACTGTTCGGCGAGAGTTAAAGCCGGGCAGTGAAAAGATTCATAAGCTATTGCAACATTTAGAAAACAAAGGATTTCATTATGCTCCAAAGTTTTTAGGTGTAGATGAAAAAGATAGAGAGATTTTATCCTTTATTGAAGGAGAAGCTGGCAATTATCCTTTAAAAGAATATATGCGATCTAATGATGTATTAAAAGAAATCGCAAAGATGCTTCGCCTTTACCATGATGCTGTAAGTGATTTTCCATTATTAAATGATTGGAAACCGATGGATCACACTCCAAATAACATTGAGGTTTTATGTCACAATGATTTTGCCATATATAACATTATTTTTAATAATGAGAAGCCAGTAGGGATTATTGATTTCGATGTTGCTGCTCCTGGTCCAAGACTATGGGATATCGCTTATACACTCTATACTTGTGTGCCTTTAAGTAGAGTGTATTATACAGAATCCGGTGAAGCCGTTCATTATGACTCATCGCAACATGCAGATCGCATTAAAGAGAGAATGAATTTGTTCGTTCAGTCCTATGATAAAAATATGGATGAAGATTACTTAGGAATGGTGTTGCTTCGATTAGAAGGATTATGTACATATATGAAACGAAAAGCGCAAGAAGGCGACTTGAATTTCCAAAGAATGATTGATGAAGGACATCTAGAGCATTATGAGAAAGATATGAAGTTTATTCGTGATCATAGGGCTGAGTGGAGTTGATTTAGTAATAAAGAAAAGGAAGTATCGTTTTTTTTCCGACAACTCAATCTCTCTTTTCGAATCGTTTAGAAAATAACAAGGGGCACCCTTCAAAAAGGTGCCCCTTCCTTTTATTTCGTAAACTGTGCTTCTTCCGTAGATCCTTTTAACGCTGTCGTTGATGAAGTTCCGCCTGTAATCACTTGTGCAACTTCATCAAAGTAACCTGTTCCTACTTCGCGTTGATGACGTGTTGCAGAGTAGCCATGTTTTTCAGCTGCGAATTCTGCTTGTTGTAGTTCAGAGTATGCTGCCATGCCGCGCTCTTTATAGCCACGTGCTAGTTCAAACATACCGTAATTTAATGAATGGAATCCAGCAAGTGTTACGAATTGGAACTTGTAACCGTAAGATGCGATTTCCTTTTGGAAGCTTGCAATTGTTTTTTCATCTAGTTTTTGTTTCCAGTTGAATGAAGGTGAGCAGTTATATGCAAGTAGCTTCCCTGGATGCTCCTTATGAATTGCGTCCGCAAATCGTTTTGCATCTTCTAAATTTGGTTCTGACGTTTCACACCAAACGAGGTCTGCGTACGGTGCATACGCTAAACCGCGCGCAATTGCTTGATCAAGACCTGCATTCGTACGGTAAAATCCTTCTGGTGTTCTTTCTCCTGTAATAAATGCTTTATCAACAGGATCAATATCGCTCGTAATTAAATCAGCTGCATCCGCATCTGTTCTTGCAACGATAATTGTCGGCACTCCCATTACATCTGCTGCAAGGCGTGCAGAAATTAAATTGCGTACTGCTGTTTGCGTTGGTAGTAGTACTTTTCCGCCTAAATGGCCACATTTTTTCTCTGAAGATAATTGATCTTCAAAATGCACACCTGATGCACCTGCTTCAATCATACCTTTCATCAGTTCGAATACATTTAATTGCCCACCAAATCCAGCTTCAGCATCTGCTACAATCGGTACGAAATAGTCTGTATCATCGCTTCCTTCCATATGCTGAATTTGATCCGCACGTTGAAGCGTTTGATTAATTCGTTTTACTACAGCAGGTACGCTGTTCGCTGGATATAAACTTTGGTCTGGATACATATGCCCAGAAAGGTTTGCATCAGCTGCTACTTGCCAACCACTTAAGTAAATCGCTTTTAACCCAGCTTTTACTTGTTGCATCGCTTGGTTTCCTGTTAATGCGCCAAGTGCGTTAATATAGTCTTCTGTATGAAGCGATGTCCAAAGCTTCTCAGCACCACGACGCGCTAACGTATGTTCAATATCAATTGACCCGCGCAGGCGAATTACATCTTCTGCCGAATATGGACGTGTGATCCCTTTCCAACGCTCATCTAATTCCCAGCTTTCTTGTAACTTCTCGATTCTTTCGTTTTTCATTTGTTCCATCCCCTTTTCATTTTTTATAAAATTTCATAACCCGGTAATGTTAAAAATGGTACGAATTCATCATTTCGAACGAGATTTGTAAACAACGTTGTCGCCTCTTGGAATCTCCCTTTCTTAAAGGCTTCCTTACCAATCTCTCTTTCTATTTTTGCTAATTCTTCTTCTTTTAATTCTTCCATTAATTCAAGCGTAATATTACGACCATCATTTAGTTTTCCACCTTCATGACGAATCCATTGCCATACTTGTGCTCTTGAAATTTCAGCTGTTGCCGCATCTTCCATTAAGTTATAAATGGGTGCTGCTCCCCGTCCGCTTAACCAAGATGCAATATATTGAATACCTACGCTAATATTCATGCGAAGGCCCTCTTCTGTAATCGTTCCCACCGGTACCTCTAGTAAATCGTTTTCTGTTACACATATTTCTTCACGTTTTCTAAAAATTTGATTCGGTGTTTTCATAATGTGATTAAATACTTCCATTGCAACCGGTACAAGTCCAGGGTGGGCAACCCAAGTCCCGTCATGACCGTCTAAAGCTTCGCGCTCCTTATCAGCACGCACTTTTTCAAAAGCTGCTTCATTTGCTTCTGGATTATTTTTAATCGGAATTTGTGCCGCCATTCCTCCAATTGCTGGTGCATTACGGCGGTGACATGTTTGAATTACTTTCAAAGAATAGGAACGCATAAATGGTGCCGTCATCGTGACTTGTGCTCTATCTGGTAGTAAGAATTTATTATGATTACGGAAACTCTTTAAAAAGCTAAAAATATAATCCCATCTTCCGCAGTTTAAGCCAGCAGAATGATCTTTTAGCTCATACAAAATTTCATCCATTTCAAACGAAGCGTGAATCGTTTCCAGTAACACAGTTGCTTTAATCGTTCCATTTGGAATGCCGATATATTTTTGAGCAAATACGAATACATCATTCCATAATCTCGCTTCTAAATAACTTTCCATTTTCGGTAAGTAAAAGTATGGGCCGCTCCCTTTTGCTAAAAGAGCTTTCGCATTATGGAAAAAGTACAAGCCGAAGTCTACTAAGCTACCCGACATATTTTTCCCATCAACTTGCATATGCTTTTCCTCTAAATGCCATCCTCTTGGACGTACAATGAGTACAGCTGTTTTCTCATTTAATCTATATTCTTTCCCTTTATCATTTTCATGTGAAATCGTTCCCTTTACTGCATCTCGTAAATTGATTTGGCCTTCCACTGCATTTTCCCAAGTTGGTGAATTCGAATCTTCAAAATCCGCCATAAAAAGATGCGCTCCTGAATTTAAAGCGTTAATGACCATCTTTCTATCTACCGGTCCAGTAATCTCTACACGGCGATCCTCTAAGTCTTTTGGCAGCTTGGCAATTGTCCAATCCGCTTCACGTATGTGTTTTGTTTCTTCTAGAAACTTCGGAAACTCCCCTGCATCAATTCTCTTTTGTTTTTCTACACGTTTTTGTAAAAGTTCTATGCGGCGCTCATTAAAATTCTCATGTAGTTCCTTCAAAAAACTAAGCACCTCAGGTGTCAATATTTCGTTGTACGCTGGTAACATTTCTCCAACGAGTGTAACCCGTGAAGTTTGCGTCGACATATTAGCATCCCCTTCTTAAACTGTTTTATAACAGATTTGATTTTATGTTTTATATTATATAACAAATCTTCAGAAAAGGAAGTTTTTTTTGAAAATTCACTTCATTTTTTTTTCAAAACGCCATTCTTTCGCGCTTTATTTCATACAAAAAAAGGCCGCTGTTATACAACAATGACCTTTTTGTATTATTTTTAAATTTCACTTTGACTAGTTAAACTTTATTACTGCCCTTGTTCCATATCATGCAATATTGCTCTATGTAAAAACTGTGCGTATTGTTCTCTCGTTACCTTCATAGACGGACCGAATTTACCTTCTCCGATTCCCATTGTAATACCATTTGTTTGTATTGCACTAATTGCATTGGTTGCCCATGAATTTGCTGAAACATCATTAAAGTTATGAGATCCCTTCGCCTGTAAGTCAAAAGCATTCGTAAGAACTTGTGCCATTTCCGCACGCGTTAACGTCGCCTTCGGTCTAAAGTTTCCATTCTCGTCTCCCTGGAAAATTCCGATTTCCGTTAAAGCCAATATCTCCTCGATAAAGCTTGTTGAATTTTCATCGATATCTCCATATGGGTTTTCATATTCATCTTGTTCTTCCATATCAAACACGCGGTAAATTAAAGCTGCAACTTGCTCACGTGTTACATTATCCCCAAAACCAAATATTCCATCGCCATATCCCAAAATAATTTCTTGTTCCGCTAATTCATGAATTGCCTCATATGCCCAATGTCCTTTTGGTACATCTTTAAATACAATTGTATTTGTTTTTTGCAACGGTGCACTTTCCGCTTTTACATTGTTACTCTCTGCTGAGAATAACATCCCACCCATAATTGTTAATGCTGTAGCTGTTTTTAATAATTTTTTGCTCATTACATTTCCTCCCCAATATGTATATATTTTTTCCGACACATTTCGTGACGCTTTTGTGAATCATATTACACATCATGTCTTTTTTATGGGGTTGATTATAAAGCTTATGTATAACATTAAACATACAAAAAAACGAATAATAATTCTTTTTTAAACAAACAAAAAAGCACAAATATTTCTATTTGTGCTTTCATATTTCACTCTATTTCCAATCCTCTTTCAAATGATAATTAATAATCGCATTATTAATAAACTGAGCATATTGTTCTCTAGGTACAGGGCGATTTAATTCATACATGCCATTCCCAGTTCCTCTTACAACATTATTAGATTGTAGCGCACTAATTGCATCTTCTGCCCAGTGGCCTTTTGGAATATCTTTAAATGTATGTTTTTGTTTCGTTTCAAAAGTAAATGCTCGTTTTAAAATGACAGCCATTTCCGCTCTAGATACTGGTGCTTTTGGTCTAAATTTCCCTTGCCCATCCCCTGTAAAAACACCACGTTTTGTTAACGCCAAAATTTCCTTTTTAAAAGTTGTTGTACTATCAGAAACATCTTTATATGGATTCGCTACTAATCCTTCTTCTTTTATCTCAAGTGTTCTGTAAATAGTCCCAGCTACTTGTTCACGTGTTATAAGATCACCAACACCATACTTCCCGTTTCCATACCCTAATATAATTTTATGATATGCTAAATCCATAATAGCATCATATGCCCAAAATCCGTATGGAACATCTTCAAACACAATCATTTGTGGATACTCTTCCGCTTTTACAGGCGTCACATTCGTCCCTGCAAATATACCTCCTGCCATTGTCGCAATCATCATTACACCCAATATTTTTTTCTTCATTATCCTCTCTCCCTATTTCATTCAAATAAAATGAATTTCATTGTTTCAGGAGTACTCTTTTTGGTGAATGTAAGATAAAATGCAAATCTTCTAGAAGAAATATTTCCACTACCTTTCTGCTTTATGCCTCCTTCTTTCTTTTTCAAAAAGGAAGTTGTCACCTCTAAGGTGTTACGTACTAAAACATTCTACAATCTCTTTATAAACTCCTTTTCACTTTACAACTTCCCTTTATTGGCGCGAAAAGGAGATACCTAATGGCGATTACTATATTCATGATTTATATTTCAGAGGTAGCATTCCCCTTCAATGATAACTCGCCTTCTCTTCCCTTGCGAAAAGTTAGTGCCATCCCTACAAATATAAGGATAATCCCTATTACTTGCATCTAAATCCGGTCTAATAGTTTGACAACAGCAGACACTAATACAGAAATACTTCTCGTCGATAAACCTCTTAAACTGTCAAAAAATAAGTAATATACAAATCTAGTATGTCTAAATCATCGCCTTGAAAATGCCCGAAGTCTATGAATAGTAGCAATAAAAAAAGCATCCTTTTTTATTAAAAGAGGATGCTTTTTTTATATTTATTAACACTCAAATATGCTACTACTTTTGAAGAGTAAATTGGGCAACTATTTGTTTTAGTTTTCCTGCTGCGTTATGCATATGTTCAATTGAAACCGAAATCTCTTGAACAGATTTTTCCTGCTGTTGAATAGACTCTTTTACCCTATCAGTTCGGTCAGATGATCTTTGGGAAATTTGAGCCATGTCTTCTGCAGAAGCCGAGATTTCCTCACTACTCGCTGCAATTTCATCTGTAGACATAGATACCGTTTGAATTTGCTCAGATACTTGTTGTACTTTTTCTGTAATTGTTCCAAATACTTTTTCTGTGTGCATTACTACTTGTGTACCTGCCTGTACCTCATTATCTACTTTCCCCATCATATGTACCGTATGGTTCGTTGTTCCCATAACTTGAGTAATAAGATTCTCAATTTGTTTTGCAGAATCACTAGATTGTTCTGCTAATTTCCGCACTTCATCTGCCACAATTGCAAATCCTCTACCACTTTCACCAGCACGTGCAGCCTCAATTGCGGCGTTTAATGCTAATAAGTTAATCTGAGAGGTAATACCTTGCATTACATCAATGATTTTAACAATTTCTTCTGATTGTTCTTTCATAGTCTCTACTTGTTTCACACCGCTATGTACCGAATTTTGGATTGTATCCATCTGTTGAATCATTTGTTTCATTAATTTGTTACCACTCTCTGCATCTAATGCTGATTGAGCAGATAATTCATTTACAGAGGATGATGTATTGACTATACTCTGCATTCCTTGTGTCAACTCTTCCATCGCACCCGCAGTTTGTTCCATTGCTTGCATTTGACTCTCTGCGCCATTTGCGACTTCTTCAATATCCATAGTGATTTTTTTTGCTGCACTACTAGATACTTCTGACGCAGATGCTACTCCGTCTGTATATTGGAATAGAAGCTGAATATTATTCTCTACTTCTTGCATATTTGTTCTTAGCCCTGCAATCATCTCATTAAAATTACTTACTAATACACCTAATTCATCCTTAGCAGTATAATCACCATGTACAGTTAAATCTCCTTCTTTCGCTCTTTCCATCATACGACTAACCGTTTGTAAAGGAGCAACTATAAGCTTGCTAATAATATAACTTACTATACATATAATGATTGTAGTAACTACTACAAGAATGATAAAGGTAATAACGGAACGATCAATCATTTTTTGCGAATCTTTAAATACTTGGTCAGCTAAATTTGAAACATACGATTCTAGATCCACTGCATAACCAGCTAACTCTATTCCCTTCGGTTTTAATTCCTTCTGAAATTCATTTACCATTTGCGGCTCGTTTGTTGCCTTCGCCTTTTCAAATAATTTCTTATATGTATCTTTATAACTTGGTAAAGATTTCTTCATCTTCTGAAACAGTTCATCCTCTTGCTTACTTAAATTAAAACCATCATCATATTCTTTTAATAAAGAATCATATTTTTTAAGATCCTTTTCAATATTATTAATTATCCCCTCTTTATTTTCCACTTCATTTTGTGATGCCGTAATTAACTCCAATAAGTTATATTCTAGTGAATTTTGTGTGCGAAGCATTCCTTCTAATAAAATTGCAGAATATTGATAGTCATCTACTACAACCTCTGTATCGTGCTTAATCTTATTAATAGAATTAATTGCTACACTGCTTATAATTACCATACCTAAAACTGCTAATGAAATAAGCGCTAATAATTTATATTTCACTTTTAAATTTTGTAAAAAATACATTTTTTCACCTTTATCCCTTTATATATAGATTTTTAGAATTTTATAGCTTATTATTTACAAAATCGCAATAAAAAGCAATGATAAATATTCCCAATATAAAACTTATATTTCTATAAAAAAAAGTAGCATAATAGCTACTCCTTTTTTCTTTGTTTCTCATATTGTTCAAACGCATGAATTCTTTCAAAAATTGGTGGATGCGTGTATAAGAAAAACTTCACTAACGCAGGCGGATTTACTTGGCTTAAACTTGTTTTTGATAAATATTGAAAAGTTTTCACACCAGATTTTCCGTCCTTCGTCATATTTAAAGCATATTGATCTGCCGCTCTTTCTTCTATACGTGAAACATAGTTTGTTGCTGGTTGTGCTGCAAAAGAGAGTACAGAAGAAATTAAGAAAAATAAAGGTAAAATGGAGAAACATGCTACCTTTGAAATTTGCAATGTATCTCCCCATTTGCGAATACACATATTTATAATACGACTAATTAAAAACATACCTATAAACGATAGCAATACATAACTTGCAACGCCAAAATATATATGCTTCATAACATAATGCCCCATTTCATGAGCCATGATAAATAAAATCTCTTTATCTTTTAACTGCTTAAGCGTTGTATCCCACATTACAATACGGGCGTTAGGGCCAATTCCTGTTACGTAAGCATTTAATGCATTCGTTTTTTCTGACATATTTACTTCATATACGTGCTTAGCAGGAATGTCCGCTTTGTCTGCTATCGCTAAAATTTTCGTTTCTAATTCTTTATTTTTCAGCGTCGAAAAGTCGTTATACAGTGGGTCAATAACGACAGGCTGTATGAATGTTAAAAAGATTGTAAATGGAACAGAGAGCGCCCACCCTGCTAGCCACCATCTCTTCGGAAATTTACGGATAAGCCATAATAGAACGGTCACTACAATTAACATAGTCGCATAACTTTCCCAAAAACCGATAACATGATCTTTAATCCAGCTTTGTGTGCTTTGCGTTGAAATGCCGTAATCAACGGACACTTTCCGGCCAATCCATTGCATCGGTAAGGCAAGCACTGTTGTCAGTAATGATAAATAAAAGAAATAAATCGCAACTTGCAAGACACTTATTTTAGTCGTTTCCTTCGACCATTTCTCAAACTTTCTTGAAATACCTAGCACAAGTACAAACAATAAAATAATCCATTCAAGAGGCGTCGCTAAAAAGTATAGTAAATTTTTCACGCGCGAATAATCTTGGCTTAGCGTAAGCTCTCTCGCACTCATAAACGTTTCTGGATCTGCACTTGTTCCTTTATACATGTCCGGAATAAGTTCATGATTCCATCCAAATAAATACCAATATATAAGTAACGCAAATCCAACGTACAAAAAAAGCGACCAACCAATAACCTTCCTCACGCTATTCCCTCCTCTATGCTGCCTGTCTATTATTATTGTAAGTTCGTACACGCTAAATTAGAACAAGCTTATTATGTGAATTGCTCGAAATCCTTTTATTTACATAAAAAAACTCTTCTACATAAGAAGAGTTTTACCTATCTTTAAACACTTTCTTCGGTTCACAATCCGGAATAAGGATCGCACTTGCAAACCAACACGTACCCTACTTGCTTTTTAGATAACATAAAAAGCCTCTTTAAGGAAGTACATCTATTAATAAACTAAAATCTTGTAAAGAGAAAGAACTATATTTCATAATACCCTGTACAGCTAAAAGTAAAACAAGACCGATCACACACATATAGTTAACGCTTTCTTCATTCTTTTTTTCAGTAACGACTCCACCACTTATACATAAAATCCCCAACAAATGGAGCGCTAAATACATGAAAAAATAAGCTTCCTCCCAGCGCAAAATAACATTCACTGTCGTTATTAACACTAGACTAAGTAAAATCAAATAAAAAAACTTATTTGATGATATCGTTTCATTCATATAATTTTATACATCCCTTTCAAATTTCGAATTAATGATGTTTCAAAGCTATAAAGTAAATGATTGTTTTTATACCATAAAACAAAAGGAAAGCCACCATTACTTTCTCGAATACTTTATGAATCCACATATACTTCTCTTCATTCTTTCTGAAGATGCGCTTCATCATTTCTTCTACAATTAGACCAAATATTAGTAAAACCCCGAACACAATAAGAAGAGAAATAATATTTTCTTTTAAATGAGTACTAGAAAATAAGTAATACTCTGGAAACACAATCGTATCTACTACAGGTTGAAGCCAATGACAAACGCTTTTATCACACATATCTGTAATAGACGTAGCATCTATAATATCTTTTAATATTTTTTCAACCGTCTTCTTCATCTCATTTACTCCCCACTACATCTGAAAAGCTCTTTTCCTGCTCTGCATATATAACTGGCACTTCTTTACTCCAATATTTACGATTAACAAATAAAAAGATAAGTACTAAGTTTAATCCTGTTATAAAAATAATAAGTCCAGGAAAGAATGTCGTGTAATTTGAGAAATCGGCAAAACTCATAATTTTTTCTCTACTTATTAAAAAAGACGCACCCATTACAAATGCATTGTTTAACATATGTATTGCAATTGGCATGAGTAAACTTTTCGTACGAATATATACGATTGATAATACGATGCTGAATATGGCTGCACCGAGGAAATCAACATGTAACAACGCAAACAATATTGCTACAACGATGGTCGCTATGCTCGTTCCCCATTTTGTTGCAAAACGTTGAAGTAAAAATCCGCGAAAAACAAACTCCCCGATAATTGGTGCGATGAATACGACCCTAATGACTTGATATACATATCCCCCAGTACTATCTATAATCGGTTCATGCAGGGCATTCATAATAAAGTCCGGTGTAATCCATGCAAAACTATACATATACAAAATAAGATACCCGTAACTAAACATGCACAACATAACCGTAATGTATAAAACTTGCACCAAGTTAAATGTTTCATTTTTATTAACAAACAATGAAAATGAAATGCGATGCTTTCTATACTCATAAAAAATCCATACGATCGGAAGGATATAGAATATAAGGATATTTATAAAAGAAGAATTTTGTATATGAAATATACTTGTTAGCAAATCGCCACTACTTCTCGCTATTAAAATTAATAGTGCAAATACAATCAAAAAATATCTAGCTCGCATCACTTGAAACGGATTCACACTCATCTCCTCCCCTATGTTACTTTTATCATATCATTTGATTCTTAATTTTTTGCGAAAGAAAACCTTAAAATTTCCTTAAAAATTCCATAAGTTACAAAATGATGATATGATATTCGAGAAAATTAGGAGGGATTTTTATGTACCAAGCAAATATTTTACTTGTTGATGATGAAACAGCAATTTTACAATTACTAACTACCATTCTTGAAAAAGAAGGTTTTTCTCATATTACAACTGCAACATCAGCTGAAATGGCTTTATCTCTAACTAAGCAAAACAATTACGATTTAATTATTTTAGATGTAATGCTTCCTGGACAATCTGGTTTTGATATTTGTCCAATCATTCGCCAACAAACAGATTGTCCAATTTTCTTCCTATCAGCAAAAGCATCTGATTTAGATAAAATATCCGGATTTTCATACGGTGCAGATGATTATATTACGAAGCCCTTTAATCCATTAGAAGTAGTAGCACGCATGAAAGCACAGCTTCGGAGACATATGAAACAAACCGTACCACACGAACAAAAATCACACTCGATTTCATTTGGAAGATTTGAAATTGATCAGCACTCTGCAGAACTAACAGTAGATGGGCACATTGTCGAATGTTCCGCTCAACTCTTTCAACTACTACTCTTCTTTTGCGAGAATCCGAACTACGTATTTTCGAAAGAGGAAATATATGAAAAAGTTTGGGGAGCTCCTGCCTATAATGGCGATGACAACACTGTTATGGTCCACATTCGAAAACTACGTGAAAAAATTGAACAAGATCCAAGTAAACCAGAATATATAAAAACCGTTCGCGGGCTTGGTTATAAGTTCGTTACAAAGTAGGGTGACGATATGAATTTTAATAAACGACTTATTATTCAATTTATCATGCAACACGTTTTTGTTTTAGTTACATTACTTATCGCTGTAGTTGCTGCTTTTACTTATTTAATTTTTCTTCTTACTAGTACTTTATACGAACCTAATATTCCAGATTCTGATAGTTTTACAATTTCAAGATACATCTCTTCAGAAGATGGGCATATTTCGTTACAATCTGAAGTGCAAGATTTAATAAAGGAGAAAAATGATTGGCTCCAAGTTGTAGATGAAAACGGAAAAATCCTCTACCACTTTAATACACCAAATGATGTTCCGAATGCTTATACGAAGACATCTTTAGTCGCATATATACAACATCATATCGAAAGTAATTATAAATTTACATATTGGGAAATTGAATTAGAAGAAAAGAAAGTACTTGTTATTTATGGTGGTATGTTAAAAAGCAATGCGTTACTGACAGCAATTCAAAAGGATCACTCCTCTTTAACGATGGATTCGTTTACATTAACAGATCAAGAAAAACAGTTACTGTCTAAAGAAAAAGCAGCACTTCAAATATTTAATCAAAATGGCGAAGAGGTTTTTGCCTATCCAGCTGGAAAGAAAAAAACATTTTCAGCAATACAAATCGCCCTTAATGAAAAAGAACCGTGGAATCATAAAGAAAACACGTCTAGCTTTTACGATGCAAATAGTGGCAACCTTCTCGTTGTGACTGCGAAAAATGATCACTACTATCCAGATGACGAAATTGAAGATGTATTTACTAAGAAGTTTCTCATCGGATGCGGATTGATCCTTCTTATCGTATTTGTTTATTTAGTCATTCTTTCTATTTGGTACGGTAATAAATTCGGGAAACCGTTATTACATGCGATGCGCTGGCTTAAAAATATCGCTGGTGGAAAGTATGAAGAACCCATTAGTAAAAAAGGAAAACCTGTCAGGTTCCGGCGATCTGGTAAAGAAAAATGGTCATTCCGTTTGTTTAGAGATGTAACAAGTTCACTAGAACACCTTTCTATTACACTCAAAAAAAACGATGCGATGAGGCAAGTACTTCAGCAAACACGAGAAGAATGGATTACCGGTCTAACGCATGATTTAAAAACACCACTTAGCTCTATATATGGCTACGCATTATTACTCGAATCGAATCAATATAACTGGACTGATCGTGATATTCAGCAATTTGGTAGTGTTATGAAAGAGAAATCTCAATATATGACGACATTAATTGATGATTTAAGCTTAACGTATCAATTAAAAAATAACAGCCTTCCTGCCCAACACGTAAACGTTGAAATCAATCAGTTCGTTCAAAAAGTATTATTGCAATTTATTAACAATCCAACACTCCAAAATCAAAATATTGAATTCGTACCGAGCTCAAATAAAATTCAATATTTCATTGAAGAAAAATGGTTCCAGCGTATTATCGAAAACTTACTCGTAAATGCTGTAAAACATAATAACGAAACAACTACTGTCATCGTAAAATTATCACAAAACGCTAATTCCTTTACACTCTCCATTTCAGATGACGGAAAAGGAATGGATGAAAAAACGAAAGAACTTCTATTTGAACGATATTACCGCGGAACAAACACAGAAGAAAGCAACATCGGAACTGGACTTGGCCTAGCCATTACAAAACAGCTCGTTCATGCTCATAACGGGACAATTTCCGTTGATAGTGCACTCGGAAAAGGAACGACGATTATTCTTGTATTTCCGTTTCGTTCGTAGGAAAGACGCTATGTGGCGTCTTTTTTTCTTTTCTGGGAGAATTTTGCGGTAATTGAAATTATGTGAATCGTTTTTTCGAGACAAAGTAAAAATAAAACTATTAACAAATACATTTCTAAACTGTTATACTATAAATAGAAGTATAAACTAACTAAGTTTTGCATAAAATGAAGTAGACGAGGTGCTTCCAACACCCCGTCACTGCAACTAATTACCGCAAGGTGGAAGGTTGCAACTAAAGCTTATTTGCGCTTAGAAGACTTCCCACGCTTCGCAGGCAGACGGGTGGTCTTCTTTTTGCGCTTTTTTGCCGTTAATTTCTTAAATCCAAAAACTATACCTTCTCTAGCTATAGTTTTTGTAATTTCCAACAAAATTTGCAAAAGAAATTCCATACGATTACACCTCCTTTCTTCACAAAATGAAGAAAGGGCATAACCTTCCACCCGCAATATTTAATTGCTATTTTATTTTACCATTTTCATATGTATTACAGATAAAACAATACAAATTTAACAATCCACTTATAAAGTGAAACTTTAATCAGTGGAGGTTTTGTTCATCCCCCACTGATTATTAGCCCTCACCAATCGCGCTGCCCGGCAAATAGCGGGATAAAAATAACCCTTCATAACTCACTATGAAAGGTCACTCCATATTTCAGCTATTTCCCTACTAACACAAACACATTCTCATCAGGTGCTTCCATTACTGCAACATGTCCTGATTCTGTTGGAAATGGTTCGCGAATCCATTTTACATCTTTATTATCTTTTAAACTTTCATACGTTTGTTGTACATCTTCTACTAATACTTCGACTTCCGTAAAATTAATATCCGGATGATTGCTTATTACTAACTCTGAACTTTTCTCATCTGGAAACTTCAATCCTATTAACGTCCAAATAACCCCTTCTTCTAGTTCTCTTTCTATCATCCAGTTTTGCTTCATTCCCATTTCTTTATAGAAAGAAACTGATCTTTCTATATCTTTCGTATGTATAGATACACATTCTAGTTTTTTGAACATTTTCCCATTTCCCCCTTTATGAAAAAGCGAACCATCTCCCAACGATTCGCTCTTACCCTATTATTTTTTCTTCACCGGTATCCAAAGCTCTACTTGTGCAAACTCACTCTTATCTTCGTGGCAACGCTCATCGTACAGTTCAAACTCCGTAACACCGCAATGTTCATATCCTGAATGCGGGAACCATTCTGAGAATACTGCATTCCAAGTTTGGTGAATAGACGATACCATTTCTTCATGAGGAACTTTCGGCGTTGTAAATACTGCATATGTTGCTGCCGGGAAAGTACGCTTCGCAATTTCATTTGGTACATTTTCAAAGTCTGTAACTTCCATTCCGATAATGTAAGTGAAGTCTCCTGTTTCTAAATTAAAATCAGTACATAATCCAAGCTCTACCCATTGACTCGTATCTTTACGATTCGGAATCGTCGTTCCAAGATCTTTTTGTAAATATTCTTGCCAAAATACTGGAATGTCTTGATGGTTTTTCCCTTCTTTACTTGTCGTCTTCAATTCATAACCCGCCACTAAAAATTCTGGTTTATTTACAATACGATATTCCATTTGTATGCCCCCTAAATACGGATTTAATTTTCTTTGCTTTACATTCACTCTGTAATACATCGGTGTTTCGATTTCTTGTTTTCGATATTCACTCGGTGTCATTTGAAATAATTTTTTAAAGGCTCTCGTGAACGTTTCGTGAGATTGAAAGCCATGTTCAAACGCGATATCAATAACTTTTTCATCCGTATGAGAAAGTTGATAAGCTGCCCGGGCTAACCTCCGCTTTCGAACATACTCCATTACTGTATCACCTACTAATGCCTGAAATACACGATGAAAATGCGACTCAGAAAAACCTGCAATACGTGCTAAATTACGCAGCGTCTGTTTTTCCATTACATCTTCCTCAATATAATCAATTGACCTTTGAATTTGTGTTTCATAGCTTTCCATCTCTGTTCACCCGCCTTATATGTATTATGATAAAAGAGAACGCAATCCAATTCTTGACGTTTTTTACTATAATTCCATAAAAAATTGTAACTTTTTTATATGTATTTCGTTGTTATATATGAAGGGAGGGAAATGTAGTGAAACGCAAACAATCATTAGAAGAAATTTACTCAGAGCATATGCAAGATTTATTTCGCTATCTTCTCTCCCTAACCGGAGATTCCCACTATGCGGAAGATCTCATGCAAGAAACATTTTACCGAATGCTCGTCCATATTGACTATTATAAAGGAGAAGAAATTAGGCCGTGGTTATTTACAATTGCCTACAATGCCTTTATCGATTGGTATCGTAAAGAAAAGAAATATAAAACAACAGAAGTTGCAGAATTCCATTTACCAAACGTGCCAAGTACAGAACATGCATATTTCGTAAAACATGAGATTGCTAGTTGGTTAGACAGTTTATCTTCTCTTCCGCTCGAAAGACGAAATGCCCTGCTACTACGAGATTACTATGGATTCTCCTATAAGGAAATAGCAGAAATGACTGGTCTCTCATTAGCGAAAGTGAAAATTGAATTACACAGGGGACGAAAAGAAATGAAAAGCATAAAGGAGTGATACGGATGGGGTGTACAGAATTTAAAAAACTATGGAAGAAGTATGAAAATGGAACGCTCACGCATGATGAACAAGAACTGTTAGAAAGTCATATTGAGTCATGTGAAGAGTGTGAAGCTTACTTAGATGAGCTGTTAACAAAAACAGAACCAATTAAGAAAAAGTTACCTCCAAAAGATCTTAAAGTTCCTTTTTGGAGGATTAAGTGGAAACATCGTTTACAAACATTTGGTTTTATATTATCAATTTGCATCGTTATCTATATAATCGGCGGGGTATTATCAGCCTTTTATTTTCAAGCTAATAATGATAAAAGGCTAGAAGAAATTAGAGAGGTTCCTTCACTTGCACTTGAAGCAACGATCCCAAATAGCCGTGTTATGGGGGGCGGAACAAGTGTAGAAGCTTTTTTCCGTACGAATAGCCAATTTGATTTAGTACGAACCGTCGGTAAAAAAGAAATGCCCCTCGGTACAATAGAAACAAAAAGCTTCTTATCATCTGTAGATGTTACGAAGCGAACTTGGATGAATCCGTTCTATCAACCAAAACTCTTCTTTGTTCATCCAAAAACAGAGCAGGGTGATTATTTAAAGGATTCATCAAAAAAAGTATGGGATACACTTGCAAAAGTACATGATGGAACCGTTGCAGAAGTAGCAATTTCTTTTGATAAATCTTACACTTTAAAAGAATTAGAACCGCTTTTATATAGCATATTCGAGGCACAAGAACTCCCTCCAACTCCTTTATGGTACGCTTTAGATACAGGACAAGAAAGAAAAAATGTAGATGACTATATCCTACATGGCGGAGAAGCTATAGGGTTTCCAGAACATGTAAGATTCCTCGATAATGAAACTGACGGGCAGAAAACGCAAGAAGACAAAGTAACCGAAATGATGCGCGTCCTTTCTATCCATAAAAAAACGGTAAGCAAAATAGCAGCGCTTTCTGAGAAAGAATTAAACTTAGATAAACGTTATCAATATGTAAAGGATAACGGTGTAAAAGTATACGGAATTGTTATTACTGGCCCGTCGAAAGAGTTATTAAAATTACAAAACTCCCCGCACGTACGTTATGCGACTCTTGGAGATATTGAGATTTGGAATTGGTTTGATAATTAATAAAAAAGAAGTAGCGCTCTAAAAACGATGCGCTACTTCTTTTTTAATTCGAAATCACTTTCACATACATCCCTCTCACCGCTTTTTCATAAGCGATATCACTCATCTGTCTTATTTTTTCTGATACAACAGATGACTGAACAATTTTCCCTTCACGAAGTAACGGCGGATCAATAAGACGCATTTTATTTTTCTGATGTAAATCATAATCGTTTCTATCTTCTTTTCCTTTTATATTTGGATGAATTTTGCTTAATAAAGCTTCTACTTCGGGGTCATTACATTGCTGCAATTTCGAAATAAGCTCCTCATCTTCAAGAAGAAAATCATCTGCATGAATAATTCTTTTATGAAGAGCTACCTTTAACGTTTTCGCTAACATATCATTTCCGTAAATATTCATTGGTTCCATAAAGAAATCGATTACTTCTTTGTAATACGTTTCTGTAAACCATTCCGCTATTTCAATATTTTGAAGAACCATTTTCCCCTCTACTTCGATGACATCCTCTAAAAAACTATGAACTTCTTCTAAAGAAATATACCCATATGTATACATATCTCGTAACGTATAATCCACTCGATCTGCGCATAATTCGGGCGCTGACCTTTCCAGTAACGTCCACTTCGAATCATCTAATAAAATATCTTCATAGTTATAACCATGCCTCACAAGGATCGCTGGAATTTCTGAGTTTTTCACAACAGAACTAAATATCTCTTCATGATAACTTTCATCTTCATTATCAAAAACGTAATCAATCACGTGGGAAAAAGCAGTATGTGATACGTCATGTAGTAAACCAGCAATCTGTTCTTCTACTGAACCACCTAGTTTTTTCACCAATAACATAACACCCACTGAATGCTCAAAACGAGTTACATTCCATTTCTCGTTCATTAAGTAACTTGCGCCTGCTTGATGAATTCCCTTTAGTCTTTGCATAGGCTTACTTAAAATTAATTCTTCTAGCACTGCATCCACTTCAAATTCTCCGTATAGTACATCTGATATGATCACTTACAATCCCCCTTTTCAAGCAAAGTCTTTTTATATTATCTCTTTTTTGAAGAAGCGTAAATATACTATTCTGTAATTTGAATATAAACGTTCTGTTTTTATAAAAAACAGGTCCTCTTGTTCTTATCAAATTTAATCAAAAAAAGAAAATATTTCCACGACCCCTCTTTTTTTGTTTTAATAGATTTATAAATACATATTTACTAAAGAAAAAAGCAGCGAATGAAGTCAATTAGAAACTGACTTACAATTATAATATGAAAGGTCGGATAACTATGGACAGTTATTTTCCAAAAGCGGGGAAGTTAATTGGCGGTATCATTATGCTTATTATTTTGCTTTCATCTTTTTGGCTTATATGGATTGGAGAAACGAACATTCGTTACAGTGGAGATCATAAGGGCACGATGCCCTTTTGGTACAAGTGGCTCCCTGTTATTGTCGGTATACTCCTTGTCCGTTTCCTACCATTTCATCATAAAAACTATAATCCCCTTCAACAATTTGAACCAAGGCGCATCATAATTCAAACTGCTATCTTCTTCTTAAGTGGCTCCCTCTTCACGATTTGTCTTCTCACCACGAACTTTGAAGGAATGGCATTACAATTGTGGTTTATGATATTTAAAATTATTTTATTATTATTCACTCCATTAATGCTGCTTTTTTTTTATAAAAATAACCCCGAAAAAGAACGACCAAAGTCAGTAAAATTAACAGGGGATAATAGATGGTATCGGTTTACACCACTTATTGTCATTATAATCTGGGGTTACTTCAACTTCTTTTCTATATTCTCTACACCATTTGTTTCAATGAAAATGGAACCCACGATTTTAATCTCCATTTTACTTGTAGGGTTTCTTATAAATAGTGTACTTGAAGAGATTTTTTATAGAGTTTGGTTGCAAACACGTTTGGAATTATTACTAGGTACTTGGCCGGCTATTCTTCTTACATCATTGTTATGGGCAAGCTGGCATATCGCATTACATGGCTCTGGTCATTGGGATATTGATACAGCTACGGTCATTGTGAACCTTGGTATCGTAGGTCTATTCCTTGGATATTTGTGGGCGCGTTATCGTAAGGTATGGGTAATTATTATTGTTCATGGATTAATTAATGCACATCCACAACAACTAATTGAGATTATATTTAAGTAAAGAGCGCGATTGAGAAATAAAAAATAAAAGGGATTATACATGATTAATATGTATAATCCCTTTTATTTAACCTTATTCAAACGTAACTTCTACCTGCACAATCTCCGACCTACTACCAAGTCTAAGCGGTGGTCCCCAAAATCCAAATCCAGAAGAAACAATTGCGTGGAACGCGCCTTTTTGTGCGTATCCCCAGTCTAGCTCGTACATTCTTCTCGTTACAATATGATTGGGCGCCATTTGTCCGCGGTGCGTATGACCGGATAATAATAAGTCTACACCAGCATCCGCTGCCTGTTTCAACTCAAATGGCTGATGATCCATTGCGATAACTGGCATGGATTTATCCACTGTACTCATAAGTTTTTCAAAGCTTTGGCGATCTCGCTCTGTTTTATCTCTTCTTCCAACGAGATAAAAGTCATCTTCAATTGTAAGCACTTCATCTAAAAGAATACGAATATCAATCTTATCCATCTCTTGTAAAAACTCTGGAACCGCTCTGCCGTAGTATTCATGGTTTCCTAAAACACCATATACGCCTAATGGAGCTTTCATTTGTTTCATGATTGGTCCCATATTCTTTTGAATGAACACACCTGGATGATCATCGATAATATCACCTGGCAGTAAAATAATATCAGGTTCCATTTCATTTACATGACGAACAAGTCTTTTCAAATGCGAAACGCCAGACAGTTTACCGAAATGCATATCAGAAGCCATCGCAATACGTAAACTTTTACGCCCCTCTACCTTTTTCGGTATGTGCACTTCGTATTTTCTTACTACTGGACTATACGCATTAAATACTCCATACGCAAAGATAAAGATAAATGCAGCTATCACAGCCGTCCCTATCCAAATAATTGCCGCTTCTTTCTCTACTGAAAACTGTAAAAGAAAGACCATAATATCAGCTAATGGCAACAACATAAGCGCATATTGTATAACCGCAAACCAAATCGAACCTATCGTTCGCAGAAATGGCAGAGACTTAAACACTTGCACGAGAATGTACGCATATGAAATAAATGCGACTATGAAAGCATAATATCCCCAAGATTCCCAGCCAAATACCGCATGAAGCCAAACCCATCCGTTCCAGCCGATATAAAACATAAGTAGTGTGTATATAATTAATATGGTAAATATATTGAGATAACGAAGATTCTTCACAGCCAGCCTCCTTATTGATTTCTTTTATTATAACTTGTTATGCACTTATAACGTAAATATTAAGCGCTTCAATCTTCAGAATAAGAACATTGATAAACATATTGTCTTAAAATTTTTAAGAACGGCTGTAATGGACATTTTTGAGTCTTACGTGTTGGATAAAATTCTATTATCTTTATCCTTCAAAACTCATCTATGCAATTATGCATAACCATCTATTCCGTTTTATTTCCATGTTACGATATAAATGTAATACGACATATATCGACAAAAATAAAAGGAAGTGATTGTATGAAACGTTCTAAAACATATTTAAAATGTTTAGCATTATCCGCTGTTTTTGCTAGTAGCGCTGTAACTCTTTCAACACCTGCTGCTTACGCTCAAACGACGTCACAAGTTGTAACAGATATCGGGCAAAATGCAAAAACACATACGAGCTATAATACATTTAATAATGATCAAGCTGATAATATGACAATGTCTTTAAAGGTAACTTTTATCGATGACCCAAGCGCTGATAAACAGATTGCCGTTATTAATACAACTGGTAGTTTTCTAAAAGCAAATCCTACTATAAGTGATGCACCTATTGATAACTACCCAATCCCTGGCGCTAGTGCAACATTACGCTACCCTTCACAATATGATATTGCCTTTAATCTTCAAGATAACAGCGCCCGTTTCTTTAACGTAGCACCTACAAATGCTGTAGAAGAAACGACTGTAACATCTAGCGTATCTTATCAACTTGGTGGCTCTGTTAAAGCTTCTGTAACGCCTAATGGCCCTAGCGGTGAAGCTGGTGCAACTGGTCAAGTCACTTGGTCTGACTCTGTAAGCTATAAACAAACTAGTTATAAAACAAATTTAATTGACCAAACAAACAAAAACGTAAAGTGGAACGTATTCTTTAACGGATATAACAATCAAAACTGGGGTATTTACACACGTGACTCCTATCATTCTTTATATGGAAACCAACTGTTCATGTACTCTCGCACATACTTATATGAATCTGATGCAAAAGGTAATTTAATACCGATGGATCAACTTCCAGCACTAACAAATAGCGGTTTCTCTCCTGGTATGATTGCTGTTGTTATCTCTGAAAAAAATACAGATCAATCTAACTTACAAGTCGCTTATACAAAACACACCGACGACTACCAACTTCGTCCAGGCTTCACATTCGGAACTGCAAACTGGGTTGGAAACAACGTAAAAGACGTTGATCAAAAAACATTTAACAAATCGTTTACACTAGA
Organism: Bacillus sp. 5mfcol3.1; assembly: GCF_900114335.1. NCBI lineage: Bacteria > Bacillati > Bacillota > Bacilli > Caryophanales > Bacillaceae > Bacillus > Bacillus sp. 5mfcol3.1. The sequence goes on along the minus strand of NZ_FOST01000001.1, from coordinate 212,564 downwards.
TTGGAAGAATAAAAAATTGGTAGAGAAAAAATAAAGAAAACCGAACCGCCACTTAGATGACGGTTCGGTTTTTATTTAAATTACAAAATCCTCCGGAATAAACACTTTCACTTCTTTCGGCTGTACGTATACGAAATCACCCGCTTGAATGTTCAGCTGTTTGAACTGTTCTTTCGTAATTTCTGCTTCTAAATATTCATCTGTTTCGTCTCGTTTTAATTCTACATATACGACAGGTCCGACTGCGTGAGAATAAGATACTTTTGCCGGGATTGCATCTACGCTTTGTTTCGTACGAGAGATTGATAAGTCATGCGGTCTTACGTAGGCTATTCCGTCTACGTTGGAAACGTGCTTATGCTCTGGTGCTTCTAGTTCGACCGATCCTACATTTAGCTTTCCTTTATGAACGCGGCCGTGAAATAAATTTACATTTCCTAAAAAGTCATATACAAACGGACTTGCTGGGTTTTCATATACTTCTTCCGGTGTTCCCATTTGTTCAATGCAGCCTTCATTCATTACAACGATGCGGTCTGCAACGTCTAACGCTTCTTCTTGATCATGCGTTACGAATACGCTCGTAATTTGAAATTCGTCATGTAATTTTCGGAGCCATCTTCGTAATTCTTTTCTCACCTTTGCATCGAGTGCACCGAACGGTTCATCAAGTAATAAAATTTTCGGTTCGACTGCAAGTGCCCGGGCTAGTGCAATACGTTGACGTTGTCCACCAGATAATTGCGCTGGATAACGTTTAGCAAAGCCATCCATTTTTACGAGCTTTAATAATTCTGTTACCTTTTCTTCTATCGCTTCTGCTGACGGTCTTAAGCTTTTCTTTCTTACTTTTAAACCGAAAGCGACATTCTCAAATACATTCATATGCTTAAAGAGCGCATAGTGCTGAAAGACGAAACCGACTTGCCTGTTTTTTACGTGAATGTCTGTTAAATCTTCCCCATCAAATGAAATAGAACCCCCATCCGCTTCTTCTAATCCTGCAATAATGCGTAATAACGTCGTTTTCCCAGAACCTGACGGGCCTAATAAGGCAACAAGTTCACCTTTTGGAATATCCAAATGAATGTCTGTTAGTGCTTGAAATGTACCATATTGCTTTGATACACCTTGAATTTGAATACTCACCGTAATCCCCCTCTTATTGTCGTTTTTCCATTCGCCATTCAATCCCGTTTTTTATAATGAGTGTAAACACTGCAATTAATGACATTAACGTCGCTACTGCAAATGCTGCTGAAAATTGATATTCATTGTACAAAATTTCAATATGAAGCGGCATCGTATTCGTAATACCACGCACGTGACCTGATACGACAGAAACGGCTCCGAACTCACCGATAGCACGGGCATTACATAGAATCATGCCGTATAAAAGACCCCATTTTATATTTGGAAGCGTAACGCGCCAAAACATTTTCCAGCCACTTGCGCCAAGTGATAAAGCTGCCTCTTCTTCACTTTTCCCTTGCGCCTGCATAATGGGAATTAATTCACGTGCAACGAACGGGAAGGTTACAAAGATTGTTGCGATAATAATGCCTGGTACAGAGAAAATGAGTTTCACTCCATGTTCAAGTAACCATTCGCCAAGAGCACCCCTCGGTGTGAAAAGTAAAACGAATACTAATCCTGCGATAACTGGTGACACAGCAAACGGCAGTTCAATAAGAGAGAGTAATACTTGTTTTCCTTTAAACTGAAACTTTGTAATAAGCCATGCGGCCGCTATCCCAAATATCGTATTAAGAGGCACAACGATTAACGCAACGAGAAGCGTTAATCTAATTGCTGAAAATGCTTCTTGATCTGTAATAGCGGCAATGTATACATCCATCCCTCTTTCAAAGGCTTTTAGAAAAATAGTTATGAGTGGCAGTAATAGAAAGAGAGATAAAAATAAAACTGTAATCGTAATTAATATGCCTGGTACAAGCTTAGATTCTTTTCTAGCTGATACGCTTTTTACTATTTTCTTTTCTAATACTGTTGGTTCCATTTTCTCTCCTCCTATTCACTTTTTAGTTCATGCCTTCTACTCCAGCTTTGAATCATATTAATAAGAAGAAGGAAAAGGAGAGAAATAATAAGCATCACGGTCGCTACAGCTGTTGCCCCCGCATAATCATATTGTTCTAGTTTCGTCATAATCATCAGTGGTGCAATTTCTGTTTTCATCGGCATATTACCTGCGATGAAAACGACAGATCCGTATTCTCCTAATGCTCTTGCAAATGCGAGTGAAAAACCTGCAAGAAGAGCGGGAAAGATCTCTGGTAAAATGATTTTCACAAATATTTGCAAGCGGGATGCACCTAAACTCGCAGCTGCCTCTTCTACTTCTTTATCAATATTTTGCAGCACTGGTTGCACCATTCGAACGACAAATGGTAAACCGATAAAAGTAAGCGCAACGATAATTCCGAGTGGTGTAAAAGCTACTTTTATGTGAAACAGACTAAATATTTTTCCAATCCATCCATTTTCCGCATAAAGCGTTGTAAGTGTAATACCAGCTACAGCTGTCGGAAGTGCAAACGGTAAATCAATGAGTCCGTCTAATAGTCGTTTCCCTGGAAATTTGTAGCGTACGAGCACCCAAGCTATTAATAAACCGAAAATGGCATTTACAATAGCAGCTGCAAATGAAGTTGTAAAACTAACTTGATAGGAATGCAACACACGCTCGTTCGTTATAACCCCAGCGAACTTCTTCCAACCTAACTGTGAAGTTTGAATAAATACGATAGAAAGTGGTATAAGTACGAATAAACTCATGTACAACATTGTAAATCCAAGCGATAATCCAAATCCTGGTAAAACACGCTTCTTCCTCATCCTCTTTCACCTCATCCCCCTTTAGCAGTGCATTATTTTTGATAAATTTTATCGAATACGCCGCCGTCATTAAAGTGTTTTTCTTGTGCTTTTTTCCAGCCACCAAATAGTTCATCTACTGTAAATAATTGAACTTTCGGAAATTGGGATGCATATTTTTCTGCTACTTTTTCATTACGCGGACGATAAAAGTTTTTCGCCGCAATTTCCTGTCCTTTTTCTGAGTACAAATATTCAAGATACCCTTCTGCTACTTTTTTCGTTCCTTTTTTATCAACGACTTTATCTACAACCGCTACTGGTGGTTCTGCAAGTACACTAATAGAGGGGGTTACAATTTCAAATTTATCTTTTCCAAGCTCTTTTTGAGATAATAACGCTTCATTTTCCCATGCGATTAATACGTCACCAATTCCTTTTTCAACAAATGTTGTCGTTGCTCCGCGCGCTCCTGAATCTAATACTTCTACGTTTTTATAAATTTGGCTAACAAACTCTTTCGCCTTATCTTCACTATTATTATATTTTTTCAATGCGTATCCCCACGCCGCTAAATAGTTCCAACGTGCTCCGCCTGATGTTTTTGGATTTGGTGTAATGACAGACACACCTTTTTTCGTTAAATCATCCCAGTCTTTAATTCCTTTCGGGTTTCCTTTTCGAACAAGAAATACAATTGTTGACGTGTATGGAGTGGAATTATTCGCAAGTCGCTTCTGCCAATCTTCTGCTAGTTGTTTTTTCTTACTAATCGCATCAATATCATAAGCAAGTGCTAGTGTAACAACGTCTGCTTCTAAGCCATCAATAACAGAGCGCGCTTGACTTCCAGATCCCCCGTGTGATTGTTTTACATTTACTGTTTGCCCATGCTTCTCTTTCCAATACTTCGCAAAATCTTTATTGAAATCTTGATATAACTCCCTCGTTGGATCATAAGAAACATTTAAAAGCTCAACTTTTTTTTTATCTCCACTTCCTTCAGAATTACTAGTGGATGTTGCCGAACCACACCCTGATAAAAGTACAACTGCTGATAATAAAACACCTGTACTTTTCATAAACGCTGTCTTACCCCACTTTTTCATCGTTAAGCCCCCTTAGTTTATACAATAGAAAAAGGCACACAATATATTCACAAATGTGAACATTGTGCGCCTTCAGTTTATCTGATTAGCTTCTAATGTATTGTATTCGATTTCTTTTCATTTTAATTCTGTAATTCATATGTGTCAACTTGGAATTTGAATTTTCTTACTAAACTAAAATATTGGCATACTTCGAGCCCAATGATTTTTCAAATCAGCAAATTCTTTTGGTAACTTACTATTTTCATTCCATTCTAATTTATATGCATTTACTAACACCGTAGCCATTGATTCACGGTTCATTACTCCATTTTGATTAAAATTACCGTTCTTATCATTTTCAGAGTTCATCCATAATTTCACAAATAAGATATTGCACTCGCCGTAAGCGTTAATCCCTTCTGTTCTATGTATATCTCCTCCTTGTTGGTCATATGAAGCTTTAAATATATGGCACCACAGCTTAATCAATGCACAAAAAAATGAGGCAACCACCTTCAAAGATGGTTGCCTCATTTTTACACTTGCATCGCTTTCTCTCTCAATGCTCTTCTTAACAACTTACCAGTCGTATTCTTCGGTAATTCTATTAAAAACTCAATGCTTTTCGGCACTTTATATTTCGCTAAATGTAACGTACAGTAATGCATTAGTTCTTCTTCTGTTACGTTCGTTTGTTTCAGAACGACGTAAGCTCGCACTGCTTCTCCTAAGTTTTCATCAGGAACACCGATTACAACAACTTCCGCTACTGATTCGTGCGTATATAATACTTCTTCTACTTCACGAGGGTATACGTTATAACCGCCAACTAAGACGATATCTTTTTTACGATCAACGATATAGAAGTAACCTTCTTCATCCATTTTCGCTAAGTCACCTGTATATAGCCAGCCGTCTTTCAATGTCGCAGCTGTATCTTCTGGTGCATTATAGTATCCTTTCATAACGTTAGGTCCGCGAACGATTAATTCGCCGACTGCGCCGACAGGTACTTCTTCCCCAAGTTCATTTACAATTTTATTTTCTACATGCCAAATATTTGTGCCAATTGATCCTGGTTTACGAGGACGATCTAGCGGGTTGAAACAAGTAACTGGTGATGCCTCTGATAAACCGTATCCTTCTGAAACAATAACGTTAAAACGTTTTTCAAAGTTTTGCAGAAGAGCAACAGGCATCGATGCACCACCGGAAATACAAAGACGAAGCGTCTTCACATCTTCTGCGCTTGCTTCTTCAAATAAATATAAATAATTGTACATCGTCGGTACGCCAGCAAAAATCGTTGGTTCGTACGTGCGACAAATACGGAATACTTCTTTCGGACTAAATTTCGGTAACATTAAAATTGTTGCCCCGTTCACAATCGGTGCATTTACCGCAACTGTTAAACAGAACACATGGAACATTGGCAGTGCCGCAACGACGCGATCGTCAGCAGTAAATTGTAAATAAGACGCAACATCATTCGCATTACTATATAAATTTTTATGTGTTAACATAGCGCCTTTTGGTTTTCCAGTTGTACCTGAAGTGTATAGGATAACCGCTACATCTTCTTCATCTAGTTCAGGGCCTTCGTATTGTAAGTCTCCAGCCCCCACAAAACTAGTAAACGTTTTCATTTTTTCGGTTTCTGTATGGTTAAAATCTGATGAGGTTTCGCATATGATGATGTTTTCTAATGAAGGAAGTCTTGTTGTAAGAGATTGTATAACAGGTAGAAGGACGTCGAGTACGATGATTGTTTTTACATCTCCATTTTGTAAAATGTAATGCATTTCGTCTGCTGTATAAATTGGATTAACTGGAATAACAGTTGCTCCAGCTTTCATTGTTCCGTATAAACCGACCAAAAAATGTGGTGAGTTCCCAACAACTAATGCGACATTGTCCCCTTTTCCAATGCCCATTTCTGCTAAATTGCTAGAAAACCTTGTGACCATTTTGTTTAATTGGTCATATGAGACCGACTGATCCATAAATATATAAGCCGGTTTATCCCCTTTCTTTTTTGCCGTTTCAGCCAAAGATTGAACGAGATTCACAAAAACCCCACCTTTATAAAATTTAGAATATTTAAAAATTCTAAATTAATTATATTAAAAGAAAATTAAAGTAGCAAGTGATATTCTATTAACTGCATATAGACAGATCACCTTCTCTTAGTTTACTTTGGAAAAATAAGGGGATTTTATTTGCAAGTAATTTATAACACTAGACCAAAAATCATTTTAGGATAATATGCACTCATCTTTTCTTTAAGCTTTTCAAGTTCCTCTTTATTTAAGTTCGTATACTCTCCATACAAATTCAAAACGTCCGCTCCATTTTCATGAAAATACACGGTAACATATAACGTCGGTAACCCTTTATTGTTTTCATCTATTGATAAGACGACATCTGGCGTTTTATTAACAGTGCTGAATGTTTCATTTCTTTTCCATTCCTTATTTTGAAACCTGTCCTGTATATCCTGTATCTTTCGTTTGTTATCTGTATGCGTAAAATATATAACATTATCCCGCGCTGGCTTTCCGATAGATAAAAGGGTACGACTTGAGGAAGTTTCACTGTTACACGCTGCAATCCCAATGACGAATCCGAGCAATATTACAATGTGTATGACCCTTTTCATATCGATCCGCCTCCTTTTCATATATATATTCCTTTATAAGAGGCAGATGTCCTGTAAGTATACATTTTGTGGTAAATGGAATTATATCGACAAAACTACAAAAAGAAAGAGGCTGCCTTTATGGCAGCCTCCCTCATTTTTAGAAGAATAAATGTAAGAAATCTTCTGTTGTAATGTTACCGAAGTAGCGTGCGATATCTACGCCTTCTAAAGCTGCAGTGAATGCATCTTTATCGAACTGAACGCCTGTTAGACGCTCTTCAATATCATGAACATCTAGTGAACCGAAGAAGTCGCCGTAAATTTTACATTCTGTTACTGTTCCTTTTTTCACTTCAAGACGAACATCAACTTGTCCAACTGGGAAGCGGTGTGAATGTTGTAAGTTGAACTTCGGTGATTTTCCATAGTTCCAATCCCAATTTTGGTAACGTTCTTCAGAAAGTTTATGGATCTCTTTCCAATCATTTTCTGTTAATTCGTACGTTGGGATTTCTGTTTCTCCTTCGAAAATTGTTTCTAGAAGAAGTTGTCTAAACTCTTCTGTCGTCATTTCTTCGTTTAGGAACTCTGTAATGTTCGCGACGCGGCTACGGATTGATTTAATACCTTTTGATTGAATCTTATCCATTTTTACTTTTAACGCTGATACGACGTGATCGATTTCAGAGTCAAATAGTAACGTACCGTGGCTGAACATACGACCTTTCGTTGAGAACTGCGCGTTACCTGAAATTTTTCTACCTTCAGCTAAAATGTCGTTACGACCACTTAGTTCTGCCTTTACACCTAATTTACTAAGCGCTTTCGTTACAGGCTCTGTGAATTTTTTGAAGTTGCTGAAACTGTCTCCATCATCTTTCGTAATAAAACTGAAGTTTAAGTTTCCTAAATCATGATATACTGCGCCTCCGCCTGATAGACGACGAACGACATGAATACCTTTTTCTTTTACGTAATCTGCATTAATTTCTTCTACTGTGTTTTGATTTTTACCAATGATAATCGAAGGCTCATTAATGTAGAACAGTAAATATGTTTCGTTAATATCTAAATTCTTCACACAATATTCTTCGATCGCTAAGTTTATTCTAGGATCTGTAATTCCTTTATTATCAATAAATAACATCGTATCACCTCATGAGTTCCATACGTAGCCACTATGCGCTAGCGTAATATGGCCACTGAAAATTTGTTTTGCTTCTGTTACTAAATCAGATGGGTTGCCTGTATGCGGTAAGTGCGTTAATAAAAGTTCTTTTACATTCGCATCTTTTGCAATACTTGCTACTTCTGTACTATTCATATGCCCTGCTTTTGCAGCCTCTTGATGTGCATACATATTACACTCACAAATGAAAAGATCAGCATCTTTTGTGAATGGAATGAATTCAGGAATATAACTTGAATCAGCGCTGTATACTACAGCATCATCTCCAGCTGTAATACGCATCGCAAAGCATGTAACAGGATGAACAGTTTTTAAGAACGAAATCGAGAACGGTCCAACTTGAAGTGTTTCTTCTGGATTGTACGCGATTCCTTTCGTATGTGGTTCATGTGTTAAAGAATGGAATCCATTCTCGTCAAACATATGACCGTATATTGGTAATTCCGGTAGTTGCCTTGTTGTCGCACTCGTAATTAATCTCGCATATTGCAATACCCCAATGTCCGCAACATGATCGTGATGATAGTGTGACAGTACAACTGCATCTATATCAAATGGTGTTATATATTTTTGAATCTGTGCTAGTACACCACTACCACAGTCTACAAGTAAACGAAAACCATCGTGTTCAAACAAATACCCCGACGTTGCTTCTCCCGCTTCTGGAAAGCCGCCCCAAAAGCCGACAACAGTCATTTTCATATGTATCCATCCTTTCTAAAACCGAGTAGGAATGCAGTTTTTCTCCGTACTTGAGAAAGTTTTTTACTTACATCCTACATTGTTAACTATAATCCATTTCCTAAACTTTTTCATTAATTTTCAATTTTGTTATAAAACAGTTGTTGACTTTTATTTTTTGTACTAATACAATGATAGTAAGAAATGGAAATGGAGGGATTGACATGATCGATCAACCAATGGAGTTTTTCAGAAATTTACCGACGAAAACTTGTGCGCACTGTGGGAAAGAAATTGATGAGCAACACGAAGCATACCATAACAAATGTGACGATTGCGTTCACGAAGAATAGTAGTTTGTGAACATAAAAAAACCTAGCAGACATAGTCTACTAGGCTAATAACATCTTATCCTTCATCGTTGAACCTTTCACCAAGAGCTCCAGTTCAAACTCATACAATTCTTTTTTTCGATAATTTTTCGTATGGATTTTATCCATCATCAGATCGACAACTTTTCGGGCCATTTCATCAATTGGCTGTTCAATTGTCGTAATACCTGGTTCTGTAATCTGCGATAATATTTGATTATCAAAACCGATAACAGCGAGATCCTCTGGAATGCTCCAGTTATGGTGCTTCGCCTCTGAGATAATTCCAGCTGCTACCTCATCGCCTCCTGCCAAAATCGCGGTAGGATTTTTTTTGTCCTTTAATACTTCATGGAATATTCGTTTTCCATCTTCCCAAGAGAAAGCGTTTTCAAGAAAGTCAATCGCTTCTACTTGGCGGCTCTTCTCAGTTATTGCACGTAAAAAGCCCATTTTTCGCTGCTGGCTAACTAATTTGGTTTCGTTACCACGGCAAAAAATAAGATTACGATATCCTTGATCTAACACATGCTTCGCAGCTATGTATGCTCCTTGCGCATGATCAAACTTCACTGTTGGAATATTTGCTTCCTCAATATATTCATTACACAACACGATTGGACCGTGCTGTAAGTATGGCTCTACATCTTCCCACGGATTTTCTAGTGAACATAGAATAATCCCATCTACTTGTTTCGTAGATAATAATTGTAAATACTCCATCTCTTTTTCCGGTAAATATCTTGTTTGACAAATAATCAGTTTATATTTATGTTCAGAAGCAGCAATCTCGATTGCTTCAATAAATCTACTGAAGAAAGGATTTGTAATCCTTGGAACTAGCACCGCAATTGTTTCCGTTTTTTGTTTACGAAGCCTTCTCGCCGCAGAATTAGGAACGAAGCCTAAATGCTTCATTGCTAATTGAACCCTTTTTTTCTTCTCATCTGAAACATATGGATGATTATTAATCACCCTAGAAACCGTTGTCCTTGATAACCCCGCTAATTTCGCCACGTCCTCTATAGTCGACACGAAATTCTCCCCCTTTGCATGAAAACGTTTTCTTAAATTGATTATATAGTATATTATTGGAAACTGCAATATCGGTTGTTATGATTTTACTATATTAATATTATACATAGGAAAAAGTCTGTTAATGCAGGGGCAATATACTACTTTTAGAAATTTACGTTATGTACATTCCTTTTCTTAATACCATATATCCTTTATTCAATATAAAACCCCATCAATACGTCATCTCCATATGATCCATCTTCATACTTTATTTGCTTTCGTTGTCTCCCTTCTTCTACAAAACCCATACGTTTGTACACTTTAATTGCCCGATCATTAACAGAAACTACACCTAAGCAAATTTTCTCTAAACCTTTCTGCCCTTTCGCCCAACTAATAAGAAATTCAATTAATTTCGTGCCGATGCCTTGATTACAATACGCCTCTTTAATCCCCATTCCCATTGTGCCTACGTGTTGTAACCGTTCTAGTTCATATCGGTTGAAAATTAAAAATCCAACTACCTTCCTATCTACTTCATACACGATATAAAGATTACCTTTCTCATTACTTTTCCGTATCTTTTCTCTTTCTGCATTACTATCATTCGGTAACTTCTTTGGGGATACTATGAAAAATTTTGTAGTAGTTTCCGATAATATAATTTCTTTTCTAATATTCATAATTGCTTCTGCATCAGTCTCTTTTACTAACCGTATCATTGAATCACCTCGTACTTTTTCTTTTTAAAAATAATATTAAAACTATAAAACGCCCAATATGCAATATTACATATTGAGAATCTTTTTACTCTTGATACAATATTCATACATCAAAATAAAAGGAATGTATGCAATGAATCCAATATTAACAGCTGCAAAACAACTATTACATAAAGAAGAAAAGATTTTATCTACTTTAAAATGTTCACTTACTGGCTATATGATTACGCATAAAGTCCCATATCGTGGCATGTTACTTGCTACTAATAGAAGACTTCTCTTTTTTAGCCAATATAAAAACACATTCATTGCCGAATTTGATTATGAAAAAATATTATCCGTAGAAACGAAGAGAAGAATCTTTGACAAAAAAATAATATTTTACTATGAAGATGAATATATAACACTTGGATACATTACAAGTTCGAATGTTGAAGCGTTCATAGACTTACTACAAAGAAACAGCAAGACTAGCACAGGCTTATAATCAGCGGGGATCCCCTCGCTGATTCATTATTTTAACTCCTCCCACTTCGTCCAAACTTCTCTCCCGTTTATACGGTACATATTATCCTCTCTATCCATAAACCTATGTACAATAAATTCACGTCTAATTGTACAAAAATCATCATGATATTGTTTTATGAATGTATTAATTTCTTTTTCTGTATATTGATTTTCAGCATTTAACTTGCTAACTAAATGCTCTAACAATACTAGTTTTTTCTTCTTTTGACCTGGAATCGATTTTAAACGATCCTCTTTATCGAAAAAGTTACGAATGGTCGTATCGCGGAATTTCATTTCACTTTCAGTCATTTTGTTGTCCTCCATCGATTTTCACGCCATAAAACTTTATTATTTGTCCTCACTATTCTTCTTCATTCTTTTACTTATAACATCCATAAAGTAATACCCGCTAATTAGCACATAGTAAACTAAAAGTATTCCTAGTGCATCTTTCATATTTATATATTTTTCTTTATGAAACAAGATAGGTGAAAGGGCGTAAACAAGAAAGATGATTAGCGGATTTAAGATAAAATAATAAGTAAGATTTCCTTTCATCATATCAACTCCTCTATTCTAGTTTTCTCTGTAAATTGTTGTAAATCCTTTTCTTTCGTTTAAACTGCACATGCGATATGGTGAAATTAAGGAGAAGGATGATTATAAATGATATTTCACTCTAAAATTGATAAATTTTTCTTATCCATTATCTTTTTTGCTATTTTTCACCATAGGTGCTTCAACACTGCTTCCTCCCTTATTCGATAATGAAGCTACTACGACAGACGTATATATTCTACTATCTATTTTCTTTGTATCTTCTGGTTTCCTATTATGGAATTCCTTTTCATTTTTACTCCTCTCACCCACACTTTCTTCAAACTGACTTACCACTTTTACATTTGCAACCCATTATTCAAATTAACAAATTAAAAATGGTAAATTATGTTACAATTAACTTATACATACTTTGGAGGGTACATAGTGAAAAAAGCTATTATAGTATTAAGCATTCTATATCTTATTTTAACCGTACATACAGGAGCTGTTCTTTTAGGAAAAGAAGATTATAGAAGTGCTATCAATACATTAAAAGAAACGAAAGAAGTCTCTTCATTTCAATCTGCAAAAGACGGTGTGATTTTATTAAAAGGAGCATTAACTACTGCGCAACCTATTACAGAGGAAAAACTTCAAAATAAAGAATTCGCACTCCTTGAAATTAATACGTATAAACGACGAAAAGCAAATTGGATAAACATTGATACAGAGCAACATATTGCAAAGCAGCTCTTACTAAATAATGAGGTTCTTCCTGCATTAAAAGAAATTCGTTTTTCGATGGAACCAATTACACTGTCAGGAAAAGATATTTCCATCGAAGATTACTCACTAAAAAAGAATGATACTCAATTAACAATTAAAAGTAAAGGATACCGATATACGGGAATAGAAAACAAATCAGACACTCTTATTTTTGGCATAAAAAAGGGGGATACCCTTGAAGGGTATAGTGGTTCTGAAATTCTAATAGGAAAAACAAAAGAGGAAATTGCTAGTAATATGAAACTATATACTTTTGCTGAAAAATATGGTCCATTTATTTGGATTGTAGCTACAATTATTCTTATAAGTATCGTTATATACTTGTTCCGTAAAAACAGAAAAACAAATGAACTTTCTCAACCAATGAAGTGAAACTTTAATCAGTGGGGGTTTCTTCATCCCCCACTGATTATTAGCCCTCACCAATGGGGCTTTAATGGGCAGTTGATCCCCACCTAACTTCTTTGCTTTCGCTGAATTTTGAGGTGGGGTCTTACTGCCCATCATTAAAGCGGGATAAAACAAAACTAATAAAAAAAGCACCAAAAAGGTGCTTTTATCTACGCTTCAACCGATTGGTTTTCAGCAACATTTTTAAATTGTCGTTTGTGCATCAAAGTTAAGGAAGCGATTGTTCCAAGTGATAATACAACGATAAAGATCATGAGCATCCCTATGTTTTGCCACATGAAGTCAAAGTCTCCACTCGATACGACTGCTTTCAATCCTGATACAGAGTATGTCATCGGTAACCAAGCATTGAATGGTTGTAAAAACTTCGGAATCAACTCTAACGGGAATGTTCCAGCACTTGTTGTAAGCTGCATAATTAATGTGATGATGGCGATAAAACGGCCCGCATCACCGAATGCTGTTACTAAACATTGAATTAATGCAATAAACGCTAAACTTGTAACGATGCTAAAGAGTATGAAGTACGGAATACTTTGTACTTCTACACCTAATCCGAACAGTAATATAACATCTGCTACTATCGCTTGAATAATACCGACGGATAGTAAAACACCGAACTTACTAATAAACCAGCTAAACCCTGATTTTGGAACACCGACTGTATCGCGTAATGGGTATACGATAGATAGTAGTAATGCCCCAACGAATAAACCAAGTGATAAAAAATATGGTGTAAATCCAGTTCCATAGTTTGGAACTTCCGCTATTTTTTCCGTCTTCACTTTTACAGGACTTGCAAACATATCATACGTTTTATCCGTCCCTTTTACTTCACCAGTTTTTTCTGCTCCTTCGCCAAGTTTCTCAGCAAGTTCACCTGAACCATCGTTTACTTTTACGAGACCATCCGTTACTTTTCCTGATCCGTCTGCTAGTTTATTTACACCGTCGATTAGCTGGGTTGAGCCAGTTGATAATGTACCTAAGCCTGTTGTTACTTGACCGGAGCCGTCTGCTAATTGATTTACTCCACCTGCCATTTGATTTGCTCCTACAGATAATGTTCCTAAACCACCTGTTACTTGGCTTGAACCATCTGCTAATTTGGATACCCCTGCTGATAATGTTCCTAAACCGCCTGTTACTTGACCGGAGCCATCTGCTAATTTGGACACCCCTACAGATAATGTTCCTAAACCGCCTGTTACTTGGCTTGAGCCATCCGCTAATTTCGTTACTCCTACAGATAATGTTCCTAAACCGCCTGTTACTTGGCTTGAGCCATCTGCTAATTGATTTACTCCACCTGCCATTTGGTTTGCTCCTGCAGACAATGTTCCTAAACCGTCTGTTACTTGACTTGAGCCATCTGCTAATTGATGTACACCACCTGCCATTTGATTTGCTCCTACAGATAATGCACCTAAACCACCTGTTACTTGACCAGAGCCATCTGCTAATTGATTTATCGCATCAATTAATTGACCGGATTCATTTTTAAATTTATTTGCGCCTTCTTTTGCTACATTTAAATTCTTACCAAACCCTTGGAAATTTTCAACAAATCCTTTTTGTGCACTGGCTAATTTCTCAATACCCTCTGTTAAAGAGTCCAATTTCGCTGTATTCGGTAGTTTGTTTTGTGCATCACTTGTTTTTTGATTTATTTCGCCTTTTAATTGTTTTACTTCTTCATTTAATTTATTTGTTCCACCTGCTACTCCGGTAGATTTTTGCTGAACTGTCGCTGTACTTTTTACAGCACTTGTTATGAATGGTTGTAACTGCTCTTGATATTCTTTCGGTAAACTTTCAATTTGCTTTTGTAAATTCGCTACCTCTTGTGCTGCATTTTTGGCATCTCCTGCTGTTGATTGCGTAAGTTCATTTAACTGATTTACATTCGCCCCAGCTCCATCTATTTTCTCATTTACTGTATTCAATATAGAAGGGCCTTTCGACTGTATTTCCTCTAAACCTGCAGCAGAATTTTTCACTTTACTATTTAAATCTTGCAAACCCTTTTCAATTTTTTGAGAAGCTACCTCTAATTGGTTTTGTCCCCCAACCAGTTGTTCCATACCATTTGATAAATCAGTTGTTCCTGTTTTTAATTCACCGGATTTACTTACTAATTTGTTCAAACCACCGGTCACTTTCTCAGATCCATTACGCAATTCGCCAATACCTTTTTGCATTTCACCCGTTTTGTTATTTAACGTATTTAAACCGTCTGTTACTTTTCCTGACCCATCTACTAATTTTCCGATACCTGTTTGCATCTCACTTGTTTTACTATTTAACGTATTTAAACCGTTCGTTACTTTTCCTGAGCCGTCTACTAATTTCCCGATACCCGCATTGCCATTTAGTGCATGTAAACCATCTGTTACTTTTCCTGATCCATCTACTAATTTCCCGATACCTGTATTGCTATTTAGTGCATGTAAACCATCTGTTACTTTTCCTGATCCATCTACTAATTTTCCGATACCTGCATTGCTATTTAATACATGTAAACCATCTGTTACTTTTCCTGATCCATCTACTAATTTTCCGATACCTATTTGCATCTCACCTGTTTTACTATTTAACGTATTTAAACCTGCTGTCACTTTCCCAGATCCATCAAATAGTTTCCCAACGCCATCCTTCATCTCCCCAGATTTCCCTTGCAGTGTATGAAGGCCATCCGTCACTTTACTTGAACCATCATGCAGCTCACTTGATCCGTCGTGTAGTTTATTTGCTCCTTCCGCCCCATCTGCTAATCCTTTTGAGACGTCTTGAATGGAATCAAACATTTTCTCTGCATATGTTTTCGTTAACGTGCTTGCTACTTCACCTTTAATTTTTTCAATGGCTGTTCCGCCAATTTGTGAAGATAAGAAGTTCAAACTTTCGTTTGGAATATATTCTAAGTTTAATGGCTTCGGATCGTCTTTTAGTAACGTTGTAGCGTTACTTGAGAAGTCATCTGGAATGCGCACTAACATGTAATACTTTCTACCTTCCATTCCTTTCTTCGCTTCTTTTTCACTTACGAACTCCCATTTAAAACTTTTATTATCTTTTAAATTATCAACGAGCCCTTTTCCGACCTCAATTGGTTTCCCATCAAATACTGCGCCTTTATCTAAATTGACTACTGCAACTGGTAAGTCATCTAACTGTTTATACGGATCCCAAAAAGCCCACAAAAACATCCCTGCATATAAAATTGGTACGAATAAGACCGCAATAATTGGAATTAATATTTTTTTACTTTTTATAATTTCCGTGAACTCTTTCCGAAGTAACTGATTCCCTTTCATAATTTCTCCCCCTTTTATAAAATGACCAAAATGTTCATATAGTCATTTTTACCCAAACAAAAAGGCTATACTTGTTCATACATATGCCTTATCCCTGAATTTATTACTATGCAACTTTTTCTTATTATGATTATAATTTTTCTATATCCCCCCTTAACTTAAATATATGACCGCATTGTTCATTTGGTCGTTTTTTTATAAAATTAAAAGGATTATCTTAGTTTGACAATCCTTTTAGTAAATAAAGTTCAAATAACTCTGCAATTTTTTCTTTTTCTAGCGGTTCGTGATTTTTTTCCCAATCAAAAATAAGCGATACATATAGACGAAGCATAATAAATGCTGTAATTTCTGGATCACATTTGCTAATTTCACCTTTTTCAATCGCAATTTTTAAATACGATTGAATAACAGAAACGATTTCCACATCAACTTGTTGCATCACTTCTTGTACTTCTTTCGTTCCCATATCGCGCTCTTCTTGAATTAATTTAATCATGAGCTGATGTTCTTTTCTAAATTCCAAGATGCTATATAATGCTCTATGTACATTTTCAAAAAATGAAACATCTGAACGAATTGCACTTTCTGCAACTTGCTTCATTTCTGTAATTAAATTAGAAATAATTTCACCAAATAGCTCTTCTTTATTTTTGAAAAAAGTATAAATCGTTCCTTTTCCTACATTCGCTAACTTCGCTACTTGATCCATCGTTGTTGCTTTATAACCGAACGCTGAAAAAGACTTTGTTGCAGCTTCAATAATAGAACGTTTTCGATCTATCGCCACATTGTCACCTCCAAAAATGACCAATTGGATAATATAGTCAATCAGTACATCTTTGATATTACCACACGCTTACATTCTATACAAGTTCTCTTTTTATTATTTCCAGTATAAAAGATTTCAGTCAAGTTATATCATACTGTCCATAGTGTATCAAAAAGTATACTTGTATGGAAAGCTAGAATATATTCATAATAATTGCTGGCTAGATCCCACTAGAAATTTAATAAAATAGACAGTGTTCTTAAAACTAAAAGTTTAAGAACACTGCCTTTTATTTTGACATAGAAAGTAATATTTTCTCCATTTCTTTCTTAGTTAGCTCATCATCGATTATCTCTTCGTATATCTTTGTATCTCTTGTAAAAATATCATTCACTATGACAATTTGATACTCACTATTCTTACCTTGTGCTGGTACAAACATTTTAAGGCCTCTTAACTTCCCCTCTCCATGAGAAGATTTATTATATACCATTCCTTTCCCATCTAAACTATAACTTTCTAGATTCTCTACTCCAGGCATCATATAGTGTAGCGGATCCTTACCACCATTAACATTACCATCCATATACATCCTTGACTGGTAAATTGTAAAACCATATTTTCCTTTTGTATATTCTGATTTAATAACTAATTCTACATCTCTTCCAAAATATGAGTCAGCCCATTCTCTCTTTAATTCATAACCTTCAGGTATATAAGTCGGCTGCTTAATTTGATACGGTACATGTTCTTTCGCTTCTTCTATAGTATATGTTAAAGACTTCTCCAGCTTATCTCCAAGCGGTTTTAATGTCTTCTCAATAGTAGCTAGTCTTTCTTGATCAGCTTTCTTCAAGCGTTCAGGTTTATATTCCTTTGTATCTCCATCATAATTCTCAGGCACATTTTTCTTAACCATTGCTTTTTTATGAATTTCTTGCGCTTCCTTAAATAATCGAACATACTGCTCAAATTCTTCTTTTGTAAAATTCTTTTCTGCCAAATACAAAAAATCTGTATTCTTTTTATATGACGTTATTGACATCCCCCATTCTCTACTTGCATTCTCCGGTGTACCTAATACTGTTTCTATCGCTTTTTCAAATGCCGCTTTAGATTGCTTTTTTTCTACAACTTTTTCTTTCTGTCTTTCATCTCCCTCAGTTATCCTTGCATTTAATAAAAATCCGCCCGCTATAGCTGCTATAGCAATCACTCCGAGTAAAGAAAGACGATACGATTTCTTTTGGAATTTTTTAATCATAACGATTCTCCTTTTTAGTGTTCGTTTATTTCTACTTAAATTTGCTAGGCTTGGTACTTGATAGGAATAGTGTTCTAGAAGGGTAATAATTGTATGTCCGTATGCAATTTGCTCCTCTTTATCTATGAAAGTAAGCGCATATGCATCACATGCCAATTCTTGATCTTCTCGCATACAAAAATAGGCGTACCAAAGAATTGGATTGAACCAATTTAATAGGATTAAGCTATACATAATCCAATTTACAGCTACATCATTTCTTTTAATATGAGCTAACTCATGATAAAAAACATATTGTAATTGTTGCTCATCTAATACTTTCAAATGTTTTTTTGATAGCAATACTTTTGGGCGGAAGAAACTAAACACAGTTGGACTCGCAATCTTTCCTGCTAGACGTAATGAAACTGCCTTCTTCATTTTCATAGACTGCTTACAGCGATTAAACACTGTAACGATCTGTTCATCCATAATATCCGGTTGTTTCTTTATGTAAGAATATAAACGTCTATTTGTAATAAACGTGATGGCTGCTAATACAATTACCCCAGCTAGCCACACATATAAAGCAAGTTTGTATAAAGAAAATGTAGTCTGTTTTTCCGAACTGACTTCTACTTCCGGTTCGCTAGTTTTTGTCACCATTTTAGGATTTGATTCCAATTCCACTGTACGATCGCTTTCTATGTTCACTCTACTCTCAGTAGACGGCATATTTTTTGGAATAACTTCTGATACGCTAGAACTATAAGAAAGTAATGAATAAATGCTATACGAGCTATCTGGCGACCATGGTAAAAGGAGTCTAATCATTAATACAATCCACAGCATATATTGCCATCGGGGGGGTAATTTATTTCTAAATAGAACTTTTATACATAAAATAAATCCAACTAATATGCTGGCCATAAGTGACGTTTCTATAAGCCAATCAAAAAAATGAGGAAGGTATACATTTATAAGCGTGTTTATCATTTTTATCGATCCTTCCTCTTATTCTCCTCTGTCTTCTCATCTAAAATGCGTTTCAGTTCATTAATATCTTCTGAAGACAATTTTTCCTCTTTTAAAAAATTAACAAGTAACGGTTTAAACGCTGCACCGCAAAAACGCTTTAGTAAAGATTTCGTTTCCACTTGCAAATAATTATCTTGTGATACTAACGGATAATAAGCATACATTCGCCCTTTATCTTGATGATAAGAAACGGCTTCTTTTTGTACTAATCGATTAATTAATGTGCGGATTGTTTTCGGTTTCCAGTCCATTGCATCTTCCAGTTCTTCTATAATTTCATTCGCTGTTTGCGGAGAACTCGACCAAAGTACTTTCATAATTTCTAATTCCGCTTCAGATATTTTAGGTAATTGATTTGTCATCGTATGTTTCACTCCTAAGTATTACATTTGTAATCTATAATTAAGATTACAAATGTAATACTTAATTGTCAACCATATTTTAGAAAAATCCCTTTCAGCTAAACCTTACTTCACAACAACAAAATTCCTCTTTTTCAAATAATCAAATAAAAAAACAAGAAAATCTTTACAATTAATAGTAATATAGAAAATAGACAAGTTTATCAAAATAGTGGAGGCTTTTTCAGTCATGATGCGTGCGCTTCGTTTAAATATAAAGCAAGCTTTTTGTAATCGTGTTTCTTTAATTATTATGTTTAGTGGACTAGCTCTTATTTTTATTTACCATTATTATTATGTAATTCGTTACATTGGGGATGGAACGGATGCCTTTGTAACAACAGCTGTTAAATGGATTGGATTTCGCGACAATGAAATGGATGTTTATTTATTATTAATGCCCGTTATTGCTAGTTTCCCCTTTAGTACAAGTTACAATTCGGATAAATCAGATGGTTTTAAACCGTTTGTAAGTAAAGGGATTTCTTTGTTCCCTTATTCAGTAACGAAATATATCGTTACATTCTTTTGTGGCGGATTTCTTTATACATTTCCATTCATCTTATCGTTATTATTTTGCAAATTAACCATTCCAGACGGAGAACCGACTGCTGGTTCAGGCATTATAAATGATAATGGGATGTTTGCAAACTTATATTACGAATCTCCCCTCACTTACATTGCTGTATATATCGGAATTAATTTTTTATTTGCAGGTTTAATGGCCCTTTTAGGACTTGCAGCATCTGCGTGGTCACAAAAGGACTATATGGCGATTCTTTTCCCATTTGCAGTTGCCTCCATTCCATACGTCCTGCTAAATACGATATTCCCTACAATAGGCGGAGCGCCTTTTCATTTATATGACCCAAAACAACCGTTGCATGGCATGTCTCCGTATATTTTAACGATGCAATGCACTTTCTTCCTCCTCGTTAGCTTAATCATGTATATACAAGGAGTAAAACGTGATAGAAAAAAATATAGAAGAAGGTTGCAAAAAAGAGAGCGGTGTAGAAAGGCGTTTCAAGTAATTTCAGACTAAATCATTGAACGAATAAGAGCGTAATTCCCTAAGTTAACATAGAGAATTACGCTCTTATTATCATTACATATAATCATCCTCCCCTTTACGGTGTACCTGCCAATCCCCATAAGATAACGAACACCGCAAAATAAATTGCTTTAATACCTACCACTGAACATAATAAAATAATTGCATATTTACTTAATTCTCTTCTTGCACCTATTAAAGTGAAAATAACCGCCAAACTAAATGTTATATAAGAAGCTGCTGTATGTATTAAGTTATACGTAATATCTAGATTGCTTGTAAGTCCTGTTATATCAGCTACAAACTGAAGCATGATGATCGTACTAAAAAAAATTGCAAACTGATTCATTACCTTTCCATTTATTTGTAACTGCATTGTTGTCCCCCTTATTAAAAACTAAATATTCAATCAATTTTATCATTAGATTACAAAAAAAGGAATAATCTCTTTATACTATTCTATAACGATGCAAAAAAAGAACGCTTAGTCACCTAAGCGTTCCCCACTTTAAGAAGCCTTCTTCAAATCAATTTGAGCAAGTACTGGGTCGTGGTCACTTACACGTCCGTGTTCTTTCATAATGTTTGAGTTTAAGTGTACTGGGTCTACAATTGTGTGTGGTGCGATATTGTTTGTTACTAAAATATGATCTAACACTTGTGCATTTCCTTCATGAATGTACGTGTAGCGGTTCTCTTTCGGCACTGTGTTTAACATATCTTTTAAGATTGTTCCCTCTAGTGTTTTTAGTGGTTTAGAGAATTCGAAATCGTTCATATCACCTAACACAACAACTGGTGCATTCGTATTCTTTTTCTGGATTCCTTGCACGAAATGATTTACTTCTTGTGCTAACTGAATTCGTTTGTCTTCACTCTTTAATACGAGCGGCTGCACTTTTCCAAATGGCGTTGCATCTCCTAGTTTTGAGTTTAAGTGATTTGCAACGACAACAATGTTTTGTCCTTGGAACGTAAATTCTGCCGCTAGCGGTTTACGTGTACTTTCAAACAATAGATTTTCGTCTCCAATACGAACAACATTTTTATCAAGTAACTTTGGTACCGTCGCTAATTTCACGCGTGATGGATTATAGAAGAAGCCGACGCGAATATTCGCTCCTGGTGCTCCTCCGTCTTGATTATTGTTTGGAGCGATTTCTACATACTCATACTTCGGTCCACGAATTTCTAGAACTGCATCAATGATACGTTTTGCGCTTAATGACGCATCTGTTGTACCGTCATTAATTGATCCGTTATTATCTTGCATTTCCTCTACACCGATAATATCTGGCATTTTTAAGTTGTATTTAATAGAATACGCTAACGCTTTTACCTTTTCATCTGTTGTTTCTTTTTTATTCGCTGAGAAGTTTTCAATGTTATATGTAGCAACCGTTAACTTATCAAGACGTGGCTGAATATTTGCGCCTACTTGCTTAAATCCACCATCCACTACAGCTGGCAGTTCTGTTATTGGCGAAATACGGAAAGAACCGTAATCATATCCTACTACCCCTGTTATATCTCCAGTGAAAGTATCTCCTACTTTTGCTACATAATCGCGAGGTACTTTTACAGAAAGACGCTCTGAGTTTAATTGATTTTCATCTAATAGAGGTGTCCCATATTGTGTTACTATTTTATCTCCACCATTTTTTACTGTTACATATAAATTCCCGTTTTTCTGAGGTGTAATAATTTTTGGTGTTGGCATCGTAACACGCATACCTTCTATACTTTCATAGAAGTCGATTGCATCTTCATTTGGATCAAATAAACCAAATGCATCATTATCAATAATCTGGTCCGGGATTTTCACACCGTTTTCTCCAAGTACAATCGGTGCCGGCAAAGATTGATCTTTTGCGATTACAGCAACGCGACTCGCCTTAATTTCTGTCGTCGTTAAGTCTGTTTCAAATCGCTCTGCATATCCTGCTCCTACATATTCTTCTACTACCCCATCAACTTGAATAAGATCTCCTACTGCTACATTCGCATCTTTTTTATATACGTACATACCTTCTGAAGTAGCTGGATCATTATCTGGCTGATTATCTTCTATATAAAAGCCGTTTTTATCAAGCGCTGTGACAACGCCTTCCACATTGTTTACTTTCTTCCCGTTGTAAGGAGACATATGTGATTTTCCTTGAATGTCATGAATACGAACCTGTTCATTATTTACGATAATAAATGAAAATGTCGAAATTGCTGAAGAAGTAAGTCCTTCTTTTTCTGCGATTGCTTTCACTACACTATTTTCATTCACTATAATTTGTCCATTATAACGAACGCTTTTATTAGTAGGATTAGAGCCATCTAACGTATAGTAGATTGTTGCGCCTTCTGTATTCGTCGTTAATGTTACCGCTGTTCCTTTAGCAACTTCTCCGCCGTTCGGCGAAGCTACTACATCGCTAACACGATTTTGTCCTTCACCTTGAAACTTATAAGCTGTTACTGATTTTAGACCTGGGTTACTAAAATATAATTCAAGAGTCCCAGTCAAACTAACTTTCTTCCCGATATTTTCAGGGTGATCTTTTACATTCACTGCCGTTCTCACATCACCTTTTGGCAACTGAACGGGCATGATTTTGTCTGGATTCGTTTCGTTTGGCGAATCTGCAATTGCTACGTTTGTATCATCAAACTTAGCTGGATCCTTCGTATATTTAGAAGAACTTTGCGTATATCCAACAATATATCCTTCCACAATCCCCTTCGTTTTCCCTTGCTGCTTAAATACTTGAATTGCTTTTTCTACTGACATAGAAGCAGTTTCTTCTGCTTGCGCTAAAGTTCCAGTAAATGAAAGCAATAGCAAGAATGATAAAAAGACGCTTAACAATTTCTTCACAGCCATTTTCCTCTCCCTATTTCATATTTTCTCAGCATTTCTATCATAACAAATGATTCGTTATATAGAACTATTTTTCGACAAATTTTACAAAAGATTTATTTAATTTACAAGCTTTCAAACTATAATACAAAATAATAATTTTACACCTTCTACAAATGCACTCTATAATGTTAGAGAGAGAAAACAGAAAATATCGATATTTGATTGGCATGTAAAATGGATTCATTTGAATAGGAGTGATTGGATGGAAGTGCAAACAGAAACATACCGCGCAGCTATGAATGGAACATTAGAACGTCATTTTTCAGATATGATTGCTGTTATACCAACTAGAATTACAATTGAGCAGTTAAAACACCGACTAGAAATTATCGCTACTAAAGTTGATGAGTTAAAAATTGTTTATAGTGATGAGACAAGCCTTATTGTTGAATTACATATGGGTGAAACAGTCATACCGTATGAACTGCATATTGATGAGGCGAACGACCCAGAAGAATATAAAATGTATAATAGACAAGATTCTACAATTGTAGATCGTAATTTTGAAGATGTGGCTTTCGGCACTGAAATTTTCACTCGTACGCTATTTGTAGGCGATGTACTGGACTGCTTTTTCCAGCAGTTACAGTTTTTATGGAATCTCGCCCCAGATTTGTTATTTGTAATAGATTCAAGTGCAGCAATGAAAGTGATATCTAGAAGCTATATTGAATATCACGTTGAAAATGAATTATTACCTGACATTCCTGACTTGTACGTTATTCATTCTGTTTATGAAGACGATAAAGATGATGAGCCTACGCAATATTGGTTTCATACACATGGTCTTTTAAGAGCAGGCGTAACTGAAATAGAGTTAATTATTCCAAATCGCATTTCTTCCTACTACGGCATTGGCGATCTCTTTCAAACATTTGCTAATAATGCCGTTGAGAATGGACAAGTCCCTATGAATGAGCCTATCGTTATCGCGCATAGTCAGCAAGGTTCTATACATACAGTCGCTGTTCCGTGGGAAAAAGGATTATCTTATATAGGGCATAAAACGAGTATGGACCAATTATCTTCAATCGAGGATGAAGAAGTGAAACTACAACCAATAGATGCACAAAATACATTCTTAGGCGGAATGGATGCCCGAGATGAATACCATCAATCTCCATCCGTTCTCTTATTCAAATTTAATACTTCAGAAGAATATATTGAAAGTTTTTTCAAAGAACACGAGGAAGCTACAGGGCTCATGTTCTATAAAACAAATAGTGAAACGGCTCGTATGGCTTACAATGCGAAAAATACTTTCGGGTATTTCAGCAACATTTTTCATATTGAACAATCAAATGAAGATTTTCGTTTCCTTGCTAAGTTTGGTGTCTCCTACGAAGAAGGAAAAAGTGAACATATGTGGTTTGAAATGCAAAACATTACGGAAGATTTCATTCAAGGAATACTCATTAATGAACCATATTTTATAAAAGATATGAGTGAAGGAAATAGTTATCATTTAGATTTTGATAACTTAACAGAGTGGATTATTTATGCAGGAGATGCCGTTATAAAGCCAAATAACTTATATATGTTTATTGGCGAATAAATATTTTATATAATAAACGAAACGCCTTCAATATGATTGAAGGCGTTTCTTATAGTTTATTGTGCGATTAATTCAGCATCTATTACTTTCTCCAAATGAGATAATACACGCTTTGCAGCTTCCTCACCTTGATTAATACAATCTGGAAGTCCAGCACCAGCATAGGAGCTACCTGCCAAATATATACCAGGTAACTCTTTCTCCATAAATGTTGTGAGCTTTTTCATTCGCTCGTTATGACCTACTGTATATTGAGGCATCGCTTCTTTCCAGCGACTTACGATTGTAAACTCTGGATCCTCTGTAATATCCATCGTCTTTCGTAAATCTTCTAGTACGAGCTGAACGAGTTCTTCTTCAGTTTGTTCTACAACCGCTTCATCACCAGCACGTCCAACGTAACAGCGAAGGAGTGTTTTTCCTTCTGGCGTTGTATGTGGCCATTTTTTATGCGTCCACGTACATGCTGTAATGGTGTAATCGCTATTTCGTGATACGACAAATCCTGTACCATTAATATCGCGCTGGATTGCGGACTTTTGGAAAGCAAGTGCGACATTCGCAACGGATGTGGATGGAATATTACGGAAGAAACGAAACTGCTTGTACTGAGCAAACATGGACGGCAATACTTTATGCGAAGTTGCCACTACGATGGCGTCCGCTTCTATTTCTTTTCCGTTACTAAGAGTAATCGTATAACCATCACCCTGTTTTGCAACTTTTTCAATGCGAGTTCCCTTTATTATCGTACCTTCATGCATCTTTGCTTCGAGAGATTTTACGATAGATTCTAAACCTGTTTTCACTGTTTGGAAGATTCCTTTTTTCGGTTCAGCTTTCTCTTCTTTCGGAGCGAGCGTACGCATACCGAGTGAAATACTGCGATGTTTCTGCTCAATTTGATACATTTGCGGGAATGTTGACATTAAGCTCATTTCATCAATATCCCCTGCATAAATACCTGATAGTAACGGTTCTATTAAGTTTTCAACCACTTCGTTTCCGAGGCGATGTCTGAAAAATTGTCCGAGTGATTGGTCAGATACTGGCTTTGACCTCGGCATTAATAGATCAAAACCAGCTCTTAATTTACCAATTGGGGAGAACAGCCCGGAAAATAGAAACGGCGTAATTTGCGTTGGAATTCCCATCATTGATCCGCTCGGCATTTTATGTAACCGATTGTTTACGAGGATAAATGATTGACCGGCTTGATTATTTACAAGTTCATCGCCAAGACCTAATTCTTTCACTAATCTAGCTGCACTTTCTTTTCGTGCTAAGAAAGAATCCGGTCCGCGTTCAATTGTAAATCCATCTTTTCGAACGGTTTGAATTTTTCCGCCAAGTTTACCCGATGCTTCTATAAGTAATGTATCAATCGGCAAGTTTTTTTCATGAATATTTTTTTGTAAATTATACATTGTTGTTAATCCAGTGATGCCTCCGCCGACGATCACAACTTTTTTCCTCAAGCAGGCTCCCCCTTTCTTCTTACAGTACAGATTCTTTTTTCTTTAATACAACATCTGTTAAGCAATCAATAAATGCGTCCGATGCATTTGGCATTTCTGGACGATAATATTTCGCGCCAATTTCATCCGTTACAACTTTACACTCAAAGTCGTTGTCATATAAAACTTCTAAATGTTCCGCAACAAATCCAACTGGTGCATATACGAATGAAGTATAACCGTGCTTTTCATTTAGTTCTCTCGTTAAATCTTGTACATCTGGACCAATCCAAGGATCTGGTGTGTTTCCTGCACTTTGCCAGCCTACCGCATAGTTTGCTACTTCAGCGCCACGCGCGATGTAATCAGCTGTTTCATTTAATTGATCTGGATATGGATCGCCCATTGCAATAATTTTCTCTGGTAAGCTATGTGCAGATACGATTAATACTGCTTTTTCACGCTCTGCATCTGACATACCGTTATATATAACTTTCACTGCATCAACCCAGTACTGGATGAATTTCGGCTCTTTATACCAGCTATCAATGCCGTGAATTGTTAAGTTTCCAAGTTTCTCAGCTTCTTCTTGTGCTCGTCCAACGTATGATTTCACGCTAAACGTAGAATAGTGAGGTGCAAGAACAAGTGCGATTGCATCTTGTATTCCGTCGTTATGCATATCTTTCACCGCATCTTCAATAAACGGTTCAATATGTTTTAAGCCAAGATACATATGGTACTCTACTTCATCTTGTACTTCATTTAAACGCTTCTCTAACTTCTTAGCTTGCTCTAATGTAATAGTAGCTAAAGGAGAAATACCACCAATTGCACGGTAACGCTCTGTTAAATCTTCCAGCATTTCAGGACTTGGCTTTCTTCCTCTGCGAATATGTGTATAGTAACGTTCAATATCTTCTTCTTTATATGGCGTTCCGTATGCCATTACAAGCAAACCAATTTTCTTTTTCATACAGCAATTCTCCTTTACTTCGCTAACTGCCCTTTAGAGTATTCATGAATAAATGTAGTTAAACGTTTTAATGTATCCGGATTTACTTCTGGGAATACACCGTGACCTAAGTTAAAGATATAACCCGGCTGTTTCATCCCTTGATCTAAAATACCTTTTACATGTTCTTCAATAACAGACCATGGTGCAAGTAAGAATGAAGGGTCCATATTACCTTGTACCGCCTTATGAACGCCACGTGCACGTGCTTCTTCAATCGGTAAGCGCCAGTCTAAGCCGACTACATCAAGCGGTAAGTCGTGCCACTCATTCACTAAGTGTGCAGCTCCTACGCCGTGCATAATCATCGGTACACCCATCTTACGAACTTCTGCAAAAATACGCTCCATTGCTGGTTTAATAAATACGCGATAATCTGCTACATTTACTGTTCCAACCCAAGAATCGAAAATTTGAACTGCTTTTGCTCCTGCGTTAATTTGCGCTTTTAAATATGTAATAACCATATCTGCTAGTTTATCCATTAAAGCGAACCAAGCTTTTGGCTCTGCATACATGAACGCTTTCGTATTATGGTAGTTACGAGATGGACCGCCTTCAATCATATAGCTCGCTAATGTAAATGGAGCTCCTGAAAAACCGATTAACGGTACGTCTAACATTTCTGTCGTTAATAAACGAATTGTATCTAGTATGTATGGTACGTCATCTTCTGGATTGATTTCCCCTAGTTTTTCTACGTCTTGTAAAGAACGGATTGGATTATCGATAACTGGGCCAATACCTGATTTAATTTCTACGTCCACACCAATTGCAGGTAGTGGTGACATAATATCTTTATAAAGAATTGCTGCGTCTACGTTATATTGATCAACCGGCAATTTTGTAACGTAAGCACATAACTCTGGATTATGTGTAATTTCAAATAAAGAATACTTTTCTTTAATCTTTCTATATTCCGGCTGTGAACGACCTGCTTGACGCATATACCATGCTGGTACATAATCGGTACGTTCCCCCCTACATGCTTTTAAAAATGTCTCATTTATAGTTCTTACCAAGACCGTTGCTCCCTTCCTTACCAATGCTTCGAATACGCTCGATATTTATCTTTTTTTACTATACAGCTTGTAAAAACAAAATGCATAATATTATGTACGTTGTTCATTAAATTGACACAAACATTCTTAAAAACGCTTACTATTTTCACAACATTCTTATTATAACACAGAGAAAAACTATGGTTTAGCTACTTTTGACTTTTCTCCTTCGCGATTCGTTTGTGTATTATATGGTACAACGTAAAAGCTCGGTTTTGAAAATATGTTAACGAACTTTTCCTCATATCCTCCAGCACCGTTTACAGTGCTAACATGCGTATGAATTCCATTCTCCACTCTATAGATTCGGTACATAATTCTGTTATCTGGAAGTGGCGTCCAGCTTAATTTTGCTTTAAATAAACCGAAAGGACTAAATGATAGTTTCATTTTTACATCTTCAATTCTTCGCAGCCGAATCGGAGCACCGATTGTTTCCACACCTTCAGGCTTCATAAACTTCTCTTTATGTTCTACATTAGCCTTCGTTAAAATTTTCTTAAATAATTTTGTCGCAGATGCACTTTCTCCTTGCAACTGATGCTCCTTATCCGTGCGGTCATAACCAATCCAAACAGCGCCTACTAAGTTCGGTGTATAGCCGACGAACCACATATCTCTTGCTCCCTTATCGTCATTTGGCAATGAAGTTGTACCTGTTTTCCCAGCTAACGCACCGTTATATACACCAACTCTCGCTGTTCCTTCCTTCACAACCCCTTCTAACATTTTCGTCATATACCATGCTGTCTGCTTCGAGAAGATTTTCGTCTCTACTTTTGGAGATTCCCCAATGACTGCACCGTGTCTATTTAATACTTTATCAATAACGTGTGGCTCGATAATATTTCCATTTGCTAAAAATGAACGATACATTTTTACAAGATCAAATGTTGAAACGCCATTTTTCAATCCGCCAAGCGCTGTACTTAAACCAGCATCTGCAATATGGACATTTCCTTTTTCTAAATACTGCTTTCCTTCTTCTACCCCTAACTCATTTAATAAAGAAACTGCTGGTACGTTTGCCGACTCTAAAATCGCATCATACATCGTCATTTCTTTTGAATACTCATGATTATAATTTCGAGGTTCATACCCTTCAAAAGAATTTCTTTCATTTGTTAATAAAGAATACGGATTATACTTTTTCGTTTCTAGTGCTGGTGCATAAACGATAAGTGGTTTTAAAACAGATCCGGGCTGCCTTTTGGCAAAAACACGATTAAATCCTCTCGGGACGTACTTTCTTCCCCCAATCGCCGCTTTAATCCCTCCCGTGCGATTATCCATTAATAAAAACGCACCTTGCGCCCCTTCTTCTTTCCCAGGAAAATTCCTTGCATCTTGAAACTGGTTATATGCTACCTTTTGAATTTTTTCATCCATAGGTACGACAAACGTATATCCTCCGCGAAGTACTTCTTGATGAGACAATCCGTATAAACGGGCGGCTTCATCTATGACCATATCAATATACGGCATATATGCAAGCTCATTCTCATCTAAATTTTTATATAGAGCAATTGTCTTCCCTTGATAACGAACGCTTTCTTCTGCAGTCAAATAGCCTTGTTTATGCATAAGTGACAACACTAGATCGCGGCGTTCCTTACTCTTCTCTGCAGAGTAGTACGGTGAATATCCGTTTGGTGACTTCGGAAGGCCTGCAAGCATTGCCCCTTCCTCTACTGTTAAATCCTCAACATTTTTATTAAAATACAACTTTGCTGCCGCTTGAATACCGTAAGCCCCATGACCAAAATAAATATGATTCATATACATTTCAAGAATTTGTTGCTTCGTATATTTTTGCTCTAATTGAAGAGAAATTGCGACTTCCTTCAATTTGCGCGTAAATGTTTTTTCACGAGTTAAAAAGACATTTTTAGCGAGTTGCTGCGTAATGGTACTACCGCCCTCTACCTTTTCTCCAGCTAACGTATCTTTATAAAGAGCCCGGAATATAGACGGATAATCAATTCCTTGATGCTCATAAAAACGGGAATCTTCCACCGCAACAAACGCTTGCTGCACATACTTCGGAATTTGCTCGACTGGTACGAGTTCCCTATTTTCTACGTATAATTTCGTAATTTCTTTTCCTTTCTGGTCAACAATACGTGATGAAGAGTGGAAAACGAGCTGCTTTTCATCCATCATATAGCCACCAGCTAACACGATAAGTTTATAGAGTACAATTGCTACTACAAACGTTGCGACGCCGCCTAATAAAGTCCACTTTACTTTCTTCATACATCGTCCTTCTTTCCAAATGATGGTACATTTATTATTTGAAAAAGAAGTATCTTTATGTATATAATCTTCGAAGTTTTTTAAGAGAGTTGATATAATAGAAACAAACTATTAAGGGGGCATTAAAATGAAGGCGATTATTTCATACGAAACACCTCTAGAACAATCACATTTCACTGCAAAAAATGATGAGAAAAATATGTTTTATAAAGAAGATACAGAAGAATCTGTAGAAGGCTCACTTCAGTATGACGTACTAGATGCTGTCGGTGAATTTAAAGGACAATCTGGCTATATCGTTTGTAACAACATTTCTGTCACAGACGAAGGTCGCCCAGTATTTGAAAACCGCTTTAAAAACCGCGCAGGCCTTATTGAAAACGAACCAGGATTCCAAGCGATCCGTGTTTTACGCCCATTAAGTAACGATACATATGTCATCTTAACGATGTGGGAAACAGAGCAAAACTTTAAAGACTGGACAGAATCACGTTCATTCGAAAATGCTCATAAAAAACGTCCCACGCAAGCAGAAGGACAAGCTCCAGCGCATCCACATGCCGAACAGCAAAAGAGTATTTTCTCTCGGCCTTCTTTTGTGACTACTTTTGATGTGTTAGTTTAATTAAAAAGTAATACAACACTAGCAGTACGTGAAATTATATTAACGATTTTTCGAATATATCTATCACATCTTGAAATATATCAACGATTTTTCGAATATATCTATCACATCTTGAAATATATCAACGATTCGACTAAAGATATCCATTTAATAACAAAAAGGAAACACCATTACACACCGGTGTTTCCTTTTTCTTTGTACCAATTATATATACGAAGTGAATCTTTTTTTCTCATATGCTTTACTTCATAACCCCGCCCAGCTACCGCTACAAGAGTTGTACATAATTCATCTTTTCTTTGAAAATACGATTGATTATAACCTACTGCTTGAACATGTCTTCTTCGCATTATTCCTGTATATTTCGAAAAATTACGATATACAACCGTTAGTTGATTTTCTCTTAATTCATAACCGCCACTTTTATATCTAGCATACGCAAGTAACGAAAACACGATAAATAACGGTAAAATAACAAACAACGCAATATATTGTTTAAAATATATACTCACGCTGGCAATTAGAACTGTGAGTATGATACTTATTAACCAGCCCATAATGAAATAACGACGCAACGCTGTTTTTGGTAAGTGAACGATCTCCGCTTCGATTTCATATGGTAACTCTAAATATGTGATCAGGTGCTGTACATCTTTTTTCTTCATAAATGGATGCAACATTACTTCGTTACTTGCTGCTCCAATACTTTGAATTGCTTCCACTTCAACAGCACAATAGCCAAACGGCTGGCGAAGCATACCTTCTTTTACAGTAATCGCTTGAATGCGGTGCAATTTTAAGACAAACTCTTTCTTTTCAAATAATCCTTGAACGATACGAATCTCTTCCCCTTTTCGCTCAATTTTAAAGTTTGCATATTTCAACACATATCCAGCCGTGGAAATAATCCACGAAATTGCCATTAAAATTAATGCAATTACAATTAGTTTATAAACACCGTTTCCCATCACATACGCTTCCACTTTACTTGTGAATCCTTCAGGAAGAACAAAATCAAACTTTGTGTAAAGAAGTACTAGTCCAGAGAACACTAGTCCGAACCGACCAGATGTAATCGCTGCAGCTAAAACCTCTTTCGCTGTTAACTGATAAACCGTCTTGCTTTCTTCCTCTTCTATTTCTTCTTTTACAGTAGTTTCTTTCTTATGTAATAAAGAAATTAATTGTTTTGCCTCGCCTTCTTTAATACCAGCCAACATCACTTCTGGTTCATTACCACCACCGGCTACTTCTATATTTAACTTCATAAGTCCGAGCATTTGATAAATGATGTTAGAAGACGTACTAATATTTTGTACACGCTCTTTATTTAAATAGCTTTCCTTCTTTACAAAAACACCGTGCTTTATATGTAAAATATTATTCTCAATCCAGTACACTTTAAAATACCATTTAATTGCTGAAAAAATAGCCATGATGAATAAAACAACCAGAAGAAAAAGATAAAATAAATACCAAGGTTCCACTTGTTCATCAGGTTTAAATAAAACAAGAATAATAAGTGGCACCAAACTCGCAACTCTAATACCTAACAATATCGTAATCGGATGTTGCCTCTTATACATCCTTATCACTCACTTTCGCAAGTTCTCCAATTTGTCTTTTCAGCTGTTCTGCTTCTTCTTTCGTTAAACCTGGAATACTATGAGACGTTGCGGCTGTTGAAATGTGTAATTCTGCTAAATTATACTTTCTCATAATCGGCCCTTGCTCAATCGTTACGTGCTGCACACGGATCATCGGAATAAGTACGCGTTTTACAACGAACATTCCCTTTTGAATCTCAATCTCTTCTTCATTTAATCTGTAACTATAATAGCGCTGACGTAAATTTGGAAACACAAAATAATCAAGTGGAATAAATATAATAGCTCCTGTTACTAATAGTCCAAACAACCAGCCCCACCAGTTAAAGTTAATCATAAAAAAGAAATACGCAATTACGACTGTTAGTATAACTGCCGCCCCAATTAAAGCGTGAATCCTCCACACTTTCAGCATATTAGAATGAATCTCCCTTTCTAACGGCTGCATCTCATCACTCCAATTCTAGGAATTTATTACTTATATATTATCAAAAAATAAGGTTTTATATACAATTTTGTAAATTTATAGTCAAATAAAAATAGTTGAATCAAAAGCATGTTAAAAAACATACCTCAGTTTTTAAAATTACATATTATAAATATGAATTATATTGAACCAAATAAACCCTGCATGATTCATGCAAGGTTTATCGTTTTATACACAATATATTTCATTATTGTTGAGATATACTAGCATCGCTTTCAATTCGCTTTTCTTTTTGGCTCAGTTTTTTATCTTTAGATTTTTTTAATGTTAAAGTCATGCCAATAAAAATAAAAAGAATTCCTGTTATTTGCATTAAAGTTGGACGGAATCCAGTAAGTACAGTATCTAATAATATTGCCACTGCCGGATCTAAAAAAACTAATATTGAGATTGTTTTTGTAGATAAATGGCGTAAACTATCAAAAAACAGATAATACACTATCCCTGTGTGAATAAAACCAGTAGCTATAATATATGTCCAATTACTTTGAGTGAGGCCACTAAAAGCATCTAAATCTATAAATGGTATTAAAAGAAATATCCCCAAGAATGTTTGTAAAAATGTCATTGCATACGCACTCATTTTGTTAATCCCTTTACCAAATAAAGTTGTAAATGCATAAAAGAGAGCTGCAAGAAATCCCCATATCATACCTGAAGATATTAATGAACCGAAAGAGAAGCTTCCATCGATACCAGCAATTAATAAAGCTCCCACAAAACACACAACTATTGAAATGATAGATATTAATGTTAATTTTTCTTTAAAGACGATACTTCCAATTAACAGTACAATTACTGGTGCAAGATGATAAACTGAGATAGCAATTGTAACTGACATATTTTCAAAGGCTTTAAATAAGAAAACCCAATTAAATACTAAGAAAAAACCACATATTAAAACTTGAATAACTTCTTTTCGTTCCCATTTATCTTGTTTATATTGCCCTGTAAGCAACCAGCATACACTTAAAAATATTGTCGCAAAAATACACCTTACAAACACTAATTCAAACGAAGGTAAGTTTGTTTGAACAGAAAAAAATCCAACTGATCCAAAGATAACCATTGATGCTATCATCTTTAAGGCCGGTACCGTTTTCTCTTGCTTAAAACTTTTTTGAAGCAAATTAATTCCCCTCCAATAAAAACTCGGTTTATAGTGAGAAAAACACCAGCCTAAAAAAGGACAGGTGCTTTTCCTCAAAAACACTCAATTACAAATTTTTCCCTGCAGTCCAACCACCATCAATTACAAAATTAGAACCAGTAATAAAGCGGGCCTGATCAGAAATCAAGTACTCAATACATGAAACAATATCCTGCGGCAATCCCCAAGTATCTAAAGATTGATTACTTTTTATCATAGACATCAAGGCTTTATTACTAAAGTATTCTTCTGTAAGTTCAGTTCTAATAACACCGGGAGAAATGCTATTTACTCTTATATTTTGCTTCCCAAATTCCATAGCCATCTGTTTAGTCAATCCGATTAAGGCATGCTTTGATGCCACATAAGCAGCTCGCTCTGGTTCAGCCATTAATCCAGAAACCGATGCTATATTCACAATACAACCTTTTATTTTCGATTCACACCATCGCTTAGCTACTTCCCTAGAAAGGATAAATGGGGCTACTAAATTTACATCAATTACTTTTTTAAACATATCATCGGATAAATGTAAAACAGGTGTTATCTCTCGAATACCAGCTGCATTTATTAATATATCAGGAGAAAGTTTTTCTAAATCTAATTGAGTAAAAAGATTATGAATCGCTTCGCTATTACTTAAATCAATTTGCACTACTTTCAAAGGCATATCTGTTTTCATATAATCTATTAAGTTATTATTATTAATATCAAGAGCTATTACATGAAATGATTTTTCTAAAAAGTATTTTATACAAGCATGACCTATACCGCTGTTGGCTCCAGAAATCATAATTATTTTATTCTCTCTCATTTTGTCTCCTTATAAGAAAATGTTACTAATAAAATATCACGAAAAGCCTCCGTACTACATTCTGTTCCAAGTGGCGTTACGGCATGGAAGACCTTTTGTCCAAATACTAAAGTTTCTAACGGCTCCTTCAAACTTATAAACTGATTAATTTCCCGAGGAGAATTAGCTATTAAATTATCTCCACCAATAGCTGTATTACTTAAATTCATAAGGTGTAAAAACACTACTGGTTCATCATCTTTATGTAACCAAATAGGTGAACTAAAAGATGGTCTTTCTTTAGTAGCTTTATATCTTACTTGATGTAAACCTATAATTAAGTCTTTACTTGTATCTATTATATTTGTTTTAAATGCAAATTCAGTATCGAAACGCACCATATTTTGAATTAAAGGATTATATAAAAAGCTATCATTTATGCTATTAAACTGTCTAACTTTCCCGCCATCATCATAGTTATATTCTTTAGATTGGAAGTAATCATTACTATTATCTAAAATATAATCTGGTGAATCAACATACTTTATATACCTTGAATAAGATCTAGCACGGCATTCACCGTACGCATCATCTTCCAAATTATAATAATCTAACTGTGCTTGTGTTAATAAGCGATGATTCTCTTCCTCTTGTAAAAAGATTTCATTTGAGATTTCAAGGAATCCTTTAGATTCGAATTCATGTACCTTTTCTTCTATGCTAAATCCACTCATTTTACTAAGAACAAACGTCATTATAAAAACCTCCACACTATTGTATTTTTCTATCTCACCCTATGTTAGAAATGCAATAAGTAACCGAGATTCTTGCTTAATAAAATTAAAAATTATGATATTCAATTAATACACCAAATGAAATATATGTAATCCATTAACACTATCTCTTAAGCAATATTATATATCCTTTTGGATATTTTCTCTAATTATCTGAAGATTTATCAACATTAGTCTTAATATTCAAAATTAAAGAAATGGATTTTTCAGAAAGATAAAACTGCGAGTATTGCAATTATTTATGTATATAACTTTTTTAAAAATTATATTTTAAATATAGCTAGTTTTTTATAAATTTTTTGATATAATTACATACGGGAAAAGGGAAGAATTTTGTCTTCCCTTGTGTTTTTATTTGCATCTAGTACTTTTGCTAGATGCTTTTTTTATGCTAAAAAAGGTATCCTCAAATACTTTGAGGATACCTTTTCCATCAATTTAGTGCAGTTCAATAATTGTACCATCTTCGAATACTTTGAATACTCCAGTAAATCCTGGTCCAGCTGCGCCTTCTATTTTATATGTCGTACGCACTCTAATTTGATAATATTTCTTTCCATTCTCTACTTGCGTATTCTCTAGCGTGTAATCATAGTCTTCTTTATATTCATTTTTAATATATTCTTTAGCTTTCTCAAAAGTAAATGCATTTTGTTTTTTTTCTGTCTCAGTTTTTTGATTTTTTTCTGCCTCTACCTTCTGATTCTTTTCTGTCTCAGTTTTTTGGTTCTTTTCAGTCGCTACCTTTTGATTTTTTTCTGTCTCTGCTTTTTGATTCTTTTCTGTTGCTACCTTTTGAGTCGTTACTGCAGTGGTTTTTTGTGCCTTCGCTGGTGCTTCACTTTTTGCATTTTTTTCTTCTTCATTAATTTTAGTAACTAATCCTACCGCTTTTTTATTATATTCTTCAAGTTTCTTGTTATCTTTTGTTTCTGCAACTAGCTTATTTAATATCTCTTTTGCTTCTGCATAATTTTTCTTACTTATTAACTCTTCACTTTTCGTCAGTTGCTCGCTATACTTCTTTTTTTGTTCTAAGATGGCTAGTAATGCTGTTCGTTCTTCCTTTGCTTGTTTTATAAGCGTAGTATTTCCATTCTTCATGTTCTCTACTTTTTCAAATGACTTGATTGATTCTTCTATCTTTGTTTCTTCTTTTAACTTTACAGCTTCAATCATTGCTTTCGTTTGTTCTACTAGAACTTTTGCATCTGAATCGTCTTTTTTCTCATCTAACGCTTTTTCAAATGATGATAAGGCATTTTTATATTCTTTATTCGTTAACGCGGTCTTTCCTTCATCCATTACTTTGTCAAAATTCCCATTACTACATCCAGCTAACATTAAAAATGTAAGTCCAATTACCATTAATAACTTTTTCATTTTTTCTCCTCCTATATATCCCTAAAACAATAACAGCATATGTATAAAAGTCTGTGTAGTAATTAGACTGAAAGTAAAGATGTACTGTGTGTGGGAAAGGAAGTACATTTCATTTACTATCATTACTTAAAACTCCTAAATAGTTGGTAGTTGGTTTTCTTCTTTTAAAGACAGAAAGGAATTTTAATAATGTGCGTAAAGCTCTCACCAGGCCCTTTACTACACACACTCTTATACACATAGAAAAACTATTTTTAGGTTGCTATTTTTTTAACTTTACATATTCTCGGTTGTTTTGCTACGAATCTCATTTCGTAACATACCGAAAAACAAAAGAAAACAAACCGTAATGTAAGTTACAGTTTGTAACTTTTCTGTAACACAAATGTAACATAAGATTTTTAAATATACAATAGTTTTTTTACATTATTTTCCCCTATCTACATTTTAAGGTGCTACTACAGTGCTAAAACGCTTTTCATCTCCCACCTGCTATTGGAATATCATCCTTTGAGTACTTTAGGAAATAGACTTCTTTCCTAAAGTACTCAAATTAATTACAAAGATAACTCTTTTTTCATCCAAACATTAAGAAGGCCTTTAATCTTTTACTTTCACATTAAATATATATAGCTAACTTTTTTGATATAGCCGCATTAAGAAAATAGGGCAAACTTTGTATTCCTTTTTGTTTTTATTTGTATCGAGTTCTTTTGCTAAATACCTTTTTTATGTCAAATAAAAAAGGTATCCTCAAATACTTTGAGGATACCTTTTCACCTTTATTATCTCCGCTGTTTTCTACCTAATACGAGTAACCCAAAACTCATCATTACAAGAAGTGCTCCCATATATGGTTCCACAGGCATTTTCTGCCCTGTCTTCGGTAATTCTTTTTCAGGATTTTCTGGATTCGGTATTCCAGGTTTTTCTGGATTTGGTGTTCCAGGCTTTTCTGGATCTGGTGTTCCAGGCTTTTCTGGATTTGGTGTTCCAGGATTTTCTGGATCTGGTGTTCCAGGCTTTTCTGGATTTGGTGTTCCAGGATTTTCTGGATCTGGTGTTCCAGGATTTTCTGGATTCGGTGTTCCAGGATTTTCTGGATCTGGTGTTCCAGGTTTTTCTGGATCTGGTGTTCCAGGTTTTTCTGGATCTGGTGTTTCTGGACCTGGTGGTGCTAAATGATTCAATTTGTTTAATACTTCTAATTGAACTGCATTTATCATTCCATTTGTAATTTCAAATGGAATTGGATTAGTTAATTTTTCATATCCTTTTGGTGCTTCTACTTCTACTAGTGTGTAGTTACCTACAGATAGATCTGCGATTTTTGCCTTTCCATCTTTATCTGTTGTTACTTTCACTACTACTTTTCCCTTGTCATCATGAACTTCAAACACAGCTCCTGATAAGACTTCCTTGCTTTCAGCGGCCATTTTTGTAATCTCCACTGAACCTTTGTCTAACTTTTCATTCTCTACTTTCAATGATAAGACTTTTGTCATACCTTTTTTAATTTCGAATGATACTGGTTCCGTTAACTTCTTGTAACCTGGTAAGCTCTTCGTCTCTACTAATTTGTATTTTCCTACTGATAGATCTGAAACGTTTGCTTTTCCTTCTTTATCTGTCGTTACTTCTGTTACTACTTTGCCTTGCTCATCTTGTACTTCGAAGACTACGCCTTCTAATACTTTTTGGCTATCTTTATCTACTTTTGTTACTTCTACATTTCCCTTGTCTAACATTTCATTTTCTACTGTTAAAGCAAGAGATTTTGTCATGCCTTTTTCAATTTGGAAAGTAATCGGATCTACCAATTGCTTATATCCTTTTGGTGCTTTTACTTCTACTAACTTGTATGTTCCAACTGATAAATTAGTAACTTGTGCTTGTCCTTTTTTATCTGTCGTTATTTTAGCGACTACTTGTCCTGCTTCATCTTGAATCTCAAATACAGCATCAGCTAAAGCATCTTTCGTTTCTTTGTCTACTTTTGTAATTTCTACATTTCCTACATCCACTAATTCATTTTCTACAGTCAATTGTAATGCTGTAACTCTACCTTTTTCAATTTCGAATGAAACTGGCTTTTCTAGTGGTTTGTATCCTGCCGGTGTTTCTACTTCTACTAACTCATACTTTCCAATAGATAAATCTGAAACGTTTGCTTTTCCTTCTTTATCCGTTGTTACTTTTGCAACTACTTTTCCTTTTGAATCACGTACTTCAAATACAACATTTTCTAATGGTGCTTTACTGTCTTTATCTATTTTTGTGATTTCTACATTCCCCGTATCTACCATTTCATTTTCTACAGTGAACGTTAAAGATTTTGTCATACCTTTTTTAATTTCAAATGGTACAGGCTTTTCTAATTTTTTGTAGCCTGGTAAACTCTCTACTTCTACTAACTTGTACTTTCCTACAGATAAATCTGAAACTGTTGCTTTTCCAGCTTTATCTGTCGTTACTTTCGTTACCACCTTGCCTTTGTCGTCTTGAACTTCAAAGACTACACCTGCTAACGGTGCCTTATTATCTTTATCTATTTTTGTAATTTCTACATTTCCCGTATCTACCATTTCATTTTCTATTTTTAATGATAGAACTTCTGTCATGCCTTTTTTGATTTCAAACGATACTGATTCTGTTAATTGTTTGTAACCTGGTAAGCTTTCTTTCTCTACTAATTTGTACTTTCCTACAGATAAGTCTGAGATTTTTGCTTTACCATTTTTATCTGTTTTTACTTCCGTTACTACTTTGCCTTGCTCATCTTGTACTTCGAAGACTACGCCTTCTAATACTTTTTGACTATCTTTATCTACTTTTGTGATTTCTACTGAACCTTTGTCTAACTGTTCATTCTCTACTTTCAATGATAAGACTTTCGTCATACCTTTTTTAATTTCGAATGATACTGGCTCTGTTAGATTTTTGTAGCCTGGTAAGCTTTCTACTTCTACTAGTTTGTAATTTCCTACAGATAGATCTGAAATTTTCGCTTTTCCTTCTTTATCTGTTTTTACTTTCGTTACTACTTTGCCTTTTTCATCTTGCACTTCGAATGTTACGCCTTCTAATGCCTTCTGGCTGTCTTTGTCCACTTTTGTAATTTCTACTGAACCTTTATCTAACTGTTCATTCTCTACTTTTAGTGATAAGACTTCTGT
Organism: Bacillus sp. 5mfcol3.1; assembly: GCF_900114335.1. Classification (NCBI taxonomy): domain Bacteria; kingdom Bacillati; phylum Bacillota; class Bacilli; order Caryophanales; family Bacillaceae; genus Bacillus; species Bacillus sp. 5mfcol3.1. Next base: position 171,669 of record NZ_FOST01000001.1, on the reverse strand, counting down.
CATGCCTTTTTTAATTTCAAACGATACTGGTTTCGCTAGTTTTTTATATCCTGGTAAGCTCTCTACCTCTACTAGCTTATATTTTCCTACTGATAAATCTGAAATTGTTGCTTTTCCTTCTTTATCTGTCGTTACTTTTGTTACTACTTTATCTTTTTCATCTTGCACTTCGAATGTTACGCCCGCTAATACTGCGCCACTTTCTTTGTCCACTTTTGTAATCTCTACTGAACCTTTGTCTAACTTTTCGTTCTCTACTTTCAATGATAAGACTTTTGTCATACCTTTTTTGATTTCGAATGATACTGGTTCTGTTAACTTCTTGTAACCTGGTAAGCTCTTCGTCTCTACTAATTTGTATTTTCCTACTGATAGATCTGAAACGTTTGCTTTTCCTTCTTTATCTGTCGTTACTTCTGTTACTACTTTGCCTTTGTCGTCTTGAACTTCGAAGACTACGCCTTCTAATACTTTTTGACTATCTTTATCTACTTTTGTTACTTCCACATTTCCCTTGTCTAACATTTCGTTTTCTACTGTTAAAGCAAGAGATTTTGTCATGCCTTTTTCAATTTGGAAAGTAATCGGATCTACTAATTGTTTATACCCTTTTGGTGCCTTTACTTCTACTAACTTGTATGTGCCGACTGATAAATTAGTAACTTGTGCTTGTCCTTTTTTATCTGTCGTTATTTTAGCGACTACTTGTCCTGCTGCATCTTGAATCTCAAATACTGCATCAGCTAAAGCATCTTTATTTTCTTTATCTACTTTTGTAATTTCTACATTTCCTGTATCCACTAATTCATTTTCTACTGTTAGCTTTAGCGCTGTTACTCTACCCTTTTCAATTTCGAATGAAACTGGCTTTTCTAGTGGTTTGTATCCTGCCGGTGTTTCTACTTCCACCAACTCATACTTCCCAATAGGTAAATCTGAAACGTTTGCTTTTCCTTCTTTATCCGTCTTTACTTTCGCAACTACTTTTCCTTTTGAATCACGTACTTCAAATACAACATTTTCTAATGGAGCTTTACTATCTTTATCTATTTTTGTTATCTCTACATTCCCTGTATCCACCATTTCATTTTCTACTTTTAATGATAGAACCTCGGTCATGCCTTTTTTGATTTCAAATGATACTGGTTTTTCTAGCTTTTTATAACCAGGTAAACTTTCTACCTCTACTAATTCATACTTTCCTACAGGTAAATCTGAAACATTTGCTTTTCCATCTTTATCTGTCGTTACTTTTGTAACTTCATTACCCTTTTCATCTTGGACGATGAATGTTACTCCCGCTAACGGTGCTTTATTATCTTTATCTATCTTTGTTATCTCTACATTTCCCGTATCTACCATTTCATTTTCTATTTTTAATGATAGAACTTCAGTCATGCCTTTTTTGATTTCAAATAATACTGGATCTGTTAGTTTCTTATAGCCTGGTAAACTTTCTTTCTCTACTAATTTGTACTTTCCTACTGATAGATCTGAGATTTTTGCTTTACCATCTTTATCTGTTTTTACTTCCTTTACTACTGTTCCAGCTTCATCTTGCACTTCAAAGACTACGCCTTTTAATGCTTTTTTGTTGTCTTTATCGACTTTTGTAATTTCTACTGAACCTTTATCTAACTGTTCATTTTCTACTTTCAATGATAGGACTGTTGTCATACCTTTTGTAATTTCGAATGATACTGGTTCTGTTAGCTTTTTGTAGCCAGGTAAACTTTTCGTCTCTACTAATTTGTACTTTCCTACTGATAAATCTGAGATTTTTGCTTTACCATCTTTATCTGTTTTTACTTCTGTTACTACTTTTCCTTGCTCATCTTGCACTTCGAAGACTACGCCTTCTAATACTTTTTGACTATCTTTATCTATTTTTGTAATTTCTACTGAGCCTTTGTCTAACTGCTCATTTTCTACTTTTATTACTAAAGCTTTTGTCATACCTTTTGTAATTTCAAATAGTACTGGTTCTGCTAGATTTTTGTAACCTGGTAAGCTTTTCGTCTCTACTAATTTGTACTTTCCTACTGATAGATCTGAAACGTTTGCTTTTCCATCTTTATCTGTTACTACTTTTCTTACTACGTCATCTTTCTCATCTTGGACTTCAAATTCGACACCGGCTAATACTGCCCCGTTTTCTTTGTCCACTTTTGTAATTTCTATATTACCTTTGTCTACCATTGCATTTTCCACTTGTATTGGGAATATGCCGTCCCCTGTTACATTTACTTCGAACTCTGTTTCTTTTAATTGGTAGCCTTCAGGTGCTTTTGTTTCTTTTAAAATATATTTTCCTGGTGCTAACGGTTTAGAGATTGCCTTACCATCTTTATCTGTAACAATATGTTCGACTACTACACCGTCTTTTACTATATCAAACTCTGCATTTGCTAATGGTTTTTCACCATTTTCCGAATCAATTTTCTTTACTTCAATTTGACCCTTTTGCATAGTATTTTTAATTTCAATTGTTTTTGTTTCTCCAGCTTGAAGTGTAACCTCTACTGGGCTTGTTAATTTTTGATATCCTTCTGGTGCTACTGTTTCATAAACTTTATATGTCCCAGGAGCTAAAGTTTGAGGTACTGAAAAACCTTTTTCGTCCGTTTTCAGTTTTACAACAACTTCATTTGCACTATTTCGAACTTCAAATTCGGCACCTTTTAACCCTTTGTTCGGATTCTCAGAATCTATTTTATGAAGCGATACTGTACCATCTTTTGGAGCTTCAGGCGGCGTAATAGTTACTTCTTTTGATGTTAATGTTTTATCATCAAAATGTAATTCCGCTTTATTAGGAATCTTCTTATCTACGTAAGAAGATAAGTCTGCATTATTTTTAATTTTTGCCTTAATACTAAGGTTAATTATCTGGTCTTCATATGACTTATAGTCAAAACTCTCACCAAATGTAAATGTTACTTCACTTCTTTGTTTATCTATATTTAACGTTCCTTTAGAAGTAATATCTTGGCCATTTTGATCATACACCTTTGCCTCTAATACTTCTAAAACATCTTCTAAATCATCACTAATTACCATAGATGTGTATTTAGGAGGATCGTTCGGTATATGTGTACCAACTTGGTATTGAATAACTTGATCCATTTGTGTTAACTGCTCATTCTCTACAAGCTTGCCATTCTCATCAACTATATTTTTTTCAATGCTAGGTGGATTATCGTCACCTGAACCGGTTCCCCCTCCACCACTTACGAATACTTGTCCTACTTTTTCTTCAGTTTTAATATTTTTACCTTCTAATTTCACAGTATTTTTATGAGGCTTTGCAGCAGGATTAGTAATCTTTGTTTTATATCTTAAAATATAACCTTTTGAACTGTCTGGAAACTCAATTGTAAATCCAGTCTTCGTTGCATTTATTTTAATGTTAGATAAATCTGCTGGCTTAATATTTGTTGGTGCATAACCATCTTCAAATACAGCCTCTTCTAATACTACGCTGTCTGTAATTAACTCATGCCCAGGTCCTAATGTATCTGTTAATTTAAGATCTTGCATTTCTGTCCCAGTTGCATTTACATATACAAGCCAATCAGCAATCGAAGGATCTTCTTGATTATAAGAACCCCATTTCAATAGATTATCTGTATTGGGCTGTGGCTTCGGTCTCTCTGTCGTATTACTTACATTTACTTCTTTATTGACGATTTGACCATCAACGTTAAATTCTAATGGAATTTCTTTAACACCATCATATGCTTCTAGACCAAAGTAGAATTCTACGAATAAAGAACCTTTAATGTTATTCTTTCCTTCTACGTAATCACCCATAGTACATGTTAATAGACCCTTTTTCATCTCACATGTACCAACTGTTTTTCCTTCAGCATCTTTTAAAGGAAAACTCATATTCATAAGGTCTTTTCGAAACTCTTTTGGCATATCAATTGTGAATTGATCTCCACTTTTTATTTTTTCTTTAGCTGACCACTTCACTTCTACTTTCATACCATCTGAGGCTTGATACGGTTCAGATGTCGTGCCATCAGTACGGGAAATATTAATTTCGTCCACTGGACTTTTCATCACAGCAGCTTGAATAACTGGAGCCCACACATTCAGCACTGAAAATAATACTAGAAAAACTAATGAAACCATTGAAATATGCCTTTTAGTACTTTTCATTTGCATAGTTCCCTCCTATTTTTTATATTTATATAACAAAAAAAGACCGTCCGGTTGCATCAAAAATGTGCAACCAGACGATCTTAGTAACCAATATGTATTACCGTAGACTCTAAGCTTTGCGGCCTATCCTTTCGAATAGTGTGCTAAAAATATCTTTTATTCTTTTTTTGTTTCATTTTCCTCTTAAACCAAATATTACTATACCGTCTGGACGGTTATAATTCAATACTCTATAAAATTGTTCTATTTTTCTAATAAAAAAAACAATTCACCACTACATTAAATAAGTAATGGTGAATTGTTTTTGCATTATATAGTTCGTATATTCTATTTATATGAATTACTAATAAGAGCTTGAATCACTTTTTCTCTTAACTCGGGGCTTAGTTTGCCAACCCCTAAATATTCCGAATACCATAATCCATCTGCTGCTAATCTAATAATTGTTGCACAAACTGAATCTATCTCATCGTTTTCTATATTCTTTTGCAGTTGCTGAAATGATTGTTGTAATGGCTCAAGTAATTCAGGTTTTAACATGAATGCTGCCATCATACTACTAGACAACTCTTCTGTTCTTCTCTCATTACTTAATCTTTCCTCTACAAAAGAGCGAACCCATCTCCCTTTCCTCTCTGAGTCTTCCGCTACTTTATTGTAAATAGCGCCCTCATTATCCTCTATCCCTCTGACTATCATACCTTCTATTAAAGCTTCTTTATTTGCAAAGTGATACAATAATCCACCTTTACTTACACCCGCCTCTTTTGCCACTGCTTCTAAGGTTAATTTAGCAACCCCTTTACATTGCACAATTTGAGAAGCGGCCGCCAAAATCTTTTGCCGCGTTATGCTGATACTCATTCCTTTTTAAAACCCCATTTCTACTAAATTTATATAAATACGAATCTTATTTTTAATATTGTTGATTACTACTAAGTATTTTCTTTATACAACAAAAGCTGCATTACCTTTGAATTTTCAGTTACTTATTCCATTAAAAATTTCCATATCATTCAATATGATAACATCAAATACATAACATTGACTATACATCTATACTTTTATATTCATCGAAAATATATCCATAAACACGAAATGTATAAAAATTGATTATCCTGATACATCTAATCTATAATTTAAAGAGGTTTATATTTTCATAAAAATAAAGTGAAATTTTATAAGGATGATTCCATTGAAAAAATTTTCTATTAGTTATTTAATATGCTTATTGTTTTTTTCTATCATTGTGAATGTTTTACAGTATACAAGCGTTCCAAATTATGCGGATTCATGGGGGCCGATTTGGGTATCTATTATTATGCTTTCAATTCTTGGAAGTATTCCTGTTCTTATCGGTTGTTTAATAGGCGAATTTTGTTATAGAAAAATAAAAGGAAGTCACGAATTAAAAATTGGTATTCCTTTATTTATAGTGTTAGGTATTTCCTACAATCATTTCTTCTTTATGTTATTTAACGACCGATATTTTCTATCCTTTAATTTAGAAGCCTTTTTGGAAACAGGCCTACCTATTACGTTATCATCTTTATTATTTTACCTTATAAGACGCCGTTAATTCTTTCATCATTACATAAAAAAATGTTATTACTCTTGTTACATCGAGTAATAACATTTTTATTTAAATCTATTTAACTAATTTGCTTCCAACTAGTATTCTTCACATCTTCGCTAGTCGGCTTTCTAACTGATTTCACAAAACATTCCTCGCAAGCACCAAATGCAATGAAGTTTTTCTGTGCTTGTCTTAACGAGACTTCATTTGCCCCGCCTTCAAAGTCAGGATCGTTAAACTGTACCTCATCATCTTCCCAGTAACATATATTACAAATTTCATATGTACCTGGTGGTTCTTCTTCTATTGTTCTATACCCGCAGCACGGACATGTATATTTCATTCTGTCACTCCATTATTCATTTCTTTTTTCTCCCATATATTCCGGCCCATAAAGAATGTAACAGCGCAAATCATAGTTATTACCATGAAAGTAGTATTAGAATCCTCATATGTAGTTGGAATTCCAACCGTTACAGAAACAATACTAAAAGCTAAAAGTAAATATAATAATAAAGATAGAATATAGCTTAGTTTAAATCGTAAAATGATACCTCTAAACAATAGCTCACCAAGTAGACAGCCACCTAAAATGATAGGTACTCCGAAATATAATGTAAGGACTCCCATTTGCGCAGTAGATTGAATTATCTTACCGATTATGTTCGGCGAAACCAGCTCACTATTGTTTCCCATCCTATCATATAAATCAAGTGCCGTTACTGAAATAAAGAAACTTAATATAGAAAACGAATACGGTATTAAAAATTTGCTCACTCTCATTCACCTCACTTTTTTTGTTTCACATATATTATTCATTACTTTCACAAAAAAAATAGCCCTCTATGCTAAAACATAGAGGGCATAATTTTTATATAAAAACCTATACCTTATCCTGAAATCCCCCCTAAACAGAACATCTAAACTATCTGTGCCCTATATTCTTTAGGGGATAGGTGGTTATTAGAAAGTAGTGCCTTCTTTTTTATAATATTCTTTTGAAATCTCTTCATAAAATGCGGCTGATGTCGCGTAGAAATACGGTGCTAACCATAAGAAACCGATTCCTATAGTAAGAATACTTAATATGAACCAGCCTAAGAAACTTAAGCATAGTAAAAAGTAATCCATTTTATGTCCATTCATCATATGACGACTCTCAGTAATCGCTTGATTCGCTGTATATTCTGGATGATCATTCAAAATAAAATATGTCATAGAATAAGAAAATGATTTAATAATACCTGGAATAATAAGAAGTAATGTCCATAGAGTCAAGTATACATACATTAGTAAATATGTTAAAAACGACTTCATCAACTTACTTCCATCGCTAAACCATCTAAATATATGACCAATGCGAGCATCAGTCCCACGAATTGCATTTAAAACAAGATAATAGGCACCTATTGTTAATGGACCAATAACAAGCATTACTATAATACTTACTGTAAGTGAATCACTTGCCTCTTCCCAACCCCAAAATATCGAGAAAATACCTGTTGTTAGCATTTCAACAGCTCCAATAAGGATTCCAATTAATAAAGTTGCCCCTACCGCTAATCCCCATCTTCCTTTTAATGCATCAAGTGCTTCTCTTTTCAACTGACTTATCATATATAACCTCCTAATACTATTTATATTTTAGTATACCATTTATATCAAAAATTCCACAGATTCCCCTGAAATAGAAGCATACTCCTTTTTGCATACGTATTGATACATGTGTGCTGTAGTTGTACTAATATATGGATTAAACGACTCTTTTCCCTATAACAAAAAAGCTTGCCCTTCATAATAGGCAAGCTTTCTCAAGTTATTTCTCACTTAACTTCTTCTTATACCAATTCTGCATTCTCTCCGCATCTTCTACTCTCGTATGCTCTATTTTATAACTAGATGATGCACTCGAAAACTTATACGTACATAAATCCGCACGGCGCTGGAAATATGATTGTGTCTTCTCCATTGATTGGACATGTCTTCTTCTAATAAGTCCTGTATATTTTCCGACGCTACGATAGACAAGTGTAATTTGTTCTCCGTTAACCCTGTAACCATTTGTTTTAAATGTTGCGTATCCAAGTGTAAAGATGAGGATCGCGAGCGGAATTAATGCCCACATGATGAAGTGCTTTTCAGAGTATATACTTATTCCAATAAACGGGATTGCTAGCATTGCGAAGAAAATGAAACTATCAATGAGATAGCGGCGTAATGCTGCTTTTGGTAATGCAATAATGTTTGCATTCAGTTCGTATGGTAATTGTAAATGGGCGAGTAACTGTTGTACTCGATCTTTTCGAATGATTGGGTGCAGTGTAACCTTTTCTTTTTCGTCACTCATTCCTTTACTTTGAATGACTTCTACTTGCACAGCACAATAACCGAATGGTTGGCGTAAAATACTTTCTTTTATCGTAATACCTTGAATACGATGCAATTTTAGTACGAGCTCTTTTTTCTCAAGCAATCCTTGCGAAATGCGGACTTCGTCATTTCTTCGATTCACTGTGAAATCGCCATGTTTTAACGCGTAACCGATTGTAGATATAATCCAAGAAAGAACGAGTAACATGGCTACCATGAAAATCCAGCCATATATATCATGTTCCATTACATACGACTTTACGCCATTCTCTATCCATTTCGGAATGTACTCATCTACTTGGTGATAAACGAAAAAGATTAAAGAGAATAATAGTCCAAATTGACCAGATGTAACAGATGCTAATAAAATCTCTTTCCAAGTTAATTTATATTCTGTCGCTTGTTTTTCTTCTGTAACAATTTCTTTTTCTACTACATTTTCTGTTGCTTCGTCTAACGTTCCTTCTGCTTTCACTTCTGGAGTTGGCTCATTTAGCAAAGTAATAAGCTCCGCCGCTTCTTCTGCCGTAATACCAGCTAAGCTAACTTCTGCTTCATCGCCCCCACCAGCTGTTTCAATCTGAATTTTTTTTAAACCGAGCATTTGATATAGTACGTTAGAACTTGTATTAATCGTTTGAACACGTTCTTTATTTAAGTAGCTCTCCTTTTTCACGAAGAGACCTTTTTTCACATGTAATACGTTATTTTCAACCCAATATGTTGTGTAATACCATTTTTCAAATGCTGAAAAAACGGTGAGTAAACCAAATGCTGCGGGAATTAAATACCAAAACGGGAATTTTCCGTTTAAGCTAAACATGAAAATAATGAGTGGTATAAAATCTGTTATTTTTAATTCTAATAACATCGTGATTGGATGCTGCCTCTTATACATCCTCATCACTCACTTTCGCTAATTCTGCGATTTTCGTTTTCAACATTTCTGCTTCATACATCGTTAAGCCTGGGATGCTGTGAGAAGTTGCTGCCGTTGAAATGTGTAATTCTGCTAAGCCATATTTTCTCATAATTGGTCCTTGTTCAATCGTTACGTGCTGCACACGAATCATCGGTACTAATACGCGCTTTACGACAAAAAGACCATGCTGAATTTCAAGCTCTTCTTCATTTAGTTGGTAGCTGTAATAACGTTGACGTAGTTTCGGGAATAAGAAGTACGCAAATGGTGCGAACACAACTGTTAGCCCAATCATCACATACAAAATCCACGCCCACCAATCAAACTTTATCATGAGGAAAAGGTAAGCTAAAATAACGAGTATACCGATCCCTTCTTCAATTACAGCACGAACTTTCCACACCTTGACCATGTCAGGGTGAATTTCATTTTTCAATGGATCCATGTAACCACTCCAAATCTAGTAATCTAATATATGAATTCTCTCAATCTATATTTTACATAACTTTACAGAAAATTAAAATTTAATCTTCTTTCTTCTCCGGAATAAAATATCCGAACCAAAGTAACCAAATGAAACCGATTAACTTTAGCCAACTTCCATCCGCTTGAAAAGCTTCAATCATACCTGGTATTTTATAAATCCCAATAAATCCAAGAAAACCGAGCCACCAGTTTTTTTGCATTTTCATCTTTACTCCTCCTTCATGACGTTTTTCACATTTCGAATCCAAATTTCTTTATACTTTAACTGGAATCCCATGAGCATGTAATTACTCATATTATCGATTACGAGCGCTAACGTATGAGCATTTTCTTCCGTTGCCTGTTGTGACACAACGTCAAGTTCCACACCCTTCTTCAATAAATCGTAGAAACCATTTAAGAAATCTTCTTGTATTTCAAATAAGCGTTTCTGATACTTTTCATTTCGCGATGCAGTTACGATAAATTCATTTATAACACGTAATATTCCTTCTTGCCCTTCATATTCAGAGAGCATATGTAAACCATCTGAAATTAACTTTTCTGCAAAGTTTTCTTTCGTATAATGCTCTTTATCAAAATAATTCACGAAATGATACCCAGAAAAAATTTCTTCAAATAAAAAATCAACTAACGCTTCTTTAGAAGAAAAATGATAGTAAATAGCCGGTTTTGAAATACCTACCTCTTTCGCAATCATGGAAAGACTCATCTTCTCAATGCCGTGTTCTGCCATAAGTTTAAATGATGCCTCTACAATGTTCTGCGATGTTTGTAAATTCTTCGTCATACTGTACCTCACTTATTTTTACTTACCGGTCGGTAAGTTAATTATAAAACAAAACGAAATGATTTTCAATTTAGTTAGCACTACATAAGGTATTTATTGAAAAATACAGAAAGTTATAAAGTAAAAGCAATATATAACAATAAGGAGGATATCATATGGGACTTGGTGGTAATGGCGGCGGTGAAGCGGGACAAGCTGGTAAGAGCGGATTTTCATTAATCATTGTACTTTTTATCGTATTGATTATAGTTGGAGTTAGCTATATCGGACTTAGCTTCTAAGAAAAGGCGTCCTACATTACACATGTAGGACGCCTTCTTTTTAATCCCTATTCAGCAACCGCATACGATAACAATTCATCGTTACTTCCCCAAGTCTTTGCAGTAATTGATAGTTCGCATACGCGCCGACTGGGGCACCGATTATGGGTACGAGCTGAAGCATTTTTGCTAAATCGATATAGTCTCGGTACTCTGTTTGGAACTTTTCCCAGTCCATATGATTTTCTTCTTCTGTATCCCATGTTTCGATTGCTTTCCATATTTCTTTTCGGTGGTCGTCACTTGAAAAGGCAAGCTGGAAAACGTGAAGGATAAAAAGGCGCTCTTCTTTGTCGCTCGTATCAAATCCGTACAATGTTGCTGCATCGAATAAAAATTTAATTTTAATGCCGAGTAAAAGCGGAAAGTCAGCAAGGCCAAGGAGAATACCACCCGCTCCCGTCCCAGCCCCTTCTGCCGCTGCTATTTTTTTGTACTCATCCATTTTTTTACGAACTTCGTCGTCACGTCTTTGCAGTGACCATGTCGTCTCTTTTAGCTTCGGCTTTATAAAGTTTGACCCGGCGCTGATCGTTTGCACCATCATCCGGATCGTCTCTGTTAGCACTTTTTGTACTTTCCCCGGAATGAGCTGTTGCACTTTCGTCTGCACTTTTTTGGAGAACCGTGTCATCATAGAAGAATCTTTCATGAATGTAGCTTTCCACTGCTCCAATTCTTTTATAACTTTCTCTTCGTATGTAATCATAGGTTCATTCCTTTCAATTTAAACGCTCAATGCGCTTCGCCCCGTATTGGTAAACAAAACCGATACTAAATAATATGCTTACGATAAGTAAAATTCCTGTCATCATGAAATCTTTCGTTGCTAGTGCAAATATAACTGTAAAGATTACGCTCCCGATGATTAGAATCGCATTTAATAAAGTAAGAAAATCTTTCTTCTTTTCATCTACCTTTACTGGATACAAATCAAGCCAAATTTTCATGCGGTGATGTTTCCATAAAGTTAATAGCTGATAGCCGATTAAGTATAGGAAGATAAAACTTACGATAAATCGCCCATATAAAAATGGAATGAAGTAAAGAATAACTCCTCCAAGAGCGAGCAAACGCACATATAATCCAAAATAGTTACCTGATCTTAAAAACGTTCTCGTATATAAGTATAAATATGTACGCTTTTCGCCGATTATCGAAAGAATGAAATCAAGCCATTTTCTACGTGATACTCTTTCTTTTAATGCTGGTACATCAACGAACATATTCGCAATTCGGTACAGCAGCATCATCTTCTTACCTTCTTCAGAAATTAAATACTCCCAGTTTAGCGGCTTTCCTTTTACCATTTGATGCATGATAGCAAGATATAACACCATGAGCAGAACGATTCCGCTAATAACAAGAACTGAAGTACGTTCTACAAGGAAATATACAAATAAACCGTTTAAGATAAAACGAATAAACCAATCAGCCCTTTGTATATTTTGATCTGTTAAAAATGACTTTTCCCACGCGACGAATAAATTCCACGCTTTTACAATGACAAATGCGAGGACAATCCATATGTAGCCAGCACCTGTTTGCTTCATTTGTTGGAAGTATAACGGAGCAAGCGCAGCTGCTACGATTGCAATTATGTATAACTGAATCATAAATGTAAAAAGAAATGACTTGGTGAAGTAAGGTTTTAACTTTTCTTCAACTGGCAGTAAGTAAACGAGATCCGCTTCTTTTAATAACGTTTGAATGGATCCAGCTGTTAACACGAGTCCAAGCAACACTGCCATAACAAGCGCTGTCGGAAACGAAGGTGTTAACGTTTGTAACCATTGCTGGTAATAATACGCTCCTGCGCCGATGATAAATACAAAAATAAATTTCAAATGATCATTAAATACGTATTTACTATATGTACGAACTTCTTTTAGAAAGTGACGAAATCGTTCTTTCCATAATGCTGTGCTATTCATAATCTTCTTCCTTTGTTAGCGCGATGTAAATATCATCTAACGTTGCACCTGGCATATTAAACTGTGATTGCAGCTCAGATAACGTTCCCTTCGCTCTTACTTCACCTTGATGCAAAATAATGAACGAATCACAATAACGCTCTGCCGTCGCTAAAATATGTGTGCTCATTAAAATGCCGGCGCCACTCTTTTTCATTTGATCCATCATTTGAAGGAGTGATTGAATTGCTAACGGATCTAATCCAACGAAAGGTTCGTCTACTATGTAAAGAGATGGCTCAACTAAAAACGCGCTCATAATCATTACTTTTTGTTTCATCCCTTTTGAGAAATGAGATGGAAACCATTTTAAACGATTTTTCATGCGAAATTCATGTAATAGTTGTCCTACACGTTCTTCATATTGTTTTTCATCGACACCGTACGCCATCGCTGTTAGCTTCAAATGTTCTTCTAGCGTTAGCTCATCATATAATACAGGTGTTTCTGGGATGAACGAAAAACTAGAACGGTATGCTGTCATATCATCACGAATTGTTTTCCCATTAATTGTGACAGTTCCTTTTTTCGGTTCCATTAAACCGATAATATGTTTAATCGTCGTACTTTTACCAGCTCCATTTAAACCGATTAAGCCGACAAGTTCGCCTTTATTAACAGAGAACGAAACATCTTTTAATACAGGTCGTTTCGTATATCCTCCTGTAACATTTTCTACACGCAATAACTCGCTCATACGACACCACTTTCTTCATTAGTATTCATTCTATATTCATCTTACCAAAAATGGCGCTGTACTACATAGTATCGATGTCTTAAAAAAAAATTAAATTTGTTAGCATATATTTTTACGAAAGCGGACATCATAATTAGTGAAGAAGGAACACATTGAAAAAGCGACCACCAATTGATGAGTACAACAACATAGTGAAGTCATCATGAAATGGGGTGTCCATGTTGGACAATGAAATTTACACATAACCAGATTATTTGTTTCATTTTCGAAACGGGGTGTCTCTGAAAGAGCATATACTGTTTTAAAAAATAAACAATTTCATTTTAAAAAAGATTGCAATTCATTTCACTTGAAAATGGGGTGTCTACGGCAGAAACTTTAGCCGATTTACCGTGCATTTCTTAAATAAATGAGGTGTCTGCGAAACGTAAATTACGATAATGCTTTTTCAATCCCTCTTCAGAAAACAGGAAGCTGAGTCAGCTTCCTGTTTTTCGTGTTTGTTCTCTTATGTAATTATGGTAAAATACGGCTAAGGATATTTGAAAGGATGAGATCAATGAATCATACAGCAGACAATTGTATTTTTTGTAAAATCATTGACGGGCAAATCCCTTGCTCAAAAGTATACGAAGATGAACATGTGCTTGCATTTTTAGATATTAGTCAAGTAACAAAAGGACATACTCTTGTTATTCCGAAAGTTCATAAACAAGACATTTTTGCGTTAACGCCAGAAATCGCATCACACATTTTTTCTGTCGTTCCAAAAATCGCAAATGCGATTAAAGCAGAGTTTAATCCAGTTGGCTTTAACCTACTTAACAATAACGGTGAAAAAGCTGGACAAACTGTGTTCCACTTCCACCTTCATTTAATTCCACGCTACGGTGAAAAAGATGGTTTCGGTGCTGTTTGGAAATCACACCAAAATGAATACACTATGGAAAATTTACAAAACATCGCAAGTACAATTGCAAATAGTGTGAAATAATGACACTATAAGAAGGCGTAATACATAACAAGCCACTTCCCTGAAGTCATCAAATTCCGCATGGCTTGTTTCTTCACTTAAAATGCTCAGGGATGATTGTTTGTGCATAGCACATATAAGAAAGATATGCATATTTTTTCACATCATGAATACGAACAAAAAATAAGGAGGTCTCCTTTTATGTCAAAAGCTAAATCCTTTATTACAGGTGTTATTTGCGGGGGAGCAGTTGCTGGACTAGCCGTTCTTTTCTCAACTCCTTCTTCTGGTAAAGACATGCGCGGCAAGTTAAAAGAAAAAGGAAATGATATTAAAAAGACTTTAGCTGATATTACAGCTGATACGAAATTATTAAAGCGTCAAATTGTTGAAACGGCTTCAGAAGGTAAAGAAGTGTTTCAAGAACTAAAAGATGACATGCAAGACACGCTTTCTAACTGGAAACAAGATATTTCTCAAAACAAGCGCCATATTGAGAAAGAAATTTTGGACATCCAAAAGTCAATTGAGAAACTACAAGAAGCTGTTCCAGAAAAAGCGTAAACAAATTCCTGCTTAGTTTTTTGCATATAACAAATATTTTTTATATAAATTGACCTTGACACGGCATATCGTATAGATATGCCGTGTTTTTATGCATTTACAATATATGTTATCAATTAACATGTAAGGACAACGCATGTATTCACGACTCATAAAACGCTTCCATAGTTATGCATGATTTGTATAGAATGTCATTTTGTTAAAAAATTTTCACAATTCTTACAAAAAGACTTTATTAATTTTTATTTTACTGGCATAATAGATAGTAATGAAAAAGAATGTTAAAGTGGGTGAGTAAATGAAAAGTGGAGAAAAAGATTACTCGGTAAAAGAAGCGATGATTTTCAGCCAACGCATTGCTCAATTATCGAAAGCGTTATGGAAATGTGTAGAGAAAGATTGGCAGCAGTGGATTAAACCTTACGATTTAAATATTAATGAACATCATATTTTAACAATCGCTTATCATTTAAAAGGGGCTTCTATTTCTGAGATTGCTAAGTTTGGAGTTATGCACGTATCAACGGCGTTTAACTTCTCGAAAAAGCTGGAAGAACGCGGCTATCTTGTATTCTCAAAAAAGGAAGATGATAAACGAAATACGTACATTGAAATTACAGACAAAGGGGAAGAATTACTACTTCGCTTAATGGAGGAGTATGATCCTGAAAATAATTCAGTGTTTAATGGGGCTCTTGCACTTCGTAATTTTTATGGGAAGTTCCCAGAAAATATCGAACTGATTGCAATCCTGCGTAATATTTACGGACAAGACTTTATCGATATTTTTGAGAAATCATTAGAAGATATTGAAGAGAACTTTACAGAATCCGATCAAAAGTTAGTTAAGAAATAATCTATTTATTTTTTCGCAATCATGCTTAAGAATTCATTCATAAGCGGCTTAAATAAACCTTGTTTTGCTAGCGCTTCCGCAGTTTCGTGTACTTCGAGCTGATGTGGAAGCGCTTTTTCAAATTGATCTAACAGCGCATCGAACAAAAGAAGCCCTTCTGCTTTCTCCACTACATATTGCTCGTTCAGTTTTTCACAAAGATTTAGTATACGTTCAATATCTTTTTTACGAGCTTTTTTCTTTATGATCAAAGAATAAAATGGACACTTCTCTTCATCAATCATTTTAAATAGTAGGTCTACGTAGTATTCAGCTTGTTCTAATCTTCTAACAACGTCCATTTTCTCCCTCACTTTCTAACACAAAGTCTTCTATTTCTGAATTTTGTAACACGAACAAAATATCGTGTGATACAATATATGTATATGTATTTTAGCCAAAAGGAGGTCTCGCCTCATGACACTTATAACAGTTGTTTTTGTCGCATTCGCACTTCTTGTTATATTTTACACGAATTTCATGACACATACACTGTGTGAACGAAAACAAATAGCTGCGAGCCGCCAGCCCGGTGTCTTTCGGGTTATTAATGTATGTATAACAATTTTATTAATTTCTAGTTATATAGAAATTATATTTCATGGAAAGTGAGGAAGGAAAGCCCCTTCCTCACTTTTTTCCTCTATAAGCAAATTATACCTACAATAACCAATAAAATAAACAGTACAAGTAATAAAATAAGTTGAGAATTCATCCCCATCCCCTCCTCTATTCTGTATATGCGGCATACGCCCAATATGGCACACTTTCAAAATCTGACACGTACTGGTTAATTTTTCTTTATCAATATGAAAACGCGTCGAAATATGATATATTAAATTTTGTACATATTGCTTATACTATAGAACAAAACATTCATCAAAACTTTATCCTCAGCCACGGTAAGCCCTGTTAAGCGCGCTTTACCAATACAAAAAAGCAAAAGTATCAGTGAGACTTAATCGGGCTCTTATGAATTTAAAATTCATCGGTGTAGGATAAATTAAAAATACATAATAGTAGGAGTGTTTATCGAATGAAGAAAGCTATGCTTGCCTTAGCCGCAACAAGTGTAATCGCATTATCAGCATGTGGAACATCATCATCAGACAAAATCGTTACATCTAAAGCTGGTGACATTACAAAAGAAGAATTCTACGATCAAATGAAGACACAAGCTGGTAAACAAGTACTAAACAACATGGTTATGGAAAAAGTACTTATTAAAAACTACAAAGTTGAAGACAAAGATGTAGACAAAAAGTTCGATGAAATGAAAAAACAATACGGTGATCAATTCGATACACTAATGAAACAACAAGGTATTAAAGAAGAAACTATAAAAAATAGTGTACGTGCTCAATTAGCTCAAGAAAAAGCGGTTGAACAATCGATTACTGATAAAGATGTAAAAGCAAAATTCGAGGATTATAAAAAAGAAATTAAAGCAAGTCATATCCTTGTAAAAGATGAAGAAACTGCTAAAAAAGTGAAAGATGAACTTGCTCAAGGTAAATCTTTCGAAGAATTAGCAAAACAATACTCTGAAGATACAGGCTCAAAAGAAAAAGGTGGCGACTTAGGATTCTTCGGACCAGGGAAAATGGTAAAAGAATTTGAAGAAGCAGCTCAAAAGTTGAAAAAAGGTGAAGTAAGCGAACCTGTAAAAACACAATTCGGTTACCATATCATCAAAGTAACTGATAATCACGCAGATGCAAATTTCGATAAAGCAAAAGCTGATATTAAAAAATCACTAGCTCAAGAAAAAGTACAAGATGCACAATTCATGAACGATCTTATGATGAAAGAAATCAAAAAAGCTGACGTAAAAGTTGACGATAAAGATTTAAAAGATCTTTTCAAAGAGCCAAAAGCTGACGATAAAAAAGACGAAAAGAAATAATGAAAAGCTCGGGCTAAGCCCGAGCTTTTTTATATCCCCTCTTCCAGGGGGAAATTGTGTACAGATTGGGTAAATGAAATTACATGATTGACTCTTCGATTCTATAGAAAGGATAACGTCTTTTTCATTTTATGGATAGTGTACAATCTTAGCTAGTTTTACACTATCTTCGTTACCGAAAGTTTATTTTGTCATTCGTTTAACTAAAACCATCTTTTATGCATTTCACTTAAAAACATTTCTGTGATTCTAAATCCTGAACTTTCCCCTATAATAGAGTCAATCCCACAATGCGGACAAACTGCTGTGTTATCATCATCCCACCACTCTGTAATTTTGTCTGGATTGAAAATTTCCAAACAATAAAAACAACCACATACAACATCTTTTTCTAAGTGCTTTCTATTACGAGAACAAAAACGATGTGCTTCCTCGAAATATTTTTCCATCAGTATCCCCCTATTCCTGATTTTATTCTTTGGTTTACTTACATTCTCCTCAATAAAATTACAATTCTCCCTTAAAGAAAAACACAAAAAAACCTCGATCCACGCCACACGGAACCAAGGTTTATCTTATTATCATTGATTAAATGAAAAAACTATGTTAAATTAGTACAGAAACACGTTTTCAAAAACACAAAGAACGTATTTATCCGTATCTTAATTGTACACCAAAACACATCTTCAGTCAACCTCTATTTTTCACTTTTAAAGGAGTGCTTACGTATGAACAAAAAACTTGATTTAGAGCAAAAACGATTGGATACCGTAATTGAAACGATTACGGAGCAAATTGATAAACTGGAAAACGAAACTGGCAGACGCCGGGCAGAAGTAATCAATATTCGTAAACACTTTTGGGATGACGTGAAAGTGAATACTGATACTTTCGATGATTATCTTGAAACAGTTATCAACTTAAGACAACAAGCTCAGTCACTAGCTGTCACACAAATTACCCATAAGCACACCTTTAATCGACTTGCCGCATTAAGACGTATGCATAAAGCACCTTACTTTGGACGAATCGATTTCAAAGAAGAAGGAGAATCTGCTGCGGATCAAATTTATATCGGCGTCGCTACACTTACTGATGCAAGCGGCGAAAACTTTCTTATATATGACTGGCGCGCACCTATTTCGAGTGTGTACTACGATTATCCACCAGGACCTGCTGAATACAGTACACCAGGCGGCGTAATACACGGTAATGTGGAGAAAAAATTACAATACATTATTCAAAATGGCGAGATTGATTCTATGTTCGATACGAGCCTTACAATTGGCGATGAAATCTTGCAACAAGCGCTCGGAAAAGGTACGAACAAACATATGCAAAGCATCGTTGCTACGATTCAGCGCGAGCAAAATGAAATTATTCGTCACGATGAAGGCCGACTCCTTATCGTGCAAGGAGCTGCTGGTAGTGGGAAAACGTCAGCTGCCCTGCAACGAATCGCCTACTTACTATATAAATATCGCGAATGGTTAAAAGCGGATCAAATTATTCTCTTCTCCCCTAACTCTATGTTCAATAGCTACGTTTCTAACGTACTACCTGAACTCGGTGAAGAAAATATGCAGCAAGTGACATTCCAAGAATATTTAAACCATAGACTAAGCAAGTCATTTGATGTTGAAGATCCTTATGAACAATTAGAATATATGTTAACTGAAATGAATAGCCCTACCTATAAAACGAGAAATGCGAGCATTCGCTTTAAAGCATCTACTCAATTTTTCGAGATGATTCGAGCGTACAGACAATCTCTTGAATCTTCAGGCATGCTATTTAGAGGAATGAAATTTAGAGGAAAGTTAATTGTCTCTGCTAAAGAAATTACAGAGCAGTTTTACAATACTGATTCCTCCCTCCGCTTCCATAATCGAATTGAAAAGTTAACAGATTGGCTAAATAAACAAATAGATGAAATTGAAAAAGCAGAACTGAAAAAGCCTTGGGTAGAAGAAGAAATTGAATTACTGAGTAAAGATGAATACCAAAAGGCTTATAAATATTTACAGAAAAAAGGCGAGTTTGACGACAACTCCTTTCATGATTTTGAGAAAGAAACGAAAGTACTTGGACGTATGATTATCCGTAAAAAATTGAAGCCCCTTCGTAAAGGTGTTCAAACATTGCGTTTCATCAATTTCACAGGCATATATAAACAACTCTTCACAGATGCATCATGGGTTACTGGAGAAAAGCCGACAGAATGGGATGACATTTGCTCATTAACAGTAAACATGCTCGATGAAGGAAAGCTATATTACGAGGATGCGACGCCATTTTTACTTTTAAAAGAGTTAATTGAAGGCTTCCAAACGAATAGATCGATTAAACACGTACTCGTAGACGAAGCGCAAGATTATTCACCGTTTCAATTTGAGTTTTTAAAACGTCTCTTCCCTGCTGCAAGAATGACTGTACTCGGAGACTTTAACCAAGCGATATTTGCCCATGCGAGTGAAGCAGTGAATTTCAATACACTTACTAGCTTATACGGACCAGATGAAACGAACGGCATTAACTTAACTCGTAGCTATCGTTCAACAAAACCAATTATTGAATTTACACGTGCTCTCGTACCGGAAGGAGAAAACATTCACGCCTTTGAACGTGACGGCGAGAAACCTACAGTGACGAAAGTATCCAGTGACAGCGAACTGCACGAACATATTACTGCCAAAGTTGCTGCACTACAAAAAGAGCAGCACAATACAATCGCAATTATATGTAAATCTGCAGCTGAAAGCGCCGCTGCTTACGAAGCACTTCGTCATATCGAGAATATTAAACTCGTGAAAAGTAACTCAGCGGAGTATGAGCAAGGCATCGTTGTGATCCCTGCTTACTTAGCGAAAGGTATCGAATTTGATGCTGTTATTATTTACGATGCTTCTAAAGATGTATATAGCGACGAGAGTGTTCGTAGATTGTTCTACACTGCTTGCACGCGCGCAATGCATGAATTGCAACTTTATAGCGTTGGCGAGGTTAGTCCTTTTGTGCTTGGGGCTGATTCGGATAGTTTTGAGCTTATAACAAAAACACCTTGATGATTATCAAGGTGTTTTTCTCATTCTAAAAGGAATATTTTTACGTCGATATACACTTAACACAATTCCCATTATAAATGCATGAAACAGAGTTGGTATCAATCCGTAGCTAATAAAAGGTAATGATATAGAAACACGTGGTAATATCCCGAGGGTCATGCCAACGTTACAAATAAAATGGATTACAAAAAGAGTCACTCCGCCAACGAGAAGCAATTTACCATAACCATCATTTATTTTATAAGCTATGTTCATTATTCTTACTGCAAAAAGAGAAAGAATCACGACAAGAACTAGCGCAAGTACATATCCATAATAGTAAGTCAAACTTGCAAATACAAAATCAGTATGGGCAGCACGGATAGACTTTATATTTCCATATGTACCAAACCAACCTGCTGAAGACATTGCCTCTTGTAAACGTAAATCCCATTGATCATGCGCTGGATTTATAAATCCTAAAATTCTAGCTATCCGGTATTCTTTTACCGCAGACCAGGAAAATAGATCCCTAACAATAAAGGGTAAAATTGGTAAAATTGTAATGAGCCATGCCGTGTTCTTTCCTAACTTACTCCACCAAAGCATAACGAATACCATCGTAATGTAGATGAAAATTGGTAAAAGAATTGATGTAGTTGAAAATAGATATAAAGAAAATACGTATAATATGAGAAGATGCATAAACTTTAACCTACTATTATTGAAAAAAGAAGCCCAAGCTAGAAAGAAGAATGGCATCGTCATTAAACAGTCAATTTTGATGGGGCCAATTTTTATTATTGCTTCCCCAATCACGTAATCAGTCGGAAAACATTTTATCATTAACAAGATAAGTACGCCAATTGTATAAAACAGCCACCCAAGTTTCTCTAATCTCCGATAATCAAGTAGCATCATGCCCATAGCTGTTACAACACCGAGAATAACAAATATCACCTTATTCATGAATAAGTCAGCATGTCCAAAAGTTATAATCGGCAAAAACCCTAGCCCCATCGCAGCCACTAATAAACCAATTAAAAACCAATCAACCTTTGGCTTATACAGTTTGTTAAGTTCTTCGCCAAGTTTGACCGGACTTCCCATTTGTTCAACAGCCTTATCTTCAGCAACTTCCTCACTTAATCCTTTATCCATCCACATATTCTTCGCCTGTTTTAAGTGAAAGTCTAGTTCCATCGCCACCAAATCCTTCGCTTCTTTTGATTTAATATGGTTCGTAACTTCTTTTAAAAAACGCTCCCCTTTTTTGTTCAATTCCGCCTCACTCCTGTACTAATCCTTTTAATATAAATCGTGCCTTCGTAGCATTCTTCTCTGCCTTTCGCAGCATCTTGTTTCCTTTATCATTTAATTGATAATATTTAGCTCCCGCATGATCCCAGCTAGATTGGATAAAGCGATTTTGTTCTAGACGATGCAATAAAGTGTATAGAGATCCTTCATCACCTTCGAATTTTTGAATTCCTCTCCCCCGCAGTAACTGCATCAATTCATAACCTGTTTTTTCATTCATAAGAAGTTGCAACACCGCTAAAAGGATATCTTCTTCCTTTTCGGACGATTGATTGATTTTTTCACGTACCCGCTTTCGATGTTGATCAGAAAAACTCAAATGTTTAAACGTTGTATTCTCCATTGATTTTCGCAAGCCTTTTAATCGATCTTCCATTTGATTATCCCTCCAATCCTTTCTTCAATAGTTCCTTGGCTTTTTTCAGTCTCGTTTTTATCGTGTTTTCTTTCACGTCTATTACAATAGCAATCTCTTTAATTGATAATTCTTCATAATAAAATAGATAAATGACCTCTCGATATTTTATCGGTAAATTCATTACTGCAGAAGCGAGCTCACGGTCCTCCGCATTTTGAATGACAGTTTGTTCCACACTTTCTTTTTGACTCTCCATATACGTAAAGTCATCCTCTGTAACGATAATTTTTTTGTTATACCAACTTTTTAAATAGTCCTTACAATGATTAATAGCAATTCTCCATAACCATGTTTTTAAATTCGAATTTCCTTTATATGTATGAAGAGATTTATAGCATTTCACAAATATATCTTGCGTTAAATCCTCCGCAACCTCTTTATTATTCACATATGAATACACAAGCTGCAGGACTTCTTGTCCATACTTGTTCATTATTTCATCGATAAGGAGTTCCTTATCTTCTATTTCAAACGCTTCTACCGTTAATTCATCCACACCATTTCCTCCTTCCCATATATTAGACGACGCACTGTATGGAAAAGTTTTATAAATACATAAAAAAATACGGATGGTAATGTCCATACCGTTTTTTTATGAATATTTATTTACTTCTTGTCCCCTGACACTAATGCTCTGCTTAAAAACTAGGAATTTTCATCCATATATCTTGTTCCCTATTTTAAAACATAATACAATGAATACGTAACTTAATAAGCTATAACTAGTAGGTGTGGTAATCATCTCTTCCATTTTGAAAAAAGGGGGAGGTGATAATATGATCGCGATGTTTGTAATTAAATTAGTGTATGGTATCCTAACCGGAGCTGGCGTTGTCATCGGTAGAAGATACTTCGGTCCATGGCTAATTTCTGTATACAAAAAAGCGAGAACCACCCTGCTTCGTGGAAAAGGTAAGGGCGGTTCTCGGCTAAAACGTTAATGTAATTGTCTTATAACCGCACCTACTACCACCACAATAGCAAGTTAGGTTACAAAGGCAGAAGTTTCTCAGGCTTCTGTCTTTTTTATTTTATGCAAAATTCACACTAAATACTCTATCATCATTGTAACACATTTTATTTATTTTTAGTCAAGAGAAAAAACCACCTAAAGGCTCCCCTTCAGGTGGTTCTCTATTTTATGCTAACGCAGCTGCCTGTTCTTGTTGATCTACAGGAATTACAGCGTCTGTTAGTGCTTTTTCTAGTTCAGCTGTATATTTCATTTGTTCTTCTTTGCTCCAGCCTAGTTTCGCAGCCATGTAGTTGATTACTGCTTCTTTCCACTCATATACCCAGTGGATGTTGAAGAATACAGCGCCTCTGCGGCGTACGAAGAAGTCAACCGGTTTTGCTGTCATTTCGTAATCCATTGCGTATACAAGCGGGATTAGAACGTCTAGCGGCATGTTGTATTCTTTCGCTTCGTCTTTATGTTTTTTCGCTAAGTCGAATAGTACGTCAACGTTAGATCCATAGAATTTCGCGAATTCTTCTGCTTGTGCTGTCGTTAAACCGTATTTCGTACCTTCGCCTGCTTTTTTCGCAACGAATGCTGGGAATCCGTGTGAACCACTTACATGTCCACCAGAGATTGGCATATGTTTCGTGTCGCTCTTCGGATATGCACTATGACCTTCTTTTTGTAATAGATTCGTTACGTAGTCTACTACCATTTCAGCCATTTTACGGTATCCAGTTAATTTACCACCTGCGATTGTAATTAAACCAGATTCAGAAGTCCAAATTTCATCTTTACGAGAAATCTCAGATGCACTCTTACCTTCTTCATAAATTAACGGACGAACACCAGCCCAGCTTGATTCAATGTCTTTCTCTGTAATTTTCACGCTTGGGAACATGTAGTTAATCGCATTAATGATGTATGTGCGATCTTCTGTTGTCATTTGTGGTACAGCTGCGTCTTTATCATAGAACGTATCTGTTGTACCTACGTATGTTTTTCCTCCGCGAGGAATCGCGAACACCATACGTTTATCTGGTGTATCGAAGTAAATCGCTTGCCCGAGTGGGAAACGTTTTTGATCAATTACTAAGTGAACACCTTTTGATAACTGAAGTACTTTTCCTTTTTTCGAGTTATCTTTTTCACGAAGTGTATCTACCCAAGGACCAGCTGCGTTTACAATTTTCTTACCGTAAACTTCATATACTTCACCGTCTAGTAAATCGATTACACGTACACCGCATACTTTTCCATCTTTATATAAGAAACTGTCTACTTTTGCGTAGTTAACAGCTTTCGCGCCATGCTCAATTGCTTCTTTCATTACTTCAATTGTAAGACGCGCATCGTCTGTACGATATTCTACGTAGTAACCGCCGCCTTTTAATCCTTCTTTTTTCACAAGAGGCTCTTTGTTTAATGTTTCTTCACGGTTAAACATTTTTCTGCGCTCGCTTCGCTTTACACCTGCTAAGAAGTCGTATACACGAAGACCAATTGATGTACTAAATGATCCGAACGTACCGCCTGTATGGAACGGAAGTAACATCCACTCTGGTGTTGTTACATGGGGACCGTTCTCATATACGATCGCACGCTCTTTACCCACCTCTGCTACCATTTTCACTTCAAGTTGTTTTAAATAACGTAGACCACCGTGTACAAGCTTCGTTGAACGACTTGATGTACCTGCTGCAAAGTCCTGCATTTCAAACACAATTGTTGATAACCCGCGTGTTGCTCCATCTAATGCAATACCAGAACCAGTAATACCTCCACCAATTACGATCACATCTAACTCTTGTTTATTTACTCCGTTTAATACGTCTTTACGTTGTTTACTTGAAAATTTCATGGTAATTCCTCCCTTTGATAACGAAAAAAGAGACCACAAACTCCGCTATAGATTTCGCCTCTATAGCGCGTTGTGGTCTCTCCAAATCTCCTACCGAATTATTAACTTGTCACCATTATAACACTGTTTATGATTATTTGAAAGCTTTTGTTGCTTCAATTGCTTTTTTCCATCCAGCATATAGCTCTTCGCTTGTTTCCGCTTCCATCGTTGGTTCAAAGCGTTTGTCCATATGCCACTGTGATTTAATTTCATCTTGGTTTTTCCAATATCCAACCGCAAGACCAGCTAAGTATGCTGCACCTAAAGCTGTCGTTTCGTTGATCACTGGACGCTCTACAGGAACATCTAAAATATCACTTTGGAACTTCATTAAGAAGTTATTTTTAACCGCTCCGCCATCAACGCGTAATGTTTTCAGTTCAATACCTGAATCTGCTTCCATTGCGCATAATACATCTTTCGTTTGGTAAGCTAAAGATTCTAGCGTTGCACGAATGAAATGCTCTTTCGTCGTACCGCGTGTTACACCAAACATAGCGCCGCGTACTTCACTATCCCAATAAGGTGTTCCTAGTCCAACGAATGCTGGTACAACGTATACACCGTCAGTTGATTCAACGCGAGAGGCATATACTTCACTCTCACTTGCATCTTTAAACATGCGCATTCCGTCACGTAACCACTGAATCGCAGAACCTGCTACGAAAATACTTCCTTCTAATGCGTAGTTCACTTTACCATCTATTCCCCATGCAATTGTTGTTAATAGACCGTGCTCAGAAGCTACTGCTTTTTCACCTGTGTTCATTAACATAAAGCAACCAGTTCCGTAAGTGTTCTTCGCCATACCTTCACCGAAACAAGCTTGTCCAAATAAAGCTGCTTGTTGGTCACCAGCTACACCTGCAATCGGTACATTTTGACCGAAGAAGTGGTAATCAATTGTTTCTCCATATATTTCAGATGATGGACGTACTTCTGGAAGCATACTCTTTGGTACTGTTAACATGTCTAGAAGCTCATCATCCCACTGTAAGTCGTGAATGTTAAACATTAACGTACGTGATGCGTTTGAGTAATCTGTTACGTGTGCTTTACCACCAGATAGTTTCCATACAAGCCATGAATCAATTGTTCCGAATAATAGATCCCCGTTTTCTGCTTTCTCTCTTGCACCTTCAACGTTATCTAAAATCCACTTTACTTTCGTTCCAGAGAAGTATGCATCAATTAAAAGACCTGTTTTTTCGCGAACCATTTCGCTATAACCTTTTTCTTTTAACTCATCACAAATTTCAGCTGTTTGGCGAGATTGCCATACGATTGCGTTGTAAATTGGTTTACTAGTTGTTTTATCCCATACAACCGTTGTTTCACGTTGGTTCGTAATACCGATACCAGCGATTTGTTCTGGTTTTACATCTGCTTCGCTTAAGCAAGTTGCGATAACTGCTAAAATAGATCCCCAAATTTCTTGCGCATTATGCTCTACCCAGCCTGGCTTTGGAAAATGTTGTGTAAACTCTTTTTGAGCTGAATGAACAATTTCACCTTTTTTATTGAATAAAATTGCACGTGAGCTTGTTGTTCCTTGGTCTAATGAAAGAATATATTTTTTCATATCGGTTTCCCCCTTATGCTACTTTTCTACTATTTGTATTGCTTCCGCTTTTTTTACTTGTCATATAAGAGATTGCTAGTACAATCACAGTTGCGATAATCACATAAATAAGTGCTGAATTTTGTTTTCCTTCAAATACAACTTGATGGAATAAACCTGCAAGTGATCCACCTAAAATTGGACCTACTACTGGAATCCATGCATACTTCCAGTTTGAACCGCCTTTTCCTGCAATCGGAAGGAAGAAGTGTGCGATACGCGGACCTAAATCACGTGCTGGGTTAATTGCGTATCCTGTTGTCCCACCTAATGATAAACCAATACTTACAATTAAGAAACCTACGATAAATGGATTTAATCCATCTGCAAATTTATTTGCACCAATTGCTAATATACCAAATACTAAAACGAATGTTCCAATCATTTCACTTAAAAGGTTTGCAAATGTGTTCGGAATTGCTGGACCTGTTGCAAATACACCTAACTTTGTTCCTGGATCTTCTGTTTCTTTCCAGTGTGGTAAGTAATGTAAATATACGATAACTGCCCCGATAATTGCCCCAATCATTTGTGCTACGATATAACCTGGTACGTCACTCCATGGGAACGCTCCCTTAAATGCTAGTCCTATCGTTAAAGCTGGATTCAAATGTGCCCCACTAATTGATCCAACCGCATACGCTGCAACCGCTACCGCTAAGCCCCAGCCCATTGTAATAACAATCCAACCTGAATCTTTCGCAAACGATTTCTTTAAACTTACACCAGCACAAACGCCGCCACCAAGTACGATTAACAACGCAGTCCCTATTAACTCTCCTAAAAATGCTGACATAGTATCCCTCCACAATCAATTTAAACGCTTCCAAATGTGATAGAGGTAAAATGAATGGCCATTCGTTTTTGTCAAAAGAAAAAGACCCACAGCTTTGCACGCTTCTATATAAATTTATATAGAAACAATGAAATGTGGATCTCTTCTTTTCTCCGTCACGTTTATTAACTTGTCTATAATGTTAACCTCTTATGAAAGCGGTGTCAACAGAATTTTTTCACATTTTCGTCACTTTTTTTGGTAATGTTTCCATAGTTCGCGTTTTGACGTCGTAATCGCTGTCGCACCAGCGTTTAAAGCTCTTTCCACATCTTCTACAGTACGAATAAAACCACCTGCTAAAATCGGTACACCAGTACGCTCTTTCACTTCAGCGATAATATCCGTCATTGCTCCTGGAAGCACCTCAATATAATCCGGTTTTGTCTTATCTAAAAGATTGCAGCTCTTCTCCATCGCACTCGAATCGATTAAAAAGATGCGTTGTATTGCCACAACACCTTTTTGCTTCGCCTTCATAATAACGCTCGCCTTTGTCGAAAGTAACCCGTACGGTCTAAACTCCTGACATAAATATTCCGTCGCATGCCCATCACTCTGCAAGCCATGAATTAAATCCACATGTAAAAACACCTTTTTACAATATTGCTTCGCAAGTGATATAACACTCTTCAATTGGCCGACATGAATATCTAAAATAACGATATATTCATACGAACTATGTAATAGCTTTTCCAAATCTTTAATTTGCCTCACTGCCGGCAAAATTTTCTGTTCATGAAATTCCATTCTAAATGTCCCCTTCTTTATGTCATCCTATCCTTTATAGTACACAATTTAAGTGAAAAGAACAGCCAGTGTTGGGGATTTCTTTCAAATCTTTCCTCTATTTATATATTTTCTTCAACTTATCGGAACCTATACCACCTATAATCATGAATACAAGGGGCAAAAGATTCATTACATATGGCGCATCTGCTACAATTGTAATACTTGCTCCAGCAAACTTATTTAGCATCCATACAACGATTTTTGCAATAAACAAAAATACTCCTATCATAAATAGACTATCAAAAAACACCTTCCATTTTGGATACGCCAATTGCTTACTATCTTTAATTATTTTCTGCGTCAATTCTTCATCACTCCTTAGCAGTTCATCAATTGTAATACCGAACAGATCGCTTAAATGAATAATAATTTCAATGCTCGGATAGTTCTTTCCCGTCTCCCATTTCGAAACAGATTGCCTACTTACATGAATTTTTTCAGCCAAATCATTTTGCGACCAATTTCTTTTTTCCCTTTCTTCTTTTAAACGCTCACTAAAAATCATACTGTGTTTATCACCTCTCTATACCCATTATGTTCAAATAAATGATGAAGAGTAAAGCTAGTTATCGTTGCATTTCCTGCGCAACTTATGCGTTACAGCTTATAATGGCGCTCTTTTATATGTATCTCCCCTATACTATGCTCCAATAATAATTTCCCGAACAATAATACAAAGAACGGATACTAATAAAGACTAGATTAGGCATAAAAAATACGCCATCCCTTCTTATCAGTCTCCAGAAAGAATAACGCAAATTTTCATTTTTACTCATCATTTTTCGGACTATATGAAAACCCCGGATATTTCACAACAGGCCTCTTCTCCTTACGCAGGGAATCCATTACTTGCGGGCCAACATGTATATTACTCTCCACTATTTCTTTAGGAGTCAGTGCCATCCATTGATTTAACGATACATCTTCAAAACGATTACTTCTGAACATCTCTAAAAACCATAATGTTTCGGTACCTGTATTTTGAATATAATGCCCCGTCGCAAACGGTACATATCCGACATCGCCAGCTCTATAATCAAATGTACGAGCGGTACCATTTCCAAGAAACACAGTCATTCTCGCTTCCCCTGTCAAATAATATTGCCATTCATCATTATTCGGGTGCCAATGAAGTTCTCTCATTCCACCAGGCTCAACCTCAACGAGCGCTGCTGCGATTGTTTTGGAAATAGGGAAATTTGTAGAATCTACAATTCGAACGCTACCACCAGGTGTCTTAATCGGCTTTTGTTTTAACAATTCATGTTTAAATGTTAAAGGAACTTCTCCTTTCGGCGATTGAATTTCCTGACTTTCAAGCGAACCTGGCACCTCTCCTTGATAAATATAAACTTGATCTGAAGGGATAGAACGAAAAGCACTCTCAGGCACTCCGAAATTAGCCGACAACACTTCTTTTGGCGTATGCGCAAACCAATCGGAAATAGCTAAAGTAGATAAATCAGAAAAATGCCCATCATCGAAAACGAGTAGAAATTCACAATGTTCCAATCCTTGAATGGAATGCGGAATACCAGGCGGAAAATACCAAAGATCACCTGGTCCAACATCAGCAATAAAATTCCGTCCATTTTGATCAACAGCCGTTATGCGCGCCCGTCCTAAAAGCATATACGCCCATTCTGCCTCTTTATGCCAATGTAGTTCTCGTACTCCACCGGCCGTTAAACTCATATTTACTCCCGCAATCGTCGTCGAAACCGGTAGTTCCCGAGCAGTAATCTCCCGAGACCACCCGCCTTGTTTCAAAATCATAGAAGTGTCCGAGAATGAAAACTTCAAGTTAGGAACTAACCCTGCATCCGTTATAGGCGGAACAAGCATATTCGGATTTTGAATATCCCGCATAACATTACGAGGTCCAGAATCAATCGCACCTGCTCCGTCGCTGCGGATTGGTTGTGGCACATTCCCTCCCGCTTCATTAACAGTACGTTTCTTCATGATTACACTCCTTTTTCATCCGGTTATGAAGTAAAAAGCCTCCATCATAGTGTATGAATAGGGCTTTGGATGGTTACAGTTACATCATCTGCCTATCATTATCGTTTTGTTCATTTCTCAGCTTATAATAGTATGAACAGCGCCTGGAAAGATAATGAAGAAATTAAATTAAAACTATTAAAAAAACCTGTAAAATTTAGTGCAAACAAGTTAATATACTTAATTAGTAAATTTCCCTCGAATAATTTATTAAAATCTAACATCCGTATACTTCTTACATATTTATAATATTTCCACATGTACTGTTTTACAAATAATCACATATTCGATCAAAGGGATTTATGTAGTCTTTAAAAGGAAATTTACTAAACGAAAAGAAAATTTTAACAACAATGAAAAGAAGCTAACAATAAATTGTTAACTTCTCAACCGAAAGTAAAATACTATCTTTCCTTATCTTCTAATATCTAGGTTGTGATTGAATATTTGTAAGATGAACATCAAACATATCAATGATTTCAAGAAATCTATCAGCTTCACGGAAAACATGGTCTGCTAATAAGGGATGAATGATACTCTTTATTTTACATTGCTCAATTAAATCACGTGCTGTTTTCTTAAAATCCCGAAGAGATGCAACCGACACACGATTTTGATCTAAAAATTGATCTAAAAGAGGGGCTGTTTGGGATTGTGGTTTCATAGATTCTAAGTCAATTGCTTGATACATCAATTCATCAAAATCATTGCTAAAATTCCGCGCTGTATCTACAAGCTTTCTTTCCGATGGATCAAGAAGATGGCCAATAAATTTAGCATGGTCTGCCATAATCCGTAAAAAGAAAACATTTTCTTTAATAATAGCATCAGGAAGCGCATCTAATTTACCTTCATTTAATTGTATTAAACGTTTTCTAAAATAATCAGCTTCCCTACTTGTATGGTCAACTAAAAGTGGAAAGTTATTTTGTCCTGGCAATTTACATGTGAGAATTAATCCTAAAATTTTTCTTTTAAATCCCCAAATATTAGTTGCGGCTTGTTGTACTTCTGCATTAAATCTTTTTATTTGCTCAGGATCTGTTTCATTTGTATAGGAATGCGCTATTTGTTCAATATGTTCAAACAATCGATAAAATTGATTCGCCTCTTCGATTAGTTGAGTATCCTCGCACCTAAATCCTAAACGAAGAAAAAAAGAATGCTCCTTCATGATTCTAGACCAAAAACGAATTTCATTTAATGAACGCTCAACAAACATTACAGATGTAACACCTGTATCCGGATGTAATGAAGTTTCATCCCTATGCATTGTTAATCCCCCCCAGTAAAATCCCCACTAGTTCCATTCTTATGAGTAAAAAAATATATAAATACCATCAATAAAAGTTTATGATGACTCTCTTATACATGTAAAATTAAACTAATATAACCTTAGCTTGATGAACATATACTGCTCCCGCAGAAGAAAAAAAGCTACCACCGAGATGTAAAATCCTACTAGGTGGTAACCTTTCAAAATTTCTATTAAAGCAATACCGAATCTTTATCACTTTCCTGATTACGTTTCTCACGCTCTTCTTCTAAACGCTTCATATATACTTCGCCTTCTTTTTCAATAAACTCATTATCCATATCTTGCTCTTTTTTCGAAGTATATAAAACCATGTAGCCACTTAGTACAATCCCGACAATTACAAGATACACCCACCATGGTAAAGTTTCCAAATCACTTCATTCCTTTCCTTAGACAAGCCTTATTAGTTTCACTCTATGAGGAAAGAAGTGGATTTATACCTAAAATTTTATTGTGGATGCTTCGCGAAAAATGCTTGTACATATTCCATAAACTCAATTGGTTCCTGACGAAACGGTGCGTGGTATCCTTTTTCAATAATATGAAACGTACTATTTGCAAATAGCCCATGATACAGTTCACCATTTTTCCAAGAAACGCTCTTATCGTGTCGTCCCCATATAATTAAAGTCGGCACCTTAATCTTATCGGCTTCCATCGCGATGCGGCGCTCTCTCATTTTCGTAAGCTGATCATAATGCTCTTTATCATCACGACTATTTTTCACTTCATTTTTATTATACTTCGTAATCTCGGTTACAGTTTGTAAGTCCGTCGATAGCGGTGGTACTTCATAACTTTCTTTTTGCTGGAAAGACTCTATCCCTGTAGCATCCGCCAAGATGAGATGCGTTACTGCATCCGGATATAAATACGCTAAATTGAGGGACATCTCTCCGCCCATCGAATGGCCAAGCACCGCAAACTGATCGTATCCGAGCTTCTTCATTAACTTATAATATAAATTCACTTGCACAGGAAACGAATACTGAAAATCAACTGGCTTAGAAGAACGCCCAAACCCTAAAATATCAACCGCAATAATCGTATGGTCTCGCGCTAGTTCTGGATAAATATCACTAAACCCATCAGAAGAACCACCAAACCCGTGAAACATAAGTAACGGAGGTTTCCCCTCACCAATTTGTTTAAAATAAATCGTTTGCCCATCAATTTGCGCCATACTCTCTTTCGTATTCAGCTTCATCATAACAGTATCTTTCACTTCTCCAACCTTCGCAATCGGCTTCTCAACGAAGTTACAAACAATTAACAAAACGAGCACAATACCGCTAATCATATAAAACTTAAACCGTTTCAAAGTTCCCGTCTCCTTTCTCTTGTTTCTATTTAAAGTTTTTACATTTTTTGGTTGTTTTATGTTCTCTTTTTAATTGTAACTGAGACAGTTACAATTATACTAAAAAAATATAACTCATTTCTATTACTAATGGTTATTATGTAACTATTATAGTTACACATTTAAAGTAAGTCAATTCTTTTCTCTGCATGGCCTGAAAATAGAAAAAGGGACTTCATGTTGAAGTCCCTTTCTTTGTTATTATAGTTGGCTTACTCCGCCGTCGCCTCTATTATCTGCTGGTGCTCCGCCTGTGTCGCCAATGTTAATGTAGTCTGGTCTTGCTGGTGCTCCTCCTGTGTCACCAATATTAACGTAGTCTGGTCTTGCTGGTGCTCCTCCTGTGTCACCAATATTAACGTAGTCTGGTCTTGCTGGTGCCCCTCCTGTGTCACCAATATTTACAGCTTGATTTGTAAAAGAACTATTGAACCCAATTGATAATACCCCTACTAATGCAGTCCCAACAATAGCCAAACGAAATTTCTTCATTATTTTAACGCTCCCTTTTCCAATATATTTTTTTGAGCCTTATTATTCATATAAAAATATTTACTTGCCTTAACATGATCATCAAATTCATAAAATTTCAGTGCTAAAATTTCAGTGTATTCTTGAATACAATCCCATAATCTTTCTCTCTCAAAATAAGAAATTCCTTCTAAAATTACATCTTCAATAATTGATACTGAAGATTTTCCATTGAGTTCTTTCAAAATTTTAAACCGATGTTGAAATTCTTTTTCCCCTAAATCAACACAAATATTTAAACCTTTTTCAACAATTGGATTCGCTAAGTTATATTGTCCTAATTTGTAATGTTCATGTGCTTCTACAAACAAGGCTTTAAAGTGTTCTGGGTAATTTTTGGTCACCTCAGATATATGACGAATCGCTAATTCTGAAAGATTTTGACTAGCATAAAGCCAAGCTAAATTATGCCGAACCATTAGCATATATTTTTTTTGATCTGCTTTTTGCAATACTTCCATAGCAGAATTAAAGTTCTCTTCCGCTAATTCATAGTGATCTATGTCTACACAACATAGTCCAAAAGCATTTTCACATAATCCTACTTTTATTTCATAGCCTGGATATTGTAAAAATGCTGTTTTTGCCCTATTCAAGTAATCTATTGCATGAACTTGGTCATATTTTTGATAATAGAAATTCCCCATCCGATAATTAAACTCCGCATGTTCTATCGGATCTGCAATATATTTCAATAACTTCTCAGCTTGCTCATACTGTTCTTTCGCTTCGTTATAATTTGAAATTAATGTGCAATGAAACCCTTTAAAAAAGTGATAATAATAAGCTAAAAAGCCCTCTGTTGGAATTTCGAAAGATTCCACTTTATCAAAACTATCTTCTCTAACCCCAATCCAATCAACTAATGCATCATATCTAAAATTCAACAACGCATGATAAAGCAATACATCCTGATCCACGTCCAAACCACTAATCTTACTTTCAATCTCCTCTTTCATTTCCGTAGCTTTCTCTATATTTTGCTGCAACATTACACGATACCAATCATCTAAAGAATGTTTCATTTGCTCCCGCGTTACTACATCTGCTCCCATACACTCGCATCCCCTTTTCTCCAAAATTACAAAATTAGGATTTTTATACAATTATCAAAATTGTATATTACCACTCCTTTTCTATGTATTGAAAAATAATTATCAGAAAATTAAATATTTTAATTGATTATACCAAACTTTTCCTTTTTAATAACTTGAGAAACAATTGTCAGAAAATTTAACAGGACAAATAAAAAGCAAGCAGTTCCAGCACTCCGCTAAAACTACTTGCTCTCCTACTTATTATCTCTATTTTTACTCTTTAATAAATTCCTTCGTACTTCTCACTGTATCAATTGGACGAACTAATTTTTCAATTTCTTCACGTTTTGGCTCTAGGAATGGAGGTAAAGATAATTTTTCGCCAAGTGTTTCGTATGGCTCATCTCCCATAAACCCTGGGCCATCTGTTGCAAATTCAAATAAAATTTGTGGTGCAACTCTTGCGTATAATGATTCAAAGAAGTGACGGTTTACATATCCAGATGAAGGAAGTCCTACGCTACTGATTCTCTCAATCCATTCTTCTAATACAGCGCGATCTTCTACGCGGAATGCCGCATGGTGCACTGTACCAAAACCTTGTTGTGCTTCAGGAAGAACTGTATTATGTTCTACAATAACAGATGCACCGTTTCCGCCTTTGTTCACTTCAAATAAATAGAATTCCCCTTCTTGCGCAACCTCTTTAAATAATAGAACTTTTTCTAACACTTCTTTGAAGAAGCTAAAGTTTGCAATACGGATAAATACAGGTCCTAAACCAGTAATTGCGTATTCTAATGGTACTGGCCCGTTTTGCCATGGTGTACCTGATTCGATTCCTTTATCAAGTTCATCTGAGATTAATTGATAGTGTTGGTCATCAAAGTCAACGAAAGAAAGAGTTTTCTTACCAAATTGCTCTTTAATTCCTGTATGTTCTACTTCAAGACGGTCAAAGCGTTTCACCCAATACTCTAATGCTGCATCAGTCGGAACACGGAATGAAGTTTTTGAAATTTCATTTGTACCGTGTACTCCTTTCGGAACACCTGGGAAATCAAAGAATGTCATATCTGTTCCTGCACTACCTTTATCATCTGCAAAGAATAAATGATACGTTTGAATATCATCTTGGTTTACTGTTTTCTTAACTAAACGCATTCCTAAAACGTGAGTGAAAAACTCATAGTTCTTTTCTGCACTACTTGTAATCGCTGTAACGTGGTGAATTCCTTTTAATTGGTTCATTAGTATATTCCTCCAATGTTTTTTAATTTATATTTTCTCTCCTATTACTTCTCTTCAATAGGTGCTAAATTCGCTTCAATCTCTGCACGCTGATCTTCTAAGAACGGTGGTAAATCAAGTTTTTCTCCTAAATGTTCCACATCTCCATCAACTGTAAATCCTGGTCCATCTGTCGCAATTTCAAAAAGGATTCCGTTTGATTCACGGAAATATAAGCTTTTAAAGTAGAAACGGTCAATGATTCCTGAAGAATGGAAGCCTCTTTGTTTCACTTGTTCTTCCCAATAGGCAAGCTCTGCATCGTTTTTCACACGAATTGCTAAATGGTGAATACTCCCTCGGCCCGGCTTTTCAGTAGGTCCATCTAAATATTTCACAACGATTTCTCCAAAAGCCTCTCCTTTAATGGATTGAAAAATTGCTTCCTCTTCGCTACGGCTAACCTCTGTATAACCAAACATTTCTGTAAGTGTACTCGCCATTTTATCAAGTCTACGAACGGTCATTTCCACAGAACCCATTCCTTGAATTTGATGCGCTGCAGGAACTTCTGATTTCTCCCAAGTTTCCCAGTGCTCTACTTTTTCCCCGTTTGAAACGAGTAGTACTAAGCGAAGACCTTCAGCATCCTCAAATTGCAAAGCAGGACGATTTGCATATGTTGTCATTTCACTATGTTTCACATCAAATTTTTCAAAGCGTTCTTTCCAGTAATGCAAGCTATCCTCTGAAGGAACAAGTAATCCAATTCGAGTAATCGCATTCGTACCGCGATATGTTCTTCCTACTAATGGAATTTCAAAAAATGATAATTCCGTACCTGGACTTCCTGTTTTATCTCCATAAAATAAGTGGTACATTGACGGATCATCTTGGTTTACTGTCATTTTCACACGACGCAAGCCAAGCACGTTTTTATAAAAGTGATTATTTTCATTTGCATTTTTCGTAACCATTGAAATGTGATGATGCCCTTTAATTTTATACATTGGTTATTCCTCCGTTTCGTTTTACTAGTCAAGTGATAACTAAAAAAATAACATTTCCCACAACTAATATGGTTTTTAGCTTTTCAATTTATTCTTAATTATGTTTTTGTAAATTCATCTTAGTTTTTACTGTATAAGTTACTTTGTTTTTTAATCGAAAACAACTGAGTGTATGTTTTTCATATGACTCAATCGCTTTCGTTACTATCACTTTACACCTCAAGTGATTGAAAAGCAAGTGAAAAATCTCGAATTCAAGATTTTTTTGTTAAATAACATTTAGGGTGTAAAATCATTAATTTCTGGATAGCGTCACATCACTATCAAGCTAACAAGAATACACTACCCAAAAACGATAAAAATGAACTTCGTTGCTATAAAAGACAACTTTTTTTGTTCCGAGGGAATTATAGAATTTTATATCTTTACAATTATTTATGGGGAGTTAATTCATTTTTTTCAAGAATAAGTAATTTCTTAAATAGAAGTTCACGTACCTCTTCCTTATGATAATTAATTTTTGTTGATTGATAAGAAATTTAATGAATGATTATTCGAATATGCTTTCGTAAATGTTAA
Source organism: Bacillus sp. 5mfcol3.1 (assembly GCF_900114335.1). Lineage (NCBI taxonomy): Bacteria > Bacillati > Bacillota > Bacilli > Caryophanales > Bacillaceae > Bacillus > Bacillus sp. 5mfcol3.1. The sequence goes on along the minus strand of NZ_FOST01000001.1, from coordinate 134,064 downwards.
ATGTAGTTTTGGGATAATGTTTGGTCAAGTTGATACTAATACCCTCGATAAACGAAAGAAAATTAAGAGTGTTCCGAGAAAAAGTAATTAAAAAACGCTCATTTACAGAAGAACATTATTCAAGTGAAGCCCTCTATAATTCAATTACAACTCCTTGAAAGTTTATGATACTATCCTGATCACACTTTTTATATTTAATGTTTTAAGGAAAAAAGCTATACTATAAGCGAAACTAAAAATCAGAAAGGAAATACCATAACATGGAAAATTATATGCTATTTATCCTTACAGCACTCCTTATTATAATGATGCCTGGTCCCGGTTTTGCTTTAGTTACAAAAAACACTATCTCTCATGGTAGAAATGGTGGGATAAAGACCGTCTTAGGAACGGTATCTGGAATGATGATCCATACAATAATGGCTACACTAGGACTCTCTGCTATCTTAATGAAATTTGCTATGCTATTTACATTAATAAAATATGCTGGGGCATTTTATTTAATTTATTTAGCTGTAAAGTCAATTAAAAGTGCCTTTTCTAAAAAAGAAGATATGTCAGGTTCAGTGGAAATAAACTCTAAGGATATTGGAACGGTTAAAAGTTTTAGACAAGGATTTACCACGGCAATCTTAAACCCAAAAACGGCTGTATTTTTCCTTAGTTTTCTACCCCAATTTATTGTGAGTAATCAAAGTCATTTCTTCCAATTTCTTTTGTTGGGATTCACATTTACGACTTTGACAGCAATATGGTATTTACTTTATATCTCTCTAATACGTCAATTAAGAACTTTTTTAAGAAAAGAAAAGGTGAACCGTACAATAGAGGGTATTACTGGCACAGTATTATTAGTATTTGGAGTTAGGCTATTTTTCCAAAAATAAATATGTAATAGAGAGAGTTTAAAACTTTCTGTTTTTCCAATAAATGAATCAATATAAAAAGTATGGCTTTCAAACAGTAAAAAAGTGAACAAACGAGTGTGTTTGTGGAATAAGCTTCAATAAAATAACCAAACTTTTTATAAAGAAGTGAATCGATTATATTAAAATTGATATAAAGGCGTTATCCTTTCCTATGATTTCTCAGAAAGAATAACGCCTTTCTCTTTTTAGAGGATATTTTGTCTAGTTAGCTTGATAGCGATGTGGTTCTATCCCTTATAAAGTGAAACTTTAATCAGTGGGGGTTTTGTTCATCCCCCACTGATTATTAGTTGAACCAATCGGGCTTTTACGGACAGTTGATCCCCCACCTAACTTCTTTGCTTCCGCTGAATTTTGAGGTGGGGGTCTTACTGCCCGTTAATGCGGGATAAATGTTACAAAAACATTTATAATATCTCTAACTTGCACAATGCTTCCCGTTAATATAATACGCTGATTCTGTGAAAACCGTAAATACAACCTCTACTTCTGGAAGTCCAAAATCCATTACATATGTAGTAATGGCCTTGGCAAATCGATCACGAATTTCCTGTCCACGCTCGAACCATTTCACTTCAATAAGAGGAAACGCTTCTATTTCTTCTCCATTGAATATAAACGTAGAACTTGGTAGTTCCAACGTAAAATTATCCGTACCACACTCACAAATCTCTGCGAGCTCTTCTACTAATGGCTTGCTTATGTGTTTTAATTGTTCAGTAGTAATTCCACGAAACACAATATGCGGCATGTAAATCCCTCCTTTAGATAGTTTTATATTTGCCCACATCATAGCACAATTCTCCCACCTTTTAACAAAAATAGATGCTAAACAAGTTTCAACTCTTATTTTTAGGCCTGTTATACAGGCTGAAGCGATTCTAAGTATCTGCCATATTAAAGTTGATATGCTCCCATTCTAGTGGTGAGATATGTTTTAATCGTTCTTCGTTAATCCCATGCGTACTTCTTAACTATTTCATTTAATTTTTAATAAAGAAAACAGCCTCACTAAGCTTTTAAAACTTAATGAGGCCACTTTATTCACACTTTTAATTATGGAACGTCGGTTTATAGAACGAACGATTATCAAGTGCAAAGACACGCTCTGTGTATTCACCTGGTTTTGTGCGTCCTAATGCGCGGTCCATCATGTTCATTTTTGCATCTAGGTTATCGATGTAGTGCAGAATTTCTGCTTCTTTTACTAATGGTGGTTTTGGGCTACCCCATTCTGCTTTTCCGTGGTGCGAAAGGACGATGTGTTGAAGAATTAATACTTCTTCTGCATCGATTTGCAATTCGTCTGCTGCTTTACCGATTTCGTTCACCATGATAGAAATGTGGCCTAGTAAGTTTCCTTCTAACGTATACGTTGTAGAAATTGGGCCAGATAGTTCAATTACTTTACCAAGGTCATGTAAAATAACGCCTGCATATAGTAAGTCTTTATCTAATGATGGGTATAGATTTGAAATAGCTTTCGCTAAATCTAGCATCGATACGACGTGATAAGCTAGTCCAGATACGAACTCGTGATGGTTCTTTGTCGCTGCTGGATATTCTAAAAATTCGTTTTGATGCTTATTTAACAAATGTCTTGTTAGACGTTGAATGTTCGGATTTCTCATTTCAAATATGTATTGTGTAATTTTCTCAACCATATCTTCTTTTTTCACTGGTGCTTTTTCTACGAAATCCGAGATGTCTGTTACTTCATTTTCATTCGCAACACGGATTTGTTTCACACGTAATTGAATACGTCCTTTGTAGTTTAAAATATCACCAGCTACTTTAACGATTGTTTCTGCTACATATTGTTTCTCAACTTCTGGTGATACGTCCCATAGCTTCGCTTCAATATCTCCACTTGGATCTTGTAAGATTACTGTTAAAAATGGCTTTCCATTACTTGCTAGACCTTTTGTCGCTGTTTTAATTAACAAGAAAACATCGACTTGTTCACCAACTTCATATTCTGCAATTTTCTTTTTCATTCGAATTCCTCCACCAAATCAGTTACTTTTAGTATAGCATATCACAACTCATTTTCTTTACGCTTATGTGTTAATTTTACAATCTGTTTTTCTGTAAAATACGCGAGTAAATGCGCATGACATGTAAAGAAGATGACTTGTCTATCTTTTGCGATTTCCTTTATTAGTTCAATCGTTCGATCCGTCCTTACCGCATCAAAGTGCACGAAACTATCATCAATAATAAATGGGTAATCATGTTCAAATGTTTTCGCAAGTGCAAATCTCAGCGCTAAATATAACTGCTCCGCTGTCGCTTGGCTTAGTTCATGACTGTAAAAACGTATACCGTCGTTACGTTCAACAATGAACGGCTCCGCCTCTGACGGTGAAAAGATTTTACTATAGCGTCCGCCCGTTAAATAGACGAAATACTCTTCTGATTTTTGTAAAATACGAGGCAGATGCACTTCATGATAATATTGCTTCGTTTTCGTTAACACCGTTTTTGCGGCCGCATAAGCAGCCCATTTCTTCACTTGTTCACGCAATTGCGCTTTTTTCATTTCACATTCATGCATTAAATCGCCGTACGTACTACCTTCTTCTAAATTCACAATTTCCATACGATGTTTCGCAATGCGCTCTGTCAGTTCTTTCTCTTGCGCCAGACAGTTTTGCACGACTGTAATTTCTCTCTTTAATTTCTCTTCATAACCGTCAGCTTCGTAATGTTCAGCTAATGATAAACTCTTTAAACGCTGTTCTAACAGATCAATTTGCGGTAATAAACGCACTACTTGTTTCTCAGCATCTTCACGTTTTCCCGCTAGTTTACCTGCTTCTAAAAACATCTCTTCATCTGTAGCATCTGCAATATGCCATAAACTGTCTCGTTCTACTAGCAATTGCTTTAATTGTTCTTTCATAAACTCATATTCTTCTTGCCATTCCGCCAGTTTCTCTTTCAGCTGCTTACAAGTTTGTCTCTTCTCTTTCTCATTTTGCATAAGCCTTTGCGCCTCATACAACTTACTATACTCCGCACTACCGATAACAGTTTCTAGTTTATGTTCAAATTGCGAAATCATTTCATATAATGAAGATTTTCGTGTGCCTTGCTTCTCTAATTCACGATATAATTGCTGCATTTTTTCCATACGCTCAAACGCCGGCAATATGTGCGCATACGTATAAAATTCTGGGAACATATAGCGCGTTTTATATGCATCTACTTGTTCTCCCGCCTGGAACGTTTCTCTCTCCCATTCCTCATACGATGAAACGACTTTATCATAAGCTCGCTCCATTTGCTGCAATTTATAAGACTCACGCTCAAATAGCTTACGAATTTCTTCATCCTTTTCTAACTGATAGCGCACAGACAGCGCTTCTTCACTTTGTCTCCCGCCAGCACTTTGCCGAAGAGTAAGAAGCTCTTCTTGTAATCCGCTTGATGGATCTTTATATAAAACAAGAGCAAGGACAATCCCTACAAAAACAATAACACTAATAAATAAGAGCGGGCGGTTATCAATAAATAAACTCGTGAATAAAACAAGCGTGTTAATAAGAAGTAACAGAAGACAAATTCTTTGCCACTGCTTTTTCTTTTGCATAGCCGCTCCTGCTTTTTCCTCATACTTGCGCTTCATTCTCTCTGCATCCATACCGATAAACGCCGCGTCTTGGAACGATTTCTCTTTCTCAACTAACGTATTTCGCTCTTCATCAACTAACATTTGTTTCTGAATCTGTCTTATATTTTCTTCTTGTTCTTCTAATTGCTCTTGCGCTACTTTAAAACGATCATCAAGCTGTGCTTTTTGCGTTTCTAATTCACGTGCCTTTTGCACGGTTTGCGTAATTAATTCTTTCGTTGCCAAACTCATGTCAAACGCAAGAACCGCTTCCTTTTCAAAAGTAGCACCAATTTGTTGTTCTAGTTCTGCAATTTCTTCTTTTATATTCGCAATACTTCCTGTCATATCACGCATTTCTTGGCGTGCATTTTCGTAAGATAAATGCTGCATACGAAGTTCTTCTACATAACTTTCTTTTCGTAAAAACTCTTCATCTATTTGAATCGAGACAATTTCCGATTGCACTGTCTCTATTTTTTTGTGGAGCGAATCAACTTGTAACTGAAGCGGCTCCATCTTCGCCTTAATCGCTTCATAGCGCGCCATTCCGTTTACAGGAAACTGCCCGCTCTCATTTTCTAACACTTTCTCATGCGCACGTTTTTCAATAACGAGTGGCTCTAGCGCTGCTAATATTTCATAATCTTGCTTTCGCTTTTCTGCACTCTCTTTCTCTCCGCGAACAGAAGCAAGTTTCTCTTCACTTTCTTTTAATTGCTCGACTTGTTTTTCATACGTGCCAATTTTCCCTTGCCACTCTTTCATCTTCTCTTCAAGCTTCTTCATCTCTTGCAGTGACACGTTAATTTCCGGTTTACGCCCACTCGGTTTAAAGCGTTGATCCATTTCTTTTTCTAGCTTTTTATCTAACTGTAATAGCGCGTCGCTTCCGACTGCACTTGCCGAAAATAAATAATTGCCAATATCCGCTTCGCCGAGCTGATGAATATTTTGAAGACCATGCATATCAAATGAAAAGACCGATTCAAATAAACTTTCATTCATCCCGCTTAATATATCGTTTAAAATTTCCTCGCCGCCCGTTTTCCCGTCTTCAAAATAAACGGTCACCTCGCCAGCTGCCGTCTTTGGCAATCGTTCAATTTTCAAACGGCCGTACTGCTCTGTTTGCACAGTCAGCGCACCGCCATACTTCCCGCCTTCTTTCGGCTCATAACGGCGCTGTCCTCTCGTCGGAAAACCGAACAAAATACTTTTCATAAACGAGCGAATTGTCGATTTCCCCGCTTCGTTTTCACCGTATAGTACCGTCAGCAAGGAAAGATCCATTTCCACATTTTCTAATTTTCCGTATCCATAAATATGGAGTTTTTCAATTCTCATTTTTTATCCCTCTCTTGCTGGAATAATTGTTCTAAAATAATATTTTCTGCTTCCTTTTGAATCTCTTTCTTCTCGTCTTCTGTAAAAGATTCAATACTATTACGCGCTACAGGAGATGTCCAAATGGTGCGCAACACGCCGTCCATATTTGTGAAAGCTTCTAGCTCCTTTAGCACACTACCGACGAAATGATTTTCCGCTTTCAAACGTTCGATTTCCGCAAAAGAAACCGTCTCATTTTTCCACTTCATTGCATATACGAAATCTTTTCGCTCTTCGCCAGATGCTAAAATATGAAAAATCTCTTCCACACGCTTTTCGTCACGCAAATAAGGAGAAAGTGGGCCCTGCCCTGTGAATACGACAGTTAAAAGCGTCCCTTCCTCTTCTCTTCGGTAATCATTCATCGCAGTTGACATGCTCGTCATAAGTTCATCAACAGTTTCAAGTCCATCAATACAAACCTCGATCTCATCCCATACAACATCTGCCGTATGGAAAAATGAACACTGCGTTCCTTGTTTCGTAAGTTCAATAAGGTACGCACCCTTCTCGCCTGCTTCCTTACGATGACGACCTTGTATGTTTCCTGGATAAATAATGTATGGCTCTTCTGATAAAATTTCACGTTTATGTATATGGCCAAGAGCCCAATAATCAAACTGTTTTTCTTTCAATTCACGAATTTGAAACGGTGCATAGCGATTATGCTCTGCATCTCCTTCCACACTTCCGTGAAGCATTCCAATATGAAAAGGCGCATCACCCATTTTCATATACTGCGCTGTCATATTATCCGTTACCGCTTGCTGCAAATAACTAAACCCATAAATAGAAGCTAATAGCTCACCATTTTTATAAAATGATTTCTCTTCTACGTAAGGCTCCGTAAACACATGAACATTTTCCGGAAACTCAATCGCTGCCCAGCTTCCTCCTAAATGATCATGGTTACCGTGAATAATAAAAACAGGGATATCGTACTGCGAAAGTCTCTTCATTTGCTCACGCACAAACACTTGCGCCCTCAAACTTCTCGTCTCCGCATCATACAAATCCCCAGCTAGTAATACGAAATCAACGCGCTCTTGAATCGCTTTATCAACAATACGCTCAAATGATTCAAACGTACTTTGCTTCATTCTCTCCCAAACAGACTGCGCAACATTCATCTCCATTCCTTTAAACGGACTATCCAAATGCAAATCAGCCGCATGTATAAACTTTACTTGTTTCACAAATAACGATCCTTTCTATCTTTCAAAAGTTTCATTTTATTAAAATTAACATCGCTGAAAACTAATAATCATCGAGAATGAAAATATTCTCGATGATTAAAGTTTCATTCTATTTTACCACGCAATGTCATATATTTCTTTGCATATTGTAGCGTTTTATGTCAAAATAATTATAAGATTCTGATTTTAATTATTGGAGGGAATTTTCATGGGAGTATACGTTCTAACAGTCTTTGAAAAAGATGGTTCAAAAGCATTAGACGAATCATTCGAGGCGGCAACTGAAAAAGAAGCAAAAGCAAAAGGTGAATCTATTTTACAAGAAAAGGGATTGCATGAAAAAACACATCGTTGTACATCTTCTGCAGGTAAGCTCGTTTTATTCCAGCGCTAAAAAAAGAAGCGTCATCCGCTTCTTTTTCACTCTACTATATCTTCGTCACACCACGTAAACACCACATCTAGAATGCGATTACCAATACGTACGCGTTTATTCCATTTACCTGTTTGGATCTGATGTTGCAATTCAGCTTTCATCTTTTCCGTCCAGTCGTGAATCGTTTCACTACCGTCGTACGGATATACGCCTGGAAACTCTTCCTGCAGTAGATGCAAGCTCTCTGCATCAAAATGAAAATGGAAGAAGTAGTTTGCTGTAAGCGATGGTTCTTGCAATCGTAAAAAATGATCATCAATTTGCTTTCTATTTCTATAGAAAGTAAAGATATTCACTTTACCGCTAGTAATTTGGTCAATTTGAATTTCGTGCTTCTCTATAATCACGTCTTGTCCACCTCGTTGTATACTATCTTTAGTATATATGTCTTTTGCAACAAAGTTAACCATTTTCGCGCGAAATTCATTTCCTTCATTATATTACCTGTACCTCCATATGCAATCAGAACAAATAAAAACAAAGTTGAAGGGGAGCGATCACATGTATTTCGGAAGCAAAGGTTGGTATGTAAAAGAACTTAAAAAATTAGGTATCCGTACTTATGAAGGTAAAAAACTAGAATCGTATCGTACGCATGTGTTATCTAGTTTACTTGAGAGAATGAAGAAAGCTTCGGCTTAATAGAAAAACACCTCCCGAATTCGCATACTAAGTATGCAAATTCAATGGAGGTGTTTTTATCAGTTTTCATAAAAGATTTTTTGCTTCCGCTGGAACGGATACGTTTTAATCTCAGCTGTATCTAAATCTTCATTGAATAAATGAATGGCTATAATTTGTCTACAATCGTAAGTATGGTAATAATATGTTCCAGACTCCATACACATTGCACTTGTATAGATCGTATTATCTAATATACCGTCTTCTGTTATTACTGCCCCCTTAGGAACCTCACAATTTGATAAGATATGAAAAATAGCCGATATCCCCTCTTCTTCGTTCTCTATACTTTGAATGTTTTGTTTGCCATATGCTGCCCGTACAAATCTTGATGGCGGGGTGAAATCTCCAGGAAGTCCCATCGTTCCTGAACCTTGGCCAAAAGCACTTAATGGTACATCTCCCCACTCAGTTGGCGCAAATGGCTGCGATTTAAGTCCAATATATTGTCTTAAATTTTGTAAATGCCAATTAAACTCGGGACTATTAGTCATTACTCCTATTGGATTGTCATACACTTTTATTCCATCAACTGTCGGCTCAAGTACAATACACGCTCCCGATTTATCTGCTAAAATCCAATGTAGCGGTGGCGTAATTCCTAAAACTGGTAATGGCACATCTATAAAGGCAATGTTATCAATATATTTTCTTAATTCTTCAACAGAATTGAACTGCGTGAGGCTCCAAGTCACAAAATCAAATGGCGCTACATTCGTTTTATTGCTATCTATATGATTACTATAAGTAGCAAATCCTGGGAAATAGAGAGTTGCACATGTCATACCAGTTTCATTTACTCCGTCCGCCATCATGACCCTTCCTCCAAAATTAATTCCCATTCCGACAACAGCCTTTTTCGCTCGGATCGTTTCACCAGTTATATTTTTCCACTGATAACGCCGAGGAATGATTATTACTTCTTGATTCATATCTAATGTGAAATCCATTGTTCTCCCAAAAAGATGTTGGAAATTTTTTGTTTGTAACGTCAAACTAGTACACATGAAGAAATCCCCCCATTTTATAGTTCTATAAACATTTTATAAAATTCCGATAAATACGTAAATTAAAAAACCTATTTATCACTAACAAAATAATCGCCCAAACCAAAAATGCTATAATAAACCCAATCAAACTAAGGGGGAACATTTATGTTGGACGGAACATGCATTCAATTTCATAAGTTTGGCAATCCAAAAGACGTATTACAAGTTGAATATAAAAATATAGAACCACTGAAAGATAATGAAGTTTTCGTTCGTATGCTAGTTAGACCTATTAATCCATCTGACTTAATTCCCATCACTGGAGCATACGCACATAGAATCCCTTTACCTAACATACCTGGTTATGAAGGTGTTGGTATTGTAGAAGATGTAGGAGCTTTTGTTTCTAGAGAGCTTATCGGTAAACGTGTGTTACCGTTACGCGGGGAAGGTACTTGGCAAGAATATGTGAAAACATCAGCTGACTTTGTAGTTCCTATTCCTGATTCCATCGATGATTTCACAGCGGCACAAATGTATATTAATCCTCTTACGGCGTGGGTTACATGTACAGAAACGCTAAACTTACAACGTAATGATGTTTTATTAGTGAATGCTTGTGGATCCGCAATTGGTCATCTTTTTGCGCAGTTATCACAAATTTTAAACTTCCGACTCATTGCCGTGACAAGAAATAATAAGCATACAGAGGAGTTACTGCGCCTAGGTGCTGCATATGTAATCGATACTTCCACTACCCCGCTTTATGAAACCGTTATGGAATTAACGAACGGGCTCGGCGCGGATGCTGCAATTGATTCTATCGGGGGACCGGATGGAAATGAATTAGCTTTCTCAGTACGTCCAAACGGGCACTTTTTAACGATCGGTCTTCTATCAGGTGTACAAGTTAACTGGGCAGAGATTGTCACGAAAGCAAAAGTGCACGCGAACATATTTCATTTACGACATTGGAATAAAGAAGTGTCACCATATAAATGGCAAGAGACGTTTCGTCATTTAATTCACTTAGTAGAAAATAAGCAATTACGTTTTATGAAAGTACATTCTACGTATGGATTAGCGGATGTGAAAGCGGCAGTTGATGTTGTACAGTCCGCTGAGAAAACGAAAGGGTAACTAACTGTTACGATTTATTTAACCAATTATAACGAAAGTTAATTAAATATATCAGTAAGCCCTGCTAGTCAAGTGATTGGCTAGTAGTGAGGGTTAACTGCGGGCAATCCCTAAAGCTGATTGAACTACAACGTGGCTAGAAATAGTGAGCGTGAATGTCGCGAAAGCAGAAAAAATCAATCAGATTGTGCAAGGTTAAATCCTAAACACTAGAACAATGGGTCTTCCGCCTCGAATCATCTAAGTCAAAAGTGATAAGATGAACGTTCAACGACTATCTCGTATAACTGACGAGAGTACATCACAAGCCTATGGTGGTGGAAAAATCCTCTATCTCTAAGTAGATAAACATATAGTCTGCGCTCATGTGAAAACATGAGAAGTTCATAAGAGAACTGGCTAAGGAATTGCGCCCTTAGTTGAACAAGATAAATTTTATTGAATCTATCAAACTTCATTGATTTTATCGAACGTACGTGCTACGTTTGGTTCGATGAGGTGAGAATAATAATGAAATTTTCACGAGTTAGTCAAGTATCGGAATTAACAGGTTTGCATCCGAGTAGTCTTACGAGAATGCTGGTGGAACACGCTACGATTCAGAAGAACAAATCTTTATTAAAGGAGTTACATTCTGATGATATTGGCGAAGAAAGTCAGACTAATTCCAACGCCTGAACAAGAACAAGTGCTAAAAAAACATGCCGGTGCTGCAAGATTCGCTTATAACTATTGTAAAAGAATGAGTGATAGATACTATAAGCTATTTGGAAAATCTGTTTCACAGTTAGCTTTACAGAAACGATTTACAAAGATCAAGAAGCGAAAGAGATATGAGTGGTTAAATGACATCAACGCACAAGTTCCCAAACAGGCTTCAAAAGATTTTGATACGGCGAGAAAACATTCGTTCAAAAAGTACAAAAATGGTTATCACACTTCTTATAAATCCAAAAAAGATTTAATCCAAGGATTTTATGCCAATTATGAAAGACTGGTTATAGGAAAGAAAGTAGTTCATATTCAGTCTATTGGAGAAGTGAAAACAAGCCAACAACTACCAAGAAATAAAAAAACATCCAACCCAAGAGTTACCTTTGACGGTCGTCACTGGTGGATTAGTGTAGGGTTCCAAGAAGACTTTGAATCACAAGAACTAACCGATGAGTCGATTGGTGTGGATGTTGGTTTAAAAGAGCTGTTTGTAGCTTCTAATGGTACGAAAGAACGAAATATAAACAAAGATGCCAAGGTTAAAAAACTTTTGAAAAGGAAAAAGTCAGCGCAAAGAGATATGTCTAGGAGATTTAAAAAAGGTGTGAAAATTCAATCTGCTGGATATGAAAAAGCGAAAGCTGAGCACCTGCGGTTATCTAGGAAAATTATGAATATCCGAAATAACCATATCCATCAAGCAACAGCTAAATTGGTGAAAACCAAACCAATGAGGATTGTTGTGGAAGACTTATCTATCTCAAACCTGTTAAAAAACAAAAAACTATCGAAAGCATTTTCATTTCAAAAATTAAACTTCTTCTTTCAATGTTTGTCATACAAGTGCGAGAAGTACGGCATTGCGTATGTAAAAGCTGATAAATGGTTCGCTTCAAGCAAGATTTGCTCATGTTGCGGCGTTAAATACGACCATTCAGTTCAACCAGAAGGACAGTGGAGTTTAAAGATTCGTGAGTGGCGTTGTGCTTCATGCAATAGCTATCACGATAGGGATGTAAATGCGTCGATAAATTTATCAAGATGGGTAAAATAAATGCTTGATAATATGAGGTAACGATACTGCCTCGTGTGGAGTGTTATACCCCTCGTCCCTTTGGGGCTGCGAGAACACTTTGAAGCACTAACTTGTGTAAATTTGATTGAATTGTATAGATTTAGTTAAGTTTATCGTATCGGAAAGTGTTTTTGACGAGTTATTAAATGCAAAAGAAGAAGTCTTTTGCATTTACCTTTTAAATAGACTAGATAGTACGTTTAGCAGTCTATAATTATAATTTTTTGGTACAATTATATTGAAAGGTAAAAGGAGCTTCTAACATGTGGTTCATTTCGGCAATTTGGCCTATTATACTAGTCGGGGGAATTGTAGTATTTGTAATAAAAAGATTGGAACATAAATATAAGCACGGCAAATTGGGTAAGAAAAAATCAAAAGAGACTCAACTGTTATTAGACAGTTTCATACCTATAGGAATGCTTGTCGGCTGTATAATTGGTTTGATTTTCGGCATGTTTTCCCCAGATTTCTCACTACTTTCAATTAGTTTAGGATCCGGAATAGGCTATTTATTTGGTTTTTTTGCCTATAAATTTTATAGCAAGACAGGAAACAACCTCTCATAATCCAAAAAGAATAAGCGGAACAGTACATAGTAGTCATATACAATATGTACTGTCCTTTATTTTTGCATCAATGTTATCAATTTTTCTTCCACATCCTATACACCTTTTTTATTGATGTTTCTCTCCTCTTTCTTTCGCATATCCGCTTTTTTGTTCTTCTCGGCTCTATAACCAAAGTAAAGTAGCGCACATGTAGTAATAGAACCTACAATGTATCCTAAAAAGCCTCCTAACCAAAACATAAAAATTGCCTCCAATCCATTATAAATTTTATGTAGTAGACATCTGTAAAACGCTCTCGGTACCTCCGTTTTTTATTACAGATTGGAAAATCCCCTTAACTATTCCATCCATGAACATTCTGTCTTCTCTATTTTGATTATTATCTATAAAATTATTTATACCACTAATTCTTCCATTATCTCAAATAACAACTTTATTATAAAGTTTGCACTCACATTACATATATGTAGCATCACTGTCTCTTTTTCATTTTACCCTTGTAACTGGAGTTTACTTCTACAACTTAAAAACAAAAAACCCCCTCAAAGCATAAACTTCAAGGGGTGAGCCTGTTTTTTATTTACTTATATACGTACAGCTGTACCACTTACAGCAACCATTAACATTCCATCACGAACAACTTCGTAATCTACGTCAATACCAACGATAGCGTTCGCACCTTTTTGTTTTGCAAGTTCTTTCATTTCATCCATTGCGATATCACGAGCTTCTTTTAGCTTGCTTTCATAAGAACCAGCACGACCACCGACAACATCACGAACTGAAGCGAATAAATCGCGGACAATATTTGCACCCATAATAGCTTCACCATTTACAATATCGATATACTCAATAATTTCTTTACCTTGAATTCCAGACGTTGTTGTTACAATCATGACTGACACTCTCCTAATAAGTTGTAGTTTTGATAAGCTTTCTTATGTCTTTATTATGACATGGAAAAAGTATCTAATCCATTGAATTACCTTACAGGAATGTGACAGTTTTGTAATAATAAAGCGCGCATTATGTTTAATTTTAATAAAGTGCTTTAATATTGGGATACATAAACGATTCTCTATTTTCTTTCCAATCCTTTTCTACTTCTTTAAAAGTTGGTCGCCCTAATTCTTTGTTATTTTCATGTTTACGAAACCATTTTTTCACATACTGGTCTCCATTTTTGTTTTGAACTGTACAAAGGAAACTATTACTGCTATCCTTTAATATTTTTACAATCACGAAAAGGCACCTCTTCCCTTTTAAATAACATGATAGAACTTGATCTTTTACTATAAGCCCTTCCTCTCTTATAGTCATACGACTCCTCGGCCGCGCCAAAGTTGTAAGATCAAAAAACGATATTCACTTTGTTTATATTTTATTTAAAGAAATCAGAGTTATAGGCATTATGCTTATCAAATATTTTATAGATTTCTAACTTATCATCTAATTTTGCATCTACTAAAATTAATATATTTCCATCGTAAATATACTCTTCATATTTCTTAGCATGGTCTTCAGGGATTCCTAAGCCGATAAATGCCCCTATTAAACTTCCAGCTCCACCGCCAATACCGGCTCCTCCAATAGCTGCTGCGATCGGTCCTGCTGCTACGATTGGACCCATTCCAGAAACGGCAAGTACACCAAGACCTGTTAATAAACCACCAAGCCCGCCTGCTACCCCTCCAGCTACAAGCCCTGTCGCTGAAAAGATATCTGCTTTATGTGCAGTTTCGCTATTCACTTTTTCACCCGATTTTTCTTCTAGATGTTCAATTTCCTTTTGATCTTTCGCAATAGCTGAAATGTTATCCGCTGAGTATCCTTTATCATTTAATTCATTAATAACGAGTGCCGCATCATCAATTGTTCTAAAAACACCTACTATTTTTCTATCTACATTCATAACTATTAACCTCCTAAAGTTTTATATAATGTATTTTTATTTTTCTTCATTTCTGTATACACTAATTTTCTTATTAACATAACCATTTACGAAGAAAGCGAATAGTAAAAGCACTACAAGTGAACTACTTAACAAGTAAATTAAATCAAATGTAATATTAATCATCATTTCATTCATGTATACCAGGCTCCTTTTTATTTAAAGTAAAAGTATATTTTGATAGACTAATCTACTAAACATAGACATCTTACAATTCATCTTCAATCAATCTCTTTGTAGTATATGTATACCCTTCCTAACCTTTTCTAAACGTAAAAAAACTATACTTATATTTTTTCTTATTTATATGTTTAACATTTTTTAAAACGGGTATGTTTATATTGTTATGCTTACTATATGGAAAGGAATATTACGATGAACGCCATTCACTCTACTACTATTTCTTATAATGAAACACCTACAATAACTCAGATTCATCATTTTTATGCTTTAATGACAACATTTCAAACGAATGTATTTATAGGTAAACACGGAGCACTTACTTCTATTAAAAACTTAAGCACTCTAGTATCCTTTTTCCTTACTGTAAAAAAGAAAGATCTTATATTATTTATTTTTGAAGGAATAGATGCAAAAAGAGCTTTAAGAACACTCTTCCCTTCTTAGAATGTTTGTTATCCTCTATTCCCTCGTTTACTACCTTTCATATATGTTTTTATATTTCAAAATGATTTCCTCTATAAAAAAAGAACCCCCTAATACAATAGGGGGATTTCTAGTTTGGCCTTATGAAAACTGATATAATATATATTACGTTTTTCATTCTTTAAAATAGAAAAGTTTTAATAACCTTGAAGGTAGGAATTTTTAATGAACTCGAAAGCAAAATTTAGTATTCGCTACAAAATTATGGCTGGTTATTTAGTTATCATTTTGTTCTTACTTGTTTCTTTCATTATGTTGAACAATGAGATTTCTAATTTACAAAAATCTCGTAATTTTATTATTGATCACGATTTTAAAGTTCTCAATTTAACAAATCAAGTGGAGAAAGATTTACTAACAATTGAAAATAAAGCGAAAGGGTTTATCATTTCTAATAATCCAAATTACGTACAATCTCTTAATTCTGCGGAAAAGGATTACGAAAAGCATTATCAAGATCTTTTCTCATTATTAGAGGATAACCCATCTCAGCAAGAAAAATTAAAACAGATTAACGAAAATATTATTAGTTGGATAAATAAAGAGATTCACCCGTTAATTGCAAATCATAATAGTAATAATGTACAAACAATCGACACGACTCAAATTCAGTCATTACAGTCACAGGTAACTAACTTCCGTAGCACTGAGGAGCAATTAACGAAAAAAAGAGCAGCACAATTAGATATTGAAAATAATAAATTAGAGATTTGGTTATATAGTTTATTGTTCTTACTTTCTTGTATTTCTATTATCATTTCACTCTATATTTCGAATTCCATTACAAAAACGATTAAAAATGTAATTCAAGCTATTAAATCCATTTCTTCTAAAGAAAAAATCACGGAAAGAATTCATGTAAACACACGTGATGAAATAAAAGATCTTGCTCATACAACGAACCACTTACTAGACGAAATATCGAAAAGAGAGTGGTTACAAACTGAGCTTGCAGAATTAATTTTAATGTATCAAGGTGTATCTTCTATTGAGATGTTAGGTAAAAAAATTCTTAGTGGAATTATACAAAAAACGCAAACTTCTTGCGGTGCATTTTATGTACGTGAAGAATATGAAGAAACTGTCTACTATGTGAAAAAAGCTTCTTTCGCCGATCAAGGTGCTGATATTGGAAAACAATCCATTAAAATGGGTGAAGGTTTCATTGGACAGTCTGCCTTAGAAAAGAAAAGTTTTATTCTCAGGGATATACCCGAAGAGTTTCGTTATGTCACTAGCGGAGTATTAGAAATACGTCCTAAAAATCTACTAGTCATCCCTATCTTATTTGAGGATGAGGTGATTGCAGTAATGGAGTTAGTAAGTGTAACTGAGATTTCAGACTTACATCAAGATTTAATTCAACAAACTATTGATAATCTAGGTTTAACAATCCATAGCATTATAGGACGTATGCGAATTCAAACTCTTTTACATGAATCACAAGCAATGACAGAAGAGTTACAAGTTCAATCAGAAGAATTACAAACGCAAGCGGAAGAACTACAAATGCAAGCGGAAGAATTACGAACAACGAATGAACAATTAGAGTCTAGAACTGAAGAAGCTGAACAAAAGACAGCTGACTTACAAATTACCAAATCAGAATTAGAAGAAAAAGCAAGCGAGTTGTTACGCAGCTCAAAATACAAATCTGAGTTCCTAGCAAATATGTCACATGAATTACGCACACCGTTAAATAGTATTTTACTATTATCTGAAATGTTAAGAGAAAATCATGATAATCATTTATCGGATGATGAAATTGAACTAGCAACTGTCATTCATTCATCAGGGAAAGACTTACTTACTTTAATTAATGACATACTAGATTTATCTAAAGTAGAAGCAGGCAAACTAGACATCATTTTTGAAGCAACGAACATAAGTGACATGGCAGCCAATATGCATCAAAACTTTTTACATATAGCTGCACAAAAAAATGTCGAATTTACTATTGAAGACAGTGATACGATTCCTGATCTGTTTTATACAGATGCAAAACGGATTGAGCAAATTATTAAAAACTTATTATCCAATGCATTTAAATTCACGGAAAAAGGATCCGTTTCTTTACATTTCGATTCAATAGAAACAACCAATTTAAGTCATGATATGCAGGCTATAAGTAAAGATTGGATTACAATTTCAGTAAAAGATACTGGTATTGGTATCGCTAAAGAACAGCATCAACTTATTTTCGAAGCCTTTCAACAGGCAGATGGAGCAACGATTCGAAAGTATGGTGGCACAGGACTAGGTTTATCTATTTGTAAAGAGTTTGCTAGATTGTTAGGTGGTTGGATTACGTTAGAGAGTAATGTAGGAGAAGGTAGTACTTTCACAGTATATATTCCTAACCTTCCAAATGGATTACATGATATACAGTTATCCAATTTAGAAGTCGCAGCAACGATAGAAGATGTTATTCCTGCTGAAGTTGTTGAAGAAACTATCGTTACTACCGAAACAAATAACGTCTTCCAAGAGAAAAACATTTTAATTGTCGATGATGATCATCGAAATATATTTGCGTTACAAAATGCATTAAAAAAACAAAATGCCAACATTATTACTGCCCAAAACGGCATAGAGTGTTTAGAAATACTAAAAAGCAATACAAATATTGACCTTATTTTAATGGATATTATGATGCCTAATATGGACGGTTATGAAACGATGGAAAATATCCGAATGAACTTAGGGTTACATGAAATACCTATTATCGCATTAACTGCTAAAGCAATGCCAAATGATAAGGAAAAATGTTTATCTGCTGGCGCTTCAGATTATATAAGTAAACCATTAAACCTACATCAACTCTATTCGGTAATGAGTGTATGGTTAATAAAATAAGTGAGGTTTAGTTGGAGTGGAAAATAAGTATTATAATTTTGATCCATCAGTAGATACGGATGAGCGCACGAACTTAGAAATTGAATTACTATTGGAAGCGGTATTTAAACTATCAGGATTTGATTTTCGCCAATATGCTCGCACATCTATTTATAGAAGGATTTGTAATCGAATGCAGCTCTCTAATATCCCAACCATTTCAAAATTAATTGAAAAAGTAATTCACGAGGAAGGGGTTTTAGAACAGTTATTAAATGATTTCTCGATTAATGTAACTGAGATGTTCCGTAACCCTGCCTTTTTTAAAGCGCTAAGAGAGCATGTTATTCCTGAATTGAAAAAGCAACCTGAAATTAGAATTTGGCATGCTGGATGCGCAACTGGTGAAGAAGTATTATCGATGTCCATCTTACTTCACGAAGAAGGATTAAGTGAAAAGTCGGTTATTTACGCAACAGATATGAATACAAATGTGTTAGAAAAAGCAAAACAAGCTATCCTCCCGTTAAATAAAATGCAAACTTATACGAAAAACTATTTACAAGCTGGCGGTACACAAGCATTTTCTAACTATTATTCAACAGATAATCGTTTTGCTTATTTTAATCCTTCACTGTTACAAAACATTATTTTTGCACAGCATAATTTAGTAACCGATCAATCTTTTAACGAGTTTCATATTATACTTTGTCGTAACGTTTTAATTTACTTTACAAGTAAACTTCAAAATCAAGTACAGCAACTATTTTATGAAAGCTTAAGTCACAATGGATTTCTATGTTTAGGAAATAAAGAAACTCTTCGTTTTTCAAATATAATGCCGCATTATACCCAATTTAATCCTAGTGAACAAATTTATCAAAAAATACAATAAAGTGAAACTTTAATCAGTGGGGGTATCCCCCACTGATTATTAGTTGAACCAATCGGGCATTTACGGGCAGTTGATCTCCCACCTACCTTCTTTGCTTCAGACTATTTTTTTTGGTAGGAGTCTTACTGCCCGTTAATGCGAAATAAAAAGCGTATGAAATCCTCTGTTTGGATTTCATACGCTTTTTATTTCGCATTCGTTTGTATCATAATTAGACACATATCATCTGATTGCGCTTTCTTTTGTTCTTCCTTGTAAAACCCTTCTATCTCGCCTTCTAAATCTCCCCATTTTCTTTCTGTAAAAGTACGTAATTTCTCTTCAGACTCAAATTCATCATTTGCAATTGCTTCAAGAACACCATCTGTAAACAATAATATTTGAGCGTTCTTCTCAAAAGGTATAACTGTCTTTTTAACTTTTATTTCATCAAAAAATCCTACAGCACAACTCCCGCGATCTAGTTCAACTACATTTGTTTCATCAACTAAAACATATCCAGAAGGATGCCCTGCATTGACATATTCAACTGTTCTATCTTCTGTATTAACAACTAAGTATATCGCCGTAAAATAATAAGGAATATTATCATTTTCATTATGTAAAAGGGTCATATATTTATTTAATTCTTTAATAACGAGTTCTGGATCAATTAAACATTTAATTGTTTCACGTAATACAGACGAAATAAACATACAAACTAATGAAGCAGATACACCATGTCCCATCACATCTAATAATATAATACCGTAGCGATTTTCATCGATTTTATACCAATAATACATATCTCCAGCTAGTTTAAATGAAGGTAAGTAACTTGCTTCAATTTTTATATGATCTTCTCTTAATGGGCTACTTAATAAGTTTCTTTGTACTTGCGTAGCTAAATCTAGTTCATTCCGAAGATTTTCTTCTTGTTCTTTATGCCAATTTAATTCTGATTTCAAGCGTAACGCTACACGCATACGTGCTAATAATTCAACTTTATTTATAGGTTTCGTAATATAATCCATTGCCCCCATATCAAGAGCTTCGGCCAATTTATTTGCATCCTCTAAAGCTGTAACAAAAATAATAGGGATATCTTTAAACTTCTCCTCTTTTTGTAATCGCCTACAAACTTCAAGTCCATCAATTTCAGGCATCATAATATCTAATAGTATTAAATCAATTTCATTATGCCTGGAAGAATCTTTTCCAAACTGTATGTATTCGAAGAGCTCTTGTGCAGAATTGAGCGATACAAGATCATGATATCCGGCTTGTTTTAAAATCTTCTCAATTACAAATATGTTAACCGGATTATCATCAACAATTAAAATGGACACAAGTTATTTCCCCTTTTCTTATTTAAAATGTAAATCTATTATCATTTTCTATTTTTCTAGTATTACATACTCAGTTACAAAATGAAAATTTCTTACTCAAACATATTTATACAACAAAAGAACAAACCCCTAGAAATAGGAATTTGTTCTTTCACTCTATAAATGTCTACTTTTAATTTAACACCATTGCTTTATCATTTAAAAGACGATCTAATTCTTCCATATGATTAGTTTCATCTGCAATCATATCTTCTAGTTTTACAACTAACTCTGTCATATTTAATTTCGCTGCCTGTTCTTTTCTCGTTTCATAACGCTTAATTGTTTCATATTCTGATTGTCTAGCGGATTCTAACATTTCTCTAACATCTTCTACTTGTTTCACTGGTAAAGGGATCGTAGTAGGTGTACCACCTAGCGTCTTAATTTTCTCCGCTAAATATAGGGCATGTCCTTGTTCATCACTAATTTCAGATTCAAAGAAAGGTTTTAACACTTGTCTATATATACCAGAAACTGTAGCTGCATTATGGTTATACATAATAATTGCTGAGTATTCTCCTGCTAAATCTTCATTCAATCCTTCGATTAGTTCTTTCACATCGTGTGACATTTTCATATCTCCTCCTATACTTAATAAGTACCCCTTTTCTCATGTTTTAAACATAATTATTTTTAATTTTTATGTATCTAAAAATGCGGCTTGCTTCAATTTACTTATCGCTTGTCTTTTAATACGAGAAACGTGCATTTGTGAAATACCTAACCGTTCCCCTGTATCTTTTTGATTTAAATTTTCTCCAAATATATAATGAATAACACTCTTTTCCGTATCATTTAATACGTTAAAAATATCCTTTAAAACGAGACGCCTTTCTGTCTCTTCATATCCTTGCTCTACTTCACCTACAGATTCAATTCTCGCTACCGAACTACCATCAGATGCATTTTCAACTACATCATCTAAGGAAGATACTCGATAATTATTTTTCGCATCCATAATCTCTAGAACTTCCTCTTCCGATAGTCCTAAATGATTTGCGATTTCTATAATCTTCGGCGAACGTTGCAGGTGATCTGTTAACTCCTCTATCGCAAGTTTAATTTTCCCGCCCAAATCTTTAATTCGTCTTGGAACGTGAATGCCCCAAGTTTTATCGCGTAAATACTTCTTTATTTCCCCTACTATCGTAGGTATTGCAAAAGGCTCAAAAGCATTCCCTATCGAATAATCATACCTTCTTATTGCACCTAAGAGCCCTAACATACCTACTTGTATAATATCCTCATGCATCGGCCCGCCTTTTGAATAACGATATGCAATGGAATATACGAGATTTTTATAATGATCAACTAACCTTTCCTGCGCTTCATTACATTGGTTTTGTTGGAATTCTGCAATTAGCTTAATAACGTCTTCTTTAGTAAGAGTTGTAGGTTGAGATTGGATTTCCATCATTCTCCACCTGCTCTCTTTGTATATATTTTGTCATTAAAACTGTCATTCCCTCATCATGCATAATTTGTATATCATCCATTAACGTATTGATTAAATATAAACCTAAACCATTTTCCGGCAAATGTTCTACTGGTTTACTAATATCATACGGACCAACTTTCCTTTTTAAGCTATTAAAATCAAAGCTAACCCCATTATCCGCAACCATAATTTCTAATCGATCTTCATATAAGCCAAAGACAATTGTAATTTCTCCAACGTCTTCTTTGTATGCATGTTGTACAATGTTTGTACATGCTTCACTAATAGCAATTTTCATATCTTCTATATCGTCATAAGCAAAGCCCATTCGATTCGCAACACCAGCCATTGTTAAACGAATAATAGCCACATATTCTGCCTTTGCAGGAATTTTCATTTCTATCTTTTCAAATCTCTCCATCATCCCTAGTCACCTTCTTTCTACTTTTTCAAAATCGGAATTCAAATTTAATATTTCTGTTAACCCTGTAATATCGAATAATCTTTTTAATCTTTTAGATACACCGATAAACTCTAGTTTTCCATCATTTTTCTTAACTGCTTTTAATAGCGCTATAAAAACACCTAAACCAGTACTATCCATATAATCTACGTTATGAAAATCTACTACAATATGAACCTCTTTTTCGCTTGTAATAGGCATTACCTTATTTTTTAAATCTGATGCCGTATACGCATCAATCTCACCATTAAGTTGTACCGTATAACCTACATCATTTTGCAAAATATTTATTTCCAAATTCATCATTTCCGCCCCCTTATCTCAAACTTTTACTATTTAATTACCCATAAAAATTAGTTTTAAACATATTTTTTTATTTTCATTATAAATAAATTTTCTACACCTTTCTCGGCTTAACACTTAAAAAATACTACCGAATGTTTAAACCTTATAAATTTGTGTATGTATAATGTATAAACATTATTTTTAGGGGGATCTATCTATGGAAGAGCACAACTTTAAAAAGGGAGATTTTGTTCAATTTTCTTATCGACACGATCATGCTACAACGTTAGTTGGTTCCATTATTAACATACTAACAAATACAATTGTAGTTGATATAGGTAATAGCGAGGACTTATCTCATATAGAACCGAGGCAAGTCGTAAAAATAAATAATTGTGAAAAAGTAACGATGGTTTAATACATAATAGAAAGTGTAATTTTAATGAGTGGGGGTTCTTCATCCTCCACTCTTTCCTATGCAGATTACATAAAAAAACATCCAATTATTTTAATCGGATGCTTTTTTATGTATATTTATCAGTTCATTAACTTTATAGCTATATATAATAAACTTAAGATTACTATTTATTATCATACTTACGCTTTCCGCAGCATTCTAGAGAAGAATGTAACGATTAAAATAAAGACGATTGCACCTAATAACGCTGGAAGAACGAAAATGCCTCCCCATTCAGGACCCCAATGACCAAATAACGCACTACCTACCCAAGATCCAATTAAACCAGCAATTACATTACCAACTATACCTAAAGGAAAGTCTTTTCCTGTAATCATTCCAGCTAACGCACCAATAAGTCCACCTACAATACACGTAATAATAAGTCCCACAATTAAACCTCCTATATTGTTTTTATATTTGATTTATCAAGCTTTGGTATGTAACCAAAGCTTGATAAACATG
Organism: Bacillus sp. 5mfcol3.1; assembly: GCF_900114335.1. Lineage (NCBI taxonomy): Bacteria > Bacillati > Bacillota > Bacilli > Caryophanales > Bacillaceae > Bacillus > Bacillus sp. 5mfcol3.1. Next base: position 110,502 of record NZ_FOST01000001.1, on the reverse strand, counting down.
TATCATTCTTTATTATCCAATCCATCACTTATCTTTTGTTTCACTTTTCCGACTTTTTCTTTTATAGTTCCCTTCGTCTTCTCCCACTTCCCTTCATTTTTCAACTCTCTATCTTCTGTAACTTCACCAATTCCTTCTTTTAATTGCCCTTTTTTCTTTTCAACTTTACCAGTAATTTGTTCTTTCAGCCCGCTCTCACTCATATTTCCCATCTCCTTTTCGTAATAGATTTATAGATGTAAAGGGTACAAAATTAAATAGAATACATGCATCTTCTTTCGTGTAACCATTCACCGACTCTTTCTAAATCCTTAACGAATAACAAGATTTTCCCTTCATCTAGCTTTTCTTCGTAGAAGTTTGCTTCTTCCTCATTAAGCCCTAACTCCTGCATCTTATTTCTTAACTGATCTCCCGTTTTTTGAAAGACGTTAATAATGCTTGTCCCAAGTCCTTCCTCTTTTATTCCAATCGTGTTCACGTCTGCATTATCTGCGATTCTATCTGTCCTCTCTTTCTCATGTGTTAACACGTAAATATCTTTTTGTTCTATTCCTTTCTTCACTAGATCATTTGCCGCATTCATGACCTCTTTCTCCGTAATAAATTCATATACAAAAGGTTTACTATACTTCGTTTCCATCTTTAACTTCCTCCTTTAAAATGAATTATTTGTTATATTATATGTAGTACACCTATTTTCGAAATGTTAAACATAAAATATGAAAAAAGTTATGTGAATTTTAATTTTAATAGAAAATGAACAACATCATTTACCACTTTAAAACATCTTCTCCTTACAATAACCACCTAAATTAACAGAAAATTATTATGTTTTAATTTGAGGAGGGATACTATGAAAAAAATCATATCTATATGCGCTCTAACCGCTCTATCTTTCACTTTAATAGATTGTACAAACACCTCGGCTACAGATAAAGCTTCACAAGTTAAGCAAGAACACACACAACATACCTTTCAATTAAACTCCGCAAACATTTCAGACATTGAAATACTAAAAACAACAAATCATACTACTTCCAAATCTCAAACAGATAACGAAGAAATGATAAAATCTATCGTTTCAGCAGTTCAAAATGGGACACCTAAAACAATCACTTTAGATCAAAAAAAGAGAGAATCTGCACATTCTACTATTACCGTTACATATAAAGATGAATCAAAAGAAGAATTTCTTGTATGGGTTGATAATAAGGAACAAATTACAATCGCTAAAAATGAGAAGAAAGATAAGGTAGAAGGTGTGATAGTGAATATTAAAGATGCTAAAATGATGAAGGATTTCTTTTAAAATTCTAGTTAACGTTAAAAAAAGAGTAGGATTATCCTACTCTTTTTTTAATCATGCTCAATAAATAGATTTTTATAAAAGCTATTTAAGGTCTAATTTTGCTAAATCATGTTGTAAAACATTATTTCCTTCTTGTGGGTTAAATACGATTGCACTAAGACCAAAAACATTCGTAACAACATCTCTATCTTTCGGACGAATGATTCTTACTTCATAAGCAAAAAGTGCTGGAGGAAGAGCTGCTGAACGAAAAGTAACATATCGATTAGGTGGCAATGTTTGCGTTGAAGGGTCTATTAATGGTAACAATACCGGAGAACCAGATGACCAATCAAACATTTCAACAGTTACTCTACGGGTATCGTCGGGATCAACATTCATAGCATCCACAGTAAGAAATAACGTAGCGGAATGTCTACGTAATATACCCGTTGATAAAGTTTCATTATGATGTTCACAGCATTTTTTTGGAGGGTGACCATAGCCATAACTCATACCAATCCCCCCCTTTCATTTACAATTAAGGACAAGTATTCCTTATAATATATAATGCTAGTATTCTTTTATTGAAAGGTATAAAAGCGGATTTCTATCTATATTTTTGGATATTTTGTTTTTTATTTATTCGCTTTTAAAGAATGATATAGACTCTCCTATTTTGCCTTTGAATTCCTTCTAAGAATAAAGTGCAACTTTATTCTGCCCTCATCAATCGAGGTCTTACTCCCCGGCAAATAGCGGGATAAATCTATTTTGAAAAGGACCTGCTCCATTCATTCGTAAAAGCATAAAGTAAATGGAATCCGTTAAAACACATGAGTGACCCCTTGGTTTTCCCTTCCTGTTAAAAGGAGGAACTGTTATGGGCTTTGGTGGTAGTTGTGGTGGCTGTGGCTTCGCTGGAGGATTTGCTTTGTTAGTTGTATTGTTTATTTTATTAATCATCGTTGGAGCTGCTTGCTTCTGCTAAAAAACTATCGGAAAAGACACTTTTATATGAGTGTCTTTTCTTCATAAAAAATACGCAATGTGCAGTTTAAGTGTAAGATGTAGTATTACATCCCTCTCCAAAATGAACTTCGATACTATAAATTTCGTTTAGGTGCAATCTTAAAATTTTAGTTTAATAGCAATATGGTGAAACTCTATTCCATATAATATTGCTATTGCAGAAAAGTAAAACAAACTGGACAACCTAGATTTCAAACTGTAAGATTAGATGTTGGTGAAATTGGGCAGCAAAGCATATATAGAAAATAGGTGTTAATTTTGAAAATCAATAAAAAATTCGAACCAATAATTTTTAATATCTTTATGATTTTAGGTATATCTAGTATTATCTCTTTCGTCATGGTTTCAATGAATGTTGGATATACAGCTTTATTTCTCAAATCATGGATGAAAACATGGGGAATTGCTTTCGTACTTGCATTTTTAGCTTCTAAATTATTACCCTTTGTAGTTAAAAAGATAATGAAAATCTTCACTTTTATTGAGAATGATGCTTAAGAATAAAGTGATGTACTACTCCGGTTCATTCCAATTAAAAGAGTTTATTATCACAAATACTTAACCTAGTAAAATGTTTCAAATCGAAGGAAGGCATCTTACAGGTTGTCTTTTCTTTATAAGTAAAAAAAGCCCACCTATTTCCGTAGGCGGGCTTTATCTTTATTACACAATACGAAAGTATACTCTCTTTTTCTCTGAAATTTTATGTAATTTTACATATTCATGAACATACATGTCTTGATGGACTTTATCTATATACTCATGGCAGTAATCCATTGAAAATGTATCTTCTTGAAAGCAAAACTCTCTTTTAGAAAAAAAAGACACCCTAAAGTTCATTCCTCCGACTTGAACCTCTTTAATTTTAATAATATGTATTGGACTCTTATCTAAAAAATAATCTAATGTATTCCAATAAGAGAAAGATAATGATAAAATAAAAGTGCAACAAGATGTTGCTTAGTTTTTAAATTTTATGGGAATAACACAAAAGCTAGGTTTGGTCGCCAAGTTTTTTCATTCCTATCGGTCATGAAATACCCCGGTTGGTCGCTGGGGTATTTCTTTTTTTATTAACGTATATATAGGTCTATTATGGACAAAATAAAATATAATCTTAGTAGAAGATAGAACACTGACATCTTTGCCGCTTCTAAATCACTTTGGTCTTGTGCAAAGAAAGTATGGTCAGTACTTTCAGCTCAGTGTTCGATCTACTTTAGTTTTTGAGTTGAGTGTTGCTAATCATAGCAGCACTTTTTTACATTCCAATTTGTTCTTTGATGAATTGAATTATATGTTTTACAAACTGGCTTTGCGTGAAGAAGTAATGAATATTTCTCAGTACTGTCGTCCACGATGCTAGATTACTTACGAAAGACTGGGATTCTGTCTTTTTGGTCGCCTTTTTTTTACGTTTTTTCATTCCTGTCCCTCCCTTCATAAGGGAAGGGCAAAGATGGCACATTTTATATTTTAAAGAGTTATATAGAAGAGGACAAGCTATTCATTAGCAAAATAAAGAAAAGACACCCTAAGGTGCCTTCCTCCGACTTGAACCACTTTAATTTTAATAATATGTATTAGACTCCTATCCAACTATTATTTTACTATGTTAAGTTATTTTTGTTTATTGAGAAATACAATAATTTATTTATGTTGGTCGTCTGTATGGTCCATGCAGCGATTAACAAGAGGACAATAGCAGTGATGACACCTAAAAGTCATTGCTTGAGCCGATGGCTAGAAACATAAGCATTACTGTGTATTTATGAAATCTCATTATAAGCAACCTCCTAGTGGAACTACACATTGGTAGAAAAATATATATACTTCTACTTGATAAGTTCTTATTTTAATCATATATAAAAGGAAATGAAACCAGCTATAACAATCAATGGAAGGATTACTGCGAGTTTATTTTTTAGAGGGACACGCTTGTCTGGGACGCCGGGGATGGATAACAAAAGCTAGTAAAACAATTACTCCAATAATACCTAAAAGTGTATGAATGATGATCATCCTCCTAAGTAATATTATTATTAAAATTATATCACATTCAAATGTTTATAAAGTAAATATTTTACAATATAACCCAGATGTTGCATTTTTAAATTCAAAAAAGCCCCTCAAAGTATCAGCTTTAAGAGACCCCATCCTATCATCTTCTCTCTTCATACAATCGATTTGCTTTATACGAGCAAACGAAAAACATACATGTCGCAACGGGGATAAATGTCAAAAAAAGTCCTCTCATTAATGCAAATGGCGTTTCAAATAACAATGACCATAGAAATGATACACCTTGCTTATCCCATAATCCTGGCGTCAAGTATAGTTCTTTCGGATTTACAAAGGCTCCTAAATTCATTGTATTACTATACATAAATAAAAATAATATCGGCAAATAACAGATCGCTAATTCTAAAAATGTTTTAGATAGACGCTTATACTTCCCTGCCCGTGACATTGGATCTGAAAAAATGTCATCTTCACTTTCTTCATCTACCTTTTTAAAATATTGCGTACCTGACCACCGATTACCAGCTATATGCTCCCAGCCACTATCTTCAAATAATGTGCAGTAATTAATAAAATCACTTTTTCTACTAAATACTCTATGGTCTATTTTAATCGTCGCATCTTCTGGTTCTGTATATCTAAATGTATAACCAAATGTATTGCTTTCTAGTTGATAGCCTTTCCAAGCCATCTCTTCTAACCATTTTTCCTCTTTCTCAAAATCTAAAAAGAATTTCAATCTCCACATCATCGTTTCCCCCTAACTATACGTGTAATAAACTTTTTGTAACCGCAATAATGTGCTGCATTCTCATAAAGTCTAAGTGTAATACCTCTTTCCCTCGTTCCGTAATGACATACACTTTTCTTCGTTTATCTTCACTTTTTACTGATTCTATTAATCCTTGTTTTAATAAATTTTCAACCGCGCCATACAGTGTACCCGCTGCGATTTTCACTTGATGATTACTCAGTTCCTCCACCTTTTGCATAATTAAATATCCATGAGCTGGCTCTAACAAAGCTAAAAGAACGTAATACGTTGTTTCCGTTAATGGTAAATTTTTATCTCTATTCATAAAGACCTCCAATGTAACCATAAGTATATAGCTAAACTGTATAGTTCAACTGAATAGTTTCATTTTATACAGTCAGACTGTATATGTCAAATGTAGGAATAACTTTATAACCCAAAACAAAAACGCTACCTTTTTAAAAGATAGCGTTTTTGTTTTATCCTTGCTTATTCTTCGCCTTCATTTGCTCTTCATAAACAAACTTCGCGGTCATAAAGTCGTTAGAAAAATCTTTCAATGCATTCTTCATTACATTTAATTCTTCTTGTGATTTAATTTCAATACTGTTTAAGAAATCAAATGCTTTTGATTGTTCCTCCGCAACAAAATTTTGTGTCATATAGTCATCTTGGAAGTCTTGCTTCGCCTTTTCTTTTACTTTATTCATTGCATCTGTTTTGTTTATGCTTTTCATAGGGTTTTCGAATGCTCCAGTAGGTTGTTCCGGTTTTGGCTCTTCTTTCTTTTCCGGCTGTTGCGCTGGTGCTGGTTGTTGTGGTTCTTGCTTTGGTTGTTCTTGTTGAACCGGCTGCTGCGCTACTTGTTGCTCTTTTTTCGCTAACTCATCTTTTAACTTCTTCACTTGCTCATCAAGAGATTTTTTTTCAGTTTCTAACACACTCATATCACTTTTCAACTTTTGCGTCTCTTCAAAATGTTCATCTACTAATTTATTATATTCTTTCTCAGAGTACATTTTTTCACTGGTTGATGTCGTTTTCTCTTTCGTAACAACTACATTAATAATTATAAATAAGGCTACAATTCCTATTAACGCAGCGAAAATCTTCTTTTTATTCATGATTAATCCTCCAAAATGTAAAATTTCAAAAATTATCATAACAGACCAATTCGTTTTCACCTGTCATATTTTGTCGAATCAATATAATAAAAAAAAGCATCTAAAACAGATGCTTTTTTCTCATTCTTAATACGTAAACGTAATTGTCACTAAAGAATACCCTTCTTTCGCATTGTAAGGCTCCGCTTTATAAGAAACTCGATTTGCCCCTTGCGGATAATCGATTTCGCCAATTGCCTTTTTCACATCTTGCAGTGCACCATTCATTGATTGCTTGTACAGCACTTCAATTTTCTCTGGTTTCGCACTATAGCGCTGCTGCATTTTATTTTTTAATTCAGTATAGTTGTTTACGATATATTCATTTCCTAAATAGTTTAACTTTGTATCTTTTAATATTTGCTGATATGCAGGCGTTTTCGTACTACCTGCCGCAATTTTGTTTGTCAGTGTACTATAATAATTTGTTGTAGCTTGCGGATAGTCTCCGCGGTTCCACTCATGATTTCTTGCGATTTGTTCATCTGATAAATTGAAATACGAATACGTTACGCGGCCCTGTTCATCTGGAACCGGATCATCGAATGTTGTATCCAGGTGATACCATTTGTTTTCGATTTTCACTAAATTCCAAGCATGAGGTTGTCCGTCCCCAGTTCCTGTCACGAAATGATTTTCAATTCCTGCTTCTTTTAATAATTGATAAGTTAATAGTGCGTAACCTTGGCAAACCGCAGAACGATTTACTAGTGCTTCATATGCTGTGTAAGCTTTATAAGACGTATCATAAGAAACATGTTTTACTACGTAATCATGAATCGCCTTCACTTTTTCGTGATCATCCATTCCAACTTGAGTAATAGAAGAAACGATTGCTTTCGCTTGTTTCATGACATATTCCGTCTGTTCTTTCGTTTCACGATATGTAATCTTAAGTGTAAATGTATAATTTCCAGGTGATCCAGAAAGTCCATATGAAACATTCGATCTATTATTATTTGTATACTCATTTTTACTTGCAACTTCTTTATATGCGTTAAAAAGTGTATTCATCACTTCGTTTGTATTATTGTTTTTCGTTTTATATGGAAGTGTAATATTTGTCTCGTATGTATTAATACGCTTTTGTACTTCCTCTTTAAAAGCTGTTAATAATGCCGCATCTCCTGTGTCTTTCACATCAGCATTTTTATACTTCAAAGTTTTATATAAAAACTGCGCATACTGTTCACGTGTTACTGTGCCATACGGTTCAAAATTCCCGTTCCCTGTGCCATCTGCGATTCCATTTGACTGCACCGCACTAATTGCGTTTTCTGCCCAAAATGGATTTGGAACATCCTTAAAGGTATGTTTTTGTTTTGCCGCAAGATGGAAAGCATTTGTAAGAATTTGTGCCATTTCCGCACGACTCACAGAAGCTTTCGGTCTAAATTGACCATTTTCATCACCTTTAAAAACTCCTAAATTCGTTAAAGTTAATACCTCTTCTGGGAACATTGTAGAACTTTGATTAATATCACCGTAAGGATTTTTAAACGTAGACCCATCCTTTAATACGTAACGAGTTCCATCATTACTAAACGAACCGCCTTGTTTATTCGGTACTAACACTCGATAAATTAAAGCCGCAACTTGCTCCCTTGTCGCAACATCTCCAAAACCAAATATCCCATTTCCATAACCGGAAATAATATTTTTACTCGCTAAATCTTTAATCGCAGGATATGACCAATGTGATGTCGGCACATCAGAAAAAACACCCACTTCAGCAGCTTTTACATCGCTACCATTTGTATATAACAACGCACCACCAATAAGTGATAATGATGTAATTGATTTTAATAGTTTTGTATACATAATGTCTTCTCCCAATACATTCTCTATTTTTGTTGGTTTATGTCGAAAAATCTAAAAATATGACAAAATATATTATACAATTAAAAGTTTTTGATGGATATATTGAATTTTAAAATATGCAAAAATTCATATTGTTATAAGGATTCATAGTAATATTATGTTATTTTACTTGCGAATATACAAATAAAAAAACGCTCATTTGAGCGTTTCATCTATATACCTAATAATTACTTTTTCTTCACTTAGAACTCTTCTTCGGTAATAATCCTTTGATATAACAACTCTTTATACTTCAATATTTCTTCAACCCCACGGCTCTCCATGCGTATATTGTATAACACTTGTTGTATTGACCTCTGATTGGTCCGTTGAAACATTTACTCCATTTAATAGTATGACCGTAATTATTAATCCAATTGAACTGCTGATGATCCTTTTCATTTTAAAGCCCCTTTCTGAAAACCTTTTTCTTTTTCTTTATATCCTAAATAGAAGTATTCACTAGATTTTATTGAATTTCCTTCTTCATGATATTTAACCGCTAATTTTTCAGCATATTCCTGGACATATTGCCATAAACCTACTTCATTAAAGAAAGAAATTCCTTTAGAAATGGCTAACTCTAATTCTTCAGCAGAAACATTCTCATTCATTTCTTTTAGAATTGTAAAATGATGTTCATATTCTTTTTGTTCCAGTTCATTACAAATTATTAATCCTTTTTCAATTAAGGACGCTGCAAGCTTTGTCTTTCCTAACTTTAAATTCTCTCTAGCTTCCAAAAAAATCGCTCTAAAGTGATTCGGAATTTTTTGTGATACTTCTGATAAGTAACGAAGTGCTAAATCAGATAGGTTTTGCTCTGCATACATAACCCCTAAACTATGTCGAACTCGTAACATTAGCTCCTCTTCATTCTGCTTTTTCAAAATATCCAGAGACGACATGAAATAAACTTCTGCTTGTTCAAATTCATTTAGCTTTACACATGCTAAACCCAGAACATTGTCACATGCTGCCACCTTCCTGCTATACCCGTACAGCCCTTCAAATGTATTCCTTGCTCTAGTTGCATATTGAATTACTAAAATAGGCTGGCAAACGTGATAATAATAGCTTGATAGCTTAAAGTTAAATTCTGCTTTTTCAATTGGATCCTGAATATTTCCCAACAAAGATTCTGCTATTCCATAATGCTTTTCAGCCACTTTAAAATCACCGTTTACTGTAGCATGAGAAGCCTTAAAGAAATGGTAATAATATAATAAAGATTCATCTGATGGAGCTTCATCTAACTTCATTTTTCTTAGATCATTCTTAGATATGTCAGATTGATGGGGATAAAACTCTGCACTTAACATTTTAAATCTAAAATCTACAAGTGAATAAAACTCTGTATTCTTTCTATCTTCTTCCATACTATTAACTTTTGTATCAATACTTTGTTTTAATTCCTTTGCCTTAGAGAAATTCTGTGAACGAATTTCTCTATACCACTCATGTAAAAGTAAATTGATTTCTTCCTTTTTTATTACATGTACACTCATATAATCCCTTCTCCTTTGTCTATAGATTACTAACATAATAACAAAAATCTCCCAGCAAAACTTTTAATTTTCTGAATATTGTTGTTTCAAAAAAATTTCTCAATACAATCCCACCATTTTATCCCTTTAAACTATAACTTGTTCTGTTCCTTATTCGTTTCTATATAAAAATAACACATCATTATTAATAGTGATGACACATGAAAGTCTATCCTTTCATAAGAAAGCCTCTTTTCTTTTGTACATTATATCCATTAGGACTCATTTATTTTTTACGAAACCCACCCTTTTGCTTCCGCCGGCGAAGAGGAGTGGGGTTTTTGTTATCTTTTTCTAAAATTTGTTTCCTAAAAACATACGCAGAAATTTTACGTACAATGGTTTTCACAAATACTTTTAGAAGTTCAAACAAAACTCCATTAGAGATAGTTTTATAAAATTTTTCACCACTAGCCGTAAAAATATCTTATAATCTCTATATAACAAATTAATGTATTAGGGGTAGATAAAATGCCAGTTACACTCGAACTTATTCTTTTCATTCTTATAGCAATTAGTGCTGTTGGCTATTTAATAAAAGAATTTCAAAAAACTAGGAAACGAACACTTGGAATTTCACTAGAATTTTTAGTTCTTTTCTGGTCAATATGGAGAATATCAACTATTATAATCTAATTTATAAAACATAAATTCCTTCGAATGAAGTGAAACTCTAATCAGCGGGAGTTTTATGGGATAAATTTACCAGTATTTTTACCACAACATTCATGTTAAAATCCCTTGTGAGTACGACATAACTCGACCTTATGAAGCTCCGCAGCTTTTATCGCGGAGCTTTTTTTATTAAAATTAACGCTTTTGTTCACTTTTTTGATACATTTACGAAACATTCATATGTTACGTTATATAAGTCCTTTTTTAAATCTTATTCATTCTAGCAAAAAGTCCTAGTCCCCCTAGGGCTTTTTTGCATTCAAACAATGAGTTGTATTTTTTCTCAATAACCGAAACTACTTAACATGGTAAAATAATAATCGGACTGGCATTCAATACCATATTACAATGGATCAAATCGCAAAAAGGCACCTTAGGGTGTCTTTTTTATAGAGAATCAGTTTAAAAACTAAAAATAAAAGAACCTCAATAAATGAGGTTCAAAAAATCTACTATTTTAAATTACCTTCGTAAAAAGCAACTCCATTTTGAACATGTTTTAAGTACCACGTAATCGTCCCGCCACAAACATTTTCATTAAAGCTATTAGCATATACTCCATTTGAGTAATAAAGAGTTCTTTTGAATTTACCATTAGAATACTCATAAGGAATTGAGCATGTTGCTTGCTTCGGAGAGCTCACAGCTTTTTGCGTATCAGCTGAAGCTGCACCAATTCCCCCTGTTAATGCAATACCTGTTGCTACTGCTCCTACTACTAATTTCCTGAACATAATAAATCCCCCTTTAATAATTTTTATAGCTTACAACTTAAATGTATCACTTTTGTAATTTATGTAAATATCTTGAATATGTAGAAATATTTATTTAATTATTGGTAATATTAGGATTTTATTTTATCAAATGGATAATAGAGGGATTAGAAAAGCATGTAAAAATACAGATAAGTTTATATTAAATGAATGTGGTTCAAGTCGGCGAAAGGAACTTTTGGTGTCTTTTTTTGTACATAAAAAAATCTCACCATCTTATAGAAACGATAAGCCCTTTAAAACAATAATTGCAACTATATTAATTTTACATTACATTAAGGTTAGAGAATGTTCTTATATTAATAAAGTGCTAAATAGTAGGTGGAAAAATGGAATTTAACGATTTGGGTATTACCATTAAAGAACTTAGAATTAAAAAAAATATATCACAATCCGAATTATGTCATGGAATATGTTCACAAAGTCAAATTAGCAAGATTGAAAAAGGTATGATTTATCCATCTAGTATATTGTTATATCAATTATCAGAAAGACTTGGTATTGATCCGAATAACATATTTGCACTAACTCAAAATAAAAGATTAAAATATGTAGAAAATGTAAAATACGTAATAAAAGATTGCTTAAAGCAAAAACAATATAAAGAACTTTATGAAATAGTGAAAAAAGAGAAAAACTTAAATAATTTTCAAACAAAAGAAGAGAAACAATTTCTAATATGGCATGAAGCAATTGCTATATTTATGGTGGATAAATCATTAAAAACTGCTTTAGATTTTTTAAATAATGCATTAAAACTGACTTTAACTAATTCTGATTTTTTATCAGAAAGAGAAATAGATATTATGCAAACAATGGCTATATTTTATGCGGAAAATAAAGAATATGAAAAAAGTATTAATATATTAAAAAGATGTTTAACTAATTTTAATAAGTTAGATTTTCCTAGAGATAAAGAAATTAAATTAAAAATCATGTTAAATTTAGCAAAATGTTTAGACTTCACATATCAACATGAAGAGGCAATAAAATACCTTGATAAGGGCATCAAATTAGCAATTAATCTAAATACTTTATACCTATTAGGTGAACTATTCTATTTAAAAGGTCAGTATTTATTAAAAATTAAACAACATAATGTAGAAGATGTTATTTATAACTGGAAAAAAGCATTGTTTATATTTGAACTAACAGAAAAAGAATATTATACAAAAACGCTACCAGATCAACTTACTGAAATACAAAATAAAAAAAACTCATAATTTCGTAAAAACTACTTACAAATCCCACAGAAAAAATCCTTATAGCTTTTAAACTTAGATCGATAATATTAAAATAATTTAAGTCGGCGGAAGGCACCTTTTGGTGTCTTTTCTTTATTTTTACAAGGAGCTGTTCAATTAATTCTTAAAAACATAATAGGAAACATTGTTTTATTTATCCCATTTTCATTCATGCTATATATAAAATTCGTTAATAAATCCACCTCAAACATACCTATATGCATAGGAGTATGTTTGAGGTGGAACTCCTTCAAATACTAGTTCCTTTTATAAGCCGTTTTTTTGATGTAGATGACATTATTCTCAATACAATAGAATGAATTATTGGAACATATTTAGCAATATATATCAAAAAACAATATTAAGAAACCCCCTCCACCTTAAGGTAGAAGGGATCTTTTAATTTCTATTTCAAACTACCTAAAATTTCCGTAAAGATAACCCCAAGCGTATGTGCACCTGCATCTGGATATCCTAAACTTCTTTCACCAACTACCGCTCCTCTGCCGAATGATCTTTCAACGATAAATTATATGCCTTGAAGTGCTACTTGCAACATTCAATTCAGATATACGACAGTAAAGAATACATCATCACGGTGTCAGCAAGCAAAAGTGTATTCTGCATTTCTGAAAACAGTAGATGGCAGATTATGACCTACTGAATCTGCTAAGAAAGAATATACAAGAACATCCTTAACATCCTCTTTATTTCCACTAATGATGACATCAAGAAAATCTTCTATTTGGAATTCTGGAGTAAATAACACAATCTTAGTTGTTCTGTTTGGTTCTAAAGAAACAAAAGTACGAGAGATTTCAACTAATTCATTTTGAGTTGGGAAAAAAGTGTTTCGACTTCTCTTAACAGTTACCGTCACATTACTAGTATGGCAACGCGAATCATTGTTTAGCATAATGTTGAGAGCAGTTGGAATAATCCCATTTTCAGAGACTGGAACTCGGAACACTCCAGTAGATTTATGGGCCATATAATCACATCCTTTCAAAATAAAATATATTTACAATATATTAGATGCAAAAAACGTTCATTTTGATATGGACAAATTACATGATTAATATATCTATAATAACCCTCGGTATTACTAAGCCAATGTTTTAAAAGATTAACAAATATCGCGAGAACCAATCGAATGTATATTAAAAGTAAAAAGAATAAGTTGTCTAAAAGACCCCCTATTTTGAGCCAATAATGAGACATTATGTTAATCTTATATGTATAGCTGCACAAAATTGAGAAACTTAAGGAGACAGATAAATTTTATGAGAAAATTATCTATATTACTTACTTTCATTCTAGTATTAGTCAGTGTTACGGCTGCTTGCACACAAGATAAAACAGATAGTGCCGTTGAAAATGGTCCAATAGAAGAACCAACCGCAAAAAATGAAAATGAAGAATTAATAAATTTTGAAGAAAAAGAAGAGATGAGCCGCTTGGAACAAGGTATTTTATTAGTTGGCGAGAGTGTTAAGGGAGGCTATTACTTGGCCGCTGTTCAAAGTGCATATTTAAATGCTAGCAACGATTCCGCCATTGTTAATGTCTCTGTAAAAAATGTACGAGGGCAAACGATTGGACTATCAGAATTAAAATATAACCTAAAAGATGAAAAAGACGGAAAGATCTATAAAGGAAAGGTACTTGATCAAAACCCTTCTGATATACAAGTTAAACCAAATGAAACGGTAGAATTGAAAATAGCTTTTGAAGTACCACGTACCGCAGATGAATATATGTTTTATATTGAAAGCTCTTTAGACCCTCTACAAACATACTGGAAAATTGATAAGCTGCAATCACAAACAAACTAAGTCTAAAATAAGCAAAAAGCAATGAAAAATTTGATATAGATACAAATGAATACTATATAAACGTAAGACCATCGATTTAATGAATCGTTGGTCTTTTTCAAAAAATGCCCCATTAAAAACTAAGAGATAAAAAAGAACTAATCTCTAGAAGAGATTAGCTCAATATATCCAAAGCTATTATGGTACATAGTTTTATGAGCAAACGTTATATAATGTTGTATGGGATACATAACCTGTCATCCCTTTATATGTAACTTTTAACCACTGTTTAGAATTACTGTAATGACCTTGAACATATTCACCAGTTACCCATGTTCCAGTAATTTTCGTACCATCATTAAATGTATGTAAGACAGGTGAATCGACAGTATAACCACTGCGCATCTTTGCACCATATACACCTACCGTACCTCCCTTTGCACAAGCTGCTACTACATTTTCATTTTCAGTAGCATTCGTAGCCGCGAAAGCAGAGCCGTTAAATGTAAATAAAGTAAATATAAAAGCTGTTAGTACTGTACAAATAGATAAACGACGTAACAAAATAAATTCCCCCTTTTTTTATAATTTACTTCTTCACAAATGATTATCTTAAATATTCTAACTATTTTCAATATATTAATGTTGAGAAATATTAGTTGTATTTTTGAAATAAGATTTTATCAAAAACAGTAACAAACTCATATTTTACTGAGAAAGAACCGAAAGAAGTCTTCTACATATCAACTATATAAAAATCCCTCCACCTTAAGGCAGAGGGACTTTCTAATTATTATTTCAAACTACCCGCAATCTCCGTAAAGATAACTCCAAGTGCATGTGCACCTGCATCTGGATAGCCTAAGCTTCTTTCACCAACTGTACCGGCGCGGCCCATGCGAGCTACGATTTCTTTCGTGTACTCTGCGCCTTTAACGGCTGCTTCTGCACCTTTTTCAAAGGCAGTTTTTACGTCTACTTCGTTTGAGGCGCTATCTAACCAAGAATCTACACATGGAGCAAGTCCGTCAACTAATGTTTTGTCACCAACTACCGCTCCTCTGCCGAATGATCTTTCACCGATAGATTGTATGCCTTGCAGTGCTGCTTGCAACATTTCAGCGAATTCTTTCACTGTTAACTCACGCTTCTCGCCTGCTGCTTTACTAGCTGCGCGGAATGCTCCGCCCCAAATTGGACCAGAAGCGCCGCCGCAATGTTCCATAATAATCATCGAACAACCGTCAAGGAATGATCCAATCGTTACATTTTCTTGTTCTACAATCGAATGCCACTCACGTTTTAATTGCTTAAATCCTTTTGCAACACTCATTCCGAAGTCGCCGTCACCTGCATGTGTATCTAACTCACAAAACGGTACTTCATTTTTAATAATAATATCGCTCATTTTATCAACGAGATAAATCATGTTGTTTAATGTAATGACATTATTTTTAATAACAGCGTGCTCTTCCGCTGTTTCTATTTCAAATGAAACTTCCTTCTCTTCTGCCTCTTCAAGTACATTCACGTACTCTACACTTTCAACTGGTCCATCTACTTTAAACGCAGGTGTATTACATTCTTTAGATAGTAATGTTTTTAGCTCTTCATCTAACTTCATTACCGTTAAAGACATACCAGCCATATCAATACTTGTCATATAGTTACCGACGAATACTCTATTAATTTTAATGTTTCTAGCTGCTAGTTCTCTCGTAACGGCGTTGTTAAATAAGTAAAGTTCTTGCAGTGGTGTTCCGCCAAAACCGTTAACTAGAAGTGCGATTTCCTCGCCATCTTTTACTCCTAAATCTTTCATTAAATCATTTGTCATACGGTTAGCTAATTCATCAGCCGACAGCATTTTTTCACGCTTAATTCCTGGTTCGCCGTGAATACCTACGCCGTATTCCATTTCATCTTCCGCAAGTGTGAAAGTAGGTGATCCGCTCGCTGGAACTGTACAAGACGTTAACGCTAAACCGATTGTGCGCACGTTAGCCGCTGCTTTTTCTGCTACAGCTTTCACCGCTCCTAAATCCATACCTGCTTCCGCTGCTGCGCCGGCAATTTTATGAACTAAAATAACTCCCGCAACGCCGCGGCGTCCTACTGTATATAGGCTATCTTCTACCGCAATATCATCGTCCACTTTTACGTAGTCGACTTCAATTCCATCTTCCGTCGCTAAATGCGCACCGTTTTTGAAATTCATAATATCGCCGCTATAATTTTTAATAATTAATAACGTACCTTTTTTACTAGCTGTTTCTTTAATTGCTTGATATACCTGAATTTGTGAAGGTGACGCAAACACATCTCCGCACACTGCCGCATCTAACATTCCTTTTCCGACTAATCCTGCATGTGCCGGCTCATGACCACTACCGCCGCCGCTAATTAACGTTACTTTATTTTCGTTCATTTCTTTCTTCTTAATGACTTTATGTTTTTTCAAAAGCTCAAGCTCTGGGTGAGCCATAACCATTCCGTTACACATTTCCATTACTAATGTTTCTGGTTTGTTTATAATCTTTTTCATTGTAGTTCTCCCTCAATTCCTTTAATATATTGTGATATATTTGAAATCTTCTTCTTACTACTCATGTTAAAATGAAAGCGTTTTATAGTAAACGGACAAAATGGACAATCTGTCTAAAGACACCGCTCTCATTTATAGATAGGATTTTTATATTAATAACATTCTAGGGATGATTCAGATGACCTCTTCTATAATTTCTAAAAAGATAATCGCGAACTCATTGAAGTATTTAATGGAAACAGAGTCGTTTCATAAAATATCAGTGAGCGATATTATGTTACACTGTCAAATGCGTAGGCAAACTTTTTATTATCATTTTAAAGATAAATTTGAACTATTAAGCTGGATTTATAGAGAAGAAACGAAAGAAAATATTATAGACTTTCTCGATTATGAAAAATGGGAAAACATTTTCGATTTATTATTTGATTACTTTTATGAAAATCAAAAATTTTACCGAAATGCTTTTAAAGTCATTGAGCAAAACTCGTTTAATCACTATTTATTTGAGCATACGAAAAACTTATATATGAAGATTATTGATGAATTATCTGTGAGCTGTGGATTCAGCCTTTCTGATGAGACTAAAAATACGATTGCCTCCTTTTATAGTCACGGCTTCGTTGGAACGATAAAAGATTGGATTGAAAGCAAGTGCGAAGTAGATCCATCCGTTATGTCTTCTCTTATGAAAAATATGATAAACAATCAATTACTACTATTACTTGAGCAATCAGCAAAGTAATTAAAGGGTGGCAAAAGCAATGAAAAAGATTATGAATGATGTACAAAATATCGTTCAAGATATGCTGCATGGCTTTTATTTTGAACATAACGACAAAGTAAATTACGATGAAACAAATAACATCATTTATGTAAAAGATATCGAAAAAATGAAGCAAGACGTCGCTATTGTAAGCGGCGGTGGTAGCGGACATGAACCTGCTGATATTGGTTATGTAGGAAAAGGTATGCTTACAGCGGCAGTAAACGGCAATATTTTCATTCCGCCTACAGTGGAACAAATTGCGGCGGCAACTCGCCTCATACCAAAAGATAAAAGTATACTATTCATCATCAAAAACTTTAAAGATGACGTAGAAAACTTTCTAGCAGCAAAGCAAATTGCTCAAGAAGAAGGAAGAAAAGTTGACCATATCATCGTAAATGACGATGTTTCAATTGAAGATGATGCTTCGTTTAATAAAAGAAGACGCGGCGTCGCTGGTACTGTTTTCGTTCAAAAAATACTTGGTGCGGCCGCTCTTGAAGGTCACTCTTTAGAAGAACTAACAACAATTGGCCGTTCTGTTACAGAAAACTTACACACATTAGGAGTTGCTCTTTCACCTGCAAACGATCCAGTGAAAGGAAAAGCTTCCTTCACATTAAACGATGATGAAGTGTTTTATGGCGTCGGCATCCATGGAGAAAAAGGTTACCGTAAAGAAGCACTATCCTCTTCTGAAATATTAGCGATTGAACTGATGAACAAACTAAAAAGCATTTATCGCTGGAGAAAAGGAGATAACTTCGCTATCCTCATTAATGGACTCGGCGCAACTCCATTAATGGAACAATACATTTTCGCAAATGACATTCGTCGTTTG
This sequence comes from Bacillus sp. 5mfcol3.1, assembly GCF_900114335.1. Lineage (NCBI taxonomy): Bacteria > Bacillati > Bacillota > Bacilli > Caryophanales > Bacillaceae > Bacillus > Bacillus sp. 5mfcol3.1. The sequence goes on along the minus strand of NZ_FOST01000001.1, from coordinate 92,172 downwards.
TGTGAATTGGAAGGCTTACAAGTTACATTCGTAAAGGTTGGTACGTTGTTAACTTCTTTAGATATGAAGGGTGTTTCGCTCAGTTTGCTTAAGGTAGAGGATTTGGATTGGGTGAAGTGGTTGAAGGCGGATGTTAGAGTGGGTAATTGGTAAGTAAAAATCATGATGATAAAAGCCTTTAACTATAACAAGTTAAAGGCTTTTTACAAATTGAAATATCGCACGAGCGTTCAAAAAAAATTCGTAATCACCTCACTGAATGATGACAGGTCTTCCAAATAAAGCTGGATGATAAATTAACATCGCCCCTACAAATGAACACACTAAACAAAAAACAGCCTCGTATTTTATAACTAGAGAAGAGTTGATATCAAGCTTTTTCCCCTCTCTTCTTAATATCATTTTAAAAGCTCTATATAATAAATATCCAATAATCGCCCCGAGAGTGTTCGTAAATAAATCATCAATATCTGTAATTCTATTATTAAGTAATTGATTTAACTCAATTGCCAATGAAAAAAGAAATCCTGCACATACGGTGTTTTTCATTTTTCTAAAGTGCGGCCAAATCATCGGTAATAAAAAACCTAACGGCATAAACAGTACAATGTTCAAAAGATACGTAGTACTACCTGCCGTATCAAATAGAGTCAAATTGATTTGACTTACACGAATCCACGTTTCATATCTACTTATATCCCATACAGTCGCGATTTGCGTCACCTTATACACTAACGAAAGATAGAACAGAAAAACATACACCCACAAAAAATGCCGAATAGATATAGTTCTTTTCGCTTTAAAATAAACTCCAATTTGAAACACAATACAAAACATAATAGTAAAGAAATAAGTATACAAATAACTAATCAAAACTCCTGTATCCATGTAGAATCCCCTAACTTTACATTTTCATCTATGACTTTGTCTTTTTTAGTCTCCTTCATGATGTAACTCATTTATAGGATAGGAAAAACTTTTAAAATAAAGAGTGGGGTAAATATAAAATTTTTCTTAAATCTTCAGTTGGGTTTTATTATTACTCTTCTGAGGCATCCGCCATTGATAGCTAGGCAACAACATGCTTAAACCTAACAATACTATCATTTTTGCACGTAATCCTCGTAGTACTTTAACCGATAAAGCATATATAAAATCATGTGACTCGTTTGTTCAGTTAAAACATGAAATTAATAAATATATGACGTACTATAATCACTCTTGCTATCAATGGAATTTAAAGAAGATGACTTCTGTTTGCATACAGAAATCATCTTTTTTAGGTTGCCTAACTTTTTTTAAAATGTCCTTTACAAAGGGTACAGATCAAGAGCACCTTATTCCTATTCGAGGGGATCAACTATACCTTCTTCCCTTAAAATCACACAAACCCATTTACAAATCTATAAAAGTAGATATAATATCCTTATGGAACCTTCATTAATTTATAAAGCATTGTCAAATGAAACAAGATGTCAAATTCTATCATGGTTAAAAAATCCAGAAAACCATTTCGACGAAAAACCTTATTTAGAACAAGGGATTAATTTTCAGATTGGAGTGTGTGTAGGAGATATTCAGCTTAAAACTGGCTTAGCCCAATCGGTTATTTCTAGTTATTTATTAACTATGAAAAAGGCAGGACTACTAGACTCTGACCGAATTGGAAAATGGACATATTATCGTCGAAATGAAAAAACAATACAAGCGTTTTCTGAATACGTTCAAAATGAATTATAAAGTAAAAGCAAATAATCAACCTACCATTGATTATTTGCTTTCACACATTCTGCTTTTATATAGCTGCCCAATACATTCTTTTTAAAACTTCGCTACCTATAAAAGAAAGAAACATAGAAAGGAGCATCTTTTTTAACATATCATATCTAGTTATTTAGATATCTGTGTTTGTGTTTAACATTACATAATTCTATTACTATTGACATCCAATCATGCTCATTTCCTTGTTAATAAATCGATTTCACTTTCAAAATAATAAGAAGAATGGAGAGTTTTACAAATGAAAAAAGTAAGTCCTTTACTTATTCTTACACTAGCAATAGGGGTGTTTGGAATTATTACTACCGAGATGGGTATTGTCGGTGTATTACCACAAATCACTCAGAAATTTGGCATTTCAACTGCACAAGCAGGGTTTTTAGTAAGTATATTCGCACTAGTCGTTGCTATTTCTGGTCCGTTTTTAATTCTGCTCGTCTCTAGTATTAATCGTAAAATAATTTTATTAATAGCAATCTTTGTTTTTGTTATTTCAAATATAATTTACGCTTATACAACACAATTTGAAATCATGCTTATTTTTCGTATTTTACCTGCAGCACTTCACCCACTCTTCTTTTCAATCGCTCTTGTAACTGCTGCTAAACTTGTCCCTCCTGAAAAGAGTGGTCAAGCGGTTACAAAAGTTTTCATGGGAATTACGGTTGGCTTTGCACTAGGTGTACCATTAACCTCTTACCTTGCAGATCAATTTTCATTAGAAATTGCTTTCTTATTCGGAGCGCTTATTAACGCCCTTGCATTCATTGGAATACTAATCTCACTTCCTTCTATGCCCGTTAAAGAAAAAATGTCTTTCGGCAAACAAATTCGTATACTCGGCAAACCAGGATTATGGTTAAATATTTTAACTGTCACATTCCTTTTTGCAGCCATGTTTTCCGTATACAGCTACTTTGCCGAATACCTTGCGAAAGTAGCTTCCATGAATGGATCGCTCATCAGTATCATGCTATTCATATTTGGTATAGTTATGATTTTAGGCAATCATTTATTTGGTAGTCTTCTGCAAAGAAGCATAGTAAATACAGTAATATCGTTCCCTATTTTATATTCTATTGTTTACATATTGGTTTATTATTTAGGTCCTTATCTTGTTCCAATGATTTTTATGGTATTCATTTGGGGAATCGTGCATGCTGGTGGATTAATTGTTGGTCAAACATGGTTAATAAGTGAAGCAAGAGAAGCACCCGAATTTGGTAATAGCCTATTCGTTTCATTCTCAAATCTTGGAATTACTCTAGGAACAACTATTGGAGGCTGGTTCATTTCAAACTTAGGTATTCATCAACTTATTTGGAGTGGATTTATATTTACACTACTTTCATTTCTATTAATTATAATAAAACTAAAATTTTTCACTTCTAATAACCTAGCTTCATTATCAAGCTAGTACATTTTCAGTTCCAAACTGGATAAAAAACATTATACAGTGAAACTTTAATCAGCTCTCACCAATCGGGCGTTTATGGGCAGCCCGGCAAATAGTGGGATAAATTCTATATAAAATACTGGTTATTCTTCTTATAAGATTTTATAAACTATAAAGTATGACACTCAGAGCCTTTAGCTATAAATACAAGTTAAAGACTTTTTATATAAAAACAGCTTTAAAAGGTGCTAATTTTATGGAACATCATCAAAATAGAATACTAAAAAAGGCTCCATTGCTGGAGCACTCAAAAAATAATATAACTAAACGAATTAAAACAAGGAACAGACAATTAAAATATACAAATAAAACATAAATAAATCTATATATATGTAATATTACATATAAAAATCCTATTTATCACTGCTATAATAAACTTACTCGATGATTGTTATATTATTCATAGGTTAAAAGCAATAAGTTACCTTCTTAACACCAATTTACAAAGAAAAAAGACATCTTAATTGATGTCTTTTTTTATTTTCCAAAGGACCTGCTCAATTATTGCGTAAAAAACATAAAGTAATTTGAATCCGTTAAAATACATGAGTGTACCCTTGTTTTCCCCTCTTATTAAAAGGAGGAACTATTATGGGTTTTGGTGGTAGTTGCGGCGAAGGCTGCGGTTTTGCTGGAGGATTTGCTTTATTAGTTGTACTGTTTATTTTATTAATCATCGTTGGAGCTTCTTGCTTCTGCTAAAAAACTATCAGAAAAGACACTCTTATATGGGTGTCTTTTCTTTATAATAAAGTGAAACTTTATTCCTCCGCATCCCTCATACTGTAATACCCCAAATTAATAATAACCAAGAAATACCCACCCATAATTCCGGCAGCGAATGTCCACATGAATTCATGGTGTTCAATTTCATACATAATAATCGCACCTAGTATTGCGGCTGCAAACCGATTTATCATTCCGAGCATCGGTGCTTTTTCTTTTTTTACAATGCTATCTCCGAACTTTTCAATACGCCTTCCTAAAATCCAGGCGCAGTACATACTCACCAAAAGGCCAATGCTTATCCCTACAAACTGGGCTGAAAAAGGTGTCACGAGCCAGCCCAATAACATTACGCCTAGCAAACAATACATTTGTATGTTAAACGATTTTAGTGCCATACGAATCATGTTATTCTCCTTTATCTTTCTCATTGTAATTCCGTATCATCAGTCCAATCTTCCAGGCTTCAAGCTTTCAGCTATATCTTTTTTAAAATGAGGGAATTTGATTTTGCTCACCATTAAATAAGCGAGTGCGCATGTACCAAACGCCACGGAAACTGGATTCTTTAAAAAACATAAAATGAGGAGACACATTGCCGCAAATGGAATCGGCATGCCGATAAAGGTCGGGAGTTTGCTTTGCTGTGTGTTAAATCTTGCAAGCCGAAGCATTCCGCAAATACTATAAGCAAGCGCACATATCATCCCGATAGACTGCAAATCTTTTAAAGCGACACTATATGCAAGAATAGACGGTGCCACACCAAAAGTAACTAAATCCGCAAATGAGTCCAACTCTCCACCAATTTCTGAAACAGAATCCAGTTTCCGAGCGACCATGCCATCAAAAAAGTCAAACAGCATACCTGTAATAATAAAAACTGCTCCCAAATAAATATCGTGAACGAAAAGAGCGTAAATAGCTAAAAGCCCACATACAAAATTTGCTATCGTAATCATATTTGGTATGAAACTCATAATGCACTTCTCCTCCTTTCTACTAATTGCTTCATCTAAGTTCTTACTCATTACAATCAAGATCCTTCTGCTTTTCTTCCAATATCACTTTATTTATTTTCGTTAACGTATCTGTCATTTGCTCTAGGGCGTTTATATCGATTTTAGAAAAATATTTCTCAATTAATACATCATCTAACTCAGACAACCGCTCTATATACTTACTACCGTTTGGACCAAGTGTAAGAAAATACTCCCGTTTATTATTAGGGTTTACTTGTTTTGAAATCATCTTCTGTTTCTCCAATTTCGATAAAACTTGGCTAACGGCACTTTTTGATACATTAAAAGTAGTCGCAATGTGATTTGCCGTCGTGTTTTCATTTAAATTAATATGAAATAGCATGCTCTCTTGCTGTCCTGTAAGACCGAACTCATCTTTTAACTCCTGGAATAGTAAAATGTAGAATTCATTATAAGCTCGGTTCATTTCATTAATTACTTCTTTATACGTTCTAGTCATAGCGTTATTCCTCCATGCTTTTATTTCGTTTCACTCTATAGTTAAGTTTACTTAACTTAACTATAGTATACCGTTATGTTCGTGTAAAGGGAAATATAACTCTACACTTTACTCACAATGATACAAAAAAGAAGACACTCTTCTAAAACAAGTTAAGTCCCTTCTTCCTCACCGCTTCCTTCATCCAAATACCCGATTAATCGTTCTGAATAATCAAAAAGAAAATCAATTAAATTCCATATAGACCCATTACTGGTTAAAATGTTATAATGGAATTACCCTACATAGTTACTCATAGCCAGACTGAGGAACTAGCGTCTTATTAAGTAATGCGCATAACTAAAATAAAAAAGACACTTTACGGTGTCTTTTTTATTTATATTCCTAGGAATTATCTCTTTTATAAACAGACTCTATCAAACAGTAAAGGAGACAAACAGATGGAACATCCTGTTGCAAGAGAATTACGTTTTATACGGGTATGTCTTATCATTTTGATTATTGTCATTGCATTCTGGAACCGGGAGAAAACTGTGGAAATTACTGATCACGGTAGCGATCCTATTTTAAACACCAGCAATATGACCCAAGTTGGTGAGAATACATTTGCATACAAAGACGAATCGAATCAAATTAAAATATTTAAGTTTAATCCAGATACAAATGAAATAAAATTAATAAAAGAGTTTTATGCTAACGAATATTAATTACATGAATTAAATAATTCAAATCTGTAGAAGACACTTTAAAGTGTCTTTTCTTTATGAACTACAAAGTATGAGGACCCAAGCCATTAGCTGCAATTACAACTAAGGCTTTTACTATATAAAAAATAAAACATAGTAAGAATAGAATACTCACTTAAATTATTTTTCACTTCACAAACTACATCCAAAAAGTTGGATAACTTCTTTTACTACTCATATTATTAACGAATAAAGCAATAACTACAATAACAACGGAGCCAATTAAAACTGGTGTTACTAAATAACTCCAACTATTTGCCCCTAAAATAACGATAATCGGATCGGCGCCTGCCGGAGGGTGCGTCGTTCTCGTTAACATCATAACGGCTATTGCCATCCCCACCGCTAAAGCAATTGTCCAATATTCATTCCCAAACAAATGATATATTGATAGACCAATGAAAGTTGAAATCAAATGTCCTCCAATAATATTACGCGGCTGAGATAATGGCGCATTCCAAACTCCAAACGCTAATACACAACTCGCACCAAATGGAGCCATTAATAATTCTGTAGAGGTTATGCTCGTTAAATATGTTAAGGTAAGAATTGTTAAACCCCCCCCTAGTAGTCCCGTTAAAGAGTCCTTTACATTTACTTGTAATGGGCTTCTTCCTTTCCCTTTCATTTTTGTAAAATATCGTACACTTATTGGTTGAGGATCTTTCTGCTTAGTTACTGTTATATTATCCATCGTTCTCCTCCTTTATTTACCAACAATTATAACTCGACATAACTAACCTGTAAATATTAATTTAAGGGGTTAGTTCTAAAGTACAAAAAAAGAATCAACTGTTATAAGTTGATTCTCTAAACTTCTTCAAATTTTCGATCCTGAAATTTTGCTACCTTTTTCCGGTTCCCACATATTTTCATAGAACACCATTTTCGTTTTCCACTCTTATCTATAAATAATAAAACACAGTCAGGATTTGAACACCTTTTAAGGGAAATAAGCTTATTTTCTGCTATTAACGTTAAAGCGTCAAATGCAATTAACGATGCGAGTACATCCTCGATTTCTCCAACTGGGATAGATACTAGCTGCTGTTCAATGATTTTATATGTAAATGGTGCCTTCTCAATTTGTTTTTCTAAATACGTAATAAAATCATTAGAAATTTCTTGCTGATCAGCAATTGCCTCAAACTGTTTTCTCAATACTTCTCTTACCTCTAATATGCTAGATGTAACTTGATCCATTCGCTTCTGAATTCCTATAAGTGTTTTTTCATTCCAAAAAGGAAGATTAACCTTTATTACATGTAGCCATTCTAATACATCTTCATCTGTTATTAATAAATCATAACGTTGTCCACGCCTAACTAACTCTGTATTTACTAAATCTAATGAGAGATTTCCCGATATAAGCGGGAATTGTTTTGTTTCCTGCATGTACTCATCACCTTCTCTTTAAACAATCATATTCCAGATTAATACAGCAGTGCAACTTTTTTATAAACTACAAAGTATGAAGATTAAAGCCTTTAGCCATAATTACGACTAAAGGCTTTTTGTATGTAAGTAAATGAAAAAGGAGCTAATTTTATGGAACATAATAAAAATGGAATGCTTGCTTTAATTGTTTTATTTTTAGGATTAGTGTTTTTTGTTAGTGGAATGGTTTATCATTTATGGGGCTCATTTTAATTTCAACTTTTAGACAGATAAATAATTCGAATCAGAGAAACGCACAAATCTTTCCCTTTTCCTTCCAAAATCAATATAATAAGATATAAAATGTAATACATATAAAGACAAATATATATAGCACTCATTAAAAGTGCTTCTATTTTGGAAGGAAGAAACAAACGATGAACAAAAAGTTATTAGCATCATTATTATGTAGCACATTCTTGTTTGGAGCATCGGCTTGCAGTTCACATGATGCGCCTGCGAAAAATGAGCAGGCGACTTCTAAAAAAACAGAGAATGACAAACTTAGCAGCAAGGATCCGCAAAAAGAACTTCCTACCAATGTAGATTCCTCTGATGTATACATGTCAATGGGATCTGCCGAGTCATTAGATGTTCTAGGGACTGGAGAAGTTAAAGCACAAGGTGTCTTTAAAGTATTAGACATCGCCGTTTATAATCGTAAAGAAGAACCCATTACACTAGATATTAACAACTTTAAATTAATTGATGGATTTGGAAGAGAATATCACATTTCCAATGAATATCAGTCAGTACTTAAAGCTGCAAATATCTCCACATTCAAATTTAATATTGTTAATCCTAATGAAAGTTCGGAAGGAAACATTGTATTTGATGTACCGAAAAACACGCAAGGATTAACTTTAAAAATTAATAATGATAAGTTAGATAAAGAACTCCAATTAAAAGTGGAATAGGCCAATAAATGCGTCTCCCTTAACATTCTCTACCGACATAAAAAAGTACAGTCTTTTCTACAGCAGACTGTACTTTTTTATTTATCATTTCACATAACATTCCCTAATTTTTTTGACTAGATGCTCTCCAATCACGAAAAGATGTTGGGCGTCCAGAAAAAGCTCTTTGCTTTGTAACAGATGGTTTTTCTTCAGGAGTCATTGTTTTTTCTTTAAGAGTCGCTGGTTTTTCTTTAAGCGTCACTGATTTTTCTTCAAGAATAGTCACAGCTGTTTGCATTTTCTCTAACTGTTCTTTCAACAATTGTTGTTCAATCTTTAAATCCGTAAGTAAACGTAAAATCATCTCAGAATTAGCCATAAGATCCTCCTTCCCCCAATACACAGAATAAAATACAATATGTAGCAGACGAAATACCGGTGACAAAAATAAGGTCGTCAACTCTTTTTAACTTCCAAAATCCTTTTATTTTTTTAAGGACCTGCTCCATTCACCCTTAAAAACATAAATTAAATTAAATCCATTAATAAATGGTCTTTATGGAAGGAGGAGTTAATATGGGCTATGGAGGTAGTTGTGGTGGAGGCTGTGGTTTCGGCGGCGGATTTGCCTTACTTGTTGTGCTCTTCATCTTATTAATCATCGTTGGCGCTAGCTGTTGGGGCGGCGGATTCGGCTGCTAAGGAGAGGCACTCTTGAGAGTGTCTTTTTTTTGATATGTGGCTCGTATACATATTGTTCAAATCTATATAATTTTTAAAAATATAGTTTTAAAGCATATTTCTCAATGAATAAAACAACTTAACATGGTAAAATAATATTTGGATGGGAGTCCAATATATTATTAAAATTAAGATGGTTCAAGTCGAAGGAAGGCACCTTAGGGTGTCTTTTCTTTATGACTTCTAACATCAATAAAGGGTGGTACAAACTATTACATATGTTTGTACCACCCTTTATTGATGCGTTTAGACTTCACAGGTGTTGAAGTTTTAGACTTCTCCCTTAGTGTACCCATATTATTAGAACATCCTGTAATCTGTAGACAAAATGTAGCTAATAAAAACAATATTAATAATTTCTTCAATAAATCCTCCTACATACATAAAACACCATATGTTACAAAACAAACATAACATCAACTCTTCATAAAAACAATATAATCCTTGGTCCTTAAGCTATCTCTTAACATAGGAGTACTTCTACATATTCATCAAGCTAAGATTTTTAAATATCCCCTACTTAAGGAATTTGTAAGTATCAAGTAAGAAAAACGAGAACTTTGTTTCGTATAATCAAAATATAAAGTGAAGGAAGAAAGATTATTTCTGGGATTAATATGCATGTGACAAGAGAAGAAATCTACGTTTTTTTAGAATAATAATATGAGTATGTCCAAGTTTTGGAGATTGCTTGCAAATATTTTTAAGTTTTCGCACCAGAACCCTAATTACCCTACCTGTTTTTTACCATCACATATTGGAGGTTAAAACATGAATAAAAAAAAGAAAATACAAAGATCAGCACTTACCTTTACCCTACTCTTTTCTTTAGGCGTTTCATCTTTCCCGCTTACAACAACTATTCACGCAGATACACGTGAGAAACAATCTGCTGAAAAGAAATTAATCTCTTTAACGGAGCGTACATCATTATTTTTTGAATATCTCCAGCAAGGTAAGTATGCAGAGGCACTACAGTTGACGTCTACTGCTTTTCAATCCAAATTTACAGCAACCACATTACAAAACTGGTGGACACAAAGTGGCTGGAGCGGGATAAAAAGCATGGGAACCCCCGTGATAAAAGAACGAAACTCGGTCCATCAGACGGTGGAAATTCCAGCAGCTACCGAAGGAACTACCATACCGCTACTCCTTAAATTCACACCTGGCGGGAAAGTAGATGAAATTGGAGAAAGGCCACCCGAGGAATATTTTACCATCCCCCATCCTAGCTATGATCAACCTGACTCCTATCAAGAACGTGAAATCGTCATTGGAAATTCTACCTATCCGTTACCAGCGACATTAACAGTTCCGAAACATAAGCGTGGTGAAAAGCTGCCCGTAGTTGTTCTTGTTCATGGTGCTGGCATCCATGATCGCGATAGCACATATATGGGAACTAAAATCTTACGCGACCTTGCGGTGGGCCTTTCATCCAACGGAATTGCAGTGTTGCGCTATGAAAAACGTACCTTAGAACATGCATTAAAGATGAGTGCAGAACCTGTTACGTTAGATCGTGATACTACAGATGATGCTATATATGCAGCAAAATCAGCAGCGCAGCAGGAAGGCATTGATCCAAATAATATTTTCATTCTTGGACATAGCCTAGGAGCCGGCACAATGCCGCGTATACTGAGCAAAGCGCCTTCCTCACTTGTCCGAGGAAGTATCTTACTCGCACCACCTACACGCCCTTTGACTGACATTGCCATTGATCAGTATCAATACCTTGGGGAGTCAAAGGAAGTAATCGATGAATTAAAAAGACAGGTCGCTTTTATCCAGGATCCTGCTTTCAATCCTGACCATCCTCCAGCTGGCTACAATTTTGGGTCACCTCATTTTATGTATGATGTTTCTAGGTGGCGTCCAGTTGAAGAAGCACAATCACGAAAGGAGCCTTTACTCATTTTGCAAGGAGCACGCGATTATCAAGTAACAGTAAAAGATGAATATACAAAATGGCAGAAAGGACTTTCAAACCGCGGGAATGTTCAGTTCAAAAAATACCCGAAATTGAATCATTTCTTCACGGAGGGTGACGGGGAATTAAGTCTTCCTAGTGAATACGAAATTCCTGCTAATGTTCCCGAGTATGTCATCCAAGACATTATTACATGGGTTAACGAGACAAAAAAATAAGAAAACATCAAAAGCCTTCATGCAATCATCATTGCGTGAAGGCTTTTTGAAACTAGTGATTCAGAGATAGCTATTATAATGGATCAAAACGAAAATTATATTTTTCTACGTACTAAATAAAACGCTAAGGAACCCATAATAACAGGTGCAACGAAGTCAAAGAAATATGAAAAAGAAAAATTAAAAAGAAAAAGAAATGGTATAAGTGTATAGATAACTGCTAGTCCTATAAATAAAGGAATTCCAAATTGAAACTCTCGACATCGTTTAATTTTCCTATATAAGACTTCCCCAATTAGACAAGCTATAAGAGCTGGTATACTACCATAAGTGACGATAGTTTTTATGAACCCCTGTAAAACGTCTGGGTGAATAAAGCTAGGATTAAAAATATATGAAATTAAGAACCATCCAAAAATAAAAGCAAATAGACTTGCAGCATAACTAACTACAAATTTTATCAAAGTAAGCAACGTAATCATCCTCACAATTCCCTAATATTATCTTCATTTTATCATTTTCTCTTAAAAAGATTCCAAAAGGGTATACTTGCCCTTCAGCTTTCTTTTTTAACGCTTGTTCAAGACGTATTTTTTGATGTTATTCTGTATAAAAAACTTTTGGGAGCAACCTGTTCGAAAAATTGATAAAGAATAAACGATTGAAGGATGAAAACAGAAGACTACAAGGAAAACTGTATGAACAAATATAATGAAACAAGGCTCTTACTTTGTAGCGGTATCCACGAAGTAAGAGCCTTGTTTTTTCTACTCATTTTTTATATCAGTCTTGATTTTCCAATGGAAAGGCACAGAAAATCTACTACAGAAGTTGTGATACCTCTAGGATTAACAAATTCTTTAAATTTCTGTGTACTACGTACAAGCCCTCTACTTTTTGCATGTGCCTCTAATTCAGCTCGAACTTGTATTGTATCCGGAGCCATTCTTTCTAAAGCATGTTCAGAATATTTACGAACATTGATTTCAAGTTTTTAAAACTCATTTATTGTAACTGTAAAATGTGGCTTGAATTTTACTTCGATTGTTTTGTTTTCTACGCCACCTTGGACATATAATGAGTCATTACGGGTATAGATTCGTTTCGCCGAATGCATCTTGGTTTCAAAGATGCGTTTATTTTTATAATACAAATTTAATTCAACAGTTTCCTCGTAATAACACATAATCATTACTAATTCAAAGCCTAATTTATCTATTTTATTATATCTATATGCACCTGCACCTGGAATAAAATAATCTTCTGGTTCACTCTCGAATATTTCTAATAATTCATATTCATCATATTGCATATTCAATTTAATAACTCCTTACGTGAATGGGCTCAATCCACTTTATTTATAATATTCACGATTTATTAGGTACAACGGATACAACATCGCCATTATCATTCAATACGACTCTAACATCTTTCCCATCGTATTGCCATAGACCAGGTTTATTTCCAGGTTTTTTAGTAGCATGCTTAATTGTTTCTTCTACTACACTTGGTGTTACACCACGTGGATCAACTTTTTTTAATTCCTCCATGTATTCTTTTGATCCGAATGTGTAACCATTCCTTTCAGCTCTTTCACGTGCACGCTTTGTAAGCTCCGCTCGAACTTGAACTGTATCAGGTGCCATTCTTTCAAGTGCATGTTCAGAGTACTTACGTCCATCAATGACGCCGTCACCTCTTGGCATACTCCATCCAATCTCTTCAGTTACCTTTGATACTTTTCCTAAATCCTTCGCTTTTTGCTCTAACTCTCCATATTTACCAAATACTCGACCAATAACTTTAGGAGTGCCACCTACAACTGTAGAAACAGTTCCCCATACATAATCATTCGGCTCATATTTTCTGTCTGTGAAAAATTCTCTTCCATTATAAATTTGTAAACCTTGTTTAATTTGTCCAACAACTGGAATAAAATCAAGCGCCATAGATCCTAATTCATTCGTTCGCTTTTGTTCTTCCAAATATTCTTTCATTTTTCCAGGTGGTACACCAAAATCTTTAAGGCGGGTTGTTAACCCATCCATATTACCAACATTTTTAACAACATTAGACGTATCTATTTTGTAGCCTGAAATCTTATTAGCAGAATCCATCATATTATTAGCAGCATCTAATCCAGACATAATATCTGTATGTAGTGTTGGAAATGCTTGTTGAGCTTCTGCAACATGCGTTGAAACACTATTAATTAGTCCATTTTTGGTCATATGATAGATAAATTAGATTACAAAGATTGTCAAACCTTTGAATCCCTTGAGCTCAACATAAAGGATTATATAGAAGAGTATAATTATAATCGTTATCAGTGGACATTAAAAAAGATGGCCCCCGATCGAATATCGGAACCATCTTTTAAGTGCTTGATTTTTTAGAGCTTTTTTATTAAACTGCCCATTTTATAGGGTACAGTTCACAAAATACCGTAGCTATTTTAAAAGCAACATAAGAATATCGACAGTTCTAAAAACACTGATAGTTAGCTGCCTCATTAACCCGTACTTATAAATAGGAGAAATGATCATTATTATAGATAGGGTTGAAAACCTTATTAAAGTTCACATAAAAAAAGTAGGGGAAGCCCCTACTTTTTTCATTCACTCCTTATTCTAAAATCTCTTTCTTATTACCAATACGTACTTCACCTTCATGATAAAACTCTATTGCATATCCTAGATTTGGAGAATAGAGCCAAGTATCAAAACTTACTGCTGTAACATCATCAATTACCTGTAGTATTTGATGTAAATTCGTTTTTATGATTGGTAAGGATGCTTCATCCCAAATAATATAAATGATATAAGAGTCTAAACCGTATTGTTTATTTAGATATGCTTCTATATCATCCAAATAAACGATATTTTGGAAATCACTGAATTTATCCCAATCAATTCTGGCCCAACTTGTAATTGGAAATGAGTTTTCAAAGCTATCTAAGATTTTTTCTCTCTCTTCACCTTCAAAAACTACTATATTTTCTCCTAATGCCTCGATACATTCGTCTAACAAAGTTGCCATTATATTTATCACCTTACTTGTTTAAATGTTTTAATAGTGATTTAAATAACTCTTCATCACCTTCTATTGGAATTGCATATTTAGTAGATTTACTTCCTTTACCGTTTCTAAAATCGTCTACATTCATATGTAGACCTTTTTCAGGATCATAATCTAATCGCCATCTTGCTTTTTTATCAGCAGTTTGTCTTCCAATTACTTTACCATATCCTGCACTTTTTTTCATTGTTCCAACCATTGGAATAGAGTCGCTACCTAAATTCCCTAAAAGATCCATTGCTTGATTTCTAGCTTGTTCATAGGTTTTGACTTTATCAAGAACAATTTCACCCGATTGAGCACCTTTTGAAACCTTGCCTAGTTTCTGTGCATTTTTCTCAAGATCGCCAAGTTTACCAAATGTACGGCCAATTATTTTTGTTGTACCGCCAGTAACTGCAGCAAGCGTTCCTGTTACAAATTCACTTGGACCATATTTTTCATGAGTAAACATATCCTCGCCCGTAAAGAGCTGGATACCTTGTTTTAGTTCTCCAAATCCAGGAGTAATATCAAGCAGGAATGAAGTTTGTTGAGCAGAACGTTTTTCTTCTTCCAAATACTCCTTCATTTTTTCAGGTGGCACACCAAAATCACGTAACGTGTTTCTTAGTCCATCCATATTCCCTATGTTTTTGGATGCCGCAGGCACATCAATTTTATAACTCGCAATTTTATTAGCAGAATCCATCATATTATTAGCAGCATCTAATCCAGACATAATATCTGTATGTAGTGTTGGAAATGCTTGTTGAGCTTCTGCAACATGCGTTGAGACACTATTAATTAGTCCATCAGCCATTACTGCTTGTTTATGAAGTGATGCACCAGCTTTTTGTACAGAATCTCCAAACTTATGGAAACTTTGATTTACTACGCGTAAATCACTGGCCATTTGTTTATATTCAGGCAATCTGCTTTTAAAACCTTCATGCATAGCTGTAACTTGTTGTCCGTAGTCCCGAACCCCATCAGCAAATTTACTGATTTCATCTTTTGGTAATGTACCAACCCATTTTTCTGCTGGCTCAACAAATGTGTCATTGATTGTTAGCCAGTAAAGACTTGTTTGGTCAATAAGCGATACCGTTAGATCCGTTACTGCATTCAAAGTATCAGCATACCATTCGACCAATTGTTTTTTATACGCCGTCATATCATTAGCATAGTTTTGAAGCTTAATTTTATCTTGTTGTGCTAGGTTTTTACCATTCTGAATTTGTTGAATAATATTACCTGAATCCTGATTCGCTTTATCTAAAACCATTATGCTATCTTTTAGTAGCATTAATTTGTGGATCTTGCCAAAATCCTCATTCATCATCTCTAAAGTAGCGATGGTAGAATTGTATTTTTCTTTTATAGCTGGATCAGCTTCTTTTTCGTAGATTTTATTCACTAAATTCGTCATATCAGAATTTTTTATGGTAGTTAGAAATCCTGATAAGCTTGCTGCAAGTTCACTTGAATCTACTAGAGCCATATCATAATTTTTAGTTTCTTTTGCTTTTTTAAAGCGTTCGGAATATATTTTTACCAAATTTGCAGTAGTTTTTAAATCTGCAATGTCCTGACGAATTGTATCTATTTTATTAGATAGAGATTGATCAAACACGACTGCAAATAATTTTTGCACAACGTATGTTTGACCATTGTAGTTCACCTTAAACCATAGAGGACCGTCTTCCCCTACTACTTCAAGAATTTCATCCTTTCTAACTTTTATTGGGTCAAATCCCCTTACAACTGTTCTGGATTTGTAGATATTTTGGTCGAGGGATTGGATTGTTATCCACCCTTTTACCATTTTACCTGTTCTATCAAATTGGAATTGTTTTCCTTTGTAGGTTACATTGCCTTTTTGAATCACACCGTTATCGTCTGCATAATACCAATGGGTAGTTTGAGAGAACCATCCTTTTTGTGCAGCTCCACTTACCGTATCAAAATAGTAGTCCTTTCCGTCTACGGTATTCCATCCTGAAGCTAGATTACCATTTTTATCGAAGAAATAGGTATCCTCCCCTGAACGTAATAATCCAGTATGTTTCACGCCTGGTTTGTCATAATAGTATTTCTTTTCTCCATCTACAACCCAGCCAACCGATTCATTGTTTTTTATACCTGATGTTGCCATGATTGTCCTATATAAGAACACAGAAAATTGCTCTCTTGTGACAAGTCCATTTGGATTAAAATTGCCATCACCAGTACCATTTGTGATTTTATTCCCAGCTAATATTTTGACATATTCGTTAGCCCAATGACCTTTCATATCCGTAAAGTCAAAATTCCCTTTCGGTTTTAAATCGAATGTTCTGACCAGTACTGCAGCCATTTCAGCACGCGTCATATTATTTTTCGGATTGAATTGTTTCTCTACATTTACGCTAAATATGCCCCGTGCAGTAAGTGCCAAAATTTCCTTTTTAAAATTGCTATCACCAATATCAACAAATGGATTATTGGTACTATCTTGCGGTTTTAAATATCGATACAAGAATGCAGCAAGATGTTCGCGAATAATAGGATCCGTAGCACCGAAATATCCATTTCCGTATCCTGTTATAATCTTATTTTCAGCCATATACATCATTTCTTTATATGCCCAGTGGGTTTTAGGAACGTCAATAAAAGATGATGAATTCACTTGACCATTTTGTTCTGCATACGCTGTTCCTACTGTACTGAATAATAAAATACATATCACAGAACTTAAAAATAATTTCTTAATTGTATTCATAATAGATCTCCTATTCAATTTTTAAAAATATAATTGCAAAATCAGCACTTATTTTATCCTTCATTTACGGCGTTTTATATAATTATCAAATTTCTATTCATACTAATATTTCGCATAAGGACAACCTAAGTCATTCTGTCTAAACAATAATTAGTTCATAAGATGTTTCATGTTTTAAATGTAGTAGCCCGTTTATGGAACCTTCTTAATAAACAGTAAAACCAAGTTTTTTAATTTGAAAATCCCTTAGTCTAAAATTCGCATTATGTTGAAGAGATCCATAATAATACTAATCTCCTTTCTCTTTGACGCGGCCTATTTGATTTAAAACTTCGACTTCCTCTGTAAACATTGGTGCATAGGTAGAAAGTAATTAAAATAATGATAATATAAGTCCTATGGTTTTCTTCATACTCGCATCTCCTTATCAATTCGTAAAAAACTTTTTAATTATATATTAGGTTTAATTACTATTAAAATAAAAAAATATAAATATGCATAATTACATATTTACCTTCTCAATAGAGTGTACTCTATTGAGAAGCTTACAAGTTATTGATTTTAAAGGATTTAGAGTTTCTCAAATACACTTATCAAAATCGAAGCGTGGTATTTAATTTCAGAGTGGCCCTTGAAACCCATAATCGTTTCCGTACCCCTATAATGCTATTCATTTTTTTATACATTCCTATCCTGGCGTGGGTTGCAGAGTTTCCGTTTTTTACTGAATTAGCCGAAAAACTGTATAAAATCCTGCATGCTCTTAGCGTGTTTTTTTCCAAAATGCTGGCCGTACCCCATCGCTATCAACTTAAGAAATTAATTGTTCCCCAAAACGAAAAAAATGAACTAAATTCCCATGGACACCTATGAAAAGATGAAATTTTAGTTTTGGGGCAACCTGTTCTGTTAGGTTGATGGGCATGAGGTGCCGCCAGCATTCCGAAAAAATCACGCTAAGCAAAAAATATAATAAGCTGTCGATATAGACAGCCCTTTACATAATTATCTTTATTGGAATCAAAATAAGCTTACACATCCAAGCTGTTGATGATAGCTAATATTTGATGATCTGTCCATTTGCCATTAATCCTTATATTTTCTTTCGCTATACCTTCTTTTTTAAATCCCACTTTTTCTAATACACGAATAGATGCTAAATTATCAAGCATCGCTCCTGCTTCAATTCTATGTAACTTTAATTCCCTAAAAGCAAAATCTACAACAAGTTGAAGAGCCTCTGTTGTATAGCCCTTTGCATTATGCTCCTTATCTAAAGTAAATCCCGTATAACAGCTTTGGAGGTCTCCCCTAACAATTTGAGTTAATGAAATGTCTCCAATCAGTTTATCATTTTCTCTTAAAAAGATTCCGAAAGGGTATACTTGCCCTTCAGCTGTCTTTTTTAGAGCTTGTTCAAGACGTATTTTTTGATGTTCTTCTGTATAAAAAACTTCTGGGAGCAACGGGCAAACTCGTTGAAAAAATTCGCGATTTCTAATATGTAAGTTAGCTAACTCGTTAGCATCAGCAGTTTTATAAAGCCGAATATAAATGTGCTTCCCTACTAGTTTCATAACATCCCTCCAACATTTTTATATGTCTAATGAGGAAAAAATATACCGTATACTATATACAGTTGGATATTATCAGGAATCATTTTGCACGAAAGAAAAGACACTCCATATGAGTGTCTTTTCCAATAGTTTTTAGCAGAAGCAAGAAGCTCCAACGATGATTAATAAAATGAATAACACAACTAATAAAGCAAAGCCTCCCGAGAAGCCACAACCGCCACAACTACCACCATAACCCATAATAGTTCCTCCTTTAGATAAGAGGGGAAAACTAAGGTTCACTCATGTATTTTAATGGATTCGTTTCATCTTATGTTTTTTCGTATTGATTGAGCAGGTCCTTTCGAAAACTATTCACATATTAACTATATTTTTAAAAATGAATAATTTAACTATAACAATAAATAGATAAATTAATATAATGTATTAATTCTAAAAGAAGGGAGGAATAGCTATGCAATTAGTTTGTTTTAAAATAGTAAGTGGTCAGTATTTCTTATTTGTAGAAGGTATTCAAATTCCTGTACCAATTCCAGCAGTTGCCGCAGCTTTATTAATTGGTTTAGGAGTAATTCCACTTTGTTCTTAATGTAAGGAATTCGGATCATTCCTATCTTTCCATTGGAAAAGCCTCAAGTATATGAATACTTGAGGCTTTTCTTATAATTGAGAAAGACACTTTAACGTGGCTGAAGATCTCCTGATTTAACTAATGCGGCCGTTACATCATCACCGAAAGTATTGAAACAGAATACTTTCTCGTCTATCTTATCCATTACTGTAGCTTCACCTATCTTGCCACCTTGAAGTTTAATAAAATAGTTATGTTCTTCTAAAATTTTACTAAAATCTCTGTTTGCCCATCTTTCAGTAATTGCTAATAGCTCTTCTTTATTCTTGAAATTGTTTCCGTTTAGAATGTTTCTTACTTTCTCTGCATTCTTTTTGGACATAGGGGTTGCTCCCTTTCCTTCACACGCTTTTACTTTTTGATGAGTCATGCTATGCATAGCTGAAATAACTTCTTCTTCAGTAGAAGTTACTGTAATGTGAAGTTGTGCATTTGAGCCTTTCACTTCTGCTTCATTCGATAGTGTGTCTTCTTTATTAACCTCTGCAAAAACATGGTCCTCACTCTCAAGCGGGACTTCAGCAAACTGTAACATTCCATAAGTCATACCAGTTGCAAGTACTACTCCCCCTATAATAGATGCTAGCCAATACGTTAGCTTCTTGTCCATCTTCATTTCCCCTGTCTTCGTTTAAATATATTAACTAAAGAATACCATATTTAATTCCTTTTTATTGAAGTGTCTCTAATTTTTACTATAAAAAACGTATAAATCATTTAATACCAATATAACAACTTCACAATCATGACTATGCCTATTCTCATAACAGGATCTATATACGATGTCACTAAATCATCTGGTGAACTATTAGTTATTAGTACGGCTTTGCATCCTTATTCTCAAAAAGGATAATTATTGTACATACCAATTCTTATGTATGAAGACCCCAAAACAAGTGTTACGAAAAAAATATA
The DNA here is from genome assembly GCF_900114335.1 of Bacillus sp. 5mfcol3.1. Lineage (NCBI taxonomy): Bacteria > Bacillati > Bacillota > Bacilli > Caryophanales > Bacillaceae > Bacillus > Bacillus sp. 5mfcol3.1. The sequence continues at coordinate 71,808 of NZ_FOST01000001.1, read as the reverse complement.
AAAAAGACATCTTTTCTAGGGAAAGATGCCTTTTTTATATAAACCTTAATGTTCGTTCTGTAAAACCCTCGCTGCCTTTACTCCTTCTTTCTCTTCTTTTAAGAATAACGATACGATAAATGCAACAATAATAAAGATTAACCCAAGTGCAAATGCACCTTGGAACCCTGACGTTAAACCGTTTAACTTCTCTACTGGATCCAGTGGATTTGCGGAGCTTTCCATATACTTAGTTGTTCCTGAAGACATTTTCGAAATAAAGATAGCTGTACCAATTGCACCAGCTACTTGTTGCAACGTACTAAATAGTGCTGTTCCGTGCGGATATAAATCTGGTGTTAATTGATTTAAACCGTATGTTTGTGCTGTCATGACAAACATGAGTCCAACCATTAATACGCTATGCATGACAATAATTTGTACCATTGATGTATCAGGAGTAATGCCTTTAAATAAGAACATTGCAATTCCTACTAAGACAATGCCGGGAACGATAATAACTTTCGGACTAAATTTATCAAATAGTTTACCTGCGATTGGTCCCATTATGGCGCTAATAACACTTCCCGGAAGCATGATAATTCCTGATTTAAAAGCTGTAACGAGTAAAACAGTTTGCAGGAACATCGGTAATAAAGTCATCGTTGAAAATAACGACATCATCACAATGACAATTAATCCAACTGATAATGTAAACATCGGAACTTTAAATGCTCGTAATTCTAAAATTGGATTCTCAATTTTCAATTGTCGAACGGCAAAAATACATAATGAGATAAGCCCAACAATTAAAGTGCCATACACTTTTGCATCGGACCATCCTAAATCACCCGATGCACTAAAGCTATACACAAGCCCGCCAAATCCTAATGTCGATAAAAGGATAGATGGGTAATCTACTTTTGGCCTTGTTAACTCTGAAACATTTTGAATGTACTTCATCCCAATCATAATGGAAATGATCACGATAGGAATAACAATATAGAATAACCAGCGCCAATTTAATGAATCCACAATTACTCCAGATAATGTAGGGCCAATTGCCGGAGCTGCCATCATCACGAGTGCGATTAATCCCATTGTCGCACCACGTTTTTCAGGTGGACAAATGATTAAAATCGTATTCATTAATAACGGTGTAATTAACCCCGTCGCTACAGCTTGGACGATACGGCCAATTAATAAAACGGAAAATGTCGGTGCGAATCCCGCAATTAATGTACCGACTAAAAACGTTACCATAGCGATCAAAAACATTTGTCTCGTTGTGAGCCATTGCTGAAGTAACGCTGTAATTGGAACTAAAACCCCAACTACTAACATGTAAGCTGTAGAAAGCCATTGAATCGTTGAAGCGGTTACGTCAAATTCTTTCATTAATACCGTTAACGCATTACCAAGTAATGTTTCATTTAATAATGCAACCATTGCTCCTAAAAGTAATGCAATTAAAATGGGGGTATGTTTCAAATTAGAAGTATCAACTTTGCCACTTGTAGGGCTCTTAGTTGTCATATTCATTTACAGATTCTCCTCCTGTTTCTTACTTAAAAAACTTTAAATACACCAGAACACATGTAATATAATATACATATGTAGATTAAAAAGGGAGAATCAATTTTCAGCCACTGTATATTTAATCTACAAAAAAGGAGAATTGTAGATGAATGATAATGAAAAACAACTTGATTTACGTATTAGACGTACACATAAATTACTGTGGGATTCCTTATTTGAATTAATGACGCAATCAAAACAGAAATATAGTACGATTACGATTAACCAAATATGTGACCGCGCAATGGTACACCGAACAACCTTTTATAAACACTTCGAAGATAAAGATGCTTTATTAGCATTTGGATTTAAACGATATAGCAAGATGATTGCTGAAATACCGGTTTCAGATCGATTAAGTAAACCATTTCAAGTAATGGAACAATTTCTACACCATGAAGAAATCGGTAAAATATTAGAGACACAAATGTCTGATGAACAATTTATTAACCGGACACAGTATTTAAGTCACGAAACGAGAAAACAAGAAATAGAAGCGTTACATCAACTGCGCAAAAATCATACGATGCCAAATGATCTAATCATTGAATTTTATTCAGGGGCAATCACCTCATTAAGCGCATGGTGGTTTAAAAATGAAAGAAGCGTTTCTGCGGCTGAAATGGATAGGTATCTCCACCAACTTATTAACCGGGATATTTTTCAGTTTGAAGAGGAATAACTTCCCAACAAAAAAAAGGCTGTTTTATAAACAGCTTTTTTTGATGAAATAAAACGTCGATAAATTTAAGTTAAAAATATTCAGAATTAATATTAAAATGAAGGATGGGGATAGGGGTATGGGATTATAAAATTTATACATAACGAGGGAATAGAAATGAAACTACAATTAAAAGCGGATTTAGGGCTACTACTAGTTACATTCTTTTGGGGTGCATCCATCTTACTTACAAAGGTTGGACTCGAAGGCATTGAAGAATACAACTTAATCGCATTACGATTTATTATCGCCTTTCTTTTATCAGGTTTAATATTTTACAAACATTTATTCAAAATCGATTTTAAAACGGTAAAACATGCATTTATACTCGCTTCTGTCTTATTTATCGTTTACATTTTCGCGACTTTCGGCACAAAGTACACAAGTGTTTCTAACGCTGGTTTCTTACTATGTCTCACAGTCATTTTCATTCCGATATTATCAGCCCTATTTTTAAAACACATTCCGGAAAAGAAAGTGATAGTAGGAATCCTTTTAACGATAATAGGAATCGGCTTATTAACATTAACGAGCGAATTCAAGATCGGTAACGGCGATATATTTTGCATACTGTCTGCCTTATTTTATGCAATCCACGTCATCATTACTGGCAGCGTAACAAAACATGTGAACTCCATTGCACTTGGCGTCATACAACTCGGTTTCGTCGGCCTATTTAGCCTTATATTTTCATTCATTATCGAAACACCAAAACTACCTAGCACAACCAACTCATGGCTCATCATCTTAGCCTTAAGCATATTTTGCACCGCAGTTGCTTTCATCGTGCAAGTAATCGCCCAGCAGTACACGACGCCTACACATACAGGACTTATCTTTTCATTAGAACCTGTCTTTTCCGCAGGCTTCGCTTTCGTTTTCACAGGTGAAACGCTAACAGGAAAAGGATACTTAGGGGCGACGCTTATATTAGTAAGTGTGTTGATTGCTGAGGTTGATTTTAAGGGATTGTTGCGGGTTAATTATAAGAAGAATATGGAATAGTTATTTCGCTAAAGTACATAAACATACCCCGAAAATATTCATTTGTATTATTTTCCCCCTCTTACCTTAATTGTTTTAGATGCTACCTTCGAATAAGGTAGCATCTAAAATATGTTACAAGGAATTATTATATTTATGTAGCCTGCATAGTTAACCTTTTCTACATTACTTACTGCACATAGTCATACAGATTTTTCGCTAACAATAAACAAGTTACTGTAATGAAAAGAGCACGAACATACCCGCTTCCTTTTTTTATAGCAAATTTGGAGCCAACAATCCCTCCAGCAATTTGAGCAATCCCCATTACAAAACCATACGCATAGTTCACTTGCCCCACATACATAAATATTAACAATGCACCAACATTACTTCCTAAATTAAGAAACTTCGCATTACCTGCTGCTTTTAAAAAATCATACCCAATAAATAAAAGAGCAAACATTAAAAACGAACCTGTGCCAGGCCCTAGAAATCCATCATAAAAACCAATAGCAAAAATAAAAAAGGTAAAAATAATGACGTGTCGACCAGATAATTTCTTATGAGTAGAAATACTACCCCAATCCTTTTTAAATATCGTATAAATAGCGACTGCACCAAGCATTACCAGCATCAATGGCTTCAGTACTTCTGGGTTCATTAAATGAACGGTCCATGCACCTACTATAGAGCCTATGAAAGTGATTGGAAATAATTTTAAAGCCGATTTCAAATCAAGATTACCAGAACGATAAAACACAATATTACTAGTTGCACTCCCCATTGTTGATGCTAATTTATTCGTGGCTACTGCACTTGCTGGATTCAGCCCTGTAAATAATAAAGCTGGTAAGGCGATCAGTCCACCACCTCCTACAACTGAATCAATAAATGCAGCCACAAACCCAAAAACAATTAAAATCATTAATATAGATGGGTCTAAATACAAATCCATACTAGTAGCCTCCTCTTTAGTCACTATTGTAATAGTAACTATCAATTTGCTAAATGTAAAGAGTTATTGTAACGTTGAAATATAAAGTGAAACTTTAATCAGTGGGGGGCTTTGTTCATCCCCCACTGATTATTAGTTGAACCAATCGGGCTTTTACGGGCAGCCCGACCCCCACCTAACTTCTTTGCTTCCGCTGAATTTTGAGGTGGGGGTCTTACTGCCCGTTAAAGCGGGATAAAAGCAAACATCGGAGGACGAAAAAGTGGACTACATAGTACAACAGCTTAAAAAAATTGGTTTTAATGAATATGAAGCTAAATCTTATGTATCTCTTGTGAAACAGGGGCCTGCTACAGCCTACCAAGTAAGTAAGGATTCAGGGGTCCCAAGAGCGCGAATTTATGAGATTTTGGGTAACCTTGTAGAAAAAGGAATTGTCATGAAGGAAGAAATAAATGACACCACTCGCTATTCACCTCTACCTGTTGAAATCTTTTTACAGAAAGCTCAATCAGAATGGCAGTCTACTTATGAAGGAATCAGTGATTCATTAAAAAAACTCGAAACTTCCGAGGAAAAAACGGATAATCGAGTGATTACTTTAAAAGACAACAAAACAATCATTAGCTATTGTCAGACATTAATAAAAAAAGCAGAACAACGTATTGTCATTTCAATGTGGGATGAGATGTATGAAGCGTTAAAAGAGGAACTATGTGAGGTAGCTGATAAAGTTTCAGTACAAGGTATTACCCTACATGTTGAAAATCCAATTAAAAATCTAGAAGCTCATCGTATCACACCCTATACAGAAACTCTGTCTACAGAACATTGGTTTATTTTATCGATAGATTCTAAAGAGATGATTTATGGACCATCAATTGAAGAGCGTAATATTGCTTTTTATACAGATGACCCCGTTCATATATACTTACTAGAGGATTATGTATGGCATGATGTTTTAGTAAATCGACTTGTCCGACGTAGCCAAGATGATTTTGAGCAATGGATTACGGCAGAGAGAAAATCTTTCTTTATGGGGAAATAAGAAACATATTCAAAGAATCAAAAAATAAAGCATAAGTTAATGAAATGGTACACTTATGCTTTATTTTATTTACAAAGTGATACTCAAGTCTTTTAACTATTTCCCCTCCACAAACCGCCCAAACTCCTTCAAAAACCTCAGCTTAAAACTCCCCACAGGCCCATTCCGATGCTTCGCCACATGAATCTCCGTCATCTCTTTCTGCACCGTTTCCTTATCATAATAATCCTCTCGATACATAAGCATAATGACATCCGCATCTTGCTCAATTTGTCCTGTCTCTCTTAAGTCAGATAAAAGAGGTCGCTTATCTTGCCGTGCTTCTACGGAACGAGATAATTGCGATAATGCTACTACGCAAACATTTAATTCACGTGCTAATACCTTAAGCTTACGAGAAATTTCACTAATCTCCTGAAATCGATTGCCCTTATGCTTCGGATCGCCCGTAATAAGCTGCAAGTAATCTACAATGACTAAAACCTTCTTATCACCGTGCTTTCTCTTTAACTTACGAGTTTGCATCCAAATATCTTGCACCGAAATGCCTGCGTTATCGTATATTTCAAGTGGTAATTCCCCGATCTCCGCAAATGCCTTACTCACCTTTTCCCAGTCCTCTATCGCAAAACGATGCTTCGGATTTTTCAGCCTACCTCCTGACACTTCACCTATACAAGACGCCATCCTTTTCAGCAATTGCTTACTACTCATCTCTAACGAAAATAGTCCAATGGCGGCTCCAGACTTCGCCGCATGCAGTCCAACATTTAACGCAAACGCAGTCTTTCCCATAGAAGGACGCGCACCAAGAACGACAAAATCACCTTCCTGCAATCCGCACGTCATTTTATTTAGCGACATATAACCAGTCTCAATACCCGTAATCTCTTTCGCATCTTGATGAAGCTCTTCATATAAATCAACTAGTGCATCCTTCAAATCAAACTCACATACACAGTCCTGTTCCTCTAACTCACAAAGTGCCGTAATCGTCTCACCAATAATCTTCTCATTCTTCTCCGCAATAAGACGCTCTCCCATCTTGTGCCCGAGAACACCCGCCTGATACATTTTCCAGGCACCTCGAACAAGCCCCTCATAATAAGAAAAGTTGGCAGTTGTAGGCACACCATCCATTAACCCTATAAAATACTCCATTCCCCCGATCCCCTCTAAAAACTTCGGATCTACCCTAGAAATGAACGTCACAAGATCAATCGGTTGCCCCTCTTCTTCCATTTTCGCATTAACTGAAATATAGACTTATGCACTGACAGAGAAAAATACTGCTCCGTCAAACGGCACTCCTTAATAAGCTCTCCATCAAGTAATAGAGAACCTAACACCGTCTTTTCCGCCTCCACATTTTGAATACTCATGGACGCCACCCGCGCTCCGCTAAAAAGCGCTGCAACTCTTCCTCAGACGGCGCATTCTTCTCCCACTCCTCACACCTCGCCAAAAACTCCTCCGTCTCCCCCGTACTAACAGACGAATCCTTCTTCCGAAAGCTCGCCGTATCCGCCTCAACCTCAGAAACTTTCGTAAATCCTTTCCCGTGCCACCCTCTCAAAATTCCCTTCACATAAGCAACCGTCCGCTTATTATTCTCAAACGCAATTTGAAGAGCCTTTAGCACAAGCTCTTCTGACAAATCTTCCATCCACGCACTCAGTTCCTCCACAGTATGCGGAGACAAACTACCAAAATGTTGCTCATAAAAAAAAAACACGCGACTTCCCGTTTCTTCCTCTATAACCTCTTCTTCCACCTCTGTCTCTTCACAAACTGACTCGGCATCATCCATAGCCAAATCACTCGGCATACCGAAATGTGCTAAAAGCATCGGAACATTCAGCTCCTCCTCTACGCACTTCTGAAGAAACATATGTACAAACTCCTTATTCTTCACACCCTTAAGCTCACGAAGCACACACTTCTCCACATTCGTATTCGTCACCGGATTATAACGAAGCCAATTTAAAACGAATAACTCTCTGGTATCCGCATCATAAAGAATCTTCCCATAATCAATGAAGCGCTGCACAAGCTTATCCACAGTCTCCCGATTATAACCCGTCTCCATCTCAGCTAACCGCTTCGGAAAAGGAAAAATCCCACACTGCGTCGTCTTCGAACAAGTTAACAAATAAACATAAAAATACCGCTCCTCCGGCGTCAAATCCAAAACAAAATCATCCTGCCAAAAATTCACCTGCACAGTACGATACACCGCCATCCTAATTCCTCCCGTCTCCGTTCAAAAGTAAAAGCCCCTTCATAATATATATGGGGGACTGGCCGGGTTTTTGGCGTGTTATTTCAAAATTTTTTTCGACTACTACTACGGTGTTTGTTGGTGTTTTTGTTTTGTTATGTTTTTTCTTAGTGATTTATTACTTGGTAGGGGCTTAGGAGGGGTTAGTTACCGGTTACTTCGATTAGAAAGACTCGATCTGAGAAGCCACTTCGCTCTTCTGCTTTCTTTTTACGGATGTTGTTGATTTCTTCTAGTGTTGTGCCTTCGTGTTCGGCTAGGGCGTTAATTAGTTCTAGGAGGTCGGAAAGTTCTTCTAATTTATATACAATACAATATATTATATTTCTTACCCCTTAATAAATTTATTAATTATGTTATAATGCTAATGTAATATTTTATCGAATTAATTAAGAAAGGTGCTTTACATGAATAAATCTACTTCAACTCAACCAAAATATACCACTATCGGTCTGTATCAGTTACTTTTTTGGATTTTAATCTTCCTTTCTAGCATTCTCTTTAAAGATATGAAAAACGAATTAACAATCAATCCAAATGATATACTTCATGAGAATTTTATTACTAACTCAGGAAAATTCCTTTCATTTTTCATTGCTTGGGCTTTTATTTTTATTTACTCTCACTTTTCTTCTCTTCCAATTAATAATATGTACTCTACTTTTTTAAACTTAATAAGTGATAATATAAAAAAATTACTCTCTCCAAAAATAATATTGATTACTATAATTACTCTCTTTATTTTCTGTTTGACATTAAAAAACGAGGATGTAGTTAGCTTAACTATTGCCACTATACTTCTTATTCTTCATATTATTAATACGTTTTTACTTTATTATATATCTAAGGATATCTCCAAAAAATTTTCTACACGAGTTATCTTACTATATATTTTTATATTCTTTATAGCTACGGTTTATGTTTATCTAAATAATTCTCTAGAAATAAATTCCATAGTTTCACTTGTGAATTTTTTCTTTTTATCGTTTTCCTTTGCATTTATATTATTTTTGTATCTATCCCTTCTATTAATGGCACTATACACACTATATTCTATAATGTATGCAGAATATTCTGCCGCAACATTAGGAAAGATAATATTAGAAAATAATTTGAGATTAAGAGAGTTAAAATCTTGCAAAATACCTGATAGTGATGGAAAAACATGCACATTCAAAGACTCGTCTGACCTATTTCAAAAAATTGAAAGCGCAAATACTAAAAGTAACTATATGTCTGCTATCACAGACATAGTAAAAAAAACTACTGTTCCTGATACAGTGAAGGATTCCATACTCAATACATTTAATTCTGTTCGAGTTTCGAAAAAAGAGCTTCAGAAGGAAAAAACATCCTATGTACAATTGAGGAATCAAACCAATCTCCTTATTTCTGTATTTACAGCTATAATTACTCTTATAATAGTCATAATTTTTACTTTGATTTCGGTTATAGAGCTTTCCTATATAAAGAATTTATTATTCGTTATATACACTTTTGTTTTTTTAAGACTCCTATCTCGTTGTTTTGAAATTTGTATAGCTTTTTATCAAGATATTATTGCCAAGAAATCCTTGAAAAACACATTACTCACTGGAACAGACCGAATTAGTTTGGCGATAAAGAGTATAATAGAAATAATTTTCACTGTTGCTACTCTTTCAATTATAGAAATTTTATATGGGACTGATTTGCTGAATATCTTAAGAGAACAGTATGATTTTGTACAATTAATAAAGCTAATTATCTTTAGTTTTTCTAACAGTATCGCAACTTCCCTGTTCAACATATCTTTTCCTGGTAGCACTCACAATATAACGCTTTTAACCTTAAGTCATCATTTAATTCATATAATGCAAGTCATTACAAGTTTAACACTTATTACTTTATCTATAGCAAACTACATCAATTTACCTAAATATAGTTTTTATTATGAACTACGTGAAACAAATACAGAATTAATTTTATATAAAGTTTTTTATACCAATAATACTAATTATGAAAAATTAATTCTTTCAGCTCATAGCATAGATTCACTATCTTTCATATTATATTCTTCCTGGCAGAATGGGACATTAACCGATACTGATTATTTAGAGATTGAAGAATTTCTAAATGATAATAAAAATAAATAATATATCTATATAAGCTGTGAATAGTTTTTCACAGCTTATTAAAATTTTCATCATACATATTTTTTCATTTTATTAACTATTTATGGATTGAGAACATATTAGTTTATTGTAGATTGGCATAAAAAAACAGTTTAACTAGGTGTTAAACTGTTGCATTGCTTCTTTTATATAGTTTTCTTCTTCAGTTGTGAAGAGAGCTGGGAATTCGGATAGTGGAAGGTTTGATTTTTGGATTATATCCTCTATATCACTTTGAGATATATCAAGATAGTTCGTTACCTCTGCTATTACATTGAAAAATCTCTTCAAGGTAACTTGAACATCATGATGACTCGGATCCTTCTCCTCTTTCTTATACTTTTTCAACTTTCCTATCACATCCATAAAACGCCGATCAAACCTTTCTTTTAATTCCTTATTGTTATAAAAAGCTTGAACACTCTCTTTTAAAAAATGTTCCTCTAACCATTCTTTATTTTCTTTCTCCCATATAAAAGTTTGAAGAAAAGAAGAAAACAAAGCAACATCCACTCGTTCTTCCTTTTGAAACTTCTTCGTCATCTCATCCATATGCGAAAGCACCTTCGCAATTCTTTCTTGCTCCGCCAAAAGCAATTCCCTTTGAAAATGCATCTGTCTTAAAAAATCTTTCGTCTCTATATCACGCTGCAATATAATATTTTGAATTTCACCAAGCGAAAAACCGAGATGCTTAAACGATTGAATTTGCTGTAGCACATACAAATCATCTTTCGTATATAACCGATGCCCACCCTCAGTATAATCGCTTGGCTTTAATAAATTAATCTTGTCATAATAACGAAGCGTCCGCACCGTAACATCCCCAACACCTGCAAACTCACTAATCATCCACGCCATATCATCACCTACTTCACTAACTTCTTTCTCACATATTGAAGCATATGAGAAAAACTCATCTCATTCTGCCTACAACATTGAAATAAACCTACAACAAGTAATAAAAAAGGAACATTACCTCTATAACGATTTTCATACTCGCTAATACCATCATAGAAGTACTCATACTTTCTTTTTCGTAAAACAATATAAATCGCAATAAACAACACTGTAATCATAGCGAAAAATCGCTTTCCCTTTATCTCCACTTCTTGTTTCATCACCTATTCTCCTTCCACGACATACTTATCTTCTTTAAATAAAGGAATTCGAATGAAATAACGATATGGCTCGTCGCGTATTACTTTCCACGCAACAAAGATCACTTGAACTACCTCAAAGGCAAACACAATCCAAAACAAAACATCACTAATACGCGAACTAATATTAAATAGAAGAAAGATTAACAAATGAAAGTTGAACGCCTTTCGGCAATGGTATTTGTACACCTCACTTTTACGTGCCAGTGTGATGTACATGAGTAGTGGTGAAAAGATTCCTATCGCGGCTGAGAGTAGTAGCATGATGATGGTGTTTCTTTTTTCTTTTGTGGTGGTTTTCATGAGTGGTTTGGTCCCCCTTTTTGATTTGTCTTCTTTAGGTTAGGGGGTGACGTTGGGGGAGATGCAAGAAATAAACTATAATTAGTTCTGAAAAAATAGACACAATAAAGTATCTTACATACTCCATTGTGTCTATTTACCTCATAAAAAACTAATCATCTATCAAAAAACATTTGAAATACATACTGCAGCCAAAATAACATACATGTAATAAACATCCCAAACGCTATATTTTCATTAAATTTCTTAACAATAAAATTCCATTTAACAACAATATATTGATTCACAACACACCAATAGAGAAGAAATAAAATTGAAATACCGGTCAAAAGAATCATAAAGTTCAACACTCTTCCTCCTTTCAATTTTATGATTCTCTTATTATACCCCCCACTAAATTAAAAGATCAACTATATACATACTCTTTAAACACTAAACTTTTCTCTAATTATGAATTCCCCTCACCTTTATCTATATAAAAATCATTCAAGAATTTTAGAAGACTTGACAAGGAAGACCTTCTATTATTTCTAAGTTTCAACATGATTAACAATACAAAAACCACCTCAAACAAATATACCGTCCAAGGTGGTTTTCATATCACTATTAAATTACTACTTCAATCTATCCTGCAACGCACTAATATTAATGATCACAGGACTACCCGACTTCAACGTACCATCTTTTTGTAACATTGGTCCCGAAGTGATACATTGACCTTTCTTTAATGTTGCAAGTCGTTTTTCCCATTCTTTACGTACAGCTGAATCTTGAGCAAGGTTTGATGCAATAGCACTAATTTCATTTTCTGGTGGCATGAAATACACTTTTTGACTTGAATTCTGTAGTCGTGAAATTTCATCCATTGTAAATTGTCCTTTTAATGATTGTGTTGCATACCAACCTGACCAACCAAATTTTCTTCCTTCAGTTAAAATTTTGGCACTTGGTGATTTTTCTCTATGATCAAGATTTTGCGCTTCATCTAATATAACTGGGAATGGTTTATTTTTGTCTCCATGGTGTAATTGATAGTTCCAAATATCCCATAAGATAAACTCTGTAATCATGAGCTGTACATCTCTATTAAAGCCCGTTAATTGTACAATAAACACTTTACCTTTTTGGTTCAGTATGTCTCCCCAATCATATACAGCATTATGATTAAATGGATTCTTATCAATAAAAGGCTTAATTTGTGATCTTGCTGTTTTAGCCGGCCCAGAAGTATCCTCTTCTAATTCTGCTAATAAATAATTTAAATTCATACCTTCGCCATATTTATCTAAACCGCGCATTACTGCCTCATATATAGCGTTTTGTTGCTGAATGCCTAAATCTTTATATACAGCTGAAAATACACTTTTAATTCTTTCAGCAACATCTGTATTATCTTCATCGATATAAATTCCTTCATCCAATTCTTTTTGATTTCGCTTAAATGGATTTACTGGGAATTTATCTTTTGCTACTAGGAATTGTTCAATATTATCTTGGAGTTTCTCTTTGAATTCCGGTTCTAACTTAGAATTCTTGAATCCATCTGTATAGTCAAATATCATACTAGAAATTCCATTTTGCGCCAGCTCAAGTAGTAAACATTGAATGAAGTAACTCTTACCTTGTCCTGATTTACCCGAAATTAAAATATGTCTATTTGCTAGCTCTGAATTTCCGAATTCCCAATATATTTCTTGAGTCGATCCCTCTACTGTTCCTAACAAAACGCGGATGTCTTTTAATTCTTTTGTTCCTCCTGTTCCTTTTTCTTCCTTTTCTTCTTCAGAATGAGGTACAGTTGGAACGACTTTATTGCTAGTTTTTTTTAACACTTGATTAGAATCATGATTCTGATTTAATAATCTATCTGGATTAATATCAGTTCCACCCGAATGGATTTTCATTTTGAGTGCTTCAATTTCTTCGATTACTCCTTCATATCCATCCTCTTCGGTTAATTCCACTAATAAAATATCTTCTTCTATTTTGATGGATCTCCATGATTGTTCCTTTTTGAATGATAAAATTGCTCCTTTTCCGATTTTATCATCCAAATGTCCACTCATTTCATAATCATCATTTAATAATCTTTTCTTTAGTTCTTCAATTTTCTCATAAGATTTTTCTGGCCAAATGTTGTTTGCAATAAATTTCTCGGCATTTGCTAGCAATAACTGTACAAAGAAGTTTCGGAAAAACTTATATTTAAATACATGTAAACCATCTTCACTTGTTTTAGAAAGTTGCGTATCAAATAGTTGCTTAGTAGCATTAATTTGCTCTTTTGCTTTTGCAATAGCACTGTCTTGATTTAAGCCGATTTTCACTTCCACTGGATAATAATGCACTGATAATTTATCATCTTGCATTTCTACTCCAATTAACAGTAAATCGTCACTATGTGCACCTTTTCCGCCTAGATTTTTCGCAGAAAATACACCTTCACTTTTCGTTAATTTCACCGCTCCAGCAACACGCAATATTTCTTCTAATGAGATAGGAACCCATAAAATATTCTCATGATCTAAAGCACTTAATATATACTTCACAGCTGAAATAATACTTAACTTTTCTCTTGAGAATTGTCCCTTACTTCCTATAATTCGTAGTAACCACTCACCATTTAAACTATTGAAAGCTCTAATAGCTGTATTAATTTTTTCAGGTGTCGATACAATTTCTTTTTCCGCTAAATACTGTTCAATAACCGCTCGGTATTGTCTTGCTTTATCCGTTACTGTAATTGCATCATACTGGCTTGATGAAGAATATTGATCACTATAATGAATAACCAATAAATTACGTGATGAATCTTGGAAGAAATCTAAACCAACATTAGGTTCAATAAATGTTACCCAATAAGAAGATTCATATAAATGTTCCAAAACTTGTTCATCATAGGTAGATGTTCTCGTAACAATTGTTTCGTTCTTACGGTAAGGGTTTGTACCATCGTTATTTAAATTACTTCCTAATTCATTCATTCCTCTAGCAGTTTGAATTAACAAATGTTCATTATTCAATACATTTTTCAATCCAAATCCTGTACGATAATCTACTTCTGTACTAATAGATGATAGAGATGATAACATTCCATTTAAAGATAATCCTGTTTCAATATCTTCCATTGTACTTTTCGCATGCTTCTCATTTGAAATCATTTTATAGAATGAAATATGAGCGTAACCATATTCTTTCGTACCAATAAGTTTATAATAGAAAACATTTTCTCGAATCAGCCTTAATACGTCTACAGCATCGAGATTCTTTGATGCTAACGATAACTCAAAGAACTCCTCAAATTTTTGAACATCATCATATATAGAAAATTTTTCAAAGGCGCTCAGTGCATCACTCTCATGATATAAGGCAACCTCTACTGGTATAATTTTAGATGGCCCTTTTTTATCTATCTGCTTCTTAATAAACTGTACTAAACCTCTTACAACTTCTTTATCATTATTTATATTAATCACATTGATTCGTATCGGAGATTTAGATTCTTGTAAAAATAAGTATTGGAAATGCTCCACAAATTGTTGAAGCTTTTCTTCAACTACATTAGCTAAAAATGCATTAGATTCCCCAATCGCAACCTTATGAAGTGGTTCATAAACAGTCCATTCAGGTGCTTCATTTTGAGAAACTGGTCGATACAATTCATCATTCTGCCCATATATATATGGCAATAGATTATTAGGATGCAAACGGTTTAAAATATGCATTTCAACTATTTCGTTTTTAATTTCATCATTAATACTTAACTGATAGGCAACATTAAGAGGATGCAGCGGTGTTAGTATGACTCTTTGTTCCTCTTCAATAACTCCCAATTTAAACAGATTCTTTTCTTCTCCTTTTAACATTACATTTTCTTGTATATGAGCAACGCTTTCGTTAAATGCCTTCAAGTATCTTATAGATAGCTCTCTTAATTGATCATCCATAAAACAAAGACTAGGAACCGTATTATTAAATTTATAGTAATTTAATAATTGCTGATACGCATCTCTCAATGATGGGCTCATTGATAATTCAACCTTATTTAGGCCTGATACCCCTCTAACTGCAAAAGCGATTTCATTTTCAATCCATACTCTCTCGTCTTGCAAATAATTTCGAAATCCTTCTCGTGCTGAAAACTCCCTTGCACCTTGTTTTAATTTATTTGTATCGAGGTTATATTCGAAACTTTCTTGATGTTCTCTTTTTAATTTCCATACTCTTTCTCCTGATACTGGAACAGTCTTTGCAACTTGCTCTCTAATAAGAATAGGCATTAAAGATGTTTCAATTTGAACAGAAAATGATAAGCTATCGTCATTCCATGCAGGAGAAGATTCAGAGACTTCAAAACTTCCACCTTGCCAATTTATAATCTGTGCATCTTCTTCAACAAATAATTCCTCTGGTTCGCTAGAAATATCTCCAAAAACAATGCTGTCTTCAGCTTTATTTATAACTACATTTTTTTTATTCACATTCACTTCATAAATTGTTTGAAGAGATTGTAAAAACGCTGCTTCACATTCTACAACAGCAATATGAAACTCATATTTCGACTTAGATTGCATTTTATGCGTATATACAGCTTTATGGAATGAAGTCACATTTTGCTTATGCGCTAAACTAACAGTTAGCTTTTTCCCAGATACTCCACAAAAACCCTGTGAATTTTTATGAATGTATTCCCTCTTTAACTTTTCTTCAAATTCAAAGTTTAGGTTGATATTTTCTATCTGTGTAGGATTAAAAACAATAATATGACGTTTACGTCTCCCAGCCTTTGTCTCAGCTTGTGCTTTTTCCCAATATAACAAACCTTCTTTTGAATATTTCTTTGCTGATTCAATATATTCTAAAGGGCGATCTATTTCAGTCATTTTGTCGTAAGAATCTTTAATAAGAACATAATCCGCTTGCTGCCAATCTTCCTTCTTTAGACGAGACACACCTTTTTCATCGAATAATTTTTCTAATTGACTCTCTAAATGCTCATACTCGTGCATATGTTGTACTTTCTCAAAAAATGAAGCATTTTCTTCTAGCCTTTTTTTCATTTGAGCTGAAGTAAATTGATTTAAATTTTCATCATAAAAAATCCCTAGATTAGAATAATCTTCTCTCGCAATCTCTTGTTTTGATAAAAATCCAAGAATTTCTTCATAATCCCAAAGAGATGGTCGCACAATTGTATCATCTAATTTTTTACGTAAATAAAATGAAAGTACTTCCTTCTCCTCTTTATTTAGAGAAGAAGTTTCAATCTCTTCTTTTAATGTTTTTAAAATTGATTTCACATTAAATGGCATACCTTCTTTTTGCAAATCACTGCTACCACCCTTAATACTGTCCAGTGTCTCATGACATATACTAAGTAAAGCTGTTTTCTCCCAAACATCCTTTTGTTCACCGACTTCATTACGAAGTGTTACTAAAAAGTCAGGAGTAACATTTGCCGATGTAGTCGCAACAACTACTTTCATTTCCTCTGAAACCTTAATAGCAATCGTTTCGTATGGAGTTCCTTGCTTATGCTGGTAATAAAACGCCTGCGATAAATCTTGTTCTTTTAATGTGTCATAAAATGCTTGCACTTGTTCATGATTATCAAATTGAAGGTAAAATCGCTCTCCACCTCTAAGATTTTCCGCTTCTAAATAATTTATTAGTTTATCTGAAAGATAATTATAAAATTGGTTTAACATACTGTGCATCACCGCTATCACTTTTTTTGTCTATTAAATTCAGCTTATCAAATAACTGTACAATTTCTTCTTTTGAGTACCGATCAAAGAATAAGCCTCTAGCCTCTAAATCTATAAATACTTGCTTCAAAGGTTTTCTTTCCTTTTTTAAACTCAATGCTGTTAGTAGCAACAACATATCTTGACTAATATTAAGCATATAACCAAGTGAACCTCGAGTTTTTAAGAAATATTTTTTCCCAACCTCTTCTATTGATAAAGAGTATCTATGTCGAGGGCCTTGCATCGTATCTTTTTCATAGGCTTCTTCTATACTACGGAATAAGGATTGTACAAGCGTATCATATTCTAATTCTAAATTTCCTTCATAAGCCCCAAGACCTAAATGTCTTCTATATTCCATAACCCAATCACAAAGCATCTCTAAAAATACTTTTTTATCCTCATCGGATAATTGCTGATATGTTTCCTTTAATTCAGGATAGCCACCTGCTTTTTCTACTCCCATTAGGAAATTTAAATGTTCTAAGCAATTAATATGTAGTAGTAAATGTCTACCTGTATCTTTAATCATTTGATAACCATGAGTATAACCTTTTCTATTCTTACTCGTAGACTCCCAGTCAAGTGTAAAATAAACTTCGTTGTTCTCACTAAAGTTCGCTTTCCCAACTTGTGAAAGCTTTAAAGTCAATTGAGTAATATATAAAAAGTAATAATAACTAAGAAACAAATGATAATGAGTTCTAAAATAATCTTTATGTTCCGCTAAAAATTGAAAATCTTCTTTGAATAGCTTTGAGATAAATGGAATTTGATTAATATAAGGACGGCGTTCTTTTTCGTCGCTCTCCAAATGATTTAATTGTTTTAACACAAGACGTGACATTAGATCTGTTGAATCACTTTTTCCAAAAATCTCTTCTACTGTTTCTTTTTCACCTAATAAGACGTCTAAAAGGAATCTAGCAATATCTTGTTCTCCTTTTTTATCAGCCTTATCACTTAATGGTAAATATTGAAACAAATGCAAATGAAAAATTTTAATTGTATTGTCACTATCCTGCAGAAAGGTACGTAGTATTTGTTCAAATTGCGACTTATCTTGCTTTGATACATCAACAGATTTACTAATTTCTCCAATAAGTTCTTCTAGATTAACTTCCATTTTCAACTTATTTCCGCTGACTAGACGCGTAAACTCTCCTAATACTCCTTGAAACCCTTTTACGAATTTTGCCCGCTCTGTTCCTCGGGTAGAGAAAGGTAACAGAGGAGCTTTTTTATTTATTGTATGTTTTAATCCTAACTTTTCTGGTTTAATACTCAGCGAGTTTTTCAAATCCTCTAAATTCTCTCTTACAATCATTTTCTAATCCCTTCTAAACGTAAATTCTTCAAAATCTTCGTCGTATGTTAGTCTAAACATTCCATTTTCATTAGATTGAACAAACAATAATTCTTTTTCTCTATTTCCTAATTTCATTATCTTATCCACAAATTCAACGAACTGAATACAATCTTCTTTATCCTTTTTATTCGGGCGATAACCTTTTGAAAGTTTGACCATCATTTCATATAATGGATAATCAATTTCTAAATATACAGGAGCTACTTTATCTTCATTGGAAAAAGCAAGTAATATATTTAATTTAAATCGATTTAAAACCTCCGGTTCTACCCCTTTCAAATGTCCTACAAACGGCTTAATTTTAAGAGACTGTGCAACCTGAGTAGTATCATTTGAGTAATCCATAAATACATAATCTGCCTTCGGACTTCCGTTCCATAAGAAAATTGATTTTCTCGCTAAATTATACATATCTTTTAAATCAGATCGATTTCCTTTATTAAAAGCATATAAATATTCCATATATTTTTTATAATTTTCATCCCCAAATATTTCATTTAAAACCGGAGATAAAAATAATGACAAACGTATTAATGTTTTATTGAATACCTGTCTAGATGAATCACTTAGCTCAAAGAAAGAACCCATCTCTTCTAGCCCTTCTATCCACCCATCAAGTCCATGTAAATTCAAATGCTTTTGGAAAGTATTCTTCATATTTACTGAATTGTTTAGCTCAATTAGCATTTGGTCTACACTATTTGATCGTAGATGAATAGGATCCATTTTAGAAATAACTGCTAGTAAATTTGATTTTTCTTGACCATCAAATAATAAATTCGGTAATAAGGCTTCGGTTTTTTCCATCATACCTGCCCCAAGAAAATCTTCATTCCCATGAGAAGGCACTAAAATATCATAAATAAAATTAAGCATGGAACGTGTTGAAATAATCATCTTATGCTTAACTATTGCTTCAATTAATATACTTAAAACACCATCACGTATTTGTTGCTGTTGCAATAACTCATAATTCACCATAAAGAATCCATTTATACCACGTTGCTTATCCTTCAAATAAGCTTGATAGAATGGATTTTTTTCTGACTCAACCACAATTCGCTTTAAAATAGATGAAAAATAATTTGATTTTGGCCCTTCACTAGTTAATTCAAAAGGTTGATAATCACTAAAGCTAATCAAGTGGAAATTACCGCTTTGTTGATTAGTAGCAACTTCATTTGCCTCAAATATTCCAGATTCCTCAATAAATTTTGTTAAAATTCGGTAGTTCTCTTTTGCATAATCTGATTCAATAAAGTTATGCAGAACTCCTAGGTTAATAGCTAAAATTAGCTTGAATCTAGAACCATCAATCTCACTATCACTATATGGCTTTAATACTTCCGCTAATGTATCAAGGGAACTCTTTTGTGGATCAAAACTTTCCGTAGCATCATTATGCACCGAAAACTCTTCCATCAATTCAGGATATTTATTTTTTACATACGATAATAAATGTGATTTCCCATCTCCGACGCTACCACACAAGAAAATTAATTGACTTGTATTTTGCCCAGCTGCTGCTGTTAGAGCAGACATCATATCGTTCTGTATCGTTCTTTCAACATGTAAATAATCCTTAAACGAACTAAACTCATTAGGATTTTCGATAGCCTCTTGAGATGATTCTTTCAGCTTCGAGAGTTCTGCTAGTAAATAACTCTCTCCTTCTCCTAAAATAAAATCATCATACACAAAATTGTTATCTATTTCTTCCTCATTATCTACAGTTTGTTTATCTTCAACTTCTAGTCCTACTGCAATCTCAGCGTTATTTATTTCTGTTAATTCCACAGTTTGATTTGATGTATTTTGTTTACTTGCAATCTCAATTAGTATTTTTAACTTTTCTTCTAAACTAGCAGATATCTTTTCTTCTAATTTCTCCACAATATGTACACTACTCTTCGGCTGTGGGTGTCTATATTTCGGGGCAACAAACTCATAACTCCCGTATACTTCCATAAACCACACTGCGATTTGGAATAGATTTTTATGCATTTTAAAAGCACTCTCTAATCCACTTTCAATATGTTCATGTGCCGCTTTATTTCCTAAATAGCGAACTGTATCAAATGAACGTGAAATTTCTTTTGATAAAATATCTTCTCTTTCTAATTTTTGGATACGCTCTACTTGCTTTAAATATTGTACGTCGTACAGTTCATGCTCTTCCGCAATGCGTTTTAATAATAGCTCTGCAAATATTCTTCCCTTAATTAAAACCGATTGGGGATCTTGATAAAAAATATTTTCAATATCCCTCCCCATCTCCGCTAACTCAGGGAATATCTCTTGTAGAAAATCAAATGTATATTTCTCCAATGATGTAACACCTCTTAATCTAAAAATACGTTTCGAATATATTCCATATTATACAATATCTATAGAAGAATTGTTGGTATTAAGGCACTATGAAATAATTACAATATTTTCTTAAATTTAGTCCTATTTTCCAAATAGTAACAAACCCCTTTTTTGATTCATCATCTATAAAATCCATAATATGATTTTTATTGGACAACTTAATTCTAAATAACCAAAAGAAGCCTAACTCTGTTTCTGTTAGGCTTCTTTAAAACTTAAATACTAAATAAATTTTTTATATCTTCCGCATCATCAAATGTTACCGATTCTAAAGTATTTCCTTCAATAGCATCTTCCATAATCCTTTGTTTCTCTTTCAATCTCCAATAAACTTTTTCATCAATTGGATTGCGCCTATCTTGCTGCCCTTCTAACATTAAATAATAGTACTGTGTATATTGTCCATCTGGTAATCCTAAACGATGAATACGGTCTCTGGACTGCAACATGTGTGTCAGATTAAAGGAGTACTCCAAGTAAATTGCATCATGACATGTTTTATGAAGCGAAACAGATTCAGCTAAAGTATGCGGATTCGTAATTAATACATCTATTTTTTTCTCTTTGAATAGCTTTATAATAGCGTCTCTTTCCTGTTGAGGTGTCGCGCCATAAATAACTTGTGCTTTTATACCTCGATTGCTCAAATCATTCATTACTTTATTAATTGTATCTACAAACATGCACCAAATAATTGATTGCTTATCTTTTTCGTATAACTGCACCGCAATTTCAATTGCTTTTCGATATTTCAAGGTAGATGAAACTGACCGAATTAGCGCTTTTTCCTCTTCACTAAACATAATTTTATCCGGCTCAATCATTTGCCAAGCTTCTTCATTTTCTACATCAAATAATTCACTATTCTCAATAGACTTTAATAATAAACTAGGGTTAGATGCTGCTTGTATTAAGCGAATATATAATAAAAAGATTTTATCCCCATATTTTCGATACAACAAGTCTATAATTTTTTGTTCATCCATATTCGCTTCACACCGAACTAATTTATCATCATTAACCTCCGGTACAGACAATTGTTTCTTTGTTGTACGCCAAAAGAAAGGGAATAATTTTTCATTAATTTTATCCATCTCTATCGGTGTTGGCTTTTTTAAACTTAACAAATCAAAATTAAAGAATAACTTATACTCTTCTTGATATAATACATTTAAAAAATTATATATATCTTCATAACTATTAGGGATAGGTGTTCCAGTTAAAACATATTTATAAATTGGTTTTTTTGAAATTCTTTTTGCAATTTTTGCCCGTACACTGGAAATCCCCTTAATTTTATGAACCTCATCGAATACTAGAATAGTCTTTTCATTAATAATATCCATTAAAACTTCTTCGTATTTTCCAAGTGATTCATAATTAATTAAAATTAAATTCTTATCAGCGCTATTTAATCTTAGCTGAGTCTCTGCCTCATGTTCTTCATGAATATCTAGTACTTTTAGTTCTTTCATATCACCGAAATTCTCATAGAACTCTAGCTTCCACGACAGGAATGAATTTTTCGGTCCAACCATAACTATTTTGTCTACTTTATTAATCTCAAAGGCATTTAAAAATGCATATGCACCGTAAATCATAGAAGTTTTTCCCGATCCAGGAACCGAAAAATTTGCACATTTTTTCATTTGCATCATATAAAAAGCACTCCAAAGTTGTTGTTCTCTTAGAGAACGATGCATTTCTTGGCCTAAAACATGCTTAAATTTTTCAAAATCTGATTTAATTAAGGGGTCTTTAGTCTTTATCATTAATGCATACTTTGCTCTATCCTCAATCCTAAAATTATGGTTTGCAATATAGGTTTGAAGTCTTTCACTCACAACAAAATTAAAAGCTTTTTTTTCAGCATATTTCTCTAAAATTTGAATAACTTTCTGCATATCAATATAGGTTAAATCATCTCTAAAGTTTGGGTACTCCTGATTTAAATAATACTTCAACTTTTTAGAGAGCAAATAATCTTTTGGATTCACTTGATTACTTTCAAGCTGATTATATAATACTAGCTTTTCATTTTCTATCGTTAAAACAAGTACATCTTTCTTTAATGATTCGACATCCAATACGAGACGCCCCCTATCAAAACTCAGTATTCTTTTTTTTACAACATCATCTACCTCAGCGACATAGATATCTTTTACTTCATTGTTCCAAATTTTCTCGAATTTTTCTTGTGCATACTCTATTTTAGACCTATCAAAATCTGAGACTAGCCAACTTGCCGAGACATCAAATGATTCATAATTTGCCATAATGGCTGCTTGAGTTTCATTATTAGAACCTGTAAAATATATTACGTTTCCATAAGAATCATAACAAAGACCATATTTCGCGTGAAAAAGACCACATTTTTTAAATGCTATTCTAACCTCTACATATCCCGAAGAGATTAAATTTGCTAAATTAAATAGTTGCATTTCTTCAACTAATGACAGATTTTCATCCATCCTATCCAACAATACTCGTTGCAACTTTTTCTTATTTTCATACCCACGTTTTATGAGCAAAAAATCTTCTTCACTAATTTCGTGAGAAATAACTAATCTAAATTCCCCGTGGTTCCTTACTAACCCTTGTAGACCTTTCCCATATGCCGCGAGTGCTTTCGCACTAAAATAACCACTTACTCTATCATAACGTATAGCATTCTTTAAAACCGGGTTATAAAATTCATCAGCAATATTCGATTCATCTGTATAATAGCTAGGTTTTAAATACAATGTCTTAAACATTAAAGATTACTCTCTAGTAAATCTAATTTAGAATTCATACTCTCTAATAACTTCTTGAATTCTTCCTTATTTTCATAACTCATTTTTGAAACAGCCACTAATTCAATACTATCTAGAGTAGTAAATGCTTTTGTTAATAAATCAATAGGTTTATTACGTGCATTACTAAGCTTATTCTTCTCTATATAATTTTCTACAAGTGTTTGACTTTTTATTACCGCTGGTTCTTCTTTTATAGCTTCTTTAATTTGAACAACTGAATTTTGATTATCTTCATGCAATCTCTCATAAATTTCTTCTACTGCTTCTTCATGCTCCTCAATAAATTGAGCAACATTATCTGTTTTTATAATACTATTTCCAATGTCACGAATGTGTCGGGTCAAATCTCCCTGCTTCGAAGTTAATAAATTTGTAAATAATGTATCCTTAACTGCATCTGCTTCTTCACCTTCAGGCAATTTATTTAAAATCAACATAATTTCTTGTAAAGGACCATCTAAATTTAATTCACGTGCAATATAATATTTACCTTTAGCATTAATAAACTCTAAGAATTCCACCATCAATTTAGCTTTCTTAATTAACTTAGTAACCTCACTTTTTGTCTTGGAGGTTTGGTTACAATACTCGGCTTCGGTAAAAGTTTCTTCTTCTATAATATCACGATATACATCTACCAAATTATCAATTGGATTATAATCAACCGGTTTTTCCTCAGCATGTTGTAAATTTAATTCTAATCGTTTAATATCTTTACTCGTAAGGCCATTCGTTGTATTTAAAATAACCGCTTCAAAATAACAATCTCTACCATCCTCATGTTTTAACTCTCGTAAGCATGTAAAACGACGGTTTCCATCGATAATTCTACCATCCTGTAAAACTACTCCTGCCACCCTTTGACCAAAAGCTTTAATATTATTCTTTGTTTTTGTCAAGGCAACTGGATTAGATTTATAAATAAATCCATGAAGAACCTCATTATATTTCTTTACATCATACTCAGGGTTTAATGGTTCCACCTCTGAAGTATATTGACTAATCCACGTTGCAATTCGACCGTTACGATCATTATAATATAATAATTCTAAAGGGATTTTATAGACTGTATAGTTTTCAGTCTCTGCTTTAATCGTTAATTTTCTCGCTCCCGATGTTTTTGTTATCTCTTTTCCAATCAAATCAAATAAATTAATATTCATAATAACTACCTCCTCAAAAAGTTTGTATATCCAAATATATTTTGTGGAATCTCCCTAATAAAACTCTATTGATCGATAAATATGTAGACTCTAAAAAATGGCATTAAAATTTAGAGCCCACACTAATCCTTTTCTATACACTAACTCCTATTAATTCACAAAAAACACCCAAGAATTCCCCTCTATATTATTCAATATAATTATAGAATTTTTCACTATCAATAAATAGCCTTTCAAGGTCTTCCGAATAATATAACTGACTTTGATTAGCGTAGTGAATAATACTTCTCCGATTAATAAAGGCATCAAAAAATTGAACAAACTTATCCTCCAACTCATTTAATGAAATAGAATGTTCGGTTTCCATTACAAATTGAAAAAGCTCCGTAACATTAAACTCTTCTACCGTCTTCATAAAAAATGTTGTCTGATCAATTTTCATATATTTAAAAGCTCCCGGTCTTTTCAACAAACTCTCATAAAAAACATCCTGGAATCCAAGCTCTACCAATTTATGATGAAACCCTTCTTTTTCAAGAGAAGGCCAAGTGAAGACACAACTATCACCGATAAATTTTTCCACTTCACCTTTAAAATCAATTAAATCTTTTTTATAGATTCCTGCTTCATTTAATTTATTTATCGTAATATACTCATTTTCTTCAATCTTTACCACATCATAGCTATTTTCTAAATTAACCAACTTTCGCATAAACTGGACACTATCGTAAATAGGATCGACTATTTTTATAAAATAATCTTGTTTAAATATTTGCTGTTCAAAATATTCCTCCGGTTTAGCGATTTCCTTTACCAATACAAAATTCGGATGTATATTATATCCTAGCTCAGAAATATTTATTTCGTTAAAATATTCTTCCTCAAAATTTTCTTTCTCTTTATTTACAATGACATTAAATTCTTCAAAAGTATAAATTGGCTTTATCAATTTATTTTTTACTTTTTCAATACTATCACTATCTAGAATTTTAATTTTATTATCATATATTTGATGCCTTTGAATTTTCGGCATCTCTTTAATAACCTTGGCTATGTAATTCGCATTTAACCAAAAAGCTTGTTTGGTGATATATTCCCCATTAGGTAACAATACTCTATCCGATGAATCACTAGCTTTTGGTCTCACATGTGCAACATTATTAAATTGAAGTCCAGGTAAATTGTTTTTTTGAACAGTTCTCTTCCCTCGCTTTACTTCTTCAATTTCCAAACCACCTTGTACAAGATTCTTTGTTTTTTCCCATACACTCTTCACTTCATTATCTAAAGTAGCTAAAGGCATCTTCCATATGTACATACCTCTAAAATATAAATTTTCGTCTGAGACCTCTTTCTCCTCATATTGAAAAACTACAAATAGAAGGGTTGTAGATATAAATTTCATTCTTAATTTACTTGTTTCCCATACCTCTCTAGTCAATTCATTAAATTTTATTTGCTCAAAAGACATAGATTCTTTTGGCTTATCATCATACTTCAAACGGACGGTTTTTAAAGAAATGGATTCAATATGTTTACCTAGTAGCTCATTTTCATTAAAATTCTCAAATTCCTTTAATTTATTTACTAATTTAACTGTGGATAGCTTAGATTTTAATGTGTCTGGATTAATACCAATAGTTCTTGCTAATTTCGGGAAAGAAAACCCTATATATTTGTTGAATTTTTCATTTAATTGTTCTTGTACCTTTTTTATACATTGTTGTTCATACATTTAATTCACCTACGTTTCAATTAAATTCTCTAAGAATAACAACTTATCTTTCAATAAATCCATAATACATTAAATTTTCTAGTTGATTAAATTTAAAATTGATCGAAAATTCTAACTTTAATGATCGACCATTATATATTTTTTTACACCTTTAATATTTCTAATGTATATATTGTTTTATCCTAAGTATTCACTTCTTGAACACAAAGTTAATTTTACCGAATAAGTATATATTTGTATATTCCCTTTATATTTTTAATCCTTACTACTTAAAAAAGCTATGTTTCAAACATTAATTTATTTCTTAGGCTCTAGTAAATAAGTCATACCATGCAACATATATCTCTAATTCTCAATTCGAAAAAAAGTTATTCATGAAATCTTAATTAATACTACTAAGTTCAATAAATTTCAGAAAATAAATTTAAAGCAACCTACTTTCTATATATATATAGAAAGTAGGTTGCTTTAATATGAGTTATATTCTTTTATACATTATCCTTTGAGGCCCAAGCTCAGCTGTACAGAACTTTCCATCTCTTCTTCTTGTGTCATAATCTCCACAATTCTTTCACCCATTCGTTTCACTAAATCAACCACTAAAGCATTTCCCATACAAAAATACCTATTTCTTTGTGGCATCCCTGTATTTGTCCAGTTCATTGGAAAACCATTTAATAGTTCACATTCAACAGGTGTTAAATATCTTAACCTTTTTGTGTAAGGATCTTCAATTACATGAGAACTTCTATTACATGTTCCTTCACTAGTTAACATGGTACGTCCAGGCTTATCTAAATCATCCGGGAAAGCCATCCCTCCCTCTGAGTAGAAATATTTATGCCCTGTCGCCTTCGATACTCTTTCTTCTTTCTTAGGGCCTTTGAGGTACTTAAGTTCCTCGAATTCCGTTCTTCCCTTTTTATTAATTTTATCCATTTTCAAATAATAAGATTCATCCGCAGGTCCAAAGTTATCGTATACTTTCTTAACTATCTCACCTAACGTCTTGGGATTCTCAGTTACTGGCACTACTTCCTCATTATATACTTGTCCTTTTATCATCACACCAGAATTATAATATTCTGCTTTAAATGTATCAGAAACCTCCACGATATCATTTGGCAACCTAAACTGACCTCTTTTTTTGTTTTCTTTAGGTGCCTCAAGCACTTTAAATACCGGAGCAAAAAATCCATTCTCACACAGTACCTCTAATGGCTCCACTTTACTTTGAATATTAGCAAAACCAGACTCATCTAGATATGCAAATATAAATACTCTCCGTCTTCTTTGTGAATATCCATAATCCGCAGCGTTAATAACTCTCCATTCCACTACATATCCTGCATCTCTAAAGCTCGCCAGCATAATAGAAAAGTCACGACCTCTTTGTTTTGCTGGTGACTTCAATAATCTATCTACATTCTCTAACAAAACAAATCTTGGCTTGCGAGAATTAACTATGTTCATTATCTCCCAAAAAAGAACACCTTTTTTCCCTTGTATTCCTTTTTCATTTGATAAAGTACGTGCTACAGAATAGTCTTGGCAAGGGAATCCACCTACTAATAAATCATGCTCAGGTATTTCCGGCCAAGCTTCTGCTATATCTCTATTTACATGTATTCCTTTATTTTCAAAGCGAGTTGCATAACAATTAAATGCGTGTTGTGCTTTAGTTGAGGGCTCCCACTGGTTCCCCCAAAGAACTTCAAAGTTTTCGTTTGCTTCTAGTCCTAATCTAAAACCTCCTACTCCCGCGAAAAGTTCTACTACTTTCACCATAAATACACGAACATCCTTTCGGTATTTTATTTATCTATGCTTCATTATAATAAAAAGTAAGGAAAAGATCAACTATAACATTTTAGGAATCATACTTTTTCACTTGCAATCGTAAAAAAACAATTCATTACTATATCAATAGTATAAACGAAACCAATCGCCTTGAATAGATCCAATATACCTGTTATTTAATAGAACAAACTGACTTTTCCTTCTTATAAATTTCACTAATATAAATTTGAAACAGCTTTTTATTATAGCATAACTTTAATATGTATTGTCTAAAATCATACAACGCAGCACTGGATACAGAAAGGAGTTTATTATGGACTATACTATAATAGAAGAACTAATGAAAAAAGCACATGAAGCTGAAGGAAAAACATTTGGTGAAATTGATTCCACTAACCGACTTGCAAACGCTAAATCAAAAGGTGGACTAGGGCAAGTAATCGAGGAAAGTTTTTTTGGATATGAAGTCAATTCAAACGCAGAAGCTGACTTTAAACACCTTGGTATTGAACTTAAAGTAACTGCATTTAAACAAAATAAAAACGGTTCACTATCTGCCAAAGAGCGACTAGTCTTAAATATTATCAACTATATGGAAGAAGTTCATACACACTTTGAAACATCAAGCTTTTGGAAGAAAAATAAAAAACTACTATTAATGTTCTATGAATGGGTACCTGGTGTAGATCGTAAAGATTTTCACATTACAAAAAGCCTTTTATTCACCTATCCCGAAGCTGATTTAGAAATAATTAGACAAGACTGGGAAACCATCGTAAATAAAATTCGTGCCGGTAAAGCACATGAATTATCCGAAGGTGATACAAACTATTTAGGAGCTTGTACAAAAGGTTCCAATAAAAATTCACTTCGCTCACAACCGCGTTCTGAAATTCCAGCAATGCAAAGAGCTTTTTCATTAAAGCCGTCTTATCTGACGGCACTAGTTCGCAGATATATTCAAAATAAAGAACTAGTAAGTTTTGTAACAGCTGATGAACTAAAAAAACAATCTTTAGAAGAAATTATTCACTCTAAATTCGAATCATACATAGGATTAACTGATGAAGAGATTGCTCAGAATTTATCAGTAGACTACAAGCCTAGAAATAAAAGTTTTGTTCCAAACTTAGTAAGTTCCTTATTAGGGATTAAAGGAACCCGTCTTGATGATATCGAAGAATTTGCTAAAGCAAATATACAATTTAAAACAATTCGTTTAGAACCAAATGGGATACCTAAAGAAAGTATGTCATTTGAAACAATTAATTTTAATCAATGGTTGAATGAAACTTGGGAAGAAAGCTATTTACGCGAACGTTTTTATGAGACAAAGTTTTTATTTGTTATATTTGAATTTAGGCAAACAATAAAAGAAAATCCAAACCGTAAACTTTATTTGAAAGGCATTAAACTTTGGAATATGCCTGTTCATACAATCGAAATTGAAATTAAACATTTATGGGAAGAAGTTAACAAGATAATACGAGAAGGAATTCAAATCCAATATAAAAAACGTGGTAATAATGAAATCGAAACAAATAATCTACCAAAAACTAAATTTAATGGCGTTGCCCACATACGACCCAAAGGACACGATGGAAAAGATAAGATCCTACTACCTGATGGACAAAAAATCACGAAGCAGTGCTATTGGCTGAATAATTCCTATATAGCTACTATTATTGATGATAATTTTAACCAATAATTAGCAGTATTTAGAATCCGAAGTATTTAAAACAAAAATATAAACAAATCCCTTTTAAACTGATATGTTAGTTTAAAAGGGATTTTTCATTTAAAGAAAAATCATACGCCATACCGTATGATCTACTAATTCCTATTATTCCCCACTAGCTCCTTATACTCCTCACTACTCTCCTCCAAAAACCCCCTAGTCTCCCCACTATCCTTATAATAAGAATTCCACCCTCTCTCCCTCAAAATCCCCTTCCAACTCTCACTCTCCACCATCCTCTTAATAACACCATCCCAATAAGCAACCTCTTCCTCCGTCATATCTTTTGGGCCCATAATTCCTTTCCAGTGCTGGAAGATGACGTTGATTCCTTGTTCTTTCCATGTTGGGATTTCTGGTAGTCGATCTAGACGTTTTGGTGCGGATACGGCTAGTATTTTTATTTTGCCGGCTTTGTATTGTTTTTCGGCTTCGGATAGGGTCATGGTTGCGGCGCCTATTTGTTTGTTCGTTAGGGCGTTTATGATTTTTTCTTTGTTTTCGTAGACGAAGAATTGTAGTTCGGCAGGGTTTATGCCGAATGCTTTGCTTACTTGTACGAAGGATAGGTGATCGTCGTTTCCTAGGCCTGGGGCAACGCCGATTTTGAAGTTTTTCTTGTTTTGTTTTAGTTGTTCCATGAGTTGTTTTGCGTTTTCTATGTTTGAGTCTTTTGATACGACAACAACTTCCCAATCTGATGCAAGTGTTGCGAGCGGTGTGAAGTCTTTATATGTTAGTTTACTGTGGCCTAGTAGGTTGTTCGTTATGAGTAAGCTTGAGTTAATCGCCAGTACGTGACCGCCTTTTTGTTTCGTATATTTCCATCCGACATCACCGCTGCCACCTACTTTGTTTGTGACTGTGATTGGTTTTGTGAAGATTTTTTCTTCTGCTAGTGTTTTTTGCATTGCTCGTGCTGTTAAGTCCCATCCTGCTCCTTGAACGTTTGGCGCAACGATTTCTAATTTGTCGATGTTCACTTTATTCGTATGGGATTTTTCCGAGGAACAACCAGCTATTACTATTACTCCTGTCATGATCCATATACATAGTAATAATCGTTTTTTCATAGTCCTCTTCCTATTCGGTATTTTCGTTCTGGTCGTCCGATAATGCCGTATGTGTACTCTACTGTGCATTCGCCGGTCGCTACTAAGTATTCTAAATATCTTCTTGCGGTTGTTCTGGACGCACCCATTTGCTCTCCCATTTCTTCTATTGTAATTCCCTCTTCGAATCCTTTTATAATCCCTTTCACTTTTTGCAGTGTTAACGGATCCACACCTGTCGGTAAGTTTTTTATGTCTTGTGTTTGCGAAGTCCCAAAGAAGTTATCGATGAGTGCTTGATTTACTTCATTGTTACTATGTAATAATTGCTTCTTTCTTTTATAGTCTTCAATGGTGCGAACGAATTTTTCTAACGTGACCGGTTTTATAAGGTAATTGCTTACGCCATTTCGAATTGCTTTTTCTAGCATATAGTTTTCATTCGCCGCTGTTACCATAATGACGTCAACGCTTGGAAAGTCAGCATGAATTTGTGGTAATAAGTCAGTTCCAATTCCATCTGGTAAATAATTATCTAATAGAAGCAAATCGATTTCTTCCTTTTGTAGTAGTTCCATCGTTTCTTTCGCGTTCAATGCTTTTCCAATCACTTTTACGTCCTTTATTTTTAATAAAAACTCTTCCTGAATTTGCGCGACGCGGAAATCATCTTCTGCAATTGCCACCTTCAACATATGTCCATCCCCCTGTTTGTCATGTACTTTCTTTCAATGTTTTCGGAAGGTAAATTATAAAAATAGCTCCCCCATTTTTCTCGTTTTGAATTTCAATTGTTCCCTCTAGTAGATCTACCATTTCTTTCACGTTTGCTAGTCCGTAACCACGATCAGTTCCTTTCGTTGAAAATCCTTTTTGAAAAATGGTCGTTATTTTTTCTGCCGGTATTCCTATCCCGCTATCTATCACTTCAAACACAATATCGTGCCCAATATCCGTAACGAAGAAAGAAACTCTCTTCTCCTCTCGTTCACTCACCGCATCAAATGCATTATCAATTATGTTTCCAAGGATCGTAATAAGATGCGACACCTTTATATGGTCTGGTAACGGATGAAGCGCACTATCTCCTTCAATATGAAACTCAATTTTCTTCTCAGACGCTGTTCCGAGTTTTCCTAATAAAATAGCTTGTACTTTCGCATCGTGAATTTGATGGAACAAAATATGATTTTGGCTTTGATGAATGTTAGATTCTTGTTGGATAAATTCAATTGCTTCTTTGTAATGTCCTAACTGAAGTAATCCTGATAAGACGAAAAGTTTATTTGTAAATTCATGTGTTTGAGCACGTAAGTCCTCGGAATATTTTCTTACCTCAGATATCGTATTCACTAAGTTTTGCAGTTCTGTTTTATCTCTAAAACTACATACAACGCCTACCGTACTATTATTTTCGAGTATCGGTGTCATGTTTAAAATAAACACTTTATCTTGAAACGCGATTTCTTGATCGGTTTCTAGCACTCTTTCCATATTAAAATTCGGTAAAACTTTTGAAATGTGCTGCTGCATATAATCATCATTTACATGTAGCATCTCTTCTGCTGACGTGTTCATCATTGTAATAAAACCGTTTTGATCGATAGCGATAATTCCTTCTTTTATAGATAGTAGTATCGCGCTTCGTTCCCGGTATAACGCCGCAATTTCATTCGGCTCTAAACCGAGTGTGTCTTTACGAATGCTACGTGCTAAAAGAATACCACCAACAATTCCAGCTAATAATACAGCTAAAGAAAAGAGTATAATTTCTTTCGTTCTGCTCAATATGTTAGATTCAATACCTTTTATTAAAAACTCTACTGTCACAACACCTACGACTTGATCATAGTCTCCGTTATGAACAATAATAGGTGCCTTCGCCATTAAAGCAGGACCACTTTCACCATTTCCTTCAAGCGTATAATAGCCACCAAAAGTAAGTGCTTCATAGTTATATGGATTGTTACTCTTTGTGCCAATCAACCCCGAATTAGAATGGGAATACATAACCCCAAAACGATCTTCTATAATGACATAATCTGCGCCAGCTTGCTCGCGAACTTGTTCCGCAATGGATTGAATGGTACTTTTATGCTCGTTATTTTGAAAAGCTTCTTTTATAGCTGGCATAAAAGAGAGCGACTTCGCAGTTTGCAGTGCTAACTGCTCCACTTGACGCTTCGTATCAACGGACTGAATGTAAACAAATATTCCCGCTAATAGGAGAACGACAAATAAAATTAACGTAATAATTAAGCTTACTATTTTCGTTTGTAATGACACTTTGCGTGATTTTTTCATACTCCATATCCTTTGATAAAATATTCAAAACTATCAATCTCCTTTTTCTATTATTATGACAAAACTGAAAATGAAGCAACTATTAAAAATATCCATGTTCATAAAGTACAAAAAGAATAAAATTGTCATAATATTGAGATTTTATTTAAAGAACAGTACAATTCAACTATAATGAACACGCTTTCATAATTATCATTTTATTTATAAGCAAGAGGAGGAATTAGTATGGCTCAAGTAAAATCAAACCGAGTCGCCGGCAATATCTTTAAAGGTTCTGTCGGTAATTTAATTGAATGGTACGACTGGTACGTTTACTCTGCTTTCGCCGTTTATTTTTCAGCAGAGTTCTTTCCTAAAGGCGATCCAACGAGTCAGTTACTGAACACAGCGGCTATTTTCGCAGTTGGATTTTTAATGCGCCCTATCGGAAGTTTATTAATGGGACGCTATGCGGATCGGCACGGACGCCGGGCAGCATTAACGCTTTCGATTACGGTTATGGCCGGTGGTTCTTTAATTATCGCCTGTACACCTAGTTACGAAAGCATCGGTATTATGGCACCAATTATTTTAGTTCTTGCCCGTTTATTGCAAGGCTTATCGCTTGGCGGAGAGTACGGAACTTCCGCAACATATTTATCTGAAATGGCTAGTAGTGGTCGCCGTGGCTTTTATTCTAGCTTCCAATATGTAACGCTCG
This sequence comes from Bacillus sp. 5mfcol3.1, assembly GCF_900114335.1. Lineage (NCBI taxonomy): Bacteria > Bacillati > Bacillota > Bacilli > Caryophanales > Bacillaceae > Bacillus > Bacillus sp. 5mfcol3.1. The sequence continues at coordinate 37,864 of NZ_FOST01000001.1, read as the reverse complement.
TTGCCGGACAAATGGTTGCGTTAGGCGTTCAAATTGTTCTTCAGCAATTACTAAGCGAACCAGATATGAAAGCTTGGGGATGGCGCATTCCATTCATTATTGGAGCGATGGGCGCAGTAGCTGTATTATGGCTTCGCCGCACGATGGATGAATCGGAGCAGTTCGCAAACATAAAATCACAAAAACGCGAAAGCGCAGGAACCGTTCGCGCTCTTATGAAACATCCGAAAGCAGTATTAACAGTAGTCGGCCTAACACTTGGAGGCACTGTTGCCTTCTATACGTACACAACATATTTACAAAAATTCATGGTAAACACAGTCGGTCTTCCGAAAGAAGTTGTAAGCTGGATTAACTTTGTCGCACTACTTATTTTCGTCGTACTTCAACCAATTGCGGGGCTATTATCCGATAAAATTGGACGCCGCCCACTATTAATGGCATTCGGTATTCTCGGCACATTACTAACAGCGCCGATCTTCTTCTTCATGGAAAAAACGACAGAACCAATCGTAGCATTTTTACTCATGATGGTCGGTCTCATTATCGTTACTGGTTACACATCAATTAACGCAATTGTAAAAGCCGAACTCTTCCCAACCGAAATTCGCGCACTCGGCGTAGGTTTACCATATGCACTAACCGTTGCGATATTCGGTGGAACAGCTGAGTTCATCGCATTATGGCTAAAGAGTATTGGAATGGAATCACTATTCTATTTCTACGTAGCTGGATGTATCGCAATAAGCTTTATTACGTATTGGCGTATGGATGAGTCATCGAAGACTTCGCAGATTGAGGCGGAGCTTGGTGGGGATACATTAGTTAATAATAAGTCTAGTTAAAATTATGTATTCTATTATCTTCGTTTATCTAAAAAAGCATAATTCACTAATATGCAATTTAAAAACCTCTACTTATATGTAGAGGTTTTTGTATGACGAAAAAACACGTAGTTCCATTGTTATTTTAAAAACCCCAAATTCTTCCTCATCTTAAAGTGGAACAAATTTATTACTTAGAGTGTCTAATAAGTGTATTTCTAATATGAGTTGTCCAGATTGGATATAACATATCCCGTTTGACATCTATTTTTATGTATTACAAAAAAATGAAAGGACTTATTATTCCCAAAAGTAAAAAACATGTATTGTAATACTTTCACAGGTGAACCATTACAAGTGGAAACAAAAAAGAAATAACGCAAACTGTGACTTATCAATCATATAAGGTGAAACTTTAATCAGCGGGGGTCTTACTGCCCGGCAAATAGCGGGATAAACGTTTTGGATGTCATTTAACCTGTGAAATTTCAGCTGCAGTAGTATTGTTACCTTATGTCATCTTTAATTGCATCGGTATTTAGAATACCTAGACAAAATCCATATATTCTTGAAAGAGGTTGAAAATTTATGTTCGTTTTAAACAAGTTCTATAACATTTTACATTACAAAAAGATTGTACCTGTAGTATTACTTTCATGTGTATCACTTATAGGCTGTTCCAATAGTAATGCTCAATCTGAACCACCTAAACAAACGAATCAAGCTAATCAAATTAAACAAGAAAATACAGGTAATCAATCTTTTGCTAAACTTGAAAAAGAATATGATGCTAAGCTTGGTATTTATGCACTGGACACAGGTACGAATCAAACGATTGCTTATCATTCAGATGATCGTTTTGCGTTTGCATCTACATCTAAATCATTAGCTGTGGGCGCTCTTTTACGCAAGAACTCATTAGAAGCTCTTGATCAGAGAATTACGTATACTCATAAAGATCTTTCTAATTATAATCCAATTACTGAAAAGCATGTTGATACAGGAATGACGTTAAAAGAACTTGCAGATGCTTCAGTTCGATATAGTGACAGCACAGCACATAATTTGATTCTTAAACAGTTAGGAGGTCCCTCTGAATTTGAAAAAATCTTGAGAGAAATGGGAGATACTGTTACTACTTCAGAACGATTTGAACCTGAATTAAATGAAGTGCATCCAGGAGAAACACATGATACCAGTACACCAGAAGCAATAGCTAAGACGCTTCAATCATTTACATTAGGGACTGCACTTCCAATAGAAAAACGTGAACTATTAGTAGATTGGATGAAGAGAAATACAACTGGAGATAAATTGATTCGTGCGGGCGTACCAAAAGGATGGGAAGTAGCTGATAAAACAGGCGCGGGATCTTACGGAACAAGAAATGATATCGCAATTATTTGGCCACCAAATAAAAAGCCGATTGTTCTTGCTATACTTTCTAATCACGATAAAGAAGATGCTAAATATGACGATAAACTTATTGCAGATGCAACCAAAGTCGTGTTAAATACCTTAAAAGCTACGGAATAGAGGATAATAGGTTAAAAGTTTTCTATTTTAGGCGGTGTTTTCTCTAGTAGGAGTTGCACCGTATTTTCATCAACTAAAAATTTAATAGTGTCCTCAAAACGAAATTTGGTGCTACCCCTAAAACATCTAGACTGTAATAGCCAATAAAAAATGCAAACCAAACGCCCCTTAATCAGTCGTTTGGTTTGCATTTCCTTTTTCTAAAACCACAGAAAAGATAAGTACTATAGTTAACAGCATAATAAACCTTACTTCACTTCCATCACTTACAAAAAATGAATACAAAGTATATATTAAAATTAATATTCCATAAATAATTTTGTGCAATGTACTCCCTCCTTTTTGCCGTATATATTTTAGTATAAAAGTTTGATTCAAGTCCTATATCCAAATGAAAATACTTTTCTCTTGTTCATATGGAATATGCTTATCTGTCTGTATATCTTCAACATTTGCTCCACCTGCTAATAATCTCCTGTACATAAAAGAGTGCCCTGTTAATACTGTTTTAATCATTTTGTATCGCCCTCCTTTTGTTTGATTACTTGTATCATAAAACAAGTATCTGAAGTTGATATGTAGTCTATCTAGAGTGTATGTAAATTTAGAAAATCTCTAATAAAATGTTTGTATTATAACGTTACCACCAAAACTATTGCCCTAAACACCATGATTTGAAGAGATAGGCCCCCATGTTCTAGTCTCAATTCTTCCTACAGTTCTATATTCAGTAGAACTAGTTAATTCCTATAATATAAAAAGAGCACCACTTTTTGGATGCTCCTCGTTATAACTATATATTATTTAATTTCCTTCTTTTGCTGGTACCATTTTTCCTTCTTGAGAATCTGTACCTTCTGTTCTTTCAACTGTTTTTGCATATTCTGGTTTCTCAGGGGATCCCATTTCAAATCCTGGTTGAGAATCTGTACCTTCTTTTGTTGGTACCATTTTTCCTTCTTGAGAACCTGTACCCTCTGTTCTTTCAACAGTTTTTGCGTTTCCTTTAGGAGTTGCTGGCACTGCATCTTTAGGTAAATCAAAGTTTTGTGAGAAAGACGTTGTTCCATCTACACTCTGTGTAATTACTTGATTTGAACTATCTTCATTTGACTTTAAATTGTCCATTTTCGCATCATCTGCACCTCCCGCTACCAATCCTGTACTTAAAAGTGCTCCTGCTAATAATGTTTTAATCATTTTTCATTACCTCCTGTTTATTTGTAATATTCATCAAAAAAGTATCTAGAGTTAATGTTTTAGTCATTATCTTTATCTACTTGCTTTTTGATTACATTTAGCATAAGACAAGAATCTATAGTTGATATGGACTGCATCTGGAGATTATGTAAAGAAAAATAGATGATCAGTTGTATATCCTAATGGATGCTTAGACAAGATTGAAACTTTATATGAATTTGAATAATTAAGTTCCCCTTTGTTTTTGGGTGTGAGGGACTAACCCTTTCTAATTTGAAAGCAAACTTTTTATTAATTGAAGAATTAAAAGAGGTGGGGATCTTACTGCCCATTAATGCGGGATAAAAGAAAACCGCCTGAAATGATGTGTAATCGAATAGTAGTACATAAAAAAATACAAGTAACAATAAATTAAATCTCGTTAAAACAAAAAGGAGATGTCCCAGGCATGGTACTAGGACATCTCCTTTACTTATCTAAATTCTATACAGCACTATCAATTAAACAATTATTAAATATATCTTCTATCTAAAACATCGTATTATCATTAGCTGCTTCACTTGGAATCTCTTGAATTACATCCCAGTGTTCGACAATCTTTCCATCCTTGATACGAAATATATCCACTATAGCAACTCCCTTATCTTGAGAATTAGTACGAGAATGTACATGAAGAGCAACTGTATCCCCTTCAGCTACTACACGTTTAATCTCTGCAGAGGAATTAGGATTTTTAACAAAATCCTCCTTAAAGAAATCCATGAAGGCTTTTCGTCCATCAGCAACAAAAGGATTATGTTGCTTATAATCTTCACTAACATATTTAGGGATAATATCGATATTATGTTTGTTAAAAACTTCATTATAGAAATCAACTACCATCTTTTTATTCTTTTCATTTTCTTTCACTTCTTTTGATACAGAAGCAACATTCTCGCTCTTTATTGAGTTCCCTTTGTTATTACCGGTGGAAGCTTGATATACTAAAGTCGAAACTACTCCTAAAATAAATACAGAAATAATTGTTATGATTAAACTTTTCTCTAATTTCATATATACCTACCTCTTCTACTTAAATAAGTTTTCTTCTATAAAAAGTTTGAAGAAGGAGAAACCTTCCCCAAAATGTAATGTCAGGGGTAATGTTAGGAATTTCATTTATCCTAGCCCCCCTATACAAGACATATTAGAAACGATTAGCTCTAACTTAATACCTCATTAACAGTTGCACTGTCCACAATTTGAATAAACTTCTTAACCTTATCGTTCTCATCAAACTTATAAAGATGACAAAAATCTGCTACAAATGACTTCCCTGTAGCTTTATATGTTCCACTATATTTTCCATACACAATAACAGTATTGTTATTAAAAGTATAAATTTCATCTTTAGCGCTATAGTCATCCCATTCCGTGCCAAGACGTTCATGTACGTTTTTCACTACTTCATCTGGACCTATATAAGTACCTGCATATGGAAACCCAGCAGCTTCTGTCCAAGATACATTTTCACTTAAATACGTTTTGAACGCATCCAATTTCCCTTCGCCAGTTAACACATACGTTTCATGTAATAGTTTTTGATATTTATTCATATCATTAACCCCAAGGCATTTCTTTTGTTACAACTTTTGCACTTAATTCTAATACACCTTTATTTGCATAGTCTGGATATGCTGCTTCAAGTTTTGCCACAAAATCTTTTGAAGTTCCACTTTCCTCAGAAGCTTGAACCGCAGTTCTTAGATAATCCATTGTCGCAGTAAGTGCTTGATTATTTAGAGATTTTTCGATTGATCCATGGCTTGGTACAATTATGTCAGCATGTAATGCTTGTAACACTTTCAAGTTCTCAATCCACGCCTCCATCGCCGCTTTTGAACTAGTATCCGCTAAGAATACATGTATTTCGTTAAATACATCAATACCACCAATTAATACTTTTAGTTCTTTATTAAATAGGCTAGTTCTGTAATGATCTAAGCCTACTAGTTCAAATGTTAACCCCTGAAAATCAATCGCTTTTTCTTTAAACACTTGAGGTAATACCACGTTACTTGGTGCATTTTCTCCAAGGGCGTCTTTCCAAACTTTTAATTTTCCTAAGACAGAATGAACGATATGTTCAACAGTAGACTCTGTTGCATACGCTATAGCTTCTGGGTAAACAGCTTTAATGCTCTCTAATCCAAAGTAGTAGTCTGGATCCCCATGAATAATAAAGATTTTATCTAAAGATAAGTCGTTTTTTTTCAGATACTCAACAATTTCTTTCGAATCAGATTGAGTAAATTTTGAGTTTATTAAAAATGCATGTCCTGCTTTCTCAACTAATGTTGCTGTGACCATAAAGCTTTTTTCATCCGAACTAAACACCGTTAATTTCACATCTTGTTGATTTGTATCGATTGTTTTAAACATAGTATGTTATTCTCCTTTTGTTAAAGTTATTAACTAATTATCATATTTTTATCTTGTTCCGATAAAGTGAAACTTTAATCAGTGGGGGTTTTGTTCATCCCCCACTGATTATTAGTTGAACCAATCGGACTTTTACGGACAGTTGATCCCCCACCTAACTTCTTTGCTTCCACTGAATTTTGAGGTGGGGGTCTTACTGCCCGTTAAAGCGGGATAAAATCTCCCACTCCCATTTATCTGAAAGTGTAATAGTACTGGCGAATATTCCGGAGATGAATGTCAGGTGGCCTAAGATAACATGTTTGCTACTATATCCTAAATTTTCTTAATATAAATTTTTAAAACGCGCTTCAATTTTATCCGGCGTCATTACGCCACCACCAATAGGAATAATTTGATTATCCTTTTGTAAAAGTAAGGAAGGATAGCTATTAACACCAAGCTGTCGAACTTTATTGAAATCATTTTGGACATCTATTATTGTTTCTTGAGCGTTTAAACGTTCTAATACTTGTTCAGGGTCCAAACCATGCTCGATTGCAATCTTGCGATATGTTTCAGGATCACTCAGACTTTGACCCTCATAATAAAACGCTTTTTGCATAGCCGAAGTGAATTCTAATAAACGGTCTGGCGCTAATGAGCGTAAAGCTGAAAAACCAATTGCAGCATCTTTCGAATTCATTTTAAAAGTCCCTTCCTCCACCAATTTTTGATATGAAGGACCAAATTCAGCACCTGTAAGTTGATTAATTCTTTTATTTCCTTCTTCTATATATGAGAAGTTTTTCATTGGTAAATTATCTAAAAATAACCCTCCACATAAAACCGTTAATGACACTTCAGTGTGGTTTTTGTAAAATCCTTTAATACTTTCTGAAAAACCATAGCACCATCCACAATATGCATCCCATACGTAAATAAGGTTATCTTGTTTCGTCTCCATTTAAATCTCCTACCTTTTTTTTATTATCCAGCTCAACTAAATTTTTGGTTTATATAAGTACATCTTTTTATACCTTGTTCTTTTTTAGATACCTTACTATATTTCCCCAAAACTAATATTTCCAAAGAAAGATCCACCAAGGTTTTTAACAAAAGATAACGTTGCACCTTATTGCCCCGTAACAGAAAATACTAAAGCTTAGAATATGCATTGATTTGAATGTGTTAGTAACTTTCTACACCGGGTGGCAACGTATGGACCACCATCCTTAATTAAATATACAAATCATATTTTTAGCAGATATTAGTTGTAACTAAATTGATTACATCTTTATGTAACTATTTTAGTTACAACTAATATAGAAGTCAATTCTTTTTTTCGAAAACATTAAATTTCTACATTAATCTACAACCAATCCCACTCTTTAAAAAAATATATCAACGATTATTCGATTATATCGATCGTAACTCCGAATATATCAACGTTTCGACACAACATATCGATTTACCGACAAATTTCGAGCGCGTTATCTCCTAAACTAACAACCAATCCCACACCACGTCCACCTACAAAGAAAAAAAGCACCAGGTCCCCCCAATGCTTTTCCTCAAATCTAAAACAAATGACAAGCCACCTGATGCCCCTTCGCAATCTCCACCATCTTCGGTACTTCCTGTGCGCATTTTTCAGTGGCGAATTTGCAGCGCGTTCTGAATTTACAGCCGGACGGTGAGTTTAGTGGGCTTGGTACTTCTCCCTCTAGGATGATCCGTTCTTTTCCTATGTTTGTTGGATCTGGTTCTGGCATGGATGAGAGTAGTGCTTGTGTGTATGGATGTGCCGGTTTTGTGTATAGGTCTTCGCTGTCGGCAATTTCTACTATGTTTCCTAAGTACATGACTCCGATTCGGTCTGATATGTGTCTTACCATGGATAAGTCATGTGCGATGAATAAGTATGTGACGCCTGTTTCTTCTTGGATGTCTTGCAGCATGTTTACGACTTGTGCTTGGACTGAGACATCAAGTGCTGAGATTGGTTCGTCACATAAGATAAAGTCTGGTTTTACAGATAGTGCGCGCGCGATGCTAATGCGCTGGCGCTGGCCTCCGCTAAATTCGTGCGGGTAGCGATATAAGTGTTCTTCTTTTAGGCCTACTTTTTTCAGAAGATCTAAAATGATTTCTTTTTGTTCTTCTTTTTCATAAGATCCGTGAATATTCATTGGCTCGCTAATAATTTGGAATACGTTCATTGCCGGGTTTAATGATGCGTATGGATCTTGGAAAATAATTTGCATTCGTTTTCTATATTCTTTTAGTTCACTTTCTTTTAAACTTGCGATATCTTTTCCGTCGAATAAAACGTTACCTGAAGTGACATCGTGTAAACGAATGATGCTTCTTCCTGTCGTTGATTTTCCGCAACCTGATTCTCCTACTAATCCGAATGTTTCACCTTTTTTAATGGTGAAGCTAAGGTCATCGACTGCTTTTAGTTGCTCTGTTTTCCTGCCAAATAGTCCTTTTTTAATAGGAAAATACTTTTTTAAGTTCCGAACTTCAATTAAGTTTTCTTCATGCATGGAAATCACCTACCGCCCTATCATTTAACCAACACATGGAACGTCTTTCGTTTCCGATTTCAAAATATGGTGGACGTTCTTTTTCACAAATATCCATCGCATGCGGGCAACGCTCTGCGAATGGGCAACCTTGTGGCGGGTTTAATAAGTTTGGTGTTACCCCTTGAATAGGAGCGAGTCTTTCTTTTACGCCGTTCGCTATTTTTGGCAGAGAGTTTAATAGCCCTTTCGTATATGGATGATTCGGCGATTGGAAAATATCAAGTACAGATCCTTCTTCCATAATAAGCCCGCCGTACATAACGATGACGCGCGTACAGTTTTGCGCGACAATTCCTAAGTCATGCGTAATAAGAAGTAACGCCATATTCGTTTCGTTCTTTAAGTTTTTCATTAAATCTAGTATTTGTGCTTGTATCGTTACATCAAGTGCAGTCGTCGGTTCGTCAGCAATAAGAAGGTCTGGGTTACAAGACATCGCCATTGCGATCATAACCCGCTGCTTCATACCACCGCTTAGTTCATGCGGATATTGTTTTACCCTTTCTTCTGGTGACGAAAGGCCGACTTGTTTTAACAAGTTAATCGCGATCTGCTCTACTTCTTTCTTTTTCACTTTTTGATGACGTATAATTACTTCCGTCATTTGTTTCCCAATTTTCACGACCGGATTTAGCGCTGACATTGGGTCTTGAGAGATAAGTGAAATTTGATTTCCTCTAATAGAACGCAATTCTTTTTCAGATTTAGAAAGTATGTTTTCATTATGAAAAAGGATTTCCCCTTCTTTCACTTTTCCTGGTGACGTAACGAGAGACATAACAGACTTCGCCATTACACTCTTCCCGCTTCCAGATTCCCCAACGATACCGACTACTTCTCCTTTATTTAAGCGAAATGTAACGCCGCGAACCGCTTCAACTTCGCCACTTTCTATGAAAAAAGAAGTCTTTAAATTTTTCACTTCTAGTAGTTTTTCAGACACGCTTCTCACTCCTTTCACTTAACACTTTAGTTTTCATGTCCGGCTCCTTTTGGTGCGAAAGCTTTCTTCAATGCTTCACCAATTACGTTAAAACTAAGTACCGTTAAAAGGATAAGGAATCCTGGGAATAGTGTTAAATACCAAGCTTCACCAATATATCCTTGCGCATTGTTTAGCATGCTGCCCCAAGAAGAATCTGGTTCTCTAATACCTAAACCTAAAAAACTAAGTGATGATTCCATTAAAATCGATGTCGCAATCGTTAATGTCGCGGCGATAATAATGGTTGATAAAATGTTAGGAATGATATGTCTTACAATAATCATAAGTGATTTTTGTCCTGATACTTTTGCGTATAAAACGTACTCACGCTCTTTTACAGATAACGTTTCTGCCCTTACAATGCGCGCGGTGTCCATCCATGTTAGTAATCCGATAATAAGAACTAACGTCGTAATTCCTGGTTTTAAATACGCATTTAATAGTAGCATTAAAAAGAATGATGGAATTGACATCAGTACTTCAACAACTCGCATTAAAAAGTTGTCTAACTTTCCGCCAAAATATCCGCTAATTGTTCCAACTGCAGTACCGATTGTAATAGAAACAACCATCGCAAGGAAACCGACCGCAAGTGAAACTCGTCCGCCATATAACGCTCTCGTTAAGTAATCCCTTCCGTAATCATCCGTTCCGAAAGGATGACTCATACTTGGTTCTTGTAAGCGATCTGGAATTGACATTTTGCTAGGATCGTACGGCGATACGAATGCGAAAATTGATGCGACCGTTAAAACCGCAAGTATAATAACTCCCATTGCAACAAACTTATTTTTCGTAAAGCTATGTTTTATCGTTTGAAATCTCCTATTATTCATTCCAAATCACCCCCTCATTCGAATGCGCGGATCTACTACGCCATATAAAATATCAGCAATTAAGTTACCGAGAATTAACATGAATGATGATAGTAATGTAATTGCCATGATAATCGGATAATCAAATCTAAAAATAGCATTTACCCCAAGTGAACCAAGACCCGGCCATGAAAATACTGTTTCCGTAATAAATGCTCCGCCTACTAAACTTGGAATCGATAATCCGAAAATTGTAATGATCGGTATTAATACATTTCGAAGTACGTGATTAAATAACACCGTTTTCTTTGAAGCGCCGTACGCATATTGAATTTGTACATATTCTTCTTCTAATTGCTGAATCGTACTTGAACGAATATATCTCATATAAACAGATACGTTTTGGAACGCTAGCACCATGCAAGGTAAAATGCCGTGTTGCACAATATCCCAAACAGAATCTTTACCAACGGTGCGCATACCCATACTCGGAAGTAGGTTCCATTTTAAAGAGAATAAGTAGACTAATAGTAGTGCAAACCAGAAAACCGGCATAGAAATACCAACATATGAAATAAAGTTTACAATGCGGTCAAAGAATGAATTCTTTTTCACACCTGTAAATAGTCCAAGCGGTATTGCGATTACGAATGAGACGAGTAAAGATGATCCCATTAACCCAATTGTTGCAGGTAATCTTTCTGTGATAAGTTCCAAAACAGGACGATGATTTTGAAGTGAGTAACCAAAGTTTCCTGTTAAAATGTTTTTTAACCATAAAAAATACTGCACGTAAATTGGTTGATCTAGTCCTAAACTTTTGCGAATACGCTCAACATCAATTGGACTCATATTTGGCGTAACAAAGTTTCGAACAGGATCCCCCGGCGCTAGCTTTATTAATAGAAAAGAAATAATAGAAATAACAAATAAAAGCGGAATTGCATTTAAAAGCCTCTTTGCAATTACTTTATACACAAACTTCCCCCCTCAAGCTAAAGAAGCTGATTTCCACCAGCTTCTTTATTGTTTCTTATTTCACTTCATAAATCTTAGATAGATCTTCAAACATTGTGACAGGAATTGCTTTTGCTTCTTTTAATCCATCAAACTTTTTATCTACTGCAATAACTGCTTTCGGATACGCAATTGGTAGATAAGGTACGTCTTCTCTAGCTGTCTCTTGAATTTTATGGTATAGCTCTGCACGTTTTGTTTTATCTGTTTCAACTGCAGCTTCTTCCCATAACTTATCGAAATCAGCGTTTTTATATCGTGCATAATTGTATTCAGCATTACTTAAGAATAAGCTCTTATATGAATCTGGCTCAGGTCCCATTATGTAACCACCAAATGTAATGTCATATTCTTTATTTTCTTTATCTAAGCCTTTTTCACTTGCTGCACTAGCATCTAATGCATTTAGTTCAACTTCTAAGCCAACTTCTTTTAATTTTTGTTGTGTATAAAGCGCTAAGCTTTCCATGATTTTATTATTCGTTACATACATCACGCGTACTTTTTCTTTATCTTTCACACCAGCTTTTGCTAATAAATCTTTCGCTTCTTTTTTATCATACTTATACTCTTTAATATCTTTCGCATAATACATAGCGTCTGGCGTTAAGATTGAATTTGCAGGTTCTGCAAATTCACCTGAAACGAATGCTGAGTTAATCATTTCTTTTTTATCTAACGCATGCGCAATTGCTTGGCGCACTTCTTTTTTCTTCATAAGATCAGTATTCATGTTATAAGATAAGTAGAATAGTCTACCTTCAGGGAATGTCACCATTGAGAAGTTCCCAGTGCTATCTAATTTCTTAAAGTCTTGCGGCTCAATCATCTTCATGTTGATTTGACCATTTTGCAGTGAAACATTTGCTGTATTACGGTCTTTTACAACGCGGTATACGATAGAGTCTAATTTAGCCTTCCCACCTACATAATCATCAAATCGATCTAATGCAACGTACTCATCTGATTTATACTCTTTAAACTTAAACGGCCCTGATCCTACAGGCTGTAAGTTTTTCTTACTCTTCGCTAAATCTGCTTCCCCTTCAAATACATGTTTCGGAATTGGGAAGAAATCATTCATCACACCTTCGAAAGATGCGCTTACTTGTGGTAAAACGAATTGAGTTGTTAACTCATCTACCTTTTTCACCTCAAGCGGCTTTCCTTTAAAAATAAAGTTTTCACGACTTGAGCTATTTTGCTTCTCATCCAAAATAGATTGGAATGTAAATGCTATATCGTCTGATGTAATTTTCTTACCATCATGCCATTTCAAATTATCTTTTAATTTCAATGTCCACGTTAATTGATCTTCTGAAGGCGTAAAGCTCTCAGCAAGAACAAACTTTTTCTTACCGTCTTCCATATGATATAGCGGCGCATATAAAGCTTGCTGCACAGTTAATGACACACGATCATTCGCATAAAGCGGATTCATCGTATCTGGATTATCGCTAACACCAATCGTTAACGTTCCTCCATCTTTCGGAGTCCCTGATTTACTAGTACCCGCTTGCTTCGAATCTTTTTCCCCTGAACAAGCAGCTAATGCAATAAATAATAGTAGGACAAATGGTAATACAAACAACTTCTTCTTCATATTTCGACCCCTCTCGACTATTTACACCTATAAGAAAACTCGGAATTAATACCGAGTTTTCTTATAGGTTTTAAATTACCACTACCGGTATGTATTGTCAAACTTTTTCGCAAAGGTAGAAAGTTTGTAATCTATTAATGCATTCTTGCGATAAACTATATTTATGCGGAGGAGAAAATAAAAAGACCACGAATAAGTAGCCTCATAAAATGAGTTAAAAAACTATCAACTTACAGAAAACCCCTCTAAAATGATTGTTTTATATGATCGAAAATGTAGAATGGGATTAAAGACAAAAAACACATTTAGGAGGTTATCATGACATTTGATGAATTGAAAAAAAACAAACCAACAACCTCATGGGTTGAGTATGATGAAGATGGGGAATTTTTTACTGAAGAAAATATAAGTGCAACAAATACAGTTCTTGACACTTACATTAACAACTTACAGCGATTAGGAGAGAATCCAACCGAAGTCGAAGTAATGCAAGTTGTTAAAGAGGTAGTTATTAAATTAAATGAATTAAATATCGAACATGAACATTTTATCGAAACAATGGAAAGAGAAGATCTCTATGAATTTATCGATACAGCAGCACGAATAGCTGGCTTAGAATCCGAGGAAGATATAACAGAAGAATGGCGTGAATGGTAAAAAGTTGCATCTCTAATAATTAGAGGTGCAACTTTTTCATATACCAATTGAATGAATGATTTGATGTCCGCGCAGAATTCATATATTTCAACATAATATTAAAAGGCTTCAATTATAAATACTAGCACACCCATCCTGACAAAAAGACCACCAAAAGGCAGTCTCAAAACTCAATCTTATTCCCTACTCCTTGCTCCACCGCTTTCTCATACAAATACTTCGCAACGATAATATCCACTACCGCCAAACCAACTGATTTGAAAATAGTAATCTCTTCATCATTTTCGCGTCCAGCTTTTTCTTTGCTTATAATTTGACCAAGTTCAGCGTGAATGGCGTTTGCTTTGAATAGACCTTCTTTTATCGGAACTTGAAGGTCTCCTGTTTCGTCTAGTGCTGCTTCTTTTGATTCAACTACTACTTTGTTTGCGCTTGTGATGGCGTGAGATGGTAGTTCTTGCATGCTCGGTCTGAATGAGCCGACGGCGTTTACGTGGACGCCTTTTTGTAGTGTTTCTGAGAAGACTGGTGTGGATGCATTCGTAGTTGTGACGATGATGTCTGCTTCACGTATCGCTTCATTTGGATCCTTGTAAACGTAAGCTGGTTTGCCTAATTTCTCTTGTATATATTGCGCAAATGCATACGCTTTTTCTTCTGTTCGATTGTATAAAATGACCTTTTTGATATCTCTAACCGCAAATATTGCTTCAGCAATTCCTTTCGCTTGTTCTCCCGTGCCGATAATGCATAAAGTTTTTGCGTTATGACGAGCTAAATATTTTGTCGCTACTCCTGATAAGGCGCCTGTTCGGATCATCGTTAAGTACGATCCTTCTAAAAGTGCGAGCGGTTCTCCCGTTTGAAAGTCTGATAGCATCACAATCCCATTGATCGTTTTCTTTCCTATCTGTTTATTTTGCGGGACTACCGTTACTATTTTTACTCCAAGTGCCTCAAGCCCTTCCGCTACTGAAGGCATAATTAATGCCGTATTTTGCTCGTTCGCAAATGGTAACGAACCTCTTATTGGTGTAATCGTTCTTTCTGCGGAAAATTCTTTTAAAGCAAGCGCCGCGTATTCAATAACTTCATTCATATTTACTAAGTTTCTTTGTTCGTTCGCGCTTATAACTAGCATATCTTTCCACCTCCTCCTTCTATCCTAACAAAAATCCCCGTTTCAAATCATCTCTCGGATCTACAACGAACTGATGAAACCCTGTAATAAATGCATTCCCCGTTACTTTCGGAACGACAGCTTCATATGTACCTACCGCTGTTACGGATAATACTTCTCCCTGGAATTTCCCATCAGTAATGCATTCATGGATGAATACTTCTCCTTTTTGCAAGGTAGCTTTTTCAAAAAGAGTTGCGATTCTCGCTGAAGTTCCTGTACCGCAAGGAGAACGGTCTACTTGCCCATCAGCAAAAATCGTTACATTTCGTAGCGTAGCACCTTTGTCTTTCGGTTCATCTGAAAAGATAACGCCGTATATTCCTTTCAATCCTTCTTCAAGTGGATGTTTCACTTCCATTTTGCTCTCTATATAATGTTTAATTTTACCGCCCCACGTTTGAATAGCGGGCAAGTCTTTAAAATCAACTTTCAAACCAAATTCTTTACAGTCTACAACAACGTAAAATGCTCCTCCAAACGCGATATCTACTTGAAATTCATAGTTATCTATTTTAATAGGAACGTCTTTTTTGTATACAAATGAAGGAACATTTTCAAATGATACAGATTCTACTTCACTCCCGTTATATTTTGCATACGCAATAACTTCTCCGGCTGGGCTATCAATAATGAACTTTTGTTTTTCACCCTTTACTTCAAACATGCCTGTTTCAATTCCAACTGTAATGACAGCAATAATGCCATGACCACACATCGTACTCCATCCTTCATTGTGCATAAATAAAACACCAAAATCAGCGTGGGCACTTGCTGGCGGTGTAATGATACAACCGTACATTCCGTGATGCCCTCTCGGTTCATACATCAGAATTTCACGAAGGTAATCCAAATGTTCCATACAGTATGCGCGTCTTTCCAGCTGCGTTTCCCCTTTTATTTCTGGCACGCCGCCCGTAATAATTCGAAGCGGCTCCCCAGCTACGTGCGCATCAATCGTTGTATATATTTTACTAACCTTCATTTCTATCTCTCCCCTATACGTTAATACTATTTCCAACGCAAGTATCATGCCAAATCGTATAGCATTACTTTTTTCAAATCCCCTCAGTAATGTGTATTCTTTTTTCAACAAATTCATATACAACTGTCTACTTTTTTATACACGGCTTGGATGTTACGTTATAAAACACCTCGATAACTTTGCAATTCCTCTCGTACACACATGTAGGATTCCTTTTACCATTATTATTTTCAATGTAAAGTTACTTCGTCCCCCAACATATACTGTTCAAAAGCAAAAAGGAAGTGATCCCATGTATTACGGAACAAAGGGCTGGTACGTAGCTGAACTAAAAAAATTAGGTGTGCGCTATCATGAAGGACGAAAACTAGAAAGTTACCGCGGACACATATTACGCAATTTATTAATCGCACAACAAGAAAAATTAAAAGAACAGTAACATTCTAATGTAACGATATCGACGATTCTCGGAATATATTAGCGATTCAACACAATATATCGGCGATTTGCCATGGAATATCGACTTACCGACAAATTCCGCTAATTCATCTATCTACACCACCAACCAATCACACATCAAACTACAATAGAAAAAGGTCACCCAAACGGGTGACCTTTCTCTTTCTATTCACAAACAAGAATTTGTCTAGTAAATGATCCTTTTCTTGTAATACAGCGATCTGTAATTTCAAATCCTGCTTCATGGATCATGTCGTCCATTGTCTCCATCGTTACAACGACTACTTTTTTCGCGATGCGGCGTGCACTTGAGAGAATTGATAGTTGATCTTCTGGTGTGGCGTGCGTAAATAGATCGTACGGCATATCGATAATGGCAACGTCGTAGTTCTCAGTAATTTCCTCGATTGGTCCTTTTGTTACTGTTCCTTCAAATCCGAAATGTGCGATATTTTTTCTTGTTCCAAGAACTACAAGTGGATTTATATCTCTACCAACGATGTTAATCCCCATAGAAAGTGCTTCTACTACTACTGTTCCAATACCGCAGCACGGGTCAATTGCTCGTACTCCCTCTGGATTTGGTACAGCGATATTTGCAACTGATCTCGCAACACGTGTGCTAAGTGATGTCGAATAACTATGCGGTTTTTTTATGTGATGATACCAAACTGGTTCGCTTTCTACATAGTGCCCGAAGTACCAGCGTCCTCCAAGAGGAACAATCCCGAATACACGCTCTGGATTACGAACATCCGCTTCTCCTTCAATATGCATGCCAAGGTCTCGTTCAATAAGACGTCTTTCTCCATATTCAATTTTATTTTCTCCAACGAGGTCATTGATTTTAACGAAGATAACTTTAAACGACGCCCCCGCTAAATCAATTTGTTCCACTTGTTTTAAAATGCTTTCTAAGTCGTCCCCTTCATACATAACCTCAACGCGCTCTTTCATAAACGCACTTCTACTCGGGTCAATTTTTACATCACTTTTTAAAATATTAACGTGCGACTCCATTCCAAAGAACGAGCGCATTTCCAAGTAACATAAAGCACGCTCCTCCTCACGAAATGCATACGTATATATACAGGCAGGTGTTTTACTATGATTATTCAATCTATTATCATCCTCTATCGTTTAAAATTGTTATGATTACAATTACTCAAATACTTTTTTGTATATAAAATTAAATGATATCATATGCCGGAAATAAAGAGAAACGTTAATAAATAAAAGAGACTGCCAATGGCAATCTCTTATTATTTATTAACGGAAAGAAGACACGTTGTTACCCATTTCTTCATAGTAATCTAAAATACCTTGATAAATAGCTTCCGCTGCACGTTGTCTCCATTCTTCAGTAGCTAGTTTTTCACCTTCACCTTTAGCATCGATGAAACCTAGTTCAGCTAAAATAGCAGGCATTGTATTGTATTTCACTACATAGAAGTTTTCTGTCTTTACACCTCTATCATTTGATTGAAGTGCTTGTACTAAACGTTTTTGTACTTTTTCTGCTAGTACACGGCTTTCTTCTGAATTTGGATTTGTTGCCGATCTGTAGTAGAACGTTTCTGTTCCTTCTACTTGTTCATTAAACCCGTTTGCATGAATACTTACGAAAATATCACCTTTATTTTCTTGTGCAAATTCTACACGTTTTTTCAAAGATTCACCAGGAGTATTTCCCGGACGCGTATCATCATTACGTGTTAATAAAACAGTAAATGGTGTCTTTTGTTCAAATAGTTTTTGTACACGTAAAGATGTATCTAATACAATAGCACTTTCATCCATTTTCACACCAGAATGCCCTGGATCAACTCCACCATGACCTGGATCAATGATAATCGCTTTTCCTTCTAAGAAGTTACCTTGCTTCACTGGATTTAATTGATTTTTATTAACCCATTGGAAACCAGCGCCCATGCGGATACGAATCCAGCTGCCATTCTCTTCAATAACAGTTACTTGCTGTGCGTTATGTGTTCCCATTACTTTTGACGAAGAAGAAGCTTCTGCATAAGTAGTGAATCCTTCATTAATAACTTCTGTTTTCTCTACTAAAGGTGTCCATTTATCACCGTTACTTGTTGCAATTTTGATCCATCCATCTCGTTCTTCTTTAATTTCTACCGTTTGTGGATTATGCTGATTTGCACTAATCCCAGAACTTAATGATGGTGCGTGATATGTAATGAATTTTCTATCTATGTACATTTTCTTTGTTTCTACTGGACGATCACTATTCTTGCTAAATTTATCTGTTTGCGCAGTAAGCTGAGCTGCTTGTTCACGCGTAATAGAATCATTCGGTTTCCAGCCATTCTCTGTACCTAAAGAAAGTTTTAATTCTACTAAAATATTAACTTCTTCTTTACCCCAATGATTCTCTAAATCAGCGAATTTTGTAGGAACTGGTCCTGTTACTTTGCTTTTCAGATTATATGCTCTTACAAGCATAGCTGCCATTTCAGCACGAGTTACTTTTCCTTCAGGATCAAATACTCCTGGTTCTCGCCCTTTAATAATATTCTCTTTTTCCATAGCTGCAATAAATGAAGCTGCCCAATTATTTTTTGCATCATTATAAGATGGCTTTGCATTCGGATCTACTTTAGCACCAATTGCTGTTGCGATAATCTTTGCTGCCTGGGCACGTGTTAAATTTCCGTATGGCATAAAGTTACCATCTGGCATACCGTTAATTACATTTCTCTCTACTAAATAATAAATTGCGTCTTTCGACCACGCACTATCTGAAACATCAGGAAATTTCTTCGTTTCTGCTAAACTACTAATTGGATGTGCTAGTAAATTTGCTGCTAATAAACCTGCGGCTATTGCTTTGTACTTCATGAAAAATAAATCTCCTCTCAAAACTTCATATTCATACAATTTTTTTATTCAAGCTAACTAAAAAATATTAACTATTAATTAATTCCTTTCATAGTGTATAACATTATATATCTATAGTAAATACGTTTCCGGCCGTATAACAAAAATCGCATATATATAACTTATAATGAATGTATATAAAATAAAATTTTAATCAACCCACAAATAGCGGGATAAAAAAACGATTAGGACATGTCTCCTAATCGCTTCGCCAAATAAACAGCTGATTAAAAATAATATTTTTAATCAGCTCTCTATTATCTATGAAATTATTCTTCAATTAAATTAGACATTACATATGCATACACTAATGCTTCTGTATGCGCAATAGAACTTTCATGTGTACGTTCAAATGCGTGAGAAGAATCAATACCCGCTCCAATTAAAGCATGTTTCACATCAAATCCCGCGCGAATCGCAGCTGATGCATCAGATCCGTAGTATGGATAGATATCTACTTTATATTCAATATGATTCGTTTTCGCAAGCTCTACTAAATGTTTACGCAGTGCGTAATGATACGGGCCGCTAGAGTCTTTTGCACAAATAGATACTGTATATTCATCAGATGTTTGTCCATCACCTAACGCTCCCATATCAACTGCTAAGTATTCAACAGTTTCTTCTGGAATATTAGAATTACCACCGTATCCAATCTCTTCATTATTAGAAATTAAGAAATGCGTCGTATATGGTAATGTTACGTTTTCATCTTGTAATCTTTTAATTAATTTTAATAAAATCGCAACACTTACTTTGTCATCTAAATGACGTGATTTTATGTATCCACTCTCTGTAATTTGAACGCGCGGATCAAATGACACGAAGTCTCCTACTTCAATTCCTAATTCGCGTACTTCATCAGCTGAAAATACGCGCTCATCAATACGAACTTCAATATTTTTCTCATCGCGTTTTGCTTCACCTGCATCTTTATATACATGTACAGATGTTTGATGCATTAAAATCGTTCCTGTATACGTCTTGCCACTTGATGTTTCAATTTCGCAATATTCTCCTTCTACAGAGTTCCAGCGAAATCCACCAATCATAGAAAGACTCAGGCGACCATCAGGCTTAATTTCTTTCACCATCGCACCTAACGTATCAACGTGTGCCGTTAATAAGCGGTGCTGCGCATCATTCTTCCCTTTTACCGTTAAAATAAGAGCGCCTTTATTGTTACGCTTCGTTTCTACGTTCCACTCACTGACATAGTTTTCAATGAAATTAATAATTTTTGCTGTATTTCCAGATGGACTCGGAATAGAGACAAGCTCCTTAATCAGTTCCATCGTTTCTTTCGTATGATGTGCCATTGTCGTTTCCTCCTCATTTTCTCTACTATTCAGTATACAAAATCCGCCAGAAAACCTCTACTTATATAGCTTAATTTTCTAAATTGTATTAAAATTCTTTTTAGTATACAAAAAGGAGTCCTGAAATATGAATATATCAAAAAAATATATACACATTGCACTCATTTGGTTTTTAGCATCATTATTTTGTTTACAAATCTCTTATGCCATTCATACTACTACTTCTATTACAATCGGCTGGATATTAACAGCTAGCTTCTTCATTATTAGCTTCATTGCAACAAAAAAGCATAGCGTTACTCATTAACGCTATGCTTTTCCTATAAAACTATTCTTCTGAAACGTCTAATAAATAAATACCTCTTTCAAATCCACCGCGCTCTACTTCTTTTTTCTTACGAAGGCGTTCCACATCTTCAATCGATGCACCTTCTGCACGTGCTAATGAAATGATAACCTCTAGCGCATCCGCAAGAGAATCTAGCGCATGTTCGCGTTCTTTCATAGAAGCAAATTCACGAATTTCTTCTGTTCCAATTTTCGCTAAAGCTTGTATGTATGCTTGACCTGTTAATTTTTGTGCTGTATACGTTTTTCCAGACATTAAAATCTTCTCTGGAACACGATCTCTTACTAACTTGTTATATGCTGACATCATTCATCCTCCTATATTTAATAACATCCGAGCTCTGCTTTATAGAAAAACCATTTTTTCTTCACGCACGCACTTAACATATCAATTCCTGATCCATGTGCTCTTACATGTGGAAAGAAATAGTGCTCTAAGTCTTCGTCCTTACCATATAGAGTTTGATACTCATCTGGAATCGCTTCTTTTTTCACATCTTTTTCTTTCGTCATCCCGTCAGAAAATGCAACACTTGGATGTCCCTCAAAAAATAACGCAGTCCGAACTGCCAAAGATGGTGTACTATTCAAAGCAGAATATGTAAGCAAAATAATAGTGATAACACCGATTATTTTCTTCATGTATTACTCCTTAAAAAAAGTGCTAACACAATTATACTAAAATGTGTTAGCACTTTCTCCTCTTTATCCCGAATTAACGAGCTAATAATCAGTGAGGAATGGACAAACTTTATTCCCCTTTAAATGCTGGTAAACGTTTCTCTAAAAACGCAGCAATTCCTTCTTTATGATCCGCTGTTTGTCTCATTGCATATTGACCACGCTTCTCTAATTGCAATGTTTGCTCTAAATTAGAGCGATTTACTTCACATAAAATTTGCTTCGTTTGAATCATTGCTTTAATCGGTTTTTGTGACCATTCATTAATTTTTTGCTTCACAGCCGTTTGGAAATCTTCGCCGATTACTTCATCAATTAAGCCGATATCAAGCGCTTCTGTCGCTGATAATTTCTTACCTTCCCAAATAATTTGCTTCGTCATATTTTCACCGACGCGCTTTTGAAGGAAGAAATGACCGCCTCCATCTGGAATTAAAGCGATTCCAATAAAGTTCATCGCAATAACAGATGATATATCCGCCATTACATAATCAGCTGTTAACGCAATACTTAACCCAAGACCTGCAGTTGGTCCATGAATTGCACTAATAACAAGCTTTGGCATCGTATATAACGTCACGACAACTTCAGAAATAGTATTCATAATGCCATCAAACTTACTTTCATCATTACTTGAAAGCATCGATTTAATATCCCCACCCGCAGAAAAACCACGGCCGTTCCCGCATAACACAACGATATGCGCAGAACTTTCCGCTACTTCTTTCAACTTTTGTAATAACTCTTTTAATGTCGGCTCATCTAACGCATTTAACACCTCTGGGCGATTGACCATAACTGTTGCAACGTGGCCTTCATATTTCACAACGACAGATTCTGTTTTACTTGTTATTTCCATTATATATACCCCTCTTTTCTCCATAAAGATTATACTTATATAATTATAGAGAACCATTGAAAAATCCTTCTTTTTTCTCAATTTTCTGTCTAATAATCTCGCAATTTGTACATATACCGTATAAAACATACAATTCCGTTGAAAAATATAGAAATTAAAGTCGGTTTATCCATGCTTTTCATCTATTTACCATTACAATGAAATGGTGTATTCTTAAGTTTGATAAAAAAACAAATATTGAAATTCATTCGCCTTACTATGTAAAAAAGGCTTTATACCCATCTTTTGGGTGTTGTAATAAAGGAATGAAGAACTGGAGGAACATATGGTTACTAAGTTGAAACAAACGGATAACTACTTCCCACATTTCCTATTGCTATTCATTGTGTTTCAACCAATTTTAGATTTATTAACATCTTTTTCAATCTATATATTACACATGAGCGCAACAGTTGGAGTTGTAGTCCGTTTCGCCTTTATGCTTCTTGCATTAGGATACCTACTTCTTCATCACAAACAACAAGATGCGAAAAAGTACATCCTCTATTTATGTTTACTCGGAATCGCACTCGCAATCGGTCTTGTAAATAATATGATGGTTAAATCTCCAGTTTCATTTGGAGAAGAAGTTAAATTCATCTTAAAGAGCGTATATCCAATTGTGCTACTGTTTGGATATATTATCGCCTTTAAAGAGCTAAAAAATAAAGAGTATGTATTTCATAAAATCATTACATATTTCTTATATGCAACTTTAATTTTAAGCATCACAATGATTGTCGCAATGCAAACTGGAACGGATTTCCCAAGCTATCCTCATTCAAAAATCGGTTCAAGAGGTTGGTTCTTCGCTGGAAATGATTTAAGTTCTCTTTTCGCCATTATGTTCCCAATCATTGTCTTATATTCGATTCATAAAACAACTTCTTTCTCGAAAATATATTACTGGATTCCAACAATACTTGCGATGTATGCAAGTATTATGGTCGGAACGAAAGTCGGATATGGCGCAATTGTGATTACATTAGGCGTAGCACTTTTCTTCTCATTCATTGAGTACATGATAAATCGTAAAAAAGAAAGAAAAGGATTCACACATATTGTAAATACCGTTGTTGCCGCAGTTATACTAGGAGGTTTAATTGTTCTTACACCGCATACTCCTATCGCAAAAAATATGGGCATTCACATGCAAATATATGAATACAAAAAATCAGTACAAGAAGAAAAAGATCGAAAAGAAGGAAAAGTAATTAAAGAAGATCCAGAAGATACAAAAAAACATGCAAAAGGTGAACTTACAGATTCTGAAATGAAAAGTTTGATTTACAGTGATCGCGACAAATTCTTAAAAACATACAAACAGTACTATAAAGACGCACCGCTTTCACAAAAACTATTCGGAATGGGTTACGCTGGTAACTACACAGATAAAATTAAATTAATTGAAATGGACTTCCATGACCTATTTTTCGCCTTTGGAATTGTCGGTTTCCTTATTTACTTAATACCGCTTCTATACTTTGGTATTAAATTATTCATCCGCATGATCACAAACTTTAAGAAAATCATGACCGTAAAGTATATGCTATTAGCGAGCACACTCATTCTATCACTTGGCATTGGCTTTATGTCTGGCCACGTATTAACAGCGCCAGCCGTTAGTATTTTCTTCGTTGTTATTCTCGCTTATATCATTGTTGATTTTGAAATTGAATAAAAAAGAAGGTGCTACGAAATGTCAGTAGCACCTTCTTTTTTATTTAATTAATGTTTTACGTATTCTAAGCTTTCTTTTGCAATATACGCTTCTGTTACAGTAGGATTATCTGAAATAACTTTAACCCACGCTTTTCCATTTATTATTTCTTCACCAGTAACTGTAACAACTACATTTGTATTTAAACGATACAGTCGCTCATTTGATATACTAGGATTCTTTTTCACTTCCACGTTATTCATCACACGTGCAAGTTTGTACTTGTTGTATTCTTTTTTACCTAAATAAGAATCAAAACGGTTCATATGCCCCGCTACTTTTTTACCCCAGTTCGCATCAGATGCATATTTCGCATTTAAACCAGCAGCTTTATCACCTGTATATGTTGCTGTATAACGCCAATGTCCTGGATTTAAATATCCTTCATTCATGTATAATTGTGCTGCATGTTCAATACAATCTTCTTTTGAATTGAATGCTTCTCCGTTGCCATATGGACTATCGTCTGTTGCTTTTAAACCAAATAAATTATTTTTGTCTTTTGCAAGAGCGCTTGTTCCATAATAACTTTCATGAATTGCTAATGAATATAAGAATAATGCATTTACATTATACTTGCTTTCTACTTCTTTAAATTTCTTTCCTAAACCAATTAATGGAGAGTCTGGCTTAATCGATTTCACATAACTATCTAGTTGTTCAGCTGTATAATCTGTTTTCGAACGTAATGATAAATAATTGAAATATTGATAGAAAGTTTCGTCTCCGAATGTCTTTCCATCTACACTATACATTTGCTGTCCTTGCTTCATGAAAGAAGGTGCCACACCATATCTAAATTCTGTATATCCAGGTGAACTTGTATTATATGTATAATATTTATGGTATAAATATCCATCTGATTTCACATAATAAGACGACTGTTTCATTTCATTTGTAGGAATTAAAGTGATTTCATTCTTCTTCACATAACCTGTCAAACCAGAAAGTTGAACTTTCACACGATCTTCGCCAACTTCTAACACTTTCAATTCTGTTCCATACTGAATATACGTATATACTGTTGACAAATTCTCATCATAAATATTAATGATGTTTTGCCCAGTTATTCTTTTCGCACTTGCAAAACCATCTTTAATCCATAAAAATTCGTTCTCGTATTTTACCGCATTCATACCTTTATTTTGAGCAGCCGTAACCGCTTCTTTATACGTATTATAGCGCTCTACTTCTTGCTCTGTTCCGTTTTCTCTTACATTTGTCACAACATATTTCTTAGTTTCTACAGGATTGCTATTTCCGTTTTTTTCAATCGTCTGAAGCATACGATCCAACATAGCTGAAGCCATCCCTCTTGTAGCTGATAAATGTGGTCTAAATGTATTATCTTCTGGATACCCTTTAATAATTTGAGTAGCCACCATAACTTGCACATGCTCTTTATAGTTAATACTATCTTTATCAGTAAAGGTAAGCGGACTTACAGCTACTTTAATATTTTTATAGTCTAACGCTCGCTTTACCATTATCGACATTTCTTCACGTGTAATCACATCATTTGGTGAGAATGTCTCGTTCGTACGACCATTAATAATTTTCGCTCCATATGCTCTACTTACACCATCATATAAACCGTAAGTCTTCGGCACATCCTCGAAATTCGAATCAGCTTTCGGTAAATTTAAAGCCCTTGCTATGAATGTAGCAAACTCTGCTCTTGTTACTAATTTATCAGGCGCATATACATTGTCTCCATACCCCATTAAAACTCCTTTAGTAATAAGTGAGCGCATATGCGTCTCAAACATATGTCCTGTAATATCATCATTTGCCGCATAACTTGAAATAGGAGTTAAAAGTAATGATCCCGTTAATGCCACTGCTGTTATACCTTTTGAAAAAGTCTTCAAGGTTATCCTCCTCGTAATCTACGAATTTATTATCACAAATTTGATTATATAATACTCACAATCATTTTAGCATAATAAATAGGAATTAAAATAAAACGTTTTTTAATTAGAATTTTCATTACATTCAAAACAAAATAAAAGACACTTTACTTTTTTAATAAAGTGCCTTTTTCCATATGATCAATGAGTTTCTTTGTTGCCTGTTTGCCTTGCAACCGAAGCTCATCTATTGTCAATTGTAACTCTTGCTGCACAGTTCCTTGTTGCATTAATTGCTTTTTCGCAATTTCATATAAATATTCAGCACTCCATTCGCCATCCACACTTCCTATAACTGGCTGATTCACTTGACTTAAAAACGAATCAATTTTCGGATCGTATGAAATCCCGACCATTGGAGTTTTGGCTACAGCAGAAAAAACTAGTGCATGAAGACGCATACCAATTAGTAATGAACATTGTGATAAAATGAATATTTTCTCGTCGATATCCATTTTATATGGAAGCATATACGTCTCTTCTCCCATTAAGTCTACTACTTCACGCGAAGCTTTTTGATCAAATGGCTCATGCATTGGAACAAATAGAATTTGATATCCTTCTTGCTTTAATTTTTTTAATGCCGCAGCTAATTTTTTTATATAATCTTCTTTTGCATTCCAATAACGCACACTAACCGCGATTACTTTTCCATGTATCGAATGCTTTTGCAACCAATCCGATTGTTTTGTCCGTTTCCATGTTAAAACAGGGTCTGGAACAATTTCAATATCGTTTTTTATGCCAAGTCCTTTTAAATATAAAAACGAATCCTCATCTCGAACTGATACATAGGAAGCTTTTGACAAGTTCCATTTTACTAATAGACGATTATATCCTTTTGTAATTGGACCTATTCCTTGTGAATAAATATAATACGGCTTTTTTAATAATCGAGCGAGTCCCATAATACCCGTATAATATAGAATACTCTTCGTACTTGTCTGATCTTGAAGAAGGCTCCCGCCACCACTAATAACTCCATCACTGTTTTTGATCGCATGATAAACAGCTTTTATATCCCAGCGATCTACCGATTCTACACCATACATTTCCTTTGTATATTTAGAATCATTTGATAGTACTACTAGTTCTATATCCGGGTTCTCTTTACTTAACGATTCAATAATTGATTGTAGAATCGCCTCGTCTCCAACATTATAAAAACCATAATATCCTGATAAGACTAAACGCACCCTAAATCTCCTCCAAAACTAGGTAACCGTTTATTTCATCTAACATAAACTGGTACCCATTCCTTACCTAAACACTTAATACCCTACATAGTTTCCTCTTTATCAGCTCATATGAATTTTAATAAAAAATTAATTTTCTATATTTATCTTTTCAAAAATGGTATTTTTTTTATTGATATCCATTTTAATTTCAAAGCACATACACCATACAAAATGGTTGTAATACTTAATGCTATACCACTGAATAATAACGTCATAATTCTTGAAGATGTAACATCTATCACATTAAATAGTTCATACAATCCTAGTCCTAAAATAGATGCTATTGCTAGCACACCAAAAAAGCTTTTTAAATGAATAGAATAGGCAATATAGCTTCGAATATACAAATGATTTACAATACAAATCAATACGTAAGTAATGAATGTACTATACGCCGCTCCATCTATGCCAAACTTCTGCACGAACATTATGTTTAACACGACTTTCACACAACTCGCACCAATAACAATCCATGCAGCTTGTGCAGAACGATTAATGCCCTGTAAAACACCTATTGATAATACCATAACCGCAGTAAAATACGAACTGCCAATCATAACTGTTAACATACTACTGCCTTTTACGTCTGTGAACAATCCGACATTTAACGGTACTGTTAATGCCATCAACCATATTGTTAACGGTGCTGTCAAAACATGCGCTAGTCGATTTGTATTTTGAATTGTTATTGTCGCCAAATTTATATCTCTTTTGACCAATGCGGAAGTTAAGAGTGGTATTAACGGAAATACAATTGCACTTGCAAAAATAACAATTATTTGCGTGAATGCAAAACCGCGACTGTATATTCCAAATTGTTCTTGAATTTCTGTTGATGATCCTTGTAATACATGCGGTATTGTAAGCGAGTCTACTAAATTTAAAAGTGGCATTGATAAAGCTCCGATAGCGATTGGGATCGATACCCGCAATATCTTTTTGCCGTTTTCTCTTAAATCTCGGAGTGAATAGGAATTGCTTTTATTGTAGTATGGACTTCTATTATATTTTATACGCAAATATATAAGGGAACTAATGACTCCAAGAAAAGAGCCAACCATCGCACCACTAGTAATAACAGTATTACTCTTATCCCATGATACTAGTATGTAAGCAATTATTAACATAAAAAACACACGTACAAATTGCTCAATGACCTGTGATACCCCTGTTGGTTTCATATCACCGAAACCTTGAAAATACCCTCTATAAACTGCCATGTATGGAGCAATGAGTAATGCTAATGAAGTAATAAGCAACGGCATTCTAGTTTCTTGTCCACCAAGCATATTTGCAATTTCAATAGAAAATAATACAATGACTAAACAGCCGAAAACGCCAAATGCTATTCCTATAATTGACGCTGATGTAAATAATTTCGCAATTTCCTTTTGCTTATTTTTTTCGTTCAACTCTGCAATTAGTTTCGAAATTGCAAGTGGAACTCCGGCTACCGATAATGTAAGAGCAATCATATATACAGGAAAAACAAGACGGAAAATACCGAGCACTTCATCTCCTGCAATATTTTGTAATGGAATTTGAAAAAAACTACCAAGCAATTTTGACAAAAAAGTTGTAATTGTTAAAATCGCTGCTCCTTTTACAAATGTTTTATTCATATTTTTTCTCTTTTCTTTTATACATATACTCTCAAACATATTGTTTTAAACGATAGGGATTCACTTTATCCCATTGGTTATCATAACAAATTTATTATAGGTTGAATACTTGGTTTTTTTTACAAAATAGAAAAGAGAACCAATTCACGCCTATCTCTTCACACTCTAATTTCTAATTCCTTCCATTATATGTGCACATTATAACTGTTTTCGTTACTCAAAAAGAGCTCTTCTCTATCACTGCGGTACATATTACTAAAAACATTATAAGAATATCCCACAACTCTACATTATAATGTATGTAAGATTGTGAGATATTCTAATTACCATCTAAACACTTAAGATTTTCAATTGCTCTTTCTGTTCATCGCTTGCCATTACTGCGATTGTTTTTTCAATACTCGGATGTACTTGCTCAAGCTTTACACTTGCTCCTACTTTATTTGATTGCTCAACAAAATTTAATAATGCCATAGCTCCTGATACATCCATATAACGCACATCTTTCATACGTAAAACAACCGGTGACTTCACATCTTGTAAAGTAGAGAAAATACGATCTACTGATAGGAAAGAGAGCGGCCCTTGAATTGTGTACGTTTCTTCTCTTTCTTTTACGATAGAAGTTTTACGTTCTTTACATTTCACCATATATATGATGAACGAAAGAATAATACCGAAGGCAACAGCAATCATTAAATCGAACTTCACCGTTACAATCATCGTTACGAGCATAACAACGACATCACCTTTAGGAGCGACATGCATCTTTTTCATGCTTCCCCAATCGAACATTCCAATACCAGTTAAAATTAAAATACCTGATAATACAGCAAGTGGAATATATTGTACGACCGAACCAAGACCCATAATAAAAATAAATAAGATAACACTATGCATACATGCCGAAAGTGCCGTTTTACCGCCACTTCTTATATTCACGATAGACCTTACAGTCGCACCTGCACCTGCTAATCCGCCAAACAATCCGCTCATCATATTACCGATACCTTGTCCAACGAGCTCTTTATTACTTTTATGACGTGTACCTGTCACATTATCCATTACGACCGATGTTAACAACGAGTCAATCGACCCTAACAAAGCAATACTAAGCGCTGGTAAAATAAGTGCTGCTATTCCTGTTCCACTTAAAGATGGAATATGAAGCGTAGGTATCGCTTCTGGAATAGTTCCAATCTTTTCAATTACTTTATTTAGTGAAAGATTTCCGATAATCGGTAACTTTACTGTAAGTCCTTCGAGTAGAGAAGAAAATAAAGGAAGCAAAGCTGTCACACCGACCAGTGCTACTAAACTAGACGGAATCGCCTTAATCCATTTGCCAGAAACAATCATTACAATAATCGTTAACACAACAAGTAGAAAACTATTTTGTACGTGCTTTATTTCGCCTAAAATAATGATTAATGCAATACCATTCATAAATCCTGAAACGACAGGATACGGAATATATCGAACGTAAGAACCGAGCTTACATACACCGAATAAAATTTGAAATAATCCTGCCATCATAAAGGCAATAAAACTTGCCTCTAACCCGTGCGTCGCAATAACTCCTGTTGCAATAACGGTAATCGGTCCAGTTGGCCCTGTTACTTGCCCAGGTGTCCCCCCAAATAACGCTGCGAATAAACCTGCAAAAATTGCACCATACAATCCAACAAGCGCTCCCTCAGACGTTCCTGTCGCAGCAATACCAAACGCAATCGCAAGTGGTAACGCAACAATCGCAACAGTAAATCCTGCTAAACATTCCTTTGCTATTTTTTGAAACATAAAAAAACCACCTTTGTATAAAGTCCATGTTCCATTGTACACCTAAAAAGATACATTCGTTAGCTCACTTTTTACATTCTCGTGACGTAAACGTATTCAACGAAAAGTTTTCCCCTTATCTTTGGAAACAATTGCAACTATGCTATAATGAACAAATTAAATCTTTTACTATATACTTGGAGGCACTATGCTAACTTTTGAAGAAAAATTATCGATTATTGAATCTTTCCCAGAACTAGAAAGAAAGAACGTATCATTAAAACGTGTAAACTTCCACTTTGAAGAAAGTCGTTTAGATAAAAAGAACGTTGTATTTCATTTACACCCAAATGGAAATGGATTTGTATATGCAAGCGGTATTAAAGGTTATAAAACAGATGATAAAGGTATGGTTAACATCCGTGAGTTTTCAGCAGAGGAGTTACGTTCAGTAATTGAAAAATCAATTGACCTTCTATCACAAGAAGAGGTAGTAGCACCTGTAGAACCTGCGAAAGAAGAAGAATGGCAGAACGAAGATGGTCATATTCTTACTCTTATTTCAGAGGATGACATGTGGAACGTGTACGCTGGTGTAAACTTAGACGGTACATTCAACTCTTATCCAGAAGCTGCGGAATACCTTGATGAAGAAGGCTTTTCACGCAAATAAAAATAGAAACCTATTTCATTCAACGACTTTTATAGTAATCAAAGAAGACACTTAAGGTGTCTTTTTTTGTTATATAAACTCCTTTCTCACACTATCTCTACTAATTTTCATAAAATGATTCAGAGGAGGTTTATATGAATACAACTGCTAAATTAATAAATTGGAAAGAACATGGCGATATGATTATTCTAGAATGTGAATTAAATGGAAAACGCTTCGAGATATCAACATATAAACAAAGAATATATAATGCACACCTTTTATCAGCTGACGTTTATATTCGTTTAGACTCATCTGATAATATAATTGGAATAAATATTTATAAAAAGTAAGAAAAGCCCCCTATTCCGTAGGCGGGCTTTATCTTTATTACACAACATCAGAGTATACTCTCTTTTTTTCATACAGTTTATGTAATTATACATATTCATCAAAAATACACTAAATGAATATTACATGTAGTAAAATATAACTTGTGGGCACGTTCTATAAAGCAGATTCTTTTAAAAGGCGTAACATATCAATTATTATAGGGGATGTGGCGTCACTTCGATATTGATCTCAAATCTCTTGTCTTTTGTGAACTAACAATCTAGTGTATATAGACGATTCTGCTTTATAGTGTGTGTTTACACTCATAACAAAGGGGTAATGGTAATACGGATAGATTCCGATTCGTATGAAATGAAATGGTTCAAGTCGGAGAGAGGCACCTTAAGGTGTCTTTTCTTTTTGGACATTACATCCATTTTGTTTTTCCACCTTATTTCAAATGCGCTAATTAACCTTCACCAAGAAGAAATGAGAATTGAAAAAGATATTGTTTCTTCTGTTTAATACAGAAAAATGAAGGATACCCCATAGATATGGGGCATCCTTCATTTTCTATTTTTTCGCACCTTTCAGTGACTCCCTCAGCACAAACTTCTGCAACTTCCCGCTCGCATTACGTGGAAGTTCATCTACAAATAAATAATGACGTGGACGCTTATAATCTGCTAATTCGTCACTTTCTTTGCAATACGTTTCTAAATCAGCTTCTGTTATTGTTTCATCTTTCTTCACAATAACTGCTACAACACGCTCTCCCCATAATTCATCTGGCTCACCAAGTACCGCCACATCTAATATACCGGGATGACTATGAAGGAAATCTTCAATTTCACGAGGGTAAATATTTACGCCACCGCTAATTACCATATCATCAACACGATCTGCAACGAATAAATAACCATCCTTATCAAAGTATCCTAAATCACCAGAATGATACCATCCTTTATACATCGATTTTTTATTTGCCTCTTCGCGATTATGATAGCCAGCCATCATAGTTGGGCCGCGTAAAATAATTTCTCCTACTTCATATGGAGGTAATACATCATCTGGTTCTGCCGGTGCATCCTCGTTCGGTTTCACAATACGAACTTCATGACTAAAGCATGGCGTGCCTGCTGAACCAGCTTTCGTAATTTGATCCTCCTCTACGAGAAACGCCACAACTGGTCCCATTTCTGTCATTCCGTATATTTGAACAAGGTCAATATAAAGACGTTCTTTACATTCCTTCACTAACGCCGGTGCCATTGCCGCTCCGCCATATATACCGATTTTCATTGAAGTTAAATCATACTGAGTTAAATCTTTTTGCAACAACATATTCCACATCGTCGGTGCTGCAAAGAACGTCGTAATCTTTTCTTCTTGAATCGTATGTAATACTGTTTCTGTATCAAAATGATGCAAAATGACATTTTTTCCGCCAACTTGAATGCGTGGTATGATTCCGGCATTTAATTCACCACAGTGATATAAAGGCGCAACAACAAGCCCAACGCTATCTCTATTATATTTTAGGAAATACGTACAAATCATACTATGCTCAGCCATTTCACGATGACGATGTAACACGCCTTTCGGATGACCTGTCGTACCGCTCGTATAAAGCATTGAACAATAATCCATTTCATCAATTTCGATATTTACTTTCTCAGAAGATGCTGCATTCACTTTTTCATGGTAGGAACTTGCATAGGAAGGTTTATCGTTTTCTATAGACCAAAAAGATGTATTTGGAAAATCTCGTTCAATGATAGCAACAGTTGACTCAACTGCTTTTTCAAAGACAACGACTTTCGAGGATGCGTCCTGAAGAATATAAGATACTTCTTTCGCCTTTAAGCGAAAGTTAATCGGATTAAAAATTGCACCAATTTTCGCACAAGCTAAGTAAACGTTTACAAATTCATGGCAGTTATATAAGTAAACAGATACTGTATCTCCCTTTCTTACTCCGTCTTCTAATAAAGCGTGTGCCGTTTTATTTATTTGTTCATCCCACTGTTTATATGTCCAGCGAATATTTTTTTCAGGTTCCACTAACGCCTCTTTATTCGTATACTTACCAACAGATAAATCAAAAATTCTCCCTATCGTCATGTACATGCCAACAATTTCCCCCTTTTCTCTTTCATAAATCTATCATTTCGTCTATAAGTAGACATTGTCCTTCAATGTTTTGACTAATTTTTCTGATTATTATCGACATAGTTTTACATACGGTACCGCTAGACGGTAAATGAAATTATATCGGCGATTTTTCGAATATATCGACTTACCGACAAAAACTGACAAGATATAATCGGCCCCCCGTTACTGCAGGATAAAAAGAGGTTGTTCCGACTCGGAACAACCTCTTTCTTCTTATGCGAATAGCTCTTCTAAAATTTTCAATTTATCTTCTGTATATTTTACGAAGCCATCGTTATATGATTTTGGATCTTTCGGATTCGCGAAGTGCGTAATTGCCCCCGTCTTCGGATGAACAAATTTACTTGATGCACCGCAACCAAGTCCGATAATTGATTGTACTTCTTCCATAATGACAATGTTGTAAATACTTTCTTGCGTCGGCATTGCATAACCAACGTTCTCTAAGTTACCTAAAATATTCTTTTGACGATATAGGTAATATGGTACGTAATTATGCTTTTGCGTCCATTCTTCTGCTTCGTGCATCATCGCTGTAATTTCTTCGCGACCTGCTACTTTATATTTACGTTTGTTTTGCGTCATTTCAGAAGCACGTTTAAATGATAACGTATGAACTGTTAATGATTCTGGCATTAACTTTTCTGTTTCATCTAACGTATGCTTGAAGATATCTAACCCTTCACCAGGAAGACCAATAATTAAGTCCATATTAATATTGTTCATTCCCATTTCACGAGCTAAATGATATTTCTCAATTGTTTCTTCTACAGTATGATGACGTCCAATTGCTTTTAGTGTCTCTTGATGGTATGACTGCGGATTAATACTAATACGGTCAATGTTCCATTTATTTAACACTTCTAGCTTTGCTGGCGTGATCGTATCTGGACGACCTGCCTCAACTGTAACTTCACGTACATTTTTCACGTCTGGGAACGCTTCGTACATTTCTTCATACAGCATATCCATCTCTTCTGCTGTAATACTTGTAGGTGTACCGCCGCCATAATAAATCGTCGTAACTTTCACACCTTTTTCTTTTAAAAACTTACCAATTTCACGAACTTCATAATGTAAACCACCTAAGAACGAATCAACAGACCCTTGGCGTCCATTAATCGCATAAGCCGGGAATGTACAGTATGCACATTTCGTTGGGCAGAACGGAATACCGATATAAATACTTACTTCTTCTTTCAAACGGTATAAATCCGGAACAACTGCTAATTGGCAATCAACAATACGCTGAAGAAGTTCAATTTTCTCTTCATGAATTAAATAACTTTCACGAAGTTCTTGATGCGCTTCTTCTTTTGACATACCATTTTGAAGCATTTTATGAAGAAGTTTCGTCGGACGTACTCCCGTTAAAATACCCCAGCTTTGTTCAAGTCCAGTTAACTGCTGAAGAACAGAAAGATATACATAAGAAACAACATGCTTCACTTGCTTCATACGCTCTTTTTCATCTGTGAAAGCAGATAAATCTTTCGAGAATGTTTCTTCATACACATTTCCTGTGCTAACATCCGTTAATCGAGCGGATGCTTTCACATTATCCTCAATGTGTATATCAACGATCAGATTCGCTTCCTCTTGTTCAAATCCAATCGTACTATCTTCAAAAAATAAGCCGCCAATATTTTGTAGCGGACGTAAAAAACGATCATCTTGTAACGTTTTAATTGAAATTAACACATTATCACCTTTTCATTTGCAAACTCTCTTTAGTTTACTTGAAGGGCGTTTACAGGTCAATACAGAAGGTTTTACCTGTTTCTCTTACATTTTTTCAAATAATTCTTTTTATGAATATCGCTCATGTATATAGACATCATGATTTTCTCTTGTTAAAATTTATTAGTACAAAAAATCGTTACATAGCGAAAATACAATATATAAAGGAGGAATGTTAACACTAGATTTTATAATCTAATGTGTTAAAAAAAAATATGAAAAAGAAATTTTATAGTGTATTAACTCTCTCTCTTGCATTACAAACTGTTCTTGCACCTACTTATTCATTTGCAGAGAGTGCTGAAAAATCCGCCGAAGTATATACGGAGGATCAAGTTTTTAAAAGTATTAAGGAGCATGTTAATGAGCATAGTACTCATGAAGAAGATATCGAGGTTACTGGCCAATTCCTACTATACACTTCAAAAAAACATTCATTATATACCGCGAATGATTTAAAAAACAAATCGAATATCGAGATTACAGAACAAGTCGTAACGGCGACAAAGAAAAAAGGAAATGCTTACTACATAACGACGCCAACTGGCGCTGGATGGATAGATAACAATGATAATAGCTTAGAAGTTCAAGAGATTCATAAACTATCTAACCAAAAATTAATCGTAAAAGAAGAAGCTTCCATACATGTCCTTCCGTTCCAATCGTTTAAAGAAGAAGGGAAACTACAACCACAAATCATTACTCCTACTGAACAAGCTGGAAATTGGTTTAAAGTCCAAATAAACGAAACAGCAAAATGGATTTATGCACCTTCTGCTACATTTGAAGGTACAAAAGCTTCATTACTAAAAAACAGTCGTACTGCTAAAAATAGTTTATTGAGAGCTCCGGAAGCTCTACAAACAAACAATATTTATGGCGTTACATTTAAAGAAATGATTGTCCCAAAAGGAAATGACGATATTCGCCCTGGCTACCCGATGGTACCTAAATATATTACGATTCACGAAACGGCTAATACAGCGAAAGGTGCTAATGCTCTAAATCATGCAAAATTCTTAGATAACCAAGCACGCGGAACAGCTGATCGCGCCGCATCTTGGCATTTCACAGTAGATGATAAAGAAATTTATCAACATCTTCCAGTAAATGAAGTTGGATGGCATGCTGGAAATAAAACTGGAAACTATGAATCTATCGGAATTGAAATTGCCGTTAATCAAGATGGAAACTATGAAAAAGCGGTAGAAAATGCCCGTAAATTGGCAGCTTATTTAATGAACGACTTAAATATTTCTCTAGATAAGGTCCAAAAACACCAATTTTGGTCAGGAAAAAACTGCCCTGCGTTTATGATTCAACGCGGACAATGGAATGCTTTCTTAAAAGGAACTGAAACATACTATAAGGAAAACCAAAAAAATCCCGTAACTGATGACATTACAGGTGGATGGTATGAACAAGACATTCGTCAATTAGCAGCTAGAGGCATTATGCAAGGAGAAGGGAACGGCAAGTACTTCCCAGAACGTCTTGTAACGCGTGCTGAATTTGCTACACTAATTACTCGTGCTTTACAATTACCAAGTGGAAACGCTAAGTTCACAGACTTAGAACAAGTACACCCATCTTTAAGAGACGGTATTAATCGTGCAGCAAGCGCAGGCATAATCCGCGGACGTGGTGATAATACATTTGATCCAAATACTACAATTACACGCGAAGAAGCTGTTATTATGATTGATCGTTCTCTAAAACACGCTGGTATTTTTGCAAAACAAGTTGAACTACCATTCGTAGACCAAAACTTAATTTACGCTAAAGAAGAAGTACAAAGAGTGTATGGATATGGAATTGTAAAAGGTAATGAATTTAATCAATTCGTACCAAAAGGACCATCACAACGTGCACACGCAGCTGCATTTATAAACAGAATGCTTAGCGTAATTGAAGCTTAAAATATTTATCTGTATTAATTTAAAAGGCATCAGAGATTGTATAATCTCTGATGCCTTTTATACATCTTTTAACTATTTTTAGCCATGAATCTTAAACGTATTCCTAGTAACAGAAGCATAAAACCGATGAATGGAACGTAATTCGTATTGTGTCCTGTAGCTGGAAGTTGTTGATTATTAGAAGAACCTTGTCCTTTTTCTGGTAAATTAGGTTTTTCTACTCCCTCACCTGGTTTTTCTGTTCCTTCACCTGGCTTCTCTGTTCCTTCACCCGGCTTCTCTGTTCCTTCACCTGGTTTTTCTGTTCCTTCACCTGGTTTTTCTGTTCCTTCACCTGGTTTTTCTGTTCCTTCACCTGGTTTTTCTGTTCCTTC